>NZ_CP116936.1:0-1361250 GCF_028475105.1 Micromonospora sp. LH3U1 | reverse complement strand
GTCAACCGTCACGTCCAGGTGGAACTGCTGGGGGCGCTCCGGGTCCGGCCAGGCCGGCGGTCGCAGATCGAGCGCCTGCTGGAAGGCGAGGCGCGGCTGGTGCCCGGGCGGGCCACCCAGCACCACCCAGTCGTCGTCGGAGTCACCCTCGGAGAGAGGCACCCCGAGCAACTCGGCGTAGAACGCCGCCAGCGCCCGCGGATCCGGGCAGTCGATCACCACTGAACGCAGCTGTCCAATCATGACCGTCATCCTGCCCACCGCGTACGACAGAAAACCTCAGTCCTCGGCGAACCGCCGCCCGGCGTCACGGCACGCCGCGAGCACCGCCCGCGCGTACTCCGGGGTGGCACCGGCGAGACCGCAGGCCGGGGTGACCACCACCTGCTCGGCCAACTGTCGACGAGGGAAGCCGAGGCGGTCCCAGATTTGGCGTACCCGATCGGCGATCTGCGCGGAGGTCGGCGCGCCACCGGCCGACGGCGGCCGGGTCGGCACGGCCCCGGCCAGCAACCCGAGGCCGGCGTCGATCGCCTCCCCCAGCGGGTCAAGCTTGGTGACCAGGTCGAGGTCGAGGGCGACCGCGACGGCACCGGTGGAGCGGATCAGCTCCAGCGGCACGTCCGGGGCGCAGCAGTGCACCACCGTCGGCACGCCGACCGCCTCGACGACCGTGCGCAGCAGCGCGGCCGCGTCCACCGGATCGACTGCCCGGTACGCGCCCAGCCCGCTCTCCGTCGGCACCCGCCCGGCCAGCACGGTCGGCAGCGACGGTTCGTCCAACTGGAGCAACACCGAAGCCCGAGGCAGCCGCCGGGCCACCGCCGCGACGTGCGCGCGCAGCCCCTCGGCGAGGGAGCCGGCCAGATCGCGGACCGCGCCGGGGTCGCGCAACAGGCGGCCACCGATCGGCAACTCCAGGGAGGCGGCCAGCGTGAACGGGCCAGCGGCCTGCACCTTGATCGGCCCGGCGTACTCCTCGGCCTGTTCGGCGAGCTGGTCCAGGTCGCGTTCCATCAGGTCACGGGCCCGGCGCAGGTCGCGGCCCGGACGCGGGGCGACCTGCCACCGCCCGGCGTACACCTCGACGGGCAGCTCGACCAACAGCCCGGCGCTGCGGCCGATCAGGTCGGCGCCGGGGCCACGCGCCGGCAGTTCGGGCAGGTGGGGCAGCTCGGGGAGCTCGCCGAGGACCACCCGCTGGGCCTCGGCGATGTCGGTGCCGGGCAGCGAACCAATTCCGGTTGCCGCGCCGGCCGGCCAGGGCCACGCCTGATCTGTCACGGCCGAAGGCTATCCCGGCGTACGCGCAGGCAGTGCGGCGACCGCGCGGTCAGCCACTGATGGTCGCCGAGCCGAGGACCACGTCCCCGGCCGGGTCCGGCCGGTACGCCACCACGGCCTGACCGGCGGCGACACCGCGTACGGGCCGGCGCAGCTCGGCGTGCAGCAGGTCGCCGTCCAGGGCGACGGTCGCCGGCACCACGTCGCCGTGTGCGCGCAACTGCACCTCGCACTCGACCGGCGCGTCCGGACGCGCGCCCCCGGTCCAGACCGGACGAACGGCGCGGACCTCGGACACCTCAAGCGCCTCGGCGGGGCCGACGGTCACCGTGTTGGTCTTCGGCGTGATGGAGAGCACGTAGCGCGGCCGACCGTCCGGGGCGGGCCGGTCCAGGTGCAGCCCGCGACGTTGCCCGACCGTGTACGCGTACGCGCCGCTGTGACTGCCGACCACCGCGCCGGTGCTGGCGTCCACCACGTCGCCGGGTGCCTCGCCGAGGCGGCCAGCCAGGAAGCCGCGGGTGTCACCGTCGGCGATGAAGCAGATGTCGTGCGAATCCGGCTTGTCGGCCACCGCAAGGCCACGCTCGGCCGCCTCCGCGCGGACCTGCGCCTTGGTCGAGTCGCCCAGCGGGAAGACCGAACGGTCCAGCTGCTCGCGGGTGAGCACGGCCAACACGTACGACTGATCCTTGGCCACGTCGACACTGCGCCGCAGCAGCCCGTCCGAACCGAGCCGGGCGTGGTGCCCGGTCACGACCGCGTCGAAACCCAGGGCCACCGCCCGGTCCAGCACCGCCGCGAACTTGATCTTCTCGTTGCAGCGCAGGCAGGGGTTCGGCGTACGGCCGGCCGCGTACTCGGCGACGAAGTCGTCCACCACGTCCTCGTGGAAGCGGTCGGCCATGTCCCACACGTAGAACGGGATGCCGATCACGTCGGCGGCCCGCCGGGCGTCCCGGGAGTCCTCCAGGGTGCAGCAGCCGCGCGCCCCGGTCCGATAGGTCTGTGGGTTGCGGGCCAGCGCCAGGTGCACACCGGTCACGTCGTGCCCGGCCGCCACCGCCCGCGCCGCCGCCACGGCCGAGTCAACCCCGCCCGACATAGCTGCCAATACCCTCACCAGGCACTCCCTTCCCCAACCCAACCCAACCCTATCCACCCCACCCCACCCCACCCCGCGCCCCACGCGCCCCGCCCCACGCGCCCCACCCGCCGACCTCCGTCGATCTAGGGCAAATCGTTGTGGTCAGAGATCATCCAACGACGATTTGCCCTAGATCGACGGGGGCAGGGCGCGGCGCGGGGCAGGGCGCGCGGCAGGCGCGGGCGGGCGGGGCGGGGGCAGGGCGGGCTGCGCGGGGTGGGTTTAGCGGGGGTGGGTTTAGCGGGGGTGCGGAGGGCGGCGGCTCGGCGGGCTCGGTCCACCGCTGCGGGGAGGGCCGCTATCAGGGCGTCCACGTCGGCCTGGGTGCTGGTGTGGCCCAAGGTGAAGCGCAGCGAGGAGCGGGCGCGGTCGTCGTCCGCGCCCATCGCCAGCAGCACGTGCGACGGCTGGGCCACACCCGCGGAGCAGGCCGAGCCTGTCGAGCAGGCGATCCCCTGGGCGTCGAGCAGGAGCAGCAGGGCGTCGCCTTCGCAGCCCGGGAAGGAGAAGTGCGCGTTGCCGGGCAGCCGGTCGTCCGGATCACCGTTGTAGATCACCTCGGGCACCGCCCGGCGGACCCGCTCGATCAGGTCGTTGCGGAGCGCGGCCACCCGGGCCGCGTACTCCTGCTGGCCTTTCACCGCCGTCTCGACGGCGACCGCGAAGGCGACGATGCCGGCGGTGTCCAGGGTGCCGGAGCGTACGTCGCGTTCCTGGCCGCCGCCGTGTAGCAGTGGCGTGGCCGCCACGTCCCGGGCGAGCAGCAGGGCGCCCACGCCGGTCGGGCCGCCCATCTTGTGCCCGGTGACGGTCAGCGCGGAGACCCCGCTGGCGCCGAAGTCGACGGGCACCTGACCGACCGCCTGGATGGCGTCGGTGTGGAACGGCACTCCGTGTTCGGCTGCGACGGCGGCCAGCTCGGCGACCGGCTGGACGGTGCCCACCTCGTTGTTCGCCCACATCGCGGTGACCACGGCCACCCGGTCGGCGTGCGCGGCCAACTCGGCGCGCAGGTCCGCCGGGTCGAGCCGGCCGGCGGCGTCCACCGGCAGCCAGCCGACCTCGGCGCCCTCGTGTTGGGCAAGCCAGTCGACCGCGTCGAGCACCGCGTGGTGCTCGACGGCGCTGGAGACCACTCGTCGGCGGTCGGGGCCGGCTCCCCGGCGGGCCCAGAAGATGCCCTTGACCGCGAGGTTGTCACTCTCCGTCCCGCCACCGGTGAAGATCACCTCAGAGGGCCGGGCACCCAGGACCGCGGCCACCCGCTCGCGCGACTCTTCGACCCGGCGGCGGGCACGGCGACCCGACGCGTGCAGGGAGGACGCGTTGCCGACCTCGCGGGCGGTAGCGACGTACGCCTCCAGTGCCTCATCGAGCATCGGAGTCGTCGCCGCGTGATCCAGGTAAGCCATCACCGTTCAGCCTACGGCCGACACCTTGGGGACCGGATGCCGGAGGGGACTCCGGTGAACGGCAGGCCGTGCCGAGGCGGGACTCCCCGCCCCGGCACGGTGCCGGCGGACCCGCTCAGGCGGGCACCGCGGTGACGACGATGTTGTCGCGGTACTTGCGAGCCTTGGCGTCGAACGGCCCGCCACAGGTGATCAGGGTCAGCCGCGGCTTGCCGTCCCGGGCGAAGTAGCGGTCCAACGGGATCTTGGTCTTGGCGTACTCCTCCCGGGCGACGACCCGGTACCGCCGGGCTTCGCCGTCGCTGCCGGTCGCGGTCAGGGTGTCGCCCTGGTCCAGTTCCCGCAGTCGGAAGAACGCTCCCTTGCCCTGCTTGGCGCTGTCCACGTGACCGGCGATGACCACCGAGCCGGCGTCAGCCTCCAGGCCAGGACCGTAGCGGTACCAGCCGATCTGGTCGACGCTCGGCGGCACCTCGAACTCGTTCGTCCGCTCGTTGATGCCGACCGGGTTGACGGTGGCGGTGACGCCGATCTCCGGGATCACCAGCCCTACCGGGGGGACGATCTTCGCGTCGGCCGGCAGCTCACCGGCGGTCACCGGGACCGCCGGGTCGCCGCCGCTGGACGGCGGGGTTGCGGTGGAGGTGGCCAGGGTGCTCGCCTCCTCCGCGCCGACGTCCTCGGCTGGCTGGGAACCGCAGGCCACCAGGGTGGCGACGGTGAGCGCGGCAACGCCGGCGGCCATGGCCGCCAGCGCGCCGCGGTTGCGCACCGTCACTTGCGACCGGTCCGCGCGGTCGCCATCCGCACCCCACCACCGAGCAGCAGGAGTACGCCGGCGCCGGTGAGCACGAACCACCAGGTGTTCACGCCCGTGCCGGCCTGACCGCCGTCACCGCTCGGCACGCCGCCCGGGGCGGAGTGCAGGCCGGTGATGGTCTGGGCCACCACGTCGAGGGTCTTGCCCTCGGCAGAGCCGATCGCGTAGACGATCGTCGCGGTGCCCTCCTTGAGGTTGAGGTCCGCCGGGCCGATGGCCACGGTGTCGGTGCCGGCCAGCACCACGTCCGCCTTCACGCTGCCCGCGTCGACGTCGCCCTTGGCCTCGTTCGGGTTGGTGAGGCCCTTGAAGACCGGGGTGCCGCCGGCGCGTACGTCCACCGCCGGGGCGGCGGCGGTGTGCCGGACGATCAACCGGGCCTTGCCGGCGTCGACCTTCGAGACGTCGTTCACGAACGGAGTGATCTTCGGCTTGCCGGCGGCGTCGAGGTGTGCCGCGATGCTGATGTTCGCACCGCCCGGCACGGCCGCGTTGTCGACCTTGAGGATCGCGCTGCCGATCGGCTCGCCCGGCTTGGTGAGCGCGATGTCGTAGTCGCCCTCCTCCAGGTTCAGCGGGCCGGCGACGTCGCCGGGCTTGAAGTTGTCCAGCGTCTTCTTGCCGTTGACGTAGACGTCGACCGGGGTGTCCGGGATGCCGTGCACGACGGAGACCTTCGACGTGGCGGCGTACGCGGGGGTGGCGGTGAACGCGCCGACGCCGGCGAAGGCCAACGCGGCGACGGCGCCGCCGGCGGCGACCCGACGGAAGTACGAGAGCTGCATGTGTCTGCCTCCTGGTGATTACTGCTGATTCGTCAGGCCTGGCTTGCAGAACGGGTTACGCCGGCTGCACGACGGGTGGATGCGCTCTCGACGCGATTTCTTTTTCCGGCCCGGACCGCATCCGGATCGGGCTCCCGAGACGAAGAGCTGGTGAGATGACATCGACCGGGAGAGTGGGGCGAAGGCTGTGGCAGCTACAGTCGGGTATGCCCCATCGAAGGCGAGCCGCCCGATGACGGCCCTCCAACAAGAACCGGACCCTCCGGTGGACGACCTCGACCTCCGCTTCCGCGCGGGTGACGAGGTGGCGCTCCGCGAGGCGTACGACCGGTATGGCCGTGCCGTGCTCCACCTGGCCACCTCCATGCTGGCCAACCGCGCCGACGCCGAGGACGTGACCCAGGCGACGTTCGTTGCCGCCTGGCTGGGAAGGGACACCTTCGATCCAGCCAAGGGTTCGCTGATCGGCTGGCTGCTCGGCATCGGCCGGCGAAAGGTGATCGACCGGATGCGCGCGTCGGCCCGGGAGACCCGGGTGGTGGAGACGGTCCGGCAGCTGCCCGAGCCGGCACAGACCAGCCCCGACCCGGATCGGGTGGTGGACCGGTTGGTGATCGCCGACGAGCTGGCCCGTCTCCCGGACGACCAGCGGCGCATGTTGGAGTTGGCCTTCTACGACGACCTGACACACCAGCAGATAGCCACGGTGACCGGAGTGCCGTTGGGCACCGTGAAGAGCCACATCCGGCGCGGCATGGCGAGCTTGAAACGCAGATGGGAGGTGGACGGTGCAGCACCTGGAGCACGACCGGCTGGTCTTTCTGGCGCTCGGTGAGAGCGAGGCGGACAACGGGGAGAGCACCCACCTCGGCACCTGCGCGCACTGCCGCCTGGAGTTGGCGACCCTCCAGCGGGTGGCTGGGCTCGGCGCCGAGACGCAGGGTCTGACTGACCTGCCCGACCCGCCGGAGCACGTCTGGCAGGGCATCGCCGCCCAGGTCAGAGCGGCGGAGGCCCTGCCGTCGCTGACCGAGACCCGTCGGCAGCAGGTGCCCGAGCAGATCAGCACCGCGACGGCCGTGCGGGCCCCCGGCACGACCGTCGAGTCGACCACCGGCACGACGGCCGAGTCGTCGGTCAGCCGGCTGGATTCGGCGCGCCGGTCCCGCCGGGGCCGTGGCTGGTCCCGCTGGGCTACCTCCGCGGTGACCGCGGCCGCCGCCGCGGCGGTCGGTGTGGTGGGCACGGTTTCCGTGCTGCGACCGGACGACCCGGCACCCACTCCGACGCAGGTGGTGGTGGCGAGCGCGCCGCTGGCGGCGTACGGATCGACGCCACCAGCGGCCAAGGGTGACGCCCGGATTCTCCAGGACGGCCAATTACATCTGCATGTGGCGAATCTCCCGAGCGTCCCGGGGTATTACGAGGTCTGGCTCATCAATCCGACGACGATGAAGATGTTCTCGGTCGGCACCCTCGGTGGCGGCTCGGATGCCCTCCTGCCCCTACCTCCGAATGTCGACCTCAAGAGCTACTCGGTGGTCGACGTCTCCGCAGAGCAATTCGACAACAACACCCGGCACTCCGGCGACAGCCTGTTGAGGGGCACCCTGACGGGCTGATCGGCGGGCCGGATCAGCTCCCCGGCCCGCCGATCAGCTCTTTACGAAAAGAAGTGGCCGCCCACGGTACGTGGGCGGCCACTGTTCTTGTCGCAGGGTCACTTGCGCTTGCGGATCTCCTCCGCGGCCTGCGGGACGATCTTGAACAGGTCGCCCACCACGCCGAAGTCGGCCAGCTCGAAGATCGGCGCCTCGCCGTCCTTGTTGACCGCGACGATGGTCTTCGAGGTCTGCATGCCGGCCCGGTGCTGGATGGCACCGGAGATGCCGAGCGCGACGTAGAGCTGCGGGGAGACCGTCTTGCCGGTCTGGCCCACCTGGAACTGGTGCGGGTAGAAGCCGGAGTCGACAGCCGCCCGGGACGCGCCGACGGCGCCGCCGAGCAGGTCGGCCAGTTCCTCGACCAGCTTGAAGTTGTCGGCGTTACCGACACCACGACCACCGGAGACGACCACGCCGGCCTCGGTCAGCTCGGGGCGGGAGCCCTTCTGCTCGGCGACCCGCTCGACGACCTTGGCCAGCTTGTCGGTGTCGGTGACCGACACGGTGAGCTGCTCGATCGCCGGGGTGGCCGCCGCCGGGGAGGGGGTGACCGAGTTGGGCCGGACGGTGACCAGCGGCAGGCCCTTGGTGACCTTGGACTTGACGATGGTGGAGCCGGCGAAGGCGATCTGGGTCGCGGTGCCGTCGGCGTCCAGGCCGACCACGTCGGTCAGGATGCCGTTGTCGAGCTTGACGGCGAGCCGCGCGGCGATCTCCTTGCCCTCCTGGGCCGAGGCCAGCAGCACGGCGGCCGGCTGCACCCGCTTGACCAGTTCGGCCAGCACGGTGGCCTTGGGGGCCACCAGGTAGCCGTCGATCTCGTCACCCTCGGCGGCGTAGATCTTCTCCGCGCCGTACTCGCCCAACTTGCCGCTCAGCGCCTCCGCGGCGCCAGCTCCGCCGAGCACCACCGCGCTCGGGGTGCCCAGCGCGCGGGCGAGGGTGAGCATCTCCAGGGTGACCTTCTTGACGCCGAATTCCTTGGTGGCTTCGACGACGACGAGAACCTCAGACATGTCCAGACCCGCTCTCACACGAACTTTTCGGTGGCGAGGAACTCGACCAGCTTGACGCCGCCCTCGCCCTCATCGGTGATCTTGGCACCGCCGGAGCGCGGCGGGCGCTTGGTGTGCTCGATGACGGCGCTGGTGGCACCATCGAAGCCCACCTCGGCGGACGCGACGCCGAGGTCGGCCAGGGAGAACGTCTGCACCGGCTTCTTCTTGGCGGCCATGATGCCCTTGAAGGAGGGGTAGCGCGGCTCGTTGATGGTGTCCCAGACGGAGACCACGGCCGGGGTGGAGGCGGTGACCACCTCGTACCCCTCCTCGGTCTGCCGCTCGACGGTCAGCGTGGCACCGTCGACGGTGAGCTTGCGGGCGCCGGTGAGCGCCGCGACGCCCAGTCGCTCGGCGATCATGTGCGGCAGGACCTGGACCCGACCGTCGGTGGACTCGGCGCCGCAGATCACCAGGTCGGCATTCAGCTGACCGAGCGCGGCGGCGATCACCTTCGAGGTGGCGACGGCGCAGGAGCCGTGCAGGGCGTCGTCCACCACATGTACGGCCTTGTCCGGGCCCATGGAGAGCGCCTTGCGGATCGACTCGGTCGCCCGGTCCGGACCCATGGTCAGGATGGTGACCTCGCCACCGTGCGCCTCCTTGATCTTCAGCGCCTCCTCGATGGCGTACTCGTCCATCTCATTGATCACGTTGTTCGCCGAACCGCGGTCGACGGTGTTGTCGTCACTGCGCAGGTTGCGGTCCGCGCCCGAATCAGGCACCTGCTTGACGAGTACGACGATATTCATCGCGCTTCGACGACCCTCCTGTGTGGTGTGGCGATTCGCTCGCCCGGTATGGGGCGCAGCGTCGCGCGTCGGTCGACGCCAGGTCAACCGCGGGCTGCTGTGCAGTTGCCCACGACGCAATGTTACCTGCCAGTAGGTTGCACTCCCGAGGCACACAGAGTGACACAGCTCACCGACCGGTCAACGATCAGGCCAGCTCGTACAACGCGCCCCGGATCTGCTCGATGGCCGCCGCCTCGGTGGGCGCAACCCCGTCGTGCGCCCGGGCCACCCGGTCCGCCGCGGTCAACACCACCGAGCGGTACGCCTCCACGTCCGGCGGTGACTTCTCGCTCAGGATCCGCACCGCCTCACGCAGCGCCGGCAGCACCACCGACTCGATCTCCAACTGCGAGTCCCGGGGAAGCCGCGGCAGCGGGCCGGTGGTCAGCGCCTCCTTGACCGTTCCGCTGGCGTCGGCGAGCGCGCCGGACGCGGCGATGCTCTCCCGGATCACCCCCAGCACCCCCGGGTCGGCGTTGGAGACCAGGAAGACAGCACCGAAGGCACCGGTCTTGAGGGTCAGCCGCTCCTCGTCCGTCAACCGCTGCTCCATGATCACGGAGTGTAGACGTACGGGGTCGTCGTGGTGATCGGGACGAGGCCGAGTCGCTGGAGGATCGGTCGGCTGTCCTCGGAGGCGTCGACCTGCAACAGCGTCCGGCCCCGCTGCTCGGCCAGCCGTGCCCGGTAGGTGACCAGCGCACGGTAGATGCCCTTGCGACGCCACTGCGGCAGGGTGGACCCACCCCACAGGGTGGCGAATCCGGTGTTCGACGGGAAGCGCACCCAACCGGCGCTCACCACCGTCTCCCCCGCCTCGGCCACCACCACGGTGATCGAGTGCGGGTCGGCGTCGATCTCCTTCGCCAGCCCCCACACCAGGTGCGAGCGGTCCGCCTGCCAGACCTCCTCCTCCATGGCGGCGATCCGCTCCAGGTCGGCCCGGGAGGTCACCTCACGAAGGCGTACCCCCTCGGGGGCGACCGGCAGCGCGGCGGCCAACGGGGCGACCGGCCCGACCACGACGGTCTCCGGGTCCTCTGGCACGAAGCCGGCGGCGCGGAGGCGGTCCGCCAGGTCCGCGGGTTCGTCGTGCGCGTAGGTCTTCCACTCGACCGACTGGCCGCGCTGGCGGAACAGCTCCACCTGCCGAGAGACCAGCTCGTCCAACGCGTCGCCGGTCAGCCCGCCCAGGTCGCGGTAGGTGAGGAACCCGCCAGCGTCGAGCCCGACGATCCGGACCAACGGCCCGTCCCGCTCCACCGTCACCCCGGCCGGGACCGGGTCGGGGATGTCCGGACGGAGTTGGTTGTCGTAGGCGGTGCGCAGCGTCATCACGTCGAGATCAGTCACCGACCCAGGCTAAGCGGGAGGGGAAGCGGATAATCGGCACCGTGTGGGAGGCGATCAGGCGTTGGTTCGACCCGGCGGATTTGCGGGCCGTCGGCGAGACACCGGACTACCGGTTCTCGCTGGCCAACGAGCGGACCTTCCTCGCCTGGCTGCGTACCAGCCTGGCGCTGGTCGGCGGCGGGTTGGCCGCCGCGCAGTTCCTGCCACCGCTGGCGGTCAACCACCTGCGGGAGATCATCGCGGTCGTGCTGCTGTTGCTCGGCGGCGTCGTCGCGGTCCGCGCCGTGGACCACTGGGCGCGTACCGAGCGGGCCATCCGGCTCGGTGAGGAGCTGCCCGCCTCCCGCTTCCCCGCCGTCCTCGCCCTCGCCGTCGGTGCCGGCGCGGTGCTGCTGGTGATCGCGGTGCTGGTCCGGGCGATCGGGGGACGGTGAGCGCCGGACGCGACCCGGGGCTACAACCGGAGCGGACCCGGCTGGCCTGGCGGCGCACCCTGCTGACGCTGACCGTGGTGACCGCGCTCACCGTCCGGCTGGCGTCGGCCGGAGACCCGGTCGGGGCACTGGTCGCCGGCGTCACCGTTCTGCTGTGGGGCGCCCTGCTGGTGCTCTGCTGGCCCCGGGGCACCGGCACCGGTTCAGCCCGCACCGGCGGCCGGACACTGCCACTGGTCGCGCTCGGCACCATGGGGCTCGCACTACTGGGAGTGCTGCTGGTTCTTCGCGGACTAGGGTGACGCGATCCGGTGAGTCATCATGGGTGCATGGCCCGGCTTGGCGTACTCCTCTTCCTGGTGCAGATTGTCCTCGCCGTCTGCGCACTGATCAGTTGCCTCTCCGCCGAGGAGGGCCAGATTCGCGCCCTGCCCCGGATCGCCTGGGTGCTGATCATCTTGTTCTTCCCGCTGGTCGGCTCGATCGCCTGGTTCCTCGCCGGCCGGCAGCCCAGCTCCGGCGCCCGCAAGGGCTGGCCGGGAGTCCCCGGCCCCGCCGAGCGGCAGCGCCCCCGGCCACTCGCCCCCGACGACGACCCGGAGTTCCTGCGCTCCGTGCAGGACCGCGCCAAGCAGCAGGACCAGGAGCTCTTCCGCCGCTGGGAGGAGGACCTCCGCCGGCGCGAGGACGACCTGCGCCACCGCGACGGCGAGCCGCCACGCGAGGGTGACCGCCCGGAGGTGTGAGCACGCCGCCCGTCATGCCGTGGACGGCCGGGAGGCGCGCCTGGATCAGCTGGACGAGGTGCAGCGGGTCACACTCGTCGCCTGAGCGCGCGCACCGCCAACGGCGCGAAGATCACCGCGATGCCGGAGCCCCAGAGCAGTGTCTGGAGCACCGGGCTGGCTACCGGACCACTGACCAGGAGCCCGCGCAGCGCGTCGGCCACCACGGTCACCGGGTTGACCTCGACCCAGCTCTGCAACCAGCCCGGCATCCGGTCGGTCGGCACGAAGATGTTGCTGGTGAACGTCAGCGGGAAGATCACCGTGAAGCCGAAGATCTGCACCTTGTCCGGCTCGCTCACCAGGACGCCGACCAGCACCGAGATCCAGGACACGGCCAGCGTGAACGCCAGCAGCAAGGCGAACGCCCCGACCACCCCGAGCAGCCCGTTGCCGACCCGGAAACCAAGGATCGACCCGACACCCAGCAGCAGCGCGATCGACCAGGCCTGCTTGACGGTGTCGGCGAGGATCCGGCCAGCCAGCGGCGCCCACCGGGCGATGGGCAGCGCCCGGAGCCGGTCGAACACGCCCTTGGTGAGGTCGTTGTTCAACCCGAACCCGGTCGTCATGGTGGCGAAGAGCGCATTTTGCACCATGATGCCGGGCAGCATAAAGGTGAGGTACTCACTGGACGATCCGGCGATGGCGGTGCCGAAGACGTAGGTGAACAGCAGCACGAACATCACCGGCTGAATGCTCAGGTCGACTAGCTCCATCGGGTTGTGCTTGATCTGCACCAGGCTGCGCCAGGCCAGCGTGAAGGTGTGCCGCAGCCCAGCGGCCGGGCTGAGCCGGCGGGCCGGTGCCAGCCGGGCGGGGAGGGTGGCAGAGGTCATGCCGGAGTCCTTTCCAGATCGGACTTGGCCGACGAATCCTCGGCCCGGTGGCCGGTGAGCGAGAGGAAGACCTCGTCCAGGCTGGCACCGCGTAGCGCCAGCTCGGCGACCGGGATCGCGGCGGCATCGAGGCGGTTGACCACCGCGCGCAGGACACCCGGATCGTTCACGGCGACGGTGGCGGCGGTCTGGGTCACCTCGGGGGTCACACCGGACACCTCGCCGACGATGGCGGTCACGGTGCCCAGGTCGGTCATGTCGACCGGCCGTACGGTGAGGGTCTGCCCGCCGGTCTTGGCCTTCAGCTCCTCCGGCGTGCCCTGGGCGATCACACGGCCGTGGTCCACCACGGCGATCTCCCCGGCGAGCTGGTCGGCCTCGTCCAGATACTGAGTGGTGAGCAGCACCGTCACACCGTCGGAGACCAGGGTGCGGACCATGTCCCACAGGTCGTTGCGGCTGCGCGGGTCCAGGCCGGTGGTCGGCTCGTCGAGGAAGAGCACCTGCGGTCGACCCACCAGGCTGGCGGCAAGGTCCAGTCGGCGACGCATCCCACCGGAGAAGGTCTTGGCGGCCCGATCCGCCGCGTCGCTGAGCTGGAAGTCGGCGAGCAGTTGGCGGGCGCGCTGCTTGGCGTCGGACCTGCTCAGCCCGAGCAGTCGGCCGATCAACAGCAGGTTCTCCGCGCCGGTCAGGGTTTCGTCGACCGAGGCGTACTGGCCGGTCAGACCGATCAGCTGGCGCACCCGGTGGGCGTCGCGCACGACGTCGAACCCGCCCACCGTGGCGTGCCCCTCATCGGCGCGCAGCAGGGTGGCGAGCACCCGTACCGCGGTGGTCTTGCCGGCGCCGTTCGGCCCGAGCAGTCCGAAGACGGTCCCGGTCGGAACCGCCAGATCGACGCCGGCGAGGGCGGTGGTGACGCCGAAACGCCGCACCAGGCCCTCGGCCCGGATCGCGTAGTCCATCGCAGCTCCTGTCGTCTCCGGTGGTGGGGCCACCATGGGCGACAGGCTGACATCCCGCCGATCCCGGGACGACGGTACGACGGCTGGCGCTAAGATTCCGCTGATTTAGCTGCGCAGAGACGCGACCGCCGCCGCCCGCTGGGGGGCGACGGCGGCGGGTGCGACTCAGGCCAGGTTCGACGACCGGGGGTACGCGTCGGTCGGGTCGGTGAGCACGTTGACCAGGTACGGCACTCCGGCGTCGAACGCCCGCTGCAGGGCCGGACCCAGGTCGGCGGCCTTCGCGACCGTCTCCCCCGCCCCGCCGAGCGCGCTGACCACCGTGTCGTAGCGCAGCTCCGGCTGCAGGTCGGCGGCCACGTCGTAGCCGTACATGGCCCGCATCGGGTGCTTCTCCAGCCCCCAGATGCCATTGTTGCCGACGACGATCACCACCGGCAGCTTCTGGCGGACCAGCGACTCGACGTCCATCAGCGAGAAGCCTGCGGCACCGTCGCCCATCAGCACGCAGATCTGCCGGTCCGGGTGACTGACCCGGGCCCCCATGGCGTAGCCCATGCCGGTGCCCAGGCAGCCGTACGGGCCCGGGTCCAGCCAGGTGCCGGGCTGCGCCGGCTCCAGGTACCGCCCGGCGTACGACACGAAGTCGCCGCCGTCACCGATGGTGATCGCGTCGCGGGCCAGCACCCGGCGCAGCTCGCCGTAGATCCGGGCCGGGCGGATCGGGTCGGTCTCGGCAGCCATCTCCGCGGCGTCCCGAGCCTTCGCCGCGTCCTCGGTGACCCGCAGGTCGGCGATCCAGTCGGCGTGGTCGGCCCGGTCGCCGGCGTGGTCGGCGAGCGCGGAGAGGATCAGGCGCAGGTCACCGGCGGGAGCGGCGGCCGGCTGCACGTGCGTCGCCCGCTGGGTGGGCGCGTCGACGATGTGCACCACCTTGGCGTCACCGAAGTCACCGAAGCTGAGCCGGAAGTCCAGCGGGGTGCCGACCACCACGACCACGTCGGCGCCGGAGAGCGCGGCCCGGCGGGCCTTCGCGAACGCGAGCGGGTGCTCCGGTGGGAGCGAACCGCGACCCATGCCGTTGGTGAAGACCGGCACCTGCAACGCCTCGGCGGCCTCGCGCAGTGCGGCGACCGCGTCGCCCGCGTACACGTCGGAGCCGGCGATGATGACCGGTCGCTGCGCCCCGGCGATGAGCATCGCGGCGCGGCCGACCTCCTCCGGGTCCGGCACGACCGGGTCGACGCCCGTCACGGCGGGCAGGTCGGCCTCCGCGATCGAGAAGACCGTCTCGAGCGGGAAGTCGAGGAAGGCCGGGCCGCGGTGCGGGGTGAGCGCGGCGTTGAGCGCGGCGCCCACCGCGCGCGGGATGTCGTCGGTGCTGAACACCGTCTCGGCGTACTTGGTGACCGGGGCGACCAGCGGCAGGTGGTCCATCTCCTGCAGGCTGCCGGAGCCCCAGCGGAACGCGGGCGCGCGGCCCCCGAGCACCAGCACCGGGGAGGCGTTGAAGAACGCGCTGGTCATACCGGAGATGCCGTTGGTGACTCCGGGGCCGGCGGTGAGCACGGCGAGGCCGGGGCGACGCTGCAGCTTGGCCACCGCCTCGGCGGCGAAGACCGCGGACTGCTCGTGCCTGACGTCGTAGATCGGGAAGTCGCTCTTGTACGCGGCGTCGTAGAGCGGGAAGACGTGCCCGCCGGACAGCGTGAACATCTCCCGTACGCCGTGCGCGCGTAGTGCCGCGAGCGCCAACTCGCCGCCGTGACCCTCGATCCGCTCCGTCATGTCGCTCCCATCGTCCGTGGCCGGAATCACAGGTTACCGGCCAGTCACCTGCAGCCCCGACCGTGGCCCCGTGACACGAATTCGGCGTACGTCGAGGGGCGATCTTGGCACGGGCGCGAAAGGGCGGACAATGTCCCGGGACATTCATTTTTCGGACAGCTGGCCGGTTTCCGACGGAGGCTTCGGATGTGGCATGCGGTGGGCGTGCCCGAGCCCGAAGGGCTCGTGTACGAGGCGCTGGCCCGGCGCCGGCAGGCGACCCTGAGCGATCTCCTCGGCGACGTCGCGCTCTCCCGGGCACAGCTGACCCGCACGCTGAGCCGCCTGGTCGACCGCGGTCTGGCCAGCCGGCTACCCGGACGTCCCGCCCGCTACGCGGCGACGTCACCCGACCAGGTCGCCAACTTCCTGATCGCCGAGCAGGAGCGCGACCTGCTTCGCCTCCGTAGCCACGCCGACGAGTTGGCCAAGGACATCCGACGGCGCGAGGGGCCGGGCCGGCACCCGGCGGAGCTGGTCGAGGTCATCGAGGGCGCCGCGAACCTCCGGGCCACCCTCGTCCGACTGCAACGTGAGGCGCGGGTGCAGATCCGCGGCATGGACCGGCCGCCCTATCTGGACAATCCAGCCAGCGGCAACAGTGAGGAGACCCAGCAGCTCGCCGACCGTGGCCTGACCTATCGGGTGATCTACGACCGGTCGGCGCTGGCCATCCCGGGGCGGATGGCGGAGATCTGGCGGGGCATCCAGTCCGGCGAACGCGCCCGGGTCGCCAGCAACGTGCCGATGAAGATGTTGCTCTGCGACGACAGGTTCGCGGTCATCCCCGTCATGGCGGCCGGGCAGCTGACCGACACCGCATACCTGGTGCACCCGTCGTCGCTGCTGGACGCGGTCGGCGGGCTGTTCGAGGCGCTCTGGGAGCGGGCCGTCGCCATCAACCGGTCCATCGGCAGCGGGCGGAACGGACCGGTCGACCCGGCCCCCGGCGCGAGCAACCCGACCGCCGAGGCACACCCGGACCGGCTCACCGACCGCGACATCGAACTGGTCGGCCTGCTGGCCGGCGGTGCCACCGACGAGCGGATCGCCCGCACCCTGGGCTGGAGCGTCCGAACCGTGCACCGGCACGTCCACCGGATCATGGCCCTGGTCGGTGCCGAGACCCGCTTCCAGGCCGGGATGGAAGCGGTCCGGCGCGGCTGGGTCTGACCCTCGGGTCGGTCAGCGGCCGGTGAAGCCCGGCTTGCGCTTCTCGACGAAGGCCGCCATGCCCTCACGACGGTCGTCGGTGGCGAACAGCGCCGCGAAGAGCTGACTCTCCCAGGCCAGGCCCGAGTTCAGGTCCATGTCCAGGCCGCCGTCGACCGCCAGCTTCGCCGCGCGCAGCGCCTGCACAGGCCCGGTGAGGTACGGAGTGATCAGCGCGACGGCCGTGTCGTACACCTCGGCCGCTGGGGCGACCCGGTCGGCGAGGCCGATCCGCAGCGCCTCCTGCGCGTCCACCATCCGCCCGGACATGATCAGGTCCTTGGCACGGGCCGGGCCGACCAGGCGGGCAAGCCGCTGAGTGCCGCCCGCGCCGGGGATGATGCCCAGCTTGATCTCCGGCTGGCCGAGCTTGGCGTCCTCGGCGACCACCCGCCAGTCGCAGGCCAACGCCAGCTCGCAGCCACCACCGAGGGCGTACCCGGTGATCGCGGCGACCACCGGCTTGGGAATCCGGGCGATCGCGCCGAGCGCGCTGGACAGGTTCGCGGCCCGGTCGGCCATGTCCACGTAGGACATCTCCGCCATCTGCTTGATGTCCGCACCGGCGGCGAAGACCTTCTCCCCGCCGTACACGATGACGGCGCGGACGTCGGGGTCGGCGGTGGCCGCCGTGGCGGCGGCCCGCAACTCCTCCTGCACCTGGGTGTTGAGCGCGTTCATCGGCGGCCGCTCCAGCCGGATGGTGCCGATGCCGTCCTTGATCTCCAGCCGAACGAACTCGCCCACGCTGCCCTCACTTCCTCGTCGAAGTCGCGTGCCAACCTTACGACCCGGCTCGTTTGGGTAAGTAGTGTGGTGTCAGCCCCGTGGGCGGGAGTCCAGCAATGATCACGTATTTCGACGACAGGTCCGTGCAGGTCACCTCCACCACCATCTCGGTCGACGGCCGCAGCTACGCGCTGGCCGACATCACCATGATCTGGCACCGCCGCGGCACCCGATCCTGGCGCGTGCTCGTGGGGCGGGGCGCGATCGGCGCCGCACTGGCCGGTCCACTGGTCGCGGCGGTCCTGGGCATCGGCGTGGCCGTCTGGCTGCACCGCTCGCCCACCGTGACGATCGCGATCGTCGGCGCGTCGGTGCTGGTCGGGTTGGCCGTCGGGCCGGTCGCCGACTTCCTCTTCGAACACATGGACCGCTCGTACGCCCGGGGCAGCCGCCAACTGGAGATCTGGGCCCGTTGGCGCGGCCAGCCGGTGCGGTTGCTGCACACCGGCGACGCGCTGCGCTTCGGTCAGATCTACCGGGCGGTGCAGCGCGCGGTCGAGCACAGCCAACCGGCCCGCCCCGGCATCCGCCGCTAGCCACCCCCGGGTCGGGCCTGATCGGCTCGTCCCACAGCAGGGCGCCAAGGTGCTTGCCTCTGCGAGGCGAGGGTTGCCTGCCGGTGGTTAGGCTTAGTGATGACCCTCTATTACCGGGACGACGCGGTGCAGGTGACCTCCGAGTCGATCCGGGCGGGCGGTCACGTGATCGCCCTGTCCGACGTGACGTTCGTCTGGCACGCGCGCGGGCCCACGTCCCTCGCCGTGCGGGGCCGGGTGTTGGGTCGCGGTGTCCTGGTCCTGCTGCTCTCGCTGCCGCCGCTGGTCGCGGTGGTCTGCGTGCTGTCGCTGGCCTGGTCGGCACAGGACCGGGGCAACTGGAAGCTGGCGCTGATCATCCTCGCCGCCTGCGCGGTGGGGGCGTTGGCGTTGACCCCGTTCCTGGAGATCCCCCTGGGCTGGCTGGACCGCTCCTACGAGCGCGGCAACCATGTGCACGAGCTGTGGGTGCAGCACCACGGCCGGGAGGATCTGCTGGTGCGCACCCCGGACGCGCTACGGTTCGGGCAGATCTACCGGGCCGTGCAACGCGCCGTCGAACAGCAGGGGGACCATCGATGACCACCCGTCGCGGCGAGGCCGTCGCGCTGGCCGGGCTGCTCGCCACGGCCGGCGTCACCCACCTGCTGCGCCCCAGCTTCTACGACCCGATCGTGCCGAGCGCGCTGCCCGGCCCCGCTCGATTCTGGACGTACGCCAGCGGGGTCGCCGAACTGGCGGTGGCGGCGGCGGTGGCGAACCCGGCCACCCGACGGGCCGGCGGTCAGGCCGCAGCCGCTCTCTTCATCGCCGTGCTGCCGGCGAACGTGAAGATGGCGGTGGACTGGCGGCACCGGCGGCCGGCGAGGCGTGCCATCGCCTACGGCCGGGTGCCGATGCAGGTGCCACTGATCTGGTGGGCCCTGCGCGTCGCCCGCGCCGACACGACCGGCTCAGCGCCACGCTGACAACTCCGTCGAGCGGTTGCGGCGCGGCCGACGCACACTTGATCCCATGGCGATTCCCCTCCCCACACCGGCCGCCCTGGTCGGCCTGACCCGCTCCGCTCTCGACCAGACGCTCGGCTCGGCCGCCTCGTTCGCCGCAGTGCCCGCCCGCGCGTTCGCGGTGCTGGACGGGGTGGAGGCGTTGCTGGCCCGGATCAACGGCGTGGTGGATCGGATCGAGACGACCCTGGACCGGACGGATCAGGTGCTCACCGACGCCGAGGGGGCGGTCCGCGAGGTGGCCGTCATCAGCGCCGCCGCGACGACCGCCATCGACACGGCCACCGAGGTGGCCACTGCCGCCGCCGTGGTCGTCCGGGAGGCCGAGCAGGTCGCCCGGGTCGCCGGCACGGTGGTCACCGAGGCCGAGACCGTGGCCGGCCGGGCCGCCGTCACCGTGGGCACCGCTGCGGAGGCCGCCGCCACAGCGGCCGAGCTGCTCTCGGCGTACGAGCCGGCTCTGCGGCGGGCCGCCCCGATGGCCGGGAGGTTCGTCGAGGAGCTGAGCCACGAGGAGATCACCGCGGCGATCCACCTGATCGACGAGCTGCCCAAGCTCAAGGAACACCTGACCGCCGACATCCTGCCGATCCTTGCCACCCTCGACCGGGTCGGGCCCGATCTACACGACCTGCTGGACGTCACCCGCGACCTCAAGCTCGCCGTGGCCGGCATCCCCGGCCTGGGCATGCTGCGCCGGCGCGGCGAGAAACTCAGCGACGAACCCGCCGGCTGAGCCCTCGCCTGCCCGCGCCTCTGATCGGCAGTCGGATCAGCAGTCGCAGGTGATCGTGGCGGTCGGCGCGGTCAGGTCGTCCACCGGACGCCGGGTCAGCCCGGTCTCCGTCACCACCGGCAGCCCTTCCCGCACCCAGTACTCGAACCCGCCGAGCATCTCCTTGACCGGGTGGCCGAGCCGGGCGAACTCCAACGCTGCGCGGGTCGCGCCGTTGCAGCCCGGCCCCCAGCAGTAGGTGACCACCGCCGAGCCGGACGGGATCAACTCCGCGGCCCGGGTCGCGATCTCGGCGGTGGGCAGGTGCACCGCGCCCGGAAGGTGCCCCTGTGTCCAGGCCGCCGCGCCCCGGGAATCGACCACCACCAGACCCGGGGTACGGGCGGACAAATCGGCATGCACGTCACTGACGTCGGTCTCGACGCTGAGCCGGCTGAGGAAGTGGGCGGCGGCGGCGGCCGAATCGGCCGGCGGGACCGCGAAGGTGAAGGTCATGCACCGATCCTCGCCAGTCCGCCGCATCGGGGCGAGTGGCGGGAACGACGTCCTGCGCTAACATCCCGCCATGCCGATCCCGGCCACCACCACCGGCCCGCGCCTGCTGCCGGCACCCCGACGGCCGGCAGCCGCGCACCGCGTCGCCGTGCTCGCGTACCCGGGGATGTCGGTGTTCGAGACCGGCATCGTCACCGAGGTCTTCGGGCTGCCCCGGCCCGAATTCGACGTCGACTGGTACGACCTGGTGGTCTGCGCCGAGCGGCCGGGGTCGGTGCCGGTGGTCGGCGGGGCCAGCCTGCACACCCCGTACGGCCTGGCGGAGCTGGCGGTGGCACGGACGGTGATCGTGCCCGGCGTGCCGGACGTGACCGGTGACCCGTCACCCGAGCTGGTGACCGCGCTCCGGCGGGCGCACCGGCGCGGTGCCCGAATCATGTCGATCTGCTCGGGCGCGTTCGCGCTGGCGGGCGCCGGGCTCCTGGACGGCCGGCGGGCCACGACCCACTGGCGGTACGCGGAGCTGCTGGCGCGGCGCTACCCGAGGGTGCAGGTCGACCCGGACGTGCTCTATCTCGACGACGGCGACCTGCTCACCAGCGCCGGCAGCGCTGCCGGGCTGGACCTCTGCGTACACGTGATCCGGCGCGACCATGGCGCGGCGATCGCCAACGCGGTCGCCCGGCGGCTGGTGATCCCGCCGCACCGCGACGGCGGGCAGGCCCAGTTCGTCGAGGCGCCGGTGCCGGCCGACCCGGACGACGACCGGATCGCCGGCAGCATCGACTGGGCGCTCGCACGTCTCGCGACGCCGCTGACCGTGGCCCAGCTCGCCGGGCAGGCACACATGTCGCCCCGCACCTACCTACGGCACTTCGCCCGTGCCACCGGGACCAGCCCGATCCGCTGGCTGATCGACCAGCGGATCCGCGCCAGCCTGGCCCTGTTGGAGGAGACGGACGCCCCGGTCGAGCAGGTCGCCAGGGCGGTGGGCTTCGACACGCCGGTCACCTATCGCCACCATTTCGGCCGGGTCATGCTGACCTCGCCGTCGGCGTACCGCCGGGCCTTCCGCACCGGCACGGGCCGACCGGCGTAGCGCGGGTGTGGTCAGGCCGGCGCGTACAGCTCGTCGATCTCGGCGCGTTGGGGTAGCGCCACCGAGGCGCCGAGCTTGCGTACGCAGGCCGCGCCGGCCGCCGACGCCCAGCGCACCGCGTCGACCAGGTCGCGCCCCTCGCCCCAGCCGACGGCCAGCGCGGCGGTGAACCCGTCACCTGCGGCAGTGGAGTCGACCACCTCGACCCGTACCGCCGGCACGTGCACTTCGGTGCCGTCCCGGTCGACGTACCAGGCGCCCTCGCCGCCGAGGGTGAGCACGGCCCGAGGGGCCAGGTCGAGCAGCGCCCGGGGCTCCTCCCGACCGCGGCCGGCAAGTGCCTGCGCCTCCCCCTCGTTGACGACGAGCACGTCCACGGCGGCGAGCAGCTCGGGCGGGAGATCCCGGGCCGGGGCCGCGTTCAGGATGACCCGGGTGCCGGCGGCGCGGGCGGCCACCGCGGCGGCTGTCACGGTCGGCACCGGGATCTCCAGCTGGGCGACCAGGACGTCCGCCGCGCGCACCGTGGCCAGCTCCTCCTCGGTGAGGCCGACCAGCGTGTCGTTGGCGCCGGGGGTCACCATGATGGCGTTCTCCCCCTGGGCGTTGACCATCACCAGCGCCACCCCGGAGGTGCCGTAGACCACGCGCAGCTGGCTGGTGTCCACCCCGGCGGCGGTGATGCGGGCCTTCAGGGTGACGCCGAAGGCGTCCGAGCCGATCGCGCCGAGGAAGGCGCAGTCGGCGCCGGCCCGCACCGCGGCGATGGCCTGGTTGGCGCCCTTACCGCCGGGGACCATCACGAAGTCGGTGCCGAGCATGGTCTCGCCCGGTCGCGGCAGCTCGGGTGCCATCGCCACCAGGTCCATGTTGGCGCTGCCCACCACGGCGACCCGGGTCTGCGGCACGGCCGTCTCCGCTCTGTCCGGGCTCAGGCGGCCCGGGCGGTGTAGCGATCGCCCACCCGCTCGACCACCAGCGGGAGGCCGAAGGTCTTGGAGAGGTTGTCACCGGTCAGCGTCTCGGCGAGCAGGCCCTGGGCGACGACCGCGCCCTCCCGCAGCAGCAGCGCGTGGGTGAACCCTGGCGGGATCTCCTCCACGTGGTGGGTGACCAGCACCATCGCCGGGGCGTCCGGGTCGTGCGCCAGCTCGGCCAGCCGGGCGACCAGGTCTTCCCGACCGCCCAGGTCGAGCCCGGCGGCGGGCTCGTCGAGCAGCAGCAGCTCCGGGTCGGTCATCAGGGCACGGGCGATCTGCACCCGCTTGCGCTCGCCCTCGGAGAGGGTGCCGTAGCGGCGCTCGGCGAGGCCGCCGATGCCGAGTTGACTCAGCAGCGCCCGCGCCCGCACCTCGTCGCCGCGTTCGTAGCTCTCCCGCCAGCGGCCGACCACCGACCAGGCGGCGGTCACCACCACGTCGCTGACCTGCTCGTCGGCGGGCAGCCGCTCGGCGAGCGCGGCGGTGGAGAGCCCGATCCGGGTACGCAGCTCGTTGACGTCGGTGCGGCCGATCCGCTCGCCGAGCACGTGCGCGACACCCGTGGTCGGGTGCAGCCGGCCCGCGGCGAGGTTGAGCAGTGTGGTCTTGCCGGCACCGTTGGAGCCGAGCACGACCCAACGCTCGTCCAGCTCGACCCGCCAGGTCAGGTCCTGCAGAAGGGCGGTGCCGGACCGGCGTACACCGACGCCGTCGAGGCTGACCACCAGATCCGGGTCCACGGGGGCGGCGGCAGGCGCGGCGCCGGCAGCGCCGGGGATCAGGTCACCAGTCACCGCACCATCCAACCACGCAGCGACGGGGCGCCCCCCATGGGCGGCGCCTCAGCCATAGGGTGAAGCGCCGTGTCGTTGATCACCACAACCGAAGGACGGCTCATGCCCCGTCGAGGTACGGAGCCGCGCGGATGAGCGCGGTCATCGAGATCGAGGGTCTGCGCAAGACCTTCCACAGCATGCGCAACGGCCGGCGGGTGGCAGTGGACGGGTTCGACCTGCTGGTCGAGGCGGGCCAGGTCCACGGCTTTCTGGGCCCCAACGGCTCCGGCAAGACCACCACCCTGCGCGCCCTGCTCGGGCTGGTACGCGCCGACAGCGGGCGGATGACCGTGCTCGGCGAACCGTCGCCGGAGCTGCTGCCCCGGGTGGCGGGCCAGGTCGGCGCCATCGTCGAGAGCCCGCAGTTCTTCGGCAACTTCACCGGTTACCGCACGCTGCGGTTGTTGGCCCGTGCCGGTGGGGTGCCGGTCTCGCGGGTCGACGAGGCGCTGGATCTGGTGGGCCTGCGCGACCGGGGCGATGAGCGGGTGAAGGCCTACTCGCTGGGGATGAAGCAGCGCCTCGCGGTGGCGTCCGCGCTGCTGAAGGACCCGCAGTTGCTCATCCTGGACGAGCCGGCGAACGGGCTGGACCCGGCGGGCATCCGGGAGATGCGGGATCTGATGCGGTCGCTGGCGGCGACCGGGGTGACCGTGCTGGTGTCCAGTCACATCCTGGGCGAGATCCAGCTGATCTGCGACCACGTCACGATCATCTCGCGGGGGCGGCGGGTGGCGACCGGCCGGGTCGACGAGGTGCTGGCGGGTCACGACCGGCATGAGTTCCTGGTGCGGGTGGCCGAGCCGGAGCGCGCCGTCGAGCTGCTGCACGCGGCCGAGCTGACAGCGGTCGTGGACGGTGGGGCGCTGGTGGTGAGCGGGGTGAGCGACCCGACGGTGGTGAGCCGGGTGCTCGGCGAGCAGGGGCTGTGGGTGGGCGAGCTGACGCCGCTCCGGCCGGATCTGGAGAGCGTCTTCCTGGAGCTGACGGGGGCGTACGAGCGTCCGTCGGTCCCCCGGCAGGTCGACGACTCGGCGCTGCCGTACGGCGATCAGGGCGAAGCTGTGATCGATCTCGATCGGGGAGTGGACGCGTGAACCTGCTTCGTGCCGAGTTGGAGCGGCTGTCCGCGCGTCGCTTCGTACAGCTCATGGTCGTCCTGCTGGCGTTGGCGTTCGCCGTGACAGCGGCGACCACGCTGGCTGGCTCCCACAAGCCGAACGCGTCCGAGCTGAGCTCGGCGCGGGCGCAGGCCATTGAGGCACGGCAGAGCCTGGAGGCCACGCACCGGGAGTGCCTGGCGCGCCAGAACGGCACGATCCCGTCGAGTGACGTGAGCGAGTACTTCCCCGCCGACTGCTCGGAGATCGACCCTATTCGGCAAGATCGGCTGCCGATCGCGGCCGACTTCCTGCCGGGGGTGTTCAGCTTCGGCCAGCAGGCCCTCCCGCTGCTCTACTTCCTCATCGCGTTCCTGGTGCTGTTCGGGTTTCTGGTCGGCGCCTCCTACATCGGTGCCGACCTGAACTCCGGTGGCGTGGTGAACCTGCTGCTCTGGCGACCGCGCCGGTTGACGGTGCTCGCGGCCAAGTTGTGCACCCTGCTCGGCACGGTGCTGGTCCTGGCCCTGCTGGCGTCGCTGGCCTACCTCGCCACGTTCTGGGTGATCGGGCAGACCGCCGGGTTGCCTGGCCGGCTGGATGGTGACTTCTGGCGTTCACTCGGTGCGGTGCACGGCCGCGGCCTGGTGCTGGTGTTGCTGGCCTCGGCGCTGGGCTTCGCGATCGCGACGCTGGGTCGGCACACGTCGGCGGCGCTGGGGGCGGCGGCCGCGTACGCGGTGGTGTGGGAGTTGGGGGGTCGACTGGTCCTGGAGATCGTCGACGCTCGGCGGCCGGACCAGCTGATGCTCTCCAGCCACATCGGCGCGTGGCTCACCGGTGAGGCGCGCTTCTTCGACCCGCAGGTCTGTGCCGGCAACTTCGGCAACGGCTACTGCGAGAGCTTCTACAGCCTGACCTGGGGACCGGCACTGCTGGTGCTGCTCGTGCTCACCGGCGGGCTGACCGCGGCGGCGTTCGCCGTGTTCCGCCGACGCGACCTGATCTGAGTCGCGCTCCACCGGGCCGCCCGCCCAGCTGCGGGCTGCCCGGTGGACCGGAGGGAGTACGGCAAGAGCTTGCAACTCGCCAACGTGCGGTGAAGTATTTCTTCACATGACCGCCGCAGGGGGCTCAGCCGACGGTGGAGCCGAACACCTCGTCGCGCACGGCGTCGAGTGCGGTGCGCAGCGCGCCGTGCAGGATCGGCTCCTCGGTCAGCCCGGTCGGCACCACCCGAGGTTGGACCAGCGTGATGGCGGCGACCTCCTGCTGCACCCGGTCGGCGAGCGCAGCACCACCGGCCTGGCCCACCTCGCCGGCGAGCACGACCAGCGGCGGGTCGAGCACCACGCAGGTGCTGGCCACGCCGAGCGCGAGCCGACGGGCCAGCTCGTCGAGCATGGGGCCGCCGTCGTCACCGGCCGCGACGGCTGCGCGGACCGCCTCGGCGGCGTCGGCGTCCGGGTAGCCGTGCTCGCGGGCCACCGCGCGCACCGAGTCCGCGCCGACCAACTGCTGGAAGGCCGGCTTGGCGCGGCGGGAGACGTCGCGCGGGATGGGCGCACCGGGCACCGGCAGGTAGCCGATCTCACCGGCCGCGCCGCTGCTGCCGTGGTGCAACCGTCCACCCAGCATGATCGCCAGGCCGACACCGGCGCCCACCCAGACCAGCACGAAATCCGCCAGCCCCTGCGCGGCGCCGGACTGCGCCTCGGCCACCGCGGCCAGGTTGACGTCGTTCTCGAAGACCACCGGGGTGTGCAGGTCGTCGCGCAGCGCGGCGAGCAGGCCGCTGTGCCAACGCGGCAGGTTGAAGGCGAACGTGATGTCGCCGGTGCCCGGGTCGACCAGGCCCGGCGTGCCGAGCACGATCCGCCGGACGCTGCTCAGCTGCGCCTGGGCGCTGCTCGCGGCCTGCACCACGGCGTTGTGCACCACGCCCACCGGGTCGTCGGTGTCCCGGGTCGACTGCTCCACCCGGCCGATGACCTCACCAGTGATGTCGGCGCACGCGGCCACCACCCGGTCCGGCCCGACGTCCACGCCGACCACATACGCGCTGGCTGGGCGGACCGCGTAGAGCTGGGCGTTCGGCCCCCGGCCACCGGCCTGCTCACCGACCCTGGTGACGAGGCCGCGCTCCTCCAACCGCTCGACCAGTTGCGAGGCGGTGACCTTCGACAGCCCGGTCAGCTCGCCGAGGCGGGCCCTGGTCAGCGGGCCGCGTTCGAGGAGCAGTTCCAGCGCGGCACGGTCGTTGAGCGCCCGCAACAGGCGGGGGGTGCCGGGCAGCCGGGTCGCACTCATGACACGTCCTCTAGTTTTAGTAAACTTTGCTAACTGTAAACTGCCCTGCAAACGGGTAGCCGTAGCGTATCGGCCACCCGGAGCTAGGTCGCTCGGCCGACTCGGCAGGGCGAACACCACCACCGGTACGACGTTTCGCACCCGCTGGGGCACCGAAGGGGGAAGATCACGTGGGGCTGGATCCAGGACTGCGCCGGCTGGCGCTGGGCACGCTGCTCGCCGCGTACCCGGGACCGGTCCCACCGGACTGGGCTGTTGACCTGCTGGCCGACGGGCTGGCCGGGCACACCCTGTTCGGCACCAACGTGCACGACCCCGCCCAGGTGGCGGCGAGCACCGCCGCGCTACGCGCCGGCCGCCCCGACGCGCTGATCGCCATCGACGAGGAGGGTGGCGACGTGACCCGGCTGGCGCACGCCACCGGCAGCCCGTACCCCGGAAACGCCGCCCTCGGCGCGATCGGCGACGTGGCGCTCACCCGACGGGTCTACCAGTCGATCGGCGCCGAGCTGGCCGCGCTCGGCATCACCGTCAACCTCGCCCCGACGGTGGACGTCAACACCGCCGACGACAACCCGGTGATCGGCACCCGGTCCTTCGGCGCGGATCCGGTGCGGGTGGCTGCCCACTCGGCCGCCGCCGTGACCGGGTTGCAGGCCGCCGGAGTGGCGGCCTGCGCCAAGCACTTCCCCGGCCACGGCGCCACCGTCTCCGACTCCCACCACGAGCTGCCCACAGTGGACGCTCCGCTGGGCCTGCTACGCCAGCGGGACCTGCCGCCGTTCGCGGCGGTCGTCGCCGCCGGGGCGCGTGCCGTGATGACCGCGCACATCCGGGTGCCGGCGCTGACCGGCGCCGACCCGGCCACCTTCAGCCGGGCCGTCCTGGTCGACCTGCTCCGCACCGAGTACGGCTTCACCGGCGCCGTCATCACCGACGCGCTGGAGATGAAGGGCGCCTCGGTGGCTGCCGGCGGGGTCGGGCCGGCCGCGGTCCGGGCCCTGGACGCCGGCGCCGACCTGCTCTGCATCGGCGCGAAGGTCGACGCCCAACTGGTCGAGCGGGTGGCCGCCGAGATCGTCGACGCCCTCACCGACGGCCGGTTGACGACCGCGCGGGTCGAGCAGGCAGCCGGCCGCGCCGCCGAGCTCGCCGCCTGGACCCGGGCCGCCGTCAGGTCGTCGGCCACCGGAGACGCCGAGCTGGGGTACGCGGCAGCGCGCCGAGCGGTCCGGGTGGACGGGGTGCTCGCCGGCCTGGGCCGCCCACTGGTGGTGCAGCTGCACACCGAGTCGACGATCGCCGAGGGCCGGGTGCCGTGGGGTCTCGGTCCACACCTGAACGGGACGCAGGAGATCCGCGTGATCGCCGCCGACACCGACGCGGCGACGCTGCGTGGGTTGGCCGGTGACCGTCCCATCGTGCTGGTCGGGCGGCACCTGCACCGCCTGCCCGGCGGCCCGGACCTGGTCACCGGGCTGGCTGCCCAGCATCCGGTGACCGTGGTGGAGATGGGCTGGCCGGCACAGTGGCGCCCCACGGGCGTACGCGCCTTCGTCACCACGTACGGCGCGAGCCACGCCAACGGGCGGGCGGCTGCCGAGGCGCTCGGTCTTTCCGGCTGAGCGGCGTCCACAGTCGCCTGTGACCCACTCTTGAACATGTTCAAAACCTGCCCTACGCTGACACCGTCGGTAGTTGAACACGTTCAAGAAGGGCGTCCGCATGGACATCAAGGTCTGGATGTACGTGATCTACCTCGCGGTCAGCGTCAGCCTGACCATCTGGGTGGCCAGGGCACTGTCGCGCAACGGCCAGGTCTTTCTCGAGGAGGTGTTCGCCGAGGAACGGCTCGCCCGAGCGGTCAACAGCCTCCTGGTGGTCGGCTTCTACCTGCTCAATTTCGGTTACGTCACGGTGGCGATGAAGCACCCCGACCCGGTGCGTTCCACCAGCCAGGCAATGGAGGAGCTGTCTCTCAAGATCGGTTTCGTGCTCCTCGTGCTGGGCGCGCTGCACTTCTTCAACGTCTTCGCACTGGGCCGCTACCGCCGAAACCGACTCCGCCAGCTCGCCACCCACCCTCCCATCGCCCCGATCGGCCGGCTCCCCATGCCGTCCGCTCCCCACGGATCGCAGCTGGTCGGCGCATACCCGGCCGGACCACAGCCGGTCGGACCACAGCCAGCCGGCGCATACCCGGTCGGACCACAGCCGGCCGGACCACAGCCGAGCGCCGGACCGCCGATCAACCCACCGACCCGATGACCGTGCCACCGGCCGATGGCGTCGGTCGGCTCCCGGATCCCACCGCACACTCCGGCGGTGGGATCCGGGGGTTCACCGTCCTGTTCGACGCGGCCTGCCCGCTCTGCCGCGCCGCCCGCCGATGGTTGGCGTCCCGCGCCCAGCTCGTACCCCTGGAGTTCGTGCCGGCCGGGTCCGCCGAGGCCCGGCGGCGCTTCCCCGCCCTGAACCACGACGCGACGCTGCGCGACCTCACCGTGATCGCCGACACGGGCGAGGTGTACGCGGGCGACGGCGCCTGGTTCGCCTGCCTCTGGGCGCTGGCCGACCATCGGTCCACGGCCGAGCGGCTGGCCCGACCGCACCTGCTGCCGCTCGCCCGGCAGACGGTGGCCGCCGCCTCGGCGATACGGGAGCGGGTCCGCGACCCCTGGGCCGAGCCGACAGACGAACTGGCGGGATACGGTGACCCCGATGACCGAGCAGCCTGCGCCGACGACCACTGCGGGTGACCCTGCCACCGCCCGAGGCGAGCAGACCCGGCAGCTGATCCGGGACACCGCGATGCGGCTGTTCCGCGAGCGCGGTTACGCCCAGACCACCATGCGGGCGATCGCGCAGGAGGCCGGCGTGGCGGTCGGCAACGCCTACTACTACTTCGGTTCCAAGGACCACCTGATCCAGGAGTTCTACGCCCAGTCCCAGGTCGAGCACCGAGCCGCCGCGCAGCCCGTGCTCGATCGGGAGGAGGCGTTCGGTCCCCGGCTGGCGGGCGTGCTGCACGCCGGGGTCGACGTGTTGACGCCGTCGCACGGATTCGCGGCGACCTTCTTCAAGACGGCGGCCGAGCCCACCTCCCCGCTGAGCCCCTTCTCCGCGGAGTCCTCCGGCCCCCGACAGGCGGCCATCGAGCTCTTCGCCGAGGTGCTGACGGGCTCGACCGCCAAGGTCGACGCCGAGCTGCGCCCACAGCTACCCGAGCTGCTCTGGCTCGCGTACATGGGCGTGATCCTCTACTGGGTGCACGACCGATCGCCGGGCCAGGCCAAGACCCGCCAGTTGATCGACGGGGTCGTGCCACTGATCGACCGGCTCGTGGCGCTGTCCCGGCTCCGGGTCCTCCGCCCCGTGACCCGACAGGTGCTCGACCTCATTCGCACGCTACGTCACTGACCCGGCCGACGCCCTCAACCGGCGAAGCAGCAGGTCAAGTCCACTTTTCGACACTCCGAACCGACAGCTCGGACCTTGCCCCGAACCTGTTCGATACGTAGCGTGATCGACACGTACCGGCCCGCACAGAGCGCGGCCGGTACACCCGAAACCGGGGCCTGGGGGGAGGTTGCGGACCGTGGATCCGGCCCGGGATCCACGGTCCGCGCTCTGTGCCGGTTCGGTGGCCCGCTCAGCGCGGATAGACCCCGTACGCGCGCCAACCCCGATCCGGAAAACCGGCCGCGGCAGCGACCCGGGCCGAGGCGTGGTTGTCCCGCTCATGCAGATAGGTGGGCACCGCACCCTCGTCGAGCACCCGCCGCGCGGCCTGTGCCACCAGTCGACGGGCGAGGCCGCGCCCCTCGGCAGCCGGAATGGTGCCGACGGCCAACTCGTGCCCGTACGCGTCGTGCCGTTTGATCCCGGCACCGGCCAGGTAGGTGCCGTCCGGGTCACGGACCACCAGCACCGGCCGGTCGAAGAGCCGCAGCCAGGGTGGCAGCCCCGGAGCCGTCGGCTCGGTCCACTCCCCCACGTCGGGCAACGGCGCGGGTGCCACGCTCCATCGGAAGGGGCCGTCGTGTACGCACCAGTCGGGCAGCCCGACCGCCTCTGGCAACGCGGCGAGCAACTGGCCCGTCGGGCGCCCGGCCAGCGCGCGGATCGCCGCAACCCGGTCCGGCGCCACGGAGAGCACGGTGCTCTGCCCGGTGTCCACGGCGAGTGCGGGGCGAAGTCGGCCGTCCCAGGCCGGTATGGCCCGCCGGTACGAGGGGACCACGTGCAGCCCCGGCCTGGCCGGCCACTGGCCGAGCCAGGTGGCCAGGTGCAGGTGGAGCCGCCGGTCGAGCATGCGCACCTCCCCGTCACCCCGGCCCGTCGTGGATCACCGTACGCCGGGCGGCCCGACCGGGCGGACGATCCTCCAGGGCCGGGAGGGCCGGGGGTGCAGGAACCAGGTGTCCCGATCGACCGTCATATGTATTTCCATACCTGGACACCTTTGTTTGGGACGGTAGGGCCATGCCGATTCAGCCGAACGACCACTACCAGCAGGACCCCGAGCGACTCTGGCAGGCGGCCGAGACCGTCGGAGGCAACCCGCCCCAGCCGCGCTATCGGAACCCCCGGGCGGCCGGCGGCACCAACGCCCTGTCGTGGGCCGGACTGAACAAGCTGCCCGCCGGCAGCTCCAGCAGGCACCGCCTCAACACCCACTGACACCAACGCGTAACCCGATCGCAGCCTCTGACGTTCACGAGCTGGGCGACACACCGGAGGAGGTCCAGCGGCGGCTTTCGCACACCTGTCGGGTAATTTCTTGTGGTCCGGAATCCCGGCCTACGACAGGAGAAGCTCCGCGCATGGGCAAGAAGACGATCCACGTCTCCGACTTCACCGGCACGGTTCTGCAGCAGGACGACGAGGTGGTCCGCATCGTCGTGCTGGAGCACCCGGACCTGGTCGCCGGGCCCGTGCAGTTGGACGCCACCCCGGGCGAGGTGGAGAACATCGACGATGCCGCCCTGGACGTGGCGGTGGTGGAGATCCACGACCGGCACGGCGGCGGTGAGCCTCGTCAGGTGGTGCTGACCGCCAGCGAGTTCGACGCGATGGCCACCGACGTGCCGATGGCGCAGCTGCTGAGGACGGCCGAGCGGGTCCGCCCACCGAAGGCCCGCAAGAGCACCGAAAAGATCGACTACGGGACGCTGGACCACGCCGGCAGGCCGCACCGGGGCCGGGTCACCGAGGAGGAGGCCCGACTGGTACGCGACCAACTCGACGAGGTCAACAAGCGGCTCGCCGACGCGGGCGTACGCCAGATCGACCCGGCCGATCCGGAGCACGCCCTGCGTTACGGCTTCCCGACCCCCTGACCGTCGGAGGTCACTTCGGCGCGAGCGCGGCGGCCAGGTCGGCCTCGACCGCCGCCTTCTCCAGGCCCAGGTTGGTGAGCACGCCGGCGCCGTCCTCCTGCTCCAGCAGGGCGAGCAGGATGTGCTCGGTGCCGATGTAGTTGTGCCCGAGGCGCAGCGCCTCCCGGAAGGTCAACTCCAACGCCTTCTTGCCGCGCGCGTCGTACGGGATGAGGTCCGGGACCTGGTCGGCCGGTGGCGGGAGGGCGGCGCCGACCGTCTCCCGCACCGCCTCGGCGGTAGCGCCCCGACCAGCCATCACTGTGGCGGCCAGCCCTTCCGGCTCGGCCAGCAGGCCCAGCACCAGGTGCTCGGGGCCGATCTCGGCGTTTCCGCTGGCACGGGCCTCCTCCTGCGAGGCCACCACCACGTTGCGGGCCCGGGGGGTGAACCGGCCGAAGCCGGCGTTCGGGTCGAGCGCCGCGGCGTCGGTCGCCTTCGGCACGAAGCGCTTCTGGGCGGCCTGCTTCGTGACCCCCATGCTGCGGCCGATGTCGGTCCAGGAGGCGCCGGAACGCCGGGCCTGGTCGACGAAGTGCCCGATCAGGTGATCGGCGACCTCGCCGAGGTGATCGGCGGCGATGACCGCGTCGGTGAGCTGGTCGAGGGCGTCGTGGTGCACCTTCTTGATCGCCTGGATCAGGTCGTCGAGCTTGACCGTGTTGCTCATCTCGATAGGTTCCGTCATGCGTCAACCATAGGTTGACGCCGCCGGTCCGTCAACCTTAAGTTGACGATTGTTCAAGAATGATCACTTGACGCTCAGCAGTCAGCGAGGGCCCGCGCCAACTACCGAGCACCAAGTGATCACGCTCGGGGCATCAACGGCCTGATCAGCCCCACGTCTGCGGAGCCGGCTGGCGGGTGGTGGCGTTGATCCGGTTGAAGAAGTTGGTGGTGGCCACCCAGAGCACGATCGCGGCAAGCTCCTTCTCGCCGAAATGCCGGGCCGCCTCCGCCCAGATGTCGTCGGGCACGGCGTCGGCCCTGTCGGCGAGCCGGGTGGCGGCCTCCGCGAGCGCGAGCGCCGCCCGCTCGGCCTCGGTGAAGTACGGGGTCTCCCGCCAGACGGCGACCGCGAACAACCGCTCCTCGGTCTCACCGGCCTTCCGGGCACTCCGGGCACCCGCGTCGACGCAGGCACTGCATCCGTTGATCTGGCTGGCCCGCAGGTGCACCAGCTCCAGAGTGCTGTCCGGCACCCCGGCCGAATGCGCGGCCTTGTAGAGCAGATTGATCGCCTTCACGGCGTCCGGCAGCAGGTTGGCGGGGTTCTGGATGCGCGGTTCGATGACCATTCCTATCGTTCCGTCCTGTTAGGCTGCCCGGCGTTCGTCGCGGCGCGACGTCCCGGTTGCTGTCACTGGGATGTCGCAGGGCGAGCCGACGGCGTGACAGATATGACGGCGGTCACAGGACGACTCACCTGCGTCCGGAGGTGGAGAGGTCATGAGCGAGGCCGACCAGTTGGCCCGACGCTTCGAGGGGAACCGGCCACGGCTGTGGGCGGTGGCCCAGCGGATGCTGGGCTCCGGCACCGAGGCCGAGGACGCCGTCCAGGACACCTGGCTACGGCTCAGCCGGGCGGACGCCGCCAGCATCGACAATCTGCCCGGCTGGCTGACGACCACCGTCGGCCGGGTCTGTCTGGACCGGCTGCGCACGCGAAGCGTCCGGCCGGAGCAGCCGTGGGACAGCGCCGGCCCGGAGCCCGACCCGACGGGCGACGGGCCGGTCGACCCGGAACGGGAGACCCTGCTGGCCGAGTCGGTCGGGCGAGCGCTCCTGGTCGTCCTCGACACCCTCGCGCCGACCGAGCGGTTCGTGTTCGTACTGCACGACATGTTCGCGGTCTCGTTCGAGGAGATCGCCACCGTGGTCGACCGCACCCCGGCCGCCGTCCGCCAGATCGCCAGCCGGGCCCGACGCAGGGTGCACCAGGACGGGACGGTCCGGGAGGCCGATCCGGCCCGCCAGCGGCGGGTGGTCGAGGCGTTTCTCGCCGCCTCCCGCGAGGGCCGCTTCGACGACCTGGTCAGTCTGCTGGACCCGCACGTCGTCATGCGCGCCGACGCGGTGGCCGCGGCCCTGGGGCCGGCCGTCGAGACGCGCGGCTCGGCCGCCATCGCCGGCTTCTTCAACGGCCGCGCCCAGGCGGCCGTGCCGGCGTACGTCGACGGGTTGCCCGGTGCGGTCGTGGCACTCGGCGGCGGCGTCCGGATCGCGATCAGCTTCATCGTCACCGACCGGATCATCGGCATCGAGGTGGTGGCCGACCCGGCGCAGCTCGCGACACTGCTGTTCGCGGACTGAGGTTCAAGCGGTCTCGGCGTACTCCGGTAGCCGGCGGGCGACGGCGGCGGGTGCGGGCATGCGGCCGATCTCCTCGGCGATCACGCGGGCCGCGTCGCGATGCTCGGCGTTGCCGTGCTGCGGCAGCAGCCTGTGGACCTGCTCGGCGACGGCGTCAGCGTTCACCTCGTCGGGAAGGAGACGCAGGGCGGCACCCGTGGCGCTGACCGCATCGGCGTTGGCGAACTGGTCGGCCCCCTGCGGCAACAGCAGCTGCGGTACGCCAACCGCGAGCGCGCCGAGGGTGGTGCCGCTGCCCCCGTGGTGCACGACGGCGTCGACGTGCGGCAGCAGCTCCGCCTGCGGCACCCATGGATACACGCTCACCTGGTCCGGGATCTCGCCAAGCTGCTCCACGGGCACCTGGCCTGCCGCGACGATCACCTGCGCGTCCAGCGTCGCCAACCCGGCGATGGCCGTGCTGAGCAGCTCCGGCGTGCCGAACGCGCTGCCGAGGGTCAGATAGAGCAACGGTCGGGACGTCCGATGGCTCGCCCACCCGGGCAGCGGGGCCGGTGTCGAGAACGGGACCGGTCGCAGCGCGATCCGGCGTTCCGTGGCGAGGAAGTGCCTGTCCTGAAGGGAAGGCGGGCAGATGTCGACGTGCGGCCGACCGGTGACCTCGGTGTTCCTCGTGGGGAGTTCGAGGCCGATGCCGTCGGGGAACAATCGGCCGAACCCGTGCCAGATGCCCGGGATGCCGGCCCGATGAGCGGCGATGGCCGCCCCCGGCAGCCCCCACTCATGCACCACCAGGTCGGGGCGGAGCCGCGCCAACTCCGGTTCGAGATCCTCGGCATACATCTCGTAGAAGGCGTCGCCGGGGCGGAACGGTCGTAGGCCGTTCGCGGCGAGCGGCGCGTGCACCGCCGGACCGGCGGCGAAGTGCACCTCGTGACCGGCCTCCCGGGCGGCGATCGCCAGCGGAATCAGCGGATAGGTGTGACCGACGGACGCAAGACTGGCGAACAGGACACGCATGGCGCCGGACCCTACCTGCCGCACCGTCGGTCCGGTCGCGTCCGGTGACGCGTATACGGTGGGCTGCGGTCAGGCGCGGTTCACCGACGGGAGGGGCGGCCATGCGTCTTCACGTGGGATGCGCGATGTGGACCCACCGGTTATGGCAGGGTCGCCTGTTGGCGCATCCGCTGCCGCCCGCGGAGCGCCTGCGGCACTACGCCGGTTGGTGCGACGCCGTGGAGGGAAACACGACGTTCTACGCGACCCCGGCCCGGGACACCGTGGCGTCGTGGGCCGCACAGACGGATCCCGACTTCCGGTTCGTCCTCAAGCTTCCGAAGGTCATCACACACGAACGCCGACTCACCGACGTCGGCGAACCGCTGCGTGCCTTCCTGGACGCGATCGAGCCGCTCGGCCCGCGCGCCCACGCCCTCTGGATCCAACTGCCCGGCTCGTTCGCTCCCGCCGACGTCCCGACCCTGAGCCGCTTCCTGGATCAACTCCCGCCGTCGCACCGGTACGCGGTGGAGGTCCGCCACCCCGCGTTCTTCACCGACGCCCGCGCGACCCGGCTACTCGAGGCGACCCTCACCGCCGCGTCGGCCGAGTGGATCCCCTTCGACACGACCGCCTTCTTCGCGGGCCGACCGACCAGCGACGCGGAACGGGACGCCTGGACCAAGAAGCCGCGAGTGCCGCTCCGGTCGCTCGCGCTGACCGACCGGCCAATCGTCCGCTACCTCGGCCGGGACGACCCGGCGCGGACGGTCGAGGGGTGGCAACGGTGGGTCGACGTCACCGTCGCCTGGCTACGCGAGGGACGCTCGCCGACGATGTTCATCCACACCCCGGACAACGCGGACGCGCCCGTGCTCGCTCGCCGGTTCCACGACGAGGTACGGGCACGCGTACCCGAGCTTGACGCGCTGCCCGAGCCGATACCGGTCGAGCCCCTGACGCTGTTCTGACCCGGGCGGTCAGCTCTGCTCGTCGAGCAGGTCGTCGAGGTGGGTCGCCGTGCTGATCAGCGAGAGGTGACTGAACGCCTGCGGGAAGTTGCCGATCTGCTGACCGGTCGGGGCGATCTCCTCGGAGTAGAGGCCGATCGGACTGCTGTAGGTGAGCATCTTTTCGAAGGTCAACCGTGCGTCGTCGAGCCGGCCGGCCTGGGCGAGCGCCTGGACGTACCAGAAGGTGCACATGTTGAAGGTGCCCTCGGTGCCGGCGAGGCCGTCCGGCGAGGCGGTCGGGTCGTAGCGGTAGACCAGGCTGTCGGAGACCAGTTCGGCGTCCATCGCCCGTAGCGTCGACTCCCACCTCGGGTCGGTCGGCGCGATGAAGCCGAGCCCGGCCATCGCGAGCAGCGACGCGTCCAGGATGTCGGTGCGGTAGTGCTGCACGAACGCGCGACGCTCCGGGTGGAACCCACGGGTCATGACCTGCTCGTAGATGGCGTCACGCTGGGCGGTCCACCGGGAAACATCGCTGGGGCGCCCCCGGCGCTGCGCGATGCGGATGGCACGGTCAAGCGCCACCCAGGACATCATTCGCCCGTAGGTGAAATCCTGCCGACCGGACCGGGTCTCCCAGATGCCGTCCTCGGGCTGGTCCCAGTGCTCGCAGAGCCAGTCCATCAGCCCCGCCGTCTTCCGCCACCCCTCGTACGGTGCGATCAGCCCGTTGCGGTCAGCGAGGTCCAACGCGACGAGCGCCTCGCCGTAGATGTCGAGTTGCAGCTGGCCCGCCGCGCCGTTCCCTATTCGCACCGGCGCCGACCCGCGGTACCCCTCCAGGTGGCCCAGCACCTCCTCCTCAAGGTGCGGTGAGCCGTCGATCCGGTACATGACCTGGAGAGGCAGATCGCCGTCCCGGGCGTCACGGATGCGCGCTTCAAGCCAGAGCAGATACTTCTGGGCCTCGGCGGTGAAGCCCAGGCGGAGCAGCGCGTGCACGGAGAAGGACGCGTCCCGGACCCAGGTGTAGCGGTAGTCCCAGTTCCGTTGACCGCCGATCTGCTCCGGTAGCCCCGCGGTGGGTGCGGCGACCAGGGCGCCGGTCGGCGCGTACGTCATCAGCTTGAGCGTCATCGCCGACCGCTCGACCACCTCCCTCCAGCGGCCGGTGTAGCGGGACCCGCCCACCCACCGCCGCCAGTAGTCCCGGGTCTGGGCGAGAAGATCGCACGCCTCATCGGTGGTGAGCGCTCGGGGTGCATGGGGGCAGGCAGTCTCCAGGACGACCCCGCCGATGTCACCCCCGTGCAGTGTGAACCGCGCGGACACGCCCTCATCATCGCGTTGGAAGTCCCCCGCGTCGAACGCCCGTTCCACGTTCTTGAAGGCGGCGAGGGTGAGGGTCAGAGTCGGGCTCCGGAAGACGTCGCCCTCGGGGTGCACCTCAAGCTCGTACGGATCTCGCCCATAGTTGAACCGTGGGCGGCAGTCGAAGCGGAACCGCATGCTCCCTCGGACCATCCGGACCAGCCGAATCAACCGGTGCTGATCGGTGGCGCGTTCGCCGGTGACGGGCATGAAGTCCAACAACTCCCCCACACCGTCGGCGCTGTGGAAGCGGGTGATCAGGATCGGCGTACCGGGAAGGTAGAGCTGCTTGCTTGAGTATTCGATACCGTCGGGTGCGAGCTGGAAATGGCCGCCCTTGCGGCTGTCCAGCAGCGCGCCGAAGACGCTCGGCGAGTCGAAGCGGGGCGCACAGAACCAGTCGACCGAGCCGTCTCTGCTGATCAGCGCGGCGGTCTGCAGGTCACCGATCAGACCGTGATCCTCGACCGCCGGATAGGTCGTCTGCACGCCGTCTCCCACCGTTGTCGTGGCAACGGCCGCGACTACCCGGGGCACGGCGGATTACACGCCATCGACGTCCGGCCTGATGGTGAACTCGCCGGCCATTGCGGAAGCGCACCTTCCGCAATCGTCGATAGCGTCGACACCGAAGACATCAACGAGAGGACATCCGGTGAGCCTGCGAGGATTTGCCACACTCAACATCTGGGCAGACGACGTGGCGGCAGCCACCGCGTGGTACGCGGACTTCCTCGGCACGGAGGCGTACTTCATGCGCCCGGGGCCCGACGGACGCCCGGCCTACACCGAGTTCCGCATCGGCGACTACCAGGCCGAGCTGGGCATCATCGACCGCAGGTACGCGCCGCCCGGTGCCGCGACGGGGCCTGGCGGCGCGGTCATGCACTGGCACGTCGACGATCTCGACGCCACCGTCGAGAGGCTGTTGGCGATGGGAGCCACGGAGTACCAGCCGATCACTCCACACGGGGACGAGGGGTTCATCACCGCAGCGGTCGTCGACCCGTTCGGCAACGTGCTGGGCGTCATGAAGAACCCGCACTACCTGGACGTCCTCGCAGCGCTGAAGGCGATCTGACGTGCCGTGCCACCGACTCAGTCCCGCTCGTTCCCCTCCGCCGCCTGCCTCGCCAGCGCTGCCGCTCCGTCGGCGTCCAACCCGCTGGCCATGAGCAGGTCGTGGGCGGCCGTGCGGAACTCGCCTGCGGCGATCATGCCCGAGTAGCCCAACCGGTGGGTGTGCGGGCGGGTGGGATCCCGCGCGGCCGGCCCCTGGGCCTTCCCGACCAACTCGATGGCCGTCAGGATCTCCTGGCGCACCTCCCGCGGCTCCGCGTGGGCGCGGATCGCGGATCTCAGGGTTTGCACACTGGCGGCCAGCAGGTCGATGGCCGCGGGAAACTCCTCCGGTATCGGCTCATCGTCCTTGAGTGCTCTCGTGAGTCGCCTCGTGATGGCCCGGCAGCTGTACAGGCTGCGCTCCAGATGTCGGACGGCATTGGTGTAGTAGGCCAGGGACGGGCGTTCACGCCAGCGTATCGGCGCCAGTCGCACCACCTCCTGGGCGGCGTCGAGCCCTTCGTCCAGTGCGGTCAGCCGGGGGCCGAGTTGCCGCAGTGTGGCCAGGCTCTGCTCGGCGCCGCCAAGATCCCGACGGCGTAGCGCTGCGGCCAGGTCGTGCAGGGCGGCGACCGCCGGGTCGATGACCGGTTCGGCCAACCGACGCACTGTCCGCTGCGGGTGGATGGGCACCAGCAGCAGACCGACCGCCAGCCCGATCAATCCTCCGACCGCGGCGTCGACGAAGCGGGGGACGGACAGGTCACGCACGGGCGGTTCCAGGGTGGCGATGAGCACCGCGGTGCCGCCGGCCTGGGTGAGCAGCGAACCACCGCCCTTGAACAACACGGCGACGATGATCGCCAGCACGACGACCACGCCCGTCTGCCAGGCTCCGATGCCGAACAGCGGCATGAGCGTGTCACCGACGGCGAGCCCGAGGACCACCCCGATCAGCAGCTCGACGGTGCGCCGCAGGCGTGATCCCATCGCGGCGGCCACGATGCCGACCGCGACGGTGGGCGCGAAGACCGGGGTGGGATTGTCCAGGAACTGGTACCCCACGAACCAGGCGAGCGCCGCCGCGACACCGGCCTGCACGGCGAGCAGCCAGAAGAGGCGCAACCGCCAGACGCGGGCGCGCAGCGCGTGCCGCACCCGCTCGCGCAGGCCGGCCCACGCTCGGCCGGCCCAATGCGGCCTGTCCCGGGCCGGGTCGGTGCCGGCTGCCGGCTCCTGCTTCGCGGGCATCCGCGCCGCTTACCCACCCGAGGCGAACCTATCCGGCGGGAAGCGTCGAAATGTGTGAGCCGCTCCGCACCTCGCCCCACAAGATCCATATCACGGACTCGGCGCGCACGCCGTTGCACCCGTCCACCCGACCATCCTTTGTGGAGTGCCAGCATGGCCGGCATGGATATCTACGAGGACGCCCGCACCGTGCCGCGCGCCGACCTGGCAGCCTGGCTGCGCCAACTGGCGAACCAGCTGGAGTCTGATGGGCGCATCTTCTACGGCGCCGCAGGTGCGGTGACCGTCGCCGACACCGTGCGGTGCGAGCTGGAGATCGAGCGCGAGAACGAGACGGAGCTGTCCGTCGAGATCGAGTTCTCCTGGACCGTCCCGGCACCCGTGCAGGCGGCGGATGAGGTGGAGAAGCCCACCGGCGAGGACGAGCAGGTCGAGGCGACGCCGGAGGCGTGACCTCACCGCGACGACACGTCGCGCGGCGGCCATCGATGTCGGTGGCGTAGCCCGAGCGACGCGAGCATTGATGATCTATTTCCACTCCTGGGCGGAATGCCCACCCGCAATGATCGAAGGAGCACACATGACCGTCGCCGCCGATTTCTCCAAGCTGGTCGTCAAGGCTTACCAGGACAAGAGCCTCGCCGAGCTGGTCGACTGCCCGGTGAACGCTCTCACCGGGGTCAGCGAGGGCGACGCCAAGCTGCTCAAGGAGGCCTTCAACATCACCACCGTCGCCGACCTCGGTCGCAACCCGTACTTCCGTACCGCCCAGGCCCTGGTCGCCCTGACCTCCAACAAGTAGTCAGACCGGCTGACGGACGTAGCCGCCGGACCCGACCGGGTCCGGCGGCCAGCGGGAGCGATGGTCCGTAACATCCAGGTGCCCACGACCATGACCAGGATCGAGGCGATGAGCCATGGTGGACATTCGAGAGTCGGCGCGCCGGTGGGCCAGGACGTGGGCCGATGCCTGGCCAACCAGGGACGTGGACGCGATCGTCGCCCTGCAGGGCGAGCATGGTGACCACTGGGCTTCCATGTTCCGGCCGTACCGTGGGCGCTCCGGGCTTCGGACCTATCTGGAGGACGCCTTCGCCGCCGAGTCGCGTCCCGCTCAGGTGTGGTTCGCCGAGCCGCGGGTCGACGGCGATGTCGCAACCGTTGAGTACTGGGCCGTGACGTCCGTCGAGGATCAACCCGTGACGATCTCCGGCTGTACGGTGCTGAGGTTCGACGAGGCAGGCCTCGTGGCCGACGCCCGCGACTACTCGCACGCCAAGGAGGGCCACCACGTACCCCCGGCCGGCCTGTTCGATTGACGGGATCGGCACGCCAGCAGGATGAGTACGAGCACTCATCCTGTCGCCACCGGCGGCCGGCATGCTCGACGTCATGACCTTTCGTCACCACACCCGCCGACGCCTCGGATCCACGCCTCTGGCTTGCGCTGCGGTGGTGCTCTGTCTGGTGTCGGCCGGATGCTCGGAATACCGCGATGGTGACTCGATGGCGCGGGACCTCGCCGCCACCGAAGCGAAGCTCCTCGCCAAGGACCTTCATCACAGTCGGGTGCGGGACGCCGAGTACATCGCCGCGACCGAGATCCTCAACGCGGCGGAGGGCGAGAATTCGAACGTCCGACGTGAGCCGCTGGCCTGGTCGGGTCGGACTGCCAGAGACGAGCAGGCCACCATCGACGTCCGGTTCGTGGTGACAGTGGAAGAGGACTACGGGGCGTCCTTCGGCGACTTCGGCAACTCCGCGGGCCAGGCCACGCGCTGCTACCGCTACCTGCTCGAACTCTTTCGCCAGACAAGGATCGAGGAGATCGACTGCCCGCCGGTGGCGACGCCTCCGGTGCCCACCGCCGTGCCGTTCCCGACGCTGCCACCCGATGCGCGTGACCGTCTCACCGCAGTTCTGCGCACCGCCACACCCGACACCCTCGCGGGCGCGGTGCGGGCCGCATTTCCCGAGCAGCACATCACCGTCGACACGGTCACCCACGAGAATGCCCTCGTCGCCGCGGTGGGCGTACCCGCCGAGCGGGAGTGCCTCCTGCTGGTCCGGACTCCCGGCGGAGCCATTGAATTACCGGGGTACGACCAGATCTGGCTGGAGCCGGGCGAGATGGGGTGCAGGACCGGGCTGTACGTCTCGCCACCGCGTTGAACGGGAAGCGCGCTCCGGGTCCGCGACCTTAAGGGTGGTTTAAGGACCTTGGGCGTACGGGCGGGAAACGCCTACCATACGGCGGCCGTGGCCGTCCGGGTCAGCCTGCCGTCTGCTCGTTGGGAGTGACCCGTGTCGTACGCCTCGTTCCACGAACCGGACGCGAGCCCGCCGCCGTCGCGTCCTGGTCTCGCGGGCCGGTTCGCCCGCAACAAGTTGGGCATGGCCGCGAGCGTGGCCGTCGTGCTCGTCGTCGCGGCCGGCGGCGTGTACCTGGCCACCGCCGCCGACGAGCCCGAACCGTCGAACGCGGCCAACGCCCTCGAATACACGTCGCCGTCGGCCGCACAGGCAGAGTCGCCCGGCGCGGCGCCGTGGGCCTCCGCGACGCCGTCGACGTCCACGACCCCGTCGACACCCGCGACGCCGTCGACCGCTGCCACGCCGAAGATCCCCGCAACCGGCTGGGTCCCGGTCGACCGCGCGGTCTGGACGGCGCAGGCCGACGCGTACAAGGCGTTGAAGATCGACCCCGTCCCGGCCGGCGTGGGCAACCTCCCCGAGTTCCGGGCGGACTGCCAGTACAGCCATCGACTGCCGGACGACCCGATTGTCGCCCCCGGCCTCCCGGGCGCCTCACACATGCACTCGTTCGTCGGCAACAAGGCCGTCGACGCGAACACCGTCGCGGGGGACCTGACGAAGTTCACGGCCACCTCCTGCAAGCCGGTCCAGGACCACTCGGCCTACTGGGTGCCCACGCTCTATGACAACGCGACCGGCAGGCCGGTCGAGACCACGGGTTTCCGGGTCTACTACCGCTCGCTCGCCAAGAACTCGACCGGTCAGATGCCGATGCCCAACGGCCTGCGCATGATCTCCGGCGACGCCAAGAAGAAGAAGCCCACACCGCGCGGTACGAGCGGCCAGTTCTACTGCGCCTTCTACGGCCCCGGCGACCTCGACGGCGTGGCCCGCAGCACCAACGGCAACTGGCCCATCTGTGGTGGGAACGCGACGCTGCACTTCATGATGCAGTTCCCCGACTGCTGGGACGGCAAGAACCTGGACAGCCCCAACCACAAGGACCATGTGGCGTACGGCAGCGGCAACGGCTGCCCGACCAGCCACCCGGTCAGGATCCCGGCGATCACCTTCGACATCCAGTACCCGGCGAAGGGCACCCCGGCGGGCTACTACCTCGCCTCCGACAGGGAGGGTAAGAGCGCCTCGTCGATGCACGGCGACGCGTTCGTGATGTGGGACGTCAACACCATGAACAAGCGCACCAGGAACTGCGTCCAGGGGCGCCGGACCTGCGACAACTACGGGTACCAGAAGTAGGCGACACATCAGCAGCGCTCCTCGGGGCCGGCCCACGGCCGGGTCGACGATCGACCCGGCCGTGGGTTCCGGTCACCTGATGGAGAAGTCGGCCAGCCGCAGCGCGGATTCGAACACCAGGTACACGTCGTGGGTGCCGGCAACCCGGGCCAGGTCGGTGCTGACGCTGACATACCGGTAGTCGTCACCGGTGCCGGGCACGGTGGCCGTACCCAGCAGCCGGCCGGTGGGCGAGCCCAGCCGGATCTGGATCGTGCCAGCGTCCGCGCCGGCCTTGGCGACATTCGCGGTGAAGGTGTGGACACCAGGGCGCAGGGCGGAACCGGCGAAGGAGATCCACTGGCCGGCGGCGGTGGCACCGACGGCCGTACCGCGAGCCTTCGTCTCGTCGACCAGCCGGACCCCCGCGTACCGGTCGAAGTTCTCCGCCCTGGTGGGCCGGGACAGGTCACGGGCCGGGATCGTCTCGCCGCGCACCCGAACCTCGGTCCGGGCCCGGATGTGCTCGACGGACGCGCCGACCGACAGGTCGTAGGTCGACGACTCGACCACCCACCGGCTGCGGGTGACGTCCCAGTGCGCCAGGTCGGCGGCCGGCAGTCGCAGCGTCACGGTCCGGGTCTGCCCGGGTGCGAGGTGCACCCGCTGGAACGCCTTGAGCTGGCGGATCGGCATCCTGTCCCGCGAGGTGCGCTGGTGGGTGTAGAGCTGGACCACCTCCGACCCGGCCCGGCTGCCGACGTTGGTCACGTCGACACTGACCGTCATGGTGCCGTCGGCCGCGACCGACTGTGCGCCGGTGCGGAGCTGGCCATACCGGAAACGGGTGTACGACAGCCCGTGGCCGAACGGGTAGAGCGGCTTCGCGGTGTCGTACAGGTAGGTCTGTCCGGACGAGATGATGTCGTACTCCAGCAGGTCCGGCGGCAGTTGCCCGTCCGAGCGGTACCAGGTCTGGGTGAGCCGGCCGGATGGGTTGCGGTCGCCGAACAGGACGTCGGCGACAGCGTGCCCGGTCTCGGCGCCCGCGTGGGTGGTCCAGACGATGGCCGGGACGTGCTCCTGCTCCCAGGTCATGGTGACCGGGTAGCTGGTCTGGAGCACCAGCACGGTCCGCGGGTTTGCCTTGACCACGGCCTTGACCAGCGCCTCCTGGCCGGCGCTCAGCGCCGTGGAGGTCCGGTCGTGCGCCTCGCGTCCGTTGATGAACGGGTTGCTGCCGACGACCAGCACGGCGGTGTCGGCCGCCTTGGCCGCCGCGACGGCACGGTCGATCCCACTGCTGACCACCTCGCGACTGAAGTGGGTCGCGGCGGCCGGGGTCGACGCGCCGAGTTTGAGGGCACCATCGTCGCCGACCGTCACGTACGTCTCGGCGCCGAACCAGCTCTCCTTGGTCTCGTAGCCGACGTAGCGCAACACCACGGTCCCGTCGGCCTGCGGCTCCACCTTGAACTGCTGCTGGACATACCAGCCGTTCGGCTGCTCGTCGCGGGTGAGGAACGGCCCCCAGTTGTAGCCGAGGTATCGGCTGTTGGCGGCGTTGCGCAGCGTCACCACGTCCTGGCCCCAGTCCACCACGTCGAACTGGGCGGCGAGCGACGCGGTGGCACCGGTGGCGGTGACCGGGTCGGCGTCGGTGGTGCCGGTGGCCGTGACGTACCGGCCGGTGGCCGCGTCCTTCAGGGCGATCCGGTCCGCGCCGTCGAGCCCGGTGACACTGGCAGAGCCGCCCAGCCGCTCACGGATGCCATCGAGCGCAGTCACCTGATACGGCAGGTCGCCGCCGTACCAGTCCGAGTAGAGAGTGTCGGCCAGCGGACCGAGCACGGCCACCTTGCGGGTTCGCGCCGGGTCCAGCGGCAGTGCCTGCCGGGAGTTCTTCAGCAGCACCATGGCCTCTCCGGCGGCCTGCCGGGCGAGTCGCTGGTGTTCCGGGCTGTTGATGACATCCGGGGTGATGCCGCCGTGCCGGCCGCCGCCCGGGTCGAACTCACCCAACCGGAACCGCACGTTCAGGATCTCCCGGATCCGGGCGTCGATGTCCCGCTCGGTGAGCAGGCCGGTCGCGAGCGCCTGCTTGATGGCGGTGATGGTCGGCTGCGCGTTCGTGTCATCGGTGATGAAGCTGTTGAGGCCGGCCTTGACGATCGCGGCGTTCGCCTCGGCCTGGGTGGCGTAGTACCCCTGGGAGGCGACGAGGTTGTTCGGCGCCCAAGCGTCCGTGACGTTCATCAGCGGCTGGTCGGTCCAGCCGCGCACCACCGTGGCCAGGTCCGGGTCCACCGTCGCGGGACGACCGTTGACCAGGTTGTACGCGGCCATCACCCCGGTCGCCGCGTCGGCGGCGATGGCCGGCCTGAACGCGGCGCGGTCGTACTCGTTGAGCACCCGAGGGGGCACGTTCGACGAGGTCACGTCGCGACGGACCTCGTTGTTGTAGGCCAGGTAGTGCTTGAGGGTCGGGGCGCTCTTCAGGTGGTCGGGGTCCCCGCCGGTCATCCCCGAGCCGTACGCGGTGGAGATCGCGGCGGTGAGCAGCGGGTCCTCGGAGTAGCCCTCCTCGTTGCGCCCCCAGCGGGGGTCGCGCAGCAGGTTGACCACCGGGGCCCAGAGGTTGAGACCCCAGACTCGGGGGTTCTGCGCGTGGTAGCCGCGTGCCTCGTCTCCGACGGCCGAACCGACCTGCTGGATCAGGTCGGTGTTCCAGGTGCTGGCCATGCCCACCGGCTGAGGGAAGGACGTACCGCGGGCCTTCACCACCGCGCCGTTGTTGTCGATGTCGGTCGACCAGGCCACCCCGTGCAGCGCCTCGGTGCCGGTTTTGAACAAGCCGATGCCCAGCCGGGGGATGGCCGGCTGGTACTGATGCAGCCACGAGATCTTCTCGTCCTGGGTGAGCCGCCCGAGCAGATCGTCGACCCGAGCGTTCACGGGCAGGTGTGGATCTCGGAACGGGTAGGTGGGCTCGGCGAGCGCAGTGCCGGGAACGGCCGGCAGGGCCAGCAGGGCGAGCGCGAGCGCGGTGATTCCGCGCCGGAGGCGCCTGTTCCGCATGTGGTTCTCCTCATGTCGTACGACAGGCGCCCAGTGGGCGCCGAGACCGGCGTGGCCAGGCTCGACACCCGGCTGACGGGCCTGAACGACGGATCGTCGAAGCGCTTCGACGATCTGGCCGCGTAACCACGGCCATGATTGTTGTGATGCGCGCAACTATAGACGTGCGCCGATAGATGGCACCAGCGCGATCGTCCGGCGGCTTCGCACCGGGCGAAGCGCGGTGGCGCTCTCCCCCGGCCGCCGACGAGCGGTCCGTTTGATCAAACGGGTAGGCTCGTCAGCGCTGCAGGCCGCGCTGCCCGGCACTAACAGCCTTGACGGGTGTCACCGATCGGATGCGACTGGCCGGCTCGGCCGCGAGCCCGCAGTCGACCCGAAGAATCTCGCGACTCGCGCCGCTCCAGGGAGAAGTAACCAGGTGAGCACCCACTCGATGTTGTTGTTCGTGCTCGCCGCCGTCGCGGTCATCGTCGCCGTGCGGTGGGTGGCCGCCCACACCGGCCTCCCGGCGGCGGCGCTTCTGCCGCTCATCGGCATCGCGTACGCGCTGCTCCCCGGCCCCAACGTCGAGCTTGATCCCGACCTTGTGCTCATGGTCGTGCTGCCGCCGCTGCTCTACAGCGCCGCCCTGGACTCCTCGCTGTTGGACATCCGCCGGAACCTGCGCATCGTGGTCAGCCTGTCCGTCCTGTTGGTGCTCCTCACCGGGCTCCTCGTCGGAGTCGGGTTCCACCTGTTCGTCGCCGGCGCGACACTGGCTGCCGGAATCGCGGTCGGCGCCGCTATCGCGCCGCCCGACCCGGTGGCCGCCCTGGCGGTGGGCCGCCGGGTCAACCTGCCGCCGAAGATGGTCACGATCATCCAGGGCGAGGGGTTGCTGAACGACGCCACCGCGCTGACGATGCTCAGCGTCGCGGTGGCCGCCGCCGTGGGTGGCGAGTTCTCATTCCCGGGGGCCGTTGCGAAGTTCGTGCTGGCCGCCGTCGGTGGGGTAGCCGTAGGGGCGGCCGTGGCCTGGGCGGTACGTCTGGCCCGACCGCTCACCACAGACCCCTTGATGTCCAACGCCATCTCGCTCGCGACACCCTTCGTGGCCTACCTGTTGGGCGAGGAGCTACACGTCTCCGGGGTGCTCGCCGTGGTGATCGCCGGGCTGATCGTCGGCCACCAGACGCCCCAGCTCGGGTCCGGGGCGGCCCGGCTGCAGACCAGCGCCGTGTGGCGGCTGGTCGACTTCCTCCTCGAAGGCTTCGTCTTCCTGCTGATCGGGCAGCAGCTTCCCGAGGTCGTCAAGGGCCTGCGGCAGTACGACACGTCGACCATCGTCATCGCCGTCGCGATCTCGGTCGGCGCGGTGCTGCTGCTGCGCCCCGCGTGGCTGGTGTTGACCCAGTCCCTCCCCCGGTCACTGCACACCCGGTTGGGCGGCGTATCGGAGCAGGACGATCCCGACGAGCCAGCGAGTGCTCGACAGGTCGCGCGCACGGACCGCAACGCCCGCCGGCTCTCCCCCCGCGAAGTGGTGGCGCTGAGCTGGTCGGGCACACGTGGCGTCATCAGCCTGGCCGCGATCTTCACCCTTCCGCTGACCACCACCAGCGGCGCGCCCTTCCCCGACCGTGACCTCCTGCTGTTCTGCACCTTCGTGGTCGTCCTGGTGACACTCGTCGGGCAGGGCCTGACGTTCGCGCCCCTCGTGCGGAGGCTGGGCCTGCGCGCCAACGAGACCGACCAGGCCCGCGTACGCAACGAGGCCCGATCGGCTGCGGTCGAGGCCGCCCTGGCCCGCCTCGACGAAGTTGCCGCCGACGAGCCGGACAGCAAGGTCGCCGTCAACACCACCCGCACACAGCTGCTGGCCCGATTGGCGCGCTACCGCGGCCGGCTCGACCTTCTGGAGCAGAGCGAGTCCTCCGAGATGCCCACCTCGCCGCAGTACGAGACGGCGCTTCGTGTCCGGCGGACCACCATCGACGCGCAGCGCGAGGAGCTCGTGCGCTGGCGCGACTCCGGCCGGCTGCCCGACGAGGAACTCCGCGTTCTGGAGCGTGAACTCGATCACGAGGAACTTCTGCTCCCGAAGCGGGCATCCAGCTGACGCGTCGCGGCGGCACCCTCAGCGTTCTGCGTGATCATTGCCTCGCCAGTGCGTGGACCCCACTGACGAGGCAATGATCACGGGATGAGCGCTACTTCTTGGCGATCTTGATCGTCGCCGTGCGGTAGTTGTTGCGCTTGTCGTTCTTCGTCGGGTCGTAGTTCTTCTCGATGTTGCCGGCGCTGTCCACCGAGAACCAACGGAACGTCGTCGTCTCGGTCACGTGGAACACCTGCCCCGGCTCACGGAACTCGGTCGCCGCATAGCGTGGCGACTGGAGCGTGGGCCGGCTGCCGTCCGTCGTGTAGTAGATGGTGGCCGGTTCGCTTGTCTCGAAGCGCACGTCGACGGGCCCGCGGTACTTCCCGTCGCCGGGGATGAGCCGGGACGTCGGGTCCTTCTTGTCCTTGCCCCAGTCCGCCGCGACCCGGAACATCTCCATGATCCCGTTGGCGTACTCCATCGTCTCGGCGTGGCCGCTGACAAGGTCGGGATTGCCCACCCATTCTGGCTGGAACGAACCGCCCTGCCAGTCGCCGGTGGCCGGGTTGTAGACGGAGCCGCCGACCTCCCAGCCGAAGGCGTAGATCCCGTAGGTGTAGTACAGGTCCTCGCGCACGTTGCCCGCCGAGGAGTAGAGGACGTCGGACGAGCCGCCGACGTTCTCCGGCGTGACGACGGTCTCCCGGTGCGCCTTGACCTGCGACAGGATCCTGGCGGCCGACTGCCAGTAGAACGCCTCGTCACCCAGCGGCGGGCGCGGCGTCGTGATCCGTCCGTCAGCGATGTACGCGCCGGGCTGCCAGAACAACTGACCGCCGTTGGAGTGCACCGACATCATGAACTTGATGTTCGAGTACTTCTCGACCAGCCAGATGATGTTCTTCGACTCGGGCTCGGACAGCTCCTCCGGCCCCTGGTAGGTGCCGCTGACGCAGCTCGTCGACCCTCCCGCGTAACCGTCGTGGCCCGACCCGACCCGGTAGTTCCGGTTCAGGTCGACGCCCCAGGAGTTCCGCTGCGCCGGATCGGCGTTCGCGTCCGGGCAGTGGTTCGTCATGTTCTTACGCTGCGAGGCGAAGTTGTAGAAGCTGTAGTTCGCCCCGTCGGGGTTGTTGGAGAGGATGAAGAAGACGTCGGTGTTGTCGACGATCTTCTTCGTCTCCCGGTCGGATCGGTAGTTGTGCACCAGACGCTCGGCCGACTCCAGGCTGGTCGTCGCCGGCACCCACTCGCGGGCGTGGTCCTGGGCCTGGATCAGCACACCGGGCTTCTTGCCGTCACGGTGCTTGCCGATCCGCAGGACGGGGATCGTCACCGGGCCTCGCGGCACCTCGCCCTCCGGTGCGCCGGCGCGCTTCTGGTCGAGGAGGTCGGTCAGCGCGATCGGGCCGGCCGTCGGCGCGACGATGCCGGTGCCCGCGTTGGTGCGATACGGGTGCGACCGGTCGATCAGACCCTGGGACTGGGTCCGCAGTGCGTCCGCCACCTGGGTGGCCGTACTCGTCAGCCCACCGGAGGCGTCCTTCGCGAGGAGGACGCGGACCGCCTTGCCCGCGACCTCCACCGCGAGCGGGAGGTCCGCCCCCGGCCGGTCCGCGAACTCGACCGTGACGTCGTTGCCACCCTCGTGGCCCCACGCCGCCGAGCTGACGACGACCGCCGCCTGCCCGGTACCGCCGATCGTGGCCTGCGCCTTGCGCTGGTAGCCGTTCGTCTGGTTCGGCAGGTAGACGATCTCGGCGATGTCCGGGTACTGGCGGGCAATCTCCTTGGCGCGGCTGTAGAGCTGCTGCGGGTGCCGGTAGCCGTCCACGAAGTCCGACTTGTAGGACGGGTTCGCCGTCAACGGCGGCGGGGCGTCCTCGAGCCAGTTGGAGACGACACCGGTGCCGACGCCACCGGTGGAACTCGTGACCCGGATCTGGTTCGGACGCGCGTCGAGCTTGAACAGGTTCCGGTGGAACATGTACTGCCCGGAGTCCACGAACCGGCTCATCGTCCGCGCGAAGCCGAACGGGGTGCCCTTGCCCGAGTCGTTCTCGAGCTGCATCCCGACGATCGGGTCTGCCTGCTGTCCCTCGGTGGTGCGTGCCTCGACATAGAGGAAGCCCTGGCCCTTGGTGGTGAACCAGTCGGCACGAGCGATGCGTACCGCCGCCTCGTGGCTCGAAGCCTGGACGGCCCGCGCGGCAGCGCCCTGGATGCCGCCGTCGGCCTCGTCGCTCCACGCGAAGCCCACGTCATCGCCGAGGACCTCGACACCCATCGCCTTCAGCTCAGTGATCTGCTCGGCGGTGACCACCGCCTCACCTTCGATGCCGGTCGGCACCCGCTTGAGGCCGTGCTCGATGTCGAAGCCGGCGGCGACCACCTTGTCCAGCATGTCGGCGCCGGCCAGCTTGATGTGTACGAGGCTTACCTGCTCCCGATCCTCAAGCTGGGATCGTCCGGAACCGGCCGTGGCGGTCGACTCCGTGGGATCCGCGCCCGCGGGCCCGGTCGCCACGAGGACGCCCGCCACCAGGGCGGGCAGCGCCAGAAACGCGATGCGCCGTTGTATGTGTCGCATTCTCCCCTCCTTCTGCTTGCGAGGTGTGATTGACGTACTCGCCAGCTATCCAAAAAGGACAGACGGTGGTTACTCGCGTACGTTGGGCCTGGGTACGACGGTGGTTGGCATTGCGAGAAGGGTTGGGAGGGCCGTGCGCGAGCCGAGTTCGGTGAGCGTATGTGCGTTTTCGGCGGCATTGGCGCAGGTGAACCGAATTTGAGCATTACTTGAGGCATTGCGCGACGCCAACCCGCCGAGGGACGGTGTCTTGGAAAGGTGGGTCCGCACCATGCGCGTGGTCCAGACAGCGAGGTCTCCATACGACTTCCGCCTACTCGTGGTGGCTCCGGACCCGGACCTGCGTGCCTCGCTCACGGCCCAGTTGAGCTTTGCGGGCTATCTGGTCACCTCTGCCGCGACCGGTGCCGCCGCGCTGCGACTGCTCGGGGAGCATCACGTCGATCTGATCGTGGTCGACGTGGAGATCCCCGATGTTCAAGCCCTCGCCCGTGATCGTCCGACCCTCACCGACCGTCCCCCGGTCCTGTGCCTTGCCACCTGCGAGTCTCTGGAGGCTCTGGTGCCCTCGCTCGGCACCGAGGTCCAGGACTACATCACCAAGCCGTGCCGGAGCGCGGAGCTGCTGGCCCGCGTGCAGGTGCTTCTGCGCGACAGGACCAACACGCGATCGGGAACCGTGTTGCGGCACGGTGACCTGCTGCTCGACGAGGTCGCCTGCCGGGCGTGGCGGGGTGATCGGGTGCTCGACGTCACCCCTGCGGAGTACCGGCTCCTGCGTCACCTGTTGCTCAATGCTGGCCGGGTGTTGTCGAAGGAGCAGATGGCCTGGCAGGTCTGGAGCGAAGCCCGCGGCGTCAACGCCATCGAACGGCTGGTGTCCCGACTGCGGCAGAAGGTGGACGAGACGCCGCCCCATCTGATCCACACCCACCGGGGATTCGGGTACTGGCTCGGCACCCCACAGTGACCTGAGTCACGTCAGGGATCCGTCAGGTTCGCGTCCAGGTTCCGTCAGCGCCCTTTGTTTGCATGGGTCACCAGTCTGCGCGTGACGATCCGAGGAGACCCATGTCGGAAACCACAGTGCCCGAATACCCGACGGCGCGTGAGTCGGCGTGCCCCTTCGCCCCCGCTGCCACCATCCTCGCGATGACCCGGGAGAACCCGGTCGGGAAGGTGCGGATCTGGGACGGCAGCACACCGTGGTTCATCACCCGCCACGCCGACCAGCGCGCCCTGCTGAACGACCCACGGCTCAGCATCAACGAGAAGCGCCCCGGTTATCCGCACATGACCCGCAGCCGTGCGGCGGGCGCCCCGCACCACCCCGCGCTGATCACGAACACGGACCCGCCCGAGCACACCCGTCTGCGCCGCACGGTCAACGCTCCCTTCATGGTCAAGCGGGTGGAGGCACTGCGACCGCGGATCCAGGAGGTCCTCGACAATCTCATCGACGAGATGCTCGCTGGTCCGAACCCGACCGACCTGGTTCAGGCACTCGGTCTGCCGGTACCCACCATGGTCATCACCGAGATCCTCGGCGCGCCGTACGAGGATCATGAGCTCTTCCAGACCACCAGCCACAAGCTGGTCAGCCATGAGGCGACGCCCGAGGAGGCTCAGGAGGCCGCCCAGGCGCTGGGCGGATACATCGGCGACCTGTTCCAGCGCAGGCTGTCCGACCCCGGCGACGACGTGCTGTCGGAGATGGCGGGTCGGGTCAAAGTAGGGGAGATGACCCCTCAGGAAGCCATCACCATGGCCATGGCCATCCTCATCGCCGGCCACGAGACCAGCGCGAGCATGATCTCCCTGGGCACTCTCGCGCTGTTGCGGAATCCGGACCAGCTGGCCCTGCTGCGAGAGAACGACGACCCGAAGTTCGTGGCCAACGCGGTCGAGGAACTACTGCGCTATCTGACCATCGTGCACACCGGGATCCGACGCATCGCCAACGAGGACATCGAGCTGCACGGCAAGGTCATCAAGGCCGGTGACGGCGTCATCTTCGACCTGTCCGGCGCCAACTGGGACGCCGAGGAGTTTCCAGACCCGGAGCGGCTCGACCTGCGGCGGCCCGCCCGTCAGCACCACGCGTTCGGTTACGGCGCCCACCAGTGCCTCGGGCAGTCGCTCGCCCGGGTGGAGTTGCAGGTCGTCTACGGCACCCTCTACAAGCGCATTCCGACCCTGGCGCTGGCGGTGCCGTTCGAGGAGGTCGAGTTCGCCATGGAAGGCGTCGCCTACGGCCTCAAGTCCCTGCCGGTCACCTGGTGAGAGGCACCGAGATGACGTTGCGCGTGGAGTTCGACGAACCGAAGTGCGTCGCGGCCGGGCAGTGCGCGATGGTCGCCCCCGACGTCTTCGACCAACGCGACGAGGACGGTGTCGCGATCGTGCTCGACGCCGAGCCGGGCCCGGAACACCACGACGAGGTGCGCGAGGCGGCTGCTGTCTGCCCGGCGGCCGCGATCCGCCTGGTGGAGCGGTGAAGCACGCTGTCGTGGTGGGTGCCTCGGCAGCCGGCCTCGCCGCCGCCGAAACCCTCCGCAGCGAGGGCTACGACGGCATCCTCACGCTGATCGGTGCGGAGATCGATCCACCGTACGATCGTCCGCCGCTGTCCAAGCAGATCCTCGCCTCCGCTTGGGACGCCGACCGGCTGGCCCTGCGGACCCTGGAGCAGCTGACCGCACTGCGCCTGGACCTGCGGCTCGGTGCCCGCGCAACCGGGCTGGACCTGGCGGAACGCATCGTGCGGCTGGCCGACGGCACCCCGATTCCCTACGACGGGCTGATCATCGCCACCGGGGTGCGACCGCGGCGGCTTCCGGGCGTGGGCGCGCACGTCCTGCGTACCCTCAGTGACGCGCTCACCCTGCGCCGGAGCTTGCGGCCCGGCACCCGGTTGGCTGTCGTCGGCGCCGGGTTCCTCGGCGCGGAATGCGCCGCCGTGGCCCGCGGCCTCGGCTGCGACGTCGTCCTGCTCGAACCGGCACCGGTGCCGCTCGCCCACGCCGTCGGTGAGCAGATCGGGCGGGTCCTCTCTCAAGCGCACCGCGAACACGGCGTCGACCTACGCACCGGCGTCACAGTCACGGCTGTCACCGACACCGGTGTGCTGCTGAGCGGAGGAGATCTGGTCGAAGCCGACGAGGTCCTGGTCGCGATCGGGTCGCAGCCCAACACCGAATGGCTCGACGGCAGCGGCCTGGAGATCGCCGACGGACTGGTCTGCGACCAGTACAGCGCCGCCGCGCCGGGCGTCTACGGCGCCGGCGACGTCGCTCGCTGGCACAACCCGCTGTTCGGGGTGACCATGCGCGTCGAGCACCGCACCAACGCCGCCGAGCAGGGCATGGCGGCCGCCCGGAACCTGCTGTATCCCGATGCGCGTAAGCCGTTCGCGCCGGTGCCGTACTTCTGGTCCGATCAGTACGACATGAAGATCCACGCCTACGGTGACCTGCGCGGCAGCGACGAGGTCGCCGTCGTTGACGGCAACCTGGAACAGCGACGGTTCGTGGCCGCGTACCGCAGCGGCGACCGTCTGGTCGGCGCCCTCGCCGTCGGCATGCCGCCCAAGGCCATCCGCCCGTGGCGGCAGGCCATCGCTACCGGCGCCGCCTGGGCGATCAGGTGAAGGACGAGGAACCGAGGGGCAGCCCGCGTTCGCATACCGCTCACGCCGTGCACCAGGGCGGGTCGAACCCGCCCTGGTGCCGCCGGTCCTGTCCTGACGCCGCTGCCGAGCGCCTCACAACTGGTGCAGGATCACCGGGTCCTTGATCTTCTTGTCGGCCGCCAGCAGCAGCGCCTTGCTGATGATCTCGGCTAGCCGGCTGTCGCCTTCGAAGGGCAGGAACATCTCCGGCTCCTTCGCCTTCGCCGACTCCGGGATGATGCACAGGTAGCGGTCGTCCGGGGCGATCAGGATGTTGCCCGAACCGCAGTGGATGCGGTACGTGTGCAGATCGCCGCAAACCTCGAGGAACCTGTCGGTGAAGGTGCAGCGGTCGGCGATCGACAGCCGAGGGATCAGCTCGACCAGCACCTCCCGGCGCGTCCGGGCCGGCGGGGTGAGGTCGCCGAAGCTGTTCCGTGCCCAGTAGTCGCGATACCGGCCCTGGGGACCACCGTCGAACCAGTTCGGATCGTTGCCCACCCCGGCCACGGCCACGAACAGGTCGACGTCGCGCATCACCTCACTCAGCACGACCGCCGGAACCTGCTCCAGCGGCACCGGCGTGCCGTCCTCCCGGGTGATCCGCAGCTGATCGGTCGACATCGTGTCGAACGTCAGGTCTTCGCCGTCATCGATCCCGGCGATGTTCAGCTCGGCGCGCAACTCCCAGTCGGGAAGGGCCAGCCAAGGCGCGTCGTAGGAGGCGCCGTCGTTGCGGTGTCGAACGTACGACCAGCCACGCCGGGACAGGAGCGCGTTGAGGCGATGCTGGCGCACGATGTGCGCGGCGAATCGATTGGAATAGGTGCCGGTGGTTCGCTCCGCATCGGTCAGCAGGTACTGCTCCCGGTGCGCCTGCTTGAACGGCTGGGTGATCGCGTGCCGGGCCAGGAAGTCGCGCCAGGATCCGACCGCGGACGTGTCGTCGACCGGATGCCACAGCCGGACCGTGGCGGCGTCGGCGGGCTCGAACACCTCGTCGTCCACGGTCCGAAGGGCAGCACCGCCCCAGCAGCAGGCGACGCCGTCGACGGTCCAGATCAGCCGCCGGGCCAGGGCCCGGGCCAGCGGGTGATCCAGGAACCGCTCGCGCCACTGCTCGACGGTCCACGCCCGGTCGCGCCGCAGCAGCCCCTCCAGGCGATCACGGGTGCCGACCAGCGTGGCGCCGATGTCTGCGACGGTCGTCTTCAACTCCTTCAGCTCGTCGCTGTGGTCCTTACGCACCTGCGCCGGAGGGGCCTTGACCACCTTGCCGTCCGCGTTGCGCCACACCACAGCAGCGTCGATGCCGCGCACCTCAACCTCGTACGAGCAGTCACCCACCTTGTCCGCGAGCGGCAGCCCGAAGCCGGGCAGCGCCATCTCCTCGACGTCCTCACGGCCGACGCCGAGCGCCTCGGCGTGCCTGGTCAGGCCCTTCTCGACGATGCGCAGCGTGCTCTTGTAGGTCAGCCGCGACGCCAGCCGGGCCAGTTGCGCGAGGGCGGCGGGATGATCGGTGTCGACGAGCGCAGCAACCGCGACGTTCGCCAACTTCGGGCTCGCTGGACCGTGGCCGGGAATCTTGCGGGCGGCCCGTTCCGCGATCTGCCCGAGGCTGCGCACGGTGTCCTCCGACGGCGGGCACATCGCTCGCAGCCAGATCAGGCCCCACAGCAGCCCGACGTTGTGGCGGTCGGGCAGCCGTGGCGGAAAGTCCCCAAAGTGGCCGCGACAACACGTGGTCACGCGCAGTGGCAGGCTGCGCGGCAGGCCCACCAGCGGGAGCCACTCGTCGGCATGGCCGGCGAACTCGTCGTCGCCGACCGCGTCGAGGAGCAGTCGGGCGCTCTTCTGCCAGGCGGCGGTCGGCCTCGCCTTGTCATTGCCGAGTAGGCAGTGGGCGAGCAGCGCCTGCCACGCTGACCGGCGCTCCTCCGGCATCGCCTCGATGTCCGCGATGGCGCGGTCGGCCCACTGTTCACCGACGTTGGGGATGGGCCACAGTGTCTCGTCCGGGTCGCCCACGTCACGAATGAAGTGCTCGATCCTCGTCCGACGCCAGGTTGCCAGCGCTGCCGGGTGCGTACGTCCGGCGAGGTATTCCGTCTGGATGGACTCCCACGTCCATTCTCGGAGCCGCCAGCTCCAGTCGTGGAAATCCAGACGGGCGTGAGCGCCCAGCCGATCCAGCCATCCGGAACCGTCCAGCCCACCGGCGGAGAGCAGACAGCGGATCAGCGTGCGCCGCCCGTCGCTGTCCTGCTCCGGCACCGTCAACGCGTCGAACAGTGCCTGCCGCACGTTTGCCGGCTGCGCGGGCAGGAGTTGCTCCGTCCGGGCCCACATCTCGCGGCAGGCCTCCCCCAACGGGGTTTCCTTCGTGATGGTGTGGCGGCGCGGCAGGCTTGCGATCACCGTCATCGCCGCAGCGACCCGCCGATCGTGATCCGCCTCGGCGCCCTTCAGCGCCGCCACGGCCGCGCCGAGCAGCTCGGCTTGTCGCGTGGCCTCCGGAATGAGTTCTAGCTGTGCGGGAAGAAGACCGTACGGTCCATCCGGGTCGTTGAGCGCGGCGAGCAGCACCCGAGCCGTGTCGGCCGGCGCCCAGCCACACACCGTGGCCAGCTGATTGACGAAGTCCCGCTGATCAGTGGGGTTGAGGGTGAAGCCGTCATGCCGCTCATACCACCCCTTGACGCGGTTGACCACCAGGCGCAGTGCTGGCTCCGGGTCGAACGTGCCCATCAGCCACCCACCAGCGGGACGAGCTTGAGGAACGTGACCCGGGACCCCGCGTGCAGGTGGATCTTCTCGTCGAGGTTGGTCACCTGACGGTCGTCGACCAGCACCACGAAACCGTTGCGGCCGAACGCCTCGAGCGTCGCCCGGCTCCGCTCCTCGGGATCGACGCGCGCGCCGGACTCGGCGACCTCCAGAAAGACCCGCCGTCGGATCAGCTCGTCGAGGCGAACCGTCTCCTCGAAGATCTCCATGGTCCACTCGGGCCAGCTCGGCGCTCCGGTCGCTTCGTCGGCGATTGTGATCAACGGCATGGCGGAGACGCTAGCCCAGACCCCCGACACGGCCTCAGCTTTGGCCAAGCTGGTCAGTTTGTGTGACCTGGACGGGTGTCAGCCAATCTCCACGTTGTACGAGGATGTCCCGTGAAGGCGAGGTTGTGAGCGTGACCTATCACGCGTACCCGAACAGGACCGACATGGCCGCGGTGGTGGACGCGGCACGCCGCGGCGACCAGGCGGCGATGGACGAATTGGTCTTGCACTATCTGCCACTGGTGTACAACATCGTGGGCCGGGCGCTGAGCCGATCGGCGGACGTCGACGACGTCGTGCAGGACACGATGTTGAGCGTCGTGCGAGGGCTGGCGGGCGTACGCGATCCGCAGCTCTTCCGGTCGTGGCTGGTTGCCGTCACCATGAACGAGATCCGTGCCTACAAACAGCACCGGCACACCACACCAGCGCCGCCGGAGGACATCGACAACCTGATCGATCCGGGTTCCGATTTCGCGGACCTGACCCTGACCCAGCTTCGCCTGTCCGATCAGCGCCGGGAGGTCGTCCTGGCCACGCGCTGGCTGGACGACGACCACCGCCACCTGCTGTCCCTGTGGTGGCTGGTCGAGGCGGGTCACCTCTCCCGCGCCGACCTGGCCGATGCCCTACAGCTCGACCCACACCACGTGACCGTTCGCGTGGCCCGGATGAAGGCGCAGTTGGACACCGCTCGGATGGTGGTGCGAGCCCTCGCCGCCCGGCCCGGCTGCGCTGACCTGATCGACACGGCCTCCGAATGGCGCGGTCGACCGGCGCCGGTGTGGCGCAAGCGGTTCGCGCGGCACATTCGGACCTGCGCGCATTGTCGGGACGTCACGTCGGACCTGGTCCCGGCCGAGCGGCTGTTGGCGGGCCTCGCGCTCACGCCGCTTCCGGCCGGCCTCGCCCCGCAGGTCAGACATAAGGCGCACACCGTCTCCGGCAAGTCGCAGGGCGTTGCGACGGCAGGCGCACACGCGAAGACCGCCGGGGTGCGGCAGCAGGCCCGCATCGCGGGCCTGTCCCTACCCAAGGCCCTGGTGGGCGTCCTCGCGGCCGTCGCCGTGCTCGGAGGGGGAGGAATCGTCGTCGCCAGTTACACGGCCGGGCCGGGGCAGCAGCCGGCGAACGCGACAGGCGCGGAGCCCTCAACCGCGATCACCGCACCCGGCTCCGAGACCACCGAATCCGCGCCCGCATCGCCTTCCCCGGCGGCGCTCGACGGCGCCTCGGCCACCTCGCGCCCAAGCTCCAGCCCTACGAAGTCAGCGACGCCGACCAAATCGCCGACGCCGACGCCGACCAAATCGCCGACCAAATCGGCCAGCAAGTCCACCGGCTCGTCCACCGGCGTGTCTGCCGCCGAACAACGTCTGCTGGTGCTGCTCAACGAGCGGCGCCGCGCGCTCGGGCTGACCGAGGTCAAGCTGCGCACAACGGAACAACGCGCTGCGGAAGCATGCGTGAAGCAGAACCTGGATACGGGTGCCTTCGAGCACTGCGGCCATGAGGTCCTGTTCGCGTCCTCGGGCAACTCCTCACCCGAGCAGATGATCGAGGCCTGGTTCAACAGTCCCGGGCACAAGACGGCACTGACCTACGCCAGCTCCCGCTTTGCCGGCCCCGCCATCGTCTTCAACGGCACCCGCCAGATCGCTGCCATCAACATCGACTACTGACGCTTTCCGCCCGTGAGAGTGGCGCAGCGCCGACGGCGCGACCGGCCCGGCGTCAATTGGCGCCGGGCCGGTCACCCGACACCACAGGGTCAGCTATCGCGGGCTACGGGACGATCGGGAGCACGCCGTCGTCACGGCCGGCCTGCGGTAGTCCGGCGGCTGCCGCACTGGCCTCGACGGCCTCCTCGCAGTCAGTCGATGCGTACGGTCAGTTTGAGGGCGTCAACGGCCAGCTGGGTGAGGTCGGGGAGTTGGTTCTCCGCCAGGGTGATGCCGGACAGGTTGTCGAGTGGCGTCTTGAGCCCGCGGAGCCGGCTGCCCCGCAGGTCGGCGCCGTCGAGGTGGCAGGAGTTCAGATCCAGACCGGCGAGGTCGCAGGACCGCAGCGCGATTCCGGGCAGGCGGCAGGTGGACCACGTGCCGTGGGTGAGGGTGCAGTCGGTGAAGGCGACCGAGCCGACGGCGGCGACCCGCTGGAAGGTTGCGTAGTCGAAGCGGCAGCCGTCGAACAGAACGTCCTTGAGGCGTACATCGGTGAGCCTGGTGCCGGTGAACCGTGAGCCGGTGATGGCGCACCGTTCGATGGTGACTCCGGTCAGGACCGCGCCGGAGAAGTCGGTGCGGGTGATCTCGCAGCCGTAGATGCTGCCGGCTTCCCAGGTGCTCTCGCTGAGGTCGCCACCGGTGATCAGGCTGCTGCGGATGCGGTGGTCCTCCAGCTGCACTCCGCGCCACGACGCGTCCTCGACGAGAGCCTCGGAGAGGCCGTCGGCCAGGTCGGTAACGCGGTCGAGGTCCTCCGGGTCGAGGTCGGGCAGCAGGATCTTCACGTTGCCGACTGTCGTGGTGCGCATGTGTCCTCAACCTGTGTGGGCGCGGGGTGGGCACGCCATCGCGCGCAGGAAGCACCCCATCGTCACCACGGACACGAAAAAGGCTCTGGCCAGGTGAAGAACCACCAGGCCAGAGCCTTAATTGCTGGTGCGCCGCCAGGGACTCGAACCCCGAACCCGCGGATTAAGAGTCCGCTGCTCTGCCAGTTGAGCTAGCGGCGCTCGTTCGGCAACGGAGAGAAGATTAGCACCCCTCCGAGCGGGGCTCCAATCCGGTTACCCAGCTCCCCCCTTCGGTCGAGCTTTGCGGGCAAAAAGCCACAAACCGACCGACGCCGTCGCGACGGGGACATGGGTTGCGGCGGTGATGCGGCACGATGTCCGCCAGGTACGCGAGAACAGAGGTGGGGATGACACGGTTCACGCGAGCCGGGGCGGTGGTGGGCGCCCTGACTCTGGTGGCGTCGCTGGCACTGACCGGATGCGGCGACGAGCAGAAGAAGCCGGAATTCGTTGGCGGGACGTCGTCGCCAGACGTGAGCGCCGAACCCGGCTCACCCGTGCCCTCGACGCCGAGTTCTCCAAGCGGGCCGTCGCTCACGCTGAGCCCGGCCAATGGCACGAAGAACAAGCCAGTGAGTACGGAGATCAGCGCGAAGCTGGCGGATGGCGCGAAGGTGTCCGCGGTCACCCTGACCGCCGACGGCGGGGGCTCGGTGGAGGGCAAGCTGCGCACCGACGGTTCCACCTGGGTGCCGTCCGCTCCGCTGAAGTACGGCACCCGCTACACCGCCACGCTGACGGCGAACGCCGCCGACGGCACGAGTAGCCAGGGCACCAGCAGTTTCACCACGATGGCCAAGCCGACGTCGACGATTGGGTCCGGCCTGTACCTCTTCGACGACAAGAGCTACGGGGTGGCCATGCCGGTGGTCACCGAGTTCCACCCGGGCATCCCGAAGAAGGACCGGGCGGCGGTGCAGAAGCGGATGTTCGTCCGCACCGACCCGCCGCAGCCGGGGGCCTGGCACTGGGTCGCCAACGGCACGCAGGCGTACTACCGGGCGCCGGAGTACTGGAAGCCGGGCACCACCATCACCGTGCGGATCGCCCTCGCGGGAGTGCCGCTGAGCAACGGCAGGTACGGCGACATCGACCGTAAGGCCACCGCCAAGATCGGCCGCTCGTTCGAGATGAAGGTCGACAACGCCAACAAGAAGATGATGGTGTACGAGAACGGCGCGCTGGTGCGCACCGTTCCGGTGAGCCTGGGCAAGAAGAGCACGCCGTCGTCCAGCGGCACGATGGTCGTGATGGAGAAGAAGGAAGCTACGACCTTCGACACCCGCGACGACCCGGACCCGGCCAACCGCTACGTCACGGACATCGAGTTCGCCCAGCGGCTCACCTGGGGTGGCGAGTACATCCACGCCGCACCCTGGTCAGAGCACGTGCAGGGGCGGCGGAACGTCTCGCACGGCTGCGTGAACGTGTCCATGGCGAACGCCCGGTGGCTGTTCGAGAGGACGCGGATTGGTGACCCGATCACGGTGAAGGGCACCGAGCGCAAGCTCGCCGCCGGCAACGGCTGGACGGCGTGGAGCCTGAGCTGGTCGGACTTCATCAAGGGCAGCGCGCTGCCGGTGCCCAGTGGCGGAGCCGGCCCGGCGCTCTGAGCCTGTCGGCATCCTCGCGCCGGCCCTGCCGATGGTTGGGCCGGCGCGTACCCTTGCACTCCCGCGATGCGACGACGCCGCGGCGAGCCCCTTAGTCCCGCTGCGGAGACGAGCCAGACTCACGAAACGCCGGATAGTAGCAAAAATCCGGCACCCTGGTCGGCGTGTTTCGGTTCACCCTCGGCAACCGGGGTCGGCTCTGGCGCGTCAGTAAGAGACGATGGGCAGCGACCACGACTGTGAGGGAATCATGCGAGCTAGCCAGGACCAGCTGATCAGGCCCGGCGGGCGACGCCGCGTGTTCGCGGCGGGGCTCCTCGCCGTGGCGCTGGCCTTCACCTCTGCCTGCACCGACGGCGACGGCGGCAAGCCGTCCTCGTGGCACGGCGGCGGCGAGAGCCCCGCCCCGAAGGCGGCGGCGACCATCAGCGAGCCGGCGACCGACGCCAAGGACGTGCCAGCGTCCACCGGCATCACCTTCACCACGAAGGACGCCGTGAAGACCGCCGTCGAGCTCAAGGACGCGGCCGGCAAGGCGGTCGAGGGCACCCTCGCCGCGGATGGCAAGACGTGGCTGCCGGCCGGCGCGCTGGCGTACGGCACGAGCTACACGGCGACCGTGACCGCCACCGGCGACGACGACCGTCCGGCCACCGCGACAAGCACCTTCACCACCATGGCCAAGCCGGGCAATCAGGTACGGGTGAGCAGCTTCCTCGGTGACAACCAGGTGGTCGGGGTCGGGATGCCACTGATCGTGAAGTTCAGCCGGGGCATCCCGGAGGACTACCGCGACGACGTGCAGCGCCGGATGACGGTGACCTCGACACCGGCGCAGGAGGGCATCTGGCACTGGGTCAGCCCGACCGAGATCCGATACCGGCCGAAGGAGTTCTGGAAGGCCGACAGCAAGGTCTCCTACCGGGTGCAGGCCGGCGGTCTGCCGATGGGTGAAGGCTGGTACGGCCGCGCCGACCTCTCGGTGGACGTCAAGATCGGCCCCTCGGTGATCATGACGGTGGACAACAAGACCAAGCGGATGACGGTGACCCGCAACGGCGCTCTGATCAAGACCATCCCGGTCAGCCTCGGCAAGAAGACCACCCCGTCGTCCAGCGGCACCATGGTCGTGATCGAGAAGCTGCGCAAGACGGTCTTCGACACCATGGAGGAGCTGGGCCCGGAGGAGGGCTACCGCACCAAGATTGACTTCGCTCAGCGGCTCACCTGGGGTGGGGAGTTCATCCACGCGGCCCCCTGGTCCGAAGGCCAGCAGGGCACCACGAACGTCTCACACGGCTGCGTAAACGTGTCGATGGCCAACGGCGACTGGCTGTTCAAGAACACCCAGGTCGGCGACCCGATCACGGTCAAGGGCACCGAGCGCAAGCTGCAGAACGGCAACGGCTGGACCGACTGGAACATGAGCTGGGACGAGTACGTCAAGGGCAGCGCCCTCCCGTACGAGCCCCCCGCCGACCCGGACACCACCCCGACCCCGGACGGCACGACCCCGTCACCCACACCCACCGCCTGAGCCGAACGACGAAAGCCCCCTCTTCGGAGGGGGCTTTCGCGTAGGCCCCCAACTCGCCCCCAAAACGACTCAGGCCCCCTCCGAAGAGGGGGCCTGAGCAGTGAAACCAGCTGGGTGACTGATGGGAATTGAACCCACGACAACCGGGACCACAACCCGGTGCTCTGCCAACTGAGCTACAGCCACCATGCCGCCGTCGCCCGGTCGATCGCCCCGGGCGGGGTGCGGACCAATAATAGCCACACCGCGGCACACCACGTCTAGCGGGTTCCCTGCTCCCGGGTGACGGCCGCCCGGGTCAGAGTTCGGCGGCGATACCTTTGGCGGTCTCGACGTCCGGGCCGGGCAGCGGGACGAAGACCGTACGCCGGTAGTACTCCAACTCCCGGATGCTCTCCCGGATGTCGGCCAGCGCCCGGTGCGCGAGACCCTTCTGCGGCTGACCGAAGTACACGCGGGGGTACCAGCGGCGGCAGAGTTCCTTGATCGACGAAACGTCGATCATCCGGTAGTGCAGGTGCGCGTCGAGGCGGGGCATGTCCCGGGCGATGAAGCCCCGGTCCGTGCCGATCGAGTTGCCGCACAGCGGAGCCGTACGCGGATCCTTGACGAAGGTACGGACGTACTCCAGGACCAGGTCTTCGGCCTCGGCGAGGGTGACCGCCGAACGACGGACCTCTTCGGTGAGGCCGGACTTGGCGTGCATGGTCTGCACGATCTCCGGCATCCCCTCCAGCGCCGCCTCGTCGGCGTGGATCACCACGTCGACACCGTCACCCAGCACGTTGAGGTCGGGATCGGTGACCAGTGCCGCAACCTCGATCAGTTTGTCCCTGCCGAGGTCCAACCCGGTCATCTCACAGTCGATCCAGACAAGGAGGTCAGCCACCGGGACAGCCTACGCGCCGCCCACGCCCGGCGGCTGCGCGCTCTCGGCGGACCAGACCGCTAGGGTTTCGGAGTGCCAGCCGATCCCGTAGCACCGCCCGCCGTCACGGACGACGATCCCGGCGGCCGTACGGTCCGTCGCCTGGTCGCGGTGGTGGCCCTCATCGCCGTGCTACCAGCGCTCTACCTGCCCGGCCTCAAGCACAACTTCTTCGACCTCAAGATTTACATGTCCGCGATGGACTGGTGGCGGGTCGGCCATCCGCTCTACGACTACGTCCAACCCGACCGGGTGCAGGGCGAGCTGTTCTTCACCTACCCGCCGTTCAGCGCGCTGCTGCTGTGGCCGTTCGGGCTGTTGAGGCTCGGCGTGACCGTGACGATCTTCACGGTGCTCACCGTGCTGGCCGTGGTGCTGACCACCCGGTGGCTGGTGACCCCGGTCATCGCCCGGCACAACCTGCCGCGGGCGTTCACCCTGACCGCCGCCGTGCTGCTGGTGCTGGCGGTGGAGAGCACCCGCGAGACGATCACCTTCGGCCAGATCAACATGCTGCTGGTCGTGCTGATCCTGGCCGACCTGCTGTACGCGGTGCCGCAGGCACGCCGCTGGGCCGGGGTGGGCGTGGGGCTGGCAACGGCGCTGAAGCTCTTCCCCGGCATCTTCATCGTGTACCTGCTGGCCACCCGGCGGTGGCGGGCCGCGGCGGTGGCGAGCGCCACCGCAGCCGCGGCGACCCTGCTCGCGGCGGCGATCGCCCCCAGCGACTCCTGGCGGTTCTGGATCCACGAGTTGTGGGACAACGACCGGGTGGGACGCACCGACTACGCGGGCAACCAGTCGTTGTTCGGCCTCCTCAGCCGGTTCACCGCGCCGGAGAAGCCGGACCGACTGCTCTGGCTGTTGGTGGTCGCCGTGGTCGCCGTCTACGGGCTGCGGCGGGCCGTCCGCGCGGCTCGGGCCGGTGACCCGTTGACGGGTCTGACGCTGACCGGGCTGGTCGGCTCGCTGGCGAGCCCGATCACCTGGACCCACCACATCTACTGGTTCGTGCCGGCGGTGGTGCTGCTCGCCGACGCGGCGTTGAGCGCCGACCGTCCGGACGAGGCACGCCGGCGGTGGTGGTTGGGCGGGCTCGCGTTGGGCACCGCCGCCGTGATCATCTACGGCGTGGTGACGTTCCAGGAATGGGGCGTGGCAACCCTGCGGACCAACAACCCGGCGGACTTCGTCCTACAGAACGGCTACGTGCTGCTCAGCGTGCTGCTGCTGGCCACCCTGCCGGTGCGCTCCAGACACCCTGAGCAAAAATCGCACCAAATGGACGAAGCCCCCACTAGCGGCTATCGGCGCTAATCTGGTCTCATCTACCTCAAGCGTCGCTCGGGTAGCACCGCTCCCCCGGTGAGGGTGGCCCTCCGCGTCGGCAGCGCGGAGGGCCGCTCGCCGTTTCGTCCATCGTCACCGGCCGGGCCGTGGCCTCCGCACCAGCCGGCGGCCACGCGAGACTCAGTGTCACCTCCGGCGGGCGGGGCAACCGGACCGGCTCGTCCAGGTCAGCGAGGGTGCCGGGCCGGGCCGGTTCGGCGCCGATCGCCGACCGGGACCGTTCCCCCAAACCCGAGCCGACCGGGGTGAGCTGCCGTACGGCCGGTAACGGTGGGGTCGGACCGGGTGCCGGGGAGCCCAGGCCACTCAGCGAGGTGACCCCGAGCCGGCCGGCGAGCACCGGCACCTGATCCGGCTCGACCACGAAGACCACCTCACGCGGACGCAGCGGTCGCAGCAGGAGCAGCACCGCGCACACCACCAGCAGGATGCCGACGGTCAGCAGACCCCAGGTGGCTGGGCCGGCCCACCCTGCCCGCAACTCGGCGCGCAGGTCCAGCGCCAGGTCAGCGCCGCCGTCGGGGCGCATCACCACCAGGCTCATGGGCTCACCGGCCAGGTCGTCCGCGCTCCACTCCAGCGAGCCGATCCCCTCACGTACCCAGAAGGGCTGACCCAACGGCGTGACCGCCGAGGCGCCCGGCGCGTCGGCGGGCGCACCGGTCGGGTCCAGCCGGACCGGCAGCGGGCCTCGGGCCAGCGCCACCCGGCGGACCGCGGCGTGCGGCACCGGCTCCAGCCAGCGGCGCACGTCGGCGGTGGGCGCCAGCCCCACGAAGGCCGGGCCGTCCGAGGTGCGGGCGTCCAGTTGCAGCCGGGTCTGCGCGGTACGCGCGAAGGGCGCCTCCTGCCGCAGCAGCCGGTCGAGGTCGGTGACCACGACCGCGTGACCGGGCGTGCGGACCGTCTCGAAGCGGGCGGCGAAGGCCCCGTCGGGGTCGGCGTGTCGGGTCACCAGCCAGAGCGCGCCACCGGCGAACAGCGCCGGAATCCCTACGACCAACAGCAGCACTCCGGCGATCGCCCGCACGAACCGCATTCGCAGCTTCCCCCTCCGTAGCCAAGTACCCGGCCGACCTTACCGACGTACGCCGTCTGATCAGGGGATATCCACGGCACGGTCAGTTCCGGCTCGGAAAAGCACGCTGGCCCGCCGGATGGTCCGGCGGGCCAGCGGGTTCGACGGGGTCAGGACTTGGCGACCGGCTCCCGGCGGGTCCGCGCGAACGCCAGCCCGCCCAGCGCCAGGCCGGCCAGACCGGCGACGAGACCGGCCACACCGAGGCCGACCGCGAGACCGTTGCCCTCGTCGTCATCGTCATCGTCGGGCGAGGCGACGGCGGCAGCGGTCGGTGCGGCCGAACCCGTCGGCGCCGCGGCCGTCAGGGTGAGCACCGGAGCCGGGTTCTCCGGCTCCGCACCGCCCGGCACCGGCTCGTCGATCCAGCGCGAGATGTTGCCGTCCGAATAGGTCTGCAGGGTCTTGAAGACCATCGAGCCGACCTGCGGCAGTGGCCCCATCGAGACGGGGAACTCCTGGAACTGACCCGGCTTCACCGCCGCGTCGCCGGTGGCCGTCCAGGTGATCTTGGAAACCGCCTCGGTGAGCGGGCTGCCGTGCACCTCGATCGGCGGGTCCACCTTGCGCTTCTCCGTGGTAACCGTCCAGCCGGGCATCGGCATGGTCGACACCGAGCCGACCGGGGCGTTCTCCGGCAACACCACCTCCAGCTTGGTGGTGGAGGCGGTGTCGCTCTCGTTGGGCACCCGGAACGCCACCCGGGCGTAGCCGCCCTGGGTCGCCTCCTTCGGGTTCACCGTGACGTGAGCGGACGCCGGTCCGGCGAAGCCGAGCACAGCGGTGGCGGCGGCGGTGAACGCCAGGGCGGCAGCGGCGGTTGCGGTACGCCGGAATCGGGTCATGGGTTTCGCGGGCCTCTCTAACGGATGGGCACGGTGGCGGTCACCGTGGCCTGGTCGATGTCGGTCGTCCGGGCGGTGATCTTGATTTCCCAGTCACCGGCGGTCGGCAGGCTGATGTCGCCGTAGGCGTGGTTGTCCGTCAACGGCAGCAACGGGACCTCGATCGGCTCGATCCCGGCCGAGGGCAACGCGGCAGTGGCCCGCCACTCCACCACCGGCAACGGCAGGTTGTCCTTGCCGTACGCGTACAGGTGCACCGTGTTGTTGCCCCGCTCGGCCGGGCTCAGCTCGACCTCCAGCGAATAGAGCGGGCTGGACAACCTGGTGCTGAAGAGGCCGGCCTCGGTGCCGGACGGCTCGGCCACGGCGGTCCGGGCGGGCGTGGTCTGCACGAGCGTGGCGGACAGGCCCAGCACCACCACGGTGACGGCCAACTCCACCCAGACCGCCCGGCGTACCGGTGCCGGGCGCTGCGCCGCGATGCGTCGACGCACCAACTGCCGGGAGTACGCGGCCACGGCGATCACCACCGCGAACAGCCCGATCTTGGCCAGCAGCAACCGCCCGTACGTGGTGTTGAACAGCGCCTGCGGGGTGGCCACCTCGATCAACGCCTGGACGGTGCCGGCCAGCAGCAGCGCCGAGACGGCGAGCGCCGCCCAGCGCGACCAGATCGGCAGGATCGCGCCCAACTCCCGCTCGTCGGCCTGACGCAGCAGGAAACCGGCGAGCATGAGCAGACCGCCCAGCCAGACCGCCATGCTGCCCAGGTGGACCGCGTCGACCACCACGGAGACCGCCGGCGCCGGGGAGGCCGCCGGGTGCCCGGCCAGCGGCCAGGTCAGCAGGGCGGCGCCGCCGAGCACGGCCAGGATGATCGCGTCGGCGCGGCTGGCGGGCCGGGCCAGCAGCGGGCGGAGCAGGAAGGCGGAGGCCGCCAGCAGGCCGAGTCGGACCAGGTGGGCGGCGCCGAAGGCGCTACCGAACACACTGCCGAACCCCTCGCCGGTGACATCGAACAGACCACCGCCGGCGGTGTAGGGCACCTGCAACCACAGATCGGCGAGGGTGGCGAAAGCCACCAGGCCGAGGCCGGCCCAGGCCAGCCGGGTCGGCCCGCGCCGGGAGAGCCGTCGTGGCCAGAGCGCGGCGAGCACCAGCGCCGGCCCGACCAGCAGCACCAGACCCGCGTAACCGAGGAAACGGGCCACCTTCACCGCCGTACCCACCACCGGGTTGGCGCGGCTGTCCTCACCGGAGTCGACGGGTGGCGTCGAGGGTGCGCCAACCGAGTAGGTGAACGCCCCGGAGACCGGGTGGCTGTCCGCGGAGATCACCCGGAAGCTGACCAGGTAGGTGCCGCGCTCGCCGGCCGGGTCCACCGGGATGCTCACGGCACCGCCGTCGAACGACGGCTCGCCCCGGTCGGCCCGGGAGCCGTCCGGCCCGATGACCCGGATCTTGCCGGGGACCTTGCGGACCGACTCGCTGAACGTCAGCACCACCTCGGCCGGCGCGCTCGGCACGATGGAGGAGGCAGCCGGGCTGCTGCTCTCCAGCACCGCGTGGGCGCTGGCCGGGGTGGCTGGCGCGAGCAACAAGGCGACGACGGCGACCAGGAGGCCGGCGGCTGCGGCCAGCCGGGCGAGCCAGCGGCGGGGGGCGACAGTCATGCCAGCCATGGTCGCCGACGCATGTCGCTTTCGGCGACCCGAGGCCGGTGATCGCGTCCGTGGTCGCACGTCATGATCGGGTAGTCGGCCCGTGCGGGGGAAAAGTTCCCGACGTGGCGCAGACCATCCAAGAGCCGAAGGACCCTAACGCTCCGCCGGGTGCCGCGTAACCTGGTTTTTCGTGATCCCCGTCCCGCGTGACACCGGTGGTGCCGGTCCGGCAGAGCCGGCCGGTGACGCCTCCCGGGACCGGGCCACCGAGTGGGCGCTGACCGCCCGCGACGGTGACCCGGCCGCCCAGGCGGCGTTCGTCCGGCTGACCCAGGTCGAGGTCTGGCGGTTCGCCGCCGCCCTGGTCGACCCGGACAGCGCCGACGACCTGACCCAGGAGACGTACCTGCGGGCGTTCCGGGCCCTGCCCGCGTTCGAGGGTCGCTCCAGCGCCCGCACCTGGCTGCTCGGCATCGCCCGACGGGCCTGCGCCGACCACCTGCGCACGGTGATCCGCCGCCGCCGGCTCGACGAGCGCCTGGCCGCGAACGCGTACACCGACCACCCTCACCCGGACCCGGCCGGCCAGCTCGGTGCCACCGACCTGGTCCGCCGGCTCAGCGCCGACCGACGCGCAGCGTTCGTGCTCACCCAACTGCTCGGCCTGTCGTACGCCGAGGCCGCCGCCGTCGAAGGCGTCCCGGTGGGCACCATCCGTTCGCGGGTCGCGCGGGCCCGCGACGAACTGGTCGAGGCGGTCGGCGACGCCATGACCGGCTGAGCGCGGAACTTCCGGTGGAGACGGGACGACAAATGAGCGTGACTGCACCTCCCACCCCGGTCGGCCGTTGGCCGGTCATCCGGCCCTGGCTCGGCACGACGGCCCGGCTCGGCCTCGCCGCCGTCTGGTTGGTCGCCGGCGCGTCGAAGGTGGGCGATCTGGCCGCCTCGGGGCGGGCCGTCAACGCGTATCAGGTGATGCCGTACGACGTGGCGACCGTGATCGGCGCGGCCCTGCCCTTCGTCGAGCTGGCGCTGGGCGTACTGCTGCTGCTCGGGCTGGCCACCCGGCTCGTCGCCGGGGTGTCCGCCGCGCTGCTGGTGGTCTTCATCGCGGGGATCGCCTCGGCCTGGGCACGGGGGCTGGCCATCGACTGCGGCTGCTTCGGCAGCGGCGGGCAGTTGGCCGAGGGGCAGGCCCCCAGTTACCTCCCGGAGATCCTTCGGGACCTGGGATTCTTGGTGCTGGCCGGATTTCTGCTGATCTGGCCGCGTACGCCCGTCTCGGTGGACGGATGGCTGTCCGGCGAACCCGCTGTGGAGGACGAGGATGAGTAGTCGCAAGGGGCAGCGGGACGCCGCCCGGGTGGTCCGCGAGCAGCTCGCCCGCGAGCGCCGGCGCCGGCGCACGATCTGGGTCTCCGTCGCCGCGGTCGCCGTCCTGGTCATCGCCGGTGTCATCGGCTGGGCGGCCTGGTCCAGCCAGCGCTCTGACGACTTCACCACCCCGCCCGGCGCCAACGCGGACGGCACCGGCATCGTCACCGGCGGCGGGCCGGTCACCGTCGACGTCTACGAGGACTTCCTCTGCCCGGCCTGCAAACAGTTCGAGCAGACCAGCGGGGCGACGCTCGAACAGTTGGTGGCCGAGAACAAGGCGAAGGTGGTCTACCACCCGGTCGCGTACCTCAACCGCTTCTCCACGACCGAATACTCGACCCGGTCGTCGGCCGCCTCCGGCTGCGCCGCGGCGGGCGGCAAGTACCACGAGTACGCCAAGGCGCTCTTCGCCCAGCAGCCGCCGGAGGGCAGCGCCGGGCTCACCGACGACCAGCTGATCGACATCGGCGTCGGCGTGGGCCTCGACCGGAGCTCGTTCGGCGGTTGCGTCAAGGACGACACGTACAAGACGTGGACCGAACACGTCACCGACGACGCCAGCCGGAGCAACGTCACCGGCACGCCGACCGTCAAGGTCAACGGCCAGCCGCTCGCCAACCCGACCCCGGATGGTCTCACCGCAGCCGTGGCGGCGGCCGGCAAGTGATCCGTACCCTGGTGGCCCGCGCCGGCCTGGTCGCCGCCGCAGCCTGCGCGGCCACCCTGCTCACCGCGGCGCCCGCCGCCGCGCACGGCGCGGACGCACCTGACGGCACCGACTACCGGACCCGGACCACCGGGGTCGCGCCGGCGCGGCCAGGGCTGGAGGTACGCGTGGTCGAGGCGGGCGCCCGACTGGAGTTGACCAACCGCACCGGCCGCGCCGTCGAGGTCATCGGCTACTCCGGCGAGCCGTATCTGCGGGTCGGCCCGGACGGGGTGTTCGAAAACAGTCGCTCCCCCGCCACGTACCTGAACCGCACCCTCGCCGGAGACACGGCACTCCCGGCCGAGGCCGATCCGGCCGCTCCGCCGTCCTGGCAGCGGATCGCCGACGGGCCCACGGTGCGCTGGCACGACCAACGCGCCCTGTGGCAGGAGTCCGCACCACCGGCGGCCGTACGCGCCGCACCGGACCGGGAGCACCGGGTCCGGGACTGGACGGTCCCGCTGCGCGACGGCGCCGACCCGCTGGTGATCGGCGGGACGCTGGACTGGGTGCCGCCGCCGGACGCGTTCAGCTGGTGGGCGGTGACCATCGTGGGGCTGCTCGCGGTGGGCGCGCTCGGCCTGGTCGCCGCCGCCGCCCCGGCCGGTGCCCGCGCGCTGTCCGCGCTGGGAGTGTTGCTGGTCGCCGGCGGCGCACTGGCCGTCGTGTACCCGGTGGGGCGGGAACTGGACGCGGGCGCACAGGGTGTGGGCGGGGTGGTGGTCGGGCTGCTGTCCGGGCAGATCTGGTCGCTGCTCACCGGCCTCGGCGCGATCGCCGCCGGTTGGTACGCGCTGGCCCGCCGCCCGGCCGCCGACTTCGTGGTGGCGCTGGCCGGGGCCTGCCTGGCGCTCTTCGCCGGTGCGGCGAACGCCGCCGTGTTCGCCCGGTCCATCGCCCCGGTGCCCTGGTCGCCCGAGGCCGCCCGCGTCATGGTGGCCATAGTGCTGGTAACCGGCACCGGAGCAACAGCCGCCGGAGTCCTGCGCCTGAAGGCAGCCCCCAGAACCAAAAGCCCAACCCACCCCTGACCCCCCTCCCCCTCCCCTCTGCGCGATCTTGCACTTTGTGTCGCCGCTATGCGGCTTTCGCGTCGGTTGTCGCGACAGAAAGTGCAAGATCGCCGTGTGGGTTGGGGTGGGGTTACGGGGTTACGGGGTTACGGGGTTGCGGGGTTACGGGCGCGGGGTGAAACCGTAGGGGAGTTCGAGGCGGTGACGGGCCAGTAGGGCCGCGTCCCGCAGCAGGTCCGGGGTGGGGGCGTCGGCCACGATCCGGCCACCGTCGAGGATCACCGAGCGTTCGCACAGCTCCGCCGCGTACGGCAGGTCATGCGTGACCATCAGCAGGGTCACCGGCAGGTCGCGCAGGATCTCGGCCAGCTCCCGGCGGGCCGCCGGGTCCAGGTTCGACGACGGCTCGTCGAGCACCAGGATCTCCGGGTGCATGGCGAGCACGGTGGCCACCGCCACCCGGCGGCGCTGCCCGAACGAGAGGTGCTGCGGCGCCCGATCCCGGTGCTCACCCATTCCCACCGCGTTGAGCGCCTCGTCCACCCGGGCGGCCAACTCCGCCCCGCGCAGACCCAGGTTCGCCGGCCCGAACGCCACGTCCTCCGCCACCGTGGGCAGGAAGAGTTGGTCGTCCGGGTCCTGGAAGACGATGCCCACCCGGCGACGCACCTCGGCCAGGGTGGCCCGGTCCGGCGTGACCGTCAACCCGCCGACACTCACGCTGCCCTCGGTCGGGCTGAGGATGCCGTTGAGGTGCAGCACCAGCGTGGTCTTGCCGGCGCCGTTGGGCCCGAGCAGCGCCACCCGATCGCCGCGCGGCACGTTCAGGTCCACCCCGTGCAGGGCGACGTGCCCATCGGGGTACGCGTACCGAACACCACGAACGTCCAGCGAGACAGCGGTCTGCACGACACCGATCATGACAGCACGACGGCGGTGGCGGCGATGGAGGCCGCCAACACCGGCACGGTCGCCGCGACCAGCCACTGACCGGCGGTCGCCGCACCCTCGCCCTGCCACACGGCGGGCATCCGCCCCGTGTAACCCCTCGACAGCATCGCCAGATAGACCCGCTCACCGCGCTCGAAGGCGCGCAGGAACAACGCCCCGATCCCGGCGGCGAAGCCGCGCAACTGCCACAGGAAGCGCGGGTCGTCACCCCGGGAGATCCGCGCCACCCGCATCCGCTTCGCCTCGCCGACCAACACGTCGAGATAGCGCAGCATGAACGTGGCGATCTGGGTGAGCACCTGCGGGCAGTGCAACCGGTCCAGCCCCACGATCAGGTCCCGGGTGGTGGTGGTCGCGGCGAGCAGCAGCGAGACGAGCACGCCCAGGGTGCCCTTGGCCAGGATGTTCCACGCGCCGTGCAGCCCGTCCTCGGACAGCCGCAGGCCCCACACGTCGACCCGTTCGCCGGTCCCGAGGAACGGCAGCGCGACGGCGAACAGCACGAACGGCAGCTCGATCAGCGCCCGGCTGAGCAACCACCGTGGCCCCACCCGGGCCAGCGCCGCCACCGCCGTCACCAGCACGGCGTACGCCCCGAAGGCCCAGAACGCCGTGCGTGGGGTGGCCACCACGGCGATGGTGAAGACCACCATCGCCACGATCTTGACCTCGGGCGGGAGCCGGTGCACCGGCGAGTCCGACTCGCGGTACAGCACATGCCCGTGACCGGCACCCATTCCGCGTACCCCTGCTCAGCTGGCCGCGTCGGCGCGGCGCCGGACGTCGTCGGACGTCGCGGGGTCGCCCTCAGCGGGCGTTGTCGCGTCACCGTCGGTCGGTGTGGTGCCCCGGCGGCGCAGCAGCCAGAAGCCGCCAGCACCGATCGCGAAGGTGACCAGCACCCCGAGCACCCCGGAGAGGCCGGTGGACACGAAGCTGTTCTGCACGCCCCGCACGCCGTAGTCGGCGAGCGGGCTGTCGCCCAACTCGTGGTCCCGTGCCTGCTGGGCCGGACAACTGCCGGCGACGATGTTGTCGTCGGCGTCGACCGTGCAGCCCTTGAGCAGCGAGGAGTCCAGCCCGTCCGGGTGGGACGAGGCGTAGTTGCTCACCACACCGGCGAGCAGCAGGGCGACCAGCAGGCCGCCGGCCAGGAAGGCCCAGGAACGGTTCTTCATCGGACACCTCCGGCGACGGGGACAACGGGGGCGGCGGGCGTGCGCAGGGAGCGCAGCGCGTACACCAGGTCGGGTCGTACCTTCGCGACGGTGAGCACGGTGGTCGCGGTGATCAGGCCCTCCCCGATGCCGATCAGCAGGTGGACGCCGGCCATCGTGCCGGCCAGGCCGGCCAGGTTGCCACCGAGGTCGGTGGTGCCACCCAGCCAGTACTGCAGGACGAAGCCCTGCGACGCGACCACCACGCTGATCATCGCGGCGACGAAAGCGGTCACGGCCAGGCCGGCCCGCGTGCGGGGCAGCACCCGCAACAGCACTGCGATGAGCAGGTACGCCGCGGCGGTGCCGAGCACCGCCATGTTCGTGATGTTGAGGCCGAGCATCGCCACGCCGCCGTCACCGAAGATCAGCGCCTGCACGACCAGCACCACGGACACGCAGAGCGCGCCGACCCACGGACCGACCAGCATGGCGGCGAGCGCGCCACCGAGCAGGTGGCCACTCACGCCAGCGGTGAAGATCGGGAAGTTGAGCATCTGGACGGCGAAGATGAACGCCGCCACCAGGCCCGCCATCGGGGCCAGCCGGTCGTCCAGGTCGCGCCGGCCACGAAGGACGCAGATGGTGAGCGCGGCAAGAGCGAGCGCAGCGAAGACCGCTGCGACGGGACCATCGATGATCCCGTTCGAGATGTGCATCGCCAGTGTTTCCACGCGACCTCCCACACGTCAGCGGGCCCTACCCGGGCCGGCGTGCGTCAGCTTATTTCCCAATCCTCGTTGTTGCCAGACTCTGGCAACAACGGATGGTCTTGATCACCTTTCCAGGTCAGGCTCGTTCCTGGTGATCGACTCGTCTTCCTGGATGCCGGGGTGTCCGCGACTCGCCGATGCCCCGGTTTCCGGGACGACGAGTCGACCTTCACGCGCCGCCGCACACCTGCGCGCGTCGCCGACGACGGCTCACGCCGGCCCGGCGGTATCGTCGGGCCATGACCGCGCCCGACCGTCTCTCCCCCGGTGACCCCGCGCCCGAGTTCACCCTCGCCACCGATACCGGCGACCAACTCTCCCTCGCCGACCTACGAGGCCGGAAGGTCGTCCTGTACGCCTACCCGGCCGCGATGACCCCCGGCTGCACCAAGCAGGCCTGCGACTTCCGCGACTCACTCGCCTCGCTCCAGGCCGCCGGCTACGAGGTCGTCGGCATCTCCCCGGACAAGCCGGAGAAGCTGGCGAAGTTCCGCGAGCGCGACGCGATCACCTTCCCGCTGGTGTCGGACCTGGACAAGGCGGTGCTGATTGCCTACGGCGCGTACGGCGAGAAGCAGCTCTACGGCAAGACCGTCACCGGCGTGATCCGCTCGACGTTCGTGATCGACGCCGACGGCAAGATCGAGCGAGCGCTCTACAACGTCAAGGCCACCGGGCACGTCGCCAAGCTCCGCCGCGACCTCGGTCTGGACTGACCTGTCGCACCGGGCCGCTACGGTCCGTCAGTGGTTCGATACAAGTACACGCCCGAGGCGTTGGCCGCCGCTGCCGCCGCCGCGCGCAACATCACCGAGGTGATGCGGCTGCTCGGCGTACGCGTCAGCGGCGGCTCCCACGCGCACATCAGCCGTCAGCTCAAACGCTTCGGCATCGACACGTCGCACTTCACGGGGCAGGCCCACAACCGAGGTGTGCGGTGGCGACGGATGTCCCCCACGGAGCTACTGGTGAAGCTGCCCGAGGGCTCTCGCCGGGTCCCAGGCTTCCGCCTCAAACGCGCCCTGGCAACAATCGGTCTTCCCGAGAACTGCGAGGTGTGTGGCACCTCTCCGACGTGGCAGGGAGGCAAGCTGACGCTCCACGTCGACCACATCAACGGCGATTTCCTCGACAACCAGCCCCGCAATCTCCGTCTGCTCTGCCCCAACTGTCACAGCCAAACCTCTACGTACGCTGGTCAGCGACGGCCTGCCCTCGTCGCGCCCGAGGTGGTCTACGATCCTGATGCGGTTACTCCGACCGGCTTCCGGATAGGCAGGCGACTGCCTCGTCGACAAGAATGGCCGTGGACGCTGGTGGAGTACAGCATCAAGGGGCCGTAGCCCAACGGCAGGAGGCATGCGGTTTAGGTCCGCACCAGTGCGGGTTCGAATCCCGTCGGCCCCACCTCATCGTCGGCCTGAGAAGGCGACGCGGCTTGACGAGCAACAACTGTCGGGCGCGTCACTGTCGCGGGTCGCGACCCTGGTCGTCGGGTCAGGATGGCGAGCGTGAGTCTGCGCTTCGTCCTCGACCCCGACCTGACCCCGCAGCTGCGCGCTGAGATCGTCGACCTCTGGGTGGACGTCAGCAACGCCGGCGGTGCGGTCGGTTTCGTGCCACCGGTCGCCGCTGCCGACGTCCACGTCATCGCCGATCCGACCTTCGACGGCATCGCCGGCGGGCCGGACCGGTTGCTGGTCGGATACTCCGGCGACCGGCTCGTGGGTTTGCTGATCTTCAATGACAACCGTTTCCCGCTCAAGGCGCACTGGTGTGTGTTGAAGCGGGTGATGGTCCACCCGGACACCCAGGGCACCGGCTACGGCGCGGCGCTGATGGTTGAAGCCGCCCGGCTGGGTAGGGAGTTCGGCCATGAGGCGCTACATGTCACGGTGCGCGACGGGCTGGGGTTGGACAAGTTCTACGGCCGCCTCGGGTATCGGGAGATCGGCCGGCTACCGGGCGCGTTGCGGGTGGCGCCCGATGACGACCGGGACGAGATCCTGATGTGGCTCGACCTGACGCCGGTCGACTGAGCGGTCAGCCCGCGCACCGACGGGCGGTCGCCTCGGCCGGGCGGGTGGTGGGCGTGCCGGTGGCCGGCGCGGTCGCCCTCGCCACCTCGACCGGACGACGGGCCGGCGTCGGCGTGCCGGTGGGTCGGTTGCCGGGCGGCCGGGCCGATGCGGACGGGCGCGCACTGGCAGCCACGGCACTGCGCGCGTACATCCGGACCACGCTGTTCTGCACCTGGCCGGGTGCCATCCGGATGCCGCCGACGGTGGCACGGTTTCCGTACACGTCGCTGACGCGGACGCTGAACGGGCCGGGCCCGGCACCGGAGGTGATGAGCCAGTAGTTGTAGTCCTGCCGGGCGGCCGACCGCCACGGACCGCTGTCACCCTGCCGGACCTCGACGGATCGCAGCGGGTTGCCGTGGTTGCCGACGCGGACGGCGAACCACCACTGCGACGCGCCCTCCTTGATCCGGAAGGTGAGTGGTCCGGGTAGTGGCGGGTTGACCACCGCGCGGTAGGTGACGGCGACGAGGCCCTGGACCGGGTCGGCGATCCGGGCGAATGCCTCGCGGGACAGGTCGAGGTGCCCGGGCGCGCACTCCGGGCACTGGTCCATGATCAACACTCGGACGGTGCCCTTCGGGCCGTTCACGTCGAGAAATCCACCACAGGCGGCGCCGGCGGAGTATTCCGTCGGACCGAGCGCGACGTACAGCCGGTTGGCCGGGGCGGCGGGGTTCGAGCAGTTGCCGCCGGCGCCTTTCGAGTCGTAGAAGGTCGCCTTGCCGCTGTGCGTGGCGTTGCCGGTGGGCGGCGCGGCGGCGAGCGTCCGGCCGGCGGCGCAGGCCGGGGCGGAGCCGGACCGCAGGGTCAGGGTGAGTCCGAGCGCCGCCGCGAGGACGGTGACTCCGGTGGCGACAAGCCAGGGCATCGGGCCGGACGACGACGCGGGCCGGACCTCGGGGGCCCGGTCCAGGTCGATGTCGATGTCGACAGCGCTTTCGTCCGTCACGACGGCGATGCTGCCGGACCCGGGCGCGGACGGACAAGCCGGCTAAGCCAAAGCTAAGACAGCATCGACGGACGGTGACCGGCGCGTTCCTGCGACAGACCGGTGGGCGGCCCGGTCAGGGTTCGATGAGGACGGGGGCGCCCACGGTCAGTTGTCCAGTGTCGAGCGGGACCAGGTTCAGTCCGAAGAGGAGCTTCTGCTTGACGTTGCGGTGCCGCCCGAGTGTGCGCAGCGGTTCCCTCGTGCGTACCCCCGTCTCCTGGTCCGTCGTGGTCACCACGCATCGGTCGCACGGCCCAGCCGCGCGAAAGCTCAGGTCGCCGATGCGCAGCGGCCGGTCGACCCAGTCATCCTCCGCCCACGCCGATGCCCCGTCGACCACAAAATTGGGTCGGAACCGGCTCATCGGCACCGGCTCCTCCCCCGCCTCGGCCAGCCAGTCGTTGAGGGCGTGGAGGGAAGCGGTATTCGCCAGCAGCAGTGGGTAGGCGTCGGCGAAGCTGACCTGGTCACCGGTGTCGCGTTCGCCGGCCTCGGTGGCGCCGACCGCCAGGTGGCGGGACGGCCGGGCCAGCCAGACCAGCCGGACCGGTCGGCCGAGCAGGGAGCCAAGCCAGTCGTCGGCCGCCGGGCCGGCTGGCAGAGCGGAGACCGGAAGCTTGCGGCTGCGGAAGGTGCGGACCACAACCGGGGCCACGTCTGCCGGCTCGGACACGTCGAGGTCGGGTTGCCCGTCCGCGCGCAACGTCAGACCGCCGGGACGCACGGTGACGTGCAGGCCGACCAGCCGGGTGGTCTCCCGCTGGGTGACGCCGACACCGTCGGCGTCCACGACCATCCAGCGCCGGTCGCCCGCCAGGCCCCACGGCTGCACGACCGCATCGTCGTGGTCGAGCCGGTGACAACCCTTGACGGGGTACGTGTGAATCGATCTCAGCAGCACCCGCCTACCATGCCACGCCGATGCCGTCCCCTGGGTACCAGTGGTTGGCGGGGCTCTCCCGGTAGGCGAGGAACCGCCGGCCGGTGCGCTCGGCGTGCTCGGCGAGCACATTGGTGCTGGTGACGTTGTCGGTGAGCAGAATCGCGCCGGGGGCGAGTTTCGACTCCACGGCGTCGAACTCGCGCTTCTCGTGGGCGCGGCTGTGGTCGCTGTCGTGCAGGAACAGGTCGACAGGGCGGTCCAGTGCGCCGATCGAGGCGATCGAGTCGCCGATCACCAGGTCGACGAACTCCGACCAGGGCTCGCTGGCGGCGAGGTAGCCGGCCTCGGGGTTGATGTCGAGCGAGGTGATCCGGCCCGGGTGCCCCTCCTGCGCGTTACGCAGCAGGGCGGACGCCAGGACGCACGTGCCCAACCCCTTGTCCACGCCGGTTTCCACGACGTGTGCGGGGCGGGTGGCCCGGACGATCGCGTACCAGCCGACGCGTCGGGCGTAGTGGACCTTCTTGTCGGCGAGACCCCGGCGGGCGGCGCCTGCGGTGGTCCGTTCGATGTGTTGGCGCAGCGCCTGGTCGGACTCGACCTCGTCGAGCCACCCACGAACCTGCTTGATCGGCCGGTCGCAGACCACGCTGACGAACCAGGCCAGGTGGTGACGGCTGAGCTTGGTCAGTTCGTACGTGTAGTTGTGGTGTTCCCGGGAGGTGACGAGCCAGCGGGCCGAGATGCGCAGCACCCTGGCGTCGTGGCGGGCGACCCGGACGAGCCGCTTGGGGAATGCGGCGACGGGCGCGAGTGGGGTGCGGGCGATGGCCCGGCGCAACTGTGTGGCGTCCACCGCTGCTTCATATCAGGTTCAGGCAATCGTTCGCCGGATAAGTCGTTTGGTCAGAATGTGGAGCCGTATGGGCCAGCCGAGGGTACGTGGCTGTAACCCGCAATCAGTAGCATCGCGGCATGCAGTATCGCCAGGAGTACGTGGATCCCCAGACGCAGTTCGTTGACGCTCAGTCGCCACCTGAGTCGACTGAGGCGCCGCGGCCGCGGCGCCGCCGCCCTCGATGGCAGAAGGTCGCCCTGATCACCTTCCTGGTGATGGCGTTGCTCGGCGGCGGCGGTCTGATCGCAGGCGGGCTCTACTTCCGCTCGATCAATTCCGACATCCAGCGGGTGGACGCGTTCGCCGACGTGCCCGAGGAGGGCCGTCCGCAGGCGGCGGCCAAGGGCGCGATGAACATTTTGATTCTGGGCAGTGATTCCCGTGACCCGGAGGGCACGACCGGCTCGCGTACCGACAGCATCATCCTGGCGCACGTGCCGAAGGATCGGTCCAGTGCGCAGCTCGTCTCGATCCCTCGGGACACCTGGGTGCCGGTGCCGAAGTCGAAGAACGGTAACAACGGCGGCCGGGATGCCAAGATCAACGCGGCCTACGCCTGGGGCGGGGTGCCGTTGATGGTGCAGACCGTGGAGAAGTTCACCGACGTGCGGATCGACCACGTCATGATCATTGACTTCGCCGGGTTCGTCGAGATCATCGACGCACTGGGCGGCGTCGACATCGACTCGGAGAAGTCCTTCACCTCGATTCACGAGCCGTTCCGCACTTTCCAACAGGGCAAGCAACGGATGGACGGCGCGGCAGCGCTGGACTACTCGCGGCAACGCAAGCAGTTCGCCGACGGCGACTTCGCGCGCATCCGGCACCAGCAGCAGGTGATCAAAGCAATCCTGGACCGAGCGGTCTCCGGCGGCATCCTCACCAACCCGGCCCGGCTCAACTCGTTCGTCAAGGCGTCGTCCAGCGCGGTGTCGGTGGACGAGAAGATGTCCCTGCTGGACATGGCGACCGACCTGCGCAACCTGCGCGGCGGAAACCTGACCTTCCTGACCAGCCCCACGAAGGGCACCGGACGGGTCGGTAGCGAGAGTGTGGTCTTCGCGAACACCGAGAAGGCCAAGACGTTCTACGGTGCCGTTCGGCGCGACGCAGTGGCGGAGATCCTGGCCAACGGGAAGTAGGGCTTGCAATTGTCCTTCCGGCTCTGGCGGCGCAGCTGAACGGCTCATATCCTGCGATCGCCCGATGGCGCGACATGCATGGCCGAGGGTAGTCACGGGGGAGGAATCGTTCATGTCACGCCATTCGGCGGTTAGGTATTCGAGCACGCCCGACGGGGCCCCGGAACAGTCAGCGGTTCCACAGCAGTCAGCGGTTCCACAGCAGTCGGTGGCTCCTGAGCAGGACGCGGCGGGCAACGCGGCGGGCAACGCGGCGACCCTTGCCGCGATGCCCCGCGTCGAGCGGCCCGAGCCGGCGGTTGCCGCACCTACGGTTCCCGGTCTCGACACGACCGCGGTGCTGCCCTACGCCAGCTCCCGGGCCTCGACCGGCACACGTTTTCTCCGCGCGTGGATGATGACGGCTCCGATCGACGTCATCGCGCTGCTGACCCCGCTGCTGTTGACCCAGCACTACTGGCGCGGGACGCTGGCCAACACCGCGCTCACGGTGGCCATCTTCGCGGCGGGTGGGCTCTACCGGGCCCGCCGTCACGTCAGCATTCTTGACGAACTGCCGATCCTCTGCGGACGGCTGCTGGCTTCGGCCGCGGTGGTGGCCATCATCGCGGCCGAACGCCACGCCTCGGTGGAGTACGTGACCGGCTTCATGCGCGGCGTTGCGCTCTCCGCCGTGCTGGTCATCGCCGGCCGCGCGCTCAGCAGGAAGTTCACCATCGTCGCGCGTAGGCGGCGGTGGGTGGAACACAACGCCATCATCATCGGTAGTGGTCCGATCGGTGTGGAGCTCGCCCGGCTGCTGAGGCGCTACCCCCAGTACGGCCTGCGCTTCGTTGGCTGCGTCGACGCACCGTCCCGGCAGGACGCCGGGTCGGTTCCGCTGCTCGGCACCCTCGACAACGTCGAACAGCTCGTCAGGCTGCTGAATTGTGACGTCCTGGTCATCGCTGACCCGGACTGCACCGAAGCGACCCTGATCGAAACCCTGCTCCAGCCGCTCACCTCGCGCTGCGACCTCTGGGTGGTGCCGCGCCTCTGGGGATCCCGTTCCCAGGCTGGCTATCCCGACCACATCGGCGCCATCCCGATCGCCAAGATCGGTGACACGACCCTGTCCGGGCCACGCTGGGCCATCAAGCGGGCCTCCGATGTCTTCGTCGCCACGATGGCACTGGTCCTGCTGAGCCCGGTGCTGCTGCTCTGCGCGATCGCGACGTTCATCGACGGCGGTCGGGGCATCTTCTTCTACCAGGAACGGATCGGCCGCTACGGCAAGCCGTTCAATGTCATCAAGTTCAGGTCGATGCGCCCGGTGGATGAGCAGGAGTCGCAGACGAACTGGTCCATCGCGCATGACCGACGGGTCGGACCGATCGGGCGGTTCATGCGCCGTACGTCACTGGACGAGTTGCCTCAGCTCTGGAACATCGTGCGCGGTGAGATGAGCGTGGTCGGGCCGCGGCCGGAACGTCCGCACTTCGTGGAGAAGTTCTCGGCCGAGTACCCCAACTACGCGATGCGCCACCGGGTGCCGGTCGGGCTCACCGGGCTCGCGCAGGTCAGTGGCCTCCGTGGTGACACGCCGATCTCCGACCGGGCGAGGTTCGACAACTACTACATCGAGAACTGGTCGCTCTGGCTCGACGTCAAGGTGGTGCTCCGCACGGTCGCGGAGGTGTTCCGCGGTGGTGGTCGCTGACCACCACCCCTGGCAACTTCCCCTGAAGGGGCGCGGCCGGGCAACCCGTTGTCACCAGGATCCTGTGACCGGGTTACCCGGCCGCGGCATGTCCGGCCCAGCGCCGGCAGCGACCCGGTCGCGGGCGGGCAAGGGGCTGAACGTCAGTCGCGCACGAGCAACGGCAGCATCTTCGGCTTGTACCCTCCGCCGACATAGCGCGCCGGGTCTGCTTCCAACACCGAGGCCAGCAGCGTGCCGATGACGTCACGGAAGTCCGTCGTCGCCTTGAGGTCACCGTCATCCAGGTCGGTCAAGCTCGGCTGCTCGCCGTAGAGCCCGCCGGCGACCTGGGGACCCAGCACGAAGACGGGTCCGGCGGTGCCGTGGTCGGTGCCGTCCGAGGCGTTCGCGCGGACCCGCCGACCGAACTCGCTGTAGACGACCACGGTGACCCGTTGACCGGCCTCGGTCCGCGCCAGCCTGCCAACGAAGCTGGCCAACGCCTGATCGAGTTGGCCCAACAGCAACTCGTGGCCAACTCGCTCCGCCGCGTGCGTGTCGAAGCCACCAAGGCTCACCGAATACACGCGCGTGGGGACCCCAGCCTCGACACATTGCGCCACGCGCGAGAGCTGTTCGGAGAGGACGTTTGCGCCGCCCGTACTCGTGGCGGGAATGTCAGGTCGGACGACGGCACCCGACGGGGCGCCCGTAGCTGTGGCACCCTGGATGAGCTGGTCGATCTTGATGAGATTCGCATACGAATCCGCGGCCCGCGCCTGCATCTCGGATTCGTGCGGCTCCCTCCGCCCCAGCACCTCGACCATGTTCGGGGTGACTCCGGCCGGCAACTTGAGCCCACCGATACTCACGCAAGCTCCCGTACGGGTCTCCCCCGCGAGTAGCGGCGGGAGCATGGGCTCGAAGCTCACCGCAGCCTCTGGGGCGGCATTGGTGCCGTCCAACCATCGGCCCACCCACCCGGAGTTGGCGGGACCGCTGGGTGAGGCGCTCTGCCAGATGTCCATGGATCGGAAGTGACTCCGATCCGGCTTGGGATACCCGGCACCGAGGACGACGGCCAGCTGCTGTTGGCTCCACAGCAGACTCAAGCCCTTCATCACCGGATTCAACCCCAACGAGTCGTTCAGCCTGAGCACTCGATCAGGCGCGTAGGCCAGCTCGGGTCGGGCCGCGTAATAGGCTGAGCTCGCGTAGGGAACGACCGTGTTGAGGCCATCGTTGCCACCGTAGAGCGTGACGACGACGAGCTTCGGCGTCTTCCGGTGATCTTCGCGGCTCGCTGCGTCACTCGCGGTGCCGAAGAGACCTGCCAGGTCCAGTTGCGCCGCCCCGGCGACGATGGCGGCACCCCCGGCAACGCCAGAAGCAAGGAGGAACCTGCGCCGGGTCACTGCGTCCATGTCACGTCACCAGATATTCCGGGCTCGCCAACCCGAGGGTCAACAAACGCTGCGGATCGGTTGTGGCCTTCAGGGCCGCGTACGTCCTGTTGGTCCAGGTGTCGATGGTGAGAATGTGCGCCATGCTCTCCGGCGTCAGCCGTTGAGCATGGACCAACTGAGCGATCCGACCGGCAAAGTTCAGGCGGGTGTGCGCCGCCCCGACGGTCAACCACTCGGCTCCTGCCGGCCACCCCTCGACACTCGGGGGCGCGAACGGCAACTGCCCCAGCCGCTCCAAGCCGTTGAGGGAATAGTCCAGCATGTCGTCGGACAGTTCCCCCGGCCGCAGACCCAACTGCCGCATCGCGCCGACGAACCATTCTGTCGGCTGCTTCACCAACGTGCCGGCGCTGGCCAGGAATGCGTCGTCCTCAAAGAGCTTCCGCAGCATCGAAGCAGAGTTGGGAAATGCGTACACCATGCTGTCCCGGGTGGACTTCGGAATCGGCTCGGTCGACGAGGCATAGCGGAACCAGAGCCGCTCGGCGATGTAGGCAGGGCAGCGGTCCTGCTTGAGCAGGTAGTCGACAAGCGAGTGCGCGTCGAAGTTCCTCGTCACGCCGAGGATGTTCTTCTTTCCGGCGTCGTGCGCGGCAGGGCTGAAGAAGGTGCGGGCCCCGTCGTAGTCAATCTTCCAGCCGGTCAGTGCTCGGCCTGCCGCTTTCACGTCCCGTTCGGTGTACCTGCCGATGCCGAGCATGAAGAGTTCCATCAACTCGCGGCCGAGGTTCTCGTTGGGTGCGTCTCGCGTGTTGGTCTGCCCATCGAGCCAGGAGACGAGCGCCGGATCGGTGATCATCTTGTGGGCCATCACCGCGAAGTCGAGCGAGCTGCGCAGACTTCGATGCTGCAGGAACATCAACTGTGGGCGGATCACCTTCCGCACCGAGGTGGCCCAGTGCCCGTGCCAGAAGAACCACAGCTTCTCGCGGGTCTGGTGGTCAGCAACCGTGAGGCGATCCAACCACCACTGGGTGATCCGCTTCGTCTGCTCCCAACGCTCGACACTCGCCTTGGCCCGTTGGGCGTCGGTCGGGTTGGACAGGCCGGCCAGGGGATCCGGTTCGAGCACAGGCATAGGAGACAGCAGAGCGCCGACGTCCGGCGCTGTCGGGGCCGTGAGAGTAGCGACGGTGGCGTCGTACCCTGCAATTTTTGCCGCAGCCAGCTCAGAGGGCGTGGGACCGAAGCCGGCGCGGCGAAGTAGCAACGCGAGGTCGTCGGCCATGCAGGTAAATGTATGCGACGCCGCTGGCACGTTCCAACCCGAGGGCGATCGCCTTCACTGCCGGTGGCGCAACCTCCGATCCGGTGCCCGCGCCGCCCAGGGTGGTACCAGGATCAATGGCTCAAGCCGGGCCCGTCGACCCGTCGCGCGCCACGAGCAATACCGCTCGCCCGGTCTCGAACGTGTAGGTCTGCCGCACCTCGTAGCGCTGACCGATGTATTTGATCTTCCAGCCGGGCGCGGACAGCGGGTCCTTCTGCGCTCCGTAGACGCCTGCCGCCGGGCCGATGAGCCAGATGCGGTTGGCCTTGGCCAGCCTTCCCTGGATGTCGGCGAACTCGGTCGCCTCCAGCGTTCCATTGGCAGCCGCGGTCTGCTTCATCAGGATGTCCGGTGGCTGGATTGTCTGCGTCCACTCCAACTCAGCGAGGTAGTGCGTGAGGGTCGGCCGCATCGACCAGGCGAAGTCGGTGTAGACGACGACATCACCGGTGGCCGCGTTGTCGTGGATGGCGGAGGCCATGGTGCGGGTGTCCGGCGCGTTGTGCGTCTGCCGGACCGACTTCTGCACAGGCAGCGAGAGGAAGACGAGCGCTCCCACGACCGCCACGGCGCGTACGAGCCACGGCAACACGGCAACCGCACGCAGACGGTCGGTGGTGACGGTGGCAGCGGCCAGCACCGCAACCGGCGCGAGGAGGAAGATGCCGTAACGCGGCACCCACACCGGCGCGATCAGCGAGGCCCCGATGACCGACGACGACCGGCACCGTGCTGAGAGCGACAAGCTCGACGTATCGACGGGTTGGTAGGACGAAACAGGCGGCGACGGCGAGGAGCAACAACAGGTATCCGACAGCCGGACTGAACGCGACATCGCCCGGCAGTTCGGCGACGGTCTTCCAGGTCGGTGTCTGCACCCAGTGCAGCTGGGAATACCGCTGGCCTCTGCCCAGCCAGATGAGCGGTGATACGACCACCAGCGCGGCACCTATCGCGGGAAGCGCCCGCCACAGCCGGCGATCACGCTCTGGCCACCACGCCATCGCCAGAATCACCACGTGTGCGGCCAGCACGGAGAGCGCGACCAGATGGAAGATCCCGGTGAGAGCCAGGCAAAGGCCATATCCCGCCCAACGCCACCAGGTGGGGGTCTGCACGGCGGTCAGCAACAGCAGGGATGAGAGTGTCGCGAAAAGGAACGCGAACGCGTAGGGCCTGGCCGTGTGGGCGAAGAACACCAGGCTGGGTATCGCCGAGCAGATGATGCCGGCCAGGATTCCAGCCGCCGGCCCGGCGACTCGCCGGCCGATCTCGGCGGTCACCCCAGCGCCGGCGGCCATTGCCAGGAGCGAGGGCAGGCGAAGGACAACATCGGACTCGCCACAGACCGTCACCAGGACATGGAGCACCAGGTAGAAGGGCGTGATGACCGCGTCCTTGTAGCTGGCCAACTGGATGAGCTCACCGAACGACCGGGTCGCGGCGGAGAGCGTCGCGCCCTCATCCCAGTCGAGCGGAACGCTGGTCAGCGAATAACCGGCGACCACCAACATGACGGCGAAGCCGATGCCAAAGGGAGCCAAATCGCTCTTTCTGGAGCCCACCAATTTCCCCTACCCCGTGAAGTCGCAGAGAGACTAGCGAACTGGCCAGGCCGGCCCTGCGGGCACTCGCCCAGAATTGCTCGACGGCGAGGTGTCAACCTGTTGGATTGGTGGCGAAGATAACCGGTCTGCGTCGGCCATCGACGAAACGATCGTTGTTCGCCCTGGCGATCAACGACTGTTCGGCGTGATGGGCGTGCGGAACTGTCGTGGGCCCGGGGGCGCAACACTGACCTCGGGGCTGGTGAGCCGGGTCAGGCTCGCGTAGTCGCCGTTGAAGACGTTCTTGCTGTAGTTGCCGGGCTGGGAGGGGTCGCCGGGCGCGTACTGCCAGATGGTCTCCCTGGTCCAGCCGGCGGGTAGCGGCGGCCGGGTGGAGGTGTAGCCGGCGATGTCCAACAGGAGGCCACCGAAGGAGGCGTCGTTGTTGGTGCAGGGATTCCAGAAGTTGGTGTTCGTGTAGATCATCATCGGTCGACCGATGCGCGCCTTGACCTGGTTGGTGAACACCCGGACCCAGTTGGTGAGCTCCGTGGGGGTCAGCCCGTAGCAGGTCGGGGCGCCGGCCCAGTACGGCCACTCGAAGTCGAGCATGGGCACGAGCGTGCGCGAGTCCTTCGCCCACTGCATGTTGTTGATGAAGTAGTTGGCCTCCCCGACGGGGTCCCGTCCGTCCGGCCGCGCGAAGTGGTACGCGCCGACGAAGAGACCCGCCGCCTTCGCCGCCGCGAAGTCGCCCTTGAAGTAGGGGTTGAGGTAGTCGTTTCCCTCGGTCGCCTTGATGTAGGCGAACTTGTTCCCCTCGGCCGCCACAGCACTCCAGTTGATCGGGCCGAGGTTGTGGTCATTGCTGGAGACGTCGATGCCGCTGATCGTGTAGCCGGCAGGTGGTGCCGCCAGCGCGGACACCGGGATCTTCCGCACCCCCGGCATGGCGCCGGCGTTGGCCCGGCCACCACCGTCAGGAGGCGTCGCCGCGCTCGCCGCCTGCGGCGTGCTGAGCAGGCCGACTGCCAGCACGGATGAAACCAGCACAGGAATCCATTTTCGTGACATGGGTAGCCCGAATCTCCTTGCTCAGGAGCCAACGTCTCGCGGCCTGGTCAGCGAGACGCGGGCGTCGCTTGGACCGGCCCATCAACCGGCGCGAAAGGACGTTCGCACCTTACGCAACCGAAGGTCATCCGCGCTGCCCCGGACTGACCCGGATTGGGAACCAGGTCGAGGATGGACCCAGGATCTCAGGCAATCCCTGCTGACCTCGAAAATAGGTCAGCGGTAGCAGCGGCACAGTGCCTCACATTTTGGCCACGCATGGGGTTAATCAATCGTAGGCAGTTCGACACGCTACGTCATTGGTGCAAGGGTCACCGGCTCGTCGGGGCAGAGTCGCGGCGTTGGCGTCAATCAGTCCGAACGGCTGAGCCATCGATGGCTCCTATCGACGAAGATGGGCTGCGTCTTTGCCGAAAGGCGACGACCTTCAAGTGCGTCCGTTCTGGACGCTGACCCAACGGGGAGTCTCACGTGTTCCAACTTCGCCGAGCTGGTCGCTCGGTCACGGCCGGGTTCGCCCTCGCCGTAGTCGCGGCTGCCGCAACGATCTCCAGTGGCGGTGCCGCGTATGCCGCCCCGTCGGACGCGAAGAAGCTTCCGAGGGCCCAGTCGGTCGCCGACAAGGGTGCCATCAAGGACAGCTACATCGTGGTCCTGAAGGACACCAAGGCCAAGCCGGCCGAGGTCGACGCCAGCGCCAAGTCCCTCTCCACGCGGTACGGCGGCGCCGTCTCCCACACGTACACGCGCTCGATCCGGGGCTACGCGGCCCGGATGAACGCCGCGCAGGCCAAGAAGCTGGCCACCAGCTCCGAGGTCGCGTACGTGGAGCAGAACCGCAAGGTGTCGAAGAGTGACACCCAGCTCAACACGCCGTCGTGGGGCCTGGACCGTCTGGACCAGATCTTCGCGCCGTTGAACAAGCGGTACACGTACCCGAACACGGCGAGCAACGTGCACGCGTACGTCATCGACACCGGCATCCGCATCTCCCACCAGGAGTTCGGTGGCCGGGCCAGCTACGGCTACGACTTCGTCGACAACGACGCGGTCGCGGACGACTGCGACGGGCACGGCACGCACGTCGCCGGCACCGTCGGCGGCACCAACTACGGCGTGGCCAAGGCCGTCAAGCTGGTTGCCGTGCGGGTGCTCGACTGCGAAGGCAGTGGGACCTACGCCGGTGTCCTGTCCGGCATCGACTGGGTGACGACGAACGCGATCAAGCCGGCAGTCGCCAACATGAGCCTCGGTGGTGGCGCCAGCTCCGCGATCGACGCCGCAGTGGAGGCCTCCATCTCCTCCGGCGTCACGTACGCCGTTGCCGCCGGCAACAGCAACGACGACGCCTGCCTGGAGTCGCCGGCCCGTGCGGCCTCGGCGATCACCGTGGGCGCGACCGACGAGGTCGACTTCCGCGCCTTCTTCTCCAACTACGGCACCTGTGTGGACATTCACGCGCCGGGGCACAACATTCCGTCGTCGGTGGCCTCCAGCGACACGGCGACCGCCAAGTACAGCGGGACCTCGATGGCCAGCCCGCACGTCGCGGGCGCCGCGGCGCTCGCGCTGTCCGCGAACCCGACCTGGACGCCCCTGCAGGTGCGCAACAACCTGGTCTACGGCGGCACCCGGCGGGTCGTTCGGAACACGGCCGCGTTCAACACGAGCGACGTGATGCTGCGCATCGGCACCACGGCGGTGCCGCAGGTCACCGGCCTGCGTGCCCTGGCCAACGGCAAGAACGTCTCGGTGGGGCAGGGCGGCACCCAGCCGCTGAAGGCCACCCAGGCCCCCATTCAGATGGGTGACCTGGAGAAGTTCACCATCGTGAGCGCCGGCACCAACTACATCGCGTTCTCGTCCTGGGCGAACGGCAAGTACGTCAGCGCCACCTCCGGCGGCGCCGGCTCCCTGATCGCCAACGCCAGCACCATCACGGACGCGGAGCGGTTCCAGGTGGTGATGCAGGGCGACGGCACGACCACCCTGATCGCCAAGGTCAACGGCAAGTACGTCACCGTGCCGTCGGACGGGGCCAGCCCGCTGATCGCGAGCTCCACGACCGTCGGTACGGCGGAGAAGTTCATCTGGGCCTCGCCGTCGGCAGTCGTCGCCCTACGCGCTGGGATCAACAACAAGATCGTAACCGCGGCGAGCGCCACGTCTCCGCTGATCGCCAGCGCGACCGCGATCACCCACGTGCAGAAGTTCGACATGCTCGACCTGGGGGACGACGGCGTCGCGCTGCGGTCCCACTCCAACTGGCGCTTCGTCACCGCGACGAACGCCAGCCAGCCGCTGATCGCCAACTCCACCACGCTCGGCACCCCGCAGTCGTTCTACCTGTACCACTGGGGTGACGGCACCATGGGGCTGCAGTCCCAGGTCAACTACTTCTTCGTGCAGGCGCCGAACAGCGGCAACTCGCCGCTGATCGCCAACCTGAACCCGGACACCACCTACCCGGGCACGTCGACGGAGTTCACCCACGAGGTCATGACCGTCGGCTAAGCATCATTGCCTGACGGTCGCGTCCTGACGCGACACATGCAAAGGGGCCGCCGAGACACGTGCGATACGTGTCTCGGCGGCCCATCTGCGTCAGGAGGCGTCTACCTCTGATCGGGAGGAAAGCGAGGCGTAGGCCGCCTGCAGCTGCCGACGAACCGCCGCCGAGCTGTGGTGTGCCACGACCCACTCACGTCCGTTCGAGGCGATGCGCTCCGCCCTCTCCGGCGAGGACAACAGCGCGCTGACCGCCGCGATCCAGCCAGCTGCGTCGTCGGCAACGCTGACGTGAACACCGTCCTGCACACCGGCGCGGTCGGCCACCATGCTGGTCGTCACACTCGGCACGCCGGCGGACATGGCCTGGATGAGCTTCAACTGGACGCCGGTGCCCCGGAAGATCGGCGCGATGGCAACGGCAGCATCCGCGTAGTGGGGCTCGACCGCGGGCGCGTTGGCATGGAGCTCGATGCCGTTCCCGACCAGCGCCTGAACCGCCTTCGGCGGATCCGTGCCGACGATCCTGAGCCGGGCGTCCGGGACCGCGTCGCGAATACCCTGCCAGCACTCGCGCACGAACCACATGAGGCCGTTGACGTTCGCCTCGTAGCTGAGCCGACCGACGAACAGGACCGTCGGCGTGATGCGGCCTTCCTGGCGCTGAACGGAGAAGTCGCAGGGGCTCCGGACGAGGAAGGTGTTGGGCCGTTCCTGGCCGGGCAGGGACGGCGCGGACAGCATCAGGGGAACCCCCATGCTGACCAACTTGTCTTCCCGCGCCCGCATCCGGCCCGCCTCGACACGACCCAACGCCTTCCACCCGAGGTTGGACCCATGGGAGGCCAGTTGCTCGTAGTACTCGCTGCGGAACTCGTCCAGGTCCACGATGACCGGCGTTCGACCACAGGCCTCGACCAGGTGGACGGTACGGAAGACGTTGAGGTGCACCACGTCCGGCTGGAAGTCGTCCAGCTCCCGCCGAAGAGCGTCGGTGAGCGCCTTCGGGCTCGCATAGCCCGTCTGCAGCGAGACTCCGGTGGAAAGTGCTCGCGCGGAGCGCAGCATGGAACCGACGAACGGGTTGGCGACGAGGGTCCGGTCCTTGACCGGCAACTGCTCCGCCAGCCGCGCCTCTTCGTCGTCGTGCGTCAGTGCCAGGAAGCGGACGTCGTGCTCGGCGGCGAGCATCTCCAGGATCACGAGGCTACGCGGGCGAACCGATGCCGGGATCCAGGGCGCTACAAACAAAATCTTCAAATCGGCAGTCTCCTTAGAGCGGACGCGAGGAGTCGCTGACCCCGCGTGCCATGCTTCGCGAAATAGACATCCATGCCGTCCCGGTACAGGTTGTTCTTGCCGACCGCAGCGGTGCTGGTGCTCTCCTTGTGTTCGGCGACACTCATTCCGACCGACGCGACGCCCCATCCAGCCGCCGAGAGCCGCGTGCAGAGGTCGACGTCCTCGAAGTAGAGGAAGAAGCCGGGGTCGAATCCGCCGATGGACCGGAAGGCATCTCCCCGTACGAGCATGCAAAAGCCGGACACCCAGGCGGCCTCGCGCACCTCGGCGGCCGGCTTGACATCGAGATACTCAAGCATCTTGAACCTCTTGCGCAACGGCGCTGCACGAGCCAGATACTGCTTCAGGCCCTTCGGCACGAGGTGGTCGACTTTCAGCGCCGCCAGCCATTCCTTTGCCATGCTCGGCGCCGGCCCCGCCGAGATCCCGAAGCGCCCGTCGGGGTAACGCATGAGCGGCGCGACCACACCCAGCTTCGGGTCATCGTGCAGAGTCTCCGTGAGGGGCGCGAAGGACTCGGCGGTGATGTGGCAGTCGGGGTTCAGGAGGAAGTAGGCGTCGGCGTCGGGGATGGTCTCCGCTGCGGCGTTGATGGCCTTGCCGAAGCCGACGTTCGGCAGCGAGATGACCTGGTACCCGAAGGACTTCGCGACCTCGACGCTGTCGTCCGTGGAGGAGTTGTCCACGACCACGACATGGTCCACAGGCAGGGCCGCCAGGCAGCCCAGGCTCAGGGGAAGCTCCCGGGCCGAGTTGTAGGAGACGATGATGGCTGCGATTTTCACTGTCGACCCGCTATCCCGTAGGCGTCGAGGTACGAGCGGACCGTGTCGTCCCAACGGAACGTCCGCTCGATGTGTGCGCGGGCACGCCGACCACGCTGGGCGGCGTCCTCCGGTGATTCGACTGCGCCCCGGACGGCTGCCGCGATCTCGTCAGCCGTCGACGCGATGAACACCATCGAGGCGTCTCCGCGTACTGACTCCGCCGGCCCTTTCGAGGTGATGACGGGGCAGCCGAGGGCCATGGCATGTGCCACCTTCATCAGCACACCGCCGCCCACGATCGACGGCACGACGACGGCGTGGGCGTCGAGCATCTCCGACTGGAAGTCGGGCACCGCACCGGTCACCACCACTCGGCTGTCGCTCTCGCCGAGGCCGATCACGTCGGCGGTGGGTTCGGCCCCGACGATTCTGAGTTCGGCTTCCGGCAGGCTCTGCCACACCATCGGCATCACCTCGCGCGCGAGAAACTCGGCGACGAGTACGTTCGCACGCCGCCACATGGCCCCGGCAAACACCAGTCGCGGTCGGTTCGTCGCGGGCGGCGGCGACCAGGACCGATCCCCGACGTGGATTCCCGGCCGGGCGAGCACGGTGTTCGCGTTGTACGTCGCGGCGACCGCGAAGTCCGCGTCCGACAGGGTGATGACGGCCGCCGCCTGCCGGATCGCCGCACGCTCGAACCGTCGCGTTCGCAGCAGCTCGGCGAGACGGTACGGCCGTTCCAGGCCGGATGACGCCCGGTACGACTCCAACATGACCTTCTCGGTGATGTCGTGCAGGCCGAGCACCGACGCCCGGCTGAGCCCGACGACCTCGGCAGACTGCAGATACTCCGCGTGCACGACATCAGGCCGAATCCGACGGATCAGCTCGGCAACCTCCTGTGTGGCCTCCCGCGGCCACGCCTGGCGGAGCCACGCCGGTTCGACCCGGAGACGGTCCAGGTGGCTCGGCCGAGCAACGACCCCGGAGGGCAGCAACGTGTACTTCAGATCGTCCCGCTCGGGTACGGCGGTGTTCTCCGGTGAGTACACGAAGAGGTCGACCTGTTCAGCCAGCCGCGGGGTGAGCTGCACGATCGTGTCGGCCGCGGCATGGTTGTGGTGGCCGTTGGGCGCGAATGGGGTGAGCAGCAGGACGCGCATCAGCCCAGCCGCTTCAGGAGCGTCGTGACGAACCCTTGCGCGACTCGTCCCTGGGCTGCGACTCGCCCGGCGGCCTCCCGGAACTGCTCGGGCGACGCGGCAGCCGCAGTCGCCTTCCGGTAGAGCGTTTCGGCATCGACGTCCGGCGGCACCACGTACTCGCTGAGCCCCAGATCGACGAAGGCGTCCTGGACCTTCCGCTCGTACGCGATGGCCACCGTGGGAACGCCGATCGCCACAGCCAGGAGGGCGGCGTGCAGGCGGGTGCCGAGGACGAGCTGATTCGTCGCGAGCGCCTGCAACCAGGTACGGAGGGCCCCGGCGAGAGGCTGGCTGCCGTCCAGCGGGGTCGAGTCCAGGTCCAGCAGGTCGCGGAAGGCGCGCTCGTAGATCACGCGGTCGTCCTCGCCGTGTGCTCCTCGACCGAAGGCCATCGGAAGGAAGGTGCCCGACCATCCCTCCTGGCGCAGCCGGGAGGCACAACCGGAGGTCGCCGCCAGCAGAGGGCCTTCCAGCTCCGGCGCGAGCGGCCGCATCGACAGCGCGAAGCGACGACCGGCGACGACCGGCTCCAGCTCGGGCAGCGGCAGGGTGTACGCCATGTCGCCGATGACCTCGGCGCTGGAGCCGAAGTGCGACGCGGTTCGCTCGTCGCGCACACCGACGCCGACACACGAGGCGCCGATGACACGGAGCAACTGACGACCGAACGGCGTTCCGCCCTCCCGGACTCCGACGCCGACCGTGGCTACGGGCGTCCCGGCAATCTTGGCCATCGCAACGATCCGGGCGAACATCGGCAGAGTGCCGGGCCAGGACAGGTTGGGGGAACGCTCCTGGAAGACCGTTCCAGGGCCGAGGAGCAGCAGGTCGCACGACTTGATCGCGCGTTGTACCGCAACCTGACGCTCCGAGGCACCGCGAGCCCGCAGCACGGGCATGTGCTCCGTCTGCACGCCGTGGAGCTCGGCGACTCTGTCGGGGTTGGGTGAGAAGACCACGAACGACGCGTTCTCCTTGACCGCGCGGACGCAGGTGATGAGCGAGTGGAGAAGAATCTCGTCTCCGAGATTGTCCGATCCGAACCACCCGACTATTCCGACCCTCACATGTCCTCCGTCGTCGCGGCCTGCAGCTGAGCTGCGGCCCTCCGTTGAGCCAACAATCTGGCGATGGCCAGAACAAGAATGACGCCGCCCAGGATGAAGGACGCTGGGGTGGGTTCCAGTACAGCGAGTAGTGCGGCGAGTGCCGCGACCGCCGCCGCCACGATTCCGAACGACATCACGACAGGCCGCACCAGTTCCTTTATCCGCAAGAACCAGAGCAGCGACGCCGCCACGATCAGCTCGTTCAGCACCATCGCCGTTGCGGCGCCAAAGGCCCCGTACCTGCCGTCGAGTGCGACATTCAGTCCGACGCTGCCACAGATGCTCAACACAAGAACCACCAGCCGGCTGGAGGCGCGGCCCTGGGAAAGCAGAATGGCGGACAGGCCGAAGTTGCCGAATCGCAGCGCGAGGAAGAAGGTGAGCACCATCGCCAGAGTCGGAATGTTGCCCGCCTGGTCGCCGAACAACACCGCAGTCCCGATCGGGATTCCGATGAACATGACGCCGGCAGCGCCCATACCCGCGAGCCCGAAGAACCTGAAGATCGTGAGCGGGTCGTTCGACTGGGCGTTCCCGGACGACCGGCGCGGCGCGGCGTAGGCGAGCGCGCCGACGCCCATGGACGCCGCGACCTGGACCACGGGTCCGACGATCGCCGCTGCCGAAACGTATTCTCCGACTTCCGCGGCGGCGACGAAGAACGCGAGCACGAAGACGTCGCCGCGGAAGTAGAAGAGGCCGAAGAGGTCGGCGGCAAAATACGGCAATGCCTGCCTGATGTGCTGGACCGACTGGATGCCGCGTGACTCCCGAAGCGCAGGCAGGATTCGCACGATGAGAAACGCCGCAGCTGACCGGAGGACGGCCGCTATCGACATGTAGACGGCAGCGTCGCGGAGGGTGAGCCCGTCCATGAGCCACACGTCGGCCGCACACGCGCCGACCAGCAGGAGGCCGGCGGACACATTCGTGAGCGGTTCTGCCCAGGCCGAGGGCGTCCCTCGGATGAGGACCCACGCCGTCTCGTTCCACTGTTCGAAAAGGCTGGCTACGAAGATCAGGAAGAAGGCGAACTGCGCTTCCCGGGGAAGGACCACGCCGATCAGCGGGTAGGCGACGGCGGCGGCCACCATCAACGCGACGAAGCGCCCGCAATGGATCCGCGCGACCACGGGCGGCGACACCGTCCCGGCGGCGGCCTCCCTGGTCAGGTAGGTCGGCAGGCCGAGGGAGAGCGCTGCGGCGGTGAAGGATGCGATGAGCGTGGCGAGCCCGTAGAAGCCGACGGCTTCGGTGCCGGCGCCTCTGGTCAGCAGCGCCATGACCACCAGGGTGGTCGACCGTGTGGCCAGGGTGGAGATTCCCAGCAGGCCCGACACGATCGTCAGGGACGGGCGTCGCTTCTCCGGCGTCTTGACCTCAGTCGCGACCATAACCACTCGCAACCTTCGCAGCTCGCGCCCGGGCGTAGAAGTAGCCGACCACCAGCGCCAGTATCAGAAAATATGGCCCCTGCATAAGTCCCCAGCCCGTCATGCCGATCAGGACAAGGCCCGGCAGCGCACTGACCAGAACCCTGGGTGCCAACTCTGAGGTCCGCACCCGAAACACGGAGTGGATGGCCGTCGTCGCGGTCAGCACGAACGGCAGCCAGAGGAGCAGCGCGCCGATGATGCCCACCTCCGCGGCGCTCAGCAACAGCACGTTGTGTACGGGCACACCACTGGCGGTGAGTCGATCGGTGGCACCGGCGATGGCAACGTAGCTGTTGGGCCCCACCCCTGCCCACGGATGGGCCTGGATCACATCCCAGGCGACCTGGAGCAGGTGTTGACGGTCGCCGCCCTCGGGGTCCGCCGTGAACCGTTCGATCAGCCACGGCACCGACACCAAGCCGAGCACGCCGGTGATCCCGACGACCACGAAGTATCTCTTCTGCCAACGCCCGGTGACGAACTCGAGCACCACCAGGATGAGGATCATCGAGACCACGGCCGCGAGGACCGAGCGACTCTGGGTAAGGGAGACGCCGAGGAAGACGACACCGAGCGTCGTCCAGGCCACCCACCGTTGCCGCACCGTCTTCTGCGGCAGGGTCAACGCGCACATGCCGCAGAAGAACAGCAGCTTCGCCAGTTCGCCCGGATGGCTCGTCAGGCCCGTGGCGCGGCCAAGCACGTCCAGCGACTGCTGGCCGGCGATGCGTCGCAGTGGAAGACCGATCACCGCCATCGTGATCGCGAAGAGTTGCAACCACGCCACGGCCGCGAAGGCCCAGAGCAGGACCGAGTTCCTGCGGTCCGCGCGTTCGGCCGTGACACCGATGGCGAACACGATCGCTGCCAGGCAGAAATGCAGCAGGCCGCTCACGGTACGCAGGGACGAGTCCCACGAGAGCACGGCAAACAGGATCATCCAGCCGAGAAACGGCACCCACGGGAAGAAGGCGCGGAGGAGTTGACGACGCGTCTGCATCCCAATCACCACCACGGCAGCCGCGATCGCGATCGTGTAGGTGTACAGCGTCGGCGTGCCCGTCGCCACGCCGCTGTAGATCACCACCTCGGAGGGGGCGAGGGCGATCGGCGCCAACCCGAGCGCCGCCACGAGCACTGCCAACGCGGCGACGATGCGTTGATCCGGGTCGGATCGCAGGCTCTCGACGAACGCCCGGCCGGCCGAGGTCAGTTGCGTGACCACGCTCGGGGCCCGATGACGGCCCATGGGACGAGGTCGGGACGTCGTGTCGCCGAGGCCCTCAGCCGGGTCAACGTTTGTCTGGATTGGCACCTGACTGCCGCTGAGCCGGGTTGTCGGGGCATGGCTTGGATCACCCTGCGGATGACCATCGCCGGTGCCGGTGAACATGACAATCTCCGTATCAGCGTTGGTCGACCAGTCACTAGCCAGGGCTGCGCTGGTCATGCGGGGTTCACTCACGCCGTGAGGCCAGGACTGTGGGGTGGGACTCCGGAACCGATGACGATCAGCTCGGCCGAAACTGTGCTTCGGGCGCTCATCATAGGGGTGGTGCCGACAACGAACATAGGGCCGGGCGTGAGCCGCTTTCGGGGTGCGCGGGAAGCCACCTTGCCATCATCGTTGGTACGTCTTACCGACTCCCTGATGCCCACCGCAGCCCCTGGTCGAATCGATACGAGATGGTCCTCCCGGCCGCCGACCCGAAGGCTCGTTCGTTAGAAACGCGCGTTGTCACGAACGGAGTTGACCACGCGCCGAATGTCATTCATGTATGTCGATGGTGCGGTCATTCGCAGCACCAACTGGCGGTCGATCGCACCGTCCGGGTCGGACCGCCAGAACGCGACGACAACGATGCCGTACCGCTGGGCGCCGTTCAGTTTCACGGTCTCGGCCAAGACGACGTACGGCCCGGCGCTGCGCCATTGCAGCCCCCACGCCTCCTCGGCCTTACGCAGGGCGTCGCGCTGCTCCTCTTTACAATCACGACAATCGCGGACGATCAACTCGCCGCCGATCTCCGAGTTTTCCCCGATCGAGGCACCGCAGTTGTACTCGATCTGCCCCTCCGCGCTGCCGCCGGGGGCGCACTCCCAGTTGGCCGGCGCCAGGAACTTGAAGCCCAAGCCATCAGGGTTCTGTGCTCGTACCGCCCCGTTTTCCACGAAGACGGGCCACTTGGGCCAGTCCCCCGGCCGCGGCGGCTCCAGGCCGGGCTGCTGCGGTGGCGCGGTCGGCAACGAGCCCGTTGCGCCAGACTCGACCACGCCGGTGGGTGTGGGGCTCGCCGTAGGCTCGGCCTTCCCCTCGAAGCCGGTGAGCGCGAAGGCGGTGCCACCGCCGACGAGGGCCACGACCAGGGCGGCGATCCCGATCCAGAGCCCGGTGCGGCGCGGGCGTGGCTGGGAGGGCCGGATCCGTTGGGCTGGCGAGCTGAACGGGTCGTGCGGCGGGACGCGGACCGGCGGGACGAACGTGTCGGCGCTCGGCCCGCTCACCGGGGAGATGTGCGCGGCCGGCGGTGCCGAGGTCACCGCGGCCGGCGAGACGGGTACGCCGGAGATGGGGTGCGGGGTCGCGGACACCAGCTGACCGGGGATCGGGCCGGTCTGCACCGCCCATGGGGCCTGCGGTCCGCCGGAGACGGGCTGCGGCGGGGCCGACACGGGCGGGGCGGACACCGAGGGCGGGGCGGACGTCGGTGGGGCCGCCATCGGGGCGGGGGTGTAGTCGACGCCGAGGGCCCGGAACAGCTTTTCGGCACCGGGGCCCGCCTCGGCCGGGTAGGCCACCCAGGGCGCGGCGGCGGAAAAATCGGCGTACGTGTAGGGCACCGGGTCGGGCGACTGGGCCAGCAGGTCGGCGGCCCCGGCGAATGCCTCACGCCAGCCGGGTGTGGCGGCCACGGTGGCCTCAAGCACCGCAACAGTGACGAATCGGCCCTGCTCGTCGATCGCGGCCCACGCCTTCCCCACCGGAGACCCGCCGAGCGCGTGGGTGAACCTGTAGGGGCCTTCCGGCTGCATGCGCACTCCTCCGTTGAACCGCCGTGCGGATAGTACCGACCGTGGGCCAACCCGGCCTGCCCCGGCCGGGGCGATCAACGGCGGGTGATGCCGCTTGCTTCGTGAAAGTTCTCATGCATAGAGTCGGCTCATGAATGAAGGAACTGTCGCCGCACCCGCTGACCGGGTGCTCGACCTGTTCCAAGGGGTGCGGCTCACTCCCACCCAACGCCGGATCGCCCACTGCCTCGTGCAACACGCGCCCGCCGTGGCGTACCTGTCCGCCGCCGAGGTCGCCGAGTTGGCCGGGGTCAGCCAGCCATCCGTCACCCGGTTCGCCGTCGCGCTCGGCCACGACGGCTACCCGGCACTGCGCCGCCGGCTACGCGACCTCACCACCGCCACGCCGGGTGGGTCGGGGGACGCCGGCAACGAACTCCAGCAGGCGGTACGCGCGGAAATGGGCAACCTGGACCGGCTGGCCGCTCAGCTCGCCGACCGGGACCGGATCGCCGAGACCGGGCGGTTGCTCGCCGAGAGCCGACCGTTGCCGGTGCTCGGCCTGCGCGCCGCCGCGCCGTTGGCCGCGTACTTCGCCTACTTCGCGGCCAAGGTGCACCCGGACGTGCGGGTGCTCGACGACGGCGGCAGCCTGCTCACCGACCGTCTGGAACAGGCGGCCGAGGCCGGGGCGTCCGCCGTGCTCGCCTTCGTGCTGCCCCGCTACCCCAGAGAGACGCTGGACGCGCTGCGCGACGCCCGCGCCGCCGGGCTGACCGTGGTGGCGATCACCGACTCGCCGGTCAGCCCGGCCACCGAGCACGCCGACGTGGTGCTCCCCGCCGCGGTCGGCGCGCGGCTCGTCTTCGACCTGCACACCGCACCGATGACCCTGGCCATGGTGCTGTTGCAGGCGATCTGCGATGCCGCGCCGGCCGACACCCAGCGCCGACTGGAGGCTTTCGAAGCCTCTGCGGCCCGCCGACAGTTGTTCCTCGGATGACCGGAGGAGAACCAGAGATGACCCAGCCCGTCCGTGCCGCTCGGGGCAGCCAGCTCACCACCCGTGGGTGGCCGCAGGAGGCCGCCCTGCGGATGTTGATGAACAACCTCGACCCCGAGGTGGCCGAACGCCCCGACGACCTGGTGGTCTACGGCGGCACCGGCAAGGCGGCGCGGGACTGGCCGTCGTACCACGCGTTGGTCCGCACGCTGACCGACCTGCGCGAGGACGAGACGATGCTGGTGCAGTCGGGCCGCCCGGTCGGCGTCCTGCGTACGCACGAGTGGGCGCCGCGGGTGCTGCTGGCCAACTCCAACCTGGTCGGCGACTGGGCGACCTGGCCGGAGTTTCGCCGGTTGGAGCAGCTCGGCCTGACCATGTACGGGCAGATGACCGCGGGTTCGTGGATCTACATAGGCACCCAGGGCATCCTCCAGGGCACGTACGAGACGTTCGCGGCGGTGGCCGCCAAGAGGTTCGCGGACACCCTCGCCGGCACGCTGACGCTGACCGCCGGTTGCGGCGGGATGGGCGGCGCGCAGCCCCTCGCGGTCACCATGAACGGCGGCGTCTGCCTGATCGTCGACGTGGACCGCACCCGACTCGACCGTCGGGTGCACGACCGCTACCTGGACGAGGTCGCCGACTCCCTGGACGACGCGGTCGAGCGGGTCCTCGCGGCGAAGCGGGACCGCCGGGCGCTGAGCGTCGGCGTGGTCGGCAACGCCGCCGAGGTCTTCCCGGAGCTGCTCAGCCGCGGCGTCGAGATCGACATCGTGACCGACCAGACCAGCGCGCACGACCCACTGGCGTACCTGCCGGTCGGGGTGGAGCTGGCCGAGGCCCGTGACTACGCCGCCGCGAAGCCGGCCGAGTTCACCGACCGGGCCCGGGCGTCGATGGCGAAGCACGTCGAAGCGATGGTCGGCTTCCTCGACGCCGGCGCCGAGGTGTTCGACTACGGCAACTCGATCCGGGGCGAGGCGCAGCTCGGCGGTTACCAGCGCGCCTTCGACTTCCCCGGCTTCGTGCCCGCGTACATCCGGCCGTTGTTCTCCGAGGGCAAGGGCCCGTTCCGGTGGGCGGCGCTCTCCGGCGACCCGGCCGACATCGCCGCCACCGACCGGGCCATCCTCGACCTGTTCCCGGAGAACGAGTCCCTGGCCCGGTGGATCAAGCTGGCCGGCGAGCGGGTCGCCTTCCAGGGCCTGCCGGCCCGGATCTGCTGGCTCGGCTACGGCGAACGGGACAAGGCGGGCGTGCGGTTCAACGAGATGGTCGCCTCCGGCGAAATCTCCGCACCGATGGTCATCGGTCGGGACCACCTCGACGCCGGCAGCGTCGCCAGCCCGTACCGGGAGACCGAGGCGATGGCCGACGGCTCCGACGCGATCGCCGACTGGCCTCTGCTCAACGCCCTGGTCAACACGGCCAGCGGCGCGTCCTGGGTGTCCATCCACCACGGCGGCGGCGTGGGCATCGGCCGGTCGATCCACGCCGGGCAGGTCTGCGTGGCCGACGGCACCGCCCTGGCCGGTCAGAAGATCGAGCGGGTGCTCACCAACGACCCGGCGATGGGCGTCATCCGGCACGTCGATGCCGGCTACGACATCGCCCGCGAGGTCGCCGACCGCACCGGCGTCCGGGTCCCGATGACCGAGGGACCCGCGTGAGCGCGAGGAGTGCAGCGCAGCGGAGCCCCGCAGTCGCGAACAACGGAGACGCAGCGACCGACGACCTTCCCGCCCGGTTCCGGGCTCTCTGGAACGAGATCGCACCGGTCGGGCGGGACGCCGACAGCGGCGGCTACCTGCGCTACGCGTTGACCGAGCCGGAGTTGGAGCTGCGGGCCTGGTTCCGCGCGCAGGCCGAGCAGCGCGCCATGCCGGTCACCGAGGACGGCAACGGCAACCTCTTCGCCCACTGGGGTGACCCGGAGGCCGCCGACGCGGTGCTCACCGGCAGCCACTTCGACTCGGTCCCACACGGCGGGGCGTACGACGGGCCGCTCGGCATCGTCAGCGCGTTCCTCGCCGTGGACGAACTGCGCGCCGCCGGTGCCACCCCGGTCCGACCGTTGGTGCTGGGCGCGTTCGTCGAGGAGGAGGGTGCGCGCTTCGGCGTACCGTGCCTGGGGTCGCGGCTGCTCACCGGGGCGCTGCCGCCCGACCGCGCGGCCGGCCTGCGCGACGCGGCCGGGGTGAGCTTCGCCGAGGCGCTCGGCGACCGGCCGGCGGGTGCCCGCCCGGAGCTGCTGGGCCGGTTCGGCGCCTTCGTGGAGTTGCACGTCGAGCAGGGTCGCGCGCTCGTCGAGACGGACGCGCCGGTCGCGGTGGCCAGCGCGATCTGGCCGCACGGCCGGTGGCGCTTCGATGTCGTCGGCGAGGGCAACCACGCGGGTACCACCCGGATGGCCGACCGCCGCGACCCGATGCTCACGTACGCGTTCACGGTGCTGGCGGCCAACAAGGAGGCCCGGCTACGCGGCGCGCACGCCACCGTGGGCCGGGTCGCCGTCGAACCCAACGCCACCAACGCGATCCCGTCGAAGGTGACCGGCTGGCTGGACGCCCGGGCCGCCGACCCGCAGACCCTGGCCGGGCTGGTCGACGCGGTTCGGGGCAAGCTCGCGGAGCGGGCCCGCCGTGACGGTACGGCGGTGACGGTCACCGAGGAGTCGGCGACACCGCTCGTCGCCTTCGACGGCGGGCTGGCCGAACGGCTGGCCACGCTGCTCGACGCGCCGGTGCTACCGACCGGTGCGGGGCACGACGCCGGGGTGCTCGCCGCGCACCTGCCCACCGCGATGCTGTTCGTGCGCAACCCGACCGGGGTGTCGCACTCCCCGGCCGAGACCGCGACCGACGACGACTGCGCCGCCGGGGTCCGGGCGCTGGCCCAGGTGTTGAAGGAGCTGACATGCCGGTGACACCGACCCGCTGGCTCGCCGAGTACGCCTGGCTGCCCGAGCACGCCGAACCCACACCCGATGTGCTCATCGAGGTCGAGGACGGCCGGATCAGCGCAGTGACGCCACTGACGCCCGAAAGTCAGCCACCGGCCGGGGTCGAGGTGCACGCCGACGCGGTGCGGCTGCCCGGTCTGACCCTGCCCGGCCTGTCCAACGTGCACTCGCACGCCTTCCACCGGGCGCTGCGCGGGCGTACCCACGGCGGTCGGGGCGACTTCTGGACCTGGCGGGACCAGATGTACGCGGTCGCGAACCGACTGGACCCGGACACCTACCTGGCCCTGGCCCGGGCCGTCTACGCCGAGATGGCCCTCGCCGGGATCACCTGCGTGGGCGAGTTCCACTATCTGCACCACCGGCCCGACGGCGGCGCCTACGACGACCCGAACGCGATGGGCGCCGCGCTGGTGGAGGCCGCCGCCCACGCCGGGATCCGGCTCACCCTGCTGGACACCTGCTACCTGACCTCCAGCGTGGACGGTCAGGCGCTCGCCGGGCCCCAGCGCCGCTTCGGTGACGGCGACGCGACCCGCTGGGCCGAGCGGGCGGCGGCGTTCCAGCCGACGGACTCCCACGCCCGGGTCGGCGCGGCCGTGCACTCGGTGCGGGCCGTCCCGGCCGACCAACTGCGTACGGTCGCGGACTGGGCCCGGGAGCGGCAGGCCCCGCTGCACGTGCACCTCTCCGAGCAGCCCGCCGAGAACGACGAGTGCCGGGCCGTGCACGGGCGCACGCCCACCGCGCTGCTCGCCGAGCACGGCGTGCTCGGGCCGGACACCACCGCCGTACACGCCACCCACCCGACCAGCGCCGACCTGACACTGCTCGGGGAGAGCCGGACCGGGGTGTGCCTCTGCCCGACCACCGAACGGGACCTCGCCGACGGGATCGGCCCGGCCCGGCGGATGGCCGACGCGGGGATCCGGTTGAGCCTGGGCAGCGACAGCCACGCCGTGATCGACCTGTTCGAGGAGGCCCGGGCGGTGGAGCTGGACGAGCGGCTGCGTACCCGCCGCCGCGGCCACTTCGCGCCGGTCGACCTGCTGACGGCGGCCAGCACCGCCGGGCACGCCGCGTTGGGTTGGGCCGACGCCGGCAGGATCGCCGTCGGTGCCCGCGCCGACCTGGTGACGGTACGGCTGGACAGCTCCCGCACCGCCGGGGTGCCGCCGGTGGGCGTGTTCTTCGCGGCGTCCGCGGCGGACGTCGAGCAGGTCATGGTGGACGGCCGGGTGGTGGTGGCCGAGGGCCGACACCTGAGCGTGGACGTACCGGCCGAGCTGTCGGCGTCCATCGAGGCGGTGACGCCGGCATGAGCAGTCTGCTGGTCGACAACATCGGGGAGCTGGTCACCAACGGTGTCGGCGAGGGCCCGCTGGGCATCCGCCGCGACGCGGCCGTGCTGGTCGAGAACGGCCGGGTGGCCTGGGTCGGCCCGTCCGCGCACGCGCCGGCCGCCGACCGACGGGTCGACGCCGACGGGTCCGCCGTGCTGCCCGGCTTCGTGGACAGCCACGCCCACCTGGTCTTCGCCGGCGACCGGGCCGCCGAGTTCGCCGCCCGGATGGCCGGTCAGCCGTACACCGGCGGGGGCATCCGGACCACGGTCGGCGCGACCCGGGCCGCCACCGACGACGAGCTACGGGCCACCGTGCGCCGGCTGCGCGCGGAGGCGCTGCGCCAGGGCACCACGACCATGGAGATCAAGAGTGGGTACGGGCTGACCGTCGCCGACGAGGCCCGCTCGCTGCGGATCGCCGCCGAGTCCAGCACCGAGACCACCTTCCTCGGCGCGCACGTGGTGCCCGCCGAGTACGCCGACCGTCCCGACGACTACGTCGAGCTGGTCTGCGGGCCGATGCTGGCCGCCGCCGCGCCGCACGCGAAGTGGGTCGACGTGTTCTGCGAGCGGGGCGCCTTCGACGTCGACCACGCCCGGGCCATCCTGGTCAGCGGTCAGGCCGCCGGGCTGGGCGTACGCATCCACGCAAACCAGCTCGGCCCCGGCGGCGGGGTGCAACTCGGAGTGGAGTTGGGCGCGGCGAGCATCGACCACTGCACCCACCTCAGTGATGCCGACGTGGCCGCGCTTGTCGGCACGGCCCACGGCGACGGGTCGGGGACCCACACGGTGGCGACTCTGTTGCCCGGGGCGGAGTTCTCCACCCGCTCGCCCTACCCGGACGCCCGCCGACTGCTCGACGCCGGTGTCACCGTGGCGCTGGCCACCGACTGCAACCCCGGCTCGTCGTACACCTCGTCCATGCCGTTCTGTGTGGCCCTGGCGGTTCGCGAGATGCGGATGACCCCGGCGGAGGCGGTCTGGGCCGCGACCGCCGGTGGCGCGCGGGCCCTGCGCCGCGATGACATCGGCGTTCTCACCCCCGGCGCGCGGGCCGACCTGATCGTGCTGGACGCGCCGTCGTACCTGCACCTGGCCTACCGGCCCGGTGTCCCCTTGATCCGCCAGGTAATGCGCAACGGAGTGCCGCAATGACGACCGTGACCATCCAACCCACCGGAATCTCCGCCGACGACGTGCTCGCGGTGGCCCGCGCCACCGCCACGGTCGTCCTCGACCCGGCCACCATCGACGCGATGGCGACCAGCCGGGCCATCGTGGACGGTATCGAGTCGTCCGGCCGCCCCGTCTACGGGGTCTCCACCGGGTTCGGGGCGCTGGCCAACACCTTCATCGCCCCGGAGCGGCGGGCCGAGCTGCAACACGCGCTGATCCGCTCGCACGCGGCCGGGGTGGGCGCACCGATGCCGCGTGAGGTGGTCCGGGCCATGATGCTGCTGCGGGTCCGGTCCCTCGCGCTGGGCCGCTCCGGGGTCCGGCCGCTGGTCGCCGAGGCCCTGATCGACCTGCTCAACCACGACATCACCCCCTGGGTGCCGGAACACGGTTCGTTGGGCGCGTCCGGCGACCTGGCACCGCTGGCGCACTGCGCGCTGGTGCTGCTCGGCGAGGGCTGGGTCCTCGGCCCGGCCGGCGAGCGGCAGGACGCGGCCGACGCGCTGACCGCCGCCGGGCTCAAGCCGATCGAGCTGGCCGCCAAGGAGGGGCTGGCGCTGATCAACGGCACCGACGGCATGCTCGGCATGCTGCTGCTGGCCATCCACGACGCCGCGCACCTGTTCGCCATGGCCGACGTGACGGCCGCGCTGGCCATCGAGGCGATGCTCGGCTCGGAGCGGCCGTTCCTGCCCGAGCTGCACGCGATCCGGCCGCACCCCGGTCAGGCCGCGTCGGCGGCGAACATCCACCGGCTGCTGCAAAACTCCCGGGTGATGGACTCGCACCGCGACGACCTGGCGCACGCCGTGCAGGACGCGTACTCGATGCGCTGCGCGCCGCAGGTCGCCGGCGCGGCCCGCGACACCCTGGACTTCGTCCGCACGGTCGCGGGCCGGGAGCTGGTGTCCGTGGTGGACAACCCGGTTGTGCTGCCGGACGGCCGGGTCGAGTCGACCGGTAACTTCCACGGCGCGCCGCTCGGCTTCGCCGCGGACTTCCTCGCCATCGCCGCCGCCGAAGTGGGCGCGATCGCCGAACGGCGGGTGGACCGGCTACTCGACGTGACCCGCTCCCGGGAGCTGCCGGCGTTCCTCTCCCCCGACGCCGGGGTCAACTCCGGGCTGATGATCGCCCAGTACACGGCTGCCGGGATCGTCGCGGAGAACCGCCGCCTGGCCGCCCCCGCGTCGGTGGACTCGCTGCCCACCAGCGGCATGCAGGAGGACCACGTCTCGATGGGCTGGGCGGCGGCCAAGAAGCTGCGCACGGTGCTGGACAACCTCACCAGCCTGCTCGCGGTGGAGCTGCTGGCCGGCGTACGCGGCCTTCAGCTGCGCGCCCCGCTGGAGCCGTCACCGGCCGGCCGGGCGGCCGTCGCCGCGCTCGGCCCGGCAGCCGGCGAGCCCGGCCCGGACGTGTTCCTCGCTCCCGTGATGGAGGCGGCCCGTGCCGTCCTCGCCGGGCCGGAGTTGCGCGCTGCCATCGAACGGGAGGTCGGCCCGCTGGGCTGACCTCCGTCGGGTCGCTGTCGTCCGCCGCGGGTCAGGCGGCGGGCGGCAGCACCTTGGCGATCAGCTTGGCCAGCTCGCGCAGCGCCTTGCCCCGGTGGCTGATCGCGTCCTTCTCGGCCGGGGTCAGCTCGGCGTTGGTCCGGTCCTGTCCGTCGCCCAGGAAGATCGGGTCGTAGCCGAACCCACCATCACCGCGCGGAGCACGCAGCACCCGCCCGGACTGCCGGCCGTCGACGAGGTGCTCCTTGCCGCCGGGCAGCACCAACGCCACCGTGCAGACGAACGAGGCCGCCCGGTGTTCGTCGGGCACGTCGGCGATCTGGTCCAGCACCAGCTGAAGGTTGGCCCGGTCCTCGCCGTGCTGGCCGGACCACCGGGCGCTGAACACACCCGGCATCCCGTTGAGCGCGTCCACCGCGAGCCCGGAGTCGTCGGCGATGGTCGGCAGCCCGCTCTGCCGGCACCCCTCCCGCGCCTTGATCAGCGCGTTCTCGCCGAAGGTCAGGCCGGTCTCCGGCAGCTCCGCGTACTGCTCGACGTCGTCCAGCCCGAGCAGGGCGATCCGGTGCGCGCCGAGCGCGCCGTCCAGGATCCGCTGAAGCTCCACCAGCTTCTTACGGTTACGGGTGGCGAGCAGGACCTTGTTCACAGGAGAGCCTTCCGCTGGGCTTCGGCCAACTCGTTGCAGCCCGCCACGGCCAGGTCGAGCAGACTGTCGAGCTGGTCCCGGGCGAACACGCCCGCCTCGCCGGTGCCCTGCACCTCGACGAAGTCACCCGCACCGGTGCACACCACGTTCATGTCCACCTCGGCGGCGACGTCCTCCTCGTAGCAGAGGTCGAGCCGCGCCTCGCCGGCGACGATCCCGACGCTGACCGCCGACACCGACCGGTGCATCACCTTCTCCGGCTTGGCGGTCAACGCCTTGCGGGCGGCAAGCCAGCCCACCGCGTCGTGCAACGCCACGTACGCGCCGGTGATCGCGGCCGTGCGGGTGCCACCGTCGGCCTGGAGCACGTCGCAGTCGAGCACCACCGAGTTCTCGCCGAGCGCCTTGAGGTCGATGCTGGCTCGCAGGCTACGGCCGATCAGCCGGGAGATCTCGTGTGTGCGGCCACCGACCCGGCCCTTGACGCTCTCCCGGTCGGAGCGGGTGTTGGTGGCCCGGGGCAGCATCGCGTACTCGGCGGTCACCCAGCCGAGCCCGGAACCCTTGCGCCAGCGGGGCACCCCCTCGGTGACGCTTGCCGTGCAGAGCACCCGGGTGCCGCCGAACTCGACGAGCACCGAGCCCTCCGGATGGGTGCTCCAGCCTCGGGTCAGGGTCACCGGTCGAAGTTGAGAGGGCCCTCGCCCGTCAGGTCGCGCCATGCCTGCACCCTATGCGGTGCGGTGAGTCACCTCGCTCGGGGTGCCCCGACCAGCGTTCACGTCGTGCACCCTGAGAAACCCGGTGACCGCCGCCGGCCACCCGAACTCCTCGGCCCTGGCCCGGGCGTTCCGCCGCCGCTCCGCCTCCGGCCGGGCCGCCAGGCGGTTCACCGCGGCGGCCATCGACTCCCCGAGCCGTACGCGGCCAGCCCGGCCGCACCGACCACCTCGGGCAGCGCGCTCGCCGCGTTGACCACCACCGGGGTGCCACAGGCCAGCGCCTCCAGCCCGGCGAGGCCGAAGGTCTCCACCGGGCCGGGTGCCAGCACCACGTCCGCGCTGGCCAACAACGCGGCCACCGCCGCGCGGTCCGGCAGGAAGCCGGTGAACGTGACCGGCAGCCCCGCCGCCCGCCGGGCCAGCGCGCCGCGCAGCGGGCCGTCGCCGGCCATCACCAGCACCGCCGGTACGCCCTCCCGGCGCAACTCGGCCAACGCCTGCACGGCCAACTCCGGCCGCTTCTCCGGGGACAGCCGGGCGCAGTGCACCAACAACAACTCGACAGAGTCGGCGTACCGCTCGCGCAGCACTGGGTCGGCCCGGTCCGGGTGGAAGGTGTCCAGGTCCACCCCGAGTGGCACCAGGTCCACGTTGTCGGCGCCGATCCGGTCGAACTCCTCGGCAGCCCACCGGGTCGTGCAGACGATCCGGTCGTACGCCCGGCTGGTCGCCCGATTGAGCCGGTCGGCGATCGGCCGGCGCAGCGCGTCCGGCACGCCCCACTGGCCGAGCAGCCCGGTCAGCGACTCGTGCGACACCAGCACCGACGGCACCCCGTGTGCCCGCGCCCACCGTCCCGTCCACCGCAGCGACGACCGGTCGGAGACCTCCAACCGGTCCGGCGCCAGGTCGGTGAGCAGCCGGGCCAACCGGCGCCGACCGGTCAGCAGCCGGTAACCGCCGCTGCCGGGCAGCTCCGGGCCGGGCACAGTGATGACCCGACCCCACGGGTACGACTCGTCGGCGGCCCTCTGGCCGGGTATCACCAGCACCGGATCGTGCCCGGCCGCCCGGTAGCCCTCCCCGAGGTGCCGCAGCGCGGTACGCAGACCACCGGAGCGTGCCGTCACGAAGTTGGCGAGCCGCACGATCCGCAGCCCGTCGGCAGTCCCGGTCACGACGCGGCCGGGAGGCCAACGGTCGCCGCCACGGCGCGTACCGCGTGGTAGTGCCCGATCAGCTCGTCGCCGACGGACGCCCAGCTACGCCGACTGACCGCGACCCGGGCGGCCCGCCCGTAGGCCCGCCGCCGGTCGGCGTCGCCGGCCAGGTCGGCCACCGCGGCGGCCAGCGCGTCGCCGTCGTCCGGCGGCACCAGCAGCCCGGTCACCCCCTGGTCGACCAGGTCGACCGGGCCGCCGCTGGCCGGTGCCACGACCGGCACCCCGGAGGCCAGCGCCTCCTGGATGGTCTGGCCGAAGGTCTCGTGCGGTCCGGTGTGTACGAACAGGTCCAGGCTGGCGTAGAGCCGGGCCAGGTCCTCGCCGTGCTGCACGCCCAGGAAGGTCACCCCAGGCAGCTCCCGGGCCAGCTGGCGGCGGGCCGGACCGTCGCCGGCCACCACCACCCGTACGCCGGGCAGCCGCGACGTCGCCGCCAGCAGCTCCACCCGCTTCTCCGGGGCGAGCCGGCCGACGTAGCCGACCAGCAGCTCACCGTTGGGTGCCAGCCGGTCCCGGAGTGCCGCACAATGTTTGGCCGGATCGAAGCGGACGGCGTCCACGCCGCGGCGCCACAGCCAGATCCGCTGCACACCGTTGGCGATCAGGTCGGCGGCGGCACGGGTGGACGGGGCGAGGGTGCGCTGGGCCGAGTTGTGGATCTCCCGGATCCGACGCCAGGCCGCCGCCTCACCCCAGCTCACCCGGTACGCCCGCGCGTACGCCGCCACATCGGTCTGGTAGACCGCCACCGTGGGCAGCCCGCGCCGGCTGGCCACCGTGGCCGCCCGTGCGCCGAGGACGAACGGACTGGCCAGGTGGACCACGTCCGGCTCGGCCGACAGCAGCGCCCCGGTCAACCGGGTGGTGGTCGGCACACCCAGCCGGAAGCCCTGGTAGCGGGGCAGCGGCACGCTGGGGATGCGCACCACCGGATACGGCAGCCGGTCGATGCTCTGCCGGCCGGCACCGGGCGGGGCGGGCGCGATGACCACCGGCTCGTGGCCACGTTCAAGCAGGTGCTCCGCCGTGCGCACCACGGAGTGCGCGACGCCGTTGACGTCCGGTGGGAACGACTCGGTCACGATGGCGATCCGCATGCCCACACCGTGCGGGTGCCACCGGTGCGCCAGGCGACGGTCCGCTGACCGGCCGGCGAACACTACGGCACAACACCGCGGCCCCGCCGTCCCACGCAGGACGTGGTGGGTCAGACGTCGTAACTGGCGCCGGGTCGCACCACGTCGATCGGTCCGGTGTACGCCGTGGCGGCCGACTCCAACGTGTGCGCCTCGCTGCCCCAGGCAGGCACGAGATGGGTGAGCAGCAGCCGGCCCACCTCGGCCTTCGTCGCCGCCTCACCAGCCTCGCGGCCGGTCAGGTGCAGATCCGGCGGGTTGTCCATGCCGTCGAGGTAGCTGGCCTCGCAGAGGAAGACGTCGGCGTTCTGGGCCAGCCGCAGCAGCGCCTCACAGGGCGCGGTGTCCGACGAATAGCACAGCGACCGGCCGCCGTGCTCCAGCCGCACCCCGTACGTCTCGACGGGGTGATTGACCCGGTCGACGGTGACCGCGAACGGGCCGATCGGGAAGGTGCCCGGCTGCAGGGCGTAGAACTGGTAGACGTCCTCCACCGAACTTTCGTCGCCGTAGGCGGCACTGAGCCGGTCCGGGGCACCGGAGGGCGCGTACACCGGCAGTGCCGGGAAGGGGCCGTCCGGGGCGTACCGGCGCACCACCACGTACAACACGGCGTCGAACATGTGGTCGCAGTGCAGATGGGTCAGCAGGATCGCGTCCGGGGCGTGCAGCCCCGCGTACCGCTGGAGGCTGGACAGCGACCCCGAACCGAAGTCGACCAGGAGCCGGAAGCCGTCGGCCTCGACGAGATAGGCCGAGCAGGGCGACTCGGGGCCAGGAAAACTGCCGGCGCTTCCCAGAACGGTCAGTCGCATCGAGTTGTCTCGCTGTTACTGTCAGTAGCATCCGTGCCGGCCGTTGCCTCAGACATGATCTCTACCGACGCGTACGTCACGCTGCGCAGCCTACGCTGGAGCACCCGGCAGCAAGAATGATCCAACGGAAGTTGTCACGAACGTGACACCCGCTCACGGTGCGGCGGGCAGCGTACGGGCCGTCGACGTACATCGACGGCCCGCACGTGGGAAGACCAATTCGGTCAGGCCCAGAGCTGCCCCTCCAGGGCGTCCTCGGCATCAGCGAGCGTGCCGCCGTACGCGCCGGTGGACAGGTACTTCCAGCCGCCGTCGCAGACCACGAAGGCCACGTCGGCTCGCCGCCCGTCGCGGACCGCCTCGTGCGCCACCGCGAGTGCGGCATGCAGGATGGCGCCCGTGGAGAAGCCAGCGAAGATCCCCTCCACCTCCACGAGCTGGCGGGTGCGCAGCACCGCGTCCCGGGTGCCGACCGAGAAACGCCGGTTGAGCACCGTGGCGTCGTAGAGCTCCGGCACGTACCCCTCGTCGATGTTGCGCAGGCCGTAGACCAGCTCGCCGTAGCGCGGCTCGGCGGCAACGACCTGAATGCCGTCGACCTTCTCCCGCAGGTAACGCCCGGTGCCCATCAGGGTGCCGGTGGTGCCGAGCCCGGCCACGAAGTGCGTGATGGTGGGCAGGTCGTGCAGCAACTCCGGCCCGGTCGTCTCGTAGTGCGCCCGCGCGTTGGCCTCGTTGCCGTACTGGTAGAGCATCACCCAGTCCGGGTGCTCGGCCGAGATCTGCTTGGCGGTGGCGACCGCCTGGTTGGAACCACCCGCCGCCGGCGAGAAGATGATCTCGGCCCCGTACATTCGGAGCAGTTGGACCCGCTCGGTGGAGACGTTCTCGGGCATCACGCAGACCAACCGGTAGCCGCGCAGCTTGGCCACCATCGCCAACGAGATGCCGGTGTTTCCACTCGTCGGCTCGAGGATGGTGTCACCCGTCCGGAGCCGGCCGGCCTCCTCCGCCGCACGGACCATGAACATCGCCGCGCGGTCCTTGATGCTGCCGGTGGGGTTCCGGTCCTCCAGCTTGGCCCAGAGCCGCACCGGCGGTGCCCCGTCGGGCACCGTCGGCGAGAGCCGGGGCAGCCCGACCAGCGGCGTACCCCCACAGGCGTCGAGCAGGCTGTCGTACCGCGCCATGGCGGCCGACCTCAGCGAGCCGCGGCAGCGGCGCTGTGCGAACTGATCGCCGCGGCAGCGGCGCTGTGCGAACTGATCGCCGCGGCAGCGGCGAAGCCGAACGCGCCGCCCGCCACGGCCGGCAGGATGGTGACGCTGTCGCCGTCGGAGAGCTTGGCGTCCAGCGCACCGAGGAAGCGGACATCCTCGTCGTTCACGTAGACGTTGACGAAGCGGTGCAGCGTGCCAGCCTCGGTGATCAGCCGGCCGCGCAGGCCGCCGTGCCGGGAATCCAGGTCGCTGAGCAGATCGGCGAGAGTGTCGCCGGTGCCGTCGACGACCTTGGCGCCGCCGGTGTAGCTGCGCAGGATGGTGGGGATGCGAACCTCAATGGCCATGATGTCGAGCTCCTCGATCAGGTGTGCCTACGGTGACGGGACGAGAAGGGTGCGGACGCTGACGGGTCAGCGGCCGGAACACTCGTAGTCGACCGTCGCCGGGCTCTGCCCGAACATGTACGACTGGACGGCGTGCGGATCGACGCCGGCCCCCACGACCCGGACCGGCTCCTCGGTGACCACGCCGTCGACGATCCGGAACGACCGGATCTCCTCCGCGTCGGGCTCACGGGTCGAGACGAGCAGGTAGTGCGCACCCGGCTCACCGGCGAACGAGACATCAGTCCGCGACGGGTATGCCTCGGTGGCGGTGTGCGAGTGGTAGATGACCACGGGCTCCTCGTCCCGGTCGTCCATCTCCCGCCACACCCGCAGGTGTTCCATCGAGTCGAACTCGTAGAAGGTCATCGACCGCGCGACATTGTCCATCGGGATGTGCCGGGTCGGGGTGTCGCTGCCGACGGGACCGGCGACCACGCCGCACGCCTCGTCGGGGTGATCCCGGCGCGCGTGGGCGACGATCGCGTCGATGATCGACCGGTCGATACTCAGCACGTGGACCAGCCTAACGCCTGATGAGCACGGACCGAAGTGGTGCCGGTCACGCTTAGTCGATCAAGGCGTTGAGCAGCGATTCCTGCAAATACCCGAGGTACGCGTAGACCGAAAGCTGGAACACCCGGCTGGAACCCGGGTCGTCAGCGACCGCGTCGTCCAACTCCTCACCCAGGTCCGTGCCGTCTTTGATCTCCAGTCGGACGCCCATCGCGAGGCGGGCGTCGTTCAGCGCCCGCAACCACGCCTCGGCCGCCTCGGCGTCCAACCGCACCTCACCGCCGGCATCGTCGGGCAGCGCGGCAAGGATCGCCCCCGCCTGATCGATCTTCCCGGTCTTCAGGTCGCCCTCGGTGTAGCGGCGGAACTCGGCCGTGCCGGGAGCGTCCTGCGGATAGACCGCCGGGAAGAGCCGACCCACGACCGGGTCGGTGTGGTCGAAGCCATCGGTGAGCAGGCCGACCACCTCGGAGGCGACCTTGCGCAGCACCCGCACCTCGTCGACGGCGAAGGTGGCGACGTAGCGGCCGGCCTGGCGACGGAACATGCTCACGATCGGTCCACCGTCGCCCACAGCCCGTACGCGTGCAGCTGCGACGCGTCGTGCTCCATCCGCTCCCGGGCACCGGTGGAGACCACGGCACGGCCCTTGTGATGCACGTCCAGCATCAGTTGCTCGGCCCTCTCCCGGCTGTAGCCGAAAAGCTTCTGAAAGACCCAGGTCACGTACGTCATCAGATTGACCGGGTCGTCCCACACGATCGTCACCCACTGCCGGTCGGACGCCGGCACCTCATCAGTGGCCGGCGTCTCGACCGGTGCAACCTGCGGAGCCGCCATGCCCCCCATCGTGCCACCGGTTTCCCGGAACCGAGGAACCGGAACGCCGGCCCGGCGTGGATCGCCCACCCCGGGCACCCCCGACCCGCCCCGGACGTCATCGGACGCGCGGTGCGGTGCGGACCCGGACCGAGGAGCGGCCACGCCGTCAGGCGAGCAGGATGCCGTGATCGATTGCATCGGAGAGCACCGCGCCCAGCGAGAGGCGGATCACCTCGAACCGTCGGGAGATCTCCCGGGACAACCCCAACTCGACCTCGCGCACCGCCCGCTGGGACCAGGCCCGCGCTGCGCTGTGGTCGTCGTTGCCGGGCGTACGCCACTGCTGCCAGCACCCGCCGGAGAGCGCCACCGCGACCGGCGGGAGCACCTCGTCGCGGGACGCCGTCGGATAGCTGGCAAGAGCATCGATGGCGTCCGGGCCGGTCAGGCCGGCCACCCCCGCGGTGCTGGTGATGAGCAGAACCTTGTCCAGCTCGTGGCCGGGCCGGTGATCGGCCAGACCGTACTGCACGGCGGTGGCGATCCGCCGTCGCACACCTTCGGTCGGCGGCGCGCCGAGCACCCGGGTCGCGACGTCGGCCATGATGCCGCGCACCGCCTGGTCGCACTGCGCGGTGGCCAACAGCGACAACGCCGCCATCTCCCGGTCCAGTAGGTCCGGTAGGCCCGCGCAACCGACCCCGAACACGATCTCCTGGACTGCCCGCAGGTGGATGTTCGCCAGTTCCAATGCGAGGTGCTGGCGGATCCGCTGCGCACACGAGCGGGTGTGCCGGTCGAGCCGCTCGGACCAGTCCCCCGGGTCGGCGGCCACCACGACCCGGCCGTGCTGGCCTGGCAGCACCGGTGGGTCGACGCTGGCCCGCTGCAACCCCTCACGCGACGACCAACCCACCAGAGTCCGCCGCAGGTCGGCGGCGGACTCGGCGTCGTCGACCGGGCACCACCGCGCTCCGGCCAGTGACGGCACCGCGGCCAGTAGCGCCGCCCGGTGCGCCGCAACGGTCACCGCGGCCGCATCCATCTCTGTGGCGCCACTGCCGGCCGACGGGACGGACGCCCCCGCGCCCTCCGTAGTCGCCGCGCCGTCGGTCAGCGGGGCCCAACCCGCCGCACCGGGGGTGACCGCGAAGACGACCTCCACCGAGGTCGGGGCGACCTCGGCGAGCAGGTTCAGCTCAGCGGCGGTGAACGCCTGGTCGGCGGCGATCACGAAGAGCAGCGCACCGGCTCGGCCCACCGCGTCGAGCAGCACCCGGTTGCCGGCCAGGCCGAGCGTGACGGTGTCCGGAACGTCGATGAGGGTGAAGTGCCGCAACAGTGGCTCCGGCACGCTCAGCTCGACCCGCCGGGGCGGACGGGCCAGTGCCGGGCCGGCGGCGTCTCGGTCCGCGCCATACGAGTGCGGCAGCCGGTAACCCGGCACGAACGCCGCCCGGGTGGGCACCTTGGCGTCGCGCACCACCAACCAACTGCCCGCCGGCACGGTGAGCATGACCGGGTCGAGCCCCAGCAGGGTGGCGAGCACGGCGCGCCGCTCGGCACCGGCCGGGCCGACGGCCACCACGCCGAGCGGCTCCTCCGGGCCGGGGCCGGTCACGCCCACCCGGGTGGGCAGCGGGCCGCAGCTGGGCAGGTCGGTTGGGCTGGCCATGTCGTCCGGCGACTCGACCGAGGGGAGAGGGCCCTGCTTCATCAGGCGGCCTCCCAGGGCAGGTGACCGGTTGCCCGGTCGTCTGAAAATTCCGGCGAGGAAACCCGGATGTCGGAAGACTACGGGCGGGCCGATAGCCGGGCGGAACACCTCGGATACTCACCGGTAATTGTGCGATTACTCAACTTCGTTGGGTGACGGTTCGGGCGCGGACGGATTCCGATCGATATGCTGCGCGGATGAGTCCATGGAGGTTCGTCGGCCGGACCGATGAGCTGAACCGCCTGCTGGCGGCGGTCACCGGCGAGGCTGGCCGAGGGCTCTTCTTCAGCGGCAGCGCGGGCATCGGCAAGAGCCGGTTGCTGCGCGAGGGCGTCAGCGCCCTGCCCACCGACCGGTTCGCCATCTGGACCATCGCGGCCAGCGCCACCACCGCCGCGCTGCCGTTCGGCGGGCTGGTGCAGGTCCTCCCCGCCGAGCAGCCTCAGGGCCTCTCCCCCGCCGGCATCCTGCGCTGGGCGCTCAACGTGCTGCAACAGCAGGCGGCTGGCCGACGGATCGTGCTCGCCATCGACGATGCCCACCTGCTCGATCCGCCCTCGGCGGCACTCGTGCACCTGGTCGCCCGCGCGGAGAACGCTACCGTGGTCGGCACCCTGCGCGACGGCGAGCAGATCCCGCTGCCGATCCGCGCACTCTGGACCGACGACCTGGTCGAGCACGTCGAGCTGACCCCGATGCCGCAGGCGGAGACCGCTGGCCTGCTGGCGGCGATCCTGGGCGGCCCGGTCGATGACAACTCGGCCGACCGGCTCGGCCGGCTGTCGGCAGGAAATCCGCTGCTGCTGCGGGAGTTGGTGCACGCCGCCAGCGGCAGCGCGGAGTTGAAGCAGACCTACGGGATCTGGAAGTGGACCGGGCGACTGGAGCTGGCGCCCAACCTGACCGACCTGATCGACACCCGGGTCGGGAAGCTCACCGACGGCGTCCGCGCGGTCGTCGAGCTGGTGGCGTTCGGCGAACCACTCGGCCTGCACCTGCTCAAGCAGGCCGCCGACCAGGTGGACGTGGAGACCGCGGAGGAACGCGGGCTGATCAGCGTGGTCCAGCACGACCGGCGGACCAACGTCCGGTTGGCTCACCCGCTCTACGGCGAGGTGATGCGCCGACGCTGCCCGGTCAGCCGTACCCGCCGACTTCAGGCACACCTCGCGGAGCTGCTGGAGCAGGTCGGCAAGCGCCGCCGCGACGACCTGCTGCGGGTGGCCGTCTGGCGACTCGACTCGGGCACCGCACAGGACCCGGCCCTGCTGGTGGACGCCGCGGTCCAGGCGTTCACCCGCTACGACGTGCCGCTGGCCACCCGCCTGGCGCGTGCCGCGCTGAACGCGGACGGCGGCTCCGACGCGGCCGAACTGCTGGCGACCATCCTGATGTTCGCCGACCGGCCCGACGAGGCGATCGACGTCCTCGACGCGGTGACTCCCGAGCCCGGCGACGAGCGACGGCTGTGCCGCTGGCTGACCGTGCGCGGGATGGTCAGCTACTGGGGGCTGAGCCGGGAGTCCACGGTGGAGGAGATCGCGAGCCGGGTCGAGCAGGTCAGCGACTCCGCCGACCGGTCCCGGGTGCACGCCTTCGAAGCGATCATGCGCCTGCACCGACTCGACACGGACACTGCGGTGCGGCTCAGCCAACGCGTACTGGACCGGCCGGCGGCCGGCGTCGCCGCCCGCGAGCTGGCCCGTTCCACCATCGCGTATGTCCAGGCCGCGCAGGGCCAACTGAACCGCAGCGGTAAGGCGATCGCCCAGGTGCACTCCGCCGCTGCCAACTGGCGCACCGACATGCCGTACCTGCAACTGGCCCTGGAGCTGGCCCGGGGCACCAGGCTCATGCTCACCGGCGACCTGGCCGGGATCGACGCGATCGTGGCGGACGAGTTCGCCGACCTGGCTGGTGCCGGGGACTTCCGGCTCGGCACCGGCTACCTGGCCATCCTTCAGGCGTACGCGTGCCGGCTGCGCGGGCAGAGCGACGCGGCCATGCGGGCCTCGCTGGGTGCCTGCGCGGTGCTGGCCACCAGCCGGGTCTACGCCGGTCTGGCCCAGGCCGAGCGCGCCCAGTCGGCGGCGCTGCGCGGTGACGCCGCGCAGGCGGCCGCGGCGATGGCCGAGGCGGACCGCACCCACGCGCCGGGCATGGCCGTGCTCTACCCGTGGCTGGAGCAGGCCCGGGGTGCGACGCTCGCCGCGTCGGGCGACCTGCCGGGCGCGGTCAAGCACCTCGGCGACCTGGTGGACCGGCTGCGGTCGGATGGTTTCGCCGGGCACGAGGTGCACGTCCTACACGATCTCGTCCGGCTGGATCAGGCCGGCATGCCGGTCGGGCCCACCTGCTCCGATGGTGGTCGGCGCACCGTCGCGCAGCGCCTCGCCGAGCTCTCCGAGCGGGTCGACGGGGTGCTCCCGCCGCTGCTGGCCCGGCACGCCCGCGCCGCGGTGACCGACTCCGCCACAGATCTGCTCGCGGTCGCCGACGACTATGCCGCGCTCGATTTGAGCGTGTACGCAGCCGAGGCCACCTCCCAGGCCGTGCAGCGGTTACGCCGGGAGCACTCGGCGGCGGCCAACGATGCCCGGGAACGCCTGGCCGGGTTGCTCGGGCGCTGTGACCTGATCCGGACGCCGGCACTGGAGGCGGGCGCGCCGGTGCTCACCGAGCGGGAGTGGCAGGTGGCCCGTCTCGCCGCGCACGGTGCGCCCAGCCGGGCCATCGCCGAACGGCTCTACCTCTCGGCGCGCACTGTGGAGAACCACCTCCAGCGGATCTACGCCAAGCTCGGCGTGACCGGCCGGGCCGAGCTGTGGGCCGCGCTGCGCGCTATCCCGGGCCACGACGGCAGCGACCGGAGCTGAACCTTAGGCTGGGGCGGTGAGTACCCACCGCCCCGCGCTGCTGACCGACCACTACGAGCTGACCATGGTCAGCGCGGCACTGAAGGACGGCACCGCCGACCGCCGTTGTGTCTTCGAGGTGTTCAGCCGCCGGTTGCCGAGCGGCCGGCGGTACGGCGTGGTCGCCGGCACGGCCCGGCTGATCGAGCTGATCCGCGACTTCCGATTCGACCCCACGGAGGTCGACTTCCTGCTGCGGACCGGGGTGGTCGACGACGCGGCGGCGGCCTGGCTCACCGACTACCGCTTCACCGGCGACATCGACGGGTACGCCGAGGGTGAACTGTTCTTCCCCGGCTCACCGATCCTGACCGTCTCTGGCGGTTTCGCCGAGTGCGTGGTGCTGGAGACGGTGGCGCTCTCCGTGCTCAACCATGACAGCGCGGTGGCCGCAGCGGCGGCGCGGATGGTGACCGCGGCGCGGGGCCGGGCGCTGATCGAGATGGGGTCGCGTCGGGCGCACGAGGAGGCGGCGGTGGCCGCGGCGCGGGCCGCGTACCTGGCCGGGTTCCGGTTCACGTCCAACCTCGCCGCCGGCGCGCGCTACGGCATCCCGACGGCGGGCACCGCGGCGCACGCGTTCACCCTGCTGCATGACGACGAGCGGGCGGCGTTCGCCTCGCAGGTCGCCACGTTGGGCAAGGACACCACGCTGCTGGTCGACACGTACGACATCAGCCAGGGCATCCGCAACGCCATCGCGGTGGCCGGGCCAGAGCTACGGGCGATACGGATCGACTCGGGCGACCTGGCGGTCATCGCTCAGCAGTCCCGGGAGCTGCTCGACTCGCTGGGCGCCACCGAGACCAAGATCATCGTTTCCGGTGACCTGGACGAGTACGCGATCGCCTCGCTGGCCGCCGAACCGGTCGACATGTACGGCGCCGGCACTGCCGTGGTCACCGGCTCAGGTGCGCCGACCGCCGGACTGGTCTACAAGCTCGTCGAGGTCGAGGGACGGCCGGTGGTGAAGCGCTCCGAGCACAAGGCGACCATCGGCGGCCGGAAGGTCGCGGTTCGTCGACACAAGCCGACCGGCACCGCCACCGAGGAGATCATCGTCCCGCAGGGCGTGCCGGACCGGCAGCCCAACGACCGCATGCTCCAGCACTCGTTCGTGGTCGCCGGCGAGCCCGTGTCGCTGCCCACCCTCGACGAGTCCCGTGAGCACCTGCGCGAATGCCTGATCTCCATCCCGTGGGAGGGGCTGAAGCTCTCGGCCGGCGACCCGGCCGTGCCGGTCACCGTCGTACCCGCCGACTGAACTCGTCCAGGACTCCGCCCAGACCGACCACGAGGAGAAGGATCCCCCAATGGCCAACGCTCTGATCATCGTGGACGTGCAGAACGACTTCTGTGAGGGCGGCTCGCTGGCCGTCGTGGGCGGCGCGGGGGTGGCCGCCGGCATCTCCCGGCTGCTCACCTCCGAGCCGGACCGGTGGGCGCACGTGGTCGCCACCAAGGACTACCACGTCGACCCCGGTGCGCATTTCGGCGATCCGCCCGACTTCGTGGAGTCCTGGCCCCGGCACTGCGTGGTCGGCACCAGCGGCTCGGAATTCCACCCTGATCTGGACACTGGTCGGGTCGAGGCGATCTTCCACAAGGGCGAGCACGCGGCGGCGTACTCCGGGTTCGAGGGGCACGCCGACGACGGCGAGTGCCTGGCCGACTGGCTGCGCCGGCACGACGTGGATCAGGTCGACGTGGTCGGCATCGCCACCGACCACTGCATCCGGGCGACCGCGCTGGACGCCGCCCGGGAGGGTTTCGCCACCACCGTCCTGCTTGAGTTGACCGCCGCGGTCGCTCCGGCGACCACCGACGTGGCACTCCGCGCCATGGACGGTGCCGGGGTGACCCTGCACGGCCAGCCTGTGATCAGGGCCGCATGAGAGCGTAATTGGTTGGCCATCGGACCCCCGCCAGTCGAGGATGGCGCCGGAGGTACGGACCCACGTGAACATGAAGCCTTACCGGCGCGCGCTCGCCCTGCCCGGCCTGCGGTCGCTGCTGCTGGTCGCCGTCCTCGCCCGCATCCCGCTCACCGCGACCGGGGTGACGCTCACCTTCCACGTGGTGTTCGACCTTGATCGAGGCTATGGGGCCGCTGGCCTGGTGGGTGCGGCCATCACCGTGGGCGCGGCGATCGGTGGGCCGCTACTCGGCCGACTGGTGGACCGGCGTGGCCTACGCCCGGTTCTGGTGCTCACCGGCATCGCCGAGGCGATCTTCTGGTCCACCGCGCCCTCGCTGCCGTACCCCCTGTTGCTGCCCGCCGCCTTCGTGGCCGGCTCCCTGGCCCTGCCCATCTTCTCCGTGGTCCGTCAGTCGATCGCCGCGCTGGTCCCGGAGGACCAACGCCGCCCGGCGTACGCACTGGACTCGATGTCGGTGGAGCTGTCCTTCATGATCGGCCCGGCGTTGGCCGTGGCCCTGGTCACCGCGATCTCCGCGCAGACCACCATGTACCTGGTCGGCGGCGGCATCGTCGCCGCCGGCATCGCCCTGTGGCTGGTCAACCCACCGATCCGCGGTGCCGCCGAGCCCACCGGCCCACGGCGCCGGGTGCCGCGCCGGGAGTGGCTGACGCCCCGACTGCTCGCCGTCCTGGCGCTCAGCGCCGCCGCGACCCTGGTGCTCGGCGGCACCGACGTGGCGGTGGTCGCCGTGCTGCGTGCCAGCGGCGAAGTCGGCTGGACCGGCGCGGTGCTGGCCATCTGGGCGGTCGCCTCACTGGCCGGCGGGTTCGCCTACGGGGCAGTCCACCGCTCGTTCTCCCCGCTGGCACTGACCGCCGCACTCGCACTGTGCACCATCCCGGTCGGGCTGGGCGGAGCGCACTGGTGGCTGCTGTGCCTGGCGCTGATCCCGGCCGGCGCGCTCTGCGCGCCGACCATCGCGGCCGGATCAGACGCGGTCAGCCGCCTGGTTCCGGCCGAGGTACGCGGTGAGGCGATGGGCCTGCACGGGTCTGCGGTCACCGTCGGCATCGCGATCGGCGCGCCGCTCGCCGGCGCGGTGATCGACGCCAGCACGCCGCTCTGGGGCTTCGTGGTCACCGGCGCGCTCGGCGCACTGGTCACCCTGGTGGTGCTCCCGATCGAGCTGCGCCGCCGCCGCAACACCGCAGAGCCCGCCCTACCGACGCCCACCGAAGCAGACCTAACCCCCACCGCCCGCTAACACCGGCCCGCCGCACCCACCCACCCACCCCACCCCACCCCACCCCGCGTCGATCTAGGGCAGATCGCTGTCAAGTGATCTCTACCCACGACCATCTGCCCTAGATCAACGCGGTCGGGGCCGACGCGGTCGGGGCCGACGCGGTCGGGGCCGACGCGGTCGGGGCCGACGCGGTCGGGGCCGACGCGGTCGGGGCCGACGCGGTCGGGGCCGACGCGGTCGGGGCCGACGCGGTCGGGGCCGACGCGGTCGGGGCCGACGCGGTCGGGGCCGACGCGGTCGGGGCCGACGCGGTCGGGGCCGACGCGGTCGGGGCCGACGCGGTCGGGGCCGACGCGGTCGGGGCCGACGCGGTCGGGGCCGACGCGGTCGGGGCCGACGCGGTCGGGGCCGACGCGGTCGGGGCCGACGCGGTCGGGGCCGACGCGGTCGGGGCCGACGCGGTCGGGGCCGACGCGGTCGGGGCCGACGCGGTCGGGGCCGACGCGGTCGGGGCCGACGCGGTCGGGGCCGACGCGGTCGGGGCCGACGCGGTCGGGGGTTGGGGGTGGGACGCGGAGTGGCAGGGGCCGGAGATGGGGACGGGCGCCGCTCCCGGTGGTCCCGGGGGCGGCGCCCGTCGTACTGCTGAGCTTGTGGGTCAGTGCCGGTCGACGTCGCTGGCAGTGTCCTCGCGGTAGCTGGCACCGCCGTCCGACTCGCTGGTGAGCGGCTTGGCGCCACCCTCCGGCGGGCCGGCCACGCTCTGGCCGCCGGCGGCCAGTTCGGGGAACTTCGCGTCGAACGCCGGCCGCTCGGAGCGGATGCGGGGCATCTTGTCGAAGTTGCGCAGCGGCGGCGGGCTGCTGGTCGCCCACTCCAGGGAGTTGCCGTGACCCCAGGGGTCGTTCACTTCGACCACCGGGCCGGTCTTGTACGACTTCCAGCAGTTGTAGATGAACGGCAGCGTCGAGATACCGGTGATGAACGCGCCGATCGTGGAGATCATGTTCAGTGTGGTGAAGCCGTCACTGGGCAGGTAGTCGGCGTACCGGCGAGGCATGCCCTCGTTGCCGAGCCAGTGCTGCACCAGGAACGTGGTGTGGAAGCCGATCATGGTGAGCCAGAAGTGCACCTTGCCCAGGCGCTCGTCGAGCATTCGGCCGAACATCTTCGGGAACCAGAAGTAGATGCCGGCGAAGACCGCGAACACGATGGTGCCGAAGAGCACGTAGTGGAAGTGCGCCACCACGAAGTACGAGTCCGACACGTGGAAGTCGATCGGCGGGCTGGCCAGCAGCACACCGGTGAGACCACCGAAGAGGAACGTGACCAGGAAGCCGATCGCCCAGAGCATGGGTGTCTCGAAGCTGATCTGGCCCCGCCACATGGTGCCGATCCAGTTGAAGAACTTCATACCGGTCGGCACGGCGATCAGGTAGCTCAGGAAGCTGAAGAACGGCAGCAGCACCTGGCCGGTGGCGAACATGTGGTGCGCCCAGACGCTCATGGAGAGCGCGGCGATCGCGACGGTCGCGGCGACCAGACCCTTGTAACCGAAGATCGGCTTGCGGGAGAAGACCGGGATGACCTCGCTGATGATGCCGAAGAACGGCAGCGCGACGATGTACACCTCGGGGTGCCCGAAGAACCAGAACAGGTGCTGCCAGAGCATCGGCCCACCGGTTGCCGGGTCGTACACGTGGGCGCCGAGGATGCGGTCCGCGGCGAGCGCGAACAGCGCGGCGGCCAGCAGCGGGAAGACCAGGATCACCAGCAGGCTGGTGACCAGGATGTTCCACGTGAAGATCGGCATCCGGAACATGGTCATGCCGGGCGCGCGCAGGGTCAGCACCGTGGTGATCATGTTCACCGCGCCGAGGATCGTGCCCAGGCCGGAGATGGCCAGACCCATGATCCACATGTTGGCGCCGACGCCGGGCGAGTGCTCCACGCTGCTCAACGGCGCGTACGCGAACCAGCCGAAGTCAGCCGCGCCACCCGGGGTGATGAACCCGGCGGTCGCCATCGTGCCGCCGAACAGGTACAGCCAGTAGGCGAAGCTGTTCAGCCGGGGGAAGGAAACGTCGGGCGCGCCGATCTGGATCGGCACGATGTAGTTCGCGAAGGCGAACACGATCGGCGTCGCGAAGAACAGCAACATGATCGTGCCGTGCATCGTGAAGAGCTGGTTGTACTGCTCAGGCGACAGGAACTGCAGCCCGGGTCGGGCCAGCTCAGCCCGCATGATCAGGGCCATCAGGCCACCGATCATGAAGAACACGAACGCGGTGATCATGTACATGATCCCGATCTGCTTCGCGTCCGTGGTTCGCAGCAGCCGCGCGATGGCCGACCCCTTGACCGGCTCCCGGACCGGCCAGGGCCGGGTCACGACCGGCTTGGGTGCGACGGTGGTCACGAGTGGCCTCCGGTTCTCGGTTGTCCCGCTCGGCACACGCTGGTTATCGGCGGGCCGTCATCCGCAAGGAGGATAGTCCCCGGCAGGTCGCAACGCCGCGTGGGGTGGCGTGACACGATCTCCAACGGGGCTACAGCGGGCCGAGCAGTAGGCGGTAGTGCTCACCGAAGATTCGGCCGCCGCGTCCGCGCAGCACCGGGTCGCGCAGCGCCGGCGGCACGTCCCTCGTCCGGTTGCGGTCCCGGGTCCGGTCCCGCACCCATCGGGTACGCGGACGGCGACGACTCTCGTACGCCACGAGTGCTGCCTCGACGCTGCTGGCGGCGTGCAGCGACTCGGCCAACACCACGGCGTCCTCCAGCGCCATGGCCGCGCCCTGGGACAGCGTCGGCGCGGTGGCGTGCGCGGCGTCCCCGACAAGCAGGATCCGCCCCCGGTACCAGCGGCCCAACTCCACCTCGTCGGTGATTCCGACGTGTACCTCGTCGAGTGCCGCCAGCACCTCGGGCACGGGACCGCGGTAGTCGGCGAAGAGTTCGCGGAGCCGGGCCAGTGGTTCGGCGGGCTCCTCGGTGCCGGCCTCGTCGGCGTAGAGGTGCAGCCGCCCCGCACCGATCGGCACCATCAGGAAACCGGAGCGCTGGCCGAGCAGGGCGGTCCACTCGGTGACCCGTGGGCCGTCGCGCAGCACGGCCCGGTAGACCACCTGCCCGACCGGGCGAGGCGGCCCGCCGAGCGCGGCCAGCGCGCGGACCGAGGAGCGCGGCCCGTCGGCGCCGATGACCAGGTCGTACTCGGTGGTGGTGCCGTCGGTGAAGGTGACGCCGACCGCGCCCGGAAGCAGGTCCAGGGTGCGGACCTCAGCTCCGTGCCGGACGGCGCCACCGGCGCCGCTGAGCAGCACCCGGTGCAGGTCGGCCCGAGGCAACGCCCGGCATTCGCCGACGCCGGCCCAGAGGGTGTCGAGGTCGACCTCGCAGAGTTGCACGCCAGCCGCGTCGAAGAACCGCTGCCGGTGGATCACCTGCCCGAGCGGACGAACCGGGTCGTGCAGGTCGAGCCCGTGCAGCGCCCGGGCGGCATTGCCGGGCAGGTAGAGACCGGTTTCGGTGGACTCCCCCGGTGGCAGCTTGTCCGTGACGTCGGGCCGGAAGCCCGCCAGGCGCAGCGCCCGGGCCACGGCCAAACCGGCGATGCCCGCGCCGACGACGAGGATGCGCAGGGGGGAGCCACCCATGGTGGTTAACGCCTCCGGAGGGGGAGCGGCACGCGTTGGAGGCAACACGCTACTCGGAGCGATCGGCGCACACCAGGCCCGATCGGCCCGCCCATAGCCGCTCGTCGGCGGCCCGCGCCGCTTAGCTGGCCGTCCTCCGTCGCCCGTCCGGCGGGGGAATGGCAATCCTCACAATTCACCAGTTTGACGCGTACGGTTGCGCCGCGATATCAGACATGTAAATGTGTCGTTGAGCGTGGGAGCGCTCCCGCACTGCCCCCCACCACCGTCCGGCGCCCGGGCATGCGCCGCAGTCAAGGAGCGTCATGAAACGTCCACTTCGGGCTCTGGTCGCCGCCGGCCTGCTGCTCAGCGGCTCGCTCGTCGCCGTAGCGCTCGGCGGCAACGCCTCCGCCGACACCCAGATCTGCGAACAGTACGGCTCGGCCGTCATCCAGAGCCGGTACGTGGTGCAGAACAACCGTTGGGGCACGACCGCCCAGCAGTGCATCAACGTCACCGGCACCGGCTTCGAGATCACCACCCTGAACGGCAGCAGCCCCACCAACGGGGCGCCCACGGCGTACCCCTCGGTCTTCTTCGGATGTCACTACACCAACTGCTCCCCCGGCACGAACCTGCCGATCCAGGTGAGCCAGATCAGCAGCGCCACCAGCAGCATCTCCTACCGCTATGTCAGCGGCGCCACCTACAACGCGTCGTACGACATCTGGCTGGACCCGTCGCCCAAGCGGGACGGGGTGAACCAGATGGAGATCATGATCTGGCTCAACCGGCAGGGCCCGATCCAGCCCATCGGCTCGGTGGTCGGCACGACCAACCTGGCCGGCCGGACCTGGGAGGTCTGGCGGGGCAACAACGGCGGAAACAACGTCATCTCCTACGTCGCGCCGTCCGCGATCTCCAGCCTGAACTTCAGTGTGCTGGATTTCATCAACGATGTCCGTAACCGGGGCGCGATCACCAACAGTTGGTACCTGACCAGCATCCAGGCCGGTTTCGAGCCCTGGCAGGGTGGCGTCGGCCTGGCGGTGACCTCGTTCTCGGCTGCGGTCAACGGCGGCGGCACTCCGCCCACCACCCCGCCGCCGACCACCCCGCCCCCGACCACCCCGCCGCCGGGCGGTGCCGGGTGCGCGGTGAAGTACACGCCGAACTCGTGGAACAGCGGCTTCACGGCCGACGTGCAGATCACCAACACCGGGTCCAGCCCGATCAACGGTTGGACGTTGACCTACAGCCTGCCCAGCGGGCAGCAGGTCACCAACTCGTGGAACGCCACGGTGAGCCAGAGCGGGTCCACGGTGACCGCGCGGAACGTCAGCCACAACGGGTCCGTCCCACCCGGCGGCACGGCCAGCTTCGGGTATCAGGGGACGCTGAGCGGGGCGTACTCGTCACCGACCAGCTTCACGCTCAACGGGGCCACCTGCTCCCGCTCCTGAACTGACGGTGGGGGCGTGACCATTCGGTCGCGCCCCCACCACTCAAAAGATCCACTCGGGTTCCTTGAAGTCGGGGCATCCTCGCGCGTGGGACACCCCGACTTCCGGGAAGTCGAGTCGATCAAGTCAGGACGGGCGGGTCAAGCCGCGGCGGGCGGCGGGGTCAGACGCGGGTGAGGCGTACGGCGTCGGCGACGACCAGGCCGGTGGTGCTGCTCCACCGGCTCACCGCCACCCGGTTGGCGTCCCCAGCCGGCAGCGTGAACGTGCCGAGGGACCGCCACTGCCCGCCGGTGGCCCGCTGGTCGACGACGATCGTCCGGTTGCCGGTGGTCGTGGCGACGATGTACGGGGTGGCACCGTTGTATCCGGAGGTCGCCGGCCACCAGGCGTCGACCCGGTAGTTGGCGGTGGCCGGGACGTTGAACTTGTACCAGGCGGCGTCACTGGCCGCGACCGGCTCCGCGTACCGGTAGTCGGCGCCGTACCGCTGCGCCGAGTACGTCGACACACCCCAGTTGGCGCTGGCGGTGAACCGGCCGGCGGTGGTGTTGTCCACGATGGAGGACCACGCCGGAGGGTTCCCGCCGGACATCTTCGCGGCCACGTCGGCGCGCATGACGTTGAGATCGATGAACGACGGGTCGATCTTGCCGGAGGTGCTGGTCTCCCGGTGCCCCCGGGCGTAGCTGCTGTCCCGGCCCAGCCGGGTGAGGACGGCGGCGGTGGCGGCGAGCGACGCGTTGTACTGCGCGGCGGTCATCTCCTGGTTGACGCCGTTGTAGTCGATCTCCCACCCGATCATCAGGGTGTTGCCGTCCCCGGCCGGGATCGGCCCACTGCCGCCGCTGGCCCCGGCGTGGTTGCACCGGCCGGCCGAGATGACGTGGAAGACGCCGTTGTAGTCGACGAGCGCCTGGCAGAGCGGGCCGGCCAGATCCGACCGGCCGTTGATGCAGATGCCGAGCGCCGGGTGCGGGTTGCTGGCGCTGGACGTCGCGGCCGTGTGGTGCCAGAGCACCCCGATCGGGTCGAAGGAACCCGGCCGCATCCGGTTGAGCCAGTCACCCTCGACGACGACCTGGACTCCGGCGGCGCGCAGCACGTCCACCAGCCAGGGAATGGTGGCCATCAGGCGTCCTGGAGCAGGTCGGCGAGGCACTCGGCCTTCGGCGCGGCGCTGGCCGAGGCGGGTCGGGCGACGACGGTCAGCGCGGCGGCCACTAGGGCGGGGATGCCGAGGACCCCGCGGCGGCGCAGACGGATGGATGGTGATCGGGCCATGGCGATCCTCCAGCGAGGCGGGTTCGAACGAATCGACGAACGTGATGACGGGCACGGTATACCGTCATGAACGTCGATGTCGATACCCTTCAGCGCCGAGGCTCTAGCTGAAGGAAACCGCCGACTCAGGTGCCGCCGAGCGCGTCGATGTCGCGCATCTCCTCCGCCGTGAGCGAGAAGTGGAAGACGTCGAAGTTGGCGGTGATCCGCTCCGGGGTCACCGACTTGGGTATCGCCACGATCTCGTGGTCGATGTGCCAGCGCAGCACCACCTGCGCCGGGGAGACGCCGTGTGCCCCCGCGATCCTGGTCAGCACCGGGTCACTGAGGTCACTGGTCTTGAACGGGCTGTAACCCTCCAGCACCACGCCCCGGTCCCGGTGCTCGGCGTGCCGCTGCCGGTCGTACAACGCCGGACTCCACTCGATCTGGTTGACCGCCGGGTTCTCCTCGGTCGACTGGATCAGCTCATCGATCTGCCCGGTGCTGTAGTTGCTGACGCCGACCGCCCGGGTCAGGTTCTCGTCCCGGGCGGACAGCAGCTCGCGCCACAGCGGGATGCTGTCCGCTGGCGACGACGGCGGCCAGTGGATCAACCAGAGGTCCACCTGGTCGACGCCGAGCGCCTCCAGGCTGGCCTCCAACGTCGCGCGCTCCTGGCCCACCCGGTTCGGCGGGAGCTTGGTGGTGATGAAGACGTCCTCGCGGCGCAGCCCGCTCTCCTGCACCGCCCGGCCGACCTCCCGCTCGTTGCCGTACACGGTGGCGGTGTCGACGTGCCGGTAGCCGGTGTCGAGCGCGGCCAGCACCGCCTCGTAACCGGCCTGGCCGGTGGCCTGCCAGGTGCCGAAGCCGAGCAGGGGCATCCGCACGTCACCGGGGAGCAGGGCGGCGGGCTGGTCGGTGAGGTCCATGAGGTCCGTTCTACCCCGCCGAGCCCCCGGCCGCCGAGCGAACCGGACACTCCGGCACCCAGCGCGCTGGTCCGGTTTGCCGGAGAATGCGGGTGTGACGGACCGGCTGGAGGAGTACCGGCGACGGCGGGACGCGGCGCGTACGCCTGAGCCCGTGCCGCAGGAAAAGCCCACGGCCGCCGCCACCAACGGTGACACCGCCCGTTTCGTCATCCAGCAGCACCACGCCCGCAGCCTGCACTGGGACCTGCGCCTGGAGCACGAAGGGGTGCTCGCGTCCTGGGCGGTGCCGCGTGGCCTGCCCCGCGATTCGGGCCGCAACCACCTCGCGGTGCACACCGAGGACCACCCGATGGAATACCTCGACTTCGCCGGCGAGATCCCCGCGGGCGAGTACGGCGGCGGCCGGATGACGATCCACGACCGGGGCACCTACCGGAGCGAGAAGTGGCGCGACGACGAGGTGATCGTGACGCTCTCCGGTGGCCGGACGTCCGGCCGCTACGTCCTCTTCGCCACCGGGGAGCGGGACTGGATGGTCCGGCGCACCGACCCGGCGCCGGCGGGCTGGACGCCAATGCCCGACCTGGTCCGCCCGATGCACACCACGGCCGCCGCCGGGCTCCCCCGCGATCGCGCCGCATGGGGTTACGAGCTGCGCTGGGACGGGGTCCGAGCGATGGCGTACGTCTCCGGCGGGCGACTGCGCCTGCTCTCCGAGACCGACGAGGAGATCACCGGCGGGTACCCGTGGCTGCGCGCGATGGCCGAGGCGCTCGCGCCCACCGAGGCGGTGCTCGACGGCGTGCTGGTCCGCATCGATGGTGCCGGACGGGTCCGCCCGGTCCGCCCGGCCAGTGGCAGCCGGGTTCCCACGGGCGCCCAGTACCTGGTCGTCGACCTGCTCTGGCTTGAGGGCGTGAGCAGCGTCGACGTGCCGTACGCGCAACGCCGGGAGCTGCTCGATGGGCTGGATTTGGCCGGTACGCACTGGCAGACTCCGCCGTGGTTCCCCGGCGCGGGCGACGAGGCCCTGCGCGCCGGGCAGGAACAGGGCCTGCCGGGCGTGGTCGCCAAGCGGCTGGACTCGGTCTATGAGCCGGGGCGGCGCAGCCGGCACTGGCTGCGCATCGACGCGGTGTGACGGCGAGGAGCGACGTGTACCTGACCCACCTGGACTGCCCGCGCTGCGGTCGGGAGTACGCGGCCGAGGTGTTGCAGAACCTCTGCGAGTGCGGCTCTCCGCTGCTGGCCCGCTACGACCTGCCGGCCGTGGCGAAGGCGGTCACCCCGGAACACTTCCCGCTGCGCCCGGCCGACCTGTGGCGCTACCGCGAGTTGCTGCCGGTCGGCGACCCACGGCACGTCACGACGCTCGGCGAGGGTTGGACGCCGCTGCTGCGCGCCCCGGCGTACGGCGCCGAGATCGGCATCTCGGACCTGATGGTCAAGGACGAGGGGTTGATCCCGACCGGCTCGTTCAAGGCGCGCGGCGCGGCGGTCGGCGTGAGCCGGGCCCGTGAGCTGGGTGTCGAGCGGATCGCGATGCCCACCAACGGCAACGCCGGGTCGGCCTGGGCCACGTACGCCGCGCGTGCCGGGATGGGTGCGACCATCGTCATGCCGCTGGAGGCGCCGAGTATCTGCCGGCGCGAGTGCGTCGCCGCCGGGGCCGACCTACGCCTGATCGACGGGCTGATCAGCGACGCCGGCCGGCGGGTGGCCGAGCTGATCGCGGAGTCGAACGGGGCGATCTTCGACGCCGGCACGCTGCGCGAGCCCTACCGGCTCGAGGGCAAGAAGACGATGGGGTACGAGATCGTCGAGCAGCTCGGCTGGCAGGCGCCCGACGTGATCATCTACCCGACGGGCGGCGGTGTCGGCCTGATCGGCATCCACAAGGCACTCCACGAGCTGCGCGAGCTGGGCTGGATCGGCGACAAGCTGCCTCGGCTGGTGGCGGTGCAGTCGACCGGCTGCGCGCCGATCGTTCGGGCGTTCGCCGCCGGTGCAGACCGGGCCGAGCCGTGGGTGGACGCGCACACGGTGGCGTTCGGAATCACCGTGCCGGCGCCGCTGGGCGACGAGCTGATCCTGACGGCGCTGCGGGAGTCCGCCGGCACAGCCGTCGCCGTCGACGACACGGACATCCTGGCCGACCTTCGGGACTTCGCCGCGCGGGAAGGGCTGCTGCTCTGCCCGGAGGGGGCGGCCTGTCTGACCGCGGCGCGGCAACTGCGCGCCGGCGGGTGGATCCGGGCCGGCGAGCGGGTGGTGGTGCTCAACACCGGCGCTGGGCTGAAGTATCCGGACACGGTCGACGTGTCCGGCGTACCCCTGCTGGTGTGAGGCGGCGGGCACCCCGCGGACCCTGCGGTCCGTGGGGTGCCCTCGTGGCGGCCTACTGGTAGGTGATGTCGGAGGGTGAGTAGAGGCAGTTGACGCCGTCGGCGCCCTCGCCGATCTCGGTCGGCTCGTCGCCCTTCGGCACACCTCGGTACTTGACGCAGATCGAGGTCTCCCGATCCGGGTCGCCCACGATGGTGATCCGGCTGAACCGGGCGGTGTCGCCCCAGTTGGTGTTGATGCCGGCGATCGCGTCGGTGTTCCGGACGATCACATTGTCGATCACCACGTGCCGCTGGTACGACGTCGAGCAGTTACCGCAGGCCCGGTAGAGCTTCCCGGCGTTCTCCACCCGGAAGTTCCGGATGGTGACGGTGCCCGAGCCGTTGTGCTGGAAGACCTTGTCGCTGGCGGAGCGGGCGCCGCCGCCGTCGACGGTGTACGTGGTGCCGCCGCGGAAGGTGGCCGCGTCCTCGCCCACGTCCTCCCACCAGACGTTGATCAGGGTGCAGTTGCCCTCGCAGTGCACGCCGTCACCGGCCGGGGCGCCGATGATCACATTGCGCAGGGTGGCGCCGGCTGCCAGCTCGAACATCGGGTCCTGGCTCTCGCTCTGCCCACCGTCACCGATGCCGTAGTAACGCTTGAGCCCACCGTCGAACGTGCCGGAGACCGCGATCGTGGCGTCGACCTTCTGACTGCTGGTTGGCGTCGGCCAACCGGCGGACGGCGGGGTGGTCGGGCCTGGGGTGGTGGGCGGAGGGGTGCTCGGCGGCGCGGTGGTCGTCGGCGGCGTGGTCGGGGTGCCGCCACCGGACGAGTCGACCGTCACGTCGTCAAAGCCACCGCTGGCGTACGCGGTGACCAGGCCGATTCGGCCCGCGCCGGCCAGGCTGTTGCTGCCGGAGGCGATCTGCGTGCCGTTGACGAAGCCGCGGATGGTGCTGCCGCTGCCCTCGATGCGCAGGGTGTACCAGGTGCCGGTGGCGATGCCCAGCGACGCGGAGCCGATCACGGTGATGCTGCTGCCGTTGACCGCCTGAAGCTCGGCGCGGCCGGAGCCGAGCAGTGCCAACCGGTACATCTTGGTGCTGCTGGTGGACCGGGCGGCCAGCCCGACCAGTGCGCTGGACGAGCCGAAGCTCGCCGGCCTGACCCGGGCCTGCACGGAATAGTTGGTCCAGCTGGTCTGGCCGGCGAACTGCCGGGCCAGTTCACTGCCGGCGTTGGACTGGTTGAGCACGCCCGAGCCGTCGACCGTCCAGGTGCCGCCCGACTTGGACCAGCCGGAGGTGTTGCCGTCGTTGAAGTCGTCGCTGAAGACGGTGGCCGCGAAGGCCGAGGTCATGCCGGCGGCGAGGGCCGCCACGGTCACGCCGGCACCCACCGCCAGCAGTAGTGGTCGACGGCCGGGGAGTCGTCTTCTCTGCACAGTTGTCCTCCTTGACGCATGTGGTGGCGATCCCTCGGCCGTCCACACGGGGACGGGTCGGCACGGCGTGCTGGGATCGGTGCGCGCCCCCGTCGGATGCCCGAGCCCGAAGCGGGGTGAAGCAGGGTAAAAGACCTTGGGAAAGGGCTTTCCCGCTCCTTCGAGGCTAGGACTGCGCACACATCAGCGTCAATGCCTGGCGCTTGCAGGTCTGTTGCAGGATTCCGGCCGGAAAGATCAGTAACTGTCCGGCTTGGTCAACCGCCAGGCCGCGTTGATCAGCCCGACGTGGGAGAGCGCCTGCGGGGTGTTGCCAAGCTGGTCCCCGGTCCGCAGGTCGATCTGCTCGCTGAACAGGCCCACGTCGTTGGCGTATCCCACCACCCGCTCGAACAGCGCCTCGGCCCGCTGCGACTCACCCGCCATGACCAGGCACTCCACCAGCCAGAACGAGCACAGCAGGAAACCACCCGGGTCCGTCGACCACCGTCGGACGAGCCCGTCGTCGGTCCCCAACTCCCGCTCGACCATCGCCATGGTCGAACGCATCCGCGGATCGGTCGCGGGCAGGAAGTGCGCCACCGGCAGGATCAACGCCGAGGCGTCCAGCTCCGCCGAGCCGAACGCGCCGGTGAACGCCCCGATCCGGTCGTTCCACCCCTCGCGCAGCACCGCGTCGCGGATCTCGTCGCGCACCCCGGCCCAGCGACGCGGGTCGGCCCGCTCACCGAGCCGGTCGGCGAGCCCCACCGCCCGGTCCAGCGTCAGCCAACAGATCACCTTGGACGAGAGGTAGTGGCGCTCCTCGTCCCGGGTCTCCCACATACCCCGGTCCGGCAGATGCCACGTCGCGGCCACCTGCTCGGTCAGCCCGAGCACCATCTCCCGCAACTCGCCCTCGAACGTCGCGCCGAGGTAGTCACGCAGCCGCCACACCGCCGACATCACCTCGCCCGGGACGTCGAGCTGCCGCTGCCGCCAGGCGTCATTACCGATCCGGACCGGGCTGCTGTCGCGGTATCCGCGCAGGTGGAGGCATTGGTGCTCAGTGATGTCACGCTCGCCCTCGACCCCGAAGAGCACCGGCACCGGGTCGTCGCCGATCCGGCCGATCGACCGGGTCGCCCAGGCAAACAATCGGGACGCCTCGTCCGGGCAGGCCGCCACCCAGAGCGCGCGCATCGTCAACGAGAAGTCCCGCAGCCAGGAGTAGCGGTAGTCGTAGTTACGGTCGCCGCCGATCTGCTCCGGCAGCGAGGTGGTCAGCGCCGCGGCCACCGCGCCGCTGCGGGCGTACGTGAGTCCGGTCAGGACCGTCGCGCTCTGTCGGACCAGATCGGGATACCGGCCGGTATACCCGTGCGTCTCCCGGTACGCCTCCCACGCCTGCACCGTCTCGGCGAGCGTGGCGACCGGGTCCAGCCGGGCCGGTGGATCGCCGTACGCCGTACCGAACGCCACGTCCATCCCGACCACCTGACCGACGGACACCTCGAACTCGTGGGTCACCCGGTCGAAGCCCGCCCGCAGGCGCATACCGTCGGCGTGCAGCACCAGCACCACCGGCCCGGCGCCGGCCAGCACCCCGCCGCCCGGCTGCTCATGCAGGTACGGCGTGAGCAGGCCGTACTCCGGCCGGGGCGCGAAGTCCAGGGCCATCCGGACCCGCCCGGACAATCCCTCGACAACCCGGATCAGCACGGCCGGCGAGTTCACGCCCAGCTCGTGGGCGCGGGCACCCACCTCGGCCGCGAGCGCGTCGGTGACCGCGACGCTGCCGTGCGGGGTGTGGTGCACCGTGCGCAGCACCAGCGTGTCCGGTCGGTACGCGCGCTCCACCCGGTATCCCGGGCCACCGACACCGACCGGCGCCAGCCGGAAATGCCCGGCGCTCGGGTCGAGCAGCCGGCCGAACACGGAGGCCCCGTCGAACCGGTGCGGGCACCACCAGTCGATCGAGCCGTCCTTGCCGACCAGGGCACCCGAACGGGAGTCCGAGAGAAACCCGTAGTCGGAGATCGCCGGCTGCTGCTCCACCCGCCGCGGGTACCCGCAGCGGCCCGGATCAGACCGCTGCGGGCGCGGTCACTCGGTCGGTGGCTCGTCCTTGCCCGCCGCCTCGGCCGCGTCGGCCTCTTTCTTGGTCTTGTGTACGGCCTTGTCGGCGTGCTCCGGCGGCCCGTAGACGGTGTACAGCACCAGGGGGTTGGGGCCGGTGTTGACGAAGTTGTGCTTGGTGCCCGCCGGCACCACCACCAGGTCGCCCGCGACGACCTTCCGCTTCGAACCGGCAACCCGGGCTTCACCGACGCCACTGACGAAGGTCAGGATCTGGTCGATGCCCTCGTGCACCTCCTCGCCGATCTCTCCATCCGCTGGGATGGTCATGATGACCAACTGGCTGTGCTCACCGGTCCACAGCACCCGCCGGAAATCCGGACTCTGTTCGGCGACAGTCGCGATCGTGAAATGCTCCATGCCCACGCTCATACCCCGTTCGGCGGCGCCCCACGCCGGGACTCGCAGATGGTGGAATTCCCCACGGTCGGCAGGTTTGGATCCGCGCGGACCGGGGATCGACAACGCTGACCGGAGCGAACAGCCGGTCGAGCCAGGTCCCCGCCGGCGTACCGCCGAACGGCTGCGGTGGTGGGAGACGGCCAGAGCACGGCGACGTTCCGACCACGGTCGAAGCGGCGCCGTGCGCTCTGTTGGGCTAGCGGTGCAGCCAGGTGAGCAGGTCAGGCGGGGCCAGCTCCGCCGTCCGCTCCAGGTAGCGAGCCTGCGCGGAAGCGTCCAGCAGGTTGCGCCCCTGCCCCGAGCCGCCCTGGCGGAAGAACGCCCGACGGTCACGCAGCACGCCGAGCGTGTCCGGGGCGAGCCGGTCGGCGCGCTCCCGCATCCGACCGAAGGTGGCCGCCTCGACCAGCTCGGGCCAGCGCTCGGGAGAGACCGTGATGCCCCACCGGCCGGCGAGCCGGCGCATCTCACCGTCCAGGTCGGCCAGCAGGTCGTCGTAGTGCACCAACTCGACGTTCGGCTCGTGCCGGCGGGCCCAGGCGTCGCTCAGGTGCGCCATCACCCCGGGCAGCGAATCCAGTTCGGCGCGCGGGTGCACCTCCCGGTCGATCCAGCTCGGCAGCCACTGCTCCACCGGTTGGCGTGCCCGGGACGGCCCGGTCGGGGCGGGCTGGCCGGTCAGCTCGGCGAGGCGCACCCGGTCCAGGTTGCCGGCCTGGTGGTAGAGGGAAACCGCCATGTCCAGCGGGTGCCGGGCCACCACCACGTAGTGCACCCGAGGGTCGAGCGGCACCCCGTCAAGCGGGGTGTGCGTCTTGATGAACCGCCGGTGTGGCTGCGCGGCAAGCCGGTCGTACACGGCGTCCTGCGGCTCGGCCAACCAATCCAGCCAGGGCGACAGCACGGTCAGCGGCGCCGGCAACTCCGGAGTGCCCAGCACCAGGAGCGCGCAGATCATCTGCATCCAGGTGGTGCCGCTCTTGGACCGGGTGCTGATCACGATGTCGCCGTCGCGGAACGGGAATCCGATCCACCGGGCGCTGTCCTCGTCTTCGGACCGGTATCGATGAGCTGGCGTGAGCATCGGAGGATCGTAGTCACCGAGCCGACAGCCGAGCAGCTTAATTCCGACTCGGCGACCTGTGACACATGCGCATACCTGGCTAGATTGAATTATGGTGCCCGCCCACGGGGGCCGGGCAGCGGAACCGGTCTACCGCCCCATCCTCGCCAGCCGACGAGGCGAGCTGGATGCCTTGAGCCACCTCGACCCCGCAGCGGCCGCCCTGATCGCCCCGATCCTGGAGATCGGCGCGATCGAACGATCCACCATGGACACCGTTCGGCGGCTGCCACCCGGGCTGCTGCCGGCCGTCGACGTCAGCGCTCTGCCCGACACCCCTGAGGCGGAACTGACCCGGTGGGGCGTACCGCTGGTGCCGGTGATCGGGCTCGCGGAGAGCGACCACCGGCTGGTCGCGCACGGCGCAGCGGCGCGCGCGTGCGGTCGCCGTGCGTTGGTCCGTCTGCGGGCCCGCCAGGACCGGGCTGGATCGGACGCGAGCACCGCCGCCATGGAACGGATCTGGCGACTGACCGCCCTCGCCTCCGAGGAGTGTGACCTGCTGGTGGACGCGGGGGACGTGTGCTGCCCGGCTGACGTTCGGGCGGCCGAGCCCCGGGTACGCCGCCTTCTGGACTGGGCGCGCCGGCACGCCTGGCGGTCGGTGACGGTCGCGGCGGGCGGGATGCCACCGACGCTGTCCCGGCTGCCCACCGACGAGCCGATCCAGCTCGATCGCTGGGACTGGCAGCTCTGGCAACGGCTGGCCGACGCCGGGGTCGACTACGGCGACTACGGCGTCCGCCCGGCCGTGCCCGGCACCGGTGACCCCGGCGACAAACTGCCCACCGTGCGGTACACCGACGACGGCAGCTGGTGGGTCTACCGCTGGGCGCGCCGGGGCGGCAGGGGCGACGACCGGGTAGCCGACCTGTGCCGCACGCTGGTGTCGGCCCCGCACTGGCCGAGCTCCGGCGCGGCCTTCTCCTGGGGCGACCACGAGCTGCTGCGCCGGGCTCGCAGGGGCGCCGGTGCCGGCTCGGCCGCCAACTGGGCGGCGTGGAGCACCTCGCACCACCTGGCGCACGTGCTGACCACGCTGTTTCGACCGAGCGGTGACGCCGAGCCCGAGTGGCGGCCGAGGTCGGACCCACCGCAACGGGGACGGTCGCGCGGCGGCATGAGCCGCCGCGCGGGCTGAGCCTCGCCTACTGCCGCTCGGTGAAGCCGAACTGGATGATGCCCTCGTCATCGACGGTGGCGTCCACCGACGCGTCACCGAGCAACTCGGCGGCGTCCTCGTCCAGGAAGATCCGGGCACCCTGGTTGTCGACCACACGGTCGCCCTGCACCGGCTCGGGCACCAACTCCACGGTCAGCGAGCCGGCGTCGGTGTCGGCGGCGATGCGCACTCCGCCGTCCTGGGCGACGTCCTGCTGATTGGCGAGGTCACGAATGACGAGCACGGCGTTATCGGTCATGGTGAGCATTGGCGGAACTCCTCGTGGATTCTCGGCTCGCGGTCGGTTACCGCGCAGACCGGACAGTCGGCCCGCGTACGAGCACACGTGGGAGGCGACAGGAGGGGCGAACGGTCGTCGCCGTCGCGTCGGATCGGGGCATCTGACGGCCCCGTCACCTCCACCGTGCCCGCTGGCGGACCATCCGTCAAATAGAGCCGGATCAGTCGAGAGCGGCGGCCGGGGCCAGCCACGCGCGAATATCGTTGACCGCCGCGCGGCCGGCCCGGTTGGCTCCGATCGTGCTGGCCGAGGGGCCGTACCCGACCAGGTGAACCCGCTCGTCGGCGACCACCCGGGTGCCGTCCATCGTGATACCGCCGCCCGGCGCGCGCAGGCCCAGCGGGGCGAGATGGTCGATGGCCGCCCGGAAGCCGGTGCACCAGAGGATCACGTCCGCCGGCACGAACCGCCCGTCCGCCCAGACCACCCCGTCGGGTGTGATCCGCTCGAACATGGGTAGCCGGTCGAGGACGCCACGTTCACGCAGTCGGCGTACCTCCGGGGTGACCGGCAGCCCGGTCACGCCCACCACGCTGCCCGGCGGGCGGCCGGCGCGTACCGCCTGGTCCACCCGGGCCACTGCGGCACGGCCCAGCTCCGGACCGAACTTCTCGTCCGTGAACTCCGGCGGCCGGCGGGTCACCCAGGTGGTGGACGCCGCGACGGTGGAGACCTCACCGAGCAGCTGCACGGCCGAGGTGCCGCCGCCCACGACCACCACCCGTTGGCCGGCGAACTCGGCCGGCCCCTGGTAGTCGGCGGTGTGTAGCTGCCGGCCCCGAAACGACGACCGCCCCGGGTAGTGCGGCCAGAACGGCCGGGTCCAGGTGCCGGTCGCGTTGATCAGGGCGCGGGCGGTCCAACGGTCCCGGTCGGTGTGCACGTCCAGCCGCCCGTCCGGGCGGGAGCGCACCGCGCGGACCCGCACCGGCCGCCGCACCGGCAGGTCGAACACCCTCTCGTACGCGGCGAAGTAGGCGCTCACCTGCTCGGCTGCGGGGCGCTGTGGCTCGGCGGGCGGAAGAGGCAGCCCGGGCAGGTCGTGAAAACCGTGCACCCGGTCGAAGACCAGCGTCGGCCAGCGATGCTGCCAGGCCCCGCCGGGCCCGTCGTCGCCGTCGAGGATGACGAAGCCGCTGCCGGGGAGGAAGCCGGTGCGGCGCAGGTGGTAGCCGGCGCTCAGACCGGCCTGACCGGCGCCGATCACCACGACGTCCGCGGAGTGGGTGTCCACACGGGGTGCAACGCCGCGGTTGTCGTCGCTGTGCCCGCACCGACCGTCGCGCCGATCACAGAAGGCCATTCCGGCTATGACCAGCCAATCCTTGCTTACGCTGAGTGAATGAGCGACTTCCGTCGGTACGCGGCTGAGTTCCTCGGCACCCTGCTGCTGGTGTTCTTCGGAGTAGGTAGCGCGGTCGCCGCGCGGGTTCAGGGCGGCGTGGTGGTGGTCGCACTGGCCTTCGGGTTCGTGATGGTCGCCCTCGTCTACACGATCGGCCCACTCTCCGGCAGCCACGTCAATCCGGCGGTGACGCTCGGTGTCTTGCTCTCCGGAAAGATCTCGGCGATCGGTGCGGTGGCGTACTGGATCGCGCAGTTCGTCGGCGCGACCGTGGCCGCCTTCGTGCTCTGGGCGCTGACCCGTTGGGGCGACGTCGCGGACCAGACCGGGGCACTGGGCACGAACGGTTACGGCGCGCACATCAACCGGGGCGGCGCAGCCGTGCTGGAGGTCATTCTGACCTTCCTCTTCGTGCTGGTCGTCCTGGTGGTGACAAGTCGTAGCGAGAATCCGGGCACCGCCGGGCTTGCCATCGGGTTGGCCCTCGCCGCGACCCAACTGGTGGGCGTGACGCTGACCGGCGCGGCCGTCAACCCGGCCCGCGCGTTCGGGCCGGCGGTCTTCGAGGGCGGCGCGGCCCTGCGGCAACTCTGGGTGTTCATCGTCTTCCCGCTGCTCGGCGGGGCGCTCGCCGCGCTTGTCGCACCAATGGTCATGGGGGCGCAGCGGCACTACTGGGGTGGACACGAAAAGTCGGTTGGCGGGCCGAAGTAGCGGGAGCGGCAGAAACTTTCGCCTGGGCCTCTTCTCTGGCGAATACCTTCGTGGCAGCATCAGCGCATGCATCGCCGTCACTTTCCCCGGGCCCTCGCGCTGCTCGCGCTGGTCGCCACCGCGGCCACCGCCGGCGCGCCCGGTGCCACGGCCGAGTCGCCCACCCCGGCGACGACCCGACTGCACGCCACCATCGACACGATTCTCGCCGACACCCGGCTTGCCGGCGCGCAGGCGTCGGTGGTCGTGGTCGACACCAGCACCGGCCAGACGCTCTACGACCGCAACGGTGACCGCCGACTGATTCCGGCCTCCAACACCAAGCTGCTGACCTCGACGGCGGCCCTTGAGCTGCTCGGCCCGGGGCACCGCTTCACCACCGACGTACGAGCCACCGGTAAGCGCCGCGCGGGCCTGCAATCCGGCAACCTCTACCTCCGCGGCGGAGGTGACCCCACCATGCTCGCCGCCGACTACGACGCGCTCGCCGCGCAGGTCGCCGCCGACGGCATCCGGGTGATCACCGGCAATCTGGTCGCCGACGACACCCGCTACGACCGCACCCGGCTCGGCCCCGACTGGACCTGGGACGACGAGCCCTACTACTACGCCGCCCAGGTCTCCGCGCTGACCGTCGCCCCGGACACCGACTACGACGCGGGCACAGTGATCGTGCAGGCCGCCCCGGCCAGCCGGGCCGGCGCACCGCCGGTGGTCAGCACCATTCCACCCACCGGGTACGTCCGCGTCGACAACCGCGCCGAGACGGTCACAGAGGGCGAGACCTCGATCTCGATCGAGCGCGAACACGGCGGCAACACCGTCGTGGTGACCGGCCAGATCGCCGTCGGCGACGAGCCCGCCAGCGACTGGGTGACCGTCTGGGAGCCCACCGGCTACGCCGCCGACGTGTTCCGGGCGGCGCTGCACCGGCACGGCGTCCGGGTGCTCGGCCGGACCGTGCTCGGCCAGCCCACCCCGGAGGCGGCCCAGCCGGTGGCGTTGCACAACTCGATGAGCCTGGGTGATCTGATGACGCCGTTCCTCAAGCTCTCCAACAACGGCCACGCCGAGGTGTTGACCAAGGAGATCGGCCGGGTGCTCACCGGCTCGGGCACCTGGACGGCCGGACTGACCGCGATCAGCGAGTACGTGGCCGACACCGGGATGGACACCGGAAAGCTGCGCCAGCGCGACGGCTCAGGGCTGTCCCGGCGCAATCTGGTCCCCGCGACGGAGTTCGTCGACCTGCTGAGCGCCGTCCGTGCCGAACCGTGGTTCGCCACCTGGTACGCGGCGTTGCCGATCGCCGGGCAACCCGAGCGGTTCGTCGGCGGGACCCTGCGCAGCCGGATGGCCGGCACTCCGGCGGCGGGCAACGTGCACGCCAAGACCGGCAGTCTGACCGGTGTCTCCGGGCTCTCCGGCTACGTCACCACCGCCGACGGCCGGCTGTTGGCGTTCTCCATCCTGCTGAACAACTACCTGACCGCGTCGGTCAAGTCGTTGGAGGATCAGATCGCTGTGGCGCTGGCCGGATACCGCGAGGACGGTGCGACCACGGCGCGGGTGGCACCGCCGGCGGTGCCGGAGACGCCTCGCACCCCGGAGGGCGTCGAGTGCTCGTGGGTCAAGCCGATCACCTGCTGAACGGCGGCCGGGAGGCGCAGGTGCGCCTCCCGGCCGGGCGCGCGCTCAGGCCGGACGATCCGGTGGGGGGACCACCGCCGTCGGGTCGCCGCGCTCGATGAGCGCGGCGATCTCAGCGGCCCGCAGGCCACGCAGCGCCAGCACCCGGGTGCCCCAGCGGTGCAGGCGACACGGGTGCGGGCTGGCGTCGTTGCGGCAGACCACTCCCCCGGACCATCGTCGGGGCGCGTGCACCACCACCGCCCGGACCGCGAACTGGGTGTCCTCGCCCGTCACGTACGGCGGCAGGGGGATGTCGCGGAGCACCTCCCCGGACCCTTCACCGGCACCGGACGAAGCCGCGCCACGGACGCGGTGCGCAGTACTGCTACTCATCTCCGCTGCCTCCACACTGGATGGTCGGATGGGGACAGCAGAAAGTTACGACCTGATCGACGGTATGCGACGGACAAACTGTCCCGCTGCGCGATCACACAGCGATCGTTCGGTCAGCGCACCGCCACCGCCTGGAGGCCGACGTTGCCGCAGTGCGAGGTGAAGACCTTCTCGACGGTCCAGGTCAGCAGCAGTCGGGCACGCTTCGGCAGCGTGAACCGGATGGTGAACTGAGCGCTCTGACTGTTGTACGGGTCCTCCAGCACGGCGGTGCTGGCGGGCCCGCCGGAGGACAGCCGCGCCTCCAGGCGCCCCCGGGCCATCCAGATGCCGCCGTAGAGCTGGACCGTGCGCGGCTCACCGCTGCCGGCGACGGCGAGGGTGAACCCGTTGCCGGCACCGCAGGTGTAGACGCCGTTGGAGGTGCCGCTCGTCGACCGATCCGATGAGCCGTCGGACCAGCGGACGTGCTCCTGGTTACCGTCCCAGCGGACCCGGTTTCCGGCGCCACCCCCATCGATGATCTCCCCGGAACCGGAGCGCTTTCGGACCGTCGAGTTGTCGCCGCGCTCCCCCCAGTGCATCCAGTCCCGGGTGCCCACGGCGGTGAGGTCGACCTCGGCGGGCATCTCCCCCCGGCTCACCGACAGCGCGGGCGACTCTGGCGACTCGGGCGACACCGGTGGCGGGGCGGGCGCGCTGGGAGACGGAGTGGGGTCAGGCGATGGTGGGCGCTGGCGCGGACGCAGGCCGGGCAACGCCGGTCCGGCCTCGCCGGTGCGCCCGTCGGCAGCCGGGAGACCGGTGCCACGGGCGGCCCCGGCCGGCACGCCGCCCGGACCCGCCTGCTGGCCGCCGGAATCGGGATCGGACCGGCTGCTGACGTACGAGATCAACGCGACCAGGCAGACGAGGACGGCGACGCCCTCCACCGCCCAACGTCGCCGCTGCCGGGCACGGGCGACCCGGCGCAGCGCGGTGCGGGTCTGCCCGGCGGTGACGGCACGCCGACAGGGCCTCGCCGGTCCGTCGAGCGGCGCGTCCCCAGCACCCGAATCAGACCGCGTGCGGTCTTCGTCCGCCACCGACCCCTCCAACTCCGCCGCCCGGCCGTCATCGACCGCGGCGGATCGCACCGTCCACTGTGGGCCGTCGGATGTTTGCACCGGCGTGGACGACACGCTAGATCCGGACTGCCAGATGTGTCCAGCCCGCAACCGGACGGTATCGGACAGGTTGGCACGCTTGGACGGGGACTCCGATGGACCGGGAACGCTTCTCCCGTCAGCCGATCCGGAAGCCGAGCACCTGCGCGATGACCACGGCCTGCTCGAGGTCGACGATGGCGCCAGCCCGCTCGACGGCCGTCGGGTCGAGCGCGGTCAGATCGCTGCCACGCAGGTCGGCGCCGCCAAGCCGGACGTTGAGCAGCTGCGCGCCGGAAAGGTCGACGCCCGTGACTGTGGCACCGGTGAGATTGGCCCTGGTCAGGTCCACCTCGCGCATCCGCACCCCGGTCAGCCGGACGCCCCGCAGGTCGGCGCCGGGCAGAGCGGCGAAGGACCAGTCACCGCCGTCCACCGTCAACGGACGCAGATCGCAGTCGACGAAGGTGCTGCCGACCAGCTTGCAGCCGGTGAACTCGGCCTCGAAGAAGTTGCACCGCCGGAAGACGCAGCGGGTGAAGGCGGAGTCGACGTGCCGGGAGGCGTTGAACAGAACGTTGCCGAACGTGCACCCGGTGAAGACCGCTCCTCGGCTCACCGCCTCGGTCAGGTCCACGTCGAAGAACTCGCAACCCACGTAGTGCCGGTCGGTCAACTCCTCGCCGTACCAGTCCTCGTTGCGAAAGGTCACGTCCTCGGTCAACTCCGGCATCCGACCAGGCTAGTGTGCGCCGCCGACAGCCCACGGCCGGTGCGGCTGGTGGCGGCCCCCTTCCGGTACGGGTGTACCGCCGAGTAGGTTCGGCGACGTGAGTGTGGCTCGGAGCAAGGACCCGGATCAGATCGGTTTCGACCCGGCGCGGTTGGCGCGGATCGACGAGCACTTCGGCCGGTACGTCGACGACGGCCGGCTGGCCGGCTGGCAGGTGGTGGTCACCCGTCGCGGCGAGGTGGCGCACTCCTCGACGTACGGGCTGCGGGACCGGGAGTCGGGCGCACCGGTCGAGGCAGACACGCTCTGGCGGATCTACTCGATGACCAAGCCGGTCACCTCGGTCGCGGCGATGATGCTGTGGGAGGAGGGCCGGTTCGAGCTGACCGACGAGATCAGCCGCTGGCTGCCGGAGTTCGCCGACCTGCGGGTCTACTCCAAGGGGTCGGCGCTCAAGCCGTACACCGTGCCGGCGATCGAGCCGATCCGGGTCTGGCACCTGCTGACCCACACCGCCGGCCTGACGTACGGCTTCATGCAGACCTCGGTGGTCGACGGGCTCTACCGGGCCGCGGGCTACGACCTGTACCCGCCGGCGGACGTCGACCTCGCCAGCGCCTGCGCGGCCTTCGGCGAGCTGCCGCTGCTGTTCCAGCCCGGCTCCGCCTGGGGCTACTCCGTCGCCACCGACGTGCTCGGCCGCCTCGTCGAGGTGATCTCCGGCCAGAGCCTCGACGCGTTCTTCGCCGACCGGATCTTCGGCCCGCTGGGCATGACCGACACCCGTTGGTGGGTGGACGGCGACGAGGCCGAGCGGCTGGCCGCGCTCTACGTACCGGAACCGCGCAGCGGCCGGGCCGTCCGCTACGACAGTCTCGGGGCGCTCGCATTCAGCAAGCCCGCCCTGCTGTCCGGTGGCGGCGGTCTGATCTCCAGCGCCGCCGACTACCACCGCTTCACTCAGTTGCTGCTGCGCGGCGGCGAGTTGGACGGGGTTCGGCTGCTCGGGCCGCGCACGGTGCGGTTCATGGCCCGCAACCATCTGCCCGGGGGTCAGGACCTGGGCACTCTGTCCACCGGCGGCTTCGCCGAGACGACCCTGGACGGGATCGGCTTCGGCCTCGGCTTCGCGGTGGTCGACGACCCGATCCCCAGCCGGGTGCCGAGCAGCGTCGGCGAGTACTACTGGGGTGGGGTGGCCAGCACCGCGTTCTGGGTGGACCCGGCCGAGGAGATCACCGCGCTCCTGTTCACCCAGCTGATGCCGTCGAGCACGTACCCGCTGCGCTCCCAGCTGCGCCAGCTCGTCTACGCCGCCCTGGTCGACTGACCGGTCCGCCGGGGCCTGCCCCTACCTGCTCTGGGTCCCTTTGCTCTGCTTCAACCCAGGCAACACCGGGTGTCCGATATCCGGACACCCGGTGTTGCCTCCGCGGAAGCAGAGCAAAGGACGCGCAACAGTCGAGTCGGCCGCCAGCCGGCCGGAAGCGGAAGAACGGTCAGTCGGCGAGGCGGGCCGGGAAGCCGCCGGTGGCGATCGGGCCCCAGGCGTCGATGGTGACCCGGATCAGCGACTTGCCCTGGCGCACCATGGCCGCCCGGTAGTCGTCCCAGTCCGGGTGTTCGCCGGAGATGCTGCGGAAGTACTCGACCAGCGGCTCCACCGACTCGGGCAGGTCAAGCACCTCGGCGGTGCCGTCGATCTGCACCCAGGGGCCGTTCCAGTCGTCGCTGAGCACGCACGCCGAGACCCGGGGGTCACGGCGGATGTTGGTCACCTTCGCCCGCTCGGGGTAGGTGGAGACGACCAGCCGGCCCTGCCCGTCGATCCCCGCGGAGACCGGGGAGGACTGCGGGCGACCATCGGCCCGGGTGGTCATCAGCACGACGCGGTGTCGCGGCCGGAGGAAATCGAGCAGGCTGTCCCGGTCGACCCGGGTGTTCTGTGCGATGCTGCGCGCCATCACTCGTTCCTACCAGGGTGCGGGCGGACCGGAGACGGCGGGTCAGCGGGGCCGGGCCGCGGAGCGGTGCACCGCCTGGGTGGGCACCCGGGGGCGGCCGGACGGGCGCCAGGCCCGACCGCTGGCGTAGATCACCCGAAAGCCGAGGTACGACGCGAGCGGCGCCCAGTGGGCGGAGCCCATCCGCAACTCGGCGGCATTGTGCCGCTGGCCGTTGGCGAGCACGTCGAGGAGGACGGTTTCGAAAGCCGCCGATTCAACCCAGTCGACTTCTCGGGTAAAACCGCAGATCAGAGCCGCTCCAGTGACCTCCAGGAACTCGCGCAGCACCGCGTCCGAGGCCCGCAGCACCGAGCAGCTGCCGAAATAGAGTCGCCGCCCTTCAGCGCGGCCGGCCATCAGCTCGGCCACCTCGTTCAACTCCACGGACTGCCAGTCGGTGAGGCAGAGCCGGCTCGGCTCGCCGTGCATGGCGAAGAAGCCGACTCGGTGGTCGGCGTACTGCTTGAGCAGCCAGCGGTCCAGGAAGTAGAACAACTCGTCGCGGGTGGCCGCGTCCTTGTGGATGAAACGGATCTTGCCCAGCCGCTCCAGCAGCTCAAGGGTGGGCAACACGGAACCCCGCTCGTTGAGGTCGCGGTGCCACTGACCCTCGACACAGAAGACGCCACCGCGTGCCACGTGCACCTCCGCCAGTCCACCGCCCGGGGCTGACGTTACCGGCTACCGCCGGCCAGGGAACATGACCCTCGGTGCGCCCGATTGCGACGTTCGGTGTGGTTGGCCACCGGAGGGCCGATCCGCGGTGAATGGCTGTTTCACAAATCAGCCGAATTCCCAGTCAATACCCAGGGACAGCGGTTCGTGAGGACAATTCTTGTTAATTGCCCCCAACAGCACGGATCAGTGTCAGGGTGGAAATCGCGGGACTTGTCGGTCGATGTCCCGGAGCCACCCCATTCGCTCTCCTATCGGGAGGACTTCTGTGCGCGTAAACACCTTGAAGCGAGCTGCCGTCGCATTCGCCCTGGCGCTGCCCGGGGCAGCAATCGCCACGGTGATCGCCGCACCAGCCGCGTACGCGGACGGCTGTTACACCTGGAACCGCAACCTGTCCCAGGGACGCTCGGGCGACGACGTCCGCCAGTTGCAGATCCGGGTCGCTGGTTGGGCCGGCAACCGGAACATCGTGGAGAACGACGGCCGCTACGGGCCGAAGACCGCAGCCGCCGTCAAGCGGTTCCAGCAGGCGTACGGGCTGCGCGCCGACGGCATCGCCGGCCCGCAGACCTACGCCAAGCTGTACCAACTCCAGGACAACGACTGCACGCCCGCGCACTTCAGCTACAACGAACTGGACAACGGGTGCGGCGGGAGCGGGTGGAGCGGCGGCCCGCTGTCGGCGGCCCAGACCAAGCAGAACGCGCTGCGGACCATGTGGAAGCTGGAGGCGCTGCGCAAGAGCCTCGGCGACAAGCCGCTCAACGTGTCCAGCGGGTTCCGCAACCGCGCCTGCAACAACCGGGTGGGCGGCGCGTCCGACAGCCAGCACCTGTACGGCAACGCCGCCGACGTCACCTCGCGGACGTCGTCCCTGTGCCAGGTCGCCCGCGGCGCCCGTAACAACGGCTTCAGCGGGATCTACGGGCCGGGTTACCCCGACCACGACGACCACGTGCACGTCGACTCGCGCCGGGAGAACAACAGCGACGGCAGCTCGAACACGACGAGCTGGTCCGCGCCGGACTGCGGAATCGGGGCCGGCAACGACTGAGTCGGCCGGTCAGAGCGACGTCGGCCCGACGCGGAGGGGGATCTTCGCGCCGGGCCGACGTCGTGTCGCCCCGGGTCGGGTGGGGCGGAGGGGTATCGCGCTCAGCTCGCCCGGGGCCAGCGCGGCGCGGTGACGGGGGGAGTCACCGGCCGGCCCGCAGCGGTGGGTCGTGTCCCCGGTGGGACGACCCGCGCGGCCTGTTGCCGCGACGGCCCGGTCGCCGTGAACGGGAAGGGCACGTGCACGAACGGGTTGCCGTGCCGGATCAACGCCTCGATCTGCCGTTCGTTGAGCCCGTGTGTCTCCAGGACCCGCCGCCCCCACCGGTGCAGGCGACACGGGTAGGAGGCACCGTCGTTGCGGCACAGTGGCCCGGTGGGCCACTCCTCGGCGGTGTGCACGACCACCGCCCGGACCGCGAGCCGGACGTCCTCCGGGGTCAGGGGTGCCGGCATTGGCACCTCACCCAGTACCTGATCGATGGGATCCGTCGACTGCTCACCAACTCGCACGGCAGGCCTCCCGCAGTTCGGCAGCGGTACGGCGGACCTACCGCACCGACATCCTCGGCCATTGGTACGGCCGGTACCGACCGAAAGTTCAAATCCGGTACGCGGTAAGCAGATCCTCCGGCGACAGCACGCGCAACCCGTCGACGGCGGTGCCGCTGCGCGACACGGCAAGGCCCGGCACCGATTCGTCGGCGCCGGGCAAGCGGGACCGGTGCAGGAGCAGGCGGCCCAGGTCATGCGCGTCGAAGGGCCGGTTCTCCTGCCACTTGATCGAACCGACAAAATTGATGCGCTGGGCGACGGGCCCCCGGTCGGCGCCAACAATGTCGATCTCCGGGTCGTTGGTCCGCGTCCAGTAGCCGCCGATCACGGCCGCTTCTGCCGGCAAAATATCTCCGGGAAGCCGGCGCAGCGCCTCCCGGATCACTGGTTCGATGACCCGGCCCCGCCAGGACGCCCACGACCTGACGATCCGGTCCATGGTCAGGTCGCCTCGGCCCCGCTCGATCTCGGAGAGGTGAGGTCCCAGGAACGACAGCCAGAAGCGCAGGTACGGATCTGCCACCACGTAGCGGGTTTCCCGGGACGGCTTCGTCGACAGCGGAAGGGTGTCCTCCACTGCCCGCTTCTGGGTCAGGAGGCGCAGGGCCCGGCTCAGCGACGCCTGCGGAAGATCGCCCGCGGCACGGGCGATCAGCGAGAAGGTCCGCTCACCGGAGCCGATCGCCCGCAACACCAGACCCGCCTGGGACTGGGGCGGGAACTCGGCCGCCAGCGCCCGCTCGCCGCTGACCAGCAGGGCCGAGGTGGGATCCCGTACCGCGTCGGTCAGATACTCGTGCACCGATGCGCCGGTCGGCCACTCGTCAAGGATCAGCGGCAGGCCGCCGGACACCAGGTAGGCGTCGAACGCGTCGGCGGCGGACAGGTCGAGCATGTCGCGTACGTCGGCCGGGCTCAACGGTGGGATGACCATCTCGGTGGCCCGCTGGTGGAACGGCCGGCCGTAGTCGTTCAAGGCCTCCATCATTGCCAGGTCCGATCCGACACAGATCAGCAGAACCGGCCGCCGGGACAGCTCACGATCGAAGATCTTCTGCAGCGTTCCCTCGAAGCCCGGGTCGCTCGCGATGAGGTACGGCATCTCGTCCAGGACGACGACGCTCGGCCGGTCGGTCGGCAGTGCGGCGACGAGCAGGGTGAGCGCCGCGTCCCAGGTCCGTGGTTGCTGCTCACTGAGGATCTGTGCACCCGGCAGCGTCGACGCGGCCGCCGCCTCCACGAAGAGAGCGAGGTCGGCAGCGGCGGTCGGCTGGGCAGAGGCGGTGAAGAAGAGGTACGGCACCTCCGCCCGCTCGACGAACTCCTCCACGAGCCGGGACTTGCCGACCCGTCGGCGACCGCGCATCAGAAGGGCACGACCGGGCCGACCAGCCCGGCCACCGCGTTCGACTCGGGCGAGCGTGCCGTGTAGCAGGGCCAGCTCACGGTCCCGCCCCACGAAGCCGTCCACGCACACCCCCGATACTTCCATTTTTGGAACACTCAACGATGAGCGTATCAGTGGGGATCCCACGGGGCGAGGTCGCGGGACGCTCCGCTCAGACGAGGCCGGCGTCGTGCACGAGCAGGGCCACCTGGACCCGGTTGTTCAGGTCGAGCCGGGTCAGCAGCCGGGAGACGTACGCCTTCACCGTCGCCACACTCATGAACAACTCCCCCGCGATCTCCGCGTTGGTGTGGCCCCGCCCCAGCGCCACCGCCACCTGCCGCTCCCGCTCACTCAGCCCGGTGAGCAGCCGCAGCGCCCGCTCCCGGCGCGGGTCGGGGCCGACCGGGCCGGGGGTGCCGGCGGTCACGTGGGCGATCAGCGTCCGGGTCACCGTCGGGGAGAGCGTCGCCTCACCGGCGGCCACCCGGCGCACGGCGCGCACGATCTCCGCCGGCGGGGTGTCCTTGAGCAGGAAGCCGGCCGCCCCGGCGCGTAGCGCCCGGAGCACCTGCTCGTCGGCGTCGAAGGTGGTCAGCACCAGCACCTCGGGCGGGTGCGGCTGCGCTCGCAGCGCCTCGGTGGCGGTCAGCCCGTCCACCCGTGGCATCCGGATGTCCATCAGCACCACGTCCGGGGCGTACGCGGCGACGGCGGCCGGCACCTCGCCCCCGTCGGCGGCCTCGCCGACCACGGTCAGGTCCGGCAGGCCGCCGAGGATCATCGAGAGCCCGGCCCGGACCAGCGCGTCGTCGTCCACGATCAGCACGCGCACCGGCGGCACGGCCGGCTCAGGCCCGGCAGCGCCGGAAGGACCCGTCACGTCGACCACGGCAGCCAGGCGGCCAGCCGGAAGTCGCCGGTGTCGTCCCGACCGTAGGCGAGCCGACCGCCGGCCAGCGTGACGCGTTCGCTGATGCCCACCAGGCCGGTGCCGGCGCCCGGCAGTGTGCCGCCGACCGGGGTGCCGACCGGCAACCGGTTGCCGATCGCCACGGTCAGCCCAGCTCCCGGCCCGCCGGCCACGTCCACGGTGACGGCCGCGCCCGCCGCGTGCTTGCGGGCGTTGGTCAGCCCCTCCTGCACGATCCGGTACGCGGCCCGGCCCAGTGCCGCCGGTACCTCTCCCGGGCTGGCGACGCTGTCGCTGACGTTCACCCGTACCCCGGCCGACCGCGACTCGGCGATCAGGGCCGGCAGGTCGGCGAGGGTGGGTTGCGGTGGTTCGGGGGCGTCGCGGTCGTTGTCGCCCTCGGCGCGGAGCACCCCGATGACCTCCCGCAGGTCCTGGAGGGCGGCGTGCGCGCTGCCCCGGATCACTCCGGCCGCTCGGGCCACCTCGTCGGCGGGCGCGTCCGGGCGGAACTCCAGCGCGCCGGCGTGCAGGCTGAGCAGCGAGATCCGGTGGGCCAGCACGTCGTGCATCTCCCGGGCGATCCGGGTGCGTTCGAGGTGGCGGGCCTGGGCGACCCGGAGCTGCTGCTCGGCCTCGGCACGCTCGGCACGCTCGCGCAGCGACACGATCAACTGCCGGCGGGCCCGGACGAACATCCCCCAGGCCAGCACGGCGAAACTGAGCACCACGCCCCACGACGCGGTCGCCCAGTACGGCATTGTCGGGTCCGGGCGCAGCCAACTGAAGACCAGGTTGGTGACCAGACCCACGCCGGTCAGCGCCACCGCCACAGCGGTTCGTCGGTGCACCACCACGGTGAAATACAAGATCAGCAGCGGGATGGCGGCGGCCATCGAGAACATGGTCAACGGTGTCGTGGCCACCATCAGCCCGAGCGGCCACCGTCGGCGCAGCCAGAGCAGCCCGCAGCAGACCAGCCCGAGCAGCGCGTCCACGCCGGTCATCCAGTCGTGCGGCAACGGGATGGCGAACGACGGGGTGGGCGACAGGGCGTCCCCGGTGACCATCAGCACCCAGAGCAGGGAGACCAGGAACGCGAGGCTGTCCACGACCCAGTCGCGGGTGGTGCGACGCGGATGTGTTCGCTCACGGCCAGCCGGCACGGCCAGCTCCCCTGGCAACAGCCAGGGGTGCTCCGGGACGGCGATGCTGGTCACGCGCCCATGCTAGGCAGCAACAGGCCCCGGCAACCAGCTACCAAAGTCGAGACCCGACAATCGACCAAGGTCGGTGCGGCACCGACCGGTGGCCGCAGCGGATGGCCGGGCGGCGCGGGCAGGCTCGACCACATGATCACCGTGGAGAACCTCACCAAGCGATACGGGCCACACCCGGCCGTGGATGACGTGTCGTTCCAGTGCGAGCCGGGCACCGTCACCGGCTTCCTCGGCCCCAACGGCGCCGGCAAGTCCACCACCATGCGGATGATCTGCGGGCTCACCGCACCGACCGCCGGCCGCGCGACCGTCTCCGGGCACCCGTACCGGGACCTGCCCAACCCGGGGCGGGAGGTCGGGGTGCTGCTGGACGCCTCCGCGCAGCACGCCGGGCGGACCGGCCGCGAGGCGTTGACGCTGTCCGCGTACACCATGGGTCTGGACCGGCGCGAGGTCGCCGCGAAGCTCGACCTGGTCGGGTTGAACGCGGTGGCGGCCAAGCGTCGGGTACGGGCGTACTCGTTGGGCATGCGTCAGCGGCTCGGCCTGGCGCACGCGCTGCTCGGCGACCCCCGGGTGTTGATCCTCGACGAGCCGGCGAACGGCCTGGACCCGGAGGGGATCTTCTGGATGCGCGGCCTGCTGCGCGACTTCGCCGACCGGGGCGGCACCGTGCTGCTCTCCTCCCACCTGCTGCGCGAGGTGGAGGCGGTCGCGGACCGGCTGGTGGTGATCGGGGGCGGCCGGATCGTGGCCCAGGGCGACAAGAACGAGCTGCTGGCTGGCGGCGGAACGGTGGTGCGGGCCCGCGACGGCGCCGCCCTGCGCCGGGCGTTGGACGCGGCCAACCTGACTGCCGCCGACAGCGCGGACGGGCTGCTCGTGCAGGCCGACGCCGAGGCGGTCGGCCAGGCCGCCGCCGATGCCGGCGTCGCGCTCGCCGAGCTGCGCCCCGCCGACGGCGGCGGCCTCGAACAGCTCTTCCTCACCCTGACCGCCGGCGAATCCACCAAGGAGTCCGTCCGATGACCACCACCACCGCGCCCACCGCCGGCGCCGTCGCACCCCGGCAACACGCACCGGTACGCCGACCGTCGCTGCTCCGACTCACCGCCGTCGAGCTGCGCAAGCTCGTCGACACCCGGGCCGGCCGCTGGTTGCTGATCACCATCGGCCTGATCACCGCCGTGATCGTCACCCTCCAGTTGATCTACGCGGAGGACGCCGACCAGACCTTCGTCAACTTCTTCGTCCCCTCACTGCTGCCGGTCGGGGTGCTGCTGCCGGTGCTCGGCATTCTGTCGATCACCAGCGAGTGGTCCCAACGCACCGCCCTCACCACCTACGCCCTGGTGCCCCGCCGGGAGCGGGTGGTCGTCGCGAAGCTGATCGCCGTGATGCTGACCGCGCTCGCCTCGGTGCTGGCCAGCCTGGCCGTCGCCGCAGTCGGGACGCTTGTGGCGTCCGCCACCGGAGGCGCGGGCACGTGGGGGCTGGACGCGTCGTTGATCGTGAACGCGGTGGTCCTCCAGGTCACCAGCGTGCTGATGGGCGCCGCCTTCGGTCTGCTGCTGCTCAACCCGCCGCTGGCGATCGTCGGCTACCTCCTGCTGCCCACCCTCTGGGGGGTGCTCGGCGAGATGGTCCGGCCCCTGCGCGGCCCCTCCGAGTGGCTGGACACCAGCAAGACCATGGAACCGTTGTTCAGCAGCGACGCCATCACCGGCGAGCAGTGGGGGCGGATGGCGGTGTCCCTGCTGGTCTGGATGGTCCTGCCGCTGGCCGCCGGCCTGGTCCGTACGCTCCGCCGCGAGGTGTCCTGACCATGGACGCGGCGGGCTACCGACCACGCACCGTCGTCAGTGGCGGCCCGCTGGAGCTGGCCGTCCTGTGGGGTGGCTTTCCGCTGCTCGGCGCGGGCGCCGGATGGCTCCTCGCGGCGACGACCGGCTGGCTCGCCCGGCTGCCCTGGGTGCCGTTCCGGGGCCTGATCGAGTGGCTGGACCGGCTGCCCGAACCGCAGGCCACCGGCGGCACGATCGCGGTGGGCGTCCTGGCCGGCCTGGTCATCGCCGGGATCGGCACCGCCGAACGGCTGATCGTCACCGTCGACGCGGCGCAGGTCCAGCTGCGCCGCTCCGACCAGAACCGCACCGTCGCACGAGTCGACACCCGGGTGGTGTTCCTCGCCGACGGGCACCTGGTGCTGCTCGACGGCGACGGCGCGGAACTCGTCCGGGAGTCGACGGACCTGCCGGCCGCCCAACTGGCTGAGGCATTCCGCACGCACGGCTGGGGCTGGGCAGACGACGACCCGCACCGGCCGGCGTACCGGCTGTGGGTGCCGACCTGCCCGGCCTGCCGCGGGCGCGGACGCGCTGCTGCGCGCCCGCGAGCGGGCAGTCCGGCGGGATCGCCGCGACGACGCCCGGGAACTGCGCCGGGAGCTGGGGCTGATCGGGGTGGTGCTGCGCGACGAGGACAAGCGGCAGTACTGGCGGCTGACCACGCGGGCGGTCGCCCCCGGGCCGGAGCAACCGACTTCGGCCGAGCGGGAGCCGGACGGGCGGTAGCGTCTGTCCCAGGAGATCCTGGGAGCCGCGCGATGACCGAACAGCAGCCGTACCGGGTGGTGTCACGACACCCCGGCTTCGAGCTGCGTCGTTACCCGGCCCACCTGGTGGCCGAGATGCAGATCCAGGCGTCGTTCACCCGGGCGCCGATGGAGGCGTTCCGGCCGCTGTCCGCGTACATCGGGGGTGCCAACCGGGCCCGGCACCCGATCGGAACGGCCGCACCGGCGACGTCCACGGCCGGTGGCTCAGAGAAGATCGCGATGACGGTACCGGTGGTGCAGGTGGAGGGTGAGTGGCCGGGCGCGTACCTGGTCCAGTTCGTCATGCCGGCCACCTGCACCGCCGCCACCCTGCCCGAGCCGGTGGACGCCCGGGTGCGGATCCGCGAGGTTCCGGCGCAGCTCGCGGCGGCGATGCGCTTCTCCGGACGGTGGACCGAGCAGGCGTTCAGCCAACGGGCCACCCTGCTCGGCCGGTCGGTCACCGCCGCCGGGCTGCAACCCACCGGCGCCATCCGGTACGCACGCTTCGATCTGCCGTGGAAGCCGTGGTTCCTGCGCCGCAACGAGGTCGTGCTGCCGGTCGTCGAGTGAGTGGCGCTACCTCGGCGGGCCGGGGCGGTAGCCGAGCGCGGCTGGCCACGCCAGCAGCAGCGCCATCCCGAGCCCGGCGAGCAGCCCGGCCAGCGAGACCAGCAGGTCGGAGTCGGCGGAGTTGATCGGGCTGTTGCCGGCCAACGCGGTGAACGTCGCGCCGATCGGCAGCAGCACCATCATCGCGATGGCCGCGACCAGCAGGATTGCCATCGGACCCACCAGCGCGGCGAAGGCGGCCAGTGCGTGGTGCCGCCAGACCGGCCGACCACCCGGCCAGTCCCAGGCCAGCAGGGTCACCCCGGTGAGCAGCACCGCCCCGAGGGCCAACTCCGGCAGGAGTCGCTGGCCGGGCGGGGTCGCGCGGACCAGCCCGACGCCGAGCAGGGCCAGCACGGCGAGACCGGCCGCCAGTCGGCAGCGGGCCCACGTACGCGCCGGGGCCGCCGCCAGCGCGGCACCGACGGCCAGCACGACCAGCAGCGCCGCAGTGGCCAGGGCACCCTGGTTCAGCTCCGGCTCCCGGTCGGTCGGTGATTCCATACCGGCCGCCACGAGCGTCAGCACCCCCGCCACGCAGGCCGCGCCGGTCAGCGCCTTCCGGTCTGCAGCTGACGGCGTGGCACGCTCCCGCCACAGCAGAACCGCCGCGAGCACACCGAGCACGGCGCATCCGCCGACGGCGAGCAGCACCGTCGCCTCGGCGCCGGTCGGGTCGACCCGGTCGATCGCCACGTCGGCGGCGACCCAGCAGCCGCCGAGCACGACCGCCGGTTGACTCCACCGCAACTGCCCCCGGCCGGCCAGCACCAGCCCGATCGCCACCGCCATGATCGCCATGAACCGCAGGTCCCGTGCCCAGTAGGCGTTGTTGCCCGGCAGATTCTCCGACCAGGGGCCGATCGGCTCGGTCAGCGGTTGCAGCACCGTGATGCCGATCGCCCAGAGCACGACGGCGGCGGCGGAGAGGAGCAGCCCGACCGGCCGCGCGGATCGCATCCGTGGACGGTAGCGGCCCGACCGCCATCTCGGGGGGCGAGGACGCGGTCATCCGACGATGCCGCCCGAGGACCGTGCGGGACGGTGGCGCAGTAACCGCCACGTCGGCAGCATGCTCGCCAGGACGGCGAGCAGCAGGCACAGCCCCACCACCCCGGCGATCACCGACCACGGCACCACCAGGTCGACCGGGGCGCCGATCTGCTCGGCGAGCCCGGCGCGGATGCTGAGCAGACCGACGAACGCGACAGCCCCACCGAGCAGCGCGCCGATCAGCACCACCAGGGCGGACTCGGCCGTGACCAGCCAGATGACCTGCCGCCGGGTCGCCCCGGCCATCCGGATCAGTCGCAGGTCCGCGGCCCGGCCCGCGGCGGCCAGCAGCACCGTGTTCGCCACCGCGATGGCCCCGTAGCCGGCCGACACGCCGATCAGCAGCAGCGTGAACAGCCAGACGAGACGGTCCTCAGCGGCATCTGCCTCGGCCGCCCAGGCGGGGACGTCGACGATCCGCGCGCCGACCGGAGGATCGATCCGGTCCCGGACGTACACCGTGGACGTGAGCGCCGACGGGTCGTGCGTACGCACCACGGCCCGGGGCAGGAGCAGGTCGCCGGGGAGCGAGTCGTCGGTGACGACGGCGACGACGCGCAGCGACACCAACGCCCCGTCGGCGAAGACCACCGCGTACGGCTCGGACGGCAGCCGGTTCGCCGAGGCGGTGACCACCACCGTGTCGTCGCCCCGCAGGTCGTTGAGGGAGCCGGCGACGACGGTGAGCGCCCGGTTCGCGGTGGCGAACCCCGCCGGGTCCACGCCGAGCGCGGTCAGTGGCCGGTTCTCCGGCACTGTTCCGGGGTCGGTGCGGAAGACCGTGGTCGGTAGGAGCGCGGTGCCGCCCGTCGCGGCGACGGCCCGGTCCGACAGACCGGGTGCCCGGTCGGGCACGACGATCCAGCCGGCGTTCACGTTGTCCACCCGACCTGCCGCGTACGCGGCGGTGGTGGTCCGCACCATCCCGGACACCAGCACCGCGAACGCGACCGTGAGCAGCACCGGGGCCGCCGTCGACGCGGTCCGCCGGGTCGCGGTCAACGCCCCGCCCCGGACCAGCATTCCGATCGCGCCGCCCGGTCGCCGCACCGGGGAACGCAGTAGCCGCACCACCGGCCCGACGACTGCCGGGGCCAGCACGGTGGCACCGGCCACCAGGGCCATCACCGCGTAGAGGGCGAACGTCGCGCCGTCCCGGGCGTCGTCGGCGGTCGCCGTACCGAGGCTGAGAGCGGCACCCACCGCGACGAGGAGCACCCCGGTGGCGATGCGCAGCCGCCCGATCGGCCGCTGCTCCACCGCCGCCTCGCGCAACGCCTCCAACGGGCGAACCCGCGCCGCCCGGCGCGACGCCGACCAGACGGCCAGCAGCGCGATCACCGGCCCGGCGGCGAGCGAGACCATGACCGGCCAGGGGGCGTACCGGACCCGGAAGGTCGATGGTTCGAAGCCGACGTCGACAAGCAGTCGGCCCAGTGTCGGGGCGAGCGCCGCGCCGACCAGTAGGCCGATGAGCCCGGCCGTGGCGCCAACGGCGAGCGCCTCGGCGTAGACCATGCGGCGGACCTGGCGTGGGGTGGCACCGACGGCGCGCAGCAGGCCCAGCTCGCGGCGGCGCTGCGAGATGGTGAACGCGAAGGTGGAGGAGACCACGAAGATGGTGACGAAGCCGGCGAGGGCTGCGGTGGCGGTGAGCACCTGCATGCCGATCCAGCGGGTACGGGCGTCACTCGAAGGCTCCAGCGCGCCACGCGCATCGCCGGTCAGCACCCGTCCGTCAGCGCCGACGACACCGCGAGCCGCCACGGCGACCCGCTCGGGATCCGCGCCCGGCGCGAGCACCAGCCCGATGGCCCGGACGCCGGGTGCGAGCGCGGCAGCGACCTCGTCCGCGACGTGGACGCCGGGGGCGTCGACCAGACCGGTGACGGTGTACGACTCTGGACCCGCCGCGGTGAGAAGGGTGACCGACGTGCCAGCACGCAGCCCGAGCGCGCGGTCGACGACCGCCTCGCCGGGCTGGCGGGGCGGCCCGCCAGCCGTGAGGCGCAGTCCACCCAGCTGGGCGCTGGACCAGCCGTGCCCCTGGTGCGCGTCCTCCCGGCCGGTATCGGCGGTCGATGGGCGGCCGTCGACGAGCGGCTGGGCGTAGAAGGTCCGGTCCGGCACCGCCGCCGCGACGCCAGGCAGACCGGCCAGCCGGCCGACGAGTGCCGTCGCCGTGGTGGCGGACCAGGGCCGGGTCGGCGCGAACGAGTCGGCCGGCGCACCCGCTTCGGGGCTCTGCACCATGACCGCCGCCTGCGCCAGCCGGTCCGGCACCTGCGGGCGCCCGGAGGCGAGCAGCAGGGTGGCCGCCGCGACCAGCGCGACCCCGATGGCGACGGCCACGAACGCGCTGGCCGACCGCCGGATGCTCAGCACGATTGCTCCGCGGTCGTCTTCGCCGCGACCGTCTCCCGCTCGGCGATCCGTGCGGCGACGGCTGTGGCGGTGATCCCGCCGTCCAACTCGTCGACGACGCGGCCGTCGGCGAGCAGGAGGACCCGATCGGCGTACGCGGCGGCGGCGGGATCGTGGGTCACCATCACGACGGTCTGCCCGTGGTCGTCGACGAGCCCGCGCAGCAGTCGGAGCACCTGTCGGGACGCCGCGCTGTCCAGCGCCCCGGTCGGCTCGTCGGCGAAGACCACCGCCGGACGGGTGATCAACGCTCGGGCCACGGCGACGCGCTGCTGCTCGCCGCCGGACAGCTCACTCGGCCGGTGCCCGGCCCGGTCGGCCAGTCCCACGGCGTCGAGCGCGGCGGCGACGTCCTGGGCCGGCGGACGGCGGCCGGCCAGGCGCAGCGGCAACTCGACGTTCTGCGCGGCGGTCAGCGTGGACACCAGGTTGAACGCCTGGAACACGAAGCCGATGCGGTCGCGCCGCAGCCGGGTCAGCTCGTCCTCGCCGAGGTCGTCGAGGCGGGTGCCGTCGATCGTGACGATCCCCTCGGTCGGGCGGTCCAGCCCCGCCGCGCAGTGCAGCAGGGTGGACTTTCCCGACCCCGATGGGCCCATCACCGCCGTGAACGTGCCGCTCGCGAAGCTGGTGGTCACGCCGTCGAGCGCCGTCACCCGCCGGGTTCCGGTGCCGTACACCGCGCGCAGCCCCGCCAGGGTCACCGTGTGTGTGGTCATGACCGCCACGGTGCCGGCTCCGGCAGGTGTCGCGCGTCGTGCCAGCGCGGACACTTTCCGGCCCTCCCCCGGGCGGAACCGCGGCTCGGCACACGACCCGACGTCATTCCCGAGGATGACGGCCCACGGGTGGACGCGGCTGCCGTGACGAGCCGATACCGTCTGTCGGGTGACCGCACTCCTGCTGTCCCGGCGGCTGCGGCCGGTGGATCTGTACACCGTGGACGCGGTGCTGGCAGTGGCGGTCGGCGGGCTGCTCTGCCCGTACGCGGCGCTGGAGTCGCCGCTGCACGGTGGCGTACGCGAGCCGCTCTGGGTATCCGTGCTCGTCGGGATGGCCCTCGGGCTGCCATTGGCGGTGCGCCGACGGTGGCCGGTGGCGGTGGCCGTCGCGATCAGCTCCGTCACCACCGGGGCATTGGTCACCGGCGTGATTCCCAACTTTGCCGCCGCGGCGCCGGCGTTCGCCATCGGCCTGTCCTTCTACACGGTGGCCGTGTCGATGGCCACGCGCCGGTCGCTGCTCTGCGCCGCCGGTTGTCTCGCTCTGGTGAGCGTCGCCCTGGTGCTGACGGCGGGCGACCTGTGGTCGAGGACCGGTGCCGTCGTCTACGCCGCCGTCATGATCGCGCCCGCCTGGGTGATCGGCTGGCTGCTCCGCGAGCGACGTGCCCTCGCCGCCCGGCAGAGCAAGCACCTGGTCCGCCAAGCGGCCGCCGAGGAGCGGTTACGGGTGGCCCGCGAGCTGCACGACGTGGTCGCGCACACGCTGAGCCTCATCGTGGTGAAGGCGGCCGTCGCCAACCACGTCGCCGAGGCCGACCCCCGTGAGGCGGGGGCCGCCCTGCGGGTGATCGAGGAGACCGGCCGCAACGCGCTGACCGACGTCCGTCGGGTGCTCGGCGTACTGCGCGACGGCACCCCGTACGCCCCGACGCCCGGGCTGGACGAGTTGCCCGTGCTCGCCCAGCAGGCGGCGATCGGCGGTGTCGACGTCCGGCTCGACGTCCGGCGGGAAGAACCGGCCGGCGCGGTCCCGGAGTCGGTGGGCCTCGCGGTGTACCGGATCGTGCAGGAGGCGGTGACCAACGTGGTGAAGCACGCGGCGCCGGCCGCCTGCCGGGCCACGGTGACCGTCACGCCGACCGAGGTGCGGGTGGAGGTGACCGACGACGGCCGGCGTCCGGTCCTGCCTGGCGGGGAGGGACACGGGTTGACCGGCATGCGGGAACGGGTGGCATTGCACGGCGGGGAGTTCCGCGCCGGGCCACGCTCCGACGGCGGCTTCGCGGTGACAGCCAGCCTGCCCTACCGGGTGGCCGCGTGATCCGCGTACTGATCGCCGACGACCAGGCGCTGCTGCGCGGCAGCTTCCGACTGCTGGTCGATCTGACCCCGGACTTCACCACCGTCGGCGAGGCGGGCACCGGCGTGGAGGCCGTCGCGTTGACCGGACAGCACCGGCCGGATGTCGTGCTGATGGACGTACGGATGCCGGAGATGGACGGCATCGAGGCGACCCGACGGATCTGCGCCGACCCGGCGACGGCCGGCACGCGGGTCATCATCCTGACCACGTTCGACCTGGACGAGTACGTCTACGGGGCGCTGCGGGCCGGAGCCAGCGGCTTCCTGCTCAAGGACACCCCACCAGCGGACCTGCTGGCCGGGATCCGGGTGGTCGCCGCGGGCGAGGGGCTGCTCGCGCCGACGGTGACCCGCCGGCTGATCGACGAGTTCGCCCGGCGGCCGGAGCCGACGCGACCGCTGCCCCGACACCTTGACGGGGTGACCGAGCGGGAACGGGAGGTGCTCGGCCTGATCGCCCGGGGCCTGTCCAACGCGGAGTTGGCCGCGCACCTCAGCCTCAGCCCGACCACGGTCAAGACGCACGTCGGGCGGCTGTTGACCAAGCTGGCGGTCCGCGATCGGGCACAACTGGTCATCGTCGCCTACGAAACGGGCCTGGTGGGTCCCGGCGGGTCGAGGCCGGCCGCCATAGGCTGAGCGGGTCAGCCGCCCACCCGAGGAGGAGCCATGACCCGCTACGTCGCCCTGCTGCGCGGGGTCAACGTCGGCACCACCCGCCTGGCGATGGCCGACCTGCGTCGGATCGTCACCGACCTCGGGCACGACGACGTCAAGACGTACCTGCAGAGCGGCAACGTGGCCTTCGGCAGCACCGTGCGCGACGCGGAGAAGCTGGCCGCCGGGATCGAGCGGGCGCTCGCCGACGAGCTGGCGTTGACCGTGCCGGTGTTGGTGCGCAGCGGCCGGGAGTTGGCGGCGGTGGCCGGCGGCAACCCGTTCGTCGACCGGGAGGACGACCCGAAGCGGCTGCTGGTGGCCTTTCTGCGCACCGCGCCGACCCAGTCCACCGTGGACGGCCTCAGCGTGCCCGGCGGCGAGAACGTGTCGTTCACGGTGACCGGCCGGGAGGTCTTCCTGCACTACGTCGACGACGGCTACGGGCGGTCGAGGTTCAACAACATGTACCTGGAGAAGAAGCTCGGCGTGGTGGCCACCACGCGCAACTGGAAGTCGGTGCGGGCGCTGGCGGAGATGGCCGCCACCTGACTCCGGCGGGCGGTCGCGACGGTCGCGACCACCCGCCCGGAACGGTCAGAAGTGGTACGCGGTCTCGTACTCGGGCACCAGCACCCGCGTACGCGGCGAGATCCGGCGCACCGCCGCGATCATGTCGTTCAACCGGGTGCGGTCGGTCTCGGCGACCGTCGGCGGGTTCTTCAGCTCCGTCTCGAAGTTGTCGTAGTGCACCGGCACCACGACCTTCGGGTAGCCGAGGCCGGCCAGCAGCCGGGGCAGGTAGTCGCCGGTGGTGGTGGCGTTCTGCAGGGCCACCATCGCCACGTCGGGCGTCAGCCCGGTGAGGTTCCGCTCGGCGACGTCACTGGCCCCGGTGAAGTACACCGACGGGCCACCGTCGACCCGTAGCAGGTAGCCCAGCGTGTCACCCTCCGGCAGGTCCGCGATGGTCGCCGGCTGCGCCGGCTGACTCACCCGCACGCCCGGAAAGGCCAGGGAGTACGAGGGGTTGCGGCTGTGCAGCGAGCCGACCACCTCGACGGTGTGGTCGCCGAAGTCCAGCACCTCCCCACCCTTCACCGGGCTGAGCTGCGTCGACGGCACCCCGTAGGCCAACCCCAGGTGGTACGCGGTCAGTGTGCCGAACACCCGCGCGCCGGTGCGCTTGGCGATGTACGGCACGTCCATGAAGTGGTCCCAGTGGGTGTGCGTGACCAGCACCGTGGTGGCCCGGTCGACGCGCGGATCGATCACGTCGGGCCGCACGGTCAACGGGGTGGCCGTCTTGAACGCGCCGGTGAACAGCCCGGTGTCGATCCGGCTGAGGTACGGGTCGACGAGGACGGTCCGGTCGGCGATGTCGACGCGCCAGCCGGCCGTACCCCACCAGCGGAAACTGACCGCGCCTTTACGATGGGCGGTCGGCGCGGGCGCGGCGGTTGGCGTCGGTGCGGCCTGGGCCGGGGTGGCGGAGCCGGCGGCGAGGCTACCGGCGGAGACCAGGGCGGTGGTGGCGGCGGCGTCGCGCAGGAAGCGGCGGCGGTCGAGACTGGGCATGCGGGTCTGCTCCCCGTGGTCGGGCGATTGGTCGACCTGAGCCAACCAGCGCCACCCGACCCCGGTCCAAGACCGAAGACCGCCTGCTCCGATACGCCACGGCATATCGGGCCTGCTCAGGGAGCATGCTCCGACGCCCGGACGGGTGCGAAATCAGTCGCCGCGCAGCGCCTCGACGGCCGTTCGGGCGGCGTCGCCCATCGCCAGGTCCACGTCGATCCGGCGTGGGGCCAACTCGTCGGCACGGGCGAAGACGGCGATGGCGTACCGGCCACCATCGGGGTATTCGGCGACCCCGGCCTCCAGGTGCAGCCCGGGCAGGGTGCCGGTCTTGCCGGAGACCCGGACGCCGGGCGGGAAACCGGCGGCCAGCCGGGTCCAGAAGATCTGCTGGGCCATCCAGGTACGGACCATCGCGCAGGCCGCCGCCGGCCCGGCCTCGTCCCGCCAGATCAGCGTGAGCAGGCGGGTGATCTCCCGGGCCGTGCTGGACGAGGTGTGCGCGGGATCGAAGACCCGCATCGCCCGGATCCGGTCCGCCGGCAGCGTGGGGAAGATCCGGGCGAACTCCCCCTCGGTCCGCGCGCCCACGTCGGCGAGCATCATCTCGACCAGCTCCCGAGGACCGCCGAGGACGCGGGTGCGGGTCAGCCCCAGCTCGGCGGCGAGCATCGGCAGCAGGTCCGGGCCGACCCGGCGCAGCAGCAGGTCGGCGGCCGTGTTGTCGGTGACCGACATGGCGAAGTACGCGAGGTCGCGCAGCGACACCTCGGCGTCGTCGGTGCAGCCGGCCAGGCCCCACCCGCCGAGCCGGTCGTCGGCGGTGACCAGGACCCGTTCGGTCGGGTCCAGCTGACCGGCCTCGACCTGCCGGGCGAACTCCAGCACCAGCAGGATCTTGAAGATCGAGGCGATCACCACCTGCTCATCGGCCCGCACGCCGACCTCCCGAGCGCCGCCGGTCGGCTCGTCACTCGGTCCGGTGCTCAGGTCCACGGCGTCCAGGTCGACGACGTGCAGGCTCGCCGTCACCCCGGCCGCGGCGAAGATGGCCTCGATGCGCTCCCCCACGTCCACACCAGCACGGTATCCAGCGGCACCGTGACGACGCTGGCGTAGGGTCCGGCCGTGGACCTGCTCCGGCACCTGCGGCACTTCGTGGTGGTCGCACACGAGCTGCACTTCGGGCGGGCCGCGGAGCTGCTCGGGATGGCCCAGCCGCCCCTGAGCCAGTCGATCCAACGGCTGGAACGGGAGCTGACGGTCGAGCTGTTCGACCGGTCCCGCCGCCAGGTACGCCTCACCACCGCCGGTGAGCTGCTGCTCGGCGAGGCGGAGGAACTGCTCGCCGGTGAGGGTCGGCTCCGCAACCTGATGGGGCAGATCCGCGCTGGTGAGCTCGGCGTACTCCGGGCCGGGGTGCCGCCGGAGACGCCCGCGGTGACGCTGCGCGCGCTGCTGGACGGGCTCACCACCCGGGCACCCGGCCTGGACGTGGAGTTGCACGAGCTGACCACCGCCGAGCAGGTGCGGATGCTCGGCGAACGGACCCTGGACGTGGGGCTGGTGCATCACCCGGTGGCGGCGGACGGGCTGCGCTTCGGCGCCCCGGTCGACGTACCCCTGGGGGTGCTGCTGCCGCGCACCTCGCCGCTGGCCCGCGACCGTGAGGTGACGCTCGCGGCGCTGGCCGGTCTGGATCTGGTGGCCGCGCCCCGGGCCACCGCGACCGGCTGGCACGACCACCTGCTGGCGGTGTGCCGACAGCACGGTTGGCGCCCGGCGCGGGTACGTCCGGCCCGAAACCCGGAATTCCTCTTCGGGCTGGTGCTGGCCGGTGGCGCGGTGGCCGTGGAACCGGCGACGGTGGCACGACGGGAACCTCGGATGGCCTGGCGACCGATCGCCGGCGCACCACTGGCCAAGCGCACCTCGGCGGCCTGGCCGGACCGCTCGGCACACCCCGCGGCGTCGATGTTCGGGCAGCTCGCCGCCGAGGTGCTGGCCGACGCCGAGCCCGTTTCGCCCGCGCCGGCCGACACGTCGGTGCCGGCGGCACGGCCCTGGCCGGTGCTGTTCGACACGACCGGGTGAACGGTTCCGACGTTGCGCTCGTCACCCCGGGACGGGCGGTGAATCAGCCGCCCGCTCGGGTATGGATGACAGGGCAACGAAGATGACGAGAAGGAGCCGCAATGGCCAACACGATTCCCGACATCAGCCTGAACGACGGCACCACCATTCCGCAGCTCGGCTTCGGGGTGTTCCAGATCGAGCCGAAGGACACCGTCGCGGCGGTGACCACGGCGCTTGAGGTCGGCTACCGGCACATCGACACCGCCGAGATGTACGGCAACGAGGCCGAGGTCGGCGAGGCGGTACGCGTGTCCGGCCTCGACCGGGGCGCGGTCTACGTGACCAGCAAGTTGAACAACGGCTTCCACCGCCCCGACGACGCCCGCAAGGCGTTCGACTCGACGCTCGCGGCGCTGAAGATGGACTACATCGACCTGTTCCTGATCCACTGGCCGCTGCCGACCCTGTACGACGGCGACTTCGTCTCGACCTGGAAGGTGCTGGAGGAGTTCCAGCGCGACGGCCGCGCCCGTTCCATCGGCGTGTCGAACTTCCAGGTGTCGCACCTGCGGCGGCTGGCCGACGAGGCGAGCGTCGTGCCGGCGGTGAACCAGATCGAGGCGCACCCGTACTTTGGTAACGACGAGGTCCGCGCCTACGGCCGCGAGCACAACATCCTCACCGAGGCGTGGTCACCCATCGCGCAGGGCAAGGTGCTGGACGACCCGACTGTGGTCGACATCGCCGGGCAGCTCAACCGGACCCCGGCGCAGGTGGTGCTCCGCTGGCACGTGCAGCGCGGCGACATCATCTTCCCGAAGTCGACCACCCCGAAGCGGATCGAGGAGAACACTCGGATCTTCGACTTCGAGCTGGACGACGCGGCGATGGAGCGGATCACTGAGCTGAACAAGGGCGAGGCCGGGCGGCAGGGTCCGAACCCGGACACCTTCGCCTACGTCCCCCGCTGATCCGAACCCGCCGTCCGGCGGGCATGTCTCCAGCGAGCGTGATACCTCAGAGTCATCTTGATGAGTCTGAGGTATCACGCTCTTTCGGTGGGGACTCGCTCGGCGATCCGGCGGAACGCCGCCTGGGTCGGCGAGCCGGGCTCGGGGACATAGACGATCATCCGCTGGTCGGTCTCTGGTACCAACAGCACCCGGCACTCGAACTCCAACGGCCCCAGGTCGGGGTGCGGCACCCGTTTGACGACGGGACGGCGTTCCTCGACGTCGTGCTCGGCCCAGAGCTGGGCGAACCGGGGCGAGGTGCCGAGCAGTTCGGTGACCAGCTCGCGGATCGCCGGGTCGGCCGGGTAGCGGCCGTAGGCGGCCCGCAGATCCGCGACCGTGCTGCGAACGAACCGGCGTGTTTCGGCGTCGTTCCAGTGGCCGCTGGTCATCGGCTGCCGAAACGTCCAGCGGATCATGTTGCGGTCCGCGGCGGGCACGGCCGCGAGGTTCCCCATGAAGTACGTGGACAGGTGGTTCCAGGCCAGCACCTGGTAGGCGGCGTCGACGAGGTACGCCGGAGTTTCGGTCATCGCGTCGAGCAGGTGCCGCAGGCCGGGTGGCACCTCCCGGCTCGGCCCCCGGGTCGGGGGCGGGTTCTCCCCGGCGAGCCGGAACAGGTACTCGCGCTCGTCCCCGCTCAGCAGCAGCGCCCGGGCCATCGAGGCGAGCACCTGCCGGGACGGGTGCGGGCTGCGCCCCTGCTCCAGACGGATGTAGTAGTCGATCGACATCCCGGCGAGCTGGGCCACCTCCTGACGGCGCAGCCCGGGGGTGCGTCGGCGTTCACCCTCGGGGAGCCCGACCTCGGCGGGGCGCAGCCGGGCCCGGCGGGTGCGCAGGAACGCCGCCAGTTCGTCACGCCGCAGGCCGCTGCTCGTCATGCCTCCAGCATGCCCCGGGCAGGACCAGCGAGGGTGGTACCGCTGGTCCCAGCCTCAGCCCGTCTCTCCCCGGGCGCCGCTGACAGGGACAGGCTCGACGGCATGACGAACATGACCGCCCTGATCACCGGGGCCAACAAGGGGATCGGATTCGCCACCGCCCGACAGCTCGGCGGACTCGGGATGACAGTGCTGGTGGGCGCGCGGGACGTCGAGCGGGGCCGGGCAGCGGAACGGGAGCTGCGTGACGGCGGCGCGGACGCCCGGTTCGTGCCGCTGGACGTGACCGACGCCGAGTCGGTGGCCGCCGCCGCGAAGCTGGTGGAGGCGGAGTATGGCCGGCTGGACGTGCTGGTCAACAACGCCGGCATCGTGCTCGGCGACGGTGCGCGGGCGCTGCCCAGCGACACGACCGTGGCGACGCTGCGCCGGGTTTACGAGACGAACGTGTTCGGGGTGGCGGCGGTGACCAACGCGCTGCTGCCGTTGCTGCGCCGGGCACCGGCGGCACGGATCGTCAACGTCTCCAGCGAGGTCGGGTCGATCGCGGTGATGACCGACCCGGACGGTGCGCTGTTCGGGCTGACGTCCGTGCCGTACCCGTCGTCGAAGGCGGCGCTGAACATGCTCACCGCGATGTACGCCAAGGAGCTGCGGGACACTCCGATCAAGGTGAACGCGGCGAACCCGGGCTACTGCGCCACGGACCTCAACGGCAACAACGGCTTCCGCACGCCCGAGCAGGGTGCCGAGGTGAGCGTGCACCTGGCGACGCTGCCCGCCGACGGGCCGAGCGGGTTGCTCTGGGGCTTCCAGATGGACGCCGGCGGTGGGTACGGCGTGCTGCCCTGGTGACGGTGAGCGCTTGACCTGGAGTGCGCTCCAGCCGGCAGGGTGACCCGTGCGCCCACCGGTAGGGCGCACGAGAGGAGATCACCATGCGGTACCGCACGATCGGCGCTGACCCGGCGACCCGGCGCGAGGTCAGCGTGCTCAGCCTCGGCGCGATGCTCTTCGGTAGCGCCACCGACGAGGCCACCTCGTACGCGATCCTCGACCGGTACGTCGAGGCTGGTGGCACGTTCATCGACACGTCGGACAACTACGCGTTCTGGGTGGACGGCGGGCAGGGCGGGCAGAGCGAGGAACTGCTCGGCCGGTGGCGGCGCAGCCGGGGCGTCGGTGCCGAGATCGTCATCGCCACCAAGCTGGGCGCTCGACCGCTGGCCCCGGGGACCAGCTACCTGGACAACGCCGAGGGGCTTTCCGCCAAGGTGATCCGCGAGTCCGCGGAGCGCAGCCGGGAACGGCTCGGGGTGGAGCGACTGGACCTGCTCTACGCACACATCGAGGACCGGACCGTGCCGCTCCAGGAGACCGTGGAGGGCTTCGCCGAACTGGTCGCCGAGGGCACGGTGGGTCTGCTGGGTGCCAGCAACCACCGGGCCTGGCGGGTGGAGCGGGCCCGCGCGTTGGCCGCCGCCGCCGGCCTGCCGGGGTACGAGGTGCTCCAGTACCACCGCAGTTACCTGCCGAACCGCACCGACCTGATCAGCGAACTGGACCCGGACGGCGAGCCGGGCGGCGTCAGCGGCGACCTGCTCAGTTACCTGCGTGCCGAGCCCGAGCTGACCCTGGTGGCGTACTCGCCGCTGCTCAAGGGGGCGTTCACCCGGGCGGACAAGCCGCTCAGCTCGGCGTACGACCTGCCGAGCGCGCCCCGGCGACTGGCCGCGCTGCGGGAGGTGGCCGGGCAGAGTGGCGCGACGGTCAACCAGGTGGTGCTCGCCTGGCTGCTGGGCGGTGAGCTGCCGTCCATCCCGCTGGTGGGCGCCTCGTCGGTGGCGCAACTGGAGGAGAGCCTGGCAGCGGTCGACCTGGAGCTGACCGCCGAGCAGCGGCACCGCCTCGACACCACCTGGTGACCGGTCACCGGCCGCCCCGCCGACCTCAGCCCCCGGTCGGCGGGGCGGTCAGGTCGAGCTGCCAGTCGTTGGCGCGCATCAGCTGCCCCGGCGGGTATTCGAAATCCGTCTCGCCGAGCAGGGTGAAGCCGGCCTTGCGGCAGACCGCGTTCGAGGCGGGATTGTCGACCGAGGGGTAGGCGTGGGCGTAGCGCCGGTCCTGCCGAGCGCGCAACACGTCGACGACCGCACGCACCGCGACGGTGGCCAGCCCCTGCCCCCGGTACGCGGGCAGCACCGCCCAGCCCAGCTCGTACACCGGTTGCTCGCGCCACTCACGTGCCCAGTAGCCGACGCTGCCCGCCCGTGCGCCGTCCGCCAGCACCAGCGTGAACATGCAACCCTGGCCGGTCTCGGCGAAGTGCACATACCGGTCGTGCCGGGCGAGCACCTGCTCGTCGGTCTCCGGGCCGCCGGTGTGCTTGCGAGTGTCCGGTGAGTTGAGCTGCCGCAGCAGGTCGAGGTCGTCCTCGTGCCACGGTTCGATGCCTACCTGTGCCATGCCCACTCCCCCTGTTCGTCGACCCCAGTCAAGCCGACCCCTCTGACATTCCACCTCGAAACGCCGCCCGCTAGATCGGATCTAGCGGGCGGCTCGCCGCTTCCTCGCGCCTGATGGGTGGAACCGACAGCTCGGGAGGGGGGATGATGACACCGCTCAGGATCGCCGTGATCATCGGCAGCACCCGGGAGGGGCGGGTCGGCGACCGCGTCGCCGGCTGGTTCATCGATCAGGCCGCGCGGCACGACGACCTGGCGGTGACGGTCGTTGACCTGACCGAGTACGACTTCCCGGCCAGCTATCCCGCCGAGCCGACCGCGTCCATCCGGGCGTTCGTGCGTGAGGTGGGCCGGGCGGACGCGTTCGTCGTGGTCACCCCCGAGTACAACCACAGCTTCCCGGCACCCTTGAAACAAGCCATCGACTACGCGTACGACGAGTGGCAGGCCAAACCGGTCGGCTTCGTGTCGTACGGCTGTCGTTCCACCGGCCTGCACGCGGTCCACCAGCTGCGCACCGTCTTCACCGCGCTGCACGCGATGACGGTGCGCGACGTCGTCGGGATCGACCTGCTCGCCGGCGAGCCGACACCGCAGTGCACCGACGAGCTGCGCCGGGACGCCAGCGTCCTGCTCGACCAGCTCCGCTGGTGGGGTCTGGCCCTGCGCGACGCCCGGGCGGCTCGACCGTACGTCTCCTGAATTCGTCTGACGGAAGGTAAGGATCATGAGTAGACGCACCACCGGCCTGGCCATCGAGGCCGAGGGGCTCACCCGCTCGTTCGGGGAGACCCGGGCGCTGGCCGGCATCGACCTCCAGGTGCCCGCCGGCACCGTCTACGGCCTACTCGGCCCGAACGGGGCGGGCAAGACCACCGCCGTCCGGGTGCTCGCGACGTTGCTGCGCCCCGACGGTGGCTCGGCGCGGGTCTTCGGGCACGACGTGGTCACCGAGGCCGACAAGGTCCGGTCCCGGGTCAGCCTCACCGGCCAGTACGCCTCGGTCGACGAGGACCTGACCGGTACGGAGAACCTGGTGCTCCTCGCCCGCCTGCTCGGCCTGCGCAAGCCGGCCGCCCGTGAACGGGCCGCCGCCCTGCTCGCCGCGTTCGGTCTGACCGAGGCGAGCGACCGCCAGGTGAAGAAGTACTCGGGTGGGATGCGTCGGCGCATCGACATCGCCGCCAGCATCCTCAACACCCCCGACCTGCTCTTCCTCGACGAGCCGACGACCGGTCTCGACCCACGCAGTCGCAACCAGGTGTGGGAGATCGTCCGGGCCGTGGTGTCGCACGGCACGACGGTGCTGCTGACCACGCAGTACCTCGACGAGGCCGACCAGCTCGCCGGGCGGATCGCGGTCGTCGACCACGGCCGGGTGATCGCGGAGGGCACCCCGGGCGAGCTGAAGTCGTCGGTCGGCTCCGGCACCGTCCACCTGCGACTGCGTGATCCTGGTCAGCGGCCCGAGGCGGAGAAGGTGCTCCGGGAGGCGCTCGACGTGCCGGTGCAGCTCGCCGCCGATCCGGTGGCATTGACCGCCCGGGTCGGTGAGGCCGGCACCGACCTCGACGCCAGCGCCCAGGCCGCTCGCGCGCTCGGCGACCTGGCCCGTGCCGGCATCGTCGTCGACAACTTCTCCCTCGGTCAGCCGAGCCTGGACGAGGTCTTCCTGGCTCTGACCGATCACCCCGCCGTGCCGGCCGACGAGCGCGACGACGAGCTGGAGGCAGCCCGATGAGCAACGTCACGACCACCACGACCGAACGGGCGCCGTCCGTCTACGTCCCGTCCGCCGAGGCGCTGGCGACCGTTCTCGCGCCCGGTGCCCGACCGCCTCGACCGAGCGCGCTGGGCGCGTCGCTCACCTTCGGCTGGCGGGCCATGTTGAAGATCAAGCACGTGCCGGAGCAGCTCTTCGACGTGACGGCGTTCCCGATCATCATGGTGCTGATGTTCACGTACCTGTTCGGCGGCGCCCTCGCCGGCAGCCCGCGTGAATACCTGCAGTTCTTCCTGCCCGGCATCATGGTGACCAGCGTCGTGATGATCACCATGTACACCGGTGTCGGCCTCAACACCGACATCGAGAAGGGCATCTTCGACCGGTTCCGGACGCTGCCCGTCTGGCGCCCGGCCGCCCTGGTCGGCATGATCTTCGGCGACGTGCTGCGCTACATCCTCGCCGCCCTGGTGATCCTGGGCCTGGGGCTGGTGCTCGGGTTCCGGCCCGAGGGCGGGGTGGTCGGCGTTGCCGCCGGGATCGGGCTGTTGGTGGTCTTCTCGTTCGCGTTCTCCTGGGTGTGGACGTTCTTCGGGCTGATCCTGCGCAGTGAGAAGTCGGTGATGGGGGTCAGCATGATGGTGCTGTTCCCGCTGACGTTCCTGAGCAACGTGTTCGTCGAGCCGAGCACCATGCCCGGCTGGCTCCAGGCGTTCGTGAAGGTCAACCCGGTGACGCAGCTGGTGGCCGCGATCCGCGGCGCGATGAGCGGCGAGTCCGACCCGTCGGCCACCATGTGGTTGCTGCTGTGGAGCGCGGGATTCGTGCTCGTCTTCGGGTCGCTGACCATGTACAGGTACAACCGCCGCTGACCCTGATCCGAGCGACGGGCGCCGCCACAGCGGTGGCGGCGCCCGTCGGCTCTCGTCTGGACGCTCGGGTGAACGCCGCCGGTCAGATGACCGCCGGCACCTCGGCTCGGATCGTGCCGCGCAGGCGGGTGGCGTCCTGGCTGGGAGGCGCGCCGAACTGGCGACGATATTCGCGGCTGAACTGCGACGGGCTCTCGTAGCCGACCCGGATGCCCACCCCGGTGATGTCGTTGGGGTGCGTGGCGAGCAGGAGCCGCGCCTCCTGCAACCGGATCTGCTTCTGGAACTGGATCGGGCTCATGGCGGTCACCGCCTGGAAGTTGCGATAGAACGCCGACACGCTCATCCCGGTCAGCCGCGCCAGATCCTCCACCCGGAACGGCTGCGCATAGTGGTCGCGGATCCACCGGACCGCCCGGGCGATGTGACTGAGGCTGCTGTCGGCCAGACCGAGCTGCCGTACGGCCGCCCCCTGCTCCCCGCTGAGCAGCAGCCACAGGATCTCCCGCTTGATCAGAGGTGCGAGCACCGTGACGTCCCGGGGCCGGTCCAGCAGCCGAAGCAGTCGGATCACCGCGTCGCCGAGCTCGTCGGGAGCGTCGCTGACCACCATCCCCGACGGCGTCGGCCCGGCCAGGGGCGGGAGGTCGCCCGGCGCCGCCTGCAGCAGCAACTCCGCGACCATGGCCGGGTGTAGCACCAACCCGAACCCCAGAGCCGGCGCGTCGTCGCTTGCCTGGGTGAAGCGGCCGGTGACCGGCAGGTCGACCGACGCGACAAGGTACTGGCCGGCCCGGTACTCGTACACGCGGTCGCCCAGCGCCATCTGTTTGGCGCCTTGAGCGATGAGTGCCAGCACGGTGCCCGACATCGACGTGGTCGGTGCCGTCTGCTGTTCGACCTTCGAGATCAGCACCCCGTCGATGGCGGTGCTCATGTCCGGTCGGGCGTGACGGGCCAGCAACGCCCGCAGCTCGTCGAGGTCCACGACCCGATTGAACCACAGGACCGATCCTCGCTACAACGAGAGGATCAGGCAAGGGACAGCGAGCATCTGTCTAACGATTCTGCTGGTGGCAGTGCTTCCATTGGAGTGTCAGTTTCCCAGAGAGCGCAGCGCAGCTCGACGATGAGGAGTCTCCAGCATGTCTGTTCACCACGGGTTCCAGGCCACCATGACCGCCCAGCCGGGAAAGGCGGACGAGCTGATCCAGTTGTTGCTCGACGCGCCGTCCCTGCCGCACGACGACTGCCTCGTCTTCCTGGTGTCCCGCTCGGCGTCCGACCGCGACGTCGTCCACGTCATCGAAGGCTGGACCAGCGCCGAGGCGCACAGCGCGTTCTTCGCTGGCGAGCAGGCGCAGGCCCTGGTCGCGAAGCTTCAGCCGCTGCTGGCCGGCGACTCGGCGTACACCGACGCGGTGCCGGTCGGCGGCAAGGCGACCTTCTGACCCGGCGACCACACCCGTCACCCCTACCCGTATCAGCGAAAGGATCCTGATGAACTCCCCCCGACCGGGCATCGACCCCGAGTTGCTCGTCCCCCTGGCCGAGCTGCCGCCGATGCCGCCCCTCGGCCCCGAGGTGATCGAACTACTGCGCCACTTCCCCCAACCGCCGATCGAGACCCACCTGGAAGGCCGGGCGGTCGAGCGGCGCGAGGTCACCGTTCCCGCCGGTGACGGAACGCCGATCCCGCTGTCCATCCTCAGTCCCACCGATCGTGCCGCCGGCGCGCCCTGCGTCTACTGGATCCACGGCGGCGGAATGATGTGGGGCGACCGCTTCTCGAACATCGATGTCCCGCTGGAATGGCTCGACCGGTTCGGCGCCGTCGTGATCACCGTGGATTACCGGCTGGCCCCGGAGGCAACCGGTACGACCCTGGTCGACGACTGCTACCAGGGCCTGCTCTGGGTCGCCGAGAACGCCGTGGACCTCGGCATCGACCCGGCCCGCATCGTCGTAGCCGGTGCCAGCGCCGGAGGTGGCCTGGCGGCAGGAGTCACGCTCATGGCTCGCGACCGCAACACCCCGACCATCGCCGCCCAGTTGCTGTCGTGCCCCATGCTCGACCACCGCAACGACACCATCTCCAGCCGTCAGTACAGCGGGCTGGACGGCGTGTGGACCCGGGAGATGAACGAGTTCGGGTGGCGCAGCGTCCTCGGCGAGCACACCGACCAGAACGTCTCCGCGTACGTCTCACCCGCGCTGGCGGCCGACCTGTCCGGTCTGCCAACCACGTACATCGACGCCGGGACCGCCGAGGTCTTTCGCGACGAGGACGTCAGCTACGCGACCCGGATCTGGGCCGCCGGTGGCCAGGCCGAGTTGCACCTGTGGGCCGGCGGCTTCCACGGACTCTCGGCGCTGTTCCCCCAGGTCCGCGTGTCAGCCGCGGCACGGCGCGCCCAGACCGGCTGGCTCGCCCGGGTCCTGGACCCCAGCCCCGATCTCAAGGACTGAGCCGAACCCACGGCCGGCGCTGACCAGCCGTCGCGCCGGCCGTGGGTTCAGAGCCGCCAGGGCAGCGGCTCGGGTGGCAGGTAGCGGCACGTGCTGCCGGTCGAGACGGAGTCGCGCAGGTGGCTGGCCAGGGCCGGGTGCCGCTCGTCGAGCTTGCGCAGCGTGTCCCGGATCCGGGCGGTCACCGTCTTGCGGGCCCGTTCCGCCTCGTCGCCCAGGCGGCGGGTGCGGCCGGCCAGCCCCGCTGCCGCGCGCAGCTCGTCGAGCAGCGCACCCCGCTCGGCGTCCAGGGTGGACACCTTCCGGTCGTCGTCGCGCGCGGCAGCCCGGTCGATTTCCTCGTCGAGGCGTGCCAGGTGCCGCCGGTAGCGGGCCTTCGCCTCGTCGTCGAGGACCGGGTCGGCACCCATCCTTCGGGCGGCCACCAGCTCCGGGCCGGCGGCCGGGTCGAGCAGCTCGACCGAAGGCACGTCGCTGCCCGGCCGGCTCAACAGCAGATGCAGGTCGTGCAGGCCCTTGGCGTCGGGCAGGTGCACCACGACACCGTCGTACGCGAGTTGCCAGACCGGCCCGTCGCGCCGAAACTCGTACCCCTCGGTTGCCGGCGCGACCACCGCGACCTGGCTGGGCGCGGCGACCTGGCCTGGCCCGGCCGCCCTGCCCGGCCCGACGACCTGGTCTGGCACGCCGGCCGGGCTCGGCCCGACGAGCTGGCCCGACCCGCCGGCCGGGCTCGGCCCGACGGCCTGGTGTGCGGCGGCGTCGGGGGGATGGAGGCGGTGAGCCGGTGGAGCACCTGCGTCATGCCGAGGGCGGTTGCTTGCTGGGCGGTGGTGGCGCGCAGCGCGGCCACCGTCGCGGCGTCGTCCGGGTGGCCGCGGCCAGCGAGGGCATTCGCCAGGCCGGCGCGGGCGAGGAGCGACCAGGGGCGGGAGCCCAGCCGGTCGGCGGTGTCGCGGGCCGCCGTGAACCCGGCGATGGCGTCGTCCCAGCGTTCCTGGGCGGCGTCGATCAACGCGAGCCAGTGGTCGACGGGGCCACTGATGTCGCAGCCGAACAGCGCGACCGTCCACTCTCCACGGTGTGGGGCGAGCGCGGCCCGAGCGGCGTCGCAGCGCTGCGGGTCGTGGGAGGCGGCGGCGACCTGCGCGCGCAACCGCAGCCAGAGCGGCGACACCGGACGGGGGTACCGGATGTTGGCGGCCTCGATGCCGGCGGTCAACCGGATCGCCGTCGCGTCGTCGCCACGCTCTGCCGCGGTGATCGCCCGCAGCAACTCGTGGTAGGGGTAGTCGACCGGTGTCAGCCCGTCCAGCAGGGTGTCGACCTCGGTGAACCGGCCCTGGAGCAGCAGTCGGGACCAGCGCAGGTGATGGCCCATGAACCCGAACTCGGCATGGCTCGGGTCGGCGACGTCGGTGAGGCTGGTGAACCGCTCGTCGGCCTCGTCGAAGTCACCCCGGAAAGCGGCGATGATCCCGCTGTCGACGGTCGCCGAGATCTGGTGCCGGGTGAGGTCGCCCTGCCGGTCCGCGTTGACGAAGGTGGTGAACTCCTCGATGAAGCCGGGGTCGCCCAACTCCAGCAACGCCACCCAGCGCAGCGAGGTGGCCCACAGCTCGGTCTCCCGGTCTGACGTCCGGCGGGCCACGTCCCGGATCTCGGCGGTCAGCGCGGCACGGGCCGCTGCGGTGCCCAGGCCCCAGGTGGTGTCGTGGCGGGCCCAGAGGCTGAAGGTGAGCGCCTCGTCGTCCTGCCCACGACGGGCGATCGTCTCGGTTGCGGTGATCAGGTCGGCGACCAGCGTGCCGACCGACGCGTCGGCGTCCGGTTGGCCGATCAGCCGCCGGTACGCCTCACGCACCAGCTCCGCCGCCTCGATCGAGTGGACGGTCTCCACCTGGCGGGCGCGGTTGACGATGAGCGCGACGCGGGCCAGCAGCACCGGGTCGTCGAGTGTGCGAGCCAGCACGCCGGCCTCGCTGAGCAGCGCCGTGGCCTCGTCCCGGCCGGCGTGGTGGTATTGCGCCTCGCCGAACTCGACGAGCATCCGCACCCGTTGCTCGCGGTCGTCGACGACCTCCAGCGCCCGGCGAAAGTGCACCGCCCCCTCGTCGGCGGCCAACCGGCCGAACGCGTCCCGCCCGGCGGCGACCAGCAGCGTGGCCACCCGGGCCCGGGCGAGCGTGGGGCCGGCCAGGTACGCGTGGCGGGCGAGGTCGGCCGGGACCAGCAGGTCGGTGAGCTCCTGCAGGTCGTCGACCGCCCGCACGACCGCGCCGTGCCGGGCATGCCGGTCGTCGTCGGTCAGGCCGTCGTAGAGCGTCTCCCGGACCAGGTCGTGGGCGAACGCGAACCGGCCGCCGCCCCGGGCGACCATCAGCCGGGCGGTCACCGCCCGGTCGAGCAGCCGGTCGACCTGTGCCACCGGGGCGGCCACACACGCGGCGAGGACCTGGCGGTGAAACCCGCGACCCAGCACGGAGGCGACGGTGAGCGCCTCGACCACGGCCGAGGGCAACTGGGCCAGACGACGCCGGACCGCTTCCCGTACGCCGGGTGCGATGGTGCCGGCCGCGTCGTCGGCGAGCCACAGCCGGGCGGTCTGCTCGATGAAGAACGGGTTGCCGCCGGTACGCCGGTGCACCTCGTCGACCAGGCCGGCGTCGGGCTCCCGCCCGGCGGTCCGTGCCATCAGTGCGGCCACCTCGTCGCGGGAGAGGCCGGTGAGGGTGATCGTGGTGGCCTTCGCGACCAGCGGCATCAGTAGTGGGCGCAACGGGTGCTCACCCGACTCGACCTCGGCGTCGCGGTAGGTGCCGATCAGTAGTAACCGCTCGAACCAGGCGTGCTGGGCGGTGAAACTCAGCAACCGCAGTGAGGCCGGGTCGGCCCAGTGCAGGTCGTCGAGGACGACCACGACCGGCCGGTGCTGGGAGACCGCGACCAGCGCGGCGGTCACCGCGTCGTACAGCGCGAACGCCTCACGGTCGGCGACGTCCCCGCCCGTGTCGACGCCGGCCCAGCTGGCGGTGCGGTTGGCCTGATCGCCGCTGGTGTCGGACTCACCGAGCAGGACCGCGAGGGCCGGCTCGGCCGACTGCCGCGCCACCGCCCAGTCGTCTGCGGAGCGCCGCAGGCCGCGCAGCACCTGCACCCACGGCCAGTAGCCGGGGGCGCTGTCGGAATCCCAGCAGGCCGCGCCGAGCACCAGCGCACCGCGCTGCCGGGCCTCCCGCGCCGCCGCCGTGACGAGGGTCGTCTTGCCGATGCCGGGCTCGCCGGTGACCAGGGCGAGACCCCCGTGGCTGGTGGTCGCCCGGTCCATCTCAACGCGCAGCAGACCTGCGGGGTGATCCCGCCCGATGATGGCGTCGCCGCGCCGCGCGTCCATGGTTTCCAGACGGTACTGGACCCCTCCGACACCGCGAGCGAGTTATCCGAGCGGCGGTCGATTCAGACCCTATCCTTCCGCAAGCTTCCCTATCAGGGTAGGTTAGGGAGCGATGAAGGAAGACATGTACTCGGTCGAGCAGGTCGCCGACCGGCTGGGGCTACACGTGCGTACGGTGCGCGGCTACATCCGCTCCGGCCGACTGAGAGCCGTGCGGATCGGCAAGCAGTACCGGATCGCCGCCAACGATCTCGACGCACTCACCGGTCAGACTCCAGCCGCCACCCGCGTCAGTGGGCACGCGGAGGTGTCGAGCATCGTGCAGATCGACGGCGTCGACCGGGCCGCCGCCGACCGGCTCGGCACGCTCATGCTCGCCAGCGCCAACACCGGCCATGACCAGGCCCACCCGCTGCGGGTGCAGACGGTGCACGACGAGGAACGCCACCGCATGAAGATCATTATTTTGGGCGACCCTGCCGCCACCGCTGAGCTGCTGCACCTGCTCGACGCCGTCCTCAACGCCGACAACGGCCTGCTCGACCGGGAGGTCCACGATGCCTGACGAGATCCAGGAACGCGCCGGGGTGCAGGTGCTGGTCTGCGACCCGGCCGGCCCACCGGTCGCCACCGAGCAGGACGCGCTGGACCTGATCGGGGCGGCGTTCCTCGGCGCCCAGGTGGTGGCCATGCCGGCCAGCCGGCTTGACGAGCGCTTCTTCTCACTGGGCACCCGCTTCGCCGGCGACGTGATGCAGAAGTTCGTCAACTACCGGCTACGGCTGGCCGTCGTCGGCGACATCTCGGCGCAGCTCGCGGAGAGTTCCGCGTTGCGCGCCCTGGTGCACGAGTCGAACCAGGGCGGGCAGATTTGGTTCGTCCCCGACCTCGACGCGCTCGACACCCGCCTGCGCGCTGCGTCCTAGCCGCTTCAGTCGTCGCGGACGACCATCATCTCCACCGTGTCCGCCTCCACACCCCTGGCCTGGGCCTGCTCGGCTGCCCAGCGCAGATAGGCCAGCCACTCCTCGGATGACCACCCGTTTCGGCGGCCGACGCCGGCCTCAGCGGGGAGACGGCTGGCCACGACACGGTCGAGGATCAGAGGCTGCACACCACCCACCCCTCGTTGATAGCCGGCGAAGTAGAGGACCTTCGTGAACAAGCCCGGCCCCAACCACGGCAGGCGGGCATGGTCGGGGTCGCCGAAGCGGCGGTACGCCGTACGCAGCCCGTCCTCGTCGGACACTGGGTCCTTCAGCGCGTACGCCAGGCGTTTGCCGTCCGGATCGGCGCCGAGCGACCTGGTGGCGCGCCACGGGCCGTACCCGATGGGTCCGTAACCCCAGATCAGCACGGCGGCCAGCAGTTGCCGCGCGCTCGCGGAGCCGGCCCGGTATGCGTCGGCCACCGCGAAGACGTCGCGTCGCCAGATCTCGCCGCTCGCCGGAAGGGTGTCGGGCCACGCGTCCGGCGGCAGCCCCGCCCGCCACCGGTCGATGTTCACGGTGACCGGGGCCCGCTCACCCGGTAACACCAGACCTTCGGTCGTCTGCATGGTCGCCTCCCCAGATCGCGCGCTCGCGGAACTCCCTGGTTCGGACGCTATGGTCGGGCGCTTTCCCATGCAGCCCGCCGACGGCAAATCGCGGTATCGACTGCATGGGCGCCTGCCTACTGGGCAGCCAACAGCGACACCGCAACTGGCGGGATCGAGAACGTCGCACGGTTGATCTACGGTGCTCCCGTGCTTCCCCGAAACGTGAAGATCATCGATCAGGTCCGCGCCGAGGCGCTGCGCCGCGGCATCCCCGCTGACGACGTGGAGCGCTGGCTGGAGCTCGCCCGCCCGTCTGCCTTCCTGACACAGGAGGGTGACGGGCCGGTCGTGGGCGCCATCCGTGGGCCCGTGATGCTTCCGGCCGATGCCGAGGACCCCGAGTATCCCTTGATCGCCACCATCGACTGCGCTGCTCTTCCGGCAGACGTGACCGACCTTCCACTACCGTCCGACGGCCAACTGCTGCTGTTCGGCTGGCCCGAAGAACACGGCTGGGGCGAGGTGAGGTATGTGCCGGCAGACGTGGCGGTCGAGGAGCGAGCGCAGTATCCGCCTGACTTCCCTCCGGACGACGACGAGTACGCAGAGGTCTATTACGAGATCCCGCAGGGCGATCTGCACCTCACTGTCGACATCTCTCTGCCCTACGTCAAGACGATCCCGGGGCCCCCGTGGTCTCCGCCGCTGCCGGGAGATCCCCCGTTCGAAGAGATGACCGAGGTGTGGAAGGAAGTCCTGGATAAGGCGCCGGACGGCCCGTTCTCCTCTGGAGGCTGGAAGTCGCCGCTGCTGTTGGGCGGCTACGGCACTGAATGCAACGGTTTCAACCCCGCGTGGTTGGCGGCCACCGGCTCGGGCCGGTCCGGCCAGGGCGGGTCAGTGCGAGGGGTTGATGGGCCACCCGACCATGGTGACTGGGTTGTGCTGGCCGAGTTCCACGGCGGCAGACAGGGCGGCGCGAGCATCCACTGGGTGATCCAGCGTGCCGACCTGAAGGAGCGACGCTTCGACCAGGCCAGGGTCCTCGTCTACTGGAATCCGTGAGGCAGGACGGGCGCGGACGGAACGGTCTGTCGGGGCCGACCGGCCGCGGGTAGCGACGCGACGTGGCCACCCCGGGCGCTGCGGGGTGGCCACGTCGGACGACCTGGCGGTTACGCGGTGGCGCAGATGGCGTACGCCGTGTCGGACCAGTTGCCGGCGAAAGCGTCCTCCTCGTACGCGCCGGACGCGGCGGACGTCGGAGCGGTGGCGGGGCCGCCGTTGGGCCGGAAGTCGTCGACGATGCCCTCGCCGGTCACCCCGTTCAGCTCGTAGCCGGCGCCGGTCAGCACCTTCCCGACGGGGCAGTTCGCGACGACGCTGCGGAAGTCGAGTGAGTTGCTGACGCCCACCGTGGAGGCTCGCACCAGGCCCGGCAGCGGGTTCGCGCAGATCGCGTACGCGGTCGCGGACCAGCTCAGGGCCGTCGCGTCCGACTCGTACGCGCCGACGGTGATCGAGGTTGGTGCCGCGGCGACGCCGCCGTTGGGGCGGAAGTCGTCGACGACACCCTCGCCGGTGACGCCGTTCAGTTCGTAGCCCGTACCGGTCAGCACCTTGCCGACCGGACAGGTGGCCGTGGTGGAGTGGAAGTCGGCCGAGTCGCTGACGCTGACCGTGGAGACCCGCACGAGGCCGGGCAGCGGGTTGGCGCAGATGGCGTACGCCGTCACCGACCAGTTGCCCGCGAACGCCTCCGTCTCGTAGGCGCCAACGGTGACGGCGTTCGGCGGGGCGGCCGGGCCGCCGTTGGGGCGCAGGTCGTCGACGATGCCCTCGCCGGTGACGCCGTTCAACTCGTAGCCGGTGCCGGTCAGCACCTTCCCGGCCGGGCACGTCGCGGTGACGCTGTGGAAGTCGGTCGAGTTGCTGACGCTGGTGGCGGCGACCCGCACGAGGCCGGGGACCGCGGCGGACGCCGGGCTCGCCGGGGCGATCACCGCTCCGGTCGCGACGAGACCGAGCGCGAGTACGGACGCTCGTGCACCGAACCGTCGGGCTTGATTCTTGGTACGCATATATATCTCCCGTCTGAGGCCCGAGCGGCGGGTGTTACGACGCCGACTCCAAGGCCGTTCCTGATGACGGGTTGACGGTAGGTAGTCACCTGACCAGGCATTATCTCCAAACCGACTACGTCGTGTAGCGGACCACGGGCGCGGATCTTAGCCCACATATTGATAGCTGGCTATTATTTTCGAGTGCGCGCCCCTAGCATTCGCACTATGCGTGCTCGCCGTGTCACCGCCGTCGTCGCCCTCGCCGCGCTGGCGAGCCTGCTCGCCGTCAACGCCGCAAGCGCCGACGGCCCGGCAATCAGCACCCCCGGAAGCCCAACGGTGGTGGCCAACGAACCACACCAGCTCACCCTCAGTTGGGCACCCTCCACCTGGATCGGCGATCCGGCCGCCGAGCAGCCGATCAACTATGAGGTGCAGGCGCCGCTGGGCCCCAACACGTACCGCTGGCTCGGCACCACGCTCGACACCACGATCACGCTGACCGACCTCGCACCCGGCACGACGTACCGGATCGCGGTTGCCGCCCGCGCGCTCGGCGGCTACTCCGACAGCTCGCCTGCCACCACCGTGCGCACCGCCAGCGGACGCGCAACGGTCAGCTACCTCAATCTCGACTGGGCCCCGACGAACAACCAGATTCAGCACGTCCTCCGGGTCACCAACACCGGCACCGGGCCGCTCGACCTGAGCGCGGTGCGGGTGCGCTACCACCTGCGCTTCGAGGGCGGCAACACCTCGCTGGTGCCGAACTGCGACTGGGCCGCACTGGGCTGCGACCGGATCCGGCAAACCGTGCAGTTCTTCATCCCACCGGGCGGGCCGCCCGGGTTGACGACGCCGGCGCCGCCGGGCTACCCGATCCCGGGCACCGCGGCCCCCGGCTGGGTGGAGCTGACCTTCACCAACGGGGTGCTCGAACCTGGCGCGTCGACCGGGCCGATCCAGCTACGCCACCACCGGCACAGTTGGAGTGACATCGACGAACGCGACGACCCGAGCTGGCTCGCCGCCACCGGGCAGTGGACCGAGAACGGGCGGATCACGCTGGACGTCGACGGGGTACGCGAGTTCGGCGACACGAACACCTGACGCGCCAACCGCCATGGCGCCCTGGGCCGCCTCGACGGGGACGACGCTCAGCCCAGCGAAGCGGTGCCGACCTTAGGCACGATTCGGTTGAAGCGCGGGCGCAACGCCAGGACCAAGACTTCCTTCACACTCTCAGGGTTGTCAATCTCCTGCCAGCGAACCTCACAGCGCCCTAGCCAACTGGCGATGTCGGCCGTTGACGCGCCACTGCCGGGACGGTCGAGGAGCTGACCGACCTGCTCGTGCAGAACGGAAGAGGCCCGGCTGCCGCTCAGGTGCTGCCGGAGGCGCTGACGCAGGTTTCTGGTGCGGCCCACATAGACGACAACGTCGCCTTCTAGCACGACGTGCGTGCCGGGGGTGCGGGGAGCTTCGACGACGCTCTCCATCGTGTACCGCCGGGCCGGTGTGAAACCGGCAAGTGGGTCGAAGACCGTGTCGGGCATGCCCGCACGTTACCGATGGGTGCTCCCCCGATACATCGTCCCTCCGTCCGCAAAGTCGCCCCCGTGTGGCGGGGTGTCGTCGGCCCTGGCAGTAGTACGAAGGTTCGACTTTGGACGAGCGATTAGCCGAGCGACATTGGTCGTCACCCGCAATATCGTCAGTGCACCTTCCGGAGCAGCCGGGGAGCAAGCGACTGTTTCGATGACGACCGCCGCAGGCACCGGCACCCACGCCAACAACCGGACAGCCCACCCAACGCCGCCGTCCGTTGACACCGAGGAATTCAATGCATGATCAGCTTGCCCGTCTTGTCGCCGACTATCTGAACGAGCACCCAGTCCACGCCGCTCAGGTGACCGGAGCAGAACCCCTTCGGCGCTGCTTCCACATTCGCCAAGCTACCTGGCGCCCTTGGCTTACGGACGGCGGTACTGGCCGCGCCGGCTATGTCGGTCAGCTAGATTCGGATGTCGCTGTGGCGGCACTGTCAGTGCTAACTGACTTGCAACAGGCAACCGGCGCGCCCGGCCGAGCCAGTGTCTGCCGTGCAACGCTCCAGCAATGGGCCGCTGCCATGGTTGCCAATAGTTTCGCGGACCGAGATCTCATCCGGCTGTGGGTCGCGGTCCGGATGTGGGGGTCGCCGACACGTTTTGGCCCAATACAGACAGCCCAAGGTCTCGCAGACCCACGGTGCCTGGGAGCACTTCGGTCGACCGCGCGGGCCGTCGTAGACGGCGACCTCATTGGGGCGTACGAACAGTTCGCTCTCAAGGGTACGCAGGAGCCGTACTCCACAAAGTGGTTCTGGGCCGCGTCGTTGGCGAGCCCTACGCCCGAGCACCGGGCGTTGATTTCCGACTCTAGGGTCAACGGAACTCTTGCCATCATCCCTGACTCCGGCGTGAATCGGGTGTGGCGGAAAGATTCGTCCGGCTACCGCGACTATGTGGACCTCCTACACCGGGTGAGCGCGACAGTCAGCGGGGCACCCCACACGCGCTGGGTCGACCCAGAGAAGGTCGAGTGGTTGCTCTTTGACCGCCCGCGTCCCCGCGCCCGCACGTCACACTCATGGACTACTGAACCGTGCTTCCATACGTGGCTGACGAATAAAGGGAGCGTCTCGTGACCGACTTCATTTATCCGGTCAACGAAAGAGACCCTGCCAAATGGGGTGATGAGGTGCTCCTCCTAGACTACTTCCGCAGTCTTCGAGCTGGCGCAACTGACAACTGGTATCTCGGCAACAGCGAAAAGGCGATCGGGGCAGGGGACCGGATCTGGGTTTACGCCGTCAGGCCTTTGTCGCGCATCGTCGCCGTGGGTGTGACAGAGGACTACCCGCAGTGGAGCCAGGATATCGAGCGATGGTGTGTGCAGATCAGCTGGGACATTCCGGTAACCAAGCTGATCGTCCGGGGCACGCCACCCAGACTTCAGGCGCGGCCTCCACGCGCTCCCCAACGAATCGATCCCAGCGACATCGACCGGTTATTGGACTGGCTTGGTGAGGTCGGCGCACCCGCGCCGAAGGGCCTGCCGGCCGAGCAGTTGCTGCGGTTCGCTCAGGTACGCGTCCGGCAGGGACAGCAAGACTTCCGCGCTAAGCTGATCGAGGCCTACGACGGCAGATGCGCCGTGACGGGCTGCGATGCGGAGGACGCGTTGCAAGCCGCACACATCGAGCCGTACAGCGGCAGGAACAACGATGTGACCAATGGCATGCTACTTCGCGCAGACGTGCACAACATCTTCGATAAAGGCCTGATTTGGATCGACGGAAACTACCGAATTCGCACCTCGTCAGCGCTGATTTCACGGCACTACAAGGACCTCGATGGAAAGGAACTCCAGCGACCAATTAACCGCGCGGACTGGCCGGACAAAGAGAAGCTACGCGCCCATCGAGATGGCGCCCGTCGCTGATCCGTTCGGCGATGGGCGAGACGTTCTCTGACGACGCCGCGATGATCGGCTAGCTGGTCCATCACGTCAAAGCCCTCGCCCTCACCGGCGACTCCTACGGCACCGCCAACGGCGCGAACTACTCACCAAAGAGCGCCGTGCCAGCCGCGAATGCCGCCCGGGGGTCAGTTCTGCGGGACTTAATCCGGGGTCGATAATTTGCCGCATCCAAGGTCCCAGCAGGTGGCCGTCTAGCAACCGGCGACGCGGTCGGTCTGCCAGGCGCGAAGGGCGTTTTTAATCCGGTCGTTCTCGGCGTGCGCCTGGTGGAGTTGACGGGACCGCTCCCCCAGCTCGAAGGCGAGCCGGTCCAGAAGCGCGTGCACGTCGTCGGGCTGGTAGCCCCGCTGGCCGAGCCGGGTACGCGGAAGCGCCACATCGTGGACGCTGCTCGGGGTGAACGGACCGGCCAGCGCGTTGCGGCTGCGGTAGACCGTCATAGCGTCGTGGGGAGGTGGATGCGGTCGGCGGGCACCCCGGCGGCGAGCAGCCGAAGCCGCGCGCCAGCGAGCATCTGCGGCGGCCCGCAGACGGACACCTCCTCGGTGCCGGTGTGGTGCTGAAGCGCGATGGTCAGGGCGTCACCCTGTTCGGCCGGCTCGGCGCAGGGGTCGTCGGAGAAGGCCGGCACGATGGTCAGCCAGTCGTGGGCGCATTGCAGCTTGTCGAGAGCGATCGAGTCGTACAGGTCGGTGAAGGTGCGCGCGCCGACGACCAGCGTCACCCGCCGGCCGTCCGGTGCGGCGGCGACCCGTTCGACGAGGGCGCGCAGCGGCGCCAGGCCGGTGCCACCGGCGACGAGCAGCAGATCGTTCGCGCGTGCTGGGTCGAAGCTCAGGCCAACGTTGCCGGGTGGGCCGAGCCAGAGCAGCTCGCCGGGGCGTACCTCATGGACCAGGCGGTGGGAGACGGCGCCGGCGGGTACGGCGCGGACGTGCAGCTCGACGGTGCCGTCCGCGCGTGGGGCGTTGGCTGGCGATAGCCAACGCCAGTGCCCCGGCAGGCGCGGTGTGCAGACCGGCACGGCTTGGCCTGGCTGGTAGGGCAGTCGCCGCCAGGGACGTACCGTCAGGATCGCGATGTCGGGCGACGGCCGTTCGTGGCCGATCACCTGGACGTGCCACCAGGCCGGGCCGTCGCCGACCTGGGCGGCGGCGTGACGCACGGTGCGCGCGGCGCGGCACAGGGCGCGCTCCCCCGCGATGGCGAGCTGCGGCGTCCACAGTGGGTGTGCATGGCGGGCCACGGTGGCGAGCAGCGCGCCGCCGATGGTGGTGGAGTGCGGGAGCAGGTCGAAATGACGGTACGCGCGGCCGAGCACCATGAGCAGCGCCGCCCGGCTCGCCGGGTCGTCACCGCCGACCATGAGGCGGCCCAGCGCGGTGAAGAACAGCGGCGCGTCGCGGTGCGGGAGCAGCCCGGGTCGGCGGTCTTCGAGAGTGCACCAGAAGTCGCCGGCGGCCCGGTCGTCGACCGACGCCCAGGCGGTGGCCAGGTTCACGTGGGCACCTCGAACGCCCGCCTCGCCTGGGCAATGCGGGCCTCCGGCAGCTCGGCCGCCCACAGCACCCCCACCAGGTAGTCGACGACCCTCCGGTGCTGCGCCTCCGACAACCCCAGACCGCCCCAGCCGGCGTCTGGCGTTGCCTCTCCGCCGAGCGCGTTGGCCAGGCTCGCGATGAGGTGCGCGGAGAGCCGACCCAAATCAACCCCGATGAGGTACGGCGACAGCTCCGCATCCGCCACCACCAGGCGCAGCCAACGGGCGACCGCCTCGCTCGGCGTCATCCCGCTGCGCCTTGAGTGAGCTGCGCTTCGCTGAAACCGGCGGCCTCGATGGTGGCCCGGCCCCAGCGGACGAGACGACACGGGTACGGGACGCGTTCACTGCGGCACAACTCGCCCTGCGGCCACCGCTCGGGAACGTGGATGGTGACCGCTCGCAGTGCAATGGACAGGTCCTCGTCGGTGACGGGCGTGAGGACCGGGAAATCGTCGATCAGGGTGGGCATGCCGGCTCCGAGACGTAGACGGATCGAGAGGCGCCGGGGCGGGCGGGGACGGAGCTGCGCCGTTCGGGTCGGCACAGCTCCGGAGCCAGCACCCGCCCCGGGCCATGCGTTCAGCCTCGGGGCGCAGTCGATCAGGAACTACAGCGTTGGAGCGGCCAAAATGGCGCATCAATGAGGCAGGCATGCACCCGCTCCGTGGCCGCTTGGTTACTAGAGTGACGGGCAAGCGGAGGGAGCATCGTCGTGGCCTTGAAGCGGCACCGGCTCTGCCATCGACGGAAGGCACTCGGGCTCAGCCAAGAAGGGTTGGCTGAGATCCTCGGCGTTGAGCGGTCCACCATCGTCCGTTGGGAGGGCGCCGAGACCGATCCTCAGCCGTGGCATCGGAGCCGGATCGCGGACGCATTGCGAGTTACGCTCGAACAGCTCGACGAGATGCTCGTGGATGTGTCGGTGGCAACGCGCAGGGGGCGGATCATGGGAGAGGACACCCGCGATCCCGTAGGCGGAGCGGTTCCCTCAGATCTCTTGGCCGGGCTACGTACGTTTTTGACCAGCTACCTGCCTGACCGACCCGTTGGGCCGATCCGGCCACTCGTTGACGTACGGCGCAGTGTCGGCAGGGTCCACAGTCTGTACCAGCGAGCAAGCTACAGTTCTGCAGCCCGACTGCTGCCCGACGTCCTTGCGCAGGCCACAGATCTGGCAACGCACGCGCCCCAGGCGCAACGAGTACGCGCGTTTCAGCTGCTTGCCGCTGCCTACCTCGCAGCGTCGAAGCTTGCCGCCAAGGTCGGCGATGGTGAGAGCGCCTTGATGACGGCCGACCGGGCGTCGACCGCCGCAGGGCTCGCTGGCGATCGCGCACTGCTGGCAGTCGCCGCCTATCAGGCAGCATGCGGACTTCTTCGATTGCCGGGACGGGCGGACCAGACAGCCGAGGTCCTAGAAGGCAGCATTGGGCAGCTGTCCTCCGAGGGACCGCTGACTGATCCTGAACTCATCTCTGCCCAGGGAGCGCTGCTTCTCCTGGCCGCTGTGGTGGCGGCGGGTGGCGGCGAGCAGAAGACAGCCGGCCGCCTTCTGAGTCAGGCCGACGGGCTGGCTACAGCGTTGGGGTCGGACCGCAACTGCCTTTGGACCGCTTTCGGCCCCACCAATGTCGCCATCCACACGGTCTCTGCTGCGGTTCGGGCCGGCAACCCGGACCAAGCTACCGCCGTTGCACTGCGGCTCGACACTTCACGTCTGCCAACTGTGCTCGTTGGTCGGCGGGCTCAGGTGCACGTCGATTTGGCGGCGGCTTCGATGATGGGCTCGGCGGATCGGTCTGCCGCGGTGCTGCACCTGCTCGAAGCCGAAAGGACTGCCGCCGAGGTGGTGAAGGCCAACCTCCAGGCTCGCGAACTCATACGCGACCTGCTCTCCAAGGAGCGTCGTGCTGCAACACCCGGGTTGCGGCCGTTGGCCGAGCGGGCTGGCCTGTTGGTATGAGTAAGCGTCCTGTACTCGCGCTTGTCGTTTCGGCCGCGCCACCTGTGCTGCGGATCAGTGAACTGATCGATCGGCTACTAGCCGATGGTTGGACGGTCTGCGTGACTGCGACGCCCACTGCCGCTACCTGGATTGACTTGGACGCTCTTGCTCGGCAGACGGGCTACCCGGTACGAGTTGCGTGGCGACTGCCAGATGATCCGGAACCCCACCCGGCCGCTGACACGACGGCGGTGGTTCCGGCCACCTTCAACGTCATCAACAAGTGGGCGCTCGGTATCAACGACAATGTGGCCCTCGGCATCCTCAACCAGGCGCTGGGATCCGGCCTGCCCGTCTACGCCTTTGCCAACGTGAAGGCGGAACTCGCAGCCCACCCGGCGTACAAGGCAAGCTTGCGTCAGCTCACCGCCGCTGGAGTGATTGTCAATCCTCTCGACTCTGCCATGACTTGGGATTTGGTGGTGAGGAGGGTGAGGGGGGCATCCGCAGCTAACCGCAGGATGTAGCGACGGGAGCGAGCTCCGATCCCGTCCGCCTCCCTCGCATGGTTGCGCTTACTCCGCCACGTTCTACAGGCTGCGCGGACCGTCTTCCTACCCCGTCTGGGATGGTGGCTTGGAGCTGGCGGCCTCGATCATTATGAAAGCAACAAATCGACTGCCCTGGGCAGATACGCCAAGACCTAGCGCTTAACGGGTCAAGCTCGGCGCCAGCAGTCAGGCTAGGTCCAGGCCAAGGTCGCAGCCAAGCTGAATCGTTCGAGACCGCGCGCCTCACGGCACGCAGCGAGCTCACTCCGCTAACCTGAACCGGTGACGCCCTACCTACCCCCTTACTTTGACCCCTTATCAACAGAAGACTTAACTAAGATTATCTGCTCACGTTTTGAACAAGAGCCGGCGCAAAGCTTGGCGTCTGAGCTGCCACGTTTCGTCGGATCCGGGTTATATGCGATCTATTACGTTAGCGGCACGGACGAGCTATACGCGCCTCTCATGGACTACAAGATTCCCGTATACGTGGGGCAATCACGTTCACACAACAGCGCTACCGGGAAGCCCGCGAAGTTCAAGGACCCGCTATGGCGACGGGTCAGCCAACATCGCCAGTCAATAGACGGAGCCGAGAACCTTGCGTTGGCGGACTTCGGCATCAGGCTATTGCGCCTACCGGACGTACACTGCGGTTTAGGTGAGAATGGAATTCGGGTTGGTTACCGACCGGTTTGGAACGAAATTCTTACCGGCTTCGGGAGCAACGAACAGGGTAGAACTACGAGACGAAGCGCTCGAAGCATGTGGGATACGGTCCATCCCGGGCGGGCTCGCACGTTCGGCGTGGAGAAGCACAAGTCCGAGGATCTCCGAACAAAGGTTGTAAAGCGAATCACGGAACAGGTCAGCTCCAATATCGGGCCCAATTAAAACTGGCGCTCGATACCGGCTAAGCCGCGAGTCGGCCATCATACTCACAAGTGCGAAGCGAATGCCGCACATGTCAACGTGGCCGTAGCCAAACGTACTGAGCTCCTGTCGTCGAATCTGCGTGAACCCGATTGAGACAGTAGACAGGAGCGACGCCCATCGGCGCAAGGATGGCAGAACAGCTGGTATCGACGTGACATGAACACCGGTAGTGACCGTCGAGGGCCAGGTTGCCTGCGGTTGGTCTCAGGTGTCAGACTGCCAAACGCTGATTGACGAACCCTGGGGAGGCTGCGGTGCGAGACGAATGGGCGGCAGAGTTCCGACTCAGCATTACTCGGGCGCTCGCCGACCAGCTAGAGACCACTTTGAGACCCCTTAAGCCAGCCCCGTTGACGGCAACACACGTCTCCAGGGTCTTAGGGCGCCCTGGCGTGTACTCGTTGTTCTTCAAAGGACAACGTGTCTACGTGGGCAAGGCAGCCAAGTCGCTGCAAGACAGGCTGGCCCAGCATCTTCGCAAGCTGTCCGGCCGCACAGGCCTCGATTCCAACGCCGTCCGGTTCGTATGCGTTTACGTCGACGAGGATCTCGACGCTGCGGCCCCTGAGAAGCTCCTCATCAAGCAGTATCGGAAACACGACAGCATACCCTGGAACACCAACGGCTTTGGCAACAAAGACCCGGGCCGCAATCGCGACACGAGCCTTGTCAAAGCCGCACACTTCGACGCCACGTATCCCATCGACCTTGACCATCAATGTCGACTGCAGTCCGGCACCCAGACGCTCGCCGCAGCGCTAGAGGCCACAAAGGGCCAGCTACCCTACCTTTTAAGGTTTGATAGCAGCACGTCCGCTAAGAAAGTCTATCGGGATGCCTCGATAACGGGCTCCAGTCGCAGCTTGGCCGCGAGAAGCCTCGCGCACCAGATCGTCGACGTCCTACCCGCAGGCTGGCAACTGACCGCGCTGCCTGGCTACCTCATCCTCTATCAGGAGGATCGACGTTATGAAAGCGCTCTCGGTTGGTGGAGACGTGAGTCGGATAGTCACGTCCTTTACACACCAGGACCCCGCCAGTTCGCTGCCGGTGAGGTGGAGGACGGAGAAAGCCCTAACCCTGACCCAGACAACGCTGCTGCGCTTTTCGAAATCAACCCTTGGCACCATCGGCACGTCCACCGTGACTCACCGTAATCCGCGCACGATGCCCAATTAACGTCGGCGCGGGGATTGGTGCGATTCAGGAGCACGGCCATTGTCGGGAACGTGGGTGAATGCCGAACGTTCCTATGCTCTTCCTGAAAGCGGTATCGCCGCAGCGACCTAATCTGTCGATCAACCCGAACTCGGGGCGACCCTTAGGCGATCGTCCGTTAAACCAGGATGCACGGGAAGATCGCTTGTGGGCAAGCAGAACGTCGGTCGCGTTCACACACGTGGGAGTGGTGCATTAGACTGATTTGGTCGAGCTAAGGCAGCGCCCCGAACTACTAGCTCAACCCGGTCAGCAGCCTCTGCCGGATCCTCGTGCTCCCAGACCCTGATTACAGACCAACCAGCATCAGCCAATAGTCGGTTGGTCTCCCGGTCCCGGGCGCGGTTTCCGTCAATCTTCTCCTGCCAGAACCGGTCGTTAACGCGGGCGGGACGATAGTGATCGGGGCATCCGTGCCAGTAACAGCCATCGACGAAAACAGCGACGCGGGCGGCAGTGAACACGATGTCGGCAGTGCGACGCAGATCACACATCGGCCTAGCGTCAACCCGGTAGCGCAGACCTCTCCGGTGCAGGAGCGAGCGCAGTCGCCGTTCGGGGCCGGTATCACGGGCCTTGTTGGCACGCATAACTGCACGCACGCGCGCGTTCTTCGCCCAGGACTTGCTGGGGGTATCTGGGGCGGAGAGAAGGCCTCGGGACCACGCCAGGCGCCAGCCCTCGGCCAGGTTCTCGACTCGGGTGGCGTGTTCGACCTCACCGAGGTAGCGGGTGGGCGAGCGCCCTCTATCGGACCAACGCAGGTATGCGCGGATCCGGCGAGTCCGGGGCAGCAGTTTAAGTTCGACGGACGCGCGAGCCTGGCGCCCGTCACCGAGGTCCACCCAGCGCTGGTCGGTTCCGCCGGCAGCGCGATCCTGCTCAAGCGATGCCGTTTTCCGGGTTCGCCCCTGCTGGCCCTTCCAGGCCCTCTGGTCGGGGGGCTTGTCCGCCCAGCGACTTTCGACGCGGTCTGCAGTAGAAGTCATCGCTGACTCTCAGCTTCGCTGAGCGCGGCAGCGATGGCTTTAGCAAAGAACTCGCCCAGAGCTACGGGCACGGCGTTGCCCAGCTGACGCATCTGCTCCCCCCGAGGTCCGACGAGCTTCCAGTTGTCGGGGAACGTCATCACTCGCGCTGTCTCCCGAACCGTCATGTACCGATGCCGGTAGGGATACGGCGAGCCTTCGAGCAGCTCGGGCAAGAGCTCGTCAGTCAACAGCACGGACTCACCGCCAGGTACGCCATGCACACCGGCCTTGACCGTCTTCGCTGGTCGGTCGAGTTCGTTCGGGGTGTGGCCGGCGTAGATGCGCGCGTCTGGCCAGCCGATGTGGTCGGTGAACCCACCGAGGTTGTATTCCCGCCTGTCAAGCCGATCCCAGGACACGAGGGGAAGAGGGGGTTGCCCGTCAACTCCCTTGAGCGCGTCCCGCATTGTGCGCCAGGGAAGCATGTCGTCCTCCCTCGGAGGGGTAACCGGCAGCCGGGACATGACGCGTTGACGTACGTGGTCAGGTACGTCGTGATGCCTCTTCCAGTAGGTTCCGTCCAACATCGATCGGACTAACGCCGCTTCCGAATAACGTGGACGGACCGCCTCCTGGAAGCGCTTCATGTCGATGCCAAGATCTGACCGGAAAGCGACAATGATGATCCTGTTGCGGATCTGCGGAACGCCAAAGTCGGCCGCGTTGACCCTTGTGGTGACGACCTGGTACCGCCGCTTGGGGTCTGACGGCTCCTCGGCGAGACGCGCCTTCAATACCTCGTCATGGTCACGCCAGGTCGTGTCATCGTCGCGCTCCTCGAAGGGGAGCTTCAGCTCCCTTTCGATGTACTCGAAGTACGGCTTGAACGACGGGCGTAGTAAGCCGCGGACGTTCTCACAGATGACGGCCTTGGGCTGGATCTGGCGAATGGCGCGGAACATCTCCGGGAACATGTTGCGCTTGTCCTCGTCGCCCCGCGCGACGCCGCCCAAGCTGAACGGCTGGCAGGGCGGCCCGCCGGCGAGTAGGTCCACCCGATCCCACAGATAGCTGAACTCAACCTGAGAAACGTCGCCCTCGACCAAGGGCCATCGCTCGCCCTCTGAGGGTATGCGCTCGTTCTCCGCCCTCGAGTCCGCCGCGTTGGCCTTGAGCGTGTCACACGCGTACTTCATGAGCTCGTTAACGAGCAGGGGTCGGAAGCCCGCTCGATGCACGGCCATAGCCAGACCGCCACCACCAGCGAACAACTCCACCGAGGTACGGTCACCGACTGGCTTACGTGGCGGCTCAAGCATCGCAGAAGCATACCGCGGAGTTGTGGATCTTCGAGAGTGACACACCCTGCCGAAGCGACTGTCTCGGCGTAGCGGAGGCGCGCTAGCCGTCCTCGCTACTCGGACCGAAGCAGGCTCAGCCACGAGCCCTCGGGTTAGCCGTGAAAGCCGGTGTGGTTTGGTTACCCGACCCCGAGGAGGAGCGATGGCGACCTGGCAGCTCGGTCCTTTCGACAACGACGACGCGGTCGAGTGGTGCGGCAGACTGGAAGACACTGCGCCCGATCAACGGGAGTCCTTTGTCCGTCGCACTCTCGAGGCAGCTGTTCTGGCGGGGCATGCCCTAGCTCCCGAGGACGCTGCTCAAGCCATCGCGGCAGCCGCAACGGTTCTCCAGTCAATCGCTGGCACCCGGGCACCGGACTCCGCATACGCCCCCCACTTTCTCCTCGGCCGCAAAGACATTCGGGCGACCCCACCGCTACGTAGCCTGGCAACGCGAGCACTGGACGCAGCGCTCGCTCAAGGCTCAAGGTGGCGCCTGCGGTGGGCCGAGGACGTAGAAGAGGAGGAGGCGTTCGTCGTCATCGAGGAGCTTCGTAACAGCCTCGCCTCGGCGAGGCCATGACTTGGGGCACTCAAGGCCCCTCGCGTTTCCGCCACGCCTAGGCGCGGCACGGCTTGGCCTTGAGTCTGGCTCATACCGTCTCCCGGTGTCGGCGCAGGCTCGGATGGCTGAGGTGCCGGTAGACGACCCTCCCGCAGCCCACACCTCTTTCGGTTGCCGTCAGGCCGGCCAAGCGGACACGGGCGCTATCCTGACTGCGGCGTTTGGGTGTGGCGCCCTTCGCCGGCGCGAGCCCGGACCAGCAACGGCCCGGGCTCGTTGCCGTCGGCGACCCGTAACGCGCAACGACACTGCCCACCGCGGCGACGCTGCGACAGAGGGTGTTCGTTTGCGGGTTCCCCCATGTGTCACCGCCCCAACCTGACGTTTGCGCGGCGGGCACCACGCCGCGCGCCGTCCGCTTGGATCGCTCTCCAAGCGGACGGCGGCTACGGGCGGTCAGTTCTGCGAAGGGCCAGCCAGCTGAGCGCCGGTGTCATTGAGCCGGTACTGGTCCGGCACGGTGGCCTCTGACGGAGCACCAGCGGTGGAGGCCGCTTCGGCCTCCACAATCAAGCCGATAGCCCGCTTGACGTTCCGGACAGCAGCCGACACCGGGCCGCGGTTGGTGGCGATCTTGCCGTGCTTGCCGTCTGGAACGACGACGTTGTTGGCCCAGATGTCTGCGCTGCGCTGCCACTTAATCTCGGTCGCCAGCTTGCGATAGTAGGCCGCACGCTGCTCGGGATCGGTGGTCTGCCGGTTGATCTCGTACACCACCGTACCGATGACATTGATGCCGGTCGCGGTCAGGTTCACAAACTTCTCGCGTAGAGCGACGATCTTGTCGGCGCCGCTGCCGGAGGTCGGCAGCTGTGCGATCTCGGACCACGGCTGCATCAGCTCGGTAAGCACACCGAGCATGATCAGCGTCTCGGTGACGAACTCGTCGCGCTGCTCCTGTGTCGCCAGCCGGGTGGCGGCCATACGACTGAGCGTGTCCTCGGCGAGCGCATAGTCACCGAACAGCAGGCTCTTGACCATGCCACGGATCTGGTTGAGCAAGAACAGCTTTTGGCTGGCCTTCGGCAGAGTCTTGCCCACCTCGTCAATGCGCCCATGCAGCAGTTTCGACTCTTCGGTGATACGCGCGAGAACCTGGTTGACCGGCTCACGGGTGTTGTACACGGCGAGGAGACTGGCCGGGATCTGCTTCGTCTGCGCCGCATCGGCGAAGTCCTGTTGAATGCGGGCGCGGTCGCTCTCGATGACGATGAGCACTGCCAAGCCGTCCTCGGCCAACTTCGCGTTGTCGGACAACGCACCCGGCACATGGGTCCTGCCCTGCGAGTAGCCGGCCAACGCCGCAAGCCTGTGCTGGCCATCGGTGACATGGAACCGCGTGCCGTCGTGCACGACGATATAGCCGAGTCGGGTCGGCGCACCGGAAGCTTTCTGCACGTGGAGGCTCGGCATGCTGTCCGTATTCAGCGTGACCGGCGGAAGAATGTAGTCGGCCGGATTCGCCAACAGATACTGGTGGATGCTCTTCGCGTGCTCCGGGATCAGCGGCCGGTTGGTGCGCTCGCGCGGGCTGCCGCCCTTCTCCGCACTCTCGCTGACGACGTGCCGACGGATGAACAGCAGTGGAAAGCTGGTCGAGACCATCGTGCGCCTACCCTGCTTAAACACGACGCACGGGAAGATTCGGCCGCCTACGGCGCCGGCCTCGCGCACCGCGTTGGAGAATGCCTCAACGATGTCAGCGTGCTCAGTGGGCTGGAACTCGTCGCTGGAGTAGTCGGCCATTTCGTCGGCCTCCGTGTTGGTGTCCGGGGATGCGGTGATCGACATTGATACATTCCTTCGTTCGGCGTTGATGGGTGTGGCGCCCGTTATCAATGGCCACTGTAGACCGCAGCCAGAGTGGCGTCAACGCCATCCTTCGGTGTGGCGCCGGGTCATCAGTCCACCAGAGTCCAACGTTTTACGCGGCCTCCACGACAGCGGACGCTGCGGCGCCCGCCAGATTCACCCCAAATCTGCGCGCAAGGCTTCACCAACGCCAACCGGGCGGGTCTGTTCGCACAAGTGTTCTACCTGAGGGTCGCTCGGGACACCTGCCAATTGATGTTGGGGGCGGGGAACAACCCGGAGAACGCATCCGAGACTCGACTGCGGGTCTCCGGAAGGGTGATCCGCAGTGGCTTTGATAACCTCGGACCGAGACGGTTGCGTTCACCTCTCAGCGGCAAGCCCGTTGAACTCCATAGCCGCGACTGCTCGCCCGACCGACTGCGCCGCTCTGCCCGGATTGAGCTACCCGCCCTAGTTCGGCGGTCCGCCGTTCAGGCATTCCACAATGTTGCGATAAGCGACGGGGCGCGAGGGGCCTGCATCCGCCCGCGTCTGGCCGGAGTACCACCCGACATACTTCCTCGTGTTCGATCATGACTCGTACGGCAACAACGTCGAGTCCGTCTGCCACGCGCCCGAGTGATCGCGCGTTAGGTTATCGACATGGAGCAGCGGATCAGTCTCATCACCCTGGGAGTCACGGACGTGGCGCGCGCGAAAGCGTTCTACGAGCAGCTCGGCTGGCAGGGCCAAGAAGTAGAAGAGACGGTCTTCTACCAGGCCGGCGGCCTGGCCCTCGTCCTCTGGGGCCGCGACAAGCTGGCCGACGACGCCGGCATCCAGGACCCGGGCACCGGCGCGATGACCCTGGCCCAGAACGTGCGCTCCCGAGCGGAGGTCGACGAGGTGATCGCCACGGCAACCAAGGCTGGCGCCACGGTGACCAAGCCGGCGCGGGAAACCTTCTACGGCGGCTACGCCGGCTACTTCGCCGACCCGGACGGTCACCTCTGGGAGATCGCCTGGAACCCCGGCTTCACCCTCGGACCGGACGGCACCCTGACCGTCCCCGACTTCAGCGCCATGGACTGAGTCGGCCGGCAGAACAGCCAACGCGCCCAGGAAGAGCACGGGCGCGGATCAGGGCGCCGGAGACGGGCAGAGCAAAGGGTCCAGCAGCGGCAGTTGTAACGGATCCAGACAGACTGTCAGCAGGGCAGGATCCGACGAAGGCGTCGCAGTCGGTGCTGGCAGGCTCGGCGAGGCCGACGCGGTAGGCGTCGGTAGGGCAGGCGGGTTCGTGGTGGGCACCGGGCCAGGCGTTGGCACCGAACTGGCCGAAGGGGCCGGAGCGACTGACGGCGTAGCGGCCGGCGACGGGACCACCGCGATCGACGGTTCGACCGCACCCGAGGCGACCGGGCGGGATGCCAGCACCACCGGCCGAACAGCCGACGGGGCGTAGGGCCGACTCTGCGTCGCACGATCGACCGACCCGGCCCTGGCCTTGCCTGCCATCGGCCCAACGGGAAGACCCGGAACGAGGACAGCCCTCGGGACGTCCATGGCGACAACCGCCGCAAAATGCGAAGGATCGGCCCGCTCCGACCCCAGAGCGCCTGGCCCTGTCGTCGCGAAAACCACCGCCGCGACGGCGGCGGCGGCGAGCGCCCGGCGGTCAGGGCGTACTGCCGTCAGCGGCGCCTCATCCGGCCCCACCAACAAAGAAGGCGTGGGCCGGGCGTCCTGGTGCGCGGCCAGCAGTGCGTCGAGCTGCGCGATGACGGCGGCGCGTTCCCCGGCGGCCACGGCGACGGTGAGGGTGAGGTAGAAGCGGAAGTTCACCACGGCGCTGGCCGGGACCAGCAGCCCGAGAAGTCGACTGTGGTCGGGCAACAGGGTGACCGGGACGTCGGGGTGGTGGGCAGCGCCGACCAGGTCCGCGTACGTCCACTCGCGCCGGCGCTCACCCCCGGCGAAGGCCACCCGGTGGCTGGTAACGACGGCCATGCCGGTGTCGACGATCCGCAGGCCCGCCGGCAGCGCCACATCCGACGTGTCGGCGAAGTCGCACGAGCCGGGCGTTGGCAACCCGGGGACGTGTCGCGCCTCGGCCTCGACCAGCTCGGCGCTGGGGACGACGCGGAAGACGAGTTCGTCGTCGTCGAGGTCCACCGGTAGGCCGGTGCGTGGCTGCGTACACCCGAGGAAGCCGGCGGCTTCGATGCGCAGCCGGACCAGGTGGTCGTTGCGGCGCAGCCAGGCGTCGGTGGCGTCGCGGTACGCGCGCTGCCGGCGCTCGTTCTCGCGCTCGGCCCAGGCGATCCGCCAGGGGGAAGATGCCAGTGAGGTCACGGTCACACGCGGTACAACCGCTCACGTACGTGACAGGCAACGCTCCGAGGATCGATGCATCCCTTTGTTCCCGAAAGGAGAGATTTGACGGACGCCCAGATTGTGGACGCGTCGCGGGCGTGCCGCTGGGACCGATATCGGCTGGACTAAATATTGATCCAGATGGAAGGCTGTACTCCGTCATTGATCAACTACGGGGAGCGGAGCCGCATGGCCGACCATCGACGTACTCGATATTTCAGCAGATCCCTCCGCGCGACGGCACTGGCCGTCGCGCTCGTCCTGCCGGTCACTCTGATCAGCGCGCCGCCGGCCCAGGCGGCTCCCGAGGCGGTGACCGAGGCGCAACTTCCGGCCTGCGCGGACCCGTCCGTACCGGAGGACATCAACCACGCCTCCATCCGGCTCGAAGGGCCGACAGCCGGATCGGAGGTCGCGGTCGACGCTAACGGCAAGATCGCCATCAACGGCTACCTGCACAAGCAGGCCACGATGGTGGACGTCTCGATCGAGAAGACGACCTCGTCCAGCTTCACCTTCGGTCCGCCGCCGCCCGGCGTCACGAACTGGTCCGCCTCCTGGACCACCAGCATGCGCCCGCCGCACCTGGGCCCGGTCCAGGTCTGCTCGCGCGCCCAGCGTGAACCCGGCCGGTACGCGAAGATCCTGCGCGGCATCACCGTGGTGGACCTGATCCCGCCGAGCAACGTTCCGAGCCTGGCGGTCGGCACGATCACGGCGACCAGCGCCAAGGTGACCTGGGGCGCGGCCACCGACAACTACGGCCTCGCCGGATACGAGGTCACCGTCGACGGCGGCACGGCGCAGCGGACCACCGTCGGCACCCGTTCGTACTCGATCACGGGTCTACAGCCGACCAGCAACCACACCGTCTCCGTGGTCGCCATCGACCTGGCCGGCAACCGTTCCGCGACCCCCGCCAGGACGTCCTTCACGACGGACGCGTTGCCGCCACCGCCGGACGTCGACGCCGGTCTGACCCTGGACCCGGATGAGGGCGGCGCCACGGCCAGCTGGCACCCGGACCCCGCCAAGGAGGCGAGCTACCGCGCCTACCTGGACGGCGAGATCTACGACCAGTTCTCCGTGGAGCAGCTCTGCATGGACGGCAACGGCAACGTGGCCAACCCGTGCACGGCCGACAGCGTCATCACGTTCCCCATCGAGCCGCTTGAGGAATACACCCCGTACGCGTTCCGGGTCGAGGCGCTGCGTGCCGACGGCACGGTGGCGCGGGAGCTCGCCGGTGACTTCACCACGATGATCCATGTGGACGAGGTGTCGCCGGCGACCACGCAGACGACCGCCAGCGAAACGTCGCAGTGCGCGGGCGCCGGTGGCGACTTCTACATCGCGTCCAGCGCACGCTCCACGGTGCCGGTGCCCGCCGGCAGCACGGAGGTCTTCCTCGGCTGCTACCGGGCGTCGAACAGCAGTTGCCTCGACGCCTTCCTGCCGCCGTCCGGCGAGAAACTGCTCGACTGCGCGGACAACATCACCGACATGCTCTTCGCGGTGGCCCCTACCGGCCGGGGTCCGGTGATCTCGTCGGTGGACGCACCGCAGGCCCGCCTGCTGGTGCCGAGCCCGGTGGCGCCGATCGCCTGGTGTGCCAGCGGAGCATGCGCGACGTTGCTGGCTCCCATCGCGGAGACGGTGGAGGTCGTCGCGGTCGCTCCGGCCGCCGCCGCCGGCATCTCGTGGATCGTCGTTGGCGCCGCCGGCATCGGCATCGGTCTCGTGCTGGGCGTCCTGCTCGCCATCCTGTTCCCCAGCACGATCGGCGTCAACGGCCTCATCGAGTACCCGATCGAGCACGACGTCGACTTCGACACGTTCGACAACTGGGGCCTGGACGAGGGCGAGTGGTACAACAGCCTGAAGGTCTACGCCGAAGTCATCAAGACCACGAAACTGGTGGCCGACCAGCGTGATCTCGACTTCGCGTGGGACTCCAGCGAGGACTCTCGGCTCAAGCGGATCATCGACGCGGCGTGCACGGCCCAGCGCGGCACCCAGGGCAAGGCCGGGTGCGACGACAACATCATCGTCTACGTCCCCGGCGCCAAGAACTACCGGGGCGCCGACATGACGGAGACCGGCAAGCACATCGTGACCGCCATGGGTGACGGCGGATTCCCGCAGCCGCCGACCCGAGCCGTGTGGTTCTATCCGGCGCGCAGCGTGAACGGTCAGGCCGCGGTGGCCAAGGGCTACAACCACGGTTGGTTCAACACCCTGGCGTTCAAGCCGAACGCGTGCGACGTGCGGGTACCCGGGCAGACCTGCGACGAGTTCCCGTTCTGGGCGACGGACCAGGCGGTCAACCTGACCGGCCAGGTCGCCGACCTCAAGCTGGTGTCGACGACGGAATCGATGCCGCAGGCCAACGACCTGAGTGCGTTCTACGGCAAGTGCAAGGTGGACAACAACACCAAGTTCGTCGTGCTGCCGGTGAAGCCGTGGGTCGAAGCGGGCGGTCTGAGCTTCGCCTTCAAGGTCAGCGGAGGCGGGGCTAGCCTGTGTATGACCCCCAAAGCCCCTTAGCCGAGGAGCTTCCTGATGCTCGATGACATGGGCGTGCTGCGTGACGCGGTGCGGGAGTATCGCGTCGCGGCGACGGCTGCCGGCCTCGACTGGCCCGACCAGGGCGAGTCGCCGGCCGGGCAGCCGCCGGACGTGGTCCACCGGATCTTCGGGGTGGATCACATCGCGGAGCAGTTGACCTGGTTGCAGTCGCAACGATGGCCCGACCGGCAGTTGCTGCCCAACGTCGGATGGCGGATGCCATGGCCGGAGGGCGGGGACGCGCTGGACTATCTGGGGCTGTCGATCGGCACGCCGTTCCCGTGGCGTCAGCAACTGCCCCTGTTCCACTTCGATTTCCTCCTCTACACGTTCGTCCTCGCGGGCGAGCACGAGGGTGAGATCTGGCGCTACGAAATCTCCCCTGACGCGTGGGATTCGGTCCGTGCCGCCACCAGCCTGGCCACGCTGTTCGACCAGTGGACCAGGGGAATCGCCGCCGGTGTGGTCGTCTACGACGAGCACAGCAAGTGGCTCCTGGTTGACGACCTGGCCAGGGCCCCCGGGCTCGACCCGCTGGCCTTCCCGGTGGCCCCGATCGAGGAGACGCTGCTGCGAGCACGGCAGCGCGAGTGCGGGGTGAACATGGCCATCGTCGAGGACGGCTTCGAACACACCGAGGAGTTGTCCGACGCCATCGACGCCGCCAAGGCGTCGCTCGGCGCGTAGTCCGGGTGCCGACGGCTGTCCGGGTGATATCCCGGACAGCCGCCGGCCACGCCAAAGCCCTAAAAGGCTAGGGCGAGGACTACGGGCGCAGCGAGGTGAAGAACTCCCTCAGCTCACCGGCGAGCAGGTCCGGTTCCTCCAGCGGCATGAAGTGTCCGCCCCGGCCCGGCTCGCTCCAGTGCCGGATGTCGGTGCAGGCCCGCTCGGCGATCGAGCGGGGCATGTTGGCCTGCGAGGGTTCGGTGCTCACCGTGAACGCGGCGGGCACGGTGATCATTGGTCGTGGGGTGTTGTGGTCGAAGTCGGCGTACTGCCGGAACGACGAGCCGATCGTGCCGGTCGCCCAGTAGAGCGTGATGATGGTGAGCAGGGTGTCCCGGTCGATGCTGTTCGCCAGGTCCCCGTGGTTGTCGCTCCAGTCGCGGTACTTGTCGACGATCCAGGCGGCCAGCCCGGCGGGTGAGTCGGCCAGCGCCGCCGCGAGGGTGTCCGGCCGGGTGCCCATGATGGCGCTGTAGCCGCCGTCGGTCTCGTCGTACGCGGCTTCGGCGTCCAGGTACGCCTGCTCGGCCGCCGACAGCGGACGGGCGTCGAAGCTGGCCGGGAACGGCGGATGGATCATGTGGATGCCCGCCACCTGCTCCGGGTACAGGGCACCCAGCCACCCGGTGACCACTCCCCCGACGTCCCCGCCGAAGGCGCCGTACCGCTCGTAGCCGAGCACGTCGGTCATCAACTCGTGCAGCGTCCGAGCCAGCAACGCCCGGGTGACCGGCTCGTCCGGCACCTCCGAGAAGCCGAAGCCGGGCAGCGAGGGCACCACCACGTCGAACGCGCCGCCGGGCTGGTCAGGGTCGGTCAGCCGGTCGACCAGCGGCAGCATCTCGACGAAGCTGCTGGGCCAGCCGTGGCTGAGGATCAGCGGAAGCGGCGCGGGCGTACCCGCCGGGCGCGCGGCCCGGACGTGCAGGAAGTGCAGCTTCCGGCCGCCGACGAGGGCCACGTGCTGGGGGTACGCGTTGAGCGCCGCCTCGCGAGCGCGCCAGTCGAACCCGTCGCGCCAGTAGGACACCAGGTCCCGCAGGTAGTCGGGGTCGACGCCACCCTGCCACGGCTGGTTGCCGCTGCGGTCGGTGAATCGGGTACGGGCCAGTCGGGCCCGCAGGTCGTCGAGGACCGCATCGGAAACGTCGATGCGGAAGGAAGAGAAAGACATTGGTCCTCCGATAAGGAGGGCGCTCCCCGACGCGGAAGGTCAGCTGAGGGGGACGGCCGAGAGGAGCGCCCAGGAATGACGATGGGTGGTCACCGGGCTCACCTCCTCTCAATGGCTGACGACGGTCACCTTACACAGGACCGCGCCGCCACCCCGATGGGGCGGCGGCGCGCCCGGATCAGGCCGATGGCGCGTCCTCCGGCATCTCATAGACCTTGCGGACATCCACCTCGACGTCGCCGATCGTGTCGGCGAAGACCTCGGTGAACCGCCGGCCCCACTCCACCGCCTCCGCCTGGGAGCGCACGTCGAGCAGGGCGAACCCGGCGATCAGCTCCTTGGTCTCGGTGAACGGCCCGTCGGTGACGGTGGTCTTCCCGCCGGTCACGGTGATCCGGGTGGCGCCCTTGGATGTCTCGCACAGCCCTTCGGCAGCGAGCAGCACTCCGGACTGCGCCACCTCCTTCATGAAGCCCTCCATCCGGGCGATGAACTCGGGGCTCGGGTTGAATGCCCCGGGCAGGGTCTCGTCGAGCTTGTGCATGAGCATGTAACGCATCGGTGTGGTCCTCCCGTGTTCGATGATCGATGGTCAGCGGGTGAGTGATCGAGTGCAGAGTGCCGCGAGCCAGCCGAAGGTGGGGACGCAGGCGAGCGCCATCCGCACGCTGAGGGTGTCCTGGTCGGGCCAGGCCAGGATCGCGACGACGGCCAGAGCGCTGCCGAGGGAAAATGTCGCCCAGCCGCGCTGCCCGGCCCGCCACCAGGTGCGGGCGAAGATCAGGCAGGCGATGGGCAGCGAGCCGAACGCCAGCCCCGCGCCGACGCCGTGACCGACCGCGTGCCAGCTCAGCGTTGCCGGCGCGCCCTCCGGCGCACCGGTCGGCCAGCCCATGCTGGGGTCGGAGACCAGCACCCCGGCAATGATCAGCCCGAGGCCGTGCACGGCGATCAACGCCGGCCCCCACGTTCCGCCCGGCTCGCCGCGCAGCACCCGGCGCAGCCCGACCGCACCGGCCAGGGCGAGCAGCCCGGTCAGCACGAAGTTGGCGATCTGGATCCAGCCCAGATCGCCCAGGGCCAGCAGGCTGAGCGGCTGCCGGCTCAGGTCGAACCCGTCCCGGGTGAGCACCTGGGCCGCCGCCACCACCCCGAACAGCGGGCCGGCGACGACTCCTCCGGCCAGCAGCGCCCTGGTCGTCGTACGTCGGGAGTCGACGTCCGCCACCGCGGACCCTGCGCTCATCGCGTTCGCCGTCGTCATGTCGATCTCCTCGTCTCTGCCGACCGGTCGCCGGTCTCGCACGCCGCTTTTCACTGACGCGTCGAACGGCCGGCACGGGATACGACATGACGGTCGAACATTTTTAACGGGCCGGCGCGACGCCTCGGGCGCAGTCGGCGGCGTAGGCGAGCAGCAGCGCGCGCTCGCGTTCGTTGCCGGTGAGCTGGGCGGCCCGGTCGAACTCGGCCCGTGCCTCGTCGTATCGGCCCAGCTTTGCCAGCAGGTCCCCGAGCACACTGGGCAGCAGGTGGTAGCCGGCCAACGCCGGCTCGTCGGCCAGCGCCCGGGCCAGCTCCAGGCCGGCGGCCGGGCCGTCGGCGAAGGAGACCGCGACGGCCCGGTTCAGCTCCACGACCGGCGACGGCACGACCCGGGCCAGCTCCGCGTAGCCGGCCGCGATCCGCGCCCAGTCCGTCTCCTGCGGGGTACGCGCCCGCGCGTGACAGGACGCGATCTCCGCCTGGAGGGTGTACGGGCCGGGTGGGATGTCGGCGGCTCGGGCCTGGTCGAGCGCGGCCAGACCCCGGCGGATCAGCATCTGGTCCCACCGTCCGCGGTCCTGTTCCATGAGCAGGATCGGCTCTCCGGTGGGGTCGACCCGGGCGGCGGTGCGGGACGCCTGGATCTCGAGCAGCGCGGTGAGCCCGTGCACCTCCGGTTCTGCGGGCATCAGCCCCGCCAGGACGCGGGCCAGGCGCAGCGCGTCCGCGCAGAGGGCCGGACGCATCCAGTCGTCGCCAGTCGTCGCCGAGTAGCCCTCGTTGAAGATCAGATAGATCACCTTCAGCACGGAGGCGAGCCGTTCGCCGCGCTCCTCGACGCCGGGCACCTCGAATGGCACCTTCGCCTCGGCCAGGGTCTTCTTGGCCCGGGTGATCCGCTGCGCGACGGTCGCCTCGGGCACCAGGAACGCCCGGGCGATCTCCTCGGTCTTGAGCCCGCCGAGCATCCGCAGGGTCAGCGCCACCCGCGCCTGCGGCGACAACACCGGGTGGCAGGCGGTGAAGACCAGGCGCAGGAGGTCGTCGTCGATCCGTTCCTCGAAGGCGGCGTCGAAGTCGGGGGTGAACTGCTCGTCGCCGAGGTCGCGCCCGAGGTCGGCGACCCGGCGTTCGAGCAGGCTCCGGCGGCGCAGCGCGTCGACGGCCCGTCGTTTGCCGACCGTGGTGAGCCAGGCGCCCGGATTGGCCGGCACCCCGTCGCGCGGCCACTGTTCCAGGGCTGCCACCAACGCGTCCTGGGCCAACTCCTCGGCCCAGCCCACGTCACGCACCAGGCCGGCCAGGGCGGCGATCACCCGCCCGGCCTCGATCCGCCATACCGCCTCGACGGTCCGGTGCACCTGCTCGTCCCCCATGACCGCCCATCACAGCAGGCTGGTCCAGTTGGGACAAGGAACACCACGCAACCAGGCGTCAGCCGGCCCGCCGCCGGTCCGGCAGCGGGCCTCGGGCCGGAAACCGCGACTGTGTACGCGGTGGGTACGCCTCGCAGTGCTGGGCCCAGTGCTCGGCGGCGGTGGCGAGGGCGTCGGCGGAGACGGTGAGGATCAGCGGGTAGATCGCGCCGGACGGGCGGCGCATCCACGGTGGCAGTGACTCGGCGGAGAACTCCACGATCAGCTCCAGCCGGCGGCGGCGGATCAGCCTGGTGCGCAGGGCCAGGTTGGGTTCGGTGAAGCGGACCAGCGCCGGTGGTGCGCTCAGCCCGAGGGCCTCGGTCGCCTGGCCGTGCAGCCAGCCGCCGAGCGCGCGGGCCTCCTCGACCATGAGGCTCGGGTAGTGGTGTGACCAGGTCTGCCCGTCGGCGGTGCGGGCGTCCACCTCGATGAGCAGCCAGTCGTGCCAGCCGGGCGTGGCCCGGTCGGGGTCGTCGGGCGGGTCGATGCCGGGCTGGTAGCCGACGGGGCGTATCCGCACCCGAGCGCCATCGTCAGACCGGATCTCCACTCGATCATTCTGGCCGAACGAAGCGGACTTTGGCCCCCAAATCGGTCACTTGCTGATGGTCCGCCGCACGCCTCGGTGCTCCGCGCAGGCGTTGGACCGGCCGCCGGCCAGGCTGACCGAGCCGTCGCGGCACTGCACGAGGTAACCCCGACCGGCCCAGAACTGCGGCACACAGTCGAACCAGTCGCACACCTCGGCGGCCGGCCGACGAATCCGCGTGCCGCCACAGAAGTCATACCCCAGCGGGTTCTCCGGCGCCCCGCAGCGCGGGTCCCGGCTCTTGCTCGGCGACGGGCGTGGCGACTTCGTCGGCTTCGACGGTGGGGTGCCGAGCACGGGCGCCGGACGGACCAGCGTGGGCGCCACGGTGGGGCTGGGCGCCGGGGTGGCGGCGACGGCGACCTCCGGGCCGCCGGTCGGGTCGGACGGGTCCGACTCGATCAGCGCCGCCGGCACCAGCAGCGCGATGGCGGCGGCCACCGCGAGTGTCCTCCGACCACCGGGCACGAACGACGACAGCCGGGCCTGCCCGGGGGTTGCCGCAGCGGACCGGAACGGCTTGAGCTGCGCGTGCTCGGCGATCAGCTCGTCGAGCTGGGTGAGCACCGCGGCACGCTGTTCGATCGCGTCGGCGAAGGCCAGGGTCAGCTTGAACCGGAAGTCCGGCGCGGCCTCGGTGGGCAGCAGCAACCCGGAGGTAGGCCGCCGGTCCAGCACCTGGATCAGGGTGACCGGCGCCGCCGGGTCGTGGGCCAGGCCGGTCATTCGGCCGTACGCCCAGTCGCGCCGGCCGCGTCCGCCGAGCAGCACGAGCCGACGGCTGGTGATCACGGCCATGCCGGCGTCGGTGACGCGTACGCCGTCGGGGCGGCGCGGGCGCAGCGGCCCGGTCTGCGCGGCGACCGTGAGGTCCGGCGCGGGCAGCACGGTGGTGTGCCGTACCTCGACCAGCTGCGCGGCGGGCAGCGCCCAGAGCACCACCTCGTCGGCGTCCAGCTCCAGCGGTAGGCCGGTACCGGCTGCCGCGGAGCCGTGGAAGTCGGTGGCCAGGGCGCGCAGCCGCCGTAACTCGTCGTCGCGTCGCCGCCACGCCGCCGCTGCGCCGCGGTACGTGTCGACCCGCCGCACGTTCTGCCGGTGCGCCCACCGGTACCGCCAAGTGGAACCCGTCGATTCAGTCTTTGCCACGCCGACTCCTTCGCCGCGCAGGCCACCAATCTGGGGTGTCACCCCGTTCAACAGGCGCGGCGCGGCGCCCGGACACGCCGTAACGGGCAAAATGTCCGATCGGCGGAGCAATCAGCACGATAAGGCGATACTGCTACCGACGATTGCGAGTCCGGAGTGTCGCCTTGCGAAGCAGAGGTCCCCCGCACCGCCCGTCCGAAGGGGGTGAGGGTCGTGCCGCAGGACACCCGGCCCGCCGTGGTCATCGGCGTCGACATCGGCACCACCAGCACCAAGGCCGTCGCGTACGACACCGACGGGCGGCAACTCGCCAGCCACTCGTTCGGCTACCCGCTGAACGACCCGCAGCCCGGGTACGCCGAGCAGGACCCGCACCTCATCCTCGACGCGGTGCTGAAATCGATCACGCTGGTCGTGGCCGAGGTGGTCGAGCCGGTGGCCGGGCTGTCGTTCAGCTCCGCCATGCACAGCCTGATCGGGCTGGACGCTGACGGCAACCCGCTCACCCCGTCGGTGACCTGGGCCGACTCGCGGTCCACCCGGCAGGCCGAGCGACTGCGGGCGGTCCCGTCCGGGTTGGCCCTGCACCGTCGCACCGGCACGCCGATCCATCCCATGTCGCCGCTGCCCAAGCTCCTCTGGTTCGCCGAGCAGGAGCCGAAGCTCTTCGAGAGCGTCGCGCACTGGGTGGGGATCAAGGACTGGGTGCTGCTGCGGGTCTGCGACGCGCTGGTCATCGACCACTCGATCGCCTCGGCCACCGGCCTCATGGACATTCACACGCTGGAGTGGGACAGCGAGGCGCTGACCATCGCCGGCATCACCGAGGAGCAACTCCCCCAACTTGTCGCCACCACCGCCGTACTGCCCGGCCTCACCGCGCAGGCCGCCGCCGAGACGGGCCTGCCGCGGCGCACCCCGGTGGTGGTCGGCGCCGGCGACGGACCCCTGGCGAACCTGGGCCTGGGCGCGGTGCACCCCGGGATGGTGGCCTGCTCGATCGGCACCAGCGGCGCGATGCGCGTGATGGTCGAGCGGCCCAGCGTGGACCCGCTCGGTGGGGTGTTCTGCTACGCGCTGACCGAGCACCGCTGGGCGGTTGGTGGCGCGATCAACAACGGGGGCATCGTCCTCAAGTGGGCTGGTCAGGCGCTCGCCCCGGATCTCGGCGAGCACTCCGAGGAGGAGTTGGTCGCCCTCGCCGCCCGTGCGCCGGCCGGCTCCGGCGGGCTCATCATGCTGCCGTACCTGCACAGCGAACGGGCGCCACACTGGAGCGCGCTACCGCGCGGCGCGTACGTGGGTCTGACCCACGGGCATCGCCGCGAGCATCTGATCCGCGCCGCGCTGGAGGGGGTGTGCCAGCAGCTCGCGCTGGTGCTCAGCTCGGTACGTGCCGCCGGCAACGAGGTCCGCGAGATCCGCGCCGGTGGCGGCTTCGCCCGCAGCGGCCTGTGGCGGCAGATGCTCGCCGACGTGCTCGGCCTGCCGGTGAGCTTCCCGGCCGCGCACGAGGGGTCGAGCTTCGGCGCGGCGCTGCTCGGCATGCAGGCGCTCGGGCTGATCCCCAGCATCGACGTCGCCGCCGACCTCGTGAAGATCGAGGAGACGGTACGCCCCGACCCGGCCGCCGCCGCCACGTACGCGACGCTGCTGCCGCTCTTCGCCGAGTTGTACGACGCGCTGGTGCCCGCCTTCACCTCGATGCGCCGACTGGCGCCCAGCCTGCCCGCGGAACCCGAACCCTCAGCGGGACCGCCGATGTGACCCCTTCGGCCGGCCCACCCCGGGCCCGTGGTCGGTTTCCTGGGCGTCCTCCTCCTCGACCTGCTGTTGTAGCGACCGGGTCAGGGTGCCTCGACGCCGGCGATCAGGTAGCGGTGCACGTCGGCGTCGAGGATGGCCGCCGTCTGCACGTCTTCCGGCCCGGAGCCACGGAAGGCGGCCAACTGCTCGGCGGACTCCCAGCGTTCGTAGACGTGGATCCGGCCCGGCTCCAACGGGTCGGCCGCGAGCAGGAAGTCGAGGCAGCCGGCGGCGGCGCGCGCCTGCGCGATGACCTGGCCGCAGTCGGACAGGTAGGAGTCGCGTGCGGCCGGTTCGACCTGCAGGCTGCCGGCGATGATCAACATGGGTCCTCCGGGGTTGGTGTTGCTGATGAGTCTGATGCCTCTGAGTCATTTTTATGCCTGTGTGCATCACGCTCGCGCGAACATCGCCGCCCGGACGGGTGACACCTGTCCCGGCGACCCCACCCACCTCCGACGCTTCATATCGTGCAAACGTGAGAAAAAGCGACAAGTGGCGCTCATCTTCCCTACTCGCGATGCCTGTCCGCGTACCTCTGAAGTGGCTGGCGGCGGCGGTCGCGCTTGCCGTGGTCGCGACGACCGGGCCGGCCACCGCGGACGGTCCGGGCCGCGGGCCCGGCGCGGATTCGGCCCCCCAGGCCGAGCCGGGGTACGGGGTTGAGCCGGGCAACGGGGACGGGCAGAGCCACGAGCCCGGTGTGGACCCGACGCCGGAGCGGGCACCGACCAGTGAGGTGTCCTGGTTGTCGTTCCCCGGCGGGGTGTTCGCGGTGGACTCGCTCGGGCACACCGTGCGCTACCGCGCCTGCGACGGCGACACCGGCCGGGTCGCCGACCCGGACATGCGGGTCGCCGCCGGGGTGGCCAGCGGTGCGGTCATCGTCGGGGGCACCGCCTACCGCTACCGGGTGCCGTTGGTCGGGCGGAGCGAGGGCACGCTCGACGTGATCCGACGGCACCGCCCGCCAGTCGAGCTGACCGGCGTGGTGGTCACCAGCCCGCAGCCGCCCACCGACCCGGTCGCGGGAGCCCGGCTGTTCCCGCTCAGCGGGCAGCTCGCCCGGGTGGTCGCCGACGCGAGCCTCAACCCGGCCGGGGTCACCGTCCGGGATCTGTCCGGCCGGTACGGCGACCAGCAGATCGCCGTCAACGGCGCGCTCCGCCCCAAGGCGGCCAGCGTGATCAAACTGTGGATCCTCGTCGAGTTGCTGCGCCGCGTCGACTGTGGACAGGTCTCCCTCGACGACGGCGTGCTGGTCACCCCGGAGGACGTGGTCGGCGGCACCGGCCAGTTGCAGTTCGAGACGTTCCCGCAGGTGGTCACCCTGCATCGACTCGCCCAGTATCTGATCAAGTACAGCGACAACGTCGCCGCGAACGTGCTGATCACCTACCTGGGCGGGTTCGCCCCGGTCAACGCGCTCATCGACTCGATGAACCAGCGGTCCACCATCCTGGCCCGCAGGATGCTCGACAGCGCTGCGGCGCAGCGCGGCGAGGAAAACTACACCAGCCCGGACGACGTGGTGTCCCTGCTCGGCGCGGTCTGGGACGGCGAGATCCTCACCCCCGCCTCCCGCGACCTGATGATCGGGTTCATGCGGGAGCAGACCCTGAACACCAAGATCCCGGCGGCGCTGCCGCCCGGGGTGCCGGTGGCCCACAAGACCGGTGACCTGCCGGACGCCTCACACGACGTCGGCTACTACCTGATCCCCGGCACCGAGACCGCCGTCGCGTTCCTCACCGCCGGGCCGATGGCCACCGGTGACGAGACGGTCCGGCGGATGGCCCGCACCGTCTACGACTTCCTGGTCACCCCCAGCGACGGCGCGGTCGAGGAGTGAGCCGACGTCAGGCGCCGGGAATGTTCGCCGGCGGGTCCTCGCCGACCAGGTCGGCCGCCGGCGGCTCGGCCGACACCGGCAGCCCGAAGTCCGAGTACGTCAGGTCGAGCTGGGCGGTCTGCGACTGCTCGCTGGCCAGCTCGATGCGGTAGCGGACCAGCCGCCCCTGCTCGTCGACGGCCGCGGTGAACGGCACCGCCCCGGCCCGGTCACCGAGCACGCCGCCGACACCGCTGCCCAGCACCGCGCTGCTCTCGCGCAGGTCCAGCGTGCCGGCGTACTCCCGCACACCGGTCTCGCGGACCCCCGCCGGCGCGGCCAGCGTGCTGGCCAACCGGGTGTTGTCCAGGCCCTGCTTGGCCGCCGGCGCACCCGGTGCGCCCACGTGCCACCAGGTCTTGCCGTCCCAGACCGGGACGCGGCGGTCCGGGGCGGTGACCCGCACGTACACGTCCGGCCCGGTGGTCAACCGCTCGATCTTCACCTCGCCGGTGGGCACCTTCAGCGAGGTGGTCTCCAGACCACGCTTCGCCTTCGGGTCCCAGAGCACCACCGTGGCGTCGCCGTCCGCGCCGCCGGTGCCGACGGTCAGCTTGTACGGCTGCTCGTCGGCCTTCGCGGCGGCGGCCTTCAGCACACCGACCGGGTCGGTCGCGACAGCTGACGCCGTCGGACGGCCCGCGTCGGGTTCGTCGCCGGTGGCCACGAGCGCCCACACCCCGGCGGCGACCGCCACGGCGAGGACGGCGCCGGCGGCGATCAGCTTGGGCTTCTGCACGGTCATCTCCCCCGAGCGGCACGCCATCGGCCGGTCGCCGATCGACGCTCACCGCGATGCGGTCCGGCCAGACTAGCCGGACCGCACCCGGTCACGCGCGGCTGATCGCGTTGGCGTGGATCGCCTCGTTCAGGTACGCCGCCAGGCCCGGGGCGATGTTCTCGTAGTGCGCGGTGAACCGCTCGTCGGCCAGGTACATGTCGGCCAACCCGGTCTGCATCTCGTACGAGCACTCGTAGAACCAGCGATCGATGATCTGTCGATGCTCCTCGGCCAACTCCATCGCCTCCGGGCTGTCCGCCGGGGCGCCCGAGGCCAGCACCGCGACGATCCGCCGACCCCAGTCCTCGTTCTCCGCCTTGATCCGCAGCCAGTCGTCCTTGCTGTAGCGGGAGGCCCGCCGGTTCGACTCCCGGTACGCGTCGGTGTCGCCCCACCGCCGCTCCGCCTCGGCCTCGTGCTCCTCCGGCGTGAAGTCACCGAAGACCTCGAACCGCTCCTCCGGGGTGAGTTGGATGTTCACCTTGCTCGCCTCCATCGCGAATTCGATCGCCGTGACCATCTCCTGCAACCGCTTGACCCGGACCGTCAGCAGCTCGTGCTGACGGCGCAGGTGCGCGGCCGGGTCGGCCGCCGGGTCGTCGATGATCGCCGTGATCTCCTCAAGCGGGAAACCCAGCTCGCGGTAGTACAGGACGAGTTGCAACCGCTGCAGGTCCGAGTCGTCGTAGCGGCGGTAGCCGGCCGAGGTCCGCCCGCTCGGCGAGAGCAGCCCGATCTCGTCGTAGTGATGCAACGTCCGGACCGTCACCCCGGCGACCTTCGCCACCTGACCCACCGTGTACGCCATGGTTCCCCTCCCTTCCGGGAACCAGGCTCCCGCCTGCCGCTACGTCAGGGTCAAGCCCGATTCTGGCCCACCATGGCCGGGCCGGCCGGCCGCCCGTACAGATAGCCCTGACCGCGCGGGCAGCCGATCGCGGCGACCGCCTCGTGCTGGCGCTCGGTCTCCACCCCCTCGGCGACCACCGCCAGGTCGAACGCGCCGGCCAGGCGGGTGACCATCTCCACCGTGGCGTACGCCCGGTCGTCCGTCCCCAGCCGAGCCACGAACGACCGGTCGATCTTCAGCTCGGTGGCCGGGATGCGGTGCAGGTAGCTCAGCGACGAGTAGCCCGTGCCGAAGTCGTCGATGGCGATCCTGATGCCCAGCTCCCGGAGCTGGTGCAGCCGCTCCAGCACCGCGTCGGTGCCCTCGATCAACGCCGACTCGGTCAGCTCCAGCGTCAACGCCCGCGGCGCCAGCCCGGCGGCGCTGATGGCCGCGGTGACCGTGGCGATCAGGTCCGGCCGGCGCAGGTGCGCGGCGGCGATGTTCACCGCGACGGTCGCCTCCGGCGCCCGGCCCCGCCAGGTCGCGGCAGCCCGGCACGCCTCGTGGATCACCCAGCGGTCGATCGGCAGGATCAGCCCGGTCTCCTCGGCCAGCGGCAGGAACTTCGCCGGCGGCAGCACCCCCAGGCGGGGGTGCCGCCAACGCACCAGCGCCTCGGCGCTGCGTACCGCGCCGGTGGCCAGGTCGACGATGGGTTGGAACTCCAGGTGCAGCTGCTCCTCGTCGACCGCGCGGCGCAGGTCGGCGATCAGCTCGGCGCGGGAGACGGCCGACTCGCGCAGCGTCGGGGTGCACGTCCGGTACGCGGACTTCCCGGCCGCCTTGGCCGCGTACATGGCGATGTCGGCGTCGCGCAGCAGATCGGTGTGGGAGGCGTGCTGCGGGCCGAACTCGGCGATGCCGATGCTGGCCGACGGGTGCACGCCAACGTCCTCCTCGCCGTCGGAGGGCCGCAGCGCGTCCAGCAGACGCTCGGCGAGCCGCTCGGGTGAGACTGGGCGGTCGCCGTGGACCAGCACCGCGAACTCGTCCCCGCCGAGCCGGGCGATGGTGCCGTCGCCGTTTACGGCGGACCGCATCCGGGCCGCCAGCGCGGTCAGCAGAGTGTCGCCGGTGGCGTGCCCGAACCGGTCGTTGACCTGCTTGAACCCGTCCAGGTCGAGGAGCAGCACGGCCACCGGCCGCCCATCACGCAGGGCCAGGCGCAGCCGCCGGTTGAACAGCAGCCGGTTGGGCAGCCCGGTGAGCTGGTCGCCGTACGCGAGCCGGCGCAGCCGGGCCACCAGCCGCAGGTTCTCGTTGGCGGCCAACCCCTGCCGCACGGCGAGGGCCGCGAGCAACACCATCATGGTCACGAAGACCAGCTGCGGGGTCTGCCCGGTGGGTCGACGGGCCAGCACCACCGCGATGATCGCCCCACCCACCGGCAGGTACGGCAACGCCACCCGCCACCAGGGCGGCAACGGCGACTCGGCGGTGTCGTCCGTGCCGTCGCAGTCCGGCGGCGGCCGGTTTCGGGTGGCCAGGCCGATGAGCAGGTAGCTCAGCGGCCAACACAGGTCGATCGGGTGACCGGCCACGTAGTCGGCACGGGCGACCAGCGACACGTAGACGACGTCGGCGACGACCCGCAGGGTGAGGCTCGCCGCGAGGACGGTCATCGGCCGCCACATCGGCCGGGCCGGGCCGGAGACCGCGACCAGGATGGTGAGCTGCATCAGGTCGAACATCGGGTAGAGCAGCCCCAGCGTGCGCGCCGGGTCGGCCAACTCGGCGGCGGCCACCCCGCGGAAGACCAGCACCCAACCGATCGGCACCAGGGCCAGCGCGACGATCACCCCATCCAGCAACGTACGGGCCCGCCCGACCGCGGTCCGTGGCGCGGACGGCGAGCTGAGCAGCGCGGCCGTTCCGGTGAGGATGCCGGCGGTGAAGACCACCCCGACCACCGGCGTGTGCGGCAGGTCGCCGCCGACGAGCCGCTGCACCGTCCAGATCGCCCGACCCAGCGCGGCGAGCCCCATGGTGACGGCGAGCAGCGCCCAGAACCGGCGCAGCGGTGCCGGGTGCCGACGGGCCACCCCGACGCACGCGACCGTCGCCCAGCCGGCCACCACCATCCCGCCGAGGTCACTGACCAGCGCGGCGCCGGGCAACGCGGCGAACAGCCAGCACGCCTCGATGAGGATGACCCCAGCCGCGACGTACGCACCGGCGGGGTTGAGCTTCCCCGCAGCCTGCTTCACGTCCTGACGGGACACGGTCGCTCCGGCTCTTCGTCGTGCGTGCACCCTCGGGAGGACCGGTCCACGGCAAACCCCGAAAGCCTAACCACCACTCAGGTACGCCGCCAGGGTCCGACACCCGTGCCGGCCCGGCCAGGGTCAGCGGCCGCCGGAGCGGTTCCAGGGTGACCGGGGCAGTGTGGTGCCGGGGAGTGGGCGGCGTGCGCGGCGGCGTTTACGCCGACCGGGGGTGCAGGGCGGGCGGGCAACGGTGTGGACCGCCGCGTCGACCGGTGGCGATGGTCGACCGATCAGCCAGCAGAGGAAGCGTTCCATCGAAGGATCAGCCGACCGGAAGGCGCTCGGCGTCGGACTTGGAAATCTCGTACTCCGCCCCACAGAACGTGCACTGCTGCGCGTACCGGGTGCGGATCGGGATCAAAGGAATGAAGAAGAGGGTGAATTTCGTCGACCGACGGGTGATCACCTGCGCGGCCTGGTTGCCGCAGTGGCGGCAGACCTGCTGCACGACACCGGACCGGTCGACCTTGGTACGCAGACCAAAGATGAAGAACATCGCCCGCCAGTACCCACTCAACCCCGAAAAGTCACCAGATCCAGCCAACGAATCAGGACAACCTCGGCCCGCTGGCTCAAGATCGTGCTCGATCCAGGATGTAGTGCCCTCGGGAGCGATCGAGGCCACTACATCCCTGATCGAGCACGATCAAGGCGAGGCGACTCAGCTGGCGGGCTCCAGGCCGGGGATCTCGGCAGGGAGCCAGATCGGCTGCCAGTCCGACACCTCGTGGAAGCGCCGCAGCTCGGCCAGCCCGGCCACCGACCCGGTCCAGGCCGCGTACGGGGGGTTGGCCTCGTCGAAGCCGCTCTGCACGAACGTGAGCGTGGTCCGGCCACCGGACTCGGCCAGCTCCCAGCTCGTCACGCCGGTGGGGCCCCAGTCGACGGACATCTGCCGGCCGGGGTCCAGGTCGATCACCTTGGCCGCGTAGCCGGCGTCGAACCCACCCATGGCGTACCGGCCGCCGACCCAGGGCTCGATGCCGATCGGGAACCCGAACCAGGCGCTGGCCTGCTCGGAATCGGTCAGCGACTCCCACACCTTGTCGGCGGGGGCGGCGATGACCAGCTCGCCGCGCAGCTCGGCGGAGGTGAAGTCGGTGCGGGGCAGCAGCGGCCGGCCCTCCAGGTGGGAGGCCAGGTTGGCGATGGCGAGCGCCCAGTATGTCTGGAGCACGCCGCGGATGCTGGAGCCGCTCATCGCCTCCGCGAAGTCGAAGTGGCTCTGCGTCAGCGTCAGCACGGTGTTGTCCGTGCCCTCGGCGGTCAGCTGGAACTCGGTGGTGGTCTTCACCCCGTCGAGCAGCCAGCTGAAGCGCAGCGTGTCGTCGTCGGCGTGCAGCAGTTGCTGGTGTGGTTCGTCGCCCTCGGGCGTGTAGCGGCCCCAGAACTCGTACCGCTGGGGCAGCTCGACCTCGGCGTGCTCGGCCAGCCAGAGACGCAGCTCGGCCGGGTCGGTCAGGGCCTCGCGGACGCGGCCGACGGGCGCGGAGAGTCGGGCCTGGACCTTCAGCGGTTCACTCATGGTCGTTTCCTTTCGGATAGCAGGCGACGGCGAGCTTGAAGGCATCTCCTTCGCTGCCGCCGTAGCGGGTGAACAAGTCCTGAAGTGCGGTTTGCAGGTCGTGCAGGAACTCCTGGCGCTGCTCGGCCGGCACCCGGATCTCGCCGGAGACCCCGATCGAGGGCAGCTCGGGCGCCGCCCGGTCCAGGGCGGCGATGTCGGCCTGGACCTCTTCCATCAGGTCGAGCAGGTAGCCCAGGCTCAGCTCGTCGCGGGCCCGGCGCAGCCCGATCCGGCCGACGAGCCGGGGGGACAGCCAGTACGCCCGGGCAGCGGCCTGGTAGATCCCCTCGGTGATGCCGCGAACCTTGCGCTCGTTGACCAGCTCGACCAGCCCGGCCGCGACGAGCTGTTTGACGTGGTAGTAGACGCGCTGTGGCGTCTGGTCGAGTCGGGCCGCGACCTCGGTGCAGGTGCGCGGCTCGGCGAGTTGCCGCAGCACCTCGACGCGCTGCGGCTTGAGCAGGACTTCGGCCTGCTCGATCTGTTCCAGGTACAGGACGTCTCTCATGGCAAAATCAGTTTGTACGTACAAAATTAGTTTGTCAATCGGTTCGCGAGAAGCCGCGCCAACTTTCTCGGCGCGGCTTCGGGCGACAGCAGTCAGCAGGCGGTCACGGCAGCCAGTCCGGCCGCAGCGGGTAGCCGTTCACACCCTCGGGGCCGTTGTGGGTGGCCAGCACCTGATGCAGCTGGATGCCGTTGCGCTCGAACGCCATCCGCGACCCGGCCATGTACAGCCCCCACACCCGGGCAGTGCCCGCGCCCACCTCCGAGACGCAGAAGTCCCAGTGCTCGACCAGGTTGCGGCACCAGGCGGCCAGCGTCAGCGCGTAGTGCTGGCGCAGGTTCTCCTCGTGGTGCACTTCCAGCCCGGCGTCGTGCAACTCGCTGATCAGCCGGCCCGGACCGGCCAACTCCCCGTCCGGGAAGACGTACCGGTCGATGAACGCGCCGGAGCGGTGCGGCGCCCGATTGTCCGCGCGGGTGATGCAGTGGTTGAGCAGACGCCCGCCCTGCCGCAGCCGATCACGCAGCGCCCCGAAGTAGGCCGGGTAGTTGCGCACCCCGATGTGCTCGGTCAACCCGATCGACGAGATGGCGTCGAACTGCTCCGCCGGTGCGTCCCGGTAGTCCATGTGCCGCACCTCGGCCAGCCCGGTCAACCCCTCCCGCTCGATCGCGGCCTGCGCCCACTGCGCCTGCGCCTTCGACAGGGTCACCCCGAGCGCCTTCACGCCGTACTCGCGTGCGGCGTGCCGCACCATGCCACCCCAGCCGCAGCCCACATCCAGCAGCCGCATCCCCTTCTTGAGCGCCAGCTTGCCGGCCACCAGGTCGTACTTCGCGGCCTGGGCCTGCTCCAGCGTGTCGTCCGGAGACCGGTAGACCGCGCAGGTGTACGTCATCGACGGGCCGAGCACCTTCTCGTAGAAGGCGTTCGAGACGTCGTAGTGGTGCGAGATCGCCGTGCTGTCGCGGACCCGCGAGTGCCGCAGCCCGTTCATCACCCGCTTCCACCGCGGCTGCGCCTCCTGCGGTGGGGCCGGCGGCGGCATCAGCCGCTCCCAACCCAGCCCACGGACCAGCGCCAGCCCATCGGCCAGCGACGGTGGGCGCACCCGCAGCTCGTCCTTGAGCACCCGCAGCGCCTCGTACGGGTCGCCCGGGTGCACCCCCTGCAACGCCAGGTCGCCACTGACGTAGGCCCGCGCCATGCCCAGGTCGCCGGGCGCGGTGAGCAGGTACGACAAACCCCGCTCGGAACGGATCGCCAGGGTGATGCCGGCGTCGGACGGGCCAACGGCGCTGCCGTCGTACCCGGTGATCCGCACCGGCAACGACCCCGTGGTGACCGTGCGGATGACATCCGCCACGGTCGGAGCCGTGCGTCCGCCCCCCGCTGGCGGTGTGGCGGGGACGCTCGCCGCCCCCTGATCTCTGTCAGTCAGGCTCATGCTCGTGCTACCGCCTTTTCGTACAGTCCCGTCAGCCGGTGGTCCGGGTCGTAGCGGTCTTTCACCGCGCGCCACGTATCGCCGCCGTACAGGCGATCGAAGGCGTCCCGGTCGTAGTACGCGTCGGAGTAGAGCGACTTGTGCCCGCCCGACTCCGACACCCTGCGTTCGATCGTGCGGTTGACGTCGCCGTCGGCGGCGCCCGGTGCGATCGGCACGCTCCCCCAGAACCCAATGTTGACGTAGTCCTGCCCCGCGTGGAGTGGATACAGCGGCCACGACCGCGCCGAGCCGGGGCCCGTCGCCTCCCGCAGTCGCAGCGGGCACAGCCACACCGGGTTCATCCCCACCCTGTCCGCGAACCAGCGCAGGAAGTCGGCCGTCTGGTTCAGCGGGATCTCCACGTCCTGCACGACCCGCTCCCGGGCCGGCTGCCCACGCAGCCGGTCGATCCGGGCCGCCACCTGATGCCGATGCTCAAGGCGGACCAGCCGGTGGTAGAAGTCGCTGCGCCGGTAACGCGCCGGCCAGAGCCTGCGCACGACCGGGTGCTGCGCGCCGAACGCCGCCGAGCACCAGAACCAGTCGGTGTCCCAGCGCCAGAGATAGTCGTACGCGGTGAGCACGTCCCGGGTGCGCTGGCGCAGCGACCGGTAGTAGATCGCCTGGCCGGTGTAGTCGCTCGGCGGGTCGGCCGTGTCGGTGAACGTGGCGAACACCAGGTACGCCTCGCCGGGGCTGAACATCACCCCGTCCATCGCGTCGACCGGCTCCCCGGCCCAGGACCGGGTCGCGCTGACCTCGGCGATCGCGTCGGTGAGCGCCTCCAGTTGGGTGAACCGGACGTTGCGCAACGCCACGTACCGGCCGACCGGTTGCAGCTCGATGCGTAACCGGGTGGCGTAACCGAGGCTGCCCAGCGAGTTGGGGAACGCGGTGAACAGGTCGGCGTGCTCGCCGTCCGGTCGGGCGGTGATGATCTCGCCGGAGCCGGTGAGCACGTCCAACTCCCGCACCGACTCGTGCGGCAGGCCGTTGCGGAACGAGGTCGACTCGATCCCGAGGCCGGTCACCGCGCCGCCCAGGGTGATGGTGCGCAACTGCGGCACCACCAGCGGCATCAGCCCGTGCGGCAGCGTCGCGTCGACCAGATCCTCATAGGTGCACATGCCCTGAACATCGGCGGTGCGGGCGGTCGGGTCGACCGACAGCACGCCGTTCAGGCCACTGACGTCGAGCCCCGGAACCCGCGGAGCGGATCGGGGACGGAACAGGTTGGAGGTCCGTTTGGCGAGCCGGACAGGCTCACCCGTGGGCACCGCGGCGTACGACCGCCGCAGCGTGTCCACCGCTTGATGATGGTCAATTGGGTGATCCACACGCTCAGCGCGCATGTGATCACCTTACGCTCGCATCCACGAAACCGTGGGATGTCAACGGTGGGAGTTTCCCGTCCCGCGACATGCCCGGCGGTTACCGTGGCGGGCATGCCATCGCCCGCGATCGCCGCCCTGGAAGGCGCCCAGCTGCCGTACCGACTGGTCAGTCACGGCGCGGTCGGCAGCCTCGCGGAGGCCGCCGCAGTCCGGGGCGTGGCCATCCCCGACGTGGTCAAGACCATCGTGGTCCGCCGCGCTGCCGACGACCATCTGTTCGTGCTCACCCCCGGCGACCGGGTGGTCTCCTGGCCCAAGCTGCGCGCCCTGCTCGGGGTGCACCGACTCTCCATGCCGGACGCGGCGGGCGCCCTGGCCGCCACCGGCTACGAACGCGGCACCATCACCCCGTTCGGCGCGAGCACGGCCTGGCCGGTGATCGCCGACGAGCGACTGCGCGGCCGGGAGATCACCCTGGGCGCCGGTGAACGCGGCCTCGCCATCGCGGTCGACGCCGACGCCGCGATCACCGCCCTCGACGCCACCGTGGCCGACGTCACCGACCCGCAACCCACCCGCTGAACCTCGGCACCAACCACTGCCGACGTCGGTGGCGCGGCCTAGTGTTGGTCGCATGCCGAAAGCCGTCTGGAACGACCTGATCGTCGCCGAGAGCGACGACACCGTGCTGGTGGAGGGCAACCACTACTTCCCCCGCTCGGCCCTGCGCGACGACCTGATCCGGGAGTCCGCGACGCACACCGTCTGCCCGTGGAAGGGCACCGCCTCGTACTACACCCTCGAACACGAGGGCAGCACCAGCGAGGACGCGGTCTGGTATTACCCGGAGCCCAAGCCGGACGCCGAGATGGTGCGCGACCGGGTGGCGTTCTGGAAGGACGTCCGGGTCGTCGACTGACCCCGCCGGGCTGGCTACGGCGCGCCGCCGTGGGTGAGGATGGCGCCTATGTCCGCGCCCGAGGAACGCCCCGACCCCGCCGGCACCATCTACGGCGGTCGCCAGGCGCCCCGCCCCGGGCCGCTGGCCGATCCGCTGCTGCGGGTCGCGTTGGCGGTCGGGGTTGTCGGCGTACTCCTAGGGGTGGTCTTCGCCACCGGGCTGCTCGACGGTGACGACGAGCCGGCCGTGCCGGCGACGGTCGGCGCACCGTCCAGCGCGGCGGATCCCACCGGCCCGGCGGCCGAGCCGAGCCCGACCACGCCGGCCGAGCCGTCACCGAGCCCGTCGGCGAGCACCCCGGCCACCCCACCCACCGGGCCGAAGGTGCTGCGTGCCGCCTCGGGGCTCTGCCTCGGGCTCGACGGCGACGGCGAGAAGGCCGAGGCCGAGTTGGCCGCGTGCAGCGGCGGCCCGGAGCAGCAGTGGGTGTTCAGCCCGGCCGGCACGAACGTGCTGACGTTGACCAATGCCGCGCACGGGCAGTGCCTCGACGTCGAGGGCGGCAGTCGGGACGACGGCGCGCGGTTGCAGCAGTTCCCCTGTCACGGCGAGGCCAACCAGCAGTGGCGGCTCGGCGCGACCGGCACCGGCCCGGTGCTGCTGGTCGCGGCGCACAGCGACAAGTGCGCCCAGGCCGACGACGACGGCGTCGAAGCCGGCGACGAGATCCGGCAGCGGCCCTGCGACGGCCGGCCAGCCCAGCAGTGGACCCTGGGCTGACCGGCCGACCCATGCCGTCTCAGCCCCGGAAACTCCAGGCCCTGGGCGCGGTCGCGGCGGCCAGCACGGCCTCCGGCACCGGCCGGCCCGGTCGCCGGAGCAGCAGCAACGACAGCCCTGCGGCACCGATCGACAGGGCGCCCGCCACGTACCAGGCCATCGCGTAGTCGCCGAGCCGGTCCCGGACCAGCCCCGCACCGGTCGCGGCGACCGCCGCGCCGAGCTGGTGGGCGGCGAACACCCAGCCGAACACCACCGCTCCGGCGCCACCGAAGTATTCCCGGCACAACGCCACCGTCGGCGGCACGGTGGCCACCCAGTCCAGGCCGTAGAAGACGATGAACACCAGCATGCTCGGCTCGGCGGTGCCGGAGAACAGGCTCGGCAACACCAGCAGGGACGCCCCGCGCAGCGCGTAGTACATGCCGAGCAGCAACCGGCTGTCCACCCGGTCGGTTAGCCAGCCGGAGGCGATGGTCCCGACGATGTCGAAGAGCCCCACCAGCGCGAGCAGGCTGGCCGCGGTGGTCTGGGCCATGCCGTGGTCGTGCGCGGCCGGCACGAAATGCGTACCGACGAGTCCGTTGGTGGTCGCGCCGCAGATCGCGAACCCCCCGGCCAGCAGCCAGAACGGCCGGGTCCGGGCCGCGGTCGCCAGGGCACCCAGCGCCCGGGTCGCCGCGCCGCCGGTCGTCGGCGGCGCCGCGACGACCTCGGTCGCCCCGTAGGCGGGCAGGCCAAGATCCGCCGGGTGCTCCCGCAGCAACCACACCACCAGGGGTACGACCGCCAGCGCGGCTCCGGCCACGACGAGTGCGGCGGTACGCCAGCCGTGGTCACGGACTAGGATGGCGATCAGTGGCAGGAACACCAGCTGTCCGGCGGCCCCACCGGCGGTCAGCACTCCGGTGACCAGGCCCCTCCGGTGCACGAACCAGCGCCCGGTGATGGTGGCCACGAACGCCAGCGCCATCGAGCCGGTACCCAGCCCGACCAGGACACCCCAGCAGAGCAGCAGCTGCCAGCTGGCGCTCATGAAGACCGTCAGTCCGCTGCCCGCGGCGACCAGCAACAACGCCACCGAGACCACCCGGCGGATGCCGAACCGGTCCATCAGGGCAGCCGCGAACGGCGCGGTGAGCCCGTAGAGCAGCAGGTTGACGGAGACGGCCGCGGAAATCGTGGCCAGTGGCCAGCCGAACTCCTCGTGCAGCGGGTGCAGCAGCACCGACGGGGTGGCCCGGAAGCCGGCCGCGCCGACCAGCGCCACGAAGGCGACGGCGGCGACCAGCCAGGCGGGATGCAGGCGGCGGTTCTTGGTCACGCGACAAGTCTGGGCGGGGGCGGATCACGGCGACGAGTGGCCGGAAAGCCATCATGCGCAATAATCGGGCCATGACCGTCCGCCCGCACCGGATCGCCGTACTCGCCCTGGACCAGGTCGTCGGCCTGGACCTCGGCACCCCGTCGCAGGTCTTCAGCACCGCCCGGGCCGCCGACGAAACACACTTCTACGACGTCCGGGTGTGCACCCCGGGCGGGCGGCCGGTCCGCAGCACCGCCAGCTTCCAGGTGCTCCCCGACCATGGGATCGAGCTACTCGACACCGCCGACACGGTGATCGTCCCCGGCATCCACGACGGCAGTGCGTTGACCTCGGGCACCGTCGAGCCCGAGGTGGCCGAGGCGCTACGGACGGCGTACGAGCGGGGCGCCCGCATCATGTCGATCTGCACCGGGGCGTTCGTGCTGGCCGCCGCCGGGCTCCTCGACGGGCGTCGGGCGACCACCCACTGGGCGTACGCCGAGCAGTTCCGCCGCCTGCACGGCCGGGTGGACCTCGACCCGGGCGTGCTCTTCATCGCCGACGACCGGGTGCTCACCTCAGCCGGAGTCGCCGCCGGCATCGACCTCTGCCTGCACATCATCCGACTCGACCACGGCAGCGAGGTGGCCAACCGGGCGGCCCGCCGCTGCGTGATGCCGCCGTGGCGGGACGGCGGCCAGGCGCAGTACATCGAACGGCCGGTGCCGAAGGCCACCGACACCAGCACTGCGGGTGCCCGGGAGTGGGCGCGGCAGCGGTTGCACGAGCCGATCGCCCTGCGCGACCTCGCCGAGCAGGCGCGGGTGAGCGTGCGCACCTTCACCCGCCGCTTCCGGTCGGAGACCGGCCTGAGCCCGGCGCAGTGGCTGCTGCAACAGCGCACCGACCACGCGAGGCTGCTGCTGGAGACGACCGACCTCACCGTCGACCAGATCGCCCACCGCTCTGGTTTCGGCACCACCGCCGCCCTACGCCAACAGCTCCACCAACGCATCGGCGTAGCCCCGTCGACGTACCGCCGCACCTTCCACCCCCGCCCCGAGCGAATCGAAACCTGACCCCCTGCCCCCCCGCGCGCGATCTTGCACTTACGGTCGCCGCCTTGCCCCTTATGCCACCTTTGTCGCGACAGGAAGTGCAAGATCGCGGGGGCAGGGGCGGGGGTGGGGGCGGCGCGGGGGTCAGGGGCGGAGAAGGTGGAGTTGGGCCTGGTGCTTGGGTAGGTGGACTCGGGCGTGCAGGTCGAGGGTGCGTGACCAGGGCAACGGCTCGTCGACGATGAGGTCGAAGCCTTCGCGTAGGTGGGTCTCGACCGAGGTCTCCGCCGCCAGGCCGAGCCGGTCGACCAGCCCGCACAAGCGCTCGCTGGTTTCGTGCAGCAGAGCGGTCAGGCCGCGCAGACCGCCCTGCTCGGCGGCGAGCGCGTCGAGCTGCGGACGGTGGATGTCATCCAGGTCGTAGTAGGCGAACGTCGAACCGGCCAGCAGCGCCTCGGTGGCCTGGATCATCAGCTCGTCGTTGGCGACCAGATGCGCCACGATCTGCTCGGCACTGAGCTGACCCTCCGGAGCCGGACCGAACCCCCCGGCGTCGACCTCCCCGAACAACGCGCCATAAGCCCGCCGCAATCCCCCGCTCTCCATCCCCTCAGTCAACCCGCCCCACCCCCGCCCACCCCGTCGATCATGGAGTTGTGGTGCCCGGTTCACCCGGACGGGAGGCATTCGTCCCCCACCACAACTCCATGATCGGCGGGGGCGGGGGCGGGGGCGGGGGCGGGGGCGGGGAGGGGAGGGCGGGGGTGGGGGTCAGCGGCGGGGCTGGCGGGAGCGGAGGTAGTCGGAGACGACGTACTCGCCGAGGTCGTCGGTGTCGGGCGTGAACATGCGGCCTCGGCTGCGGCGGGCCACCGCGTCGATGAAGCGCCGCAGGCCCGGGTCGTCGCCGAGCATGAACAGGTTGAGCGTGGCGCCGTATCGGCTGAGCCGGTCCACCTCACGGACCGTCGCCTCGATCGTCTCCGGTAGCGGCGGCCAGTGGAACAGCGCCTCCCCGTCGTCCGGGTCCAGGTGGGCCGTCGGCTCCCCGTCGGTGACCACCAACACCACCGGCTCGGCGTCCGGGTGCCGGCGCAGGTGCCGACCCGCCAACCGCAGCGCGTGCTGAAGGTTCGTGCCCTGCTGCATGTCCGGCTCGATGGCGGCCAACTCCTGCTGGGTGAGCGTCGTCGCCTCCCGGCCGAAGCCCACGATCTGCAGAGCGTCCTGCGGGAAGCGCGTCTCCATCAGGTGCGCCAACGCAAGGGCCGTCTGCTTCATCGGCCCCCAACGACCCTGCGAGATCATCGAGTACGACAGGTCGACGCAGAGCACCACAGCGGCCGAGGCCCGCTTCTCGGTCTCCACCACCTCGAAGTCGTCCACCGCGAGTTGCACCGGAACCGTCGGTCCGGCCCGGCTGACCGCCCGGGTCAGCGTCCGGACCACGTCCAACGGTTGCTCGTCGCCGTACTCCCAGGGTCGGGACGCGCCGCTGACCTCGCCGGCGGCCCCCGCCGAGCGCAGGTCGTGCTGGCCGCGCGGCCCGGCGGTCAGATCGGCGAAGACCCGCCGCAGCGCGGTCCCGCCGAGCCGGCGCAGCGCCTTCGGGCTGAGCGTGAGGCCCTCCGCGTCCCGGCTCACCCAACCCTGCCGCCGCAGCTCCCGCTCCAGATCCCGGAGCCGGCGTACGTCGTCGGCCGCGTCGCGGCCCAGCGTGCGGGCCACCGCGTCGACGTCCACGTCGTCCAGGGTCGCCCCCGGGTGTTCCTGGTCGAGCTGGTCCAGCAGGTCGTCGAGCTCGCCGATCTCACCGAGCGCGCCGGCCGCGTCGGCGTAGTCCAGCGGCTGTTCGCCCCGGACCCGCTCGCCGCGCCCCCAGCGCAGATCGGGTCGCAGTGCCCGCAGGTTCGCGTCGAGCGCGGACAACTCCCCCGCGAGGCGGTCGCCGAGCGACTGCTGCATCAGACCGGCCAGCTCGGCGCGCTGCCGGTCGGAGAGCGAGTTCATCAGCCGCTCACCGGCCGCCGAGCGGCGGGCCAGTACGTCGATCAGCTCGTCGACGGTCGACGGCTTCTCCGGGAAGAAGTCGCCGTGTCTGCGCATGAACTCGGCGAACGCGTCGGTGGTGTCCTCCGCGCGGCCGTGCCGGGCCAGCAGGTCGTTCAGGTCGCCCATCATCTCGGCGAGGCGCCGCTGGACGGCCGGGTCGGCGGAGGCGCGCGCCGCGTCACGCAGCCCGGCGAACCGCTGACCGAGGACGTCGTCCCGGAGTTGGTCGAGGATCTGCTGGTACGAGCGGCGGGCGTCCTCGCTGGCCCACTGGTAGCCGGACAGCTCCTCCACCGCCCGCGCGGTCGAGCGGGGCAGGTTGTCCAGCACCGACTCGGCGAACCGCGCGTCGTCGTCCGCGCGGCCCCGCAGCTCGTCCCGCTCGGCGGCGAGGGCCTGGTCGAGCAGGGCCTGTGCCCTGGTCACCGCGCCATCCAGGTCACCCCGACGAAGCGCCTCCCGGCGCAGCCGTCGAGCCCGGGCGGCCAGGTCGTCCAGCCCACCCCGTCCCTGCGGGCCACGGCGCAGCAGGTCGCGCAGCGCCTCCCGCAGGCTGCCGCCGGCCAGCACCTCGGCGCCGACCGCGTCCACCGCCTCGCGCACGTCGTACGGGGGTGCGAGCGGGTCAGGCCCGCCGTTCCACTGCCCGTACCGGAACCGGTTGCCGGCCACGGTCAGCCCCGGCCGCCGTAGACGGTGCGCCCGGTATCCGTGACGTCCTTGCCGAGCCGGCGCGTCAGGTAGAGCCCTTCCAGCACGAACTCGACGGCGGCGGCCGCCTCCTCCGGGGTGGGCGCGTCGCCCAGGCCAAGCCGGTCGAGGACCTTCGCCAACCCGGGCACGGTGCCCACCTGGCGCAGCAGCTCGGCGGCGCCGACCAGCTCACCGGTCTCGATCGCCGCACCCTCCTCGACGAGAGCGGTGAAGCCGGACAGGTCCAGTCCGGCGAGGTGGGCCCGGAACGTCTCTGCGGTCGCGGTACGCAGCAGGTGGGCGAGAATCTCGATCTCCCGCCCCTCCTCGCCGCTCTCGAACTCCACCTTGCCGCGCAGGGTGCTGGTCACCGACACCGTGTCGCCGACCCGGGCCACCGCGGCCTCGCGGCGTTCCTCCGAGGTGCCGGAAGCGGCGAGCAGGCCGGCGCGACGCAGCGCGGCGCCGGCGACCGTCTCGGCGGCGGCGATGGCGAACCGGGCGGAGACACCGGAGCGCGGGTCCACCGACGGGGACTCCCGCACCGCACGGGCGAACCGGGCCAGAACCTCCAGGACATGTTCCGGCACCTCGGCGGCCAGGTCGGCCTCCTGCCGGATGAGCGCCAGCTCCAACTCCAGGTCGACCGGGTAGTGGGTGCGGATCTCCGCGCCGAACCGGTCCTTGAGCGGGGTGATGATCCGGCCCCGGTTGGTGTAGTCGTCCGGGTTGGCGCTGGCCACCAGGAGCAGGTCCAGCGGCAGCCGTAGCTGGTAGCCGCGGACCTGGATGTCCCGCTCCTCCAGCACGTTGAGCAGGGCCACCTGGATGCGCTCGGCCAGGTCGGGCAGCTCGTTGACGGCGAAGATGCCCCGGTTGGTGCGGGGCACCAACCCGAAGTGGATGGTCTCCGGGTCGCCGAGGGTGCGGCCCTGGGCGATCCGGATCGGGTCGACGTCACCGATCAGGTCGCCGACGCTGGTGTCCGGGGTGGCCAGCTTCTCGCCGTAGCGCATCGAGCGGTGCAGCCAGCCGACCGGCTGGTCGTCGCCGGCCTCGGCGACCTGGGCGCGGGACGCCGGGGTGAGCGGGTGCAGGGGGTGCTCGTTGAGCACCGAACCGGGGATGACCGGCGTCCACTCGTCGAGCAGCGCGCCGAGCGAGCGGATCAGTCGGGTCTTGCCCTGGCCGCGCTCGCCGAGCAGCACCATGTCGTGCCCGGCGAGCAGTGCCCGCTCGACCTCGGGCAGCACGCTGTCGTCGTAGCCGACGATGCCGGGGAAACGGGGCTCGCCGGAGCGCATCCGGGCCAGGAGGTTGTCGCGGAGTTCCTGCTTGACGGTGCGGTACTGGTGACCGGCCGCCCGTAGCGCGCCGAGCGTGCCGGGCAGGTCGGCCGGTGGAACCGGGTTTACCGGGGTAGGCGCAGTCACCCGACCCACGCTAGCTCACATTCGCCGGGGTGCCCCGGGCATCAGGGGCACCCCCACTACCACCCTCAGCCCCGGCGGCAGCGCCGGCAGGCTCCACGGCGGCGCAGGTGGTACGCGTAGGTGGCGGCGCCGAGCGCCACGCCCCACAGCGGCCAGAGCAGCATCGGCGCCCCGGTCATGCTGAATCCGCCGGTCAGCCGCCAGAACTCCGGGTTGCTGAGCAGCCCCAGTGAGGCCGCGGTCACCGCGATGGCGACCAGGGTGGCCGGCACCACGGCCAGCTTCACCGGCACCCGACGGCCGGCGAGCCCGGGCATCCAGCGCGGGAACCGCTCGCCCCAGCGCTGCACCAGGCCGAGGGTGAGGATCGCGCCGACGGTGGCGAACGCGCCCAGCCCGAACCCGGCCCAGACCAGCCCGGTGTCCTGCATCTCGGTCAGGAACTCCCGGGAGATGCCGAGTGGGATGCCGGCCGCCCAGGCGAACCGGGTCAACGCGTACGTCAACGGAATGGCTGCGGCGATGAAGGCGGCCCACCGGCCCCAGCACGTGGCGGCGGCCGGGGTGGTCCAACCCCGGCCGGTGTCGGCGCGGCCGCAGCCGACGCAGGCCCCGGCGGTACGGCGTTGCCAGGCGAGCACCGCCCCGACCAACAGCAGCCCGCCGGCCAGCGCCGCGAACCGGCCGAACAGCGCCCAGTTGAAGAGGTCGGAGTAGTCGACCGGCGGCCAGCCGAACGGCGCCCCGACGATCAGTATCGGCAGGTAGCCGAGCATGAGCAGCACCCGGACATCCGGCACGACCATGACGAGCACGAACGCGACCGCCCAGCCGTAGCCGGCGAGCAGTGCCCGCAGCGGGCCGGGCGGGCGCGCCGCCGGACGGCTCATGGCCAGGGCGGCCACCGCTGCGGTGAGCAGTACGCCGGCGAAGAGCGGGGTGGACACCTCCACCGGCACGAGGCGGAGCAGGCTGACGTCGCCGCCGTGGTGGTCGTTCGCGCCGAACGGGTAGCCGGCGCCGGTGAGCGTGCTGAGCAGGGCGAGTACGCCCCACAGGCCGAGCCAACCGGCGGCCAGCGGGGCGAGCCGGTCCGGCCAACGTGAGTCGGTACGGGGTGGGGAGGCAGTGACCGTTGTCATGCTCTCAGCCTCGGCCCGCGGGCGGTCGGTGCCCTCCCGGGCGACGGTGAACCGGCTCCCCCACACGCGGGACCGGTCAGCCGGCCGGGGTGACGAAGCCGGACTCGTAGGCGGCGATGACCGCCTGGGTGCGGTCGCGGACGCCCAGCTTGGCCAGCACGTTCCCGACGTGCGTCTTGACCGTCTCCACCCCGACCACCAGGTGCGCGGCAATCTCCGGGTTGGACCTGCCGGTGGTCATCAACCGCAGCACCTCCGCCTCCCGCTCGGTGAGCCGGGCGGCACGCAGCCGGTCGCCGCCGACCGGCCCGTACGCCCCGACCAGCTGGCGGATCGCGGCCGGGAAGAGCAGTGACTCCCCCGCCGCGACCACCCGGACCGCCTCCACCACCTCGGCGGGCCGAGCCCGTTTGAGCAGGAAGCCGGACGCGCCGGCGCGCAGCGCCTCGTAGACGTACTCGTCGTTGGCGAACGTGGTCACCACCAGCACCCGGGGCGGGTCGGCGGAGGTGGCCAGCAGATGCCGGGTGGCCTGGATGCCGTCGATGCCGGGCATCCGCACGTCCATCAGGACCACGTCGGGCCGGTGCCGGGCGACCAGCGGCGGCACCTCGGCGCCGTCGGCGGCCTCGGCGAGCACGCACAGGTCCGGTTGGGCGTCGATGATGGCCCGCAGCCCGATCCGGATCAGTTCGTCGTCGTCGACGATGAGCACGCCGGTGGTCATCGTGTCGTCTCCTCGTACGGCAGGCGGGCCCGGATCAGCCACCGGTCGCCGTCCGGGCCGACGGTGAGCCGGCCGCCGAGCAGCAGCACCCGCTCACGCATGCCGTCGAGACCCCGGCCACCTCGGGTCGGGTCTGTGCGATCGGGTGGGCCCACCGCGTTGACCAGCTCCAACTCCAGTGCCCCCGGGTGCAGGTCCAGTCGCAGCGTCACCGGCCCGTGGCCGTACCGGGCGGCGTTGGTCAGTCCTTCCTGGACGATCCGGTAGCCCTCCCGGGAGACGGCCGCGGGCACTCGCGCCGGGTCGCCCACGCGATGCGCGTGCACCGCCAGCCCGGCCGCGCGGGCGTCGGTGACCAACCGGTCCAGGTCGTCGAGGGTACGCTGCGGCGCCACCGCCGGCCGGTCGCTGCTGGTCTCCCGGAGCAGCCCGAGCACGTGGTCCAGCTCGTCCATGGCGGTCCGTCCGGTCTCCTCGATGGCGCTGAGCGCCCGCCGGACGAACTCCGGGTCGGTGTCGAGAACCTCGCGGGCGGCCCCGGCCTGAAGGGTGGCCACGGTCAGCGCGTGGCCGACCGAGTCGTGCAGCTCCCGGGCCAGCCGGTTGCGTTCGGCGAGCCGGGTGGCCTGCGCTTCGAGGGCGGCGATCCGCTCCGCCGGAGCCGGGCCGAGCAGCACCGGCGCCATCGACACGGCGAGCGCGCCGAGCCCGGCGACGGCGTAGCCGAGGCCGACAAGCAGGGCCACCCCGGTCAGGGTCAACCAGCCGCTGTCCCGCCCGTCCAGCGGGCCGAACTGTTCCCGGCTGGTCAGCTCGGCGCCGACGCCGAACTGCTGGGCGATGAAGGCCAGCGCCATCGGCAGGGCGCTGAACAGCGCGGTCATCACCAGCCCGCCGACGATGAGGTGGGTGGCGATCCAGAGCGCGCTGCGCAGCCGGGTCTCCCGGTCGCCGCGGTGCCCCGGCGCGGGTTCGGGCAGGTCGACGCCGAGCAACGCCCGTACGGCGGCGACCTCCAGAGCCCGGCTGCCGTCGAGCAGCAGCGGCACCACGGCGATCAGCAGCGCGATCACCAGCAGGGCGTACACCAGTGGGCGGGGGATCGCCGAGTCGGCGATCAGTTGGGCGAAGGTCACCGCGAGCAGCCCGTACGGCAGTGCCAGCACCCCGCCCAGCAGCAGGAACACGCCGCGTCGCCAGGTGGAGCCGGCAACCAGTGGGGCCAGCGCCGCTCGGAGGGTCACCTCGTCATTGTGCTGCCGGGATCGGCCTGCGTGACTCCCCCGTGCCGGGGAGATCTCAGCGGTGGTCGGCGACGTACTGCTGTGGGTCCTTGTCGCGGAACGGCAGGTCGCGGCCGTTCTTGTGCTCGCCGTAGAAGGTCAGCCAGCGTTGGCCGAGCTCGGCGCGGAGTTCGGTGCTGGCGTGCCGGCGGAAGTCGGGCAGCGCCTCGTCCTCCTCCTCGGCCAGGTGCTCGCTGTTCTCCCGGCGGGCCGTGCCGACCGCCGCCCACCACTGCTCCGAGCCGACCGGGTGCAGCTTGGCCTCGGCGATGGCGTCCCGGATCTTGTTGTGGTCGCCGATCGCGTCGGCGGTCTCGTCCTCGCCGTCGTCGCCGTGCTTGACCAGGTGCGGGTAGAGGATCGCCTCCTCGGCCTCGGCGTGGATGTCCAGGTGCAGGGCGAGGGCGTCCCAGATGGCGAGCATCTCCTGCTCGTCGCGGGCGTCGTCGAGGCGGGCGAAGCCGCGCCGGAAGGCGGCGTGGTCGTCCAGGATCAGTGCGGTGATGTCGTCCACTGTGCTCACTTTCCCGTTGTGCTGGCGAACCGGGCACGCACCATCGCGGGCATCGCGGCGAGTCCGGTGACCGGGCGGAAGCGTTTCGCGGCCTCGGCGAGCGCGGCGTACTCGTCGTCGGCGAGGTCGATGTCCGCGGCGGCGGCGTTGCGTTCCATCTGCTCCACCCCGGACGCGCCGGGGATGGCGAGCACGTTCGGGTGACGCAGCAGGTAGGCCAGCGCGATCTGACTGGCGGTGGCGTCATGGGCGTCGGCGACCTGGCGCAGGGTGTCGATCAGAACCGCTCCACGTTCCAGATTTTCCGGCAGGAAGTACGGGTTGGCCCGCCGGACCGCTCCCGTCGGCGGGTTCTTCGCGTCGTAGCGGCCGGAGAGGAAGCCCTGCGCCAGCGGGCTGTACGCGATGACCACCCGGCCGGCCTGTCGCGCGTAGGGCAGCAGGTCCTGCTCGGGTGCGCGGTCCAGCATGCTGTAGCGGACCTGGTTGCTGAGCACCCGCCGGCCGAGCGCCGCCTCAGCGACCTGCCAGCGGCGCAGCCCGTAGTTGCTCACCCCGACCTCGGCGACCAACCCGACGTCCTGCAACGCCCGCATGCCGCGCATGGTGGTGTGGTCGGCGACCAGCGGGTTGGGCGAGTGCACCTGGTAGAGGTCGATGCTGGTGACGCCGAGCCGGGCCGCCGAGGCGACCGCCCGCTGCTGCACCACCGCGGCCACCGGCAGCACCGGGAAGATCTTGGTGGCGACCACCACCTTGGGCCGGTCCTCGCCGAGGGCCGCGCCGAGGATCCGTTCGCTGCGCCCGAAGCCGTAGATCTCGGCGCTGTCGAAGACCGTCACGCCCAACTCCACGGCCCGCCGGACGATCTGCGCGGCCTGCTTCTCGAAGTCCGGGCCGTACCCCCATTCCCGGGAGCCGAACTGCCAGGTGCCCAGCCCGATCTTGGACAGCGGTTTGGGCGTGTCGAGCGCAATGAAACGCATGGCGTCGAAGCTACCCCGATGTCCGGGTTCGTACGCACGATCTCGCCCAGGCGAACTCAGGGTTAGGCTCATGATCGTGACCTATCGCGCTGCGGATGACCGCTACGACACCATGACTTACCGGCGCAGTGGGCGCAGTGGCCTGCGGTTGCCGGCGATCTCCCTCGGGCTCTGGCACAACTTCGGTCCCGACCGCCCCTTCGAACGGCAGCGCGACATCGTGCGCCGCGCCTTCGACCTGGGTGTCACCCACTTCGACCTGGCCAACAACTACGGCCCTCCGCCCGGTGCGGCCGAGGAGAACTTCGGCCGGCTGCTCGCCACCGACCTGAAGCCGTACCGGGACGAGCTGGTCATCTCCAGCAAGGCCGGCTATCTGATGTGGCCCGGCCCGTACGGCGAGTGGGGCTCCCGCAAGAACCTGATCTCGTCGCTGGACCAGTCGCTGGGCCGGATGGGGCTGGACTACGTCGACATCTTCTACTCGCACCGGTTCGACCCGGACACCCCGCTGGAGGAGACGATGGGCGCCCTGGACGCCATCGTCCGCTCCGGTAAGGCGCTCTACGTCGGCATCTCGAACTACAACTCCGAGCAGACCGCGCGGGCCGCCGAGATCCTGCGCGAGCTGGGTACGCCGCTGCTGATCAACCAGCCGTCGTACTCGATGCTCAACCGCTGGACCGAGTCCGACGGCCTGCTCGACGCGCTGGAGCAGGCCGGCGCCGGCTGCATCGCGTACAGCCCGTTGGCCCAGGGCCTGCTGACCGACCGCTACCTCGGCGGCATCCCGGCCGACTCGCGGGTGCGCACCAGCGTCTTCCTCAACGAGAGTGACCTCAGCGAGGAGAAGATGGCCACCATCCGAGGGCTTGGCGCGGTCGCCGAGCGGCGCGGCCAGTCGTTGGCGCAACTGGCGCTGGCCTGGGCGCTGCGCGACCCACGGATGACCAGCCTGATCATCGGGGCGAGCAGCGTCGAGCAGTTGGAGACGAACATCGCCGCGCTCGACAACCTCGACTTCACCGCCGACGAGTTGGCCGAGATCGAGCGGCACCTGGGCTGAGCCCGACCGGGCTCCGGGCGGGTCAGGTCACCAGATCCGGCGCCGCCCGGCCCGGTGGTTGCGTACCTCGCACTGCCGGCCCACGGGCGCGGCGACGGCGACGCTGCGGCGACGCCGGCCCGCACCGATCAGCAGCACCAGGACCAGCACGACGGCAGCGCCGGCCAGCACCGGCCACCGGCCGCCGAGGTCGGTCACCGACGCCACGGGAACGCCCGGGTCAGCCGTCGCCGCCACCGCCGGGTCGGTGGTGGCGGGCCCACTCGCGGCGGTACGCGGGACAGCCGGCGCGCTCTTCGCCGCGGCGGCTTTCGGCGGGGTGGCCGTGGCCTTGGCGCCGCTCGCCGGGCGGAACACCACGTCCGAGCAGGAGTAGTAGGTGTCCGGGGTGTTCGAGTTCTGCCAGATCGTGTAGATGAGGTGCCGGCCGTCGCGGCCCGTCGGCAGTCGGCCCGCCAGCTGGTACGCCCCGGTCCGCACCGGCGGGTCGGTCAACGTCAGAAATGGGCGCGCTTCCAGATCCGCCCAGGTCAGCGGTGCTTGTGGGTCGTAGTCGGGCCGGGTGACGTAGAGCCGGAAGGTGCCCCGGTGCTGGATGGTGGTCCTGTACCGAAATGTGAACTTCGCACCCGTGGTCAGCTCGGTGGACGGCCAGTCGGTCCGGGGCAGGTCCAGCCCCCGATACGCGGACAACCCGCCGCTGCACAACTCACCGTTCGGGATCCGTTCCCGGTCCCGGCCGTTGATCGCGGCCACCCGGACGTTGTCCCATTCGCGGACTGCCGCTCCCGCCTGGACCGCCGCTCGGCAGGCGCTGGTAGCCGCGTACCGGCCCTCAGGTCCGCAGGCCGCCGCCCGGCTGATCGGGTCGGTCGGGGCGCCGTGAGCGGCGGCGGGCGTGGCGGTCAGAGGCACGGTCGCGGCAGCGACCAGCACCGTGGCGAGGAGCCGGCGTACGGGCATGAGGATGACCTCCGCCCACTGGTACGGCCGGCGGGCGTCAAAGGTTCGACGACGGCCGGCGGGAATCCGGTGGGTGGGTGGAGCGTTTCGATACTCGGAACCGCTGAGACCCAGGAGGCAGCCATGAAGGTACGTAGCTCGTTGCGTGCACTGAAGCAGAAGCCGGGTTCGGTGGTGGTCCGCCGTCGCGGCCGGGTGGTCGTGGTGAACCGCGCCAACCCGCAGTGGAAGAGCCGCCAGGGCTGACACAGCCCTTAACAGACATATAGTCGCAAAACGCCCCGACCGGATTGCTCCGGTCGGGGCGTTTTGCTGTCCAGCCCAGATGGAAAACTTACGTACATCTATGGCTTGCCGGTGTTGGCGATGACAGTTACCGTCGGCCGCAGAGGCGAAGGGCACGCTTCCACGCTGCACTCGACCCGCGCCGGCCGCTGAAGCGGCACGGGCAGCATGGCTGGTCACTCCGGGCACCCTGGTTGGCATTCGCATTCGCACGCCGCCGGGTCAGGCTGACCGCCCGCCTCCCGGGAGCCACGGCGACCACACACTCCCCGGATCCAGCGGGACGGCACAGGCCGCCTGTCGTCCGGTCCCCCATCACCACAGGCGCCACCATGGCGAGGAGTTCCCTGATGATCTCGAAACACATCCGAAAGGCACACCGACGGGTCGCCCTCGTCGCCGGTGCGGTGGCCACGCTCCTGGTGGCCGGCACGATGGTCGCCGGCAACGCCCAGGCGGCAGCGGGCTGCCAGGTGGCGTACACCGCACCGTCGCAGTGGCAGGGCGGCTTCACCGCCGACGTGAAGGTCACCAACCTCGGCGACGCGATCAACGGCTGGAGCCTCACCTGGACGTTCCCGTCCGGCCAGCGGGTCACCCAGGCGTGGAACGCGACGGTCACCTCGTCGGGCGACCAGGTCACGGCGAGGAACGTGAGCTACAACGCGGCCATCGCGACGAACGCGACGGTCTCCTTCGGCTTCAACGGGTCGTGGTCGGGCAGCAACACCGCACCGACGTCGTTCGCCCTCAACGGGGTCACGTGCACGGGGAGTGTGGGCGGTACGCCGACCCCGACCCCCACCGAGCCCCCGTCGCCGACCCCGACCACATCCCCGTCGCCGGGCGGCGGCGACGCGATGGCGACGGTGGCGGCGATGCAGCCCGGCTGGAACCTGGGCAACACCCTGGACGCCATCCCGGACGAGACCGCGTGGGGCAATCCCCTGGTCACCCAGGCACTGTTGCGCCAGGTGCGCTCGCAGGGCTACAGGAGCATCCGGATACCGGTGACCTGGAGCAACCACCACGGGCCGGCACCGGCCTACACGATCGACGCGGTCTGGTTGGCCCGCGTCCGTCAGGTGGTGGACTGGGCACTGGCGGAGGACCTCTACGTGATGGTCAACCTGCACCACGACTCCTGGCAGTGGATCAACGGCTATCCCGGTGACCGCACGAACGTCATGAACCGCTACACCGCTCTGTGGACCCAGATCGCCACCACGTTCCGCGGCCACTCGTCGAAGCTCGTGTTCGAGAACATCAACGAACCGCAGTTCACCGGCACGTCCGGAGACGCCCAGAGCGACGAGGTGCTGCGCGAACTCACCGTCGCGTTCGTCCGCCTCGTCCGCCAGTCCGGCGGGAACAACGCCACCCGGCTGCTCGTGCTGCCCACCCTGAACACCAACTCCAACCAGAGCCAACTCGACGCGCTGGCGACCACGATCAGCCAACTACGCGACACCAACATCGCGGCGACCGTCCACTTCTACGGATATTGGCCGTTCAGCGTCAACATCGCCGGCGGCACCCGCTACGACGCCACCGTCGAGCAGGACATGGTCGACGGCTTCAACCGGGTACGCGACACCTTCGTCGCCCGGGGCATCCCCGTGATCATCGGCGAGTGGGCCCTGCTCAGCTACGACTACACCCGGCCCGGCATCATCGAGCGGGGCGAGTTGCTCAAGTTCTTCGAGGCCGTCGCCTACCAGGCCCGGACCAGGAAACTCACCACGTTCCTCTGGGACGCCGGGTCGTTCCTCAACCGCAACGACCTGCAGTGGCGGGACCCCGGCCTGTACGCGCTGATGAAGTCGAGCTGGACCACCCGCTCCGCGACCGCGTCGTCGGACCAGATCTACGTACCTCGTACCGGCACCATCACCAGCAAGTCCCTCACCCTGAACCTCAATGGGGCTTCGTTCCAGAGCCTGCGGCAGGGCAGCACCGTCCTGACCAACGGCAGCGACTACACCGTCTCCGGCAACACGCTGACCCTGACCAGCGCGGCGGTGACCCGTCTGGTCGGCAACCGCGCCGCGGGCGTCAACGCCAACCTCGAAGCGCACTTCTCGCAGGGCGTGCCGTGGCCCATCAGCATCATCTCCTACGACCCACCGACCCAGTCTGCGGTGACCGGCACCACCAGCTCGTTCGTCATCCCCACCCAGTTCCGCGGTGACCAGCTCGCCACCATGGAGGCCAGGTACGCCGACGGCAGCGCCGCCGGACCGGCCAACTGGACGACGTACAAGGAGTTCTGGAGCAACTTCCAGCCCGACTACGGCGCGAACACCATCATCCTGAAGCCGGAGTTCTTCGCCGAGGTCAGGGACGGCACGGTCACCCTCACGTTCCACTTCTGGAGCGGCACGCAGATCACGTACCGCCTGACGAAGTCCGGGACGTCGGTCACCGGCGGCGCTGGCTGACGAAACAGGGAACGACAAGCAGCGGCCCGGTTGAGATCATCAACCGGGCCGCTTACCTGCGTTACACAAGGGTGGAGCCGAGGGGACTCGAACCCCTGACCCCCACACTGCCAGTGTGGTGCGCTACCAGCTGCGCCACGGCCCCTTGCTTGCTGTTGTCCCCGGTCTCCCGGGCACTGGGAAACTATACACAGACCGGCCGGCATGGTCATCTCGCGGGGTCCCCCGCCGAGCCAGGTCAGTTGAGCGCCACGTCCGGCGGGAAGTGGGCGACGGCGGCCATCATCCCGCCCTGCCGACGCAGCACCATCGGCCACAGGTCGTCGGGCCGTTCGACGAAGGCGTCACCGGGCAGCCCGTCCAGCACGAACCAGGAGCCGTCGGCGATCTCCTGCTCCAACTGGCCGCTGCCCCAGCCGGAGTAGCCGGCGAAGACCCGGATGCCGCCGATGCTCTCCCGCAGCCGCTCCGGGTCGACGGAGAGGTCGATCGTGCCGACCGCTCCGGAGACCTGGTGGAAGCCCTTCAACCGGCGCATCGGGTGCCGCATGCGGGCCAGGCAGATGGCCGAGTCGGGCTGCACCGGGCCGCCCTCGAAGAGCACCGCCGGGTGGCGGGCCAGGTCACTCCAGTCGCCGAGCACCTCGGCCACCGGCACCTCGGTGGCCCGGTTCAGCACCACGCCGAGCGCGCCGCCCGGTTCGTGAGCGACCAGCAGCACCACCGTACGGTCGAAGTTCGGGTCCTTGAGCGCCGGAGTCGCGACCAGCAGCCGCCCGGTCATCGCCTCCATCGCTCGTCCGCCGATCGCCTGGCCCTCTCCCTGCATCCCACACACCCGTCAACCGTGAGCCCGCGCCGGGGATCGGTCATCTACCGGATCCGCCCGGTGTGCCGGGATCAACCGAGCTGTCAACGCCATGCCTGGCACCATAGCCTGCGTCCTGGGTGCTGGCTAAGGTCTGACCGGCGGGTGATCAGACAGTTAAGACGGAGGGTCGATGGCACCGACGGCGGACATCGCGGTGATCGGTGGGTCGGGCCTGTACGCCCTCCTCGACGGCACCACCCATGAGCTGGAAACCCCGTACGGGCTGCCGTCGGACGCGGTGACCATCGCCGAGGTGGCCGGGCGGCGGGTCGCGTTCCTGCCCCGGCACGGCCGGGATCACCGGTATCCGCCACACCTGATCCCCTACCGGGCCAACCTGTGGGCGCTGCGCTCCCTCGGCGTACGCCAGGTGCTGGCACCGTGCGCGGTCGGTGGGCTCCGCCCGGAGCTGGGCCCGGGCACGTTCGTGGTGCCGGACCAGCTGATCGACCGGACCAGCGGCCGGGCGCAGACCTACTACGACGAGGGCGCCGTGCACGTGCCGTTCGCCGACCCGTACTGCCCGAACGGCCGGCGGGCCCTGCTCGCGGCAGCGGCTGGTCGGGACGTCACGGCCGTGGACGGCGGGACGGTGGTGGTGGTCGAGGGCCCACGGTTCTCCACTCGGGCCGAGTCCCGCTGGTATGCCTCGATCGGCGGCACTGTCGTCAATATGACTGGTCACCCGGAGGCGGTGCTCGCCCGGGAGTTGGCCCTCTGCTACTCCTCGATCGCGTTGATCACCGACCTGGACGCCGGGGTGCAGGTTGGCGACTCGGTGACCCAGGACGAGGTGTTCCGGGTCTTCGCGGCCAACACCGATCGACTGCGGGGCGTCCTGCTGGATGCGCTGGCGGCGCTCCCTGCCGCGCGGGACTGCGTGTGCGGCCAGGCGCTGGACGGCATCACTCTGCCCTTCCCGCTGCCGTGAGCTGATCCGGGTTCTGTCCGCCCGACGGTCCGGGGCTTTGTCCGCCCGACGGTCCGGGGCTTTGTCCGCCCGACGGTCCGGGCCACCGACGGCTGGGAAACGCCCGAAAGGTCCGTCACATCCCGATAGATTCGGCTGATCGGGAGGGCGACCGCGGTCGTCCCTGCCCGCGACACGGAGGCGGGTGGCGATGGCAACGGTCCGGGACGCGACGTACGACGTGCTCCGCACCCTCGGCATGACCACCGTCTTCGGCAACCCCGGCTCCACCGAGGAGCCGTTCCTGCAGGACTTCCCCGCCGACTTCCACTACGTCCACGCGCTGCAGGAGGCGACGGCGGTCGCGATGGCTGACGGCTACGCGCAGGCCAGCGGCACTGCGGCCCACGTCAACCTGCACACCGCCCCGGGCACCGGCAACGGTATGGGCAACCTGGTCACCGCCTGGCACAACAAGACCCCGCTGATCGTCACCGCCGGCCAGCAGACCCGCGAGATGCTGCTGCTCGAACCGCGGCTGGCCAGCCGCCGGCCCACCGAGCTTCCTCAGCCGTACGTCAAGTGGGCCTACGAGCCGACCAGGGCGCAGGACATCCCCGGGGCGGTGCTGCGGGCGTACGCGACGGCGGTGCAGCCACCGGCCGGGCCGGTCTTCCTCTCCCTGCCGATGGACGACTGGGCCCAGCCGGCCGACCCGCCGCCCGCGCCGCGTTCGGTGGCCACCCGGTTCGCACCGGACCCGCAGCGGCTGGACGAGTTCGCCCGGGTCCTGGCCGGCAGCCACAACCCCGTCCTGGTGTACGGGCCGGGGGTGGACCGCTCCGGCAGTTGGCCGAGCGCGGTCGCGTTGGCCGAGCGGTTGGCCGCGCCGGTCTGGGCGGCCCCCGCAACCGAGCGGGCCGTGTTCCCGGAGGACCACCCGCACTTTCGCGGCGTGCTGCCGTACGCCATCGGTCCGCTGGCCGAGGCACTGCGTGGACATGACACGGTGCTGGTCATCGGTGCCCCGGTGTTCCGCTACTACCCGTACGTACCGGGCGAGCATCTACCCGACGGCACCCGGCTGCTGCACGTCACGGACGACCCCGACGAGGCCGCGCGCGCCCCGGTCGGGGACAGCCTGCTGGGCGATCCCGGGCTGACCCTGACCGCGCTGGTCGAGCGGGTGCCACCGGCCGACCGGCCGCCGCCCGCGCACCGGGACGCACCGGCACCGCCGGAGGTCACCAACCCACTGAGCGCCGACGCCCTGTTCGCCGCGCTGGCCGCGCACTGGCCGGCGGACGGCGTGCTGGTCCAGGAGTCACCGTCCAATCTGTCCGCGCTGCGTCGGCAGCTGCGGATCAACCGCCCGGCGTCGTACTTCACGATGGCCAGCGGCGGTCTCGGCTACGGCCTGCCGGCCGCGATCGGGATGGCACTCGCCGAGCGGGACAGCGGTCGTGGCCGTCCGGTGGTGGCGGTGGTCGGCGACGGCTCGTTCCACTACTCGGTGCAGGCGCTGTGGACCGCCGCGCGCCTGTCACTGCCGGTGGTGGTCGTCGTCCCGGTCAATCAGCAGTACGCGATCCTCAAGGCGTTCGCCGAGCTGAAGGAAACTCCCGGGGTGCCCGGCCTGGACCTGCCGGGTCTGGACATCATCGCGATCGCGGCCGGCTACGGCTGCGCCACCGAGGTGGTGGAAACCCCCGACCAGCTCGGTGCGGCACTCGCCACCGGGCTGCGCGCCGACCGGCCCACCGTGCTGCCGGTGCCGATCAGCACGGACGTTCCCAGCATCCTCTGAGCCGACCCCGTCAGCGCGGGGCGATCGACAGTGGGGCACCGGTGGAGACATCGAGCACCGGCCGGGCACCCAGTGGTGCCCTGAGGGTGACGGTGGCCGGCTCCAGCTTGAGCAAGTCGATGCAGGCGCCGGTAGCCCGGGTGACGCTGCCACCGACCACAACGACGTCCGGCCCTTCCCACACCAGCGGCGTGATTCCGGTGTCGCAGGCACCGACGCCGAGCCGCACGGTCAACCGGGCACCGTCGACCGCCGCGAGGTCCTGGGCGGCCACCAGACCGTCCGGCAGCGGCCGGGCCGGCGCGGTGGGTTCGGGGACCGGCGCGACCGCCGTCGGCGCGACGGCGAGCCGGACCACCGGGGTGGCCAGCTCCTTGATGGTGAACAGCCAGGCCGGGACCTGCGCCTCACCTCGGCTCGTACGGACCGGCACGGTGTCGAACGTGACTCCGGTGACGGTGAGCGGAAGGCAGGCGGTCTGCGTTGTGCTGGTGGCCCAGCCATCCGGCCCTGGTTCGACGCTGGGGCCGCCGGGGGTCGGCAGGCCGGGCCGCTTCGGCCGTCCCGGGCAGGGCAGCGGGTCACCCTGGTGGAGCTGCCGGTACGCCTCGGCGGCGCTGACCAACGGCAGCGTCAGCCGGCCGTCCGGGAAGCGGATCTCACCCATGACCCGCATGGGCGAGATCCCGACCTGCTCGCGGTACCACCCGGCCCGGAAGGCCGCCTCGGTGTCCGCAGTGAAGCGTGGGTCACCGGTGAACACGGTCGGCCCCTCCAGGGGGACATACCCCGTGCGCCAGTCGGGGCCGGGCCGCCACGCCTCGGCCACCTGGGTGGCCCGCTGGTCGAACTCCTCCGCGCGGTGGGTCGGGTCGCTCGGCCCGCCGGCCGGATCGGCACGGGTCGGGGCGCAGCCCGCCGCGAACAGCAACGGAAGTACGAGCAGCAGGGCCGGTCGACGCATGCACGGTTCGACGTGGCCGCCGACCCCCCGGTTCCCGGCCTGGGCTCAGGTCTCGCCACCCAGATCCGTCTGGTACGCCTCCCAGAGCAGGTCGGCGCCGCGCCGCCGATGCCGGGCCAACCTCCGCAGCAGGTGTCGGGCCCGATGCCGCACCTCGTCGGGGTGCGCCTCGGGCTGCTCGGCGATCTGCTGAACCGCCAGGATCGCGGCGACGATCGCCGCGTGCTCCCGGGTCAACAGCCGCACGCCGTGGTCCAGCCGCGGCGACTGGGTGAGCAGCTCCCGGTAGAGGCCGGCGGGGCCTTCGGTGACCTGGACGTGCTCCGCGAAGCCACGCCCCACGGGACGCAGCCGGAGCAGGACCCCTTCGCGCCAGCGCGGCTCGGCGCTGTCGACGGCAACGGCCCGACCGAGCGCGTGCACGTCACCCGCGAGCCCGGCGGGGTGCGGCTCACCGGGCAGCCCGATGGAACGCGGCTCGCTGGACTGCGGATCGGCGGGGAGCCTGGCCGGGTGCGGGTGCGCGGCGCTCGGCCGGACGACGAGTGACGGCTGCTGGACCGGACCGGCGACCATGGCACCTCCCGCGCTGCGCTGCTACCCCATACCGCGATGGTGAGCCTGCGCGCCCGCTCTGTCCAGGGCCGGAACCAGCCTCATCTGCCCCAATAGCCCCAATAGCCTCGCAGACCCCACTGGACCGCCCGATCAGATGCCCAGCGGGTGCTCCGCCAGGCGGTGCAGTTGGGCGGCGACGGCGTGCGCGTCACCGTCCCGCCCGCCGACCGGTCGGCCTGTGGTGATCGCGTCGGCCAGCGCCCGCAGCTCGGACGGGGGCAGGCTGTGCAGGCCAATGCCACGTAACGGGATGGTGACCCGCCGCCCACTCTCCTGGTCGGTCGCGATGATGATCGGCACCCGCTGTCCACGCGCCGGAGAGTCGTCCCCCGCCTCGCGATACGACACCGCGCCGGCGTCGATCCGGGCCGTGGCGAGGTCGACGGTGCGGGTACGCAACGCACCCCGTACCCGCGCCCGGCTTCCGTCCAGCCAGGCGGCCGTGCGGAGCACCTGCAGCACGAGGTAGACGCCGAGCAGGACGAATGGCAGGCCGCACAGCCCGATGAACGGACCGGGGCCGGGCTGGCCCCAGCCGTCCCGTAGCTCCGGCGGCAGCATTCCTGGCGGCAGGTCGCGAGCCTCCTCATAGGAGGGGAACGAGTCACCCGGGCCGGTCAGCCCGCGCAGCAGCCCGCCGGCGATCAGGGGCAGCGCCACGAACGCCGCACCAACGGTCGCGATGAAGACGCCGAACAGCACCGCCACGACGCGCTGGCCGGGTGACGCGCCGACCGACAGGCGCAGCTCCTGGTTGCTCACAGGGGGCAGCGTAGGCGAGCCAGACCGCCAGCAGCGTCCCGCGCACCCGGCGATGAGGTGCCGCAGGCGGCTCTCAGCGACCACCGAGGGCTCTTGCGGCGGCGAGGGGAAGCCGCCGTCCTCGGCCGTCGGCCCGCCCGGCTCGGCAGCCGCGGGAGGACCGGTGCGGGAGGGAGTACGGGTACGAGGCCCCGCACACAACGAAGCGCCCCGGCTGGTGGGCCGGGGCGCTTCGTTCGAGGTGGTGGAGGTGCCGGGAATCGAACCCGGGTCCTTCGCCGTTTTGTCAGGGCTTCTCCGAGCGCAGCTCGCTGTGCCTCTACTCGGCCCCACCGCTCACGCGAGCAAGTTGGTGTGACGGGCCCAGTCGCTGATTAATCTCGCCGCACGGACCCCGCGACCGGGTCCGATTGGCCAGCCTCCTAGCTGATGCCGGCTACTGGGACGAAGGCGTTCCCAGGCCGACAGACTTAGCTACTCGCCTCAGGCGGCGAGAGCGAAGTCAGCGCGATTGTTCTTGGCGCTTATAAGTTTCCGACGACCGATTCTCGAGACGACGTCGGCTTCCTCGGCTCGCTTCCCCTGTCGCTGCGTACGAAGTCGAAACCAGTCACCCCCTCGACAGGCCGCTGATGTGGCGGCACTGACAAGACTAACGCCTGCCGCAACAGCTTTCATCCCGAGCCCCGGGCTGACGCGCCCGATCCGGACAAACGGGATGACTTAGTCGTCCATGCCCTTGCCGCGTCGACCGGACACCCGGGCGATCTCCCGGTCCGCGTCCCGCTTGGCGAGGTCCTGACGCTTGTCGTACGACTTCTTGCCCTTGGCCAGGGCGATCTCGACCTTGGCCCAGCCGTCGGAGAAGTAGACCTGCAACGGAACGATGGTCAGACCGCCCTCACGGGTCTTGCCGAGCAGCCGGTCGATCTCGCCCCGATTGAGCAGCAGCTTGCGCGTACGCCGGGGCTCGTGGTTGGTCCAGGTGCCCTGGGTGTATTCCGGGATGTGCATGGAGTGCAGGAACAACTCGCCGTCGCGCTCCTGAGCGAACGCGTCGACCAGCGACGCTCGCCCGGCCCGTAGCGACTTGACCTCGGTGCCGGTCAACGCCATGCCCGCCTCGTACGTGTCGAGGATCGCGTAGTCGTGGCGCGCCTTCTTGTTGGAGGCGACCACCTTGCGCCCCTTTTCCCGTGGCATCGGTGCCACCCCCTCCCGTACGTCCGTGGCCGGGCACACCCCGACCGGACAACCGATCATGCTACCTGAATGACAAGGACCCTCCCGCGCCGTTTATTTCCGGCGGCGGGAGGGTCCTCGGGAGACCACGGGACGACCCGTACGGTGCCTAGACCCGCAGGTAGAAGCGCAGGGTGATCCAGGCGGTGCCCGCGCTGACCAGACCACCGACGCCGGCCATCAGCGGGAAGATGAACAGGATGTCGCCCCAACTGATCGGCGAGAGCAGACCCTGCAACGCGCTCAACGACCCGTCGAAGAGCAGATACTTCGCCGCGACCAGGGCGACCAGGCCGAGCAGCGAGCCGATCAGGCCGGCCACCACGGCCTCCAGCACGAACGGCGCCTGGATGAACCAGTTGGACGCGCCGACCAGCTTCATGACCGCCACCTCACGCCGCTTGCTGTACGCGGCGACCTGAATGGTGTTCGCCACCAGCAGCAGTGCGGCGACCGCCATCACGATGGCGGCAGCCAGGGCGATGTTCTGGATCGAGGTGAGGATGTTGAAGATCTTGTCGAGCAGTCGACTCTGATCGATGATCTCGTCGACGCCCGCGGTGTCCTTGTACTGGTCGTAGATGTTCTTGTACTGCTCCGGGTTGTTCAGCGTGATGCGAAAAGACTCGGGCAGTTGGTCCGGCTTGACCGCGTTCACCAGGTCCGGCGCGTCCTGGTACATCTCCTTGAAGCGCTTGTACGCCTCGTCCTTGTTGACGTAGAGGACGTCCTTGACCAGGGGGTCGGCGTCGAGCTTGGTCTGCAGGTCGGTGCGCTCCTGCTCGCCCACCTCCTGGCTCAAGAAGATCGAGACCTGAATGTTCTTGTAGTAGGTGACCTTCATGTCGTCGACCTGGCGGTACATGAGACCGCTGGCACCGAGCATGGTCAGCGAGACCGCCATCGTGATGATCATCGCGATGGACATGGTCACGTTGCGCCACAGTCCGACCAGTACCTCGGACAGGACGTATTTCACGCGCATCGGGATTTCCTCCGGGTCTCCGGCATGAAGAGTTCGTCGTCAGGCTGCGCAGGGGTGGAGAGCCGGCTCACCCGTAGACGCCGCGGGCCTGGTCACGCACGACGCGACCGCTCTCGATCTCGACGACGCGGCGGCGCATCTGGTTCACGATGTTGGAGTCGTGGGTGACCATCACGACGGTCGTGCCGGTGCGGTTGATCCGGTCCAGCAGGCGCATGATCTCAATCGAGGTGTCCGGGTCCAGGTTTCCCGTGGGCTCGTCCGCCAGCAGGATCAGCGGACGGTTCACGAACGCCCGGGCGACGGCGACCCGCTGCTGCTCACCACCGGAGAGCTCGTGCGGGTAGCGGTGCTCCTTGCCACCGAGCCCGACCAGTTCCAGCACCTCCGGCACGACCCGGCGGGCAACCGCCTTGGTCTTGCCGATCACCTCGAGGGCGAACGCCACGTTCTCGTAGGCGGTGCGGTTCGGCAGCAGCCGGAAGTCCTGGAAGACACAGCCGATCGAGCGCCGGAAGTGGGGTCGCTTCCAGGAGCGCATCGACGTGACGTCCTTGCCGTTGACGACGACGCGCCCCTTGTTGGGGGCCACCTCGTGCAGCAGCATCTTGATGATTGTGGACTTGCCGGAGCCGGATGGACCGATGAAGAAGACGAACTCGCCCTTCTCGATCGAGACGGACACGTTGTCGAGCGAAGGCCGGGACGCCTTCGGGTACGTCTTCGTCACTTGCTCAAGCTGAATCACGGGTGGTGAGTCTACGCGGTGTAACAACTGAGCCAAGCCCCACGCCCCGCAGAACCGGCGCGAGTCGTCGAATCAGGCCTCTACCTGGAGATCGATGACGCGCTCCGCCCGCGTGTCGTCACGCACCGTCGCCGGCGAGTTGCCGCTGCTTACGCCAACGGATGCCAGCCTCGATGAAACCGTCCAACTCGCCGTCGAAGACCGCGGTCGGATTGCCGGTCTCCTGCTCGGTTCGGAGATCCTTCACCATCTGATACGGGTGCAGGACGTAGGAGCGCATCTGGTCACCCCACGAGCCGGCGGCGTTCTCCTTGAGCCCCTCCAGCTTGGCCTGCTCCTCCTGGCGCTTGCGCTCCAGCAGCCGGGCCTGGAGCACCCGCATGGCGGAGGCCTTGTTCTGCAGTTGGGACTTCTCGTTCTGGCAGGTCACCACGATGCCCGTCGGGATGTGGGTGAGCCGCACCGCCGAGTCGGTGGTGTTGACGCTCTGCCCGCCGGGGCCCGAGGAGCGGTAGACGTCGACCCGCATCTCGTTCTCCGGGATGTCGATGTGGTCGGTCTGCTCGGTGACCGGCAGGACCTCCACGCCCGCGAAGCTGGTCTGCCGGCGGCCCTGGTTGTCGAACGGGCTGATCCGGACCAGCCGGTGGGTGCCCGACTCGACGCTGAGCGTGCCGTACGCGTAGGGCACCTTGACGGCGAAGGTGGCGGACTTCAGGCCCGCCTCCTCGGCGTACGAGGTCTCGTAGACCTCGGTCGGGTAGCCGTGCCGCTCCGCCCAGCGCAGGTACATCCGCAGCAGCATCTCGGCGAAGTCCGCCGCGTCCACGCCACCGGCTCCGGCCCGGATGGCGACGAGCGCCTCCCGGGAGTCGTACTCGCCGGAGAGCAGGGTGCGGACCTCCATCTCCTGGATGGCCTTGGTCAGCCCGGTGATCTCCGACTCGACCTCGGTCAACACGCCCGGGTCGGCTTCGGCCTCGGCCAGCTCCAGCAGCACCTGGGCGTCGTCGAGGCCGGAACGGAGGCTGCCCAGCTTGCTGATCTCGCCGTTGACGTACGACAGCTGCGAGGTCACCTGCTGAGCCTTGGCCTGGTCGTCCCACAGGTCGGGGGCGGAAGCCTCCTGCTCAAGGCGGGCCTTGTCCTCGTGGAGCCGGTCGAGGTTGAGGACGGCCTCGATGTTTCGCAGGGTCGCGTCGAGTTCCTTGAGCTGTTCGGCGTAATCGGCAGCGGTCACGACAGATAAGCGTACTGTGCCGCAGGCAGCTCAGCTCGTCGCGTATGCGCGAACCCGCCGATCATCACCCGACGGGGGCGGTCTTCAACCACGACAGGGCCGCCCGGTGATAGGCAACCGCGAACTCCAGCGCGCTGGCGTCGTACGTCTCGCCGTCCCGTTTGGCGTTCTTGACCTGCTCCCGGACCTGGGCGAGGGCCTCGGTGTGGTATTCGTTGGCCGAGGCGTACAGGCCCTTCAGCTGGCTGGCGGAGTGCAGGTTGCCGAAGGCCATCCGGAGCGCTATCGGGTTGCGGATGGTGTCCCGCCCCGGATTCTCGGCCAGCCAGCGGGAGAATATCCGTTTCCCACTGGCGGTGAGCGCATACGGCTGGCTCATTCGCGGCCCCGGCTTGCCGAGCCGCACGAAACCTCGCTCGGCCAGCACCGGCAACTCGCGGTAGACCTGACTGCGGGTCATCGACCAGTACGGCGCCAGACGGCGCTCAGCGGCGGCCATCAACTGACCGCCTGTCATCGGGCCCTCGTGGAGGAGCCCGAGCAGGGCCGCCGCCGTAGGGTTGACTCCGGAATCCGCCATGCCCACTACGCTGCCACTTTGCGCACCCGGCGTCCAGGATTTGCCAGTTTGCCACCCGACAGGACTTCCTAAGTGCACTGTCGGCGGCAGACTGTCCGTTGAGGACTATCGATGGGTGCGGCATTCGGCCGACCGCCGGCGGCGCCACGCACGCCGCCGGCGGGTCGTCGCCGGTCAGCCCATGTGGGGGTACGTGTGGTCGGTCGGCGGCACGAAGGTCTCCTTGATCGTCCGCGGCGACACCCAGCGGACCAGGTTGAGCCAGGAGCCCGCCTTGTCGTTGGTGCCGCTGGCCCGGGCGCCGCCGAAGGGCTGCTGCCCGACCACCGCGCCGGTCGGCTTGTCGTTGATGTAGAAGTTGCCGGCCGCGTACCGCATGCGCTCGGCGACCGCGTCGACCACCCGGCGGTCGTTGGCGAACACCGAGCCGGTCAGCGCATACGGCGCGATCGACTCGGCCTGCGCGACCACCTCGTCGAAGCGGGCGTCGTCGAACACGTGCACGCCCAGGATCGGCCCGAAGTATTCAGTGGTGAAGGTCTCGTGGGCGGCGTCGCTGCACTCGAAGAGCGTCGGCCGGACGAAGTAGCCGACCGAGTCGTCGGCGGTGCCACCGGCCAGCACCCGGCAGGAGTCGTCGCCGGTGATCAGCTCCAACGCCGCGGTGTGGCGGGCGAACGCCTTGTCGTCGATCACCGCGCCGCCGAAGTTGCTGAAGTCGGCCACGTCGCCGTAGGTCAACGAGTCGGTGGTGGCGGCCAGCCGGTCGCGCAGCCCACCCTCCCAGATCGAGCGCGGCACGTACGCCCGCGAGGCCGCCGAGCACTTCTGGCCCTGGTACTCGTACGCGCCACGGATCAGCGCGGTGTGCAGGGCGTCGACGTCAGCGCTGGTGTGCGCGACCACGAAGTCCTTGCCGCCGGTCTCGCCGACGAGGCGCGGGTAACCCCGGTAGCGGGCGATGTTGTCGCCGACGGTCCGCCACAACTGCTGGAAGACCTTGGTCGAACCGGTGAAGTGGATGCCAGCCAGGTCCGGGTCGGCGAGCACGACGTCCGAGACCTCCTCGCCTCGGCCGGTGACCATGTTGATCACGCCTGGCGGCAGGCCGGCGGCCTCGAACAGCCGCATGGTGAAGTGCGCGGCGAACTGCTGGGTCGGGCCCGGCTTCCAGACCACCGTGTTGCCCAGCAGGGCCGGCGCCGACGGCAGGTTGCCGGCGATGGCGGTGAAGTTGAACGGGGTGACCGCGTAGACGAAGCCCTCCAGCGGGCGGTGGTCGAAGCGGTTCCAGACGCCGGGCGAGGACGCCGGCTGCTCCTCGAGGAGGCGGCGGGCGAAGTGCACGTTGAACCGGAGGAAGTCGATGAACTCACACGCCGCGTCGATCTCCGCCTGGATCGCGGTCTTCGACTGGCCGAGCATCGTGGCGGCGTTGAGGGTGTCGCGCCAAGGGCCCGCGAGCAGCTCAGCGGCGCGCAGGAAGATCGCGGCGCGCTCCTCGAAGGGCAGCGCCCGCCACATCGGGGCGGCGTCCTTGGCCGCCTCGATCGCGGCGCGGGCGTCGTCGTGGGTGGCGTGCGCGGTCACACCCAGCACGTGCGCGTGCTTGTGCGGCTGCACCACATTGATCGAGTCACCGGCAGCCATCCGCTGCTCGCCGCCAATGGTCATCGGCAGGTCGATGCGCTCGGCGGCGAGCTCGGTCAGCCGCCGCTGGAGCCGGTCCCGGTCGGGGTTGCCCGGCTCGTAGTTACGAACCGGCTCGTTGCGCGGCTCGGGAACGGAGAACACGGCATCCATCAAGGCTCCTGGCGATCTCGACAGCAGTGGCGAAACCGGTCCCGCGGGCACCGACCGGACGGTCGGACACCGGGCGCCGCGCGGGAGGGCCGAGCAGCGGCGGGACCTCCCATGATTCTCCCATGAACCGCTGCATGCCCCACGTCCGCCACCGCCAACCGCCAAGGACCGGCCCACCCCTCCTCCCCTTACCGACCGGGCTCGATCCGACAACCCGTCCACGCATCGGGCAGCCGCCTCGCCCCGGCGCCGGGCAACCGCGTCGCCGGCCCGCTCGGGGCGACTGGTGGGGGCGTACCCGTTCCGGGCGTCCCGGGGCGGCGGGCGGCCCAGCGGGCCCGCGTACCCTGAATGGTCGGTGACCTGCCGCCTCGAAGGGGAGACGATGACCAAGCAGCCCGGCCGCGTCCCGGCCGCGGAGTCGGACGAGCCGGCGGTCGACGCGGCCAGCCCCAGCAGCCGGCCGCTGCCCGCGCCCGGCGCATCGGTGCTCGCGCTGCTGGCGCTCGGGTGGCTGACCGCCATGCTCTGGTCCACGCGGGAGGCCATCACCTCGGCGGCGGCCGGGGTCACCGCGATCAGCCTTTCCGCGTTCGCCCTGCCCGGCGTGATCTCCGCCGCGCTGGTGGCCGGGGCGGCCGTCGCGCTGGCCGGCAGCAACCTGCTGGCCCGCCGGTACGGCGACTGGGCCACCCTGCGCTTCACCGGGGCGATCGGCGGCGGAATGGTGGTCGGGCTGGCTACCGCGCTGGCCATCAACCTCACCTACTTCGACACCTCGGCCACCAACGTGATCGCCGGCACCGCGGCGGCCGCGGCGATCATCGGGGGCGCGGTGGCCGGCGCGCGGACCGCCCCGGCGGTCGGTGCGGTGGTGAGCGCCGCCCTGGGCACGTTCCTCTTCGTGGTCGCGTTCAGCCGCGCCCGGGACCCGCTGTTCGACCTCTTCGGTGCCGGCGACAGCCAACAGTCGTTGATCGACGCCGCCAAGTGGGTGTCCCGCACCGAGTCGCTCATCGCCGGGCTGCTCGCCGGGCTGCTCGCCTTCGGCTACCTGACCTGGGCGCGGCGACGCGTCGTCCGCCGCGACCCCGAGGCCCCGGCGCTGCGCTGGCCGGCGTACCTGCTCGCCGGCGCCGGGCCGGGGCTGCTCCTGCTGCTCGCCGAGGTGATCATCAGGATCGGTGGCCGGTCGCTGCTCGATCTGGCCAGCGCGCTCAGCGAGGCGGACGCGGTCGCGCAGACCTCGCTGGGCACCTCGCGGGTGGACAACGGCATCTGGGTGCTCTTCGTGGGGGCGCTGACCGCGCTCATCGCGTTCGGCCGCACGCTCGGCCCGGCCCACACCGACGACGACGAACCAGCCGACGGCTCAGACACCGTCGCGGACCGGGTCGACCCGGCGGACGACAAGCCGGGCTATGCCAAGGCGTTCGACGCGGACCCGGCTGAGACGTTCGACGCGGCTGCGACCGTCGATGCGGACCCGGCTGAGACGTCCGATGCGGAGCCGGCTGCGACGGTCGATGCGGACCCGGCTGAGACGTCCGATGCGGAGCCGGCTGCGACGGTCGATGCGGACCCGGCTGCGACGTCCGATGCGGAGCCGGCTGCGACGTTCGACGCGGAGCCGGCTAAGGCGGACCCGGCCCGCTGACCTCGGACGGAGACCGGTGTGCGGTGTCCGGCTCAGCCGGCCGCGCGCAGCAGCTGGTCCAGCTCCGTCACGTCGTACCACTCAAGCTCGTGGTCCTCGGCGCCATCGACGGTGAACTGGGCATCGGGGTCACCCGCAGCCGCCTCGACCACCACGTCGACCGCCGCGGCGACCTCCTCGACCGCGTCCGCGCCGTCCACGTGGATGGCCGCAACGGCACCCACCGGCACGGCGTCGGCCAAGGTCACGATGCTGGAACCCAGCTCACCGTCGCCCCGACCGAGCGCCCCCGCCGGCAGGTCGACCGAGACGACGACGCGGCGGCGGGGAGCGGTCGGGTCGGCCCGGAGCAGGTGCAGCGCGTCCTGGGCAGCCCGGGTGAACGCGACGTACTCCAGCTCCTCCTCGTCGCCTTCGGCGTACCACTCGCGCAGCGCCGGGGTCACGGCGTGCGCCTGGTCGGCGGCCAGCCCGTCCTCACGCAGCCGGGCCACCATCGGTACGGTCGCCGGCACATACACCCGGACAAGTTCGTCGGTCACCGGTCGTCTCCCCGCTTAGTCCTCCACCGGCAGCCGCCGGCACGGGCGCAGATCATGCCGCACGCCGTGACCGTCATACACCCCGCCTCCGGCCGGTGGAAGTTCCCGGCCGGTGTGTCCCGCGTGGTCGGCCTGCCGCCAGGCCGTCCGGGTGCTGGGCGACACGGGCTGTCGGTGGCAAACTGAGTCAAACGACATCAACCCCGGGAGTTTCTGTGGAGCCGAGGTTCCTGCTGCTCTCCGACGTCGCCACCGAGCTGAACGTGTCGGACTCGCAGGTCTACCACATGGTGCGCAGCGGCGAACTGCCGGCGATCAAGATCGGTGGACGCGGCCAGTGGCGCGTCGAGCGCGCTCGCCTGGAGGAGTACATAGCGCGCAAGTACGACGAGACCGCCGACTGGGTGCAGAGCAACCCCTTGGTCGACCGCGACCCGGAGTAACCCCTTTTCATGATCCACTCCGTATCGCGGAAGTTGGGGTGTCCGGGCCGCTCGGATACCGCGACATCGCCAAGACGGAGTGGATCACGCGGTTCAGCGGAGGGGTCTCACCACTGGCCCATTGACCGAGGCCACTCTGTCGCTCACAATCGAGCTTGTCGGAAGCAAACGAAGGTAAACGCAAGATCAAGGGGACCATGATGAGCGAGGCGCGACCCGGTCCTTCCCGCCCACCCGTGCGGCTGCGCCCCGTCCCGCCCATCGACCCGCCGTACGCTGACGAGACCGACGGGCCGTACTGGCCGGCGACCCACGGTCAGCTCGCCCTCGACCTGTTCGCCTCGACCCGGCCAGACCCCGTCCGGCCACCGGATCGCCGGGCCGCCCTCCGCCCGGTGCCCAGCCGGTCCACCACCCACCCGGTCACGCCTCTACCGCCGGCGACCGCCCCGGAAGCCACCCGAGCCGCGCATCGCTTCGTCGGCACCTGCCTGGAGGTGGTCAACGGCTACCGTTCGCCGGCGCAGGTGCGGGCACTGCTGGACCCGGCCCGAGCGGGTGACCTGCTGACCGAGTTGGCCCGCGCGTCCGGGCGAGCCGGGGCACTCCGTCGCCGCGCCGGCCGGCCAGTGGTCCGACTGCTCCGCCTGCGCGTCTGCGAGCCCCGGGAAGCCGCAGTGGAGGCGGCAGCCGTCCTCGCCAGCGCAGGCGGCCGGAGCTGGGCGATGGCGCTCCGCCTGGAGCATCGCCGTGGCCGCTGGCTCTGCACCGCCCTGCACGTCCTCTGACCACAGCCGACCCGGGCGGTGTCCCAACCCGGGCGCGGGCCCGCCGCGGGGCGGGGCGGGCCCGGGGCGGGGCGCGGGGCGGGGCGGGGCGCGGGGCGGGGCGGGGCACGGGCACGGGCACGGGCATGGGCACGGGCACGGGCACGGGCACGGGCACGGGCACGGGCTCAGCCGGGGCGGGCGCGAGGCGGGCGCGGGCGCGGGCGGACGCGGTTGATCGACTCGGGTTCCGGGAAGGCGGGGCATCAACCGGCCCTGGACACCCCGATTTCCTTAAAGCCGAGGTGATCATGGGGTTGCGGCACCATGTGGTGGCGCCGCCGGGCGCCGAGCGGCGTGGGCGGCCGGAGACGCGGGCGGCCCGGCACGTGAGGGCTGGAAACGCGCGGGCATGCCCGGCGCGTGAGGGCCGGAGACGCCGACGGGCCCCGGCCTGGTCGGCCGGGACCCGTTGGTCAGGTGCTGTTGGTCAGTTGCCGCCGTTGGGGGCGCCGTGGCAGCGCTTGTACTTACGGCCCGAGCCACACGGGCACGGCGCGTTGCGGGACGGGCCGTTGTTGGCCTCCGCCTGGTTCGGTGCCGACCGACGGGAGGCGGCCGACGGGACCACCGGGCCGCGCAGCCCGGAGGCCGGCCGCTGCGGGGCGGACGGCGCGCTCTGCCCCGGTGACGCTGGAGCACCCGAGGCCGGTCGGCCCACACCGAGCGCCGGAGCCTGCTGCTCGGCCTGCTCGACGGCGACCGCGCCAGGGCTGGCCTCACCGTCGATGGTGGGAGCGGAGTATTGCAGGCCCTGCCGCCGCGGGGCCTGGTTGAGGCCCTTGGCCCGGATCTCCACCGGCTTGTCGAGCAGCGCGACCTCTTCGGACCCCGCGTCGGGCTCCGGTTCGGTCACCTGGACGTCGACGTTGTAGAGGAAACCGACCGTCTCCTCCTTGATGCCCTCCATCATGGTGGCGAACATGTCGAAGCCCTCGCGCTGGTATTCCACCACCGGGTCGCGCTGGGCGTACGCCCGGAGGTTGATGCCCTCCTGGAGGTAGTCCATTTCGTAGAGGTGCTCGCGCCACTTGCGGTCGATGACCTGGAGCAGCACCATCCGCTCGAGTTGGCGCACCCCCTCGGTGCCGACCTGCTCCTCGCGCCGGTCGTACGCGGCGTTCGCGTCGTCCTTGAGGCGGGCGACCAGGAAGTCGGCGTCCATGCCGGCCCGAGAGCCGCCGGCCTCCTCCTCGAGCTCCTCGATCGTCACGCCGACCGGGTAGAGCTGCTTGAGGCTGGACCAGAGCTGCTCAAGGTCCCAGTCTTCGCCGTAGCCGTCGGAGGTGGCACCCCGCACGTACGCCTCGACGGTGTCGTCGATCATGTTGCGGACCTGGTCGGAGAGGTCCTCACCGTTGAGCACCCGGAGCCGCTCGGCGTAGACGACCTGGCGCTGCTTGTTGAGCACCTCGTCGTACTTGAGCACGTTCTTGCGGATCTCGGCGTTCTGGCCCTCGATCTGGGCCTGGGCGCTCTTGATCTGCTTGCTGACCATCTTCGACTCGATGGGCACGTCCTCCGGGATGTTGAAGCGCTCCATCACCGCCTCGACCGCGCCGGCCCGGAAGCGCCGCATCAGCTCGTCCTGCAGGGACAGGTAGAAACGGGACTCGCCCGGGTCACCCTGCCGGCCGGCGCGACCGCGCAGCTGGTTGTCGATCCGCCGGGACTCGTGCCGCTCGGTGCCCAGCACGTAGAGGCCACCGGCGGCGGAGACCTCGTCCGCCTCGGCGTCGCAGGCCTGCTTCCAGTTGGGCAGGACCTCCTCCATCGCCTTGGCGTACTCCTCCTCGTTTTCCAGCGGGTCGAGGCCGCGCTGGCGCAGCTCGTTCGCGGCGAGGAACTCGGCGTTGCCGCCAAGGAGGATGTCGGTGCCACGGCCGGCCATGTTGGTGGCCACGGTGACCGCGCCCTTACGCCCGGCCTGGGCGACGATCTCGGCCTCCCGCGCGTGGAACTTCGCGTTCAGCACGTTGTGCGGGATGCCGCGGCGCCGCAGCAGCGTGGAGAGGATCTCGGAGTTTTCCACCGAGACGGTGCCGACCAGCACCGGCTGGCCCAACTGGTGCCGCTCGGCGATGTCCTCGATGACCGCGTTGAACTTGGCCTTCTCCGTCTTGTAGATGACGTCCGGCCGGTCCTCGCGGACCATCGGGCGGTGGGTCGGGATCGTCACGACGCCGACCTTGTAGACCTTGTTGAACTCGCTCGCCTCGGTCTGCGCCGTACCGGTCATCCCGGACAGCTTGTTGTAGAGGCGGAAGTAGTTCTGGAGGGTGATGGTGGCCAGGGTCTGGTTCTCCTGCTTGATCTCCACCCCCTCCTTGGCCTCGATCGCCTGGTGCATGCCCTCGTTGTAGCGGCGGCCGTGCAGGATGCGACCGGTGAACTCGTCGACGATCAGGACCTCACCGTCGCTGACGATGTAGTCCTTGTCGCGCTTGTAGAGCTCCTTGGCCTTGATGGCGTTGTTGAGGTAGCCGACCAGCGGAGTGTTCACCGACTCGTACAGGTTGTCGATGCCGAGCCGGTCCTCGACCTTGGCGACACCGCGCTCGGTCACCGCGATGGTGCGCTTGGAGTGGTCGACCTCGTAGTCGCCCTCACCGTCGGTGCCGGGCTGGAGCCGGGCGACCACGCCGGCGAACTCGCCGTACCAACGGGCCGAGTGCTCGGCCGGGCCGGAGATGATCAGTGGGGTCCGTGCCTCGTCGATCAGGATCGAGTCGACCTCGTCGACAACCGCGAAGTTGTGCCCGCGCTGCACCAGCTCGTCCTTCGACCAGGCCATGTTGTCGCGCAGGTAGTCGAAGCCGAACTCGTTGTTGGTGCCATAGGTGATGTCGCACTCGTAGGCGGCACGGTGCTCGGTGGCCGGCCGGTTGGGCAGCACCACACCGACGGTCAGCCCGAGGAACTCGTGCACGCGGCCCATCCAGGCGGCGTCGCGCTGGGCGAGGTAGTCGTTGACCGTGATCACGTGCACGCCGTCGCCGGAGAGCGCGTTGAGGTAGACGGCCATGACCGAGGTCAGCGTCTTACCCTCACCGGTCTTCATCTCGGCGATGTTGCCGAAGTGCAGCGCCGCGCCGCCCATCACCTGCACGTCGTACGGGCGCTGGCCCAGCACACGGGCGGATGCCTCGCGGGCCACCGCGAACGCCTCCGGCAGCAGGTCGTCGAGGGTCTCGCCGTCGGCGAGCCGCTCCCGGAACTGCTCGGTCATGCCGGCCAGTTCCTCGTCGCTGAGGTTGACGTAGTCGTCCTCGATCGAGCTGACGGCGGCGGCGATGGCCTTGAACCGGCGCACCAAACGGCCCTCGCCCGCGTTAAGGACCTTTTCCAGAATCGACACGAATCAACGCTCCCCTAGACAGTCTCGAACCATCGTAGGCGCTCCGTCGGCGCGATGGTCACTGGTGGCGGGGGTCCATCCCGCTAAACCCGACATAACTCGCGCAGCAGTACGCCCCCGGGGCGTTATCTGGTTACGCCGTCGGCGAACGTTGCGGCACGATGCACGAGTGGAGCCCGTGGAGATCACCGAGGACGGCGTGCTGCTGCGGCCCTGGCGGGACGCGGACGCGGACGCCGTGCACAAGGCGTGCCAGGACCCGGACATTCAGCGCTGGACGACCGTGCCGCGCCCGTATCTACCTGAACACGCTCTCGGCTTCGTCACCGAGATGAGCAGGAAGGCCTGGGCGGAGGGCACCGGTGCACCGTTCGCGGTCTGTGACCCGGCGACGGGTGAACTGCTCGGCTCGTGCGGGTTGATCTCCATCGACCGCGCCGGCACCGGTGAGATCGGCTACTGGACGGCCCCGTGGGCGCGTGGCCGGGGAGTGATGGTCCGGGCCAGCCGGGCGGTGGCCCGCTGGTCCTTCGACACCCTCGGGCTGCGCCGGCTGATCTGGCAGGCAGAGGTGGGCAACCACGCCTCCCGGCTGGTCGCACTCCGGGCCGGCTTCCGGATCGACGGCCGGTTGCGGCTGGCCGACCCGGCGTTGCCGTCTGGCGCCGACGGCTGGATCGGCTCGCTGCTGCCCGGCGAGGTGCCCGCGCCCGGGTCGACCGGGCCGGCCGGTCCGGGCACCCTCGCCGCCCGGCGGGCCGCTGTCTTCGGCCGCCCGCAGCCCATCCTGTTCGCCACGGCCGGGGCCGGCGAGCTGCGCCTGCGGCCGATGGAGGAGCAGGACCTGGACGCCGTGGTGCAGACCTGCCAGGACCCGGACACCATCCGCTGGACGACCGTGCCGGACCCTTACGAGCGCGCTGACGCGCAGGGGTACCAGGTCTACAGCCAGGACGCCTGGGCCCGGGGCGACGCCGCCTGCTTCGCGATCGGCGACCCGGACGACCGGTACGTGGGCTCCCTCGACCTGCGGCTCTCCCCCGCCGACGCACTGCTGGCCGACGTGGGCTTCATGACCGCCCCGACGGCCCGTGGCCGGGGCTACCTACCGGCCGCGCTGGTCGCGCTCTGCGCCTGGGGCTTCACCACGCTGGGCCTGGCCCGGATCGAGTGGAAGGCGAACGTGGGCAACAACGCCTCCCGCCGGGTGGCGGAGAAGGCGGGCTTCACGTTCGAGGGCACTGCCCGGGACGGGGTGCAGCACCGGGGCGAACGGGTCGACGTGTGGGTGGCCGCGCTGCTCGCCAGGGACCTGTGATGACCCTGCGGCAGGTCATCGAGGCGTACGGGGTGCGGCTGCGTCCCTTTCGCGCCAGCGACACCACCGACGTGGTCGACGGCTGCGCGGACCCGCTCAGTCAGCGGTTCGTGTCGAGCCTGCCGACGCCGTACACCGAGACCGACGCCCGCTGGTGGATCGACGCCGGCGCTCCGGCGGCCTGGACCGGCGGCGGTGCGGCGTATGCCATCGCGGACCCTGCCACCGACCGGATGCTCGGCGCGGTGGGACTCAGCAACCCGGTGCCCGCGCGGGGTCAGGCCGAGGTCGGCTACTGGGTACGGCCGGCGGCGCGCGGGCGCGGGGTTGCCGTTGCGGCCACCCGCGCGCTGAGCGAGCACGCCTTCGCCACCGGAACGGTCCGCCTGGAGTTGCTCACCGATCCGGAGAACGGCCCGAGCCAGCGGGTCGCGCTGGCGGCCGGTTTCCGTTACGAAGGCCTGCGCCGGTCCGCCGACCAGCGCCGGGACGGCGGGCGGCACGACATGCTGGCCTGGGTACGCCTTGCCGGCGATCCGCCCGGCCCGACCGCCCGGCTGCTGCCCGACCTGCCCGGCGGGGTGCTCACCGACCAGGTGGTGGCCCTGCGCCGGCTCGCGGCGGACGATGCGGAGCTGATGTACCGGCTGCATAGCCGACCCGACGTGGTGGCGAACCAGGCACCGCCCGTGCCGCCGACGCGGGAGGCGATCGAGCGACGCTGCCGCCTCGCCGAGAGCGGTTGGCTGACCGGGGAGATCGCCCGGCTGCTGATCACGGACGTGGCCAGCGGGACGCCGGCGGGCAGTTGCGGGTTGTCGTTCACCGACGTGGCCGCTGGCGAGGCGTCGGTCGGCTACGCGCTGCTGCCCGGTTGGCGCGGCCGGGGGTACGCGACACGGGCGGTCCGGCTGCTCGCGGGCTGGGCGTTCGGCCCGGCCGGTATGGCCCGACTGACCGCCGGGACGGTGCCGGACAACACCGCGTCGCACCGCGTGCTGGAGCGGGTCGGGTTTCAGCGTGAGGCTCTGCAGCGCGGCCGTCTGCCCGGGCTGGCCGGGGCCCGCCTGGACGACCTGACCTTCGCGCTGCTCCCCTCCGACCTCCGTTGACAGATCATGGAGTTGTGGCGGGAGTGCCCCCACCACAACTCCATGATCGACGCGGGTCGGCTACCGGTCAGGTGGCGAGCGAGATGATGCCGTAGTCGTACGCGTGGCGCCGGTAGACGACGCTGGGACGGCCGGACTCCTTGTCCTGGAACAGGTAGAAGTCGTGACCGACCAGTTCCATCTCGAAGAGCGCGTCGTCGATCGTCATCGGCTCCGCCGGGTGCACCTTCTCCCGGGCGATGTGCCACGGCTGCTGGTCGTCGTACTCCTCCTCGACCCGCTCGGCGACGGCGGTGCCGGCGCGGGCGCCGTCACCCTGCGCGGCCAGCGGCGGGGTGGCCACCAGGTCCGCGACCGGCAGGCCCGCGGTGGCCTCGGCGACGGAGATCGGCGCGTGCCGGCCCCGGTGTACGCGGCGGCGGTCGGCCGCGCGGCGCAGCCGGGTGTCGAGTTTCGCGATGGCGGCGTCGAGCGCGCTGTAGAAGTCGTTCGTGCAGGCCTCGGCCCGCATCACCGGGCCCCGCGAAACGCAGGTGATCTCCACCCGCTGGCAGTGGTCGGCCTGGCGCGGATTGCGCTCGTGAAACAGCTCGACATCGACTCGGATAAGTTTGTGGTCGTAGCGTTCGATCTTCGCGAGTTTCTCGGCTACGTGCACCCGGTAATGGTCCGGCACTTCGACGTTTCGGCCCTTGACCACGATGTCCACGTGACCTCCCTTTTTCGGACGGTCTTCGATCCGGTAACCCGGTCGCGCGCCGTGGGGAGACCCGCTGGCGTCGACCGGTTGGTACGGCTACGCCTCCTCTCACCGCCGGAGGCGGGTGGAAGAACCTCCTACCCCCGACAGCGAAACGCTAACTCGTGTTTGCCCGGCCGTCACCCCATGTTGCCGAGACCGCCCAGGAATTTTCGCAGCTCATACACCAACGGGTGAAACGGAAACACGAACGGTTACGGGAGGTGTCTCTTCTCGGTCGCCGCGAGCACCACGGCGACACTCGGTGCCCACCCGGCCACCGTCAGCAGCCTGGTTGCGGCGGCCAGGGTGACGCCGGTGGTGACGATGTCGTCCAGCAGCACCACGGCCGGTGCCACGCCTGCGGCACGACCCCGACTCGGCGCGGCGGAGCGGGACTGGAACGCGGCCTCGGCCGCCGCCGCCCGACCTGCGCTGTCCAGGGTGACCGAGTCGGGCCGGGGCAGGGCACGCAGCGGACGGTGCACCCGCACCGCCCAGCCGCCCCGGTTGAGCCGGCCGGCACAGTGCCGGGCGAGCCGGTCCAGGTGATCGCCGTAACGGGACCGGGCCGCCGCCGCAGTGTCCGGGACCGGTACCAGCGCCAGCGGACGAGCCACGCCGACCGCCGCCGCGACGACCTCGGCGAGCAGGGCGCCGAGCGGGCGGGCCAACCCGTGCCGGCCGTGTTCCTTGTACGCCAGCAGAGCCTCACGCAGCGGGCCGGCGTACGGGCCGAGTGCGACGCAGGACGGCAGGCCCGGCGGGGCGGGGGTGGGGCGGACCGCTCGTGGGCGCAGCGCGCCCAACGCCGCGACGCAGGCGGGACAGACTCCGTGCCGCAGGCCGGGCCGGCGCTCCCGACAACCCGCGCAGTCGGCGGGAATTACCAGGTCGGCGAGGTCTGCCCAGAGCCCGCTCACGACATCAGTAGAGGAAGAACGGTGCCGACGGGTTGCTCGGGCGGACGCCGGCCGGCACCGGGGCGATGTCCCGCACACGGTCGGGCTCGATCCGTTCGAACGGGCTGCTGCGGTAGGCGACCCCGTTCGCCTCGTACATGTAGGCCCCGCTGGGCACCCGCACGCTGCGGTTGGTCGGGAACGCCGTCAGGTGGTTGACCTTGGCTCCCACGTCGGTCCGCAGGGGCGTCTCCAGGGCGCCCTCCACGCTGATCTCGTAGATCGCCTGCTGGCCCGCCGACCCGGCCACCACCAGTCGGTCCTCCCGGCCCCAGTCGACCGCCGTGAGGCCGGTCAGCGAGGTGGCCAGCTGTCTGGGCGGGCCGATGGAGACCCCGCCGCCGTCCGGGTTGACCGCCGCGACGTAGAGCCGGCCGCCGACGATCAGCGCGACCCGCTGGCCGTCCAGCGCGGCGGCCACCGCGGTGACGTCGGCGGAGGCCAGGTTGAGCGGCACCGGGTACATCCGGGCCGCCTCATCGAACCGGTAGAGCTGCCCGTCGGCCACGACCAGGCCGCGGCCGGGGCGGGAGTCGACCGTACGCAGCCAGACCGGGCGGCTCATCGACGAGTGCTCGGTGCCGCTGCGGCTGAGCACGGAGACCGGTTCGGTGCCCGTGCCCACCGCCAGTCGGTACCGGTTCTTGCTGCTGCCGGTCACCACCATCGCGGCGAGGACCCGCCGGTCCTTGGCCAGCGCGAGGTCGGCGGAGACGATGTTGCGGTTGACCTCGGGCGCCAGCGGCACCACGCCGCTGAGTTCGTTGCCGAAGTCGAGCGGGTGGATCGCGCCCTCGTACACGCCGAACCGCTGCGGGCTCGCGGTGTTCGGGTAGAGCGGCTGGGAGTTCCGCCGCTCGTCCAGGTCCTGTACGGGCTGCGAGTTGTTGCGGATCTTCAACTCGAGCTCGCCCTGCACGTCGCCCAGCGACCACGCGAGCTGTGTGATCAACTGGTCGATCCCGTTCTGGTCGTCACCGGACATGTCCAGGTTGACCTCCCACCGGCCGTTGGCGCCGGTGGCGTTGTTGATCAGCTCGGTGCGGTCGGGCAGCCCGACGACACCCGGGCGTAACCAGTCGGACGGACCGCCGACCAGCCATTTCACCACTTCGTTGACCTGGCGCTCTTTGGGCAGCGCGAGCGGCCGGTAGCGCTGGTCGGGCACCAGCCGGGTGCGGTCGGAACTCCAGAAGTAGATCGACTCGTCCTGGTAATACTGTTTGAAGGCGTCGTCGCTGAGCAGCAGCACGTTCGGCGGGTTGAGAACGTACAGGCCGGCCCGCTCGTCGTTGGCCCCGTTGTTGAACGCCGCGCTGCGGAGCCCGAACTCGTACTGCGTCTCGGTCGCCACCGGCGGAGCCAGGATGCCGTTGGCCCGCAGCACCCCGATCTGCTGCACGGTGATCTTGACGGTGGTGGTCGAGTCGCTGTTGAGGGTGTAGACCGCCTCGCGCAGCCGGACCACGTTCAGCGCGACCTCGCTGCCCTTCTTGTCCTGCAGGCTGGGCTTGTCCTCCGGTGCGATGAACGCCTTGACCCGCTCGTACGCCCGGTCCGGCTCGCCGGCGGCAGCGGACAGAAAGTTGCGCACGAAAACCTCGTTGACGCTGCCGCTGGCCGTCCGCGTCGGCGGCTCGCTGCTTGGACCGTCGACCATGCCGGCCTCCGTCGCGGCCCCGCCCTTGCCGTCCACCCGCACGTCGGACGCCGCAGGGATGCCGCAACCGGCGCCCAGCAGCAACACCACGCCAAACGCCCCGAGCAGAGTCGGCCGTCTCACGAGCGCACCTCCGCCCGCGGCCCGTCGCCGACCGAAGCTGGGCCGATCGCCAACGCCCCGCCGGTGCCGGGCCCGATGGCCAGCGGACCACCGTCGCGAGGGCCGAACGGCAGCGCGGCGTCAGCCGGCACCAGCCGCAGCGGCGAGGTGGTCAGCCGGTCACCAGCCCGGGCCGGCAGCGTGAGTCGGAACTGCGCGCCCTGCCCGGGAGCACCCCACGCCTCCAGCCAGCCGCCGTGCAACCGGGCGTCCTCCAGGCTGATCGACAGGCCCAGCCCGGTGCCCCCGGTCTGCCGAGCCCGGGACGGGTCCGCCCGCCAGAACCGGTTGAACACCAACTTCTCCTCGCCCACCTTGAGCCCCACACCGCGGTCGCGAACGGTGATCGCCACAGCGGTCTCGTCGAGGCCGAGGGTGATCAGCACCGGGCGGGCCTCGCCGTGCTCGACGGCGTTGCCGACCAGGTTGCGCAACACCCGCTCGACCCGGCGCGGGTCGACCTCGGCGATCACCGGCGTGCCCGGCAGGTCGAGCTCGATTGGCACGCCCACCCGCTCGGCCAGGCCGGCCAGCCGGTCGACCACCCGGTGCACCACGGGCACCAGGTCGGTCGGCTCGGAGTCCAGCATCGCGAAGCCCGCGTCGAAGCGGCTGATCTCCAGCAGGTCGGTGAGCAACTCCTCGAACCGGTCCAGTTCGGCCTGGAGCAGCTCGGCGCTGCGGGCCACCGCCGGGTCGAACTCGTCGCGCTCGGCGAAGATCAGGTCAGCGGCCATCCGGACCGTGGTCAGCGGGGTACGCAGCTCGTGCGAGACGTCGGACGTGAAGCGGCGCTGCAACCGGGACATCTCTTCCAGGCGCAGGATCTGTCGTTGCAGGTTGGTGGCCATCTGGTTGAACGAGGCCGCGAGCAGGGCGAGGTCGTCCTCACCGTTGACCACCATGCGCTGGTCGAGCAGGCCGGCGGAGAGCCGCTGGGCAGTCCGTGCGGCGACCCGGACCGGGTTGACCACCAGCCGGGTGACCAGCGCCGCGAGCAGCCCGAGCAGGATCACCAGGGCGACCCCGGTGGCCACGACGGTGGCACGGGCGTCGGCGGCGGTGACGTCCTGCCGGCTCAACGGCACCAGGTAATAGAGCTCGATCTGGCCGAAGCGGGTGGGCACCGGTGAGCCGTAGACCAGGTATTTGGTCGGCTCACCGGTGAGCCGACCGGTGCGGATCTGGCTGGCCACCTTGCCGTCGGCGATCGCAGCCCGCAGCTCCGGGCTGATCAGCAGCTGGACGTTCGCGGATGGCGAGGCGCGGGTCTGGATGTCGTTGGGATAGCCGTCGGCCGTGATCGCCACCACCACCCCGCTGGTCTGCTGGGGGTCGCCACCGGACAGGTAGTTGACCGTGCCGTCGATGGTCTGCTGGAGCTGCGCCTCCTGCGGCTGGCCGTAGAGGGAGACCTGCTTGGCCGCGTAGCTGGCGCCGCTGGTCACCCGCTGCCGGACGTCGCTACGGGCGTTGTCGAGCAGGATGGTGGTGATCTTGTCAGCGATCAGGAACGCGAAACCGCCGACCAGCAGGCTGGACGCGACCAGCGTGATGGTCACCACCCGGACCTGTAGCGAGCGGCGCCAGGTCTGGTGCACCCGGGCCACGACCCGGGCGACTCGGCCGCTCACGGCGCGCCACAGGTCCCCGCCGGCGCTGGGCCGGCGGGCAGCCGTGCTCGGGGGGTGCGGGGGCGGCGTGGTCGACACAGTGCGACCAGGCTATCCGGTCCCCGCCTTGTAGCCCACGCCCCGCACGGTGAGGATGATTTCCGGTCGCTCCGGGTCCGGCTCGATCTTGGCCCGCAACCGCTGGACGTGCACGTTGACCAGACGGGTGTCGGCCGCGTGCCGGTAGCCCCAGACCTGCTCCAGCAGCACCTCGCGGGTGAAGACCTGACGTGGCTTGCGGGCGAGGGCGACCAGCAGGTCGAACTCCAACGGAGTCAGCTTCACCTCCTCGTCGTTGCGACTGACGGTGTGCGCGGGCACGTCGATGGTGATCTGGTTGTCGGGCGGCCCGATGGTCAACATCTCGGGGGCCACGTCCTCGCCTCGGCGCAGCCGTGCCCGCATGCGGGCGACCAGCTCCTTGGGCTTGAACGGCTTGACCACGTAGTCGTCGGCGCCGGACTCCAGGCCGAGCACGACGTCCACGGTGTCGCTCTTGGCGGTCAGCATGACGATCGGCACTCCGGACTCCGCACGGATCGACCGGGCGACGTCAATACCGCTCATACCGGGCAGCATCAGGTCAAGCAGCACGATATCGGGACGACTGTCGCGAAACGCGGCCAACGCCCGCTCGCCGTCCGCCACGAACGAGGGCAGGAAACCCTCGCTACGCAGCACGATGCCGAGCATCTCAGCGAGCGCGGGGTCATCGTCGACCACCAGTACGCGGGCTCTCATGGGATTAATATTGCATCCTCATTCAGTTCGGTGGGACCGGCGTCTGCCGGTAACGCATAACGCCGCCGGAGGAACCTGTCACCCGCGACCCGCGGCGGCGGCGCCACGTGCTGCGATGCCGGGCGCACGGAGGAGTCCCGGACCAGACTGCCACCATGATCCCCCTTCGGCGGCGCCCGGCGCCACCGCAGCACGGGCCGATCCCGCTGTCGCCAACCGGACGACGGTCAGCCGAAGAGCGCCCGCCCCCAGTGGTCCCCGCCGTCGCGTACCCCCGGTGGGCAGGCGAACACCCCGCTGGAGACGTGCCGCAGATACTCGTTCATCACGTCATGCCGAGCCAACTGGGTCTGGATTGGCACGAACTGGCGGCGCGGATCGCGCTGGTAGGCGATGAAGAAGAGGCCGGCGTCGAGCCGACCGAGGCCGTCCGAGCCGTCGACGAAGTTGTAGCCCCGACGCAGCAACTGGGCGCCGTTGTTCCGACTCGGGTGGGCCAGCGTGACGTGGGCGTGCTCAGCGATCACCGGCTTGCCGTCCTCGCCGTGCGCGGCGAAGTCCGGCTCGTCGAACTCGTCGGTCCGCCCGAGTGGGGCACCGCTGCCCTTGGCCCGGCCGACGATCTCCTCCTGCTCGGCCAGCGAGGTCCGGTCCCAGGTCTCCACGAGCATCCGGATCTTGCGGGTGACCAGGTACGAACCTCCGGCCATCCAGTCCGGCCCGTCGCCCGGCTGCACCCACAACTGGTCGCGCAGCAGGTCGGTGTCCTCGGCTTTGAGGTTGGCCGTACCGTCCTTGAACCCGAACAGGTTGCGCGCGGTGGCCTGGTCGCGGGAGGTCGACGAGGTGCGACCAAAGCCGAGCTGCGACCAGCGGACGCTCACCACACCCATGCCGAGCCGGGCCAGGTTACGGATCGCGTGCACCGCCACCTGCGGATCGTTGGCGCACGCCTGCACGCAGAGGTCGCCGCCGGAGAGCTGCGGCTGCAACGCGTCGCCGGGGAACTTCGGCAGCTCGACAAGGGCGGCGGGTCGCCGATCGGCGAGGCCGAAGCGGTCCCGTCCGTCGGCGTCGCGGAACAGCGTCGGCCCGAAGCCGATCGTCAGGGTGAGCTGCGACGGGGGCAGGCCGAGCGCCTCACCGGTGTCGTCCGGTGGGGCCTCCGGCATCCCGCCGACCGCGCCGAGCACCCCTGCGTCCCGCCCCACCGTCATCCGGGCGGCGGCGGCCGTCCACTCCTCGAGCAGCTCGACCAACCGGGCCCGGTCCTTGGTGATCACGTCGAAGGCGACGAAGTGCAGACGGTCCTGCGCCGGGGTGACGATGCCGGCCTGGTGCTCACCATGGAACGGCACCGCCCCGGCCGGGTGGTCGCTCGCCGCGGCCGGGCCACGGGAGCCGTCCACCAGCGCTCCCGCCCCGACCGCCACTCCGGCGACCCCGGCCACTCCGGCGCCGGCGAGCGTGATCGCCCGGCGCCGGGTCAACCTGCTCCCGCTCATCGACTCGACCCTTTCCGCCATGTGGTCACTTTGCGACGGCCGCGGCGACCTTGCTGATCGGCTCGGCGAGCGCGTTGATCCCGTCAGAGAGCTCCTTGAGCTCGGTCTTGCTCAGCGCGGTGTGCAGCTTCCACCCGTCGCCGTCGCGGTGCTTGCCGAGCAGCGCCTCGACGTTGGCGAACTCGGTGTCCAGCTGCGTGACCAGCTCCGGCGAGCGCTGCTGCAGCGCCGGGCGGAGAGCGGACACGGCGGCCTTGGAACCTTCGAGGTTGGCGGCGAAGTCCCACAGGTCGGTGTGCGAGTAGCGGTCCTCCTCGCCGGTGATCTTGCCGCTGGCCACCTCGTCGAGGAGTTCCTTGGCACCGTTGGCGAGCTGGAGCGGGGAGAGCTTCTCGGCGTTGGCCTTGGCCACGATCTCCTTGACGTCGACCAGCAGGCGGTCGGCGATCGGGCCGTCCTTGCTGATGTCGCCGGACTGCCAGAGGTCCTTCTCGATCCGGTGGAAGCCGGTGAACTCCATCCCCTCCTCGATGACCTCCTCGCGGCCATCGATCTTGGGGTCGAGGTCGCCGAAGATCTCGGCCACCGGCTCGATCCGCTCCCAGTAGGTGCGGGCGACCGGGTAGAGCGCCTTGGACTTCGCGACATCGCCGGCCTTGACCGCGCCGACGAACTCCTCGGTCTTGTCCAGGAGCGCGGCGGTCTGGCTCTTGATGTAGCGCTGGTAGTTGTCCGTGGCGTCACCCAGCGCGGCGTCGGCGGTGAGCGGCTGCGCCGACCCGCTGACCTTCAGCGCACCCCGGATGCCCTTGCCGCTCATCCCGGGCTTGCAGGCCGTCTCGTACGTGCCGGCCGGCAACTCCACGTGCAGCTCACGGCTCAGCCCGGGGGCGATGTTCTCCACCTCGCCCATCACGCGGTCGCCGTCGGCGTACACGTAGAACTCGGTCACCTTCGCACCCGAGTTCGTGATCTTGAAGGTGGCGGTGCCGGCACCCAGGTCGGTCGAGCCGACCTCGCAGGCGGTGTCGCTGGCCTTGACCACGATCGGGCCGCCGCCCGCAGCCGGGTCACCCTTGTCGGAGTCGGAGCAGCCGGCCACACCGGCCGTCGCCAGCACGCCGGCGGCGGCCAGCGCGAAAAACTGGGTGGTACGCATCTGAGCTGTCTCTCCTCGTGGGGTCAGGCACGCTGCGGCGTGGACGCCGACTCGGCCTCGGCCTCGGTGCCGGTGTCGGCTCCGCGCTCGGTGACGGGGGTGGTGGTCGCGGTGGGCGTCGGCTTGCGCCGGGCCGGTCGCAGGAAGAGCAGAAGGACCGGCACGGCGTACCCGACCCAGGCGATCGTCTCCAGCACGGTGGGCGCGGGAGTCACGTTGAACATGCCGGCGAGCAGGGCGGCGTACCAGGTGCTCGGGTCGAGCGTGCTGGTGATGTCGAAGGCCAGGTTGTTCAGGCCGGGTAGGACACCGGCCTCCTGGAAGTCGTGCACGCCGTACTTGAGGATGCCGGCGGCGACCAGGATCAGCAGCGCGCCGGTCCAGGTGAAGAACTTGGTGAGGTTGATCCGCAGGGCGCTGGCGTAGAGCAGCACGCCGAGCATGACGGCGGTGACGATGCCGCCGATCAGCGCGAGCAGCGGTCCGCTGTCGCCGGACGCGCCCTGGGCTGCCGAGTAGAAGATCAGCGCGGTTTCCAGGCCCTCGCGGATCACCGCGAGGAAGGCCATGCCGGCGACCGCGAGGGACCCGACGGCGAGCGCCTCGGTGAGCTTGCCCCGCAGCTCACCGGCGATGGTCCGGGCGGCCCGGCGCATCCAGAAGATCATCCAGGTGACGAAGACCACGGCGGCGACGGAGGTGATCGCCTCGAACAGCTCCCGGTCCTCGGAGCGGGCCAGCAGCGAGGTCGACGTGTACTCGATCAGCCAGCCGAAGAGCACCGACAGCACCACGGCAAGGCCGACGCCCGCCCAGACCTGGGGCAGCCGGTCCCGGCGCTGCGACTTCACCAGGAAGGCCACCAGGATGCTGACCACCAGGGTCGCTTCCAGGCCTTCCCGCAGGCCGATCAGGTAGGTGGCGAACATCCGGGCTCCGAGTCGATAGGTACGCCTCAGCTAACTTAGGGCAGGCATACCTTCCTCCTGCTCAGGACCCTCGTCAAGTCGTTCACGACAAGCTCACTCGACCCGACAAAACCCTCGACCGCCCGGACGGCGGGCCACCCCCGATCGGCTGTGGAAGGATCCCCGCCGTGAAGGGATTCCTGCCGTGGCTGACGGTACTGGCCGTGGTGCTGCTGCTCAGCGCGCTGCGCCTCCGAGCGCTGGCCACCGTCGTTTCGGTCGGCTGGCTGGCCTGGTGCGTCTGGACGTGGTTCCGTCCCACCCGCCGCGGCCCTCGTTCGGGCTGAGCCCGCGACCCGCAGGCGGAAACGACGAACCGGGCCGGCTGCGAACAGCCGACCCGGTCGAAGAGACGTCGATCAGTAGCGGTAGTGATCCGGCTTGAACGGACCCTCCGTGGAGACACCCAGGTACGAGGCCTGCTCCTTGGTCAGCGTGCTCAGCTTGGCGCCGAGCGCGCCCAGGTGCAGCCGGGCCACCTTCTCGTCCAGGTGCTTGGGCAGCACGTAGACGCCGATCGGGTAGTCCTCGGTCTTGGTGAACAGCTCGATCTGGGCGATCGTCTGGTTGGCGAACGAGTTCGACATCACGAAGCTCGGGTGCCCGGTCGCGTTGCCCAGGTTCAGCAGACGACCCTCGGACAGCACGATGATGGCGTGCCCGTCGGCGAAGCGCCACAGGTCGACCTGCGGCTTGATGTTGACCCGCTCGACGTCGGAACGCTTGGCCAGGCCGGCCATGTCGATCTCGTTGTCGAAGTGGCCGATGTTGCCGACGATGGCCTGGTGCTTCATCCGGGCCATGTGCTCGTTCGTGATGACGTCGAAGCAGCCGGTGGCGGTGATGAAGATGTCCCCCTGCTCGACCACATCGTCGAGGGTGGCGACCTGGTAGCCGTCCATCGCGGCCTGCAGCGCGCAGATCGGGTCCACCTCGGTCACCACGACGCGGGCGCCCTGGCCGCGCAGCGACTCGGCGCAACCCTTGCCCACGTCGCCGTAGCCGAGCACGACCGCCATCTTGCCGCCGATCAGCACGTCGGTGGCGCGGTTGATGCCGTCGATCAGCGAGTGGCGGCAGCCGTACTTGTTGTCGAACTTGCTCTTGGTCACCGAGTCGTTGACGTTGATGGCCGGGAAGAGCAGGGTGCCCGCGCGGTGCATCTCGTAGAGCCGGTGCACGCCCGTGGTGGTCTCCTCGGTCACGCCCTTGATGCCGGCGGAAATCCCGGTCCAGCGCTGGCCGTCCTCGGCGAGCGAGCGGTGCAGCACCTCGAGGATGACCGCGTACTCCTCGGAGTCGGCGGACTCGACCGGCGGAACGACACCGGCCCGCTCGAACTCGGCACCCTTGTGCACGAGCAGGGTGGCGTCACCGCCGTCGTCGAGGATCATGTTCGGGCCCTGGCCGTCGGGCCACACCAGCACCTTCTCGGTGCACCACCAGTATTCCTGCAGGCTCTCGCCCTTCCAGGCGTACACCGGGACACCGGCGGGGGCCTCGGGGGTGCCGTTCGGGCCGACGACGGTCGCCGCGGCGGCGTGGTCCTGGGTGGAGAAGATGTTGCACGACGCCCAGCGCACCTGCGCGCCGAGCGCGACCAGCGTCTCGACCAGGACGGCGGTCTGGATGGTCATGTGCAGCGAGCCGGTGATCCGCGCGCCGGCGAGCGGCTGCGCCTCGGCGAACTCCCGGCGAATCGCCATCAGGCCGGGCATCTCGTGCTCGGCGAGCTGGATCTCTTTACGCCCGAACTCGGCGAGCGACAGATCCGCCACCTTGAAGTCGCCGTCGGCAAGCGTGCTCGGCCTGGCCTCGGACGGCGTACCGCTGGCGGACGCCGGGAGGGTGCTGGTCATAAAAGCTCCTGTCGAACGATGTCTGCGCCGACTCTCCACCTTACGCGCGCCGGCGACCGGCATCGGCGACGGTCCACGGACAGCGCACGGGGCGGTCGGTGATGAACGGACTTTCCCGCCCACGTCCCGCCCGCCCCGTGCATCCCCCCGGTTTGGTTCCCCCGCACGTTCTCGGACCGTCGTCGCGATAACGCTGCGTACTCATAGAGTCACACTCAGCCAGGGCGACGTCAAGCTATTCCGGGAAAGTCGGACTTGTGTCGTGCCGTGCGTCGGTGTCAGCGCAGCCCGGACGTCGCCACGTACGCCTCGCCGGCGCCGCTGACCCTCAGTGGCTCGCCGGCCGCGTCGCCGATCGCCGCCTGACCGGACGCGAGCGTCAACGCCCCCGCCCCGTCGTCCACCGTGATCGAGCCGGAACCGCAGAGCACCACCCGGGGACCGGGCAGGGGCAGCGTGACCGAGGACACTGCCGCGCCGACCCGGACCCGGTGCAGCGCGAAGTCGTCCACCGGCACGGGCCACCAATCCACACCAGGGCCGACCGGCTGTGGTGCCCGTACCGGATCGTCGAGCACCTCGAAGCGCAGCACCCGCAGCAACTCGTCGACGTCCACCCGCTTCGGGGTCAGACCGCCGCGCAGCACGTTGTCGCTGGCCGCCATGATCTCCACCCCACAGCCACTCAGGTAGGCGTGCAGATTGCCGGCGGGCATCCAGATCGCCTCCCCCGGGACCAGCCGCAGGTGGTGCAGCAGCAGCGCCACCAGCGTGCCCGGATCCCCCGGGTACGCCGTGGCCAGACGGCGAGCCAGCTCGGCGTCCGGGCCGTCGGCCGACGCCGCCAGCACGGAACCCAACAACTCGTCACGCTCCGCGACCGGCCAGCCGAGCAGCGTCCGCACCGCCGTCCGCAACCCCTCCGGCCCGGCGCGCAACGCGGCAACCACCGGCGCCAACTCCGGTACGCCGAACGCGGCGAGCGCCTCGGCCGACTCCGCCGGGTCCCGGAAACCGCACAGCGCCTCGAACGGGGTGAGCGCGACCAGCAGCTCCGGCTTGTGGTGCGGGTCGGAGTAGTTGCGCCGCCCCTCGGGGCGCCCCGCCTCCGCCGCGTAGCCGGCCCGGGCCTGCTCGGCGTCCGGGTGGGCCTGCAGGCTCAGCGGAGCGTCGGCGGCGAGGACCTTAAGCAGGAACGGCAGCCGACTGCCGAACCGCTCGGACACCCGCTGGCCGAGCCACTGCCCCGGCTCGTCACGCACCAGGTCGCAGAGGCTCACCCGCAGACCGGCACGGTCCACGCTGGCCGGAGCGCCCGGATGGGCGCCCAACCACAGCTCTGCCTCCGGGCCCTCGCTGGGCACCGGCCGCCCCTGCAGAAGGGCGATGGCCGAGCGGGACCCCCAGGCGTAGTCCCGGATCGGTCCGTACAGCGGCTCCACCAGTCAGCCCCCGGACCGCTCGGCCTCTGGCTGCGGGACGGCGGTGTCAGCGGCGGTGCCGGTGCCGGCTTCGGCGGCGGCGACGCTGTAGATGTCCGGCTCCAGGTAGATCACCCGGGCGGTCGGTACCGCAGCGCGGATCCGCGCCTCCACGGCGTTGATGCCCCGGGCCAGGTCGTGGGCGCTCTCACACGCCGGCACGCCGATCTTCGCGGCCACCATCAGCTCTTCCGGGCCCAGGTAGAGCGTCTTCATGTGGATGATCCGCTCCACCTCGGGGCCGTCGGTCACGGCCCGCTCGATGGCAGCCAGCTCGGACGCCTCGGCGCCCTCACCGAGCAGCAGGCTCTTCGTCTCGATGGCCAGCACGATCGCAATGATCACCAGCAGCACGCCGATCATCGCGGTGCCGGCGGCGTCCCACTCGCCGTTGCCGGTGATCAGCGTCATGGTGACGCCGAACAGCGCGAACACCAGACCGACCAGCGCGCCGAAGTCCTCCAGCAGCACCACCGGCAGCTCCGGTGCCTTGGCCCGGCGGATGAAGCGCACCCAGGACTGGTTGCCCCGGACGTGGTTGGACTCCTTGATGGCCGTCCGGAAGGAGAACGACTCCATGATGATCGCCGCTACCAGCACGACGATCGGCAGCCATTGCCAGGACTCGATTCCCCCCTTGTGATGCCACTTGTGGTAGGCCTCGTACAGCGCGAACAGGCCACCGATGCTGAACAGCACGATGGACACGATGAAGGCGTAGATGTAGCGCTCACGGCCGTACCCGAACGGGTGCTCCGGGGTGGCCGCCCGCTTCGCCCGCTTGCCGCCGAGCAGCAACAGGGCCTGGTTACCGGAGTCGGCGACCGAGTGGACAGCCTCGGCCAGCATCGACGACGAGCCGGAGAGCAGGAACGCGACGAACTTGGTGATGGCGATGCCGACGTTGGCCAGCAGAGCGGCGACAATCGCCTTCGTCCCACCGTTGGCGCTCATGCCACCGCTCCGCTTCGCCGTTCGAAGCCAACCGGTCCGCGCATGCCGCGCCGCCCATTGCGTTCGTTCACTGGTTCGACAGCTCCTTCATTTCGGTGATGGCCGGTACGGCCATCGGGTCCAGTCCATGGGCCAACGCAAGGTAGACCGAGGCGAAATCCGGTACGGCGATCAGCGAGGCCAACCGCTCCAGCGCCGAGCCGCCCTCGGCGGTCACCACGTCGCACCGCACGCCGCGGCGCTCGGCGAGGGTCTGCACCGCGTCCGCGCGGCGCTCCTCGACGGCGAAGGGCTCGTCGGTGTCGTCCTCGGCGTTGAGCCCGCCGTCGCGCAGCAGCACCAGCCGCAGCCGCGTGCCCTCGCCGTCGTCCTCGGCCGGGTCGGCGAAGATGTCCCGCTCCCCCTCAGCCAGGCCGCCGAAGACGCCGTCGAGCAGCCCGACCCGGCCCCGGCCGGCCTCGCCGAGCGCTCCGGTGACCACCGGGTAGCGGGCATTGGCCGACAGTGTGTCGCCGAATCGGCGGGCGGCCACGGTGGCCAGCGGTGACGAGCCCCAGACGATCGGGATCGAGCCGGCCAGGGCCAGGGCCAGTGACTTCGCCGGGTTGACGAAGGACTCCGCGGCGGACCGGCAGCGGTCGGCATCCGCGTCGAGCCGGGCCGCGGTCTCCGCCAGATCCGCCTCGTTGACCTTCACGAGCCCGAGGGTACGGGCGGCGAGCAGGACCGGCACGGTGAGCGCCCAGAGGCTGGCCCGGGCCGGGGCTCGCCGGGGCACCGGGATGAACGGCGCCCGGGCCTGCTCGGCGATCGACTGCAGCTGCGAGTCGGGGGCACCCACGGCGACCAGTCGGGCACCACGTCGGTGCGCCGCCTCGGCGGCGCCGAGCGCCTCCGGGCTACGACCGGACGCGCTCACCGCGATCACCACGTCGGCCGCGCCCACCCAACCGGGTACGCCAGCGGAGCGGTGCCCGATGATCGGGACCGGGCAGCGCGGCCCGGCGACCGTGGCCAGCACGTCCCCGGTACGCCCCGCGGTGCCGATGCCGGCGATCACGACGGCTCGGGGCCGCCCGTCGTCGGCGAGCACCGCCAGGTTGGCCTCGGCGGCCAGCGCGGCACTCTCCCGGACCTGAGCACCGGCCGACGCCGTGTGCCGGAGCATGCCGCCCGGGTCGTGCTCGGCCAACGCCTGGGGGTTGTCGAGCAGGGCCTCATCCGCGTCCCGACGTCCGCTGACCCCGGCCGTACCGTCGATCATGAGGGCTGCCCGGGGCCGCCGCGCGCCTCGTCGAGCAACAGCACCGGCACGTCGTCGCGGACCTCGAAGATCCGGCCGCACTCCGTGCAGGTCAACGTCTGCGCCTCGGCGTCGTAGGTGAGCGGGGCGTGGTGCGTGTCCGGACAGGCGAGAATCTCGAGCAACTGCGGATCCAGGGCCATGGCACGGCTCCTTCCACGTGTGCGGCTTGACCGGCGGCGGTGCCGACCGGCGCAGGCGATCTTATCGGCGAACGCGGTCGAGCACGTCGTCCCGGAGCGAGACCATCCGATCTCGGGTGGGCGCCTCGACGTTGAGCCGCAGCAGCGGCTCCGTGTTGGAGGCGCGCAGGTTGAACCAGGCGCCGTCGGGGAAACGCAGGGTGAGCCCGTCCATCTCGTCGGTCACCGCGTCGGGGTACGCGGCCCGCACCTCGGCCACCGCACCCGCCTGGTCGGCCACCGTCGAGTTGATCTCGCCGGAGGCGATGTAGCGCTCGTACTCGCCGGCCAGCACGGACAGCGGCAGCGACTGCTCGCCCAGCGCGGCCAGGGTGTGCATCGCCGCGAGCATCCCGGTGTCGGCGAACCAGAAGTCCCGGAAGTAGTAGTGCGCGGAGTGCTCGCCGCCGAAGACGGCATTGGTCCGGGCCATCTCCGCCTTGATGAAGGAGTGCCCGACCCGGGCGACGACCGGCTTCCCACCATGCTCGCGGATGATCTCCGCAACCGCGCTGGAGGTGATCAGGCCGTGGATCACCGTGGAACCCGGGTGCTTGGCCAGCTCACGCGCGGCGACCAGCGCGGTGATCGCCGACGGCGAGACCGGCTCGCCGCGCTCGTCCACCACGAAGCACCGGTCCGCGTCACCGTCGAAGGCCAACCCGATGTCGGCCCCGTGCTCGACCACCGCGCGCTGGAGGTCGACCAGGTTCGCCGGATCCAGTGGGTTGGCCTCGTGGTTGGGGAAGGTGCCGTCCAGCTCGAAGTAGAGCGGCACGATCTCCAGCGGCAGCGGCGACAGGGCGGCGTCGCCCAGCACCGTGGGAACGGTGAAGCCGCCCATCCCGTTGCCGGCGTCGACGACCACCTTCAACGGCCGGATGCCCGAGAGGTCGACCAGCTTGCGCAGGTAACCGGCGTAGTCGGGGAGCAGGTCACGCCGCTCGGCCGGCCGGGTCGGCTCACCGGCCGGACGGGTCTCGCCCGAGTCCAGCAGGGCCTGGGCCCGCTCCCGGATCTCCGCCAGGCCGCTCTCCTGGCCGATTGGACGGGCGCCGGAGCGGCACATCTTGATGCCGTTGTACTGCGCGGGGTTGTGGCTTGCGGTGAACATCGCACCGGGCAGGTCGAGCGAGCCGGAGGCGAAGTAGAGCAGGTCGGTGGAGGCGAGCCCGATCTCGATGACCGAGCGCCCCTCGGCCCGTACGCCGGCGGCGAACGCGGCGGCCAGCCCGGGCGAGGTGGCCCGCATGTCGTACCCGACGACGACCGCGTCGCCCGGCTCGTCGGTGGAGTTGAGCAGCTGGGTGAATGCGGCTCCCAGTGCCTCGGCGGCCCGTTCGTCCCACTGGTCCGGCACCGTCCCTCGGACGTCGTACGCCTTCACAATCTGGGACAGATCAGACACGTGTTCCACTCCTTGGCCGCAGGTAGACACCGAACCTGAGCCTAACGGAGGGTCCGACTCAAGCCCCGCTCAGCCGGGGAGCCGGGGCATGAACACAGTGTGACCGTCACCGTCGGTAGGTGGATCCCCTGGCAGCTTCCCAGGCCCCGGACGGGCTCCGGGTGTCCCCGGCATCGGCTGCGCCGCCTCCGGGACCGAACCGGGACCGTCCGGCCGGGCACCGTAGACCCCGCCGGCGGCAGGGCGCGGGGACGGCACGGCGGCACCCCAGCCTGCGGCCGGCGGCTGCTGGCCGTACACCTGACCAGGGCGACCCGACACGGCCGGCGACCCACCGCCGGCGCGGTAGGTGGTGCCTCCGGGGTTGCTCGGCAGAGTGGCCGGCCGCTCGTCGGACGGCTTCCGATCCTGCCGCGAGCGCCGGAACAGCAGCACGATGAGGAGCAACCCGATCGCCACCAGCACGATGCCGAAGAACATCACCGGCGACCCACCCCCGGACGATTCGGCGGCGGTTGCCGTGGTGTTCGGCGCGGCGGACACGCCGCCCAGCGCCGCCGGATTCACCGCGTCGTTGACGGTCGCGGCCTCGGTCGGACTTGGAGTGGGCGTCGGCTTCTTCGACGGCGTCAGAGTCGGCGACGGGGTGACCCGCGCGCCGGTCACCTTCGCCGAGTCGCTGCCCCGACCCAACTCCTTACCGAGCGCGCTGACACCAGCGCCGGTGACGACGAGCCGGCCGCCCGGGGCACCCGGAGCGAACGCCACCCGGTACCGCACCGTGATGCCCTTGCCCTTACACAGGGTCGGCTTCGCCGGTGACGTCTGCGCCGTCCCCACCCTGCCGGCACCGCCGGTGAGGGCCACCGGGAACCAGCGCCCACCCGCGTTGACCTCGACCGCCACCTGGTTCGGCTGGAGATTATCCAGGCTCAGAACCAGCGCGGTACGCAACAGGACGCACCCGTCGGTGCGCTTGCGCACCGCGACGTTCACCCCCTGCGGGGAGCCACCGGCGGCGAAGCTGCTGGCCGCACCCACCCGGACCGAGTCCTCGTCGGCCAGCGCCGGCGACGCACCAAGCATCACCAGACCGCCCACCAGACCGCAGACCGTCGCGAGCCGTGCCGCGCGTCGACGCACCGTCATGATCACCTCGTCGTCCTCCCCGGGTGGGGTTCGCGGGTCAGGCTACTACCGGCCCACCCACCCCGTCGGTCATAGAGCGGCCCGGATGTGTGCGGCGTTACGGTTTACGGCCCGGCCCGTCGACCTGCTGCGGAAGGTGTATTGGCCAGGCTGTCCGGGCGATCAGTCGGCCTGCTCCGGGCGATCAGTGGGCTTGCTCCGCGTGATCAGTCGGCCTGCTCCGGGCAATCAGTGGGCTCGCTCCGCGCGATCAGTCGGCTCGCTCCGCGCGGGCGAGGGCGTCGCGGCAGAGTCGGTCGGCGGTGCGGGTGGTCTCTGGCAGGCGGTAGCGCGGACTCAGCGCGAGCACCTGCGCGGACGCGTTCTCCAGGCTCATCCGATGGCCAACGCTGACGAAGACCGGTTTCACCCCGTCCCGTGTTCGCAACACCCGGCCGACGACGTCCCCGCCGTCGCGCAACGGCGACCAGGCACCCCGCTCGGCGGCCGGCGCATCCCACGTCCCGACCAGCGGCGTCTTCCCCACCCCGATCGCGGGCAACCCGGTGACCACCCCGAGGTGACAGGCCAGCCCGAACCGACGCGGATGGGCCAGCCCGTGCCCGTCGCAGACCAGCAGGTCCGGGAGGGTGGTGAGGCGATCCAGTGCGGTGAGCAGCGCGGGCAACTCACGGAAGGCGAACAGGCCCGGCACGTAGCCGAACGCCGGCCGACCCACGCTGACTGCGGAGTCCACCACGGCCAACGTCCGGGCATCCAGGACCGTCACGGCCGCCGCCAGCAGGTCGCCGCCCTCGGCGTACGCGACGTCCAGGCCGGCCACCGTCGCGGGCGCACTCGGCCCCGGCCCGACCAGGTCGACCAACGGCCGCAACTCCTCCTGTACGGCCACCGCCTCCGCAACACTGCCCGGCACCACCACACCACCCGGCACCGCCGCCGCCCCTCGCCATGATCCACTCGGTTTCACGGATATCGGGCTATCCCCGGCCCCGGATGCCCCGATATCACCAAACCGGAGTCGATCTTCGCTTCCCGCGACTGTGGCGACCCACGATCAGGCAAGGCTGAACTCTTTCCGGGCCTCCTCGATCCACCGGCCCACCCCATTCGCGCCGCTGGCGGCCGCGAGCCCGGCCGCCTCGTCGAGCAACTCACGGGCGGACTCCCGATCCCCGTCGCTCGCCGCTAGGTCGGCCAGGCCGATCAGGTTCGCCGCGACCCCCGGAGTAAACGACAGCTTCCGGCGCAGCCGGGTCGACTCCGTCAGCAACTCTCGCGCCGCGTCAACACGCCCGGCGGCCTGCTCACCGAAGCAGAGGTGCCGCAACACGTACGACAGAGTCAGCTCGTCCCCCGCTGCCGTAGCCAACTCCCGGGCCCGGGAAAAGGCCGGGTCAGCGGTCGCCTGGTCCTGCCGGATGACCTGGTGAACCGTGCCCACCCAGAAGAGCGACTCGCCCTCACCGCGGGCGTCGCCCAGTTCGCGGTAGAGCCCGGCCGCCCGCTCAAACAGCGGCAGTTCCGCCGCGTCCTCCAACCCGGTGTCCAGGAAGCGGGCGTGCAGGATCCGACCCCGGGCCAGAGCCACATCCGCGTCCAACGCTGCGAGATCCCGCTCGGCCTCGTTCAGCGGCTTTGCGTCGCCGCCGAAGACCGCCAGTTCGTAACGCTCCTGCGCCCGCACCAACCGAGCATCCAATCCTTCGGTCATTACTGACCCACCCTTCCGTCTATGCATCCGCAGGTCATGCCTACTCCGCTTTCGCTATATCGGGGTCCGCACCAGGATCACCGTCCGCGCGGAGCTGCCCCTCGAACATGACGAACGTCCGCTGCCGAATGCCGCGAATGAGCGCCTGCTCCTGTGGTGTCTCATGACGTGCCTCGGCGTCCGCCAAAAGCTCAATCGAGCGCACGGTCTCGTAGAGCGCGAAAATTGGTCCTTCACCCTTGAGATAATGAGCGCGGAACGCCTCCACCTCCTGAACGAAGTCCTCTGCGGTACGACGAAATACATCTCCCCCGATATCGAAGACAATCTCGCTGAACAGGTCGTTCTTCTCCTGCCAGCCGCCAGTGTCGATCGAAACGCGCCATACTCTGGCGCCGCCGTCGGACGTCTCCACGATCTTTACCGGCGACTGGTAATACAGGTAGTAAGACGGGAGCACCAGACCTGGCATTTGGGCCATCAAGCGTTCCCCTCGTAGGTCGACTGCAGCGCCTGCCAAAACAACTGTTGCTCGCGACGGAGGATTCCATCTGCGATCGCTCCCTCGCGCCTCGTCAAAGCTCGACCCTCGATTCGGGCCAAGGCATCCACATCGCGGCGCACCTCATACAACGCATGCTCCCAGACCGCGATCGCGTCGAGCGCGGCCAGGTGCAGACGAAACTCGGCGAGGTGTTCGTTCCGTGTCCGCAGTACGAGTTGCACGTCCCGGTAGCCGCTGTCTTCGGGAGACATGAACCGGTCCTGGCAACTCACGATCACGACGTCAGGGTGGTCACGTATTCGCCCGAGGGCGGCGTAGAGATCGTCGAGACAGCGGAACTCGACCTTCGCGGCCGCGAGATCGAGCAACTTCGACGCATCGCCCTGATACTTGTTCACCTTGTCCTCAGCTCGCCGTCGGTCCTTCGGCTGAGGACGCCAGCCGGGCTCTCCGACGCGAAGACCATCGACATTGGCTAGGGACACTGCTAGCTGATTCAAATCGGCCTGCGCCTCTAGCGCCGCCGAGTAAAGATTGTCGAGGTAGCACCTCCGGTAGGCGGCGTCGTCGCGTCGAACACCGTCGAACCCTGCCTGCGCAACCGGTCCCCGGCGCACCTGAATACTTGCGCTGATCCTCAACTGCTCGTCGGTGAGCAGTGTCGGCTCTGGTTGAGGCACTTGCCGGCGGGCCCCTCCCTGTCCCAGTGCCTCCTGTTGGGCGACGTCGTCGAGCACCTCGGCGAGGACATCAATGGCCTGCTGATGGCTGGCCAGGTGATACAGCGTCAACGGGCGTGCGGTCAGCGAGTTCGCGAGTTCGGGCGTGGACAGGATCAGGCGCGCCAAATCTGGATGCCGCACCAACTGCCGGGCCAGGCTCTCGGCCAGTTCCGGCTCGTTCGCGGGCGGCTCCCTCCGGGCTCGGTCGAGCATGTCGCGAACCCGGACGTCGGCGAACAGCCGCGCCACATCGCGGGCCGACGCCTCGTCCAGATCCGGTACCAGCCGACGGAGCGCAGGTGGGTCGATCGCCGTCGCGAACTCGACGGGACTCACTCCGGCCGCGAAGATCTCGTCCAGACTGCCGGCCACCGAGACGACGCGTGCCGGGCCGCCACTCGGTGAGGGCTGGTCCCGAGCAACTCCGGACGAGGTCTCGGCGGGGTCGGCGTCCTGCGATGACGGGGCCGACCCGGGGCCGTCCAGCAGCAGGTACATCCGGTTGATGTACGGGTCACCGTGGCCGCTGTCGTCCTCGGTCGGCGGGTGGTCCGGCAGGTCGGGTCGCTCGCTGAACCGGCCCCGGGGAAGCCCTCCGAGCGGCATCGGCCGGCCGTCCCCGCTCAGCACCAGCGCGTCAATGCCGACCACGTCGGGGTACAACGGCCGGTCCCGGACCACCCCGTTCTGCGGGTCGACGTAGAGCACCGTGCCGTTCTGGTTGAGCGCCACCCAGGCGTGCGAACCGCCGTGTGGCCACTCGGTGACCAGGAACGCGTAGCTGCCGTGGCCTCCCAGCAGCAGCTGGTCGTGCAGGTTGCGGAAGCCCCGATCGGCGGCCTGCCGCGCCTGCTCGGCGTGCGGGCGCTGGTCGGACGGCGGGGCGAGGAGTTGCTGGAAGCGCCCGCCGGTCACGTCCTCGACCCGGCCCGGGCCGCCTGCCTCACCACGGATGGGGCGTTGGATGTCGCCGTCCAGGTAGCCGTCGAAGGTACGCGGCGCGGACACCCGGGGCCGCCCGTGCACCCAGGTCTCGAACAACGACAGCGTGCAGTCCAGGCAGTTGATGCCCCGGGTGGCGTCGGCCGCGGGGCCTCCGTCGTTCAGGAGCCGGAACCAGCCTCCCTGTCGGGGGTCGGCGGTGCGTGTGACGGTGCCGTCCGACTCGCGGGGCATCTGCCGTTCGACGTCGACCTGGTGCAGGGCGAGCGGTGGGCGCAGTCCTCCGGGCCGCCCGTACGGCCGGGAGTCATCGATCGGCGGGGGATCGGCGTCGCCGGTGAGGCGGGATGGACCGGTGGTCTCCACCGCGCCGAGCGCGAGTGCACCCACGTCCCTGTTGGCGTGTTCGAAGGTGGCGGCGCCGATGTCCACGACCAGTGGCGCCGTGGTGCCGGCCAGCACCGCGTCTGCGAGGTCACGCCATTGGCCGTACGCGCGTGTCTCGTCGTTCGCGGCCCGCTGCCAGCCATCGGCCCACTGCCGGTGGCCGGCTTGGTGCAACTGTCGGGCATAGGCGGAGTATTCGACGGCCCTGCGATCGTGCTCCGCCGCCCGGGCGCGCATTCGAGCGGCCTCTGCCTGCCGGCGACTGTTCTCGAATCCGGTCCGCTGCGACTCGTAGTGGCCCTGGTAGCGCCGCCGCTCGGCGGCTTCCGCCTCGGCGGCCCACTGCGCCGCGTACCAGGCGTCGGTGTCGGGTGTGGGCACCGACGGATCGCCGAACGCCGCCACGTCGACGGGGATCGACGCCCTGCCCCGAGCCGGATGGGCCGGCGCTCGTACCGGTGCGAGCGTCTCCGGCGTCGGGACGCGCGCTGGCACGGCGTATCGGCCCACCGCCGGTGCAGTGTTGGTGCCCGGCAGCGGGCCGTTGGTCGCGGTCGGGGCGGCGAACGTGACCGGCACTGTCGGCCCGGGGGTGGTCGTCGGCGCTGGCGTGGCAGTCGACGGAGACCAGGCGGTTGGGGCTGAGGTGGCGGCGTGCTGGCCCGGCGTGACACCGGTGGCCGGCCCACTGGTCGGTTCGAGGGTCCCGGCCACGGGTGCGGCCACGGACGAGAGCGTCGGATCGGCCGCCACCGACGAGAGCCTCGGATCGGTGCCCGCCGACGAATGCGTCGGGTCGGCCGCCACCGATGAGAGCGTCGGGTCGGCCGCCACCGGGGGAAGCGTCGGGTCCGCGGCCACCGGGTGCGCTGTGCCGGCCCGCTCTGTGAGAGGCCCGTCCGTGGACGGCATCGATTCGGACGGACGCAGCGAACGCTCAGCAACGTCCGCGTCGGAGAGTGCGCCGACCGGCAGCGGCGACGGCCCGTTCACGTTGGAGTCGTTGGTGGGCGGCAGCAGCACCACCACCTGGTCCGGCGACGACGTGGCGACCGCCGCCGCCTGCATTGGAACAACCGGGGACAGAACCACGTCGTCCGCTGCCGCCACACTCGCGGCCACCGGAGGCGAAGCCGCCGTGAACGCAGCCCCGGTAGAGGCAGACGCAGAGGACGCCGAATCGCCCGCGAGAGGTGCCACGGAAGGAAGGGAGGGGCCGGCGAGTGGAGCCCCGGTGAGGGCGTTGGCCTGGGCGTCGAGCCGGGCACGTAACGCGTGATCGGTCTGGCCGGTGGCCGAGCCGGTGGCCCCGGACGCGGCGGCGCGTGCCACGTCCTCCACCGAGGTCATACCCTGACCGGTGGCGAGGCTGGCGGCGCTCTCGGCGAGCACCTCGCCGGTCATCTCCCGCCCCAGATGTTCCCCGACTCGCGCCGCTCGCCCGGTCGCGTGCCGGCCCAGACCGGCCAGCGGTGCCACGGCCCCGCCGGCGAGCCCGCCGACCGCCGACGCGCCGAGGTCGGTCAGGTCCAGGCCGTGCGCCCGCCCGGTGGAGTTCTGGTACGCCTGGGTGGCCAGGGTGACCCCGGCTTCTTCGGCGGCCTCCTCCGCCCCTTCACGGGCGGCGCGCTTGGCGAGCCCGCGCACGCCACCCCGCGCGACCTCCTTGGCGGCTCGCTCGCCGGCCTCCTTGAGCCCGTGTTTGAGGGATTTGCTGGCCAGTTGGCCCATCAGCCGTTTGAAGATCTGTTGGACCAGCAACCGGGTCGCGGTGATCGCCGCACCGGCGGCCGGCGTGGCGGCCCCGGCCGTGAGCACCGCCACCACCGCCACCGAGAGCAGCTCGACGACCAGGATGCCCAGCTCGATCCAGACTTCCAGTTTGGCGCCCTCGATGTCGCAGCCGCACTCCTCGACAAGCCGGCCAAGGTCGGCGGTGACCGCGAGCAGCACAGGTAGCGGCGCCTCGGCGCCTTCGGCGATCCCCCGCCAGGCCGCCTCGAACGCCGCGTCGACCGCACCGACGCCGCCGTACCCGCTGTGCACCTCGACGGCGGCCGCAGCCGCATCAGCGTGTGGGCCGGCGAGTACGGAGGCGACGGCGTACCACTGGTCGGCGACGTCCCAGACGGCCCGCTCGTTGCCCTCCGGCCACTGCACGCCGACCACCCAGTCGAGGGCGTTGTAGATCCAGCCCGGCACGTCCCAGGGTGTGTAGTCGAGTGGATGCGGAATCGGGCTCGGCAGCACGCTCATCGGGATCGCCGGCCGTCAGCGCTGGTCGGCGGCCCGACCGAACCGGGCGGCGCTGGCCCCGTCGGTCTGCACGCTCGCATCGACGGCTCCAACCACGTCGCCGCCCAGCTCGGTGAGCCGGTGCCCGACGCCCGCCCAGGCCCGCAGCACGGTCTGCTCGAACCCGCGGTAGTTACGCTCGAAGGCGGCGCCGATGTCGTCACGACCCCATGGCCTGGCACCGCTGGCGGCCTCGATCGCACCGCCTTCCGCCGCCCGACGGGCCGTCACGGCCTCGCCGGCGAGTGCCAGGTCGGCACCGCCCCGGCGGGCCCGGGACGGGTCGAGCCAGAGCTGCCCGTCGGTCATGCCGTCCCCTCGCCCCTGCCGAGCACGGCATCGGCGCGGCCGAGCAGCGCGCCGTAATCTCCAGTACGCAGGAAGTCCACCGACCCGGAGCCGGTCGGCATGCTCTCGGCGACGAGGTCGCGGGTGGCGTCGGCGGCGGCGGTCGCGGCGGTGCGGACTGTTTCGGTGATTTTTCGGCTGAGCGCGCCGGCGTCCCGGTCCCGGTAGACGGCGGGTGCCAGCTCGACCTCGATCAACTGGCCCTGGGCGCCCACTGTCGCCGTCACCTGCCCGTCGGCCGACCGTCGGGTCACCCGCAGCTCGGCGAGCCGCGCCTGCAGGGTGTCCAAACCGGACCTGAGCTGCTGGTATTGCCCGTACACGTCGTCGAATCGGGCCCTTAGCTCACGATTGGCGCCCCGGTCCACGTGTTCGCTCACCGCCGCCCTCCCGTCACCGTCGGTAGAGCAGCACCATACCGGCCGCCATCGATTCGTGTAGTCCGGTAGTTTCAGTGCGTGATCGACCGTCGACAGGCCGAGCAGCTCGCGGCCACCTGGGCTCGCCGTGATTCGCAGCGCCTCGGCCACGAGTGCACGCCGATGGTCGACGAGTTCGACCTCGGCTACGTCATCACGTCAGTCGTGCCCACCGAGGTACGCACGGTCCCTGGCGACCTCCCGACGAGCGTCATCGACAAGCAGACCGGCAAGGTCACCACCTGGCCCCGGGTGCCGAGCACGGTGGTGGCCGAGTTGTACCGGCGCAGCCAGCCCGCGGGGCCGACCGCTCCCCGGACTGTCGATCCGTCCAGTCTGCTGGCCCGGGAAATCCATCGGTCAGCTACCCCGAACACCGCCGCGCAGCTGACCATCGACGGACGAATCTGGACGGCCCAGGGCGCGAAGGGCGGGGTGCCGCTGAACCATCACCCGCTCGTCCGCACCTATCTGGACCAGCTGCCCCCTGGCGATCTGGTCCGTGGCGGGGAAGCTCACGCCGAGCTGATCGTGGTCTCCGACGTGCTGCACGAATACGACCACCGCCGGGCCGCCGAGGGCATCGCGCCGATGGGTCGGGCCGAAGCAGCGGCCTTGCTGGAGGACGCCCCGTTCGAGATCGTCCGGATCCGTGAGCCGGGTGATCCCGCTGGTGGCCCCGCCGAGCTGCCCTGCGACTCGTGCATCACCTTCCTGGTGCGCGCCAACGTCCTGCCGGAGTCGGCTCGGGCCTACACCGAAACCTGGCGGGCGCCGGCGCAGCCCGACCCCGATCCTGGACGCTTCCCGGCGGAGGTCGCCAACGCTCTGGTCGCGGCCGGGTGGCATCCCCACATCGGGGACCAGATCATGGCCGCCGCAGCCGTGCGGGATGTCACCGCGGTGCCGGGGCTGACCCACCAGCACACGGTCTTTCCCGCCGCCGTGGAGGCGCTGACCGCGTTCCCCAGCCTGGTCGGTGCCCGCCGCGGCCGGGGCGAGCAGGTGTGGATCTCCCGTTTCGACATCCGCCCGCACACCATCGCGCACACCGCCGACACGCTCGCGGACTTCGGCGCGGTGCTCGGCGCGCGACTCTTCCCGATCGGCACCGAGCAGCAGGACAGCATCCTGGCGGTGGACGAGCGCGGCCGGGTCTTCGCGCTCGACCAGGCCGGTGAGTGGTTCCTCGGCGACACCATCGACGCCGCGCTGACGACTCTGCTGCTCGGCCGCGCCCCCGCGAGGGTTCGCGACGACGGCACCTGGCAGGCCGACTAGAGCACGAAGCCGCTCACAGGGCGAGGCCGGTCAGCACCATGACCCGGGGTTCGGTGTAGTCGTCCATCGCGCTGCGCAACCCCTCCCGGCCGACGCCACTGCCCTTCACCCCGCCGTACGGCATCTGGTCGGCGCGGTAGGACGGCACGTCGCCGACGATCACCCCGCCCACCTCGAGTGTGCGGGCGGCGGAGAAGGCGACGTCCAGGCGGTGGGTGAACACGCCGGCCTGCAATCCGTACGCCGAATCGTTGACCGCGGTGAACGCGGCCTGGTCGTCGGCGACCGGGGCGACCACCAGCACAGGCCCGAAGACCTCCTCGGCGAGGACCTTGGCCGTGGCCGGCACGCCGGTGAGCACGGTCGGGGGGTACGTCGCGCCGTCGCGCTCGCCGCCCACCTCGACGGTGGCACCGGCGGTGACCGCCTCGGCCACCCACGTCTCGACCCGGCGGGCCGCGTCCTCGGACACCATCGGCCCGACGTCCGTCAGCTCCGAGGCGGGGTCTCCGGTACGCAGCCCCCGCACCGCCGCCACCAGCCGGGGCAGAAAGTCGGCGTAGAGCGCGTGGTGCACGTACACCCGCTGGACGGCGATGCACGACTGGCCGGCCTGGTAGTTGGCGAACGTCGCGATGCGCTGCGCGGCGAAGCCCAGGTCCTCGTCGGACGTCCAGTCCGCGCAGATCACGGCCGCCGCGTTGCCGCCCAACTCCAGCGTCACGTGCTTCTCCGGCGCCTCGCGGCGGATGGCCGCGCCGACCGGCCCGGAGCCGGTGAACGACACCACCGGCAGCCGGGGGTCGGTGACCAGCTCGGCGGCGCGGTCGTTGGGCAGCGGCAGCACCGAGAACATCCCGACCGGAAGATCGGTCTCGGCCAACAGCTCGCCGAGCAGCAGCGCGGACAGGGGCGTCGCGGGTGCGGGCTTGACGATGATCGGCGCGCCGACGGCGATGGCCGGTGCCACCTTGTGGGCGACGAGGTTGAGCGGAAAGTTGAACGGCGTGATGCCGAGCACCGGCCCTCTCGGCACCCTCCGGACCAGCGCGATCCGACCGCCGGCGGCCGGGTCCGTGTCGAGTCGTTGCAACTCACCGGAGAAGCGTCGGGCTTCCTCGGCGGCCCACCGGAAGGTCGACACCGCCCGCCCCACCTCGGCCCGCGCCCACTTGAGCGGCTTGCCGTTCTCCGCGGTGATCAGGGCGGCGACCTCTTCGGCGCGCTCGGCGAGCCGTCGGGACACGTGGTCCAGGGCCGCCGCGCGGGCGTGCGCGGGCAGGGCCGCGGCCTGCGCGGCCACCTCGGCCGCCGCGGCGATGGCGGCTTCGACCTGGTCGGGCGTGGCGAGGGTGGTACGCCCCACCGGGCGCCCGTCGTACGGGTGGTGGACGGCCAACTCCCCCTCGCCGGTGGCGGGGCGGGAGGCGACGAAGAAGGCTGCGGGCTCCACGTCGAGCAGCGTAGACGAGAGAGCAGCCGACGGAAACAGTCGCCAGAACCCTTGTCTGCCGCGAATTCAGTAGCGAAGATGGCAGACAGATTGCGATAACCGCCGCAGAACCGCGTCCCCGGCCCCCTCGGAGTGATCTCGTCATGAGTGACCAGCAGCAGCTGCGCAACTTCGTCAACGGCTCCTACGTCGATCCGGCCGATGGCGGCTACGCCGACCTGGTCGACCCCTGCACGGGTGAGGTGTTCGCCCAGGCCCCGGTCTCCGGCCCCGCCGACGTGGACGCGGCGATGAGTGCCGCCGCCACCGCCTTCGAGAGCTGGCGGGAGGTCACCCCGGCCGAGCGGCAGAGGGCGCTGCTCAAGCTCGCCGACGCCGTGGAGGCGCGTGCTGCCGAGCTGGTCGACGCCGAGGTCCGCAACACCGGCAAGCCGCGCCAGCTCACCGCCGAGGAGGAGCTGCCGCCGGCGGTGGACCAGTTCCGGTTCTTCGCCGGCGCCGCCCGGATGTTGGAGGGGCGGTCCGCCGGGGAGTACATGGCGGGGCACACCTCGTACGTACGGCGCGAGCCGATCGGCGTCTGTGCCCAGGTCACCCCCTGGAACTACCCGCTGATGATGGCGGTCTGGAAGATCGCACCGGCACTCGCCGCGGGCAACACGGTGGTGCTCAAGCCGTCGGACACCACGCCGGTGTCGACGCTGCTGCTCGCCGAGATCGCCGCCGAGTTCTTCCCGCCCGGGGTGTTCAACGTGGTCTGCGGCGACCGGGACACCGGTCGTACCCTCGTGTCGCACCCGACCCCGCAGCTGGTGTCGATCACCGGCTCGACCCGCGCGGGCATGGAGGTCGCCGCCGCGGCGGCCCCCGACCTGAAGCGGACCCACCTGGAGTTGGGCGGGAAGGCCCCGGTGGTGATCTTCGACGACGCGGATGTGGCGGCGGCGGCCGAGGCCATCGCGATGGGTGGCTACTTCAACGCCGGGCAGGACTGCACCGCGGCCACCCGGGTGCTGGCCGGCCCGGGCATCCACGACGACTTCGTGGCGGCACTCGCCGAGCAGGCCCGCGGCACGAAGACCGGCGCACCGGACGACGCCGACGTGCTCTACGGTCCGCTGAACAACGCCAACCAGCTCGCCCGGGTCAGCGGCTTCGTCGACCGACTGCCGGACCACGCGGCGATCCAGACCGGTGGCTCCCGACAGGGTGAGCGCGGCTACTTCTACGCGCCGACCGTGGTCTCCGGGCTGCGCCAGGCCGACGAGATCATCCAGGACGAGGTGTTCGGCCCGGTCATCACCGTGCAGCGCTTCACCGACGAGGACGAGGCGGTGCGCTGGGCCAACGGCGTCGACTACGGCCTGTCGGCGTCGGTCTGGACGAAGGACCACGGCCGGGCGATGCGGATGACCCGGCGACTGGACTTCGGGTGCGTCTGGGTCAACACGCACATACCGTTCGTCTCCGAGATGCCGCACGGCGGCTTCAAGCACTCCGGGCACGGCAAGGACCTGTCGGTCTACAGCCTGGAGGACTACACCCGGCTCAAGCACGTCATGCACAACATCGAGGGCTGACCCATGGCGTCGTCGGAGGAGCTGCACAAGCGGCGGGGCAGTGCCGTCGCCCGGGGTGTCGGCAGCGTGATTCCGTCCTACGTGGATCACGCGTCGGGCGGGACGCTCACCGACGTCGACGGGCGGGAGTGGATCGACTTCGCCGCCGGCATCGCCGTGACCAGCGTCGGCAACTCGGCGCCAAGGGTGGTCGAGGCGGTCCGGGCGCAGGTCGAGCGGTTCACCCACACCTGCTTCATGGTCGCGCCGTACGAGTCGTACGTGGCGGTGTGCGAGCAGCTGAACGCGCTGACGCCGGGCGGGTTCGAGAAGCGCTCGGCGCTGTTCAACTCCGGCGCGGAGGCGGTGGAGAACGCCGTCAAGATCGCCCGACACGCGACCGGGCGGCCCGCCGTGGTGGTCTTCGACCACGCGTACCACGGCCGGACCAACCTGACCATGGCGTTGACCGCGAAGAACATGCCGTACAAGCACCGGTTCGGGCCGTTCGCCGGGGAGATCTACCGGGTGCCGATGTCGTACCCGCTGCGGGACGGCGGGCTCCCCGGCGCGGAGGCGGCGGCACGGGCAGTCGAGATGATCGAGAAGCAGGTGGGCGCGGACAACGTCGCCGCACTGCTCATCGAGCCGATCCAGGGCGAGGGCGGCTTCGTCGTACCCGCGCCGGGTTTCCTGCCGGCGCTGCGGGCCTGGGCGACGGCGGCCGGGGTGGTCTTCGTCGCCGACGAGATCCAGACGGGTTTCTGCCGTACCGGCGACTGGTTCGCCTGCCAGCACGAGGGGGTCGAGCCCGACCTGGTGACCCTGGCCAAGGGCATCGCCGGTGGCCTGCCGCTGGCTGCGGTGACCGGCCGGGCCGAGCTGATGGACGCGGTGCACGTCGGCGGCCTCGGTGGCACGTACGGCGGCAACCCGATCGCCTGCGCCGCCGCGCTGGCCACCATCGAGACCATGCACGAGCTGGACCTGGTCGGTGCGGCGCGGCGGATCGAGTCCGTGCTGGTCCCCCGGCTACGGGCCGTCGCCGAGCGGGATCCCCGGGTCGCCGAGGTGCGCGGCCGGGGCGCGATGCTCGCCGTGGAGCTGGTGCGACCGGGCACGCTCACCCCCGACCCGGTCGCCACCGCGGCGATCTCCGCCGCCTGCCACGCCGCTGGTCTGCTCACCCTGACCTGCGGCACGTACGGCAATGTCCTGCGCTTCCTGCCACCGCTGGTGATCACCGACGCGCACCTCACCCGCGGCGCCGACATCCTCGACGCCGCCTTCGCCGGGACGACGGGGAGGTCCTGACGTCAGCGCAGCACCTCGACGGTGTTGCGGCGGATCAGGTTCTTGCCCGGCTCGCGGATCTGGTCCATCGCCGCGGAGTTGAGCAGCACACAACTGCCCGACGGGCCGTTCACCGTCACCGTCGTCGCCCGGTTGTTGTCCAGGTTGGTCACCCGCAGCCGCGTGCCCACCGGGAACTGCCCGCTCGTCGCCGCCGGCACTCCACCCTCAGCGAAGAAGGTGATCGACCCCGAGCAGGCCGAGCGCGGCGCCGGACCGGGTGCGCCAGGCGACGCGACGCCGGGACGGACCGTACCGGCGGCCGGCTGCGCGACCGGCGGCGCCGCCCCGTCCAGCCGTTCCACCACGTTGCGGCGGATCACGTTCTTCCCCGGCTCCCGGACCAGCTCCATGGCCGCCGCGTTGAGCAGCACACAACTGCCCGACGGGCCGGTCACCGTCACCGTGGCCGCCCGATTGTTGTCGAGGTTGGTCACCCGCAGCCGGGTACCCACCGGGAAACGGTCGCTGGTCGCCGCCGGCGCCCCGCCCTCCGCCGAGAAGGTGACGGAGCCGGAGCAGACAGACGACCGTGCCGGGGAGGTGTCAGCGAACCCGAAGCTGGTCCCCACCGCCACACCCGCTGCGGCGAGCACCGCCACGGTCGCCGCCAGCACGTGCCTGCGCTGCACCCTCATCGCCGTCACTCCCGTCCTCGGTGGTGTCCTTCACTCACCTGGTACGGACGGGAGGCTCCTACCGTTCAGCCGGCACGGGTATCGATCGCGCGGCAGCCAGGTCCACCGGCCCGTACCGGGTGTGCGGCGCACCGGTGATCAGCGCCCAGTAACGGTCCCCGTACGACCAGTGCCACCACTCGGTCGGGTAGTTCACCATCCCGGCACCGCCGAGAGCGTCCACCATGATCTGCCGGTGCCGGCGGGCGGTTGCGCCGACGGTGGGTGCGTCGGTGAAGCAGGCGTCGGCGCTGTCCTCCGGGGTGGCGTCGATGGCCGTGCCCAGGTCCAGTTCCACGCCGTCGTCGGTGCACAGCGTCAGGTCCACGGCCCCGCCCGTGCTGTGTGGGGCCACCTCGACCGGCGAGACGAACTTGGCGGTCTCCCGGTGCAGCCGCTGCGGCGACCAGTCCGGGTGCCGTCGGCGCAGTTCGTCCCGGTAGCCAGCGAAGATGGCCAGCTGCGCCTGGTACGGCCGGTATCCCTCGACGACAAGCAGGCGCATCCCGCTGGGCAGGGCACGCTGCGCGGCCAACAGGCGGTCCACGACTCCGGCGCGCAGCCGGGCGTACGCCCCGACGGGGTCGACCGCCCGGCCGTCGAGCCGCAACTCCGGCAGCTCACGCAGGTCCACCAACGGGTCGCCGTCATCGGCGCTGGGCACGGCCGCCACCCGGGAATCGGAGAGCAGGATCATCGGACGCTCCCCGCAGTGGTCACGGGCCGTTCGGCGTGCCGGGTACGGGCCAACTCGACGAGTCGGTCCACCACCTCCCGGTAGCCGACACCGACAGCCGCCCACACCTTCGGATACATCGAGTGCGCGGTGAAGCCGGGCATGGTGTTCAGCTCGTTGACGTACACCTCGCCGGTCGTCTCGTCGTAGAAGAAGTCGACCCGGGCCAGGCCCCACCCGCCGATCGCGGCGAACGCGCGCAGCGACAGCTCGCGGACCCGCTCGGTCACCTCGTCCGGCAGCACGGCCGGAACGATCATCGGGTCGGCGTCGCCGAAGTACTTCTGCTGGTAGTCGAACCATCCGCCAGCGACCCGTACCTCACCCACCGCCGACGCCTCGGGGCGCCAGCCACCGAGCACCGCGCACTCCAACTCCCGGCCGGTAACCCCCTGCTCGACAATGACGAGTTGGTCGTGGCGAAGCGCCTCCTCCACGGCAGCAGCCAGGTCGTCGCCCGCACCGACCCGGGAGATGCCGATCGAGGAACCCATGCTGGCCGGTTTGACGAAGAGCGGCCGGCGCAGCCCGACCACCAGCTTCTCCGGGTCATCGGCCGCCCGGTAGGTCTGCGCGTCGAACGCGACATGCGGGGTGACCGGGATGCCCTCGGCACGCAGCGCCCGCTTCATCGCCACCTTGTTCATGCCCACCGCCGAGGCGAGGATGCCGCACCCGACGTACGGCACGTTCAGCGACTCCAACAGCCCCTGCACCACACCGTCCTCACCGAACGGGCCGTGCAGGACCGGGAAGACCACGTCGAGCTCGGCGTGCACCGCGCCGGGGGCGTTACCGGCGGACACCTGCACGACGCCCGGACGCGGACCGGCCCGCAACTCGACGGCCGGCCCGGTCACCACCAGGCGGTCGTCGATGGCCCGCTCGCCGGCCGGCCGGTCACGCAACTCGGCCAGCAGCGCGTCGGGCATCAGCCGAAACCCGCCGCTGCGGGTGACGCCGATGGCGACCGTGCGATAACCGCCGCCAGCCAGCGCCCGGACCACCCCGAGCGCGGACGCGCAGGACACCTCGTGCTCCGCCGACGGTCCACCGAACAGAATCCCGATCCGAGTTGGGGCGCTCACGCCGCCACCCCTTCCACAGTCGTCACCACGGCGGGTCGCCCGACCGTCAACCGGGCCACCAGCGCCGCCTCGACGTTGCCGCCGGTCAGCACCACGCCGACCGTCCGCCGCCGGTCAGCTTCGGGGGCGAGCCGGAGCACGCCGGCCAGGCCAGCCGCCCCGGACGGCTCGACGAGCACCTTGAGTTCCATCAGGATCAACCGGAACGCCGCCCCGATCTCGTCGTCGTCGACCCGGACGACCCCGCGCAGCACGTTCCGCACGATCGCGAACGGCAGCTCACCCACGCAGGACGGCCGCAGCCCGTCCGCGATCGTCGGCGCCGGCGCGACCGGGACACGCTCACCGGCCGCCAGGCTGCGGGCGAGCGAGTCACAACCTGCCGGTTCCACGCCGTACACCTCGATGCCGGTGCCGGCGGCGGCCAGGCAGGCGCCCGCCACCCCGCCACCACCCCCGACCGGTACGACCAGCGCGTCCAGCGGTGTGCCCGCGCGCTCGGCCTCCTCGATCAGCTCCAGGCTGGCAGTGCCCTGCCCGGCGATGACGTCCGGGTGGTCGTACGCGTCGATCACGGGGTGACCGCTCTCGTCGCTGAGCCCGTTGGCCGCCGCGACCCGCTCCCCGACGTCGGTGCCGGCGAACACCACCCGCGCCCCCGCCGCGCGCGCCCGGTCGACCTTCGTCGGCGCCGCGTCGACCGGCAGCACCACCGTCGCCGCCAGTCCGTGCTCCCGGGCCGCCAACGCCACCGCCACCGCGTGGTTGCCGGTGCTCTGCGCGATCACCCCGGTGTGTCCGGCCGAGGCGAGCCGGCCAACCGCCCGCAGCGCGCCACGCATCTTGTACGAGCCGCCGTTCTGGAGATTCTCCGCCTTCAGCAGGACGCGAGCCCCGGCCAGTCCGTCGATCACCGAGGACCGCAGCACGGGTGTGCGGACCACGCGGCCGGAAAGCCAGCGGGCGGCCTCCTCGACATCGGCCCGAACCTGGCCAACGGTGCGTGACATCGTTTCTCCTCGCTGTTCTCGGGCACTGTTTTCGGGCACGCCTCAGGTGGGATCCAGCGGTACGCGGACCCCGGCGATGTGGGTGTGCGGGTTAGGTCAGGTGGGGTAGTTGGACGTCGACCCGTAGGCCGCCGTGCTCGGCGGGCCGGGCCGCGATGATGCCGTCGTGCGCCTGGGTGATCGAGCGGGCGATGGCCAGGCCCAGGCCGGCGCCTCCGCCGTGCGAGGTGCGGTCCCGGGCGAGCCGGCGGAACGGCTCGAAGAGACCGGCCACCGCTTCGGCCGGCACGGGCTGGCCGGTGTTGACCACGGACAGCGCGGGCGCACCGCCCACCGTGACGGTCAGCGAACCGCCGCGCCGGTTGTACTTGAGCCCGTTCTCCACCAGGTTGGTGACCAGACGCTCCAGCAGCACCCGTTCGCCGACGACGACCCGGGGAGCGAGATGGGTGTCGATGGTGACCTCGGCCTCCCGAGCACGATCCTGGTACCCGGCGAGCACCGCCTCGACAATCGTGTCGAGCCGCTGCGGTATCCGCGATCGCAGGCCCTGGTCGCTCTCGCTGAGCGCGAGCAGGCCCTCGATCAGCCGCTCGTTGCGCTCGTTGGTCTCCAGCAGTTGGCCGGTCAACAGCTCCAACTGCTCGCCGGTGAGCGCACGGGCCATGCCGACCTCGATGAGCGTCCGCTGCACCGCGAGGGGGGTACGCAGCTCGTGCGAGGCGTTCGCCGCGAACCGCCGCTGCCCCTCGTAGCCGGCGGAGACGCGTTCCATCATCTCGTCGATCGCCCGGGACAGCCGAGCCAGCTCGTCACGGCCGCGGGGCCGGATCCGGTGACCGAGGTTCTGCGGGCCGAGGTGCTCGATCGGCCCGGCCAGGTCACGGACCGGGCGCAGGCACCACGCCGCGCCGAACCAGAGCGCCACCAAGGTGGTCAGGACCACGAGCAGCACGGCCAACACGGGCAACACGAACGCCCCCGCGCGTATGTCGGCGCACACCGTCGTCACCCCGGGCACCGGTAGGTCACAGGCCTGCTGGCCACGGACCCAGATCAGCTCGAACAGCCACCTGCCGACCGCCGGCAGCACCGGCCCGACCAGCAGCGCCAGCAGGCCAACCAGCAACACCCGACGTCGGGGGGTCCAGCTCATGCGGTGCCGCCGATGCGGTAGCCGGCCTTCGGAACCGTGTGGATGATCGCGGGATCACCGAGCTTCCTGCGCAGGGTCATCACGGTGACCCGCACGGCGTTGGTGAACGGGTCGGCGAACTCGTCCCAGGCCTGCTCCAGCAAATCCTCGGCGCTGACCACCTGCCCGTCCGCGCGCAGCAGCACGTGCAGCACGGCGAACTCCTTCGGGCTCAACGCGAGCGGGCGGCCGTCCCGGGTCGCCACGTGCCGCCCCTCGTCCAGCACCAGGCCATCCTGGGCGAGCACCGGTGGCAGCGCCGGGGTGGAGCGTCGACCGAGAGCCTGCACCCGGGCCACCAACTCGGCGAAGGCGAACGGCTTGGTCAGGTAGTCGTCCGCGCCGAGCCCGAGGCCCTCCACCCGGTCCCGGATGCCGGCCGCCGCGGTGAGTAGGAGCACCCGGGTGCCGACCTGTGCGTCGGCGATGCTGCGGCACACCTCGTCGCCGGTGTGCCCCGGCATGTCCCGGTCGAGTACCGCGACGTCGTACCGGTTCACTCCGATCCGCTCCAGCGCACCGGCACCGTCGTAGCAGACGTCGACGGCCATCGAAAAGCGGCGCAGACCTTCGGCCACCGTGTCCGCCAACAATCGCTCGTCGTCCGCCACCAGCACCCGCACGTTGTCCGCTCCCCCGAGTTCGGCTTGCCCGGCATACGGTCGCAGGCCCGGGTTAAGGGTTCTGTAAGCACCCTCCGAAGTCATCTTCCACGGCAGCGTCCGACGGACAAACCATCGCAACCCAGACTCTGCGGGCTTCGTCCCGCCTCATGCCGTCTGCGCCCACCGTCCCGACCGGATCGAGCGGTTGGCGATCGGGGGTGAGCTGCGTCACGATGGGCGTCGAGGAGGTCGCCCGATGGCTGACCCGTGGCTCGCCCTGGAGTTCGGCGCGGATCCGGCGGAGCGGATCGCGCAGGTGGGCGCCGCCCACGAGGCGTTCCTCGCCGCCGGAGCCGCGCCACAGCGGGTTCGCGAGGTGGTTCGCCGCTCCTGGGAACGATCCGCCCGACTGGACCCGGAGGCCACCCCGCCGGTCGACCTGACCGACGACGCACTGGCGGGCTACCGGGCCGCGCACCCGCTGGCCCGGGTGCTGCCGCTCTTCCGGGACCTGCTCGGCGGAATCGCACAGGACGGCGCGCACCTGATGGCGGTCTGCGACGCGTACGGGCGGCTGCTCTGGGTGGAGGGCCACCCGGGGGTGCTCCGGCACGCCGAGCGGATGAACTTCGTGCCTGGCGCACGCTGGGACGAGAAGCACGCCGGCACCAACGCCCCCGGCACCGCCCTGGCCGTCGACCACAGCGTGCAGATCTTCGCCACCGAGCACTTCAGCCGGCGGGTGCAACGCTGGACCTGCGCCGCCGCGCCGATCCACGACCCGGCCACCGGGCTTCTGCTCGGCGCGGTCGACATCACCGGCGGTGACCACCTGGCCAACCCGCACAGCCTCGCACTGGTGCGGGCCACCGCCCGGGCCGCCGAGGCACAGCTCGCCACCGACCGGCCGGTGGAGCCGGGCGTGGCCACCGTGACCGCGCTCGGCCGGGACGAGGCGGAGCTGCGGGTCGACGGGCGGCGCGTCCGGCTGGGCCGTCGGCACAGCGAGCTGCTGGTGCTGCTGCTCCACCACCCCGAGGGGCGCACCGGCGAACAACTCGGCCTCGACCTGTACGGCGACGACCGACTGCACCCGGTCACCCTGCGCGCGGAGCTGTCCCGGCTGCGCCGGGCGCTCGGCCCCGAGCTGCTCGACTCCCGCCCCTACCGGCTGCGCGGCACCGTCCGCGCCGACTTCACCACCGTCGCCGACCGGTTGGACCGGGGCGACCCCGGGGGCGCGCTCGACGCGTACTCCGGGCCCTTGCTGCCCGGCTCGGACGCGCCGGGAGTGACGCGACTGCGCCGGCTGATCGACGGCCAGCTCCGCGCGGCCGTGCTGGCCGCCGCGGACCCGGCGCTGCTCGCGGGGTGGACCGCGACGCCAGCCGGCGCCGACGACCTGACCGCCTGGCAGGCCCTGGCGCGGGCGTTGCCGGTGGGCGCGCCGCGCCGGCCGCTCGCCCTCGCCCGCATCGACCAGCTCGCCGGGGAGTACGACCTACCGCGCGCAACGTGGCTGCAACGTTCCTGAAACTAGCGTCGCCGTCGGCACACCCGCACCACGACGGCGGAGGTAACCATGACGCGCTACGACGCGCCCACCCACTGGCAGTCCCGTTACGACCACTTCATCGGCGGCGAATACGTCAAGCCGCACGGCGGCGACTACTTCGAGAACCCCACCCCGGTCACCGGGCAGACCTTCACCGAGGTGGCCCGAGGCACCGCCCCCGACGTGGAGAAGGCCCTGGACGCCGCGCACGGCGCAGCCGACGCCTGGGGCCGCACCTCGGTGGCCGAACGGGCGCTCATCCTCAATCGGATCGCCGACCGCATGCAGGAGAACCTGGAATCCCTGGCCATCGCCGAGAGCTGGGAGAACGGCAAACCGGTCCGGGAGACGCTCGCTGCCGACATCCCGCTCGCCATCGACCATTTCCGCTACTTCGCCGGGGCGATCCGGGCTCAGGAGGGCTCACTTGGCGAGCTCGACGACGACACCGTGGCGTACCACTTCCACGAGCCGCTCGGCGTGGTCGGGCAGATCATCCCGTGGAACTTCCCAATCCTGATGGCCACCTGGAAACTGGCGCCCGCGCTGGCCGCCGGCAACGCCGTGGTGCTCAAGCCGGCCGAGCAGACCCCGGCGTCCATCCACTACTGGTTGTCGCTGGTGGCGGACCTGCTGCCGCCGGGGGTGCTCAACATCGTCAACGGCTTCGGGGTGGAGGCCGGCAAGCCGCTGGCGTCCTCGTCCCGGGTGGCCAAGGTCGCGTTCACCGGCGAGACCACCACCGGGCGGCTGATCATGCAGTACGCCAGTGAGAACATCAAACCGGTCACCCTGGAGCTGGGCGGCAAGAGCCCGAACATCTTCTTCGACGACGTCAGCGCCGCATCCGACGACTTCCTGGACAAGGCCCTGGAAGGCTTCACCATGTTCGCGCTCAACCAGGGCGAGGTCTGCACCTGCCCGTCCCGGGCGCTGATCCAGCAGGGCCACTACAGCGACTTCCTCGCCGCCGCGGTCTCCCGCACCGAGCAGATCGTGCAGGGGCATCCCCTGGACACCGACACGATGATCGGGGCGCAGGCCTCCAACGACCAACTTGAAAAGATCCTGTCCTACCTGGACATCGGCCGGCAGGAGGGCGCCCGGGTGCTCACCGGCGGGTCACGCGCGGACCTGGGCGGCGAGTTGTCGGGCGGGTACTACGTCGAGCCGACCATCTTCGAGGGCGACAACTCGATGCGGATCTTCCAGGAGGAGATCTTCGGGCCGGTGGTCTCCGTGACCTCGTTCGCCGACCTCGACGACGCCGTCAAGACCGCCAACGACACCCTGTACGGGCTGGGCGCCGGCGTCTGGACCCGGGACATGAACACCGCGTATCGAGCCGGGCGGGCCATCCAGGCCGGCCGGGTGTGGACGAACTGCTACCACGCGTACCCCGCGCACGCGGCGTTCGGCGGGTACAAGCAGTCCGGCATCGGGCGGGAAAACCACAAGATGATGCTGGAGCACTACCAGCAGACCAAGAACCTGCTGGTCAGCTACTCCACCAAGAAGCTCGGCTTCTTCTGATGCCCGTCGTCTCCGTCACCCCCGCCGCGGCCGAGTTGATCCGGTCGCTGCGGGGGCGGCACGGGCCGCTGATGTTCCACCAGTCCGGCGGCTGCTGCGACGGCAGCGCCCCGATGTGCTTCCCGGCGGGCGAGTTCCGCACCGGCTCGTCCGACGTCCTGCTCGAATCGCTCTCCGTGGACGGGGTGTCCGAGCCGGTCGATTTCTGGATATCAAAGTCCCAGTGGGAACTGTGGAAACACACTCGGCTAACCGTCGACGTGGTGCCGGGAAGAGGCAGCGGCTTCTCCCTGGAAGCCCCAGACGGCCTCCGCTTCCTAATCCGCTCCCACCTACCCACGTAAAACCCCCACCCCACCCCCACCCCCACCCCGCCCCCGCCCCGCGATCTTGCACTTTGTGTCGGCGATGCGTCGGGTTTGTGGCAATAGTTCAGGCATAAAGTGCAAGATCGCGGGGCGGGAGGAGGGTCTGGGGGAGGGAGGGCCTGGGGGCGAGGGGCGGGGGCGCGGGGTGAGGGGTGGGGTGGGGTCAGGAGAGGGCTGCGCGGATGGTGGTGGTGATGTAGGTAGGGCGCTGGTAGAGGTCGCGGTCGGTGAAATAGCGCATGCGCCAGCCGTTCGCGTCGAGCCAGTTGATGCGTTCCCGGTCGCGCCGCAGGCAATCGCGGTCCAGGTGAGACGACCCGTCGTACTCGATGCCAACCCGGCGCTCCCGGTAGCCCAGGTCCAGCCGGTAGAGACGGATGCCGTGGCGGTCGTGCACCCACAGCTGCGGCTCCGGTGGCGGCAGGCGTCCGTCGATCAACGTCAGGCGGAGCTGGCTCTCCTGCCGACACTCCGCCCGACCGTCCGCCAACGGCACAAGTTCGCGCACCTGCCGGACGCCGCGCAGCGCACGATGGGCCGACACCTCCTCCAGCAGTGCGTCCCGTGTCACCGAGCCTGTCCGCAGCGCCGCGTCGAGCACGGGCAGGGCGTCCAGTCGTCGGACGGCGCGTGCGAGATCAACCGCGCAACGGGCCGCTGGGACGCAGGGCACACCCCCGACGAGGACCGGAAGCACGGGAAGGGTCGAGTGGTGTACGACCAGCCCGGGAAGCCGGGGCTTAGGCACCGATGCGGGCAGTTGGATGTGGACCACGTCTTCACGCAACACGCCGAAGCCGTGCCGTCGCGCCGCGCTCTGCCTGGTCAGCATGGCCTCACCGGGCAGCCGAAGCATGAGGGCACGTAGCTCGTCCCCGTCGCCGCAGGGCTGGTCGGCGTAAACGCCGCGACGGACCCGCAGCAACTCCTCACGAGCGAGTCGGGTGCGAATCCGCCGCACGGTAAGGGCTTGCATCAGCGCATCCGTACGCCACATCTGGGTAGCCACGCCGCCCAGCCTGACGACCCCCACCGCTCCGCAATACCTCCAACCACTCCCCTGTGGATAAGTTCCCTCCCTGTGGACAACCCCCGCAACCTCGCCCTCTCTGCTAGCCCACCCCAACCACCCCGTGATCTTGCACTTTCGGTCGCTGAATTGTCCGTAAGGCACGGAAAGCCGAGGCCGAAACTGCAAGATCGCGGGACGAGGGGGCGGGGGCGCGGGGGCGGGCGGGGGCGGGCGGGGGCGGGGCGGGGGCAGGGGCGGGGGTTAGTCGCAGGCTATGCCGTCGCCGTCGCGGTCTAGGTCGTAGATGTCGTTGCCGATCACTCTGATGGGTCCACTGACGTAGGCGGGGCCGTTACCGCTGCCGCCGGCACAGTCGACGTCGCTGGCGATCGGGACGCAGCCGCTGTAGTTGGGGTCGCACTTCGACGACTGCGCCTTCTTGGTGCCGACGGCGACGACCTGGGTCACCGCCTGCTTCGTCACGGTGGACTTGACGAGCTTCTTGGCCGTCCGCACCCCGTCCGTGGTGGTCACCTCGTACGTCAGCGTCCGGACACCGTTCACGCCCTTGGTCCGGATGACCCGTTTGCCCTCGGCCAGGGACGGGTCCTTGACGGTCCGCTCGCCGTACCGGATCGCGGCCTGCTCGGTCACGGTTGTCACCTGCACCACGGGTACGGCTGGGGGTGCGGCACTGGACGTGCTCGGCGAGGCCGGCGGCGGCGCGGTGGTGGGTGCGGCTATCGGCGACACCTCCTGGGCGGGAGTCTCCTCGGCCGGCTCGGCGGGCGCCGCCACGATGGGTTGCTGCGCCTCGGCCGCGGTGCCGGTACGGGTGGGCTCCGGCTCGCCGGTGAGCACGCCGACGATGGCGGTACCGGCGCAGCAGAGCAGCAGGATCGACAGGGCCACCGAGCCGAGGATCACGACGACGCGGCTGCCCGGGCTGGCCCGGCGGAACCAGTTCGGGGCGGCGGGTGGTCGCGGCCCCGGGCCGAAGGACGGTGAGTGCGGCGGCCCAGGATTCTGCGGTGGTTGCATAGTCACGGCGATGAGTGTCGTCGCAAACACTGCGTGCAATATCCCCCGTCGTGCTTGTCACCTGCACCTTTCGCTTCGCAGGACGGATCGGTGGGCGATTTCTCTGACGACGAGTCGGCACCTGCGGCAACCCTCCAGGGTGGCCGGGCAGGGCCGATCGGTGGCTGTCACCGACCTACGAAAGCCGCGAATCTCCGCCAATGCCCGCGCATCGCGTCATCCCATAGTCGATCCTCAGGGGGCGACGGACGATGTGTCGAGATGCCGTCAGCATGGCGGACTCAACGCTCCTCCATGCCCCAGGGCGAGCCGTAGCCGTTCAGCAGGTCGAGGAAGGGCGTGGGGGGCAGGGCCTCCGGCCCGAGTACCCCGACACCGGACCACGCGCCGGTGGCGAGCAGTTCCAACGCGACGACCGGGTTGACGGCGGTCTGCCAGACCACCGCCTGATGCCCGTACTCCCGCATCGACCACTCGTTGTCGACCACGTGGTAGAGGTAGACCTCCCGGGGCTGCCCCTGCGGGCCGAGGCCACGCACCCAGGTGCCGGCGCAGGTCTTGCCGCGCATCCGATCGCCGAGGGTCGCCGGGTCGGGCAGGCTGGCGGCCACCACGTCGCGTGGCGACACCTCGACGCCGCGTACCCGCACCGGGGAGACCGCGTCCAGGCCGAGCTTGTGCAGTGTCTTGAGCACCTCGATGAATTCGTCTCCGAGGCCGTACTTGAAGGTGACCCGCCTGGCCTTGACCCAGCGCGGGATGAGCAGCACCTCCTCGTGCTCGACGTTGACGCACTCGACCGGCCCGATCCCCTCCGGGAAGTGGAAGATCTCCGGCTCGGAGAACGGTTCGGTGGTGAACCAGCCCCGGTCCTTCTCCCAGACCACGGGCGGGTTGAGGCACTCCTCGATGGTGGTCCAGATGGAGAACGAGGGCGCGAAGTCGTAGCCGTCGACGGTGAGGTTCGCCCCGTCCCGGACGCCGATCTCGTCGATCTCGCTGAAGAGTTCGTCGGCGGCGTAGCGGGCGAACACGTCGGACAGGCCGGGCTCGACCCCGATGCCGCACAGCGCCAGCCGACCGGCCACCGACCACCGGTCCGCGACGGCGAACTGGTCATCGCCGAGCTTCACCCCGGTCTCGGAGTATGGAAGCGCGGGGTGCGGGTGGGACAGCGACATCGCCATGTCCAGGTAGTCCGCGTCGGCCGCGAACGCACCGTTGAAGACTGGCATGACGAACCGCGGGTCGACGGCGTTGAGCACGTGGGTGATCCGGTGTTCCCGGCACAGCGCGGTGACCGCGTCGACCGAGGACGCGTCGACCTGGGCTGCGACGAAACGGTCACCGTGCCCGGCGACCGCGCGCTCGGCGCGGGCGACGTCGTGGTCGGCGACCACCATGGTCTCGAAGAAGGACCGTCGGGCGGCGATGGCTACGGCGGCGGAGCCGACGCCACCGGCGCCGACGAGCAGGACACGCATCAGGAATCAAACCCCAAACCGAGTCGATCGAGAGTACGGAGCCAGAGGTCGCGCCGGCCCTCGCGCGCGTCGGCGCGGGCCATTGACCAGCGGGTGAGATTGATGCCGATCGCGCGGACGGGTTCCGGTGGGAACGGCAGTGGCTTGCGGCGAACCAGGTCGAGCCCGGTCAGCGGGGTGTCCCCGCCGGCCAGCAGGTCGAGCAGCACCCGGGCACCGAAGCGGGTGGCCCCGACTCCGAGCCCGGTGTAGCCGGCGGCGTACGCGAGACGACCGCCGTACGCGGTGCCGAAGAACGGGCAGAACCGGGTGCAGGTGTCGATGACGCCGCCCCAGCGGTGGCTGAAGCGCACGTCGGCGAGCTGCGGGAACGTGGTGAAGAAGTGCTGGGCGAGGGTGGTGAAGGTGGCCGGGCGTTGCTCCAGCTCCGGCGCGACCCGGTTGCCGTAGTGGTAGACCGCGTCGTAGCCGCCGAAGAGGATCCGCCCGTCGGCGGTGATCCGGTAGTAGTGGAACTGGTTGGCCGTGTCGGCCAACCCCTGCCGGTTGCGCCAACCGATGGCGTCCCGCTGGGCTGGGGTGAGCGGCTCGGTCATGAGCACGTGGTCGTAGACCGGCACCAGGTACGCCCGCAGCCGCCGCAGCAGCGGCGGGAACGCGTTGGTGGCCAGCACGATCCGCCGCGCTCGCACTGACCCGGGCGCGGCATCAGATCCGCCCGCGGTCACCGCGTGCAGCGCGGCACCGTCGGCGCGCAGCCCGGTGACCCGGGTGTGCTCGTGCACGCGTACGCCGAGGTCGAGGCAGGCGCGGCGCAGCCCCCAGGCCAGCTTCGCCGGGTCCACCATGGCCACCCGGTCGGCGTCGAACATCCCGCCCAGGTACGTCGGTGAGTGCACCTCGGCACGCACCTCGTCCCGGTCGAGCAGCCGCACCTGGTGGCCGTACCGGCGGGCCAGCTCCGCGTCGGCGGTCAGCCCGTCGAGTTGGTACGGCTCGACGGCGACGGCCAACTCGCCGGTGCGTTCGAAGTCGCAGTCGATGCCGAACTCGTCGACGGTGTCGGCGATGGCGTTCAGGTTCTCCCGGCCGAGGCGTTCCAGCTCACCGACCTCGTCGGGGAACCGGTCGACGCCGTTGGCGAGCCCGTGGGTCAGCGAGGCGGCGCAGAACCCGCCGTTGCGCCCGGACGCGGCCCACCCGCAGGTCCCGGCGTCGACCAGCAGCACGTCACGGTCGGGGTCAGCCTGTTTGGCCAGCAGTGCGGCCCACAATCCGCCGTAGCCACCGCCGATCACCAGCAGGTCGGCGGTCTGCCTGCCGACGAGTGGCGGCAGCGGATCGGGGCGGTCCGGGCGGTCCAGCCAGTAGGGCACGGGCGCCGCGTCGGCGAGCGCCCGGCCGGTATGCGGGAGGGTCATGACGTACGACGTGCCGGCCGGGCCTGCGCCGGGCCGGCCAGCAGGTTGGCGCGGCGGGCCTGCCGTCCGCGCAGCGAGCTGAGCCCGACGAGCAGCAGCGCGATCGCGAACATCGCGGTGCCGATGACGTTGACCTGCGGTGGGATGCCCCGCTGGGCGGCGCCCCAGACGTACATCGGGAACGTGACCGTGGTGCCGGCGTTGAAGTTCGTGATGATGAAGTCGTCGAAGCTCAACGAGAAGGCCAGCAGCGCGGCGGCCACGATGCCGGGCAGCACCAGCGGCAGGGTGATCCGCCGGAAGGTCTGCCACTCGTTGGCGTAGAGATCCATGGCGGCCTCCTCCAGCCGCCGGTCCATGCCGGCCAGCCGCGCCTTGACGGTGACCACCACGAACGACACGCAGAACATCACGTGCGCGATCACGATCGTCCAGAAGCCCTGCGGCACCCCGGCGGACACGAACAGGGCCAGCAGCGACGTGCCCATCACCAGCTCCGGGGTGGCCATCGGCAGGAAGATCAGCACGTTGATGCCGGACCGGCCACGGAATCGATGCCGGACCAGCGCGAACGCCATCAGGGTGCCGAGCACCGTGGCGACCACGGTGGCGATGAAGCCGATCTGCACGCTGCGCACGACCGCGTCACACATGTCCGAGGTGGCGCACGGCTGACGCCAGTTGTCCAGGGTGAACTCGTTGAAGTCGTACGACAGGCGGCTCGACGGGCGGTTGAACGACAGGCCGGCCACCACCAGGATCGGCAGCGCCAGGTAGCCGAGCACCAGCAGGGCCACGATCATCACCCAGCGGTCGGCCAGCCAGCGGGAGATACGCATTAGAGCACCTCCTCCGTGCCGGCCCTGCGCAGGTAACCGAAGACCACCGCGAGGATCGCCGCCATCAGCAGGAACGACAGCGCGGCGCCCTGCGGGTAGTCCAGCCGGACCAGGAACGCCGAGTCGATGACGTTGCCGATCATGTATTCGTTCGGGGTGCCCAGCAGTTCGGCGTTGATGTAGTCGCCGCTGGCCGGGATGAAGAACAGCAACGTGCCGGCGACCAGGCCGGGCATGGACAGCGGAAGGGTCACCCTGCGGAACGCCTGGACCGGGCTGGCGTACAGGTCACTGGCGGCCTCCAGCAGGCGGTAGTCCAGCCGCTCCAGGCTCGCGTACAGCGGCAGCACCAGAAACGGCAGGAAGTTGTACGTCAGGCCGAGGACCACCGCGAACGGGGTGGCCAACAGCCGGCCGTCCGGGGCGAGCAGATGCACATCGCGCAGCAGGCCGACCAGCGCGCCGTTGTCCGACAGGATGGTCTTCCAGGCCAGCGTGCGGACCAGGAAGCTGGTGAACATCGGCGCGACGACGCAGACCAGCAGCAGGTTCTTCCACCGCCCGGCCTTCTGCGCTATCGCGTACGCCAGTGGGTAGCCCAGCAGCAGCGCCAGCACCAGGGCCAGACCGGCGTACCCGAACGAGCGCAGGAACTGCGGCCAGTACGCCTGCAGCACGTCCGGATAATTGCTGAACGCCCAGGTCATCGCGTACCCGGTGGAGAGCGAGCCGCTGGGGTCGTACAGGCTGGCCGCCGCGAGTTGCACCAGCGGCACACCGAAGAAGATCAGGAGCCAGGCCGCACCGGGCAACAACAGGAGGTACGGCAGGAGCCGGCTCCGCCCGGACCGGGCTGCCGGCGGCGCGGGCGGCGGTTGCCCCGATCCGGTAGGCACCTGGGCCAGGAGGGTCACGACGGCGTACCCACCGGCTCGTCGAGCACCGGGGTCGTCCGGTCGACTTCGGCGGCATCCCGGGGCAGCAGGAACGCGTGCCGCGGATCCCAGTACGCCACCGCTTCACCGCCGACCGGCAGTTGCGTCGACGTGCCGCTGTTGGCCGCGAAGACCGACAGTTCGGTGCCCCAGCCGGTACGCAGCAGGTACTGCGTGCTGACCCCCACGTAGGACGCGTCGGTGACCACCCCGGTGACGTGCTGATGCCCAGCGGGCACCTGGTCGGCGGAGCCGACCAGATGGAGTTTCTCCGGGCGTACCCCCAGGTGGACCGGACCCTGCTCGGCCCGTGCCCGGCCGGCGGGCACCGAGAAGCGCGCACCGTGCGCCGTCACCGGCACGTCGCCGCCCGCGACGCCGGCGGCCTCGCCGGCGAGCAGGTTGGACTGGCCGAGGAAGTTCGCCACGAACGCGGTGGCGGGGAACTCGTAGATGTCGGCCGGCGCGCCGAGCTGCTCGATCCGGCCGGCGTTCATCACCGCGACGGTGTCGGCCATGGTCATGGCCTCCTCCTGGTCGTGGGTGACGTGCACGAACGTGACGCCGACCTCGGTCTGGATCCGCTTCAGCTCGATCTGCATCTGCCGGCGCAGCTTCAGGTCGAGTGCACCCAGAGGCTCGTCGAGCAGCAGCACCTGCGGCCGGTTGATCAGCGCACGGGCCAACGCGACCCGTTGCTGCTGGCCGCCGGAGAGCTGGGCGGGGCGGCGGTTGCCGTAGCCGTCGAGCTGCACCAGCGACAGCATCCGTGTCACCTCGTCGTCGACCGAGCGGATGCCGCGTCGGCGCAGCCCGAAGGCCACGTTCTCGAAGATGGTGAGGTGCGGAAAGAGCGCGTAGCTCTGGAAGACGGTGTTGACCGGTCGCTTGTACGGCCGAAGCCGGGCGATGTCCCGGTCACCGAGCAGCACCTGGCCGCTGGTCGGCTCCTCCAGCCCGGCGATCATCCGCAATGTGGTGGTCTTGCCGCAGCCGGACGCGCCGAGCAGCGCGAAGAACGAGCCCTGTGGAACGGTCAGGCTGAGGTCGTCGACCGCGGTGAAGATGCCGAACCGCTTGGTGAGGTTGGCCAGGCGCAGGGCGCCGGCGGGTGTCTCGCGCGCCATCGCCATCACGCCCCGATGACCTGCTGGAACTTACCCTCGTACTCCTTCTCCTGCTTTTCGTCCAGGGCCATGAACACCTTGGACTTCGACAGCAGCGCCTCGTCGGGGAAGATCAGCGGGTTGGCTGCGAGCTCGGGGTCGATCTTCTCCATCTCGGCCTGAGCGCCCTTGACCGGGCAGATGTAGTTGACGTACGCGGCGAGCTTCGCCGCGACCGCCGGCTCGTAGTAGTAGTTGATGAGCTGCTCGGCATTCGCCTTGTGGGCGGCCTTGTTGGGGACCATCATGTTGTCGCTGTAGAGCATCACGCCGGAGTCGGGCGCGACGAACCGCACCTTCTCGTCCTCACCGGAGAGTTGGATGACGTCGCCGGACCAGCCGATGCAGGCGGCGATGTCGCCCTTGGCCAGATCGGGTGCGTAGTCGTTGCCGGTGAACTTGCGGATCTGCCCGGAGTCGACGGCCTTCTTGAGCTTGGCGAGCGCGTCGTCGAACTGCGCGGTCGTGAAGTTGGCCGGGTCGTGCCCGTTGGATCCGAGCAGCAGGCCCATGGTGTCGCGCATCTCGCTGAGCGCGGTCACCTTGCCCTTGAGGTCGGGGCGGGTGAGCAGCTCATCGACCGTACGCAGTTCCTTTGTGACGTTGCCGTTGTACGCCAATCCGGCCAGGCCCGACTGCCAGGGGATGGAGATCCGGTTTTCGGCGTCGAAGGGGCGGTTGAGCAGCGACGGGAGCAGGTTGGCCTGCACGTTCGGGATCTTCGCCGGGTCGAGCTTCTGGATCCAGCCGAGCCGGATCATCCGGGCCGCCATCCAGTCGGTCAGCACGATGATGTCCCGGTCGGTGCTCTGGCAGGCGGCGAGTTGGTTCTGCACCTTGCCGAAGAACTCGTTGTTGTCGTTGATGTCCTCGGTGTAGGTGACCTGGATGCCGGCCTTCGTGATGAACTCGTCCAGGCTGGGTCGCTTGGATTCGTCCTTCTCGTCCACGTCCATGTACTGCGGCCAGTTGGAGAAGGCGAGCTTCTTCTCGGTGCCGGAGAGGTCTTCGCTGACGCAGCCGGCCTCGGTCTGTTGGGCGCCCTTGGTGCCGCAGCCCGCGAGGCTGCCGCCCATGGTGAGCAGGGCAGCCGAACCGAGAGTGCCGGTGAGCAGTCCACGCCGGGAAAGGGGCCGGAGGGGAGTACGCATGACGACTCCTAAGGGGTCATCGTCGGCGGGCGGGACGGGGGAGGCGCGCCGGCGGAGGGGTCGAGAGGTTCAGGTGCCATGGACGACTGATCCTGACATGAGGGGACCTCGCTTACAAGGGATTCCGTTGCGGGATTAGCGATGCACGACGAAATACGCCAGACTACGCGGGGATACACGCGCGACATCACGATTCGGGTTATGGGGAGCGAACGATGACGAACCGGCAGCACGAGAACAGCAATGGCGGTCGACGCGTCGCTGTCCGTGAAGGTGCCAATCACGTTCTGCTGGATGACGTGGCCAAGCAGATCATCGAACAGCTCCAGGAGGACGGCCGCCGCCCGTACGCCACGATCGGCAAGGCGGTGGGGCTCTCCGAGGCGGCGGTCCGACAGCGGGTGCAGCGGCTGCTCGACTCCGGCGTGATGCAGATCGTGGCAGTGACCGATCCGCTTCAGCTCGGCTTCCCCCGGCAGGCGATGATCGGCCTGCGGACCGACGGTGACCTGGAGGCGGTCGCGGACCGGCTCGCCGAACTGGACGAGGTCGACTACGTGGTGATCACCGCCGGGTCGTTCGACCTGCTCACCGAGGTGGTCTGCCGCAACGACGACCACCTGCTGGAGATCCTGCAACGGCTGCGCGCGGTGCCCGGGGTGCTCTCCACCGAGGCGTTCGTCTATCTCAAGCTACGCAAGCAGACCTACACCTGGGGTACGGCCTGACGCTGCGCCTTGCTTCTTGATCGACTCGACTTCCAGGAAGTCGGGGTGTCCGCACCGCCCTGACGCCCCGGTTTCCGCGATCCCGAGTGGATCAGCGGGCTCGGCCTCCGCGCGAACCGCAGGTGCGGATTCCGTTGCATCCCCGACACCTGTTCGCTAAATCCGTCGCCTCCAGGCCATCACACCACCGATACCACTTGCTTCCGGGGCCGAGACTGTGCGATAACCGTGGGCAGAGCGGCCGGCCTCACCCCTTTGACCGGCCCGACGACCGATGGGGCTGACATGGCCAACGCCACCGACCACCTCTGGATGCACTTCACCCGGATGGCGAGCTACTCCGACGGCGAGGTGCCGACCATCGTGCGCGGCGAGGGCGCGTACGTGTGGGACGCGCAGGGTCGCCGCTACCTGGACGGGCTCGCCGGGCTCTTCGTGGTCAACGCCGGCCACGGCCGCACCGAACTGGCCGAGGCCGCCGCCAAGCAGGCCGGCGAGCTCGCCTACTTCCCGCTCTGGTCGTACGCCCACCCGAAGGCCGTCGAGTTGGCCGAGAAGATCGCCACCCTCGCCCCCGGCGACCTCAACCGGGTCTTCTTCACGACGGGCGGTTCCGAGGCCGTCGAGGCGGCGTGGAAGCTGGCCCGGGCCTACTTCAAGCGCACCGGCCAGCCCAACAAGTACAAGGTGATCAGCCGCTACATCGCCTACCACGGCACCTCGATGGGCGCGCTGTCGATCACCGGCCTACCCGGCATCAAGAGCGACTTCGAGCCGCTGGTGCCCGGCGCCATCAAGGTGCCGAACACCAACTTCTACCGGGCCCCGGAGCACGGCGACGACGCCGAGGCGTTCGGCCGCTGGGCCGCCGACGAGATCGGTCGGGCCATCGAGCGGGAGGGGCCGGACACGGTCGCCGCGGTCTTCCTGGAGCCGGTGCAGAACTCCGGCGGATGCTTCCCACCCCCGCCCGGCTACTTCGAGCGGGTCCGGGAGATCTGCGACGCGTACGACGTGCTGCTCGTCTCCGACGAGGTCATCTGCTCCTGGGGGCGGCTGGGCGAATACTTCGGCGCCGTGCGCTACGGCTACCAGCCGGACATCATCACCACCGCCAAGGGCATCACCTCCGGGTACGCCCCGCTCGGCGCGATGATCGCCAGCGACCGGCTGATGGAGCCGTTCCTCACCGAGACCGGCATGTTCGCCCACGGGGTGACCTTCGGCGGGCACCCGGTCTCCTGCGCGGTGGCCCTGGCCAACCTGGAGGTCTTCGCCCGCGAGGACCTGGTCGGGCACGTACGCGCCAACGAGGACGCCTTCCGGTCCACCCTGGAGAAGCTGTACGACCTGCCGATCGTCGGCGACGTCCGCGGCGACGGCTACTTCTACGGCATCGAGCTGGTCAAGGACAAGACGACCCGGGAGACCTTCGACGAGGCCGAGTCGGAGCGTCTGCTGCGTGGCTTCCTCTCCACCGCGCTGTTCCAGGCCGGCCTCTACTGCCGGGCCGACGACCGGGGCGACCCCGTCGTGCAGCTCGCCCCGCCGCTCATCGCCGAGCAGCAGCACTTCGACGAGATCGAGCAGATCCTGCGCACGGTGCTCACCGAGGCATGGGCACGACTCTGAGCGGCGACGCCGCTGGGCACTACCGGGAGTTGTCGTACTGGCTGTCCACGTTGGATGAATCGCTGGCCCCGCGACCGGGGCTGCCCGGCGACGCCGACGCCGACGTGGTGATCGTGGGCGCCGGCTATACCGGGCTGTGGACGGCATACCACCTGGCGCGGGCCGAGCCTGGGCTCCGAATCATCATGCTGGAGAAGGAGATCGCCGGGTACGGGGCGTCCGGCCGCAACGGCGGCTGGTGCTCGGCGCTCTTCCCCACCTCCCTGACCGGGTTGGCACGCCGGCACGGACGGGACGCGGCGATCGCCATGCAACAGGCCCTGCACGAAACGGTCCGCGAGGTGGGTCGGGTGGTCGCGGCGGAGGGTATCGACTGCGACTGGGCGGACGGCGGAACGGTCACCCTGGCCCGCACCGGCCCGCAGCTCACCCGGGCCCGCGCGGCCGTCGATGAGGCCCGCGCGTTCGGCTTCGGCGCGGAGCACCTGGCGCTCCTCGACGCCGACGAGGCCGCCGCCCGCTGCGCTGCCGACGGGGTACGCGGTGGGACGTACACCCCGCACTGCGCGGCCGTGCACCCGGCGAAGCTCGTCCGCGGCCTGGCCCGGGTGGTGGAACGACTGGGGGTGACCATCCACGAGCGCACCCCGGTCAGCGCGATCCGGGCCGGAGCGGCGGTCACCTCCGCAGGCACGGTACGGGCGCCGGTGGTGGTGCGGGCGACCGAGGGGTACACGCCCACGCTGCCCGGTCAGCGGCGGACCGTGGCGCCGGTGTACTCGCTGATGGTGGCCACCGAACCGCTGCCCACGGAGACCTGGGAACGGATCGGGCTGGCCCAGCGCGAGACGTTCTCCGACCACCGACACGTGATCATCTATGGCCAGCGCACCGCCGACGGCCGGCTGGCGTTCGGCGGGCGCGGTGCTCCGTACCATTTCCGGTCCCGGGTCTCCCCCGACTACGACCGGGAGCCACGGGTCTTCGCCGCGCTGCGGCAGACGCTCGGGGAGCTCTTCCCGGTGCTCGACCCGGACCTGCCGGTGACGCACACCTGGGGCGGGCCGCTCGGCGTCGCCCGGGACTGGGCCGCCTCGGTCGGCTTCGACCGGGCCAGCGGCCTGGCCTGGGCGGGCGGCTACGTCGGGGACGGAGTGGGCTCCAGCAACCTCGCCGGCCGCACCCTGGCCGACCTGATCCGCGGCGAGCGCACCGACCTGACCACCCTGCCCTGGGTGAACCACCGCTCACCGAACTGGGAGCCGGAACCCCTACGTTGGCTGGCGGTCAACGCCGGCCTGAGAATCATGACCAGCGCCGACGCAGCGGAATCCCGCACCAACCGCCCGTCCCGCCAAGCCACCCTGTTCCACCGCCTCCTAGGCAACTAACCCCCACCCCACCCACGCCCACCCACGCCCAACCTGTTGATCATGAAGTTATTGCCATGACACGCCGAGGCGAGCGGGCAATAACTTCATGATCAACGCGGAGAAACGGCGGGCCGGCGCGGCGGAGTTAGTGGTTGGGGGGGATTACCCGGAGGTGGCCTCGGCGGCCGGTCTGGTGGGGGTTCTCGCGGTGCTGGTCGGGCTCGGGAGGGCGCGGCGCCGGGCGGGCAGCTTCGCGGACCGCCTCGGCGAGGGCGACCAGGTCGTCGGTGGTGGGCGGCGGCGGCTCGAACTCGCCCTCGTGCCGGACCACGTCCCAGCCTCGCGGTGCGGTCAGGCTGCGGGCGTGCGGCTCACACAGGTCGTACGTGTGCGGCTCGGCGAACGCCGCCAGCGGCCCCACCACCGCTGTCGACTCGTTGTAGACATAGGTCAATGTGGCGACCGCTTGCCGGGGGCAGCCGTTACGGGAGCAGCGCCGTGGTGACCTCACGTGCGGCAGGGTATCTCCATTACCGGGTCCGGCGCATCGCTTCGCGTTGCGACACGCCCGTCATGGTGATCACAGTTGGCCGTCCTGGGCGCGGCGCGCCACAGGAGCGGCGCTGCCGGTGACCAGCCCGGCGCGGGCGCTACCCTTTGCCTCATGACGAGCCCGAGCCCGGAACACCGCCGCCCCGGCTCCGGCCGGCGTGCGCATCGTGACCGGCACGGGCGCGGCCTGCGCGGGCGGCTCGTGCCCGCCACCGTGCCGCTGGCGCGGACCAAGGCCGAGGTCTTCGACGACCTGGTCCTGGACACCGTCGAGACGCTGGAGCGTCGGTTCGCCAAGGAGCTGGCAGGAGTCGAGTTCGCGGTCGAGGACGTCCCGCCGGACCTGAACGTCTACGACACCGATGTGTTGGAGGACGGCGAGGTCCCGCTGGCCCGGCTGCTGCCCGGCCGCCCGGGCCGGCAGGAGGTGCCGCCGCGGATCGTGTTGTACCGACGGCCCCTGGAGTTCCGGGCGATGGACCGTGAGGACCTCGCCGATCTCGTGCATGACGTGATCATCGAACAGGTGGCGAACCTCCTCGGGGTCGACCCCGACGAGCTCGCCTGAGCCAAGCCCCGCGCGGGAGAGTCGGGCGGCCCCCACCGCCCCGACCTCGCACCGCTCAGGCAACCCGCCGCTTCAACTTGCGCCGCTCCCGCTCGGAGAGCCCACCCCAGATGCCGAACCGCTCATCGTGACCCAGAGCGTATTCGAGGCACTCGGTCTTGACCTCGCAACGCGAACAGATGCGCTTCGCCTCGCGGGTCGAGCCGCCCTTCTCGGGAAAGAACGCCTCGGGGTCGGTCTGCGAGCACAACGCCCGCTCCTGCCACTCCGGCGCGTTTCCGAGCAGGTCGGCCACCTCAAGCTGGCCGTCCATCAAATGCCTCCTTGTCGCGCACCGGCGTCATCGCCGCTGCAACCCCCCACGCGAAAGGCGTGCTTGTCCGTCCGGTCCCTTTTTGTTGCGTTCCGTGCGAACAACCCCATTCAAATTACACGCGTGTAATGCGTGCGCCGTCAAGCCAAACTTGATAATGGAGTCGCCCTCCCGACACCCCCGGTCGGCCACTCAGGCCGTCCAGCCTCGCAACCTGCCCTATCGATTCAGACCCCGGCCGAGTAACGCCCTCTCCGGCGAGTTGCCCGAAGTTTCTGCCGTGGCGCTCCCCCACCGCGTCGCCGCTCGGACCGCACGAGACACACCCGACGACCCCCTCCCACAAAGCTGATCTTGGTGGGGGACAGGTTAACGCGCCGCGGCGCAGACCGCCCGTTGAGCTGCGGACAGCGCTCGCGCCCCGTCCACGATGTGGACGGGGCGCGGCGGAAATTCGGCGCGGTACGGTCAGCCAGAAGCCCCGTATCCGCTGCTCGGCCACACGAACTCGGCTATTCCTCCACCGTGGACAGAAGCCGTGCCAACGGACGTACTTTCGTCCCACCAGACGGTATAGATCCCGGCGGGCAGATCGGGATAGACCGCACTGTGGATCTCGCCATCCCGCACCCGGCGCTCCCGCACCGCCGAGTGGACCCGCCGGTCATCGTCCCGGCTGATCTCGATTTCCCGGCCGTGCAGATCCCGGCCCGTGTAGACGATCAGGGCACCGGTGTCGCCGCCCAGATCGAGGACGACACTCCCGGTCTCCGACGGTCCGTACGCGTGATCGTGCATCCCCCGCGCCGATCAGGACGCCGCCGGCGGGTTGTTGAACCCGTCGTACGGCGTACCCAGGTAGGGGAAGTTCCCGAGGAACGGTGCGGTCACGTCGGCGGCGCTCAACCCCGGGGTGACCGCGGCGGCCGCCGCGTCCGGGCGGAACGTCTTGTCCACCAGCGGGACGGTCAACCCGGCGATCGCCCGCAACGCGATGCTGACCACGTCGTCGCCGACCCTCCGCCCGTTCGGGAATCCGGCCAGGTCACCACCGAGCACCCCGAACCGGTCCGGACGGGGGGTCGGCGGGATCGCGGTGTTCAGCCGCAGCATGTCGGCCTGCACCTCGCCGGTGGCGTTGGTGAAGCCGTCGATCAGTCCGGCCGGTACGCCGGTGAGCAGGATCGCCACCAGGTCGGCGCGGGCCTTCTTCGCCTTGGTGAGCCGGTCCAGGTTGGGGAAGACATTCGGGTAGAGCGCCGGCAGCAACGCGGCCAGCTCCGGCTGCTCGACGAACTGCGCGAACCGCTTGTCCTCCGACGGCGGCAGCGAGTTCCACAGGTCCTTCTTGGACATCGGCACGATGACCTCGTTGAACAGCGGATTTCCCAGCCGGGAGACCTGGGTGAACGGGCCGGTGGCGGTATCCGCCCCGCCCCGGTCGCCGAGCACCCGCACCTGCCGGCGCGACGCCGACGTCCACACCCCGATCACCGATGCCTGGTCACCGGCACCGTAACGGTTGGCGCGCCGCCGCACCCGGTCCAGCGGCACCTGGACGGCGATGCTGTGCACGTTCATCCGGTCAGTGGCGTTGACCGGCTCCCCCTCGGCCTTGAAGATCTTCTTGCCGGCCACGTGCAGCTGCTGGAACGGCCGCAGCGTGCCGAGGTCGAAGATCGCCCCCAGGTCGACGAAGAAGCCGTCCGCGCGCTGCCCGGCGAAGACCCGCTCCCCCGTGGAGAGCGAGTAGGTTGCCTGCCGCACCAGCTCGGCGTACTTCGGAGTGGACAGCGGGCCGACATTGCACGGCGGGCAGGGCAGCTTGTGTGCCAGCCGGTGCTCACGGCCGTCGGCCACCCGAGTCAGGCTGTAGAACTGCCGCCGGTTCCAGTTCTCGCTGTCCAGCGAATCGATCGGGCCGGTGTTGTAGAGAAAACTGTTCGGATTGGTGATCTCGGTGGTGAATTCGAACCGGTAGGTGACATCCGGACGGCCGTCGCCGTCGTTGTCAATATGGATCTCGTAGCGCACGTCGTCGCCGAACTCGAAGAAGTTCGGGCCCCCGGAGGGGAGCTGCAACGGTACGTAGTTGGCGATCAACGTGACCGTGTCGCGTTTGTCAGGGCTGACGAACGCGTACAGGTCGGAGCTGTCGGCGACCGGATCCTTGGCTATCTCCGGGGCCTCGCGGTGGGAAGACATGGCGGACCAACCTCACTGGGCGGGGACAGGATGGCGGGGCGGAGTGTCCGGTCAGCGCCGGGCGGCGCGCCGAAGCCGGTCCGCCAGGCTGCGGTCGCGTACCTCGATCCGGGCCTCACCGACGAAGACGTCCATCGTTCCGGAGTCGGCGTCCCGCAGGTGCACGACGATCGGTTCGTCGGCTCGGCCGGCCGCGCCCGGGGCGTTCTGCGCGGCCGACAGGCCCGGCACGGTGAGTGCGGCGGCGCCGAGGGTGGCGCTGGCCGCGGCGGTCAACGTCTGCCTGCGGGTCAGTCGCGGCCAGGGCCGCTTCCGCTGATCACTGGTCATGGGCAACCTTTCGGCGGCGGCGCGAACGCGCCCGCGGGGACGGACGGGTCCGGTGCCGTCCAACGACGCCGCCGGGCCCCATGGGGAACACCGGCGGCGGTCCTCGCCGCGACCGCCGCCAGCACCGCGTGGTACGGCCGGCGGCGGGGAAAGGTTCGACCTCAGGGCCGGACGTGACCGTACGCAGTCGAACGCTTGCGCGCCGGACGCCCGGCTGCCTTCGCGATGGCCCGCAACTGCTCCTCGGTACGCGCCGATCCGTTGTCGGAGCCGGCCATCCGGGAGATCGTCTCCTCCATCAGCGTGCCGCCCAGGTCGTTGCAGCCACCCTGGAGCATTGCCACCGTGCCCTCGTCGCCCAGTTTCACCCAGGAGCACTGGATGTTGTCGATCCGGCCGTGCAACAGCAGCCGGGACATGGCGTGCACCACCCGGTTCTCCCGCCACGTCGGCCCGGGGCGGGCGATGCCGGCCAGATAGATCGGGGCGTTGGTGTGCACGAACGGCAGCGCCACGAACTCGGTGAACCCGCCGGTGCGGTCCTGCACCCCGGCCAGCACCCGGAAGTGCGCCAGCCACTGCCCGGGGTGGTCGACGTGGCCGTACATCATGGTGGAGCTGGACCGGATGCCCAGCTCATGGGCCGTGCTGACCACGTCGACCCAGGCGGCGGCCGGGAGTTTGCCCTTGGTCAGCACCCAGCGCACGTCGTCGTCGAGGATCTCCGCGGCGGTCCCGGGGATGGTGTCCAGCCCCGCCTCGCGCAACTGGGTCAACCAGTCGCGCACCGGCACTCCGGCCTTCGCGGCGGCGGTGACGATCTCCATGGGTGAGAACGCGTGTACGTGCATCTCGGGCACCCGGGCCTTGATCGCGCGCACGATGTCGGCGTACCCGGTGACCGGCATCTTCGGGTCGATGCCACCCTGGAGGCACACCTCGCTGGCACCGGCCGCCCACGCCTCCTCGGCCCGGTCGGCGACCTGGTCCACGGAGAGCCGGTACGCGTCGGCGTCCCGCTCACGCTGCGCGAAGGCACAGAACCGGCAGCCCACGTAGCAGACATTGCTGAAGTTGATGTTGCGGTTGACCACGTAGGTGACGTCGTCGCCGACCGCGTCCCGTCGCACGTCGTCGGCGAGCCGGCACAACTGGTCCAGCGCCGGCCCGTCCGCGCCGAACAACGCCAGCGCGGCGTCGGTGTTACCGGGCTCCAGCAGCGCGGCCGGGTTGTCGGCGGCGAGCCGCAGACCGGCCCGCAGATCGTGGTCGCCGGCAAGGGCGGTCGGCCCGGCGGTCACCTTCGTGGCCACCTCCGCCCAGTCCCCGTAGACGCTGTCGAAGTCGCCCCGCCGGTCGTCGGTCCGACCGGTGGTGTCGATCGTGGCGTGCAGGTCGGTCCGCCCGCCGAACACCTCCTCCGGCTCCTGCCAGGGACGGCCCTGCGGCATGGCCGACTCGACCGCCATGCCGGACGTCGGATCCGCCAGCGCGTTCACGTGCGGCAGCAGCCGCGGGTCGAGCCACGGGTCGCCGGCGCGCACGTACTCGGGGTAGATGGTCAACCGCTCCCGCAGGGTGAACCCGGCCAACTCGGTGTGCCGGGCCAGCTCCTCGATCTGCGGCCAGGGGCGCTCCGGGTTGACGTGGTCCGGGGTGAGCGGGGACACGCCGCCCCAGTCGTCGATGCCGGCCCGCAGCAGCAGGTCGTACTCGCCGGCGATGAGGTTCGGCGGGGCCTGGATCCGGGCCTTCGGCCCGAGCAGCAGCCGGGCCACCGCCACCGTCGCGGCCAGGTCGTGCAGCTCCGCGTCGGGCATGCCGCGCATCGCCGTGTCCGGCTTGGCGCGGAAGTTCTGCACGATCACTTCCTGGAGGTGGCCGTACTCCCGGTGGGCGCGGCGGATCGCGAAGAGAGCGTCCACCCGCTCGGCCGGGGTCTCCCCGATGCCGATCAGGATGCCGGTGGTGAACGGCACCCCGACCCGGCCCGCGTCCTCGAGCACCCGCAGCCGAACCGCGGGCTCCTTGTCCGGTGAGCCGTAGTGCGGGCCGCCGGGCTCGGACCACAGCCGGGTCGCGGTCGTCTCCAACATCATGCCCATGCTCGGCGCGACCGGCTTGAGCCGTTGCAACTCCGACCAGGACAGCACCCCGGGGTTGAGGTGCGGCAGCAGTCCGGTCTCCTCCAGCACCGCGATCGCGCAGGCACGCACGTAGTCCAGCGTGGAGTCGTAGCCACGCTCGTCCAACCAGCTCCGGGCCGCCGGCCAACGTTCCTCCGGCCGGTCACCCAGGGTGAACAGGGCCTCCTTGCAGCCCTGCGCGGCACCGGCCCGCGCGATGGCCAGCACCTCGTCGCGGTCGAGGAACGGCGCCGGCAGGCGGTGCGGCACGGTGGCGAACGTGCAGTAGTGGCAGCGGTCCCGGCAGAGCCGGGTCAGCGGGATGAAGACCTTCTTGGAGTACGTGACCACGCCTGGCCGACCGGCCGCACGCAGCCCGGCGTCACGGATCCCACCGGCCACCCGGAGCAGTTCGTCGAGCGCGTCACCGCGAGCGGACAGCAGCGCGGTTGCCTCGTCGACATCCAGTGCCCGCCCGGTCGCGGCCCGGCCCAGGGCCCGCCGCACGCTCGCGTCGCTCGGACCGGAGTGGGTGCGATCAACCATCCGCTCAGCCTATGCGCTGCGCGAGCCCGCCCCACCAGTCCCAGCCCGCAGCGTGGGAAACGGCACGCCGGCTGCCAGGTGGCGTACCGAGGGGCGGGCACCTCCGCATCGCAACCTTTGCTCTGCTTCAACCCAGGCAACACCGCGCGTCCGATATCCGGACACCGGGTGTTGCCTCCGCTGAAGCAGAGCAAAGGAGAACCTGAACACCTCGCCAGCGGAGCGGTGCGCAGTGATCAAGCACCCTCTGCGGAAGCCGCCTCAGCGGGGCTGGTCGGGGTGCTCACCGGGCTTGATCTGCTGGGTGCGGTCCGTGTCCGGGTCGACGGGGCGGGGAATCGCCTGGGTCGGGTCGGCGGAAGCCGGATCGGCGGACTGGCGCGGAATGGCCTGGGTCGGGTCGGCCGACGGCGGCTGCCCGAACGGCGGCGCGGGCGGCGCCGACTGCGGGGCGGGGTTGACCGGCGGCGCGGACTGCGGGAACGGCGGAGCCGACTGGGGGTACGGCGGAGCCGACTGCGGTGCCTGGAACGACGGGGACGGCTGGGCGTACTGGCCGGGGAACTGACCCGGCGGGTAGCCGCCCGGCTGGCCGGGAGCGGGCCACCCGCCCTGCGGCTGACCACCGGGCTGACCCGAGGCCGGCCAACCACCCTGCTGCTGCGGCCAGCCTGGCTGCGGCTGGCCGTAGACGCCCGGCTGGGGCTTGGGCCGCGGCACGTAGTAGTGCGCACGCCAGACCGTGTAGACCACCCAGGCGGCGACCGCGAAGATCGCCATCCAGGCGAACCGGGCGAGCACACCGAGGAGCGCGTCGAGCACCTCGGCATCGGCCAGGCGGCCGACCGTCCAGATCAGCATGGTCAGCGTGCCGAACAGTGCGCTGACCGCGTACTCACCGAGAGCCACCTGCGTGATCAGCTTCGCCTTCGGCACCACCGGCGAGATGTGCGTGGCCAGCAGCACGGCCAGCAGTGGAAGGCCCACCGCCTCCACCCCGATGAACGCGAAGAAGGCACTGCCCGCGCGGCCGGTGAAGGAGCTGTAGTCGTTCGGGCTGATCAGCCGGAGCAGGCCCACGAAGAGGAACACGGCGTTGGCGCCGAGCAGCGCGAGCGCGGCGAGTTCGCGTAGCGGCTTGGTCAGCTGACGGGCCTGCGTCGCGTCGGTGGACGCTGGCTCGGCGGGGCTGGTCACGAACTCCCCCTCGGGGCATTAACGGACAGGGCGCACGTGAGCCTAGTCTCCTGGGCCACCGGCGGACCGGAGGCGTCACGTGCGCGAGGATGGTCGACATGCGCATTGTGGTTCTGGCCGGCGGCATCGGCGGCGCCCGGTTCCTGCTCGGCGTCCGGGCGTACGCCCGCGAAGTCGGCGCTGAGGTGACCGCCGTGGTGAACGTCGGCGACGACCTGTGGCTGCACGGGTTGAAGATCTGCCCCGACCTGGACAGCGTCATGTACACGCTCGGAGGCGGCGCCGACCCGGAGCGGGGTTGGGGTCGAGTCGGCGAGAGCTGGACGGTCAAGGACGAGCTGGCCGCGTACGGGGCTCAGCCGACCTGGTTCGGTCTCGGCGACAAGGACATCGCCACTCACCTGGTGCGAAGCACCATGCTCAACGGCGGTTACCCGTTGAGCGCGGTCACCGAAGCGCTGGCCGCTCGCTGGGAGCCGGGCGTGCGTCTTGTGCCGGCCACCGACGACCGGCTGGAAACCCACGCTGTGGTGGAGGACGACCAGGGTCAACGGGCGATCCACTTCCAGGAGTGGTGGGTGCGGTACCGGGCCGACATCCTTACCCACCGCTTCGTCTTCGTCGGCGCGGAGACGGCGAAGCCGGCGCCCGGTGTGCTGGACGCGATCGGCTCGGCTGACCTGGTGCTGGTCGCACCCAGCAACCCGGTGGTGAGCGTCGCGCCGGTGCTGGCCGTACCGGGGCTGCGCGAGGCGGTGGCCGACGGCCCGGCGCCGGTGGTGGGCGTCTCACCGATCATCGGCGGCGCACCCGTGCGGGGAATGGCCGACCGCTGTCTCGCCGTGCTCGGTGCCGAGTGCAGCGCAGCCGGGGTGGGCCGCCTCTACGGTGGCCGGACGGACGGCGGCCTGCTGAACGGCTGGCTGGTGGCCGAGGAGGACGCTGGCACGGTGGTGCCCGGGGTGACGGTCCGCGCGGTGCCGCTGCGGATGACCGACGAGGCGGCGACAGTGGCCATGGTCCGCGCCGCGGTGGAGTTGACGTGAGGCTGGAGATCCTGCCGGTGCTCGGCATCGGCCACGTGACCGAGGGTGACGACCTGGCGGCGGTGATCGCGACCGCGGCACCGTGGCTGCGCGACGGTGACGTGCTGGTGGTGACCAGCAAGATTGTCTCCAAGGCGGAGGGGCGGCTGGTCGATGTCCCGGCGGACGGGCCTGAGCGACTGACCGCACGGGACGAGGTCCTGGCCGAGGAGACCGCCCGGGTGGTCGCCGCCCGGGGGGCGACCCGGATCGTGCAGACCCATCACGGCTTCGTGATGGCCGCCGCGGGGATCGACGCGTCGAACGTGGACAAGACCCAACTGGTGCTGCTGCCGGTCGACCCGGACGCTTCGGCACGGGCGCTGCGCGACGCGCTGAGCGAGCACTACGGCCTGGACGTCGCCGTGATCATCAGCGACACCATGGGCCGGCCCTGGCGCAACGGGCTCACCGACGTGGCGCTGGGCGTGGCCGGGATGCCGGCCATCCGTGACCACCGGGGCGAGGTCGATCCGTACGGCAACGAGTTGCAGTTGACCCAGATGGCCGTGGTGGACGAGCTGGCGGGTGCCGGCGAGCTGATCAAGGGCAAGTGCGATCAGGTCCCCGTCGCGGTGGTGCGGGGCTACCTCTCCGCCACCAACCCGGACGACGCCGGCGGCGCGCGGGCGCTGATCCGCGACGCCGCACAGGACCTCTTCTCGCTCGGTACCGCCGAGGCCCGCGCCGCAGGGCTGGCCGATGGCGCCACCCTGGCCGATGGTCCCGGTCCGACGCCGGCCGACCGGACGGCGGTACGACGGGCGATCGACGCGATAGCCGAGGTGATCGCCCCCGGCACGGTCTTCACCCTGGTCGACGAGGCGGAGGTACGCGCCGGGCTGGTCGCCGAGATGCCCGGGTGGCCGGACGGCGCCACCCTGGTACTCGGCTCAGCCCCGACGCCGGTCGAGCCGATCGGACTGGTCCGTTTCGGCGCCGACCTGCACCGACTGCGCGTCGCGCTGGCCGCCGAGGGTGTCGGGTCGACCCTGTTGCCACCACCGCCGGGCAGCCCGGCGAGCGCCGCGCTCGCCCTGTGACAGGTGGCCGGGTCACGCGTCCAGCACGGCCCGGCCGAGCGGAGTCAACGTGTGCAGCACGCTGTTGCGCTCCCGGTGGCTGACCAGCAGGCCGGCTTTGCGTAGCACGGTGGCGTGCTGGCTCGCCGCCGCCGCGGAGATGTTGAGCTTGCGGGCAACCTCACCGGTGGTGCAGCCCTCGTCGCTGGCCTGCAACACCGCCGCCCTCGTGCGGCCGAGCAGCGCCGCGAGGGAGTCGCGGGCAGCACCGGACGAAGCCGCTCCGGTGCGGTCGAGCGGCGCCAGCCCGCCCAGCCGGTCCACCGGGTAGACCAGCACCGGTGGCAACGCCGGGTCGAGCAGGGCGACCGGGGTGCTCGCGCAGAAGTACGACGGCACCAACAGCAACCCCCGGCCATCCAGGTGCATCTCCCGGTTGTGCGGGTAGTGGCGGACCTCCAGCACCCCGCTCTCCCAGTGCATCGTCGGCCGGAGGCTGGTGAGCAGGCCCTCGACACCGCCGTCGACCAGCGCCCGGGCCCGGCGAGCCCGGTCCGCCGCCACCGCGGCCTGGATCCGACTCCAGTACGGGCTGATCGCCAGCGACCGGTACTGCTCCATCGACTCGGCGAGGTGGTGCAGCACCTCCACCTCGCCCCGGGCCAGCGCGGCGGCCGAGGAGGGCAGCTGATTTTCGGTCGCCAGCACGGTCAGGTCCCGGCGCAGCAACTCGGTGGGGGTACGGCGGAGCGCGTCCAGCCCGGCCTCGAAGCCGTCGACGCTGGCGTACGGGGTGAGGAAGTCGGGGAAGTAGCCGCGCGGCGGGTTCAGCGCGAAGAGCAACCGGAGTTGCTCGGAGGCGACGTCCTGACGCAGCCCCCTGGACACGGTGCGCCGCCAGTTCGCGGTCAATGGATCGCGGTTGCGGCCCTGCAGCGCGTGCAGGCTGAGGACCAGCTCCCAGACCGGGTTCGCGGCCGGCGCCACCCGGGTCCGGAGGATGTCCTCCCCAGAAAAGTGGATCTTCAGCATGGCGCGCTCCCGTGTCGCCGGCAGGGGGATGCCAGATGACCGTTCGACTCTACCTGGCCGGCACTAATCTCCATCTTTAAGCCTGGACTGAAAAACCTCGACGTCGCCGGGGCCGGTTCGGCATGCTTCCAGTGCCCGAACACGGTGCCGGCGCGTCCTTGACGCCCCTGGCCCAAGGGCGCCGGGACCGGGGAGGCCCCGGTGATCGGACGGCACCACGAGGGTCCGCGGCCCTTGCTCCGCGGAGGTGCCGTCCGGTCATCCCGCCCCCGCACCATCACCCTCCCGGCTCAGCCGACCCAGAGCGCGACGCGGTGGTCCTCGTCCGTGACGTAGAACGGTCGCCCGTCCAACTCGGCCAGCCCCTCGACGTGGTGGAACGGCGTCAGGTCCGCCACCGACTCCCCGACGAGCCGGCACGCGTCGTCCGACTCACCGCCCGGTAGCCGAAAGCGGACGTGCCGGGAGGTGACGTCACCCCCGCCGGGATGGTCGTCGAGCAGCACCGATCCCTTGCCCAGCGCGTCGATCGAGCCGATCACGGCCGCGTACGCGCCGTCCGCCGTCGGGGTGATCGCGCGGAACCCGGTCAGCTGTCCCGGTGGGGTGACGCCGGTCAACACGTACGCGCGCAACGCCCGCGGCCACGCCCGCGCCGCCGCGAACATGTCCGGCACACCGGCGACCTCGACCATGATCGGCTCACCGGCCTCCGTGACCGGGAACCGCAGCCCGAGCAGCACCGTCCCGGCCGGGGTGAAGGCTGCCGCCTCCACGTTCAACGGCAGGTCGTCCGGGGCCAGCCGGCTCACCCAACTCTTCTCCCGGGCGGTCCCCCGCGCCAACGTCTCCACGATGAACCGGGCCCGCACCCGATCCCCCGGCGGTAACAGGGTCAGCGACGACCCGGCGAGGGCGTCGTTCACCGCACGGTGCAGCCGGAACGAGTTGCGCACCACCTGGACCGGCACCGGCCCGGCCGCCGCGTCGTCCTCCCGGAACCGGGCCACGAAGGCGCGCCGGGGACGCAGCGGGCCAGCCTTCGAACCGAAGTGGGAGCCGAAGACGTACACCCAGCCGTCATGGTGCGCGAGCGCCTCACCATCCTCGGTCCGCCCGTTCTCCACACCGGCGTCCGCCACCACGTGCCGGGCCGTCCACTCGCCGTCGTCCAGCTCCAGCAGCAGCGCCAGGCAACTCTCCACCGGCCCCTCGTCCAGCACCGTCCAGAAGCCCCGCCGGGCGCCGTACGCGCGCAGCAGCACCTCCGACCGCACCGGCAGCAGATCGCTGGCCTCGTTGCCGGCCACCACGAATTCGACGAGTCGCAGAGTCACCGAGCCAGCGTACGGAGCACACGCTCGTACAGTGACGGGGTGCCTGACACCGCGATCACCGAACCGACCGCCCACACGTCCGACCCCGAGGCGTACGCGGCGCTGCACGCCGACGCCACCGCGCTGCTTGAGGGCTGGCAGCCCACCAGCCCGGAGGCGGCCGTCGCGCGGGACCGGACCCTCCGCCTGCTCAGTGCCGGCCCGGTCACGATGAGCCGGCAGCACCGCCCGGGGCACCTCACCGCGAGCGCGCTGGTGCTGGACGCCACCGGCGCGCGGGTGCTGCTCTGCCTGCACGGCAAGTTCGGGCGTTGGGTGCAGCTCGGCGGGCACTGCGAGCCGACCGACGAGACCCTGGTCGCCGCCGCGCTCCGCGAGGCCACCGAGGAGTCCGGGATCGCCGGCCTGCGCATCGACCCGGTGCCGATCGACGTGGACGTGCACCCGGTGCAGTGCCAGGGCGGTTCCCTGCACCACGACATCCGCTTCGCCGTGCTCGCCCCGCCCGGAGCGGTGGAGCAGGTCAGCGACGAGGCCGAGGAGCTGGGCTGGTTCCCGCCGGACCAACTACCCGAGCCGCTGGCCGGCGGGACCGTGCAACTTGTCGCACCGGCCCTCGCAGCCCTCAGACGTAGCCCTCTTCGCCCCGCCCTTTGAGCTCGTCGACCAGGGCCTTGACCTCCTGGGCCCGGTCCCGCGGGCAGACCAGCACCGCGTCCGGGGTGTCCACCACGATCAGGTCGTGCAACCCGAGGACGGCCACCAACCGACCGGACTGCGGCACCACCACCAGGTTGGTGCTGTCCTGTAGCAGCACACCCGGCTTGGCGTCGGTGCCGAGCACCACGTTGCCCGCGTCGTCGGCCGGCAGCACGTCGCCCAACGTGTGGAAGTCACCGACATCGTTCCAGCCGAAGTCGCCCGGCACGGTCGCGACACGACCCGCGGTGGCCGCGCCCTCCATCACCGCGTAGTCGACGGAGATCTTCGGCAGGGTCGGCCAGATCGCGCCGAGGATCTCGTCCTGCTCCGGGGTGCCCCAGGCGGCGGCGATCGCGGCGACGCCGGCGTGCAGCGCCGGCTGCTGGCGGGCCAACTCGGCGAGGAAGACGTCCACCCGCCACACGAACATGCTCGCGTTCCACAGGTGCCGGCCCGAACGGACGTACGCCTCGGCGACCTCGGCGCCCGGCTTCTCCTTGAACTCGGCCACCGGCCGCCACGGCGAACCCTCGGTCTCCTCGCCGGTCTCCAGGTAGCCGTAGCCGGTCTCCGCCCGGGTCGGGGTGATCCCGACGGTCATCAACATGCCCTGCTCGGCCCCGCGGACCGCCTCCTGGACCGTGCGGACCCAGCTCTCCGGGTCGCGGATCAGGTGGTCGGCCGCGAAGCTGCCCATCACCGCGTCCGGGTCCCGCACCGCGATCACCGCGGCGGCCAACGCGATCGCCGCGCAGGAATCCCGGGGCGACGGCTCGACCAGGATGTTCTCCTCCGGCAGACCGGTCAGCTGCCGAGCCACCGCCGCGACGTGCGCGGCACCGGTGACCACAAGGGTCCGATCCGGTGTGGTCAGCGGCGCGAGCCGTTCCACGGTCGCCTGGAGCAGCGAAGCGCTGGTGCCGGTCAGCGGGTGAAGGAACTTGGGGTGGCCAGCGCGGGACAACGGCCACAACCTCGTGCCACTGCCACCTGCCGGAATGACCGCATAAAGCATCCGCCCATCATGCCCGACGCACCTTCCCGAAGTGGCACGGGTCACCGCCGCGACCGGGAGGGGTCACGAACTGGCGCGACTCCAGGCGGCGATGTGCACCTCGGCGCTGGACTCCCAGGTGAACTCCTTGGCCCGGTCGAACCCGGCCTTCGCCAGCGACAGCCGCCGCTGCTCGTCGTCGAGCAGGGCCGCGAGGTCGGTGCCGATCTGCTCCGGGTCCTCCGAGGTGTACGCGACCGCGTCGCCGCCCACCTCGGGCAGCGAGAGCCGGGGCGTGGTCAGCACCGGGGCGGCGCACGCCATCGCCTCCAGGATCGGCAGCCCGAACCCCTCGCCGTAGGACGGATAGGCGGCGACAAGTGCGCCACCGAGGAAACCAGGCAGGTCGGCGTAGCGCAGGTAGCCGGGGCGCAGCAGACGCAGGTGCGACGGGACCTCGGCCACCGCCCGGTCGATGTCGTCGTCGTGCCCCTGGCCACCGGCGATCACCAGGGCCGGTGGGTCGACCCGGTCGGCCACCGCACGCGCCCAACCACGAATCAGGTTGGGCACGTTCTTACGCGGCTCCTTGGCACCGAGGAAGGCGACGTAGCTGCTGTTGCCCAGCCCCAGCCGGGCGCGTACGCGGGCCTTCTCCTCCTCGGTGGGGGCGTGGAAGGCGGCCTGGTCGACACCGTGGTAGGCCACGTCGATCCGCGTCGGGTCGGCGTCGAGCAGCCGGATCAGCTCGTCCCGGGTGGCCTTGCTGGGCACGATCACCCGGTTGGCGCGGCGCAGCGAGGTCTTGATGGCGCTGCGGAAGAACGTGCGGCGGGACTTGTCGTAGTGCTCCGGCTCGGTGAAGAACGTCGCGTCGTGCACGGTGACCGTGACCGGGCAACCGGCCCGCAGCGGGCAGGTGTAGAAGGGCGAGTGCAGCACGTGTGCGCCCACCTGCTGGGCGAGCAGCGGCAGGCCGGTCTGCTCCCACGCGAGCCGGGCCGGGCGGTGCGCCACGGCGGCCGGGGCGGGGATGATCTCCGCGCCGGGCAGCATCCGGGTGTAACGCTCCAGGTCGGTGCGGAGGCTGACCACCGCCAGTTCCACCCCCGACCCGCACACCTTGCCGAGGGCACCGAGCAGACCGTCAACGTATCGACCGACACCACCACGGTCGGCGGGGACACTCGTGGCGTCGATGAGCACGCGGGGCGGGCGACCGGCGGTCACGGGGCGACTCCTTGCACGGGTCTGTGGGAAAAAACACTCCGGGGGCCAAGCCTACGCCGGGGCGCGGGGCCGACGCTGACTGCGACCCGACGGTACGCCGACTTGTCATCGTCATCGAGTACGGCCCGCAGGGGCGTATCGTTCGCGCCGATGGCCGACAACATTGCCCGGGTGTTCGCCGACGCGATCGCGACCGACCCGACCCGACCCTTGCTCACCTGGTACGACGATGCCAGTGGCGACCGCACCGAGCTTTCCGGCGCCACATTGGCGAACTGGGTGGCGAAGACCGCCAACCTTCTCGTCGACGAGGTTGGCCTCGCCCCGGGCACCCCGGCCGGCGTGTTGCTGCCGCCGCACTGGCAGGCCGCCGCGGTGCTGCTGGGCTGCTGGTCGGCCAAGCTGAGCGTCGTCGACACAACGGGCGACGTGGATGTGCTCTTCGCCGCCATCGACCGGCTGGACGAGGCGCAATCCTGGCCGGCCGACGAGCGGTACGCCCTGGGGTTGGCCCCGCTCGCCGCACCGCTACGGCAGGTGCCACCCGGGTTCGCCGACTACGTGGTCGAAGTACGCCGGCACGGTGATCAATTCACCCCGCAACCCGGGCCGGGCCCCACCGACGAGCACCTGCTGGCCCGCGCCGAGGCCCGCGCCGCGGAGCTGGGCATCCTTCCCGGCGCCCGGGTCCTCGTCGACGCCGCCCGGCACCCCGACCCGGTCGACTGGCTCCTGGCCCCCCTGACCCAGGCCGCCACCGTGGTCCTCTGCGCCAACCTCGACCCAGCCCGCCTAACCGCCCGCCTAACCACAGAAAAAGCCACCCACACCCTCCCGTAACCCTCCGCCCGGCGCCCCCTTGGCCCTCCGGCGGCGCGCGGAGGCCCACGGGCGCGCCCCGCGCGCCCCGCGCGCCCCGCCGCGCCCCCTGTTCTCGTCGATCTAGGGCATATCGCTGTGATCGGAGATCATCCGACGACGATATGCCCTAGATCGACGGGGCGGGGGCGGCGGCGGGGCGCGGCGGGGCCGCGGGGGCGGGGTGGGGGCCGCAGGGGCGGCGGCGGGGCGGCGGGGCGGGCGGCGGTGGGGTTAGGCGGGGGTGTTGTTGGGGGATCGGCGTTGGGCTAGGGCTGCGAAGGCTGTTAGGGATTCGGGGTTGGCTAGGGCGCCCTTGGCTGCGGCCTGGTCGACCGGGGTGCCGGTGAGGATCTTCTTGACCGGGACCTCCAGCTTCTTCGCCGACAGGGTGCGGGGCACCGAGCGCACCTGGTGGATCTCGTCGGGCACGTGCCGGGGCGAGAGCGCGGTCCGCAGTTCGCGGCAGATCTTGGTGCGCATCGGGTCGTCCAGCTCCAGACCCTCGTCCAGCACCACGAAGAGCAGCAGCTCACCGGCGCCACCCTCGTCGTCCTCCAGGTGCACGACGACCGAGTCGAGCACCTCGTCCAGCCCTTCGACCACCGAGTAGAACTCGGCGGTGCCCAGCCGCACCCCACCACGGTTCAGCGTGGCATCGGAGCGTCCGGTGATCACGCAGCCGCCCCGCTCGTTGATGGTGATCCAGTCGCCGTGCCGCCAGACACCCGGGTAGACGTCGAAGTACGCCTCCCGGTATCGGGTGCCGTCCGGGTCGTTCCAGAAGCCCACCGGCATGCTCGGCATCGGCTCGGTGATCACCAGCTCGCCCAGCTCACCGATGACCGGGGTGCCGTCGGCGGAACGGGCCTCCACCTTCGCGCCCAGCGCACGGCAGGCGATCTCACCGGCGTACACCGGCAGCAGTGGTACCCCACCGACGAAGCCGGTGCACACATCGGTGCCGCCGGAGAGCGACTGGAGTTGGAGGTGGTCGCCGACGGTCTCGTACACCCAGTGGAAGCCCTCGGCGGGCAGCGGCGCACCGGTGGAACCCACACCCCGCAGCGCCGACAGGTCGGCGACGTCCCGGGGCACCAGCCCGGCCTTGCGGCAGGCCAGCAGGAACGGCGCGGAGGTGCCGAAATACGTGGTGCCGGTCTCCGCCGCAAGCCGCCACATCCCACTGAGATCGGGGTGGCCCGGGTTGCCGTCGAAGAGCACGATGGTCGCGCCCACCGCCGGACCGGAGACCAGGAAGTTCCACATCATCCAGCCGGTGGTGGTGAACCAGAAGAACCGGTCGGTGGGGCCCAGGTCGTGGTGCAGGGCGAGCATCTTCAGGTGCTCCAGCAGGATGCCGCCGTGGCCGTGCACGATCGGCTTGGGCAGGCCGGTGGTGCCCGAGGAGTAGAGCACGTACAGCGGGTGGTCGAACGGCACCGGCGTGAACGTCAACGGCTCGTCGGTGGGCGCGGCCAGCTCGGCCCAGCCCAGCACACCCTCCGGTGCGGCCGTCGGGTCCAGGTACGCGATGCTGACGGTGTGCCGCAGCGACGGCAGAGCGGCCCGGATGGCGGCGACCTCGGCGCGCCGGTCCACCGGCTTGTCGCCGTACCGGTAGCCGTCCACGGCGACCAGCACGGTCGGCTCGATCTGCTGCCACCGGTCGGTGACACTGCGGGTGCCGAACTCGGGAGCGCAGGACGAGAAGATCGCGCCCAGGCTGGCGGTGGCCAGCAACAGGACGTACGTCTCCGGGATGTTCGGGGCGTACGCCGCCACTCGGTCACCGGCGGTGACGCCGAGCCGGCGCAGCCCGGCCGACACGCGGCGGACCTGCTCGCGAAGGTCCCCGGCGGTCAGCGTGACCGGTGGTCGCGTCTGCCCGTGTGCGACGACCACCGGGTCGTCGTCGAGACGCCCCGGCATCCGCAGGACGTTCTCCGCGTAGTTGAGCGTGGCCCCGGGGAACCAGCGGGCGCCGGGCATCCCCCGCTCGGCCAGGGTGGCGGTCGGCGGGGTGTGTGCGACCACCTCGAAGTGGTCCCAGATCGAGCGCCAGAACCCGTCCAGATCGGTGGTGGACCAGCGCCACAGCGCGTCGTAGTCGGCGAAGTCCAGCCCACGGTGCTCCCGCAGCCAGCGCAGGTAGCCGCCGATCCGGGACCGCTCGCGTACGTCCGCCGGCGGCGCCCACAGCATGTCACCCACTGTTCCACCCTCCCCTGGCCCGACACGACACTGTGAATGGGCCGTGGCGCCATCTTGCCCTACCTCGAAGCGCCATTCTGCGCACCGGGTACGCCAACCGACGCGTGCCCACCCCACACTCCACCCCGCCACCTCATGTGGGTCAGCCGGCGCGGTGGGCCTGGATGGCGCGGCGGCGGGCAAGACGGTGCGCGCGACGGATCTCCGCCTCCTTGTACCGGCGCTCGTCCTCTGCGGTCTCCGGCAGCACCGGGCGGACCACCCGCGGCGCCCCGCCCACGTCCACCCCGACGAAGACCAGGTACGCGGTGGCCACCCGGACCGGCGCGTCCTCGGCCGAGTCCCATCGTTCGGCGACCACCCGCACGCCCACCTCCATGGAGGTCTGGCCGGTCCAGTTCACCTGCGCGTGCGCGTGCACGAGGTCGCCGACCCGGACGGCCTCGGAGAAAACGATCTCGTCGATCGCGGCGGTCACCGCGGTTCCGCCGCTGTGCCGGGCAGCAGCGGCGCCGGCCACGTCGTCGACGAACTTCATCAGAACCCCGCCGTGCACCGTGCCGTAGAGGTTCACGTCCACAGCGGTCATGATCTTGCTCAGCGTGACGCGTGAGTACGACGTCGGCTTGCCGATCGGAGGGGCGGAGAGGTGCTCAGTCATGACGAAAACGGTACGGTGCGCGGATGCGACATCTCTGGAGCTTCCTCGCCGGGCTGGTGGTGGCGCCCATCACCTGGGTGCTGGTCACACTGGGGCAGGACGGGTCGAGCCGGACGGTCGACCGCTGGGTGGAGACCGGCACGTTCAACACCGCCAACCTGATCGAGCCAGCCGTGTACCTCGGTGTCGGCGGTGTCCTGCTGGGCCTGCTCGGCACGCTGCGCTTCTCGCCGCTGGGCCCGCTGGTGGCTGGATTGCTGCTGGTCATCCCGTACATCGGGATGTTCGTGGCGCCCTTCTCGGTGCGGGACGCGATCCCGCACGGGTGGAAGGTGTTCGGCGATCCGCTGCCGCTGCGTCTGCCCGTGGAGAACGGCACGCTCTTCCTGGTCGGCCTGCTGCTGCTGATGGCGACCTTCAGCGTGCAGCGTTGGCGGCAGTGGCCGAGCCCGGCGACCGAGCCGGCCACCGCGCCGGTCCCCGGGCCGGACGGCGGCCCGCGCCGCGACGACTTCACGCCGACCGACTGGCCGTCCCCCGCGCCCGCGGAGCGCGAAACCGCGCCCCTCACTCTGGGTTACCCGGCCGATTCGACACCGACTGACCCGCTGCCACGCCGGGTGGGTGGCGAGTCGCCCTGGTCGGCCCCACCGCGCGGCCAGTCGCGCCCCGAGGACACCACCGAGATCCGCTGATCGTCGGGGCGGGCCGGGCGACCGGCCCGCCCCCTGTCAGGGCCTGGGCTCCGCCGAGGTCCTGGACGCGGTGCGGCATAGCAGGTGCTAGTGCAGGGCGACCGCCAGGTCCGGGTCGACCGTGCCGAGGCTGGCGCGGGGAACGACGAGGAGCATGACGATCAGCGCGGCGGCCATGCCGCCGGCGATGACGATCGCCATCGGTACGCTCCCGGTGCCGAACAGGCCCGCCAGCGGCGCCGACACCGCACCGATGCCGAACTGCACGGCACCGAGCAGGGCCGCGGCGGTGCCAGCGGCTTCGCTGTGCCGGCTCATGGCCAGCGCCGGAGCATTCGGCAGGGCCAGACCAGCGGCGGCCAGGACGAGCCACAGCGACGCGAGCAGGGTGCCCAGTCCACCGAAGCCGGTCGCGGCGAACATGACCAGCAGGAGCCCGGCCGCCGTTCCGGCGATCAGGGCACTGATCAGGATCTGCTGCGGGGTGTAGCGGCGGAGCAGCCGGACGTTGAACTGGGTAGCCGCGATCAGGCCCACGGCGCCGGCCCCGAAGGCCACGCCGAACTGCTGCTCGTCGAGGCCGTACTCCTGCTGAAGCACGAACGACGACCCGGAAACGTACGCGAACAGGGCCGCCATCGCCAGCCCGGCGACCAGCACCAGGCCGACGAACGCCCGGTCGTTGAGCAGCCCTCGGTAGTCGCGCAGGGTGGCGCCCACCCCACCCGTGCGCCGCCGCGCCAGCGGAAGGGTCTCCGGGAGCCGGAGCGCGGCGACGACGATCAGCAGCGCACCCAGCACCGCCAGCGCCGCGAAGACACCGCGCCACTCGGTCCAGCGCAGCAGGCCGCTGCCCAGGGTCGGCGCGAGGATGGGCGCCAGGCCCATGACGAGCATCAGGCGGGAGAAGATCCGGGCGAAGGAGGCGCCACTGAACAGGTCGCGGACGACGGCCGTCGCGACCACGGTGGCGGCCGCGACGCCGAGCCCCTGCAGGACGCGCAGCGCGCCGAGCACTTCGATGTTGGGCGCGAAGACGCAGAGCACGGATGCCGCGATGTGCACGGCCAGCCCGGCCAGCAGCGGCAGACGCCGTCCGACCACGTCGGAGAGCGGCCCGATCAGCAACTGGCCCAACGCGAGGCCGACCAGCGTGCCGGTCAGCGTCAACTGCACCGCGGTCTCGGTGGTCTGTAGACCCGCCGTGATGGCGGGCAGCGCGGGCAGGTACATGTCGATGGTCAACGGCCCGATCGCGATCATCGCGCCCAGCACGAGGACGAGTTGGACCCGCTGGCGGTTGGTCATCAGGTCGCCGGGCAGCACTTCCTCGGTCGTACTCGGCTCTACCCCGCGGGTGCCGGGGCCGGTCTTGTCCACCAACTGCTTCATCATCTCGTTCTCTCTGCGGAAGCTGGTGCGTCGTCACGCGCGGTGCGGGGCGGCATCGCACCCACGAATGCGGCGGGCACGGTGTGAGGTGCCCGACATTGGACAGCGAGAAAGTGACGAGGCAGGGGTCGTGGCGGGGTGGCCGGATGAGGCGATCATCCGATGGTGATTCTCTCGGTCGCCAACGTCCAGGAGGGGTACGACGTTCCCGATGTGTGGGGAGTCACGCCGCCCCGGTCCCTTATGTTGACGACGCCGGCCGGCGGACGACCTCAGAGTGGGCAGCCGGCCGCCATCGAGCCTCCCACCGCCAGAACGGCACGGACCGTGCGCAGCAGGGCACCCCGGGAGGTCATCGGAAAGAAGTGGCCGCCCGGCAGCACGTGCAGGGCGAACCCCGCCGACGTGTGCTCACGCCACGGCGCAACCCGCTCCGGGGGCACGTCCTCGTCCCGGTCCCCCGCGAAGGCGACGATCGGGCAGGTCAGCGGCGGCTCCGGCGCGTACTCGTAGGTCTCGCAGACCGAGAAGTCGGCGCGGATCGCCGGCAGCAGGAGTTCGAGCAGTTCGGGCTCGGCCAGGATCTCCTCGTCGATACCGCCCAGCTTGCGCAGCCGGTCGACGACGATCGCGTCCGGCTGGTCGTGGATGTTCGGCGACGTGCGCCGCAGCCCTGGCGCGAGGCCACCAGCGGCGAAGAGAATCCGGGGCGGCGGCGCTCCGCGCCGGCGTAGCTCACGGACCAGCTCGAAGGCCACCAGCGCCCCCATGCTGTGCCCGAACAGGGCGTACGGCACGTCCAACTCACCGGCCAGCGCCGACGCGAGGACTTCTACCAGCGGCCCTACCTGCGTGTACGCCGGGTCGCGCCAACGGGACTGCCGGCCGGGCAGCTCGACGGGGCAGACCTCGACGTCGGCGCCCAGCAGCTCCTGCCAGCCGGTGTATGCCGAGGATCCCCCGCCGGCGTACGGCAGGCAGATCAGTCGGACAGCCGGGACGGCGCGGCGGCGCGGCGGCACGGCGAGCCAGCCCTGGGCACGGCCGGCCGGGTGTGTCGTGAGGCGATTCACGGGACGGATCTCCTAGTACGTCGGCTCGTTGGACAGCAGGGAACTGGCCTCCTCGTCGGACATCTCCTCCAGCTCAGCGAGCAGTTGGTCCTCGATGGCGAGGGCGGCAGCCTCCAGGGTCTGGCTGTCGAAGAGCACCCGGATGGGCACCTGCACGTCGAACGCCTTGCGCAGGTGCACCACCGCCCGCATCGCCAGCAGCGAGTCGCCGCCGAGGGCGAAGAAGTTGTCGTGCACACCGATCCGGTCGACCCGCAGGATGCTGGCCCAGACCTCGGCGACGGTCTCCTCCAGGACGGATCGCGGCGCCTCGTACGGCACGTCGTCCGTCTCGACCGCGTCGGCCAGATCAAGCAGTGGCCGCCGGTCGACCTTCCCGTTGGCGGTCAGGGGCAGCTCGTCGATCTCGTGGAACGCAGCCGGCACCATGTATCCGGGCAGCTTGCCCGCGAGGAACTCCCGCACATCCACTGGCATGCCACCCGGGACCTGCGGGACGACGAAGCCGACGAGACGCTTGGCGCCACGGGGCTCGCCGTGCGCCACCACCACCGCGCCCCGGACCTCCGGGTGCTGGGCGAGGGCGGCCTCGATCTCGCCGAGTTCGATGCGGTATCCCTGCACCTTGACCTGGAAGTCCTCACGGCCGAGGAATTCGATCTCCCCGCTCGGCAGGAACCGTCCGAGATCACCGGTGCGGTACAGGCGCTCCCCGGTCGCCGGGTCCACGACGAAGCTCGCCGCCGTCCTCGCCTCGTCCCGCAGGTAGCCCCTGGCCAGGCCGACGCCACCGATGTGCAGCTGCCCGGGCACCCCGGTCGGTCGGGGTCGCAGCGCATCGTCGAGGACGTGGAACGTCTGGTTCACCATGGGACGCCCGTACGGGATGCTCGTCCAGGTCGCCGGCACCTCCCCGACCGGATACAGGATCGACCAGATGGACGCCTCCGTCGCGCCGCCGAGGCTGACCACCTCGGGCCCGTCGAGCACCTGGCGGATCCGGTCCGGCAGGGCAACCGGGATCCAGTCACCGCTGAGCATGACCAGCCGCAGGCCGCCGGTGGCGTCCCGGACCGTGAGGTGCTCGACGAACAGCTCCATGAGAGCCGGCACCGAGTTCCAGATCGTCACGTTGGCCTTGGTGACCAGATCGAGCCAGGCAGCCGGATCGCGGTGTGCGGCCGCCTCCGGGATCACCACCGCGCCGCCGACGGCGAGCGGACCGAAGACGTCGTACACGGACAGGTCGAAGCTCAGCGACGACAGCGCCAGGACCCGGTCGTCCTCGCCCACCCGGAAGCGTTCGTTAATGTCGACGACGGTGTTGAGCGCACCCCGATGGTCGATCATCACGCCCTTGGGCAGGCCGGTCGACCCGGAGGTGAAGATGACGTAGGCCAGGTCCCGGGGCGTGGTGGCGATCGCGGGCAGCTCGCCCGCCGGGAGTGCCCGCAGGTCGTCCACTCGCAGAACCTCGAGGTCGCCGAACCGCTCCACGCCCGAGTCCGCCAGGTGCCCCTGCGTCAGCACCGCGCGCACCTGTCCGTGCGCCAGCAGGAAACGCACCCGCTCGTCGGGCAGATCGGGATCGATCGGCAGGTAGGCGGCACCGGCGGCGAGAACGCCGAGAACGGCGGCGCACTGCTCCCAGCCCTTGTCCATCACCACTGCGACGAGCTCGTCGGGGCGCACCCGCAGGCCGCCGAGGTGGGCGGCGATCGCCCGCGCGCGGTCCGCCAGCTCGCCGTAGGTGAGCGAACGGGTCGGCGTGATCACGGCCGGGCGTTCGGGCACCCGGGCGGCCGTGGCGAAGAACGGCTCATGCAGCAGGCCCGTCGGCAGCGGCCCGTCGGTGCGGTTGTACGCCGCATGGGCTGCCAACTCCGCGCTGGGCACGAGTGACGGCACCGGGTCGACCCAGTGCGCCTCGTCGGCCGCGAGCCAGCTGACCACCTTCAACGTCGCCGCGTGCATCGCGGCGACCATGCCGTCGGGGAAGAGGTCTTCGACGGCGTCGATGTCCAGCACCAGAGCGCCGTCGAGCTCGTACACCTGGGTGTCGATCCAGATCTGGGGCGTCTGGGAGATGCTGTAGACCACCTCGCCGATCTGTGGGTGCCCCCCGATGCCCTGGAACAGGCTGGTGAACACCACCGGCAGGACGGCGGCCGCGTCGCCGCGTACCCGCTTCAGCTCCCGCGCGACCCGCACTCCACTGAACAGGCCGTGGTCCAGGTCCGCGAGGAGTTGGTCCCGGATCGCCCGAGCGCGCGTCTCGAACGACGCCGCGCCGACCGCGTCGATCTCCAGCAGCGTCACCGACGTGAAGTCACCGAGGATCGCGTCGACCTGCGGGTGCAGCGGCAACCGGTGAGCCATGGGCAGATTGAGGCTGAACCGCCGGGTCTTCGACCAGGTGGCAACCACTTCGCCGTACGCGGCCAGCAGCAGCGCGGTCGGGGTGAGGCCGCGCCGGGAGGCGGCGGCCTTGACCGGACCCCACACCTCCGCCGGCACCTGCCCGGTGAGCCGGGCGAAGCGTGGCGCGGCGATGGTGTGCGGGTCGGCCGCCAGCGGCAGCTCCGGTGCGAGAGCCAACGTCGGCACCCGCTCCTGCCAGTACGCGGCGGCACGCTGGTACCGGTCGGTCGACTCAGCGGCCTGCGCGGCGAGCACGTAGTCGCGGAAACTCAACTCCAGCTCGGGCAGGGTCGCGTCCGGCTCGTTGTAGAGCAGGGTCAACTCGCGCATCACGATGCTCGACGCCCACGCGTCGGTGATCAGGCCGTCGATGCTGTAGTGCACCCGACCCTGGCCGTCGTCGAGCAGGGTGGCGCGCAGCTCGAACAGCGGCCACCGGTCCGGGACGAACACCTGGTGCGACATGTCGGCGCGGGTCCGTTCAAGAACCGCGGTCACCTCGGCATCCGGCCGACCCCGTACGTCCTCGGTGACGATCACGTAGTCCGGCACCTCCTCGAGGACCTGCTGCTCGCCGTGGGGCAGTACGACGGCGCGAAGCGCCCCGTGCCGCCGGATCAGCCGGCGCAGGGCCCGCTCCAACCGAGGCACGTCCAGCTCGGGGACGTCGAACTCCTCGTACCCGTGCATGCCGACATTGCCCAGCTCGAACACACCGGTGCGGCCGATCCAGTACGCCTGCTGCACATCGGTCAGCGGGAACGGCACATGCGCCGACGCCGGGTCCAGCACGACGGCCGGCAACGACTCCGGCCCGGCGTCGCCGGTCTCCGCTCGGGCCGCGCGGACTGCGGCGGCGAGGCCACGGACCGTCGGTTCGGCGACGAAGGCGCGCAGCGGGATGTCCGCCCCACACACCCTGCCGACCTGTGCGACGAGCTGCGCGGCGAGCAGGGAGTGCCCGCCCAGCTCGAAGAAGCCGGCGGTGAGTGCGACGTCCCGTTCGCCGAGCAGGTCGGCGAAGATCGCCGCCACCTCGCGCTCGGTCGAATCCGCGTACGCGGCGATGTCGCCGGATGTCTCGGTGGCGGTCTCCTCGGTCTCGTCGAGTGCGGTGACCACGAGGTGACAGGTGGAGGATGCGGCACCCACCACCCGGGCCACGGTCCGTTCGACCGCCGACAGGTCCCCGGCGGGCCACACGTAGGTCACCCACTCCGCGTCGGACTCCCGGCCACTCGCCGCCACCTGCGCGGCGATCCGGCCGGCGAGCGGTGTGTCCGGCGTACCGCCGAGGACGTGCACCTCGACGGCGGCGACTGGCCCCCGCGCGTCGACGCGGGCGGCCGCCAGCGCGGCCAGGGCCTCATCGACGGACGCGCGGCCGTCCACCGGGACCAGGACAGTCGCCGGATCGGCCGTGCCGTGCCCGTCGGCGCCGAGGTCGCTGACGGTCGCGCCGGCGGTGGTGAGGGCCCGACGGAACGCGGCACCCGCCACCGCGTCCCCGGCGAGCAGATAGAGCGCACCGGTGTGCCGGTCTGGTGGGGCGGCCGGGGCGGGCATGACGTGCGGCACGAAGCGGTGCCCGCCACGCAGGGCCACGACCGGCTCGGGATGCGCGCTACGGATCTCCCGCGCCACCGCGACGGCGAGGCGACGGGCGGCGGCCGACGTCGCGGCCGGGACCACGTCGAGCAGCGTCCGGGTGCCAGGCGCACCGCCAGCCGCCCAATCGACGAGCACTCCGCGCGGAGGCACCAGGTCCTCCGAGCCGGTCACGTCCAGTGCGCCGTCGGTGACGACGACGACCCGGGCGTACGTGTCGCCGCGCGCGGCGAGAGCTGCGCCCAGGGCCGCGAGCGCGGGCGACGGGTCGGCTGACCCGACCGCCAGCAGCACGCCTGCGATCCGCTCGTCCGGTGCCAGTGACGTGGTGAGCGAGCCGGTGGCCGTGTCGAGGTCGGCGGCGACCACGCGGGTGCCCGCCCCGCGCAGCTCGTCGACGACGCCGTCCGGGAGACCGGCTCCGAAGGCCAGCCAGGTGCCGGACACGGCGACCGCCGGGCCGGCGCTTCCGGCCCTGCGGTAGCCACGCACGGTGAGCCCGTCGACACCTGTACGGCCCGCCACGGTGTCGCGCGGAGGATCGATCCAGCAGCGCTCCCGCTCGAACGGGTAGGTGGGCAGGACGGTCCGCAGGGGCGTCACGTCGCCATGCAGCGCCTCCCAGTCGATCGGAGCACCCAGCCGCCACAGCGCCCCGACGGCGGCGAGCAACTCCGTTTCCGCGTCGGCGTCCCGACCGGCCGACGGCAGCGATGCGACGGCGCGGGCGGGCGGCCCTCCGGCGAGGCGGGTCAGCACCCGTCCCGGACCGACCTCCAGCAGCACGGCGTCCGAACGGCGCAGCGACTCCAGGCCGTCGGCGAAGCGGACGGTCGACCGCAGCTGCCGGGACCAGTACGAGGGGCTGGTCGCCATCTCGGCGGTGATCCAGGTGCCGGTCACGTTCGACACGAAGGGGATGTCCGGCGCCGACCGCCGCACCTGGGCGACCTCCGTCTCGAACGCCGCCGCGGCGGCGGCCATGGACCGGGAGTGGAACGCGTGCGAGGTGGCCAGCCGGGTCGCGGTCAACCCTCGCTCGCGGAGGCGGACCTCGAACGCGGCCACGTCCTCAGGCGCCCCGGAGACGGTGCACTGCCGGGGCCCGTTGACGGCCGCGAGATCCAACCCGTCGTCGAGGAGCGGCAGCAGATCGTCCTCGGACAGCGGCACCGCGAGCATCGCGCCCGGCTCCGCCGCCTGCATCAGCCGGCCACGCGCCGCGACCAGGCGCAGTGCGTCGGGCACCGTGAACACCCCCGCCAGGCAGGCGGCCACCAGTTCGCCGACGCTGTGCCCCAGCAGCGCCGCCGGACGCACGCCCCACTCCGCCCAGAGCTTCGCCAGCGCGTACTCGACGACGAACAGCGCCGGCTGCGCGTACCGGGTCTGGTGGAGCAACTCCGCGGTGGCCCGCTCGTCGTCGGCGGGGTACAGCAGGCGGCGGATGTCCTCGCCGATCAACGGCTCCAGCAGTTCGGCCGCCCGGTCCACCTCGGCGCGGAAGACCGGCTCGCCGGCGTACAGGGCCTGGCCCATGCCGCTGCGCTGCGCGCCCTGACCAGGAAAGGTGAACAGCACCGCACGGTCGGTGGCGGTCTCGGCCGCGCCTCGCGCGGCCGGCCGCTCCAACGCCTCGACAACCTTGGCGGGGCTGCCGCCGACCACCGCTCGGCGGTACGGCAGGGTCCGACGGCCTCGTTGCAGCGTGTACGCCACGTCGGTCAGCGGCAGGTCCGGGTGGGCACGCAGGTGCGCGGCGAGTCGGGCTGCGGCCGTGTCGAGAGCGGTGGGCGTAGCCGCCGACAGGGGCAGTACGTGGCGGTGCCGGCTCTCCTCGCGCGGTGCCGGGGTCGGGGCCTCCTCCAGTACGACGTGGGCGTTGGTTCCGCCGATGCCGAACGAGCTGACCCCGGCGCGCCGCACCTCGCCCGGCCACGGGGTGCGGGCTGCGACGACGTGGAAGGGGCTCCCGGCCAGACCCAGCTCGGGGTTGGGTGTGCGGAAGTGCAGCGACGGTGGGATCTCGCCCGCCTGCAACGCCAGCACCGTCTTGATCAGACCGACCACCCCGGCCGCGGTGTCGAGATGCCCGACGTTCGTCTTGACCGAGCCGAGCCCGATCCGGCCCGGCGGGACGTCGCGGAACACGCTCTTCAGCGCGGCCACCTCGATCGGGTCGCCGAGCGGGGTGCCGGTGCCGTGCGCCTCGACGTAGCCGATCGTGTCGGGGGCGACCCCGGCGACGGCGAGCGCTTCGGCGATGACGTCGGCCTGCCCGTCCACGCTCGGCGCGGTGAAGCCGACCTTGCGAGCGCCGTCGTTGTTCACCGCCGAACCTCGGATCACCCCATGGACGATGTCGCCATCCGCGACCGCGTCGGCGAGCCGCTTGAGGACGACGACCGCGGCGCCGCTGCCGGCCACCGCGCCGGTCGCCTCGGCGTCGAACGCTCGACAGTGGCCGTCGGCCGACAGGATACCGCCCTGGGCGTGCCGGTAACCGCGGCGGCGTGCGATGACGGTGGCGCCGCCGGCCAACGCGACATCGCACTCGCCGGCGAGCAGTGCCTGGGCGGCCATGTGCACGGCGACCAACGACGTGGAACAACCGGTCTGCACGCTGATGCTGGGGCCGTGCAGGTTCACCTTGTACGACACCCGGGTCGGCATGAAATCCTTGTCGTTGCCGATGGAGGTCTGGAACGCGCCGACCCGGGCCACCAGGTCCGCGTTGGGCAGCAGGTTGTGCAGCAGGTAGGAGCTTTCCCCCACCCCGGCGTAGACACCGGTCACCGGTTCCGTCGCGTCGAACGGGTGACCGGCGTGCTCCAACGCCTCCCAGACGCACTCCAGGAACAGCCGGTGCTGTGGGTCGAGCAGCTGCGCCTCGCGGGCCGAGAAACCGAAGAAACGGGCATCGAAGCCGGCTGGATCGTCGAGGACGCCGAGGGCGCGGACATAGTCCGGGTGGTTGAACTCCTCGGGCGGGACGCCGTCGGCGATCAGGTCGGCGTCGCCGAGGGTCGTGATGGATTCGACCCCGTCCCGCAGGTTGCCCCAGAAGTCGTCGAGGGTGGCGGCCCCGGGGACCCGGAGTGCCATTCCAACGACAGCGATGGCGTTGTCGGGCAACGGACGTACCTCGGTCATCATGCTTCCCCCATGTCTTGGTGCCCGCCCGGCCGACGTCGCGGCGTGCGCCCCCGTTGAATGGCTCTGCGTGTCTCGGCACGGTGGTGCCCGGCGGACAACGCCGGCGGCCGGTCCCCGGACGCCAGGTGCCGGGCGAGCGCCCGCACGGTGGAGTGGCGGAACAGCTCCACCACCGGCACCGTGCGGCCCAGTCGCTCGATCAGGTGCGTCTGCACCCGCATGACGAGCAGCGAGTGCCCCCCGATGTCGAAGAAGTTGTCGTCGACGCCGACGTGCTCGACCACCAGCACGTCCCGCCAGATCGCCGCCACCGCCCGCTCCAACTCGCTGCCGGGTATCCCGTTCCCGGCCGGGGCCGGGGCCGGAACCGGCGGCGGAGGAAGGGCGGCCCGGTCGACCTTGCCGCGCTCGCTTCGCGGCAGCCGGTCGAGCAGGACGATCGTCGCCGGCACCATGTAGCCGGGAAGCCGGTCGGCCAGGTGCGCACGGAGCAGCGCCACGTCCACGTCGGTCGGCGTCACGTAACCGACCAGGGTGGGTCGGCCCGGTACGTCCTCGCGCAGCATCGCCGCCGCCTCCCCAACCGGGGTGTGGGCGCCGAGCGCCGCCTCGATCTCACCCAACTCGATCCGGAAGCCGCGCAACTTGACCTGGTCGTCCTCGCGCCCGAGGAACTCGAGCACCCCGCCGACGCCGAGGCGTACCCGGTCCCGGGTGCCGTACATGCGGGTGCCGGGCAGGCCCCACGGGTCGGGGAGGAAGCTGGCGGCGGTGCGTGCGCGGTCCCCGACGTAGCCCTGCGCCACGCCGGGTCCGCCGAGCCACAGGTCCCCCGGAACGCCGCGCGGCACCGGCCGCAGCCCACGATCGAGGACGTACGCCCGCACGCCGGGTAGCGGCCGTCCCACGGGAACGCTGCCGGTGGCGGATTCCCGGTCGCCGGATGGTTCGTGAACGGTGGCGGTGATGGTGGTCTCCGTCGGGCCGTACGCGTTGAGCCACCGGACACCCGGAGCGGCAGCACGCCACTGGGCGAGCCGCCCCGCGTCGACCCGCTCGCTCCCGACCACCACGAGCCGCAACTGCGGGCAGGACGCGGGCGGGTGCCGGTCCAGCGCCGCGACCCACTCGTGCCAGTACGACGCCGGCAGGTTGAGCACGGTGAGTCGCTCCCGGCGGGCCAGAGCGGTCAGCTCGTCGAGACCGGGTACCGGGCCGGCCGGCGGCAGCACCACGGCACCGCCTCGGATCAGCGTCCCGAACAGTTCCTCTGCCGCCACGTCGAAGCCGAGCGCGGCGAACTGGAGCACCCGGTCGGCGGGAGTGAGCGCATAGTGCTCGGCGACCGCCTCCAGGGTGTGCACGAGATTGCCGTGACTGACGCACACGCCCTTGGGCTGGCCGGTGGTGCCCGAGGTGTAGAGCACGTACGCCGGTGCCGACGGGTGGACCGGTGCCACCACGGCGGGCGGGCCGGCAACGAGCGCGTCCTCGACCGCGACGAACGGCAGGACGGTGGTGGGCGGGCCGGTTTCGCGTGAGCCGAGCACCAGCACCGCCGACGAGTCGGCGAGGACGTGCGCCAACCGTTTCTGCGGGATCGCCGGGTCCAGCGGCACGTACGCGGCACCCGCGCGCAGGACGCCGAGCAGGGCGGCCGGCCAGTCGAGACTCCGGTCCAACAGGACGGCGACGGCGTCGCCGGGGCGTACCCCCGGGCGTTCAGGTGGGCGTGCACGGCGGCGGCACGGGTGGCCAGCTCGGCGTGGCTGAGCGACCGGTCGCCCTGGACGAGCGCGGGGTGATCCGGCCAGCGGGCTGCGGCGGCGGCGACCAGGCCGTGCAGCGTCGGGGCGGTCGGCTCGCCGCCCGACTCGCCGACTGGTGCGACCGGCTCGGGACCGGGCAGCAGGTCCAGGGTGGCCACCGGCGCGTTCGGGGTGGTGAGGGCCGACTCCAGCAGGGTCCGGTAGCTCTCCGCCAGCCGCTCAACGGTGTCCCGGTCGAACAGGTCGACGTCGTACTCGACGGTGCCGCGTAGCTCGCCCGCGGCGCTCGGCGTCTCGTCCCAGGCCACGGTGACGTCGAACTTCGCCACCTGACCGGGCGGCTCGGACACCGCGACCGACAGCCCGGGTATCGCGTCGGTCCGCTCCGGCAGGTTCTGCGCCGACAGCATGACCTGGAACAGCGGGGTACGGCTGGGGTCGCGTGGTGGCCGAACCGCCTCGACGACCTGCTCGAACGGCACATCCTGGTGCTCGTAGGCGCCGAGCACCGCAGCGCGGACGCGAGCGAGCAGCTCGACGAACGTGTCGGTGTCCTGCCACCGTGTCCGCAGGACGACGGTGTTGACGAAGAAGCCGACGAGGTCGTCGAACTCGGGACGGGTGCGCCCGGACACCGGGCTGCCGACGCTGACGTCGCGCACGTCCGCGTACCGGCCCAGCACCAGCTGGAACACGGCGAGGAGCACCATGAAGCGGGTGACGCCGTGCCGCCGTCCCACCTCGTCGAGGCGCTCGACCAGGGTGGCGGGCAGCCGTATCCCGAACGTCTCCCCCGCGTGCCGGGCGGTGGCCGGGCGAGGGCGGTCGGTCGGCAGGTCCAGCGCGGCCGGCGCGTCGGCGAGTTGGTCCACCCAGTACGCGAGCTGCGTCGTCCCAGCCTCTCCGGCCAGCAGCCCGCGCTGCCACATGGTGTAGTCCACATACTCGACGGTGAGCGGAGTCGGGGCGGGCGTGCCGACGGTCCGGGCGGCGTAGAACGCGCCGAGGTCGCGGATCAGCACACCGATCGACCAGCCGTCGCAGACCGCGTGGTGCATCGTCACCAGCAGCATCCAGCGCTGGTCGGTCAGCCGGACCAGGTGCCACCGTGCCAGCTGCCCGGCCGCGAGATCGAAGGGTTCCTCGGCGGCGCGTCGCATCAGCGCGTCCGCGTGGCTGTCCCGGTCGGCGCGGCCGCGCAGGTCATCCAGGGCGAGGACCACGGGCGGCTCGTCATCGACCACCTGCCGCGGCTCGCCGTCGTTCGTCACCAGCCGGGTCCGCAGCGCCGCGTGGCGCCGGACCAGCGCGCGCAGGCTGGCGTCGAGGGCGTCGACATCGAGCGGGCCGTCCAGGGTGAACACCAGCGGAACCGAATACACCGCCTGCCCGGGGTCGAGCCGGTCGAGGAACCACAGCCGCCGCTGCGCGTACGACAGCGGATGTGGCCCCTTGCCGGCGACCGGGACGGGCGGGCGGACGCCGCCCGGGCGGGCCTCGGCGACGCGGGCGGCGAGCGCGGCGACCGTGGGCGCCTCGAAGGCCGCACGGACGCCCAGGTCGACGCCCGCGTGGGCGGCAACTCGCGCCACCATCTGCGCGGCGAGCAGCGAGTGGCCGCCGAGGGCGAAGAAGTTGTCGGCAGCGGACAACACCGGCACGCCCAGCAGGTCCCGCCAGGTCTGTGCGACCAACTCCTCGACCGGCCCACTGGGCGGCACCCCGTCGGCCGCCCGGACGCCGTGGTGCGCGGCGGGTGCGGGCAGCGCGGGGCGGTCCACCTTGCCGTTCGGGGTGACCGGCAACATGGCCAGCGGCACGTACCAGGTCGGCACCATCGCCTCGGGCAGCCTGGCCGCGAGGTGGGCGCGCAGCTCCCCGGCCGGGACCGGGTCGCCGTCGGGCACGACGTAGCCGACGAGGCGACGCGCTTCGCCGTCGCCACGCACGTCGACGGCGGCGGCCCGGACACCCGGGCAGGTGGCGAGGACGCTGGCGATCTCGTCGGGTTCGATGCGGACGCCACGGATCTTGAGTTGTTGGTCGGCGCGGCCCAAATACTCCAGGTGGCCGTCCTCCCGCCAGCGCACCACGTCGCCAGTCCGGTAGAGACGCGCACCGGGATCGAAGGGGCTCGGCACGAACCGCTCGGCGGTCAGGTCGGGCCGGCCGAGATATCCGCGCGACAGGCCCGCGCCGCCGATGAGCAGCTCGCCCGGGACGCCGATGCCGGTCCGCCGGCCGTGGTCGTCGACGACGTACATGAGGGTCCCGCCGATCGGTCGGCCGATCGGGGTCCGGGCCGCGTCGCCGGGCAGGTCGGTCACGTCCCAGGTACTGGCGAACGTGGTGCACTCGGTCGGGCCGTACCCGTTGACCAGGCGCAACCCGGGCAGGGCCGCGCACACCGCCGCGACCCGGCGGGCATCCGCGGCCTCACCGCCGAAGAACAGGGCGCGCAACGGCGCGAACATCGTCGGATCGGCGTCCACGCACCGGTGGAACAGCGCGGTGGTGAGCATCAGCAGGGTGACGCCGTGCGCGGCAAGGCGGTCACGTAACCGGGAGGGCGTGAGGACGTCGTCATTGGCGATGCCCACCAACCGGGCACCGTTGAGCAGCGCCCCCCACACCTCGAAGCTGGCCGCGTCGAACGACACGTTGGCCGCCTGGGCGACCACGTCGGCAGGACCGACGGGGAAGTAGTCAGCGCCGTGGACCAGCCGGACGATCCCACCGTGGGTGGTCTCGACACCCTTCGGCCGCCCGGTGGACCCGGAGGTGTAGAGGACGCAGGCCCGCTGGGCGGCGTGCGCGTGCGGCCAGTCCGGGGCGGGCCGTCCGACCGGCAGCACCAGCCGGTCGACCCGCAGCACCGGCAGGTCGCCGACGAAGGCCACCTCACCATCGGCGATCAGCAGCCGTGCGCCGCTGTCGCGCACCATGAACTCCCGCCGCGCGTCGGGGTAGGCCGGGTCCAGTGGCAGGTACGCCGCCCCGCTGGCGAGCACCGCGAGCATCGCGACGACGAGCTGCGCCGACGATGCCATCGCCAGGCCGACCACGCTGCCCGGGGTGACCCCGTGGGCGGTCAGGACGGTCGCCAGGGCGTCGGCGCGGGCGCGCAGCTCGGCGTACGTGAGAGTGGTGCCGTCGTACTCGAGTGCGATCGCGTCCGGCGTCGCCGCGGCCTGGGCCAGGAACGCCGCCGGCACGCTCGGTGGACCAGCCGCGCCGCCGCCGGTGCCCCACCCCGCGATCAGCGCAAGCTCCTCAGCCGACGTGTGCGCGAGGGCAGAGACCGGCGCCTCCGGTGTGGCCAGGGCGTTGTCGAGCAACGTCAGGTAGTGGTCGGCGAACCGACGCACCGACGCGCGGTCGAACAGGTCCGGGTCGTAGGCGACCACGCCGGACAATCCGTCGGCCGTCGACTCGTCCCAGAGCACGGTCAGGTCAGACGGCACGTCGCCCGTGGCCGGAACCGCGCCCTGCGCCAGCACGACCGGGCAGAGCGCGGCACGACTCGGGTCACGGGGCAGCCCGAGCGCCTCGGCAACCCGGTCGAGCGGGACATCGGTGTGCGCCGACGCCTCTCGGGTCCCCGCAGCGACGCGGGCGAACAGCTCGGCGGCCGTCGGGTCATCGGCCCACCGGGTGCGCAGCGCCACCAGGGTGCCGTTCACGGGCGTACCGAGGGTCAGATCCCGTGTTCCGGCATGACGACCCAGCACCACCTGCCCCAGGGCGAGCAACGGCACGAGGGGCTGGACGCCGTACGCCTCGCTCACCGCGACGAGCCGCCGGGCGGTGTCCGGGCCGACCGTGAGCGGCACCCGTTCGGTGTGGTGGCGTCGACGGGCCGGGCGGACCCGGTCGGTGACCAGGTCCAGGACGGGCGTGTCGGCCAACCGGTCCCGCCAGTAGGCGAGCCCTCCCGCCTCCGGCACCGCCACCTGCGGTTCGGTCATTGCGCCGGCTCCTCGAGGCTCGTGTGGCCGGCGCGCTGGCCGATCGGGTTAGTCACGCCGGCCAGCACCTCTGCGCGGTCGTGTTCCGTCACCCGGACCAGCAGCCCGCCGTCCAGCGTCACCACCCGGTCGGCGCCGGCCAGGGTCTCCCGGCGGTGGGCGATCGTGAGCACGGTGGCGTCGGCGAGGTCTACCGCCAGCAGCCGCTGGATCCGGGCGTCGGTCTCAGCGTCGAGGTTCGACGTGGCCTCGTCGATGAGGACCAGTTTCGCGTCACGTAGCAGCGCCCGGGCCAGGCACAACAGCTGGCGCTCTCCGGCGCTGAGCTGTCCGCCGTCGGCGGACAGGGTCCCGTCGAGGCCACCCCCGCCCGCGCCGAGCAGCCGGTCGGCAAGGCCGACCTTGGTGAGAACGGCGGTGATCGCCGTATCGGGGTACGCACCGGTCGGGTCGATGTTGTTTCGCAGGGTGCCGGGCAACAGCACCGGATCCTGCGGTACGACCTCGACTGCGGCCCGCAGGTCCGCCAGCCGTAGCGTCGAGGTGTCCACCCCGTCGATGAGGACGCGCCCCTGCTCCGGCTGAACGAACCGCAGTAGCGCGGTGAACAGGCTGGATTTGCCGCTGCCGGTCCGGCCGACGATGCCGATCTTGCTGCCCGCGGGTGCGTCGAACGACACGCCGTTCAGTGCGGCTGGGGCGCCTTCGGCGTACCGCAGGGTGACGTCCTCGAAGCGGACGTCACCGGCCGTGGGCCAGCCGGGCGGGGCCGGTTGACCATCGGACCGTTCGACCGGCAGTCGGGTGTAGTCGTCGACGCGTTCGAAGCTCGCCAGCGACAGATCCATCATCTGCACGGTCATCAGGCTCATGGCCAGGGCCTCCATGAGCGCGTACACGAAGCTGACCCCGACACCGGCCAGACCGGCGCCGATCCCGCCGACCGCGACGATCAGCACGCCGTACGTCAGCAGGACGATCGCGCCGAGCATGTCCAGCTTCAGGTTGAAGTGCCGGGACAGCGCGTTGACCGTGTAGTCCGCGTGGTGCGCGATGCGGACCCGGCCGCTGAACGCGGCCTGGTAGCCGAGCACCCGCGTGTCCCGTCCCTCGATCGAGGTCACCCCGTCGACCGCCTCGCTGAGCAGCGCGAGCATCGGTTCGTTCGCCTGCTTCGACAGCCGGGACGCCTCTACCGTGCTGGCCCGGGTGAGCCGCTGCCAGCGGAGGTACACCACCAGAAGCAGCGGGGCGGCCACCAGCATCAGTGGGCTGGTGAAGGCGAGCGCCGCCAGTGGCACGACCAGGCCGACCCCGACCCGGAGGGTGTCCATGGTGGTCTCGGGCAACTCCAGGTCGATGGTCTCCATGTCTCCGGAGAACCGAGCCAGGACGCGGCCGGAGGAGTTGCGGTCGAAGAACGACAGCGGGGCCCGGAAGACCCGGTTCAGCATCGAGGCGTGCAGGTTCTGACCGGCCGACACGCCCCGGGCGAAGGCGAAGCTGAACAACCCGCGATCCAGCACGAGCGCCAGCAGGCCGATGGCGGCGAACACACCGGCGTAGTACGCCGTCTCCTGCCCGGCGTGCTCGGTCCAGTGGCCGAGCCAGAACGACGAGCCACCCAGGACGGCCTGCCCGCCGACGGCCAACCCGAGCAGGACGACGGCGAGGAAACCCGGCGTGAGCACCCGCAGGTAACGGCGATAGGTGGCGGTGCCAACTCGACCGGCCCGTACGGTCTCCTCCTCCGGCTCGGCGACGATCTCCTCGGCCACCTCGTCGAGCCCGGCGCCGTCGGGGTCGGACTGCGCGGTGACCTCGGCGGCGACGGCCGGCAGCAACTCCGGCATCTGGGCGGCGACGTCGGTGAAACGGCCTGCCGCGACCACCCGGCCGCCGTCGAGGACCACCACCCGGTCGGCCCGCCGGGCCACGTCGAGACGATGGGTGGCCACGATTCGGGTACGCCCGGCGAGCACCCCGTCGAACAACGACTCCAGGATGGTGCCGGCCACCGCGTCGTCGACCGCGCTGGTCGGGTCGTCGAAGAGGTAGACGTCAGCGTCCTCGTACGCGGCACGGGCCAGCGCGATGCGCTGCCGTTGCCCGCCGGAGAGGTTCACCCCGCGCTCCCCGATCGCCGTGGCGTCCCGGGCCGGCATTGCCGCCAGGTCCGCCTCCAGGGCGGTGGCGCGGACGACGGCCGCGTACCGGTCAGGGTTCTCCGGCGAGAAGCAGCGAATGTTGTCGATGACGCTGCCCTGCATGATCCAGGGCCGTTGCGGCAGGTAGACCACGCTGCCGCTGACCCGGGCGGTGCCGGTGACCGTGGGCATCGCCCCGGCCAGCGCGGCGAGCAGCGCGGACTTGCCGCTGCCGACTCGGCCCAGCACGCAGATCAGCTCACCGGGCGCGACCCGCAGGTCGACACCGGCCAGGACCGGCGGCGTGTCCGCGTCGGCCCCGGGCCAGGTGAACGACGCGCCGTCGAGGTCGACCGCCCCGGCCGACGCACCGTCGTCGGTCGACGCCTCGGCGACGTCCGGGGCCTCCAGGAACGTGGTCACCTTGCCGAACGCGACCCGCCACTCGTTGCGCATGTCCAGGTAGCGCACCAGCTCGGGAAGCTGGGACCGGAGGACGGTGAGTACGGCGATCGCCGCGAACACGTCCGCCGCCTTCAGTTCGTTGCCGAGCGCCGCGTACGTGACCAGGGTGGCCATCACCATGAGCACCGGCGCGGCGGCGTTGACCAGGTAGAGCGTGGCGAGACGCTTCTGCCGGCGGACCAACAGTTCGTTGAGCACCGCCCGCTCGCGGCCGACCGCCTGCTCGGCGACGTTCTCCCAGCCGTGGGTGCGCAGCGTACGCATGGCCGCCAGGTATTCGCTGACCAGCCCGATCCGGACGCCGTTCGCGTCGCGGATCGCCGGCACCAGCGCGAAGACCCGCTCGTTGGCCACGTGGGACAGCCAGAGCCCGGCGATGAGGATCACGATGCCCACGAGCGCCGCCCAGCCCAGCAGGACCCACAGGATCACGCAGGAGCCGGCGATGCCCAGCGGCACCGCCCACGCCATGTGCGTGAACGCGACCCGTCCGACGCGCCGGGCGTCGGAGGAGGCGAGGGTGATGACCTCGCCGGACGGGTGGGCCAACCGTGCGCCCCGGTCCATCCGCAGGTATTTCCGCAGGATCTCGGTACGCAGCAGCGCGGTGATCGAGTGCGCGGTCTTCCACACCTCGGACCACTGGTGCTTGTGACTCAACGCGTCCAACACGTAGAAACCGGCCAGGCCCGCGGCGATGAGAAGGCCCTCCACCATCGGGCCGCGGCCGTCGCCCTCGAACCAGGCGATCAGCTCACGCACCAACAGCGGCCCGATCGTCGCGCAGGCCTGATAGGCCAGGAAGATCAGGCCCGCCCACCAGAACCGCCGACGGTAGGTCTTGTACAGGGCGCGGCGCAGCCCGTCGGGGCGGCCACGCTGGGCGGCCCAGGCGCCGTCGAAGACCGGCGTCACCCGCTCCAGGTGGTCGTATCGGGGAGGCGTCAAGCTGTCAGACAAGTTCAGCGGCCGTCGCAGGGCCGTCTTCACCAGGACCGAGGGCCACTGGACGAAGAGCCGGGAAAGCACTCCCGCGTCCTGTTCGGCACTCGGGCGTACCGGCGTCTTGATGTTCGACACGTTGCGTCTACTCGTTTCCGGCGAGGGCGAGCGGAGCGAACCCGTAGGCCCGCTCCAGGGCAGTACGGACAGTGTTCGGCAGGTAACGACGCATGGCATCGAACTCGCGGGCGCGGCTGAACCGGCTGGCCTCTGCGAAGCGGGGCCGCTGCTCCAGCCAGTTCGCCACCGTCAGGGCGGCGAGGTCCGCGTACTGGCCGGCACTGACACCGACGCATCCGCCGGAGCGGTCCTCCAGCAGGAACGGCGGGCCGTCGAACGCGGCGTCGAAGAGAGCGCTGCGGGTGACGGTGCCGAACAGGTACGCCAGCATCTCCGCCTCCGCGCCGATCAGGTCCTGCACAGCCGGCCGCAACTCGTGCGGGATCGCGCCGGTCGGAAAGATCTCGGTGCCGTACACCGAGTGGAACAGCCCGGCGTCGCACAGCGCCTGCCGCGACCCCCACTCGGCCAGCAGGTCGTGCACGCCTCGCAGGTGGGTCAGCAGGTTGGCCTCCGAGTGGGCCAACTCGGCGACGCCGTGCGACTCCAGGAAGGCGATCTTCTGCGCGAACGCGTTCACGCCGCCTCCCGGCCGTACGAACCGGTCATCGCCACGAGCGTCTTGCGCGGCCCGGTGAAGCTGGACCGGCCGTGCGCCATGGCCATGTTGTCCACGATCAGCAGGTCACCCTGCTGCCACGGAAAGGCCAGGGACTCCGCGTCGAACGCGGCGCGGATGGCCGCGAGGTCGGCGTCGGTGATCGGGCTGCCGTCACCGAGGTACGCGTTGCGCGGCAGGTCCTCCTCCGCCAACAGCTCCAGCAGCGCCTCCCGGGTGGCCTCGGGCAGGTTGGAGACGTGGAACAGGTGGGCCTGGTTCATCCAGACCGTCTGCCCGGATACCGGGTGCACGGCGACGGCCTGGCAGGTCTCGGTGGTCCGCAGATCGCTGCCGTCGAGCCACTCGTAGGTGATGCCCCGCTCGCGGCAGAACTCCTGCACGGCCTCGCGGTCCATGCCGGGGAACGTCTCCTGCCAGGAGACGCCGAGGCCGGTGCGGTAATTGCGCACGTACCGCACGCCGTGCCGCTCGAACCGCTCGCGGACCTCGGCCGGGATCCGCTGCCAGACGCCGTGGCTGTCGGCAAGCGGGGTCTCCCCGCCGGTCTGGGCCGGGATGTGCGAGTAGAAGAAGAGCCTCCGTGGCCACACACTGGTGTAGGCCATCTCGTTGTGCAGCGGGATGATCTCGCTGGCCGGATACTCGGTGGAGGTGTAGACGTCGCCGACCTTGCTGCGCGGCGTCGAGCGGTAGGTGTACTCGGCCATTTCCTCGCCGAAAACGCGGACGAACGCGGAGAAGGCCGGCGCGTCCGGAGCGTCGAACCCGCGCAGCAGGACCGCCCCGTGGCTGTCCAGCCGCTCATTGATCACGTCAAGGTGCTCTGCCGCCCAGGCGGCGGGCGAGATCCCGGGCGAGGTGGCCTCGATGCAGGCCACCCGGTTGCGCTCGGGAAACAGGCAGCTCTCTTTCACATGGTCCATGTCGGAAGTCCTTCCGCGTACGTCGGGTCGTGGTCCGGATCAGTCGCTGTCCGGTCGAACGAAGGACCGGAGGGCGGCCAGCGTCAGGGCCGCGAGCCGTTCGATGCTCTCGCGGTCGTTCAGGTTGCGGCTGTACTTCAGCTGCAGACTCAGCTCGCCGCCCTCGAAGCGGCCGAATACCTGCAACCGGTGCATGCGCTGGAGATTCGGCATCGGCCACATGTCGTCCATGGCCGGCCCGAGCAGCGGCGAGTCCTCCGGTTCGTGGGCGAACTCGCCCCAGTTGTTGAGCAGGATGTCCGGCTTGCCGAGCGGGGCGAGCGCGTCCGCCACGCTCGGGTGCCCGCCGATGTAGCGCAGCAGGCCGAAGGCGAGTCCACGCCGAGGCACCGCTTCGACCTGCTCACGGACCGACTCCAGCAGCGCCCGCGGGCCGGGCTTCTCCGGCCGGCGTACGAGGCGGGGTGAGGTCATCGAGAAGCGGCCGATGGCGCGGGACAGGTCGAGGTCGTGACCGCCCATCTCTCGGCCCCGGGCAACGAGGTCGACCAGGATCGACGATTGACCGGACCAGTCGGTGAAGCCCTGGAGAGTGGCGGCGAGCAGCGCGTCGTTGATGCTCAGCCCGTACTCCAGTGGCAGCAGTCGGCGCAGCGCGGCCGTCTCCTCGGCATCGAGGCTGACCGTGACGGTCTCTTCCGACAACATGTTGTCGTCGCCGCCGACGTGGTCCAGCGGCCAGGAGGGGACGGGCTCCTTGGCCAGTGCCGTCCAGTACGCGATGTCCTCGGTCAGCTCCGTGCTCCGGGCGAGCGTGTCCAGGTTGCGGGCCCACGCGGCGAAGGACGCCGTCGGCATCGGCAGGCGTGGCTCCCGGCCGGCCTGCAACGCCTCGTACGCGGTCTGCAGGTCCGCCATGAGGACATCCCAGGAGCTGTTGTCCATCAGCTGGTGGTGAACGATCACCACGAGCAGGTCGGGCCGGTGGGCCCCAAATCGGACCAGGGCGACCTGGAGCAGTGGGCCTCGCGCGACATCGAGCTTGCGGTGCAGGGTGTGATCGAGGCGCCGGAAGGCGACCTCCTGGTCCGCCGGGTCGAGAGCGGAGAGGTCCACGTTGGTGAACGGCGTGGGCTGGTACGGCTCGTTGACCCGGACCGACAGCCGGCCGCTCTCGCTCGGGAAGCTGATACGCAGCGAGTCGTGATGCGTCACCACGGCCGCCACGGCCCGCTCCATCAGCGCCGGGTCGAGTGACAGGAGCGCCTCGAACATGAAGATGTGCGTGTACTTGTGGGGGTCGGCGAAGTTCCGTTCCGCGAACGCGACGTGCGACGCCACGAGCGGCACCACACCTGATTCCGTACGGCGGCCCCCGTCGCCACTCGCCCCGGCGGCGCTCGGCCCCCCGGCCACGGACGCGAGGCCGGCGATGGTCGGGTACGCGATGAACTGCGCCGGCGTGACCATCACGCCCGCCTTACGGGCCCGATCCACCACCCGGATCACATGCAACGAGTCCCCGCCCAGGGCAAAGAAGTTGTCCTCCAAGCCCACCGACGGCACCCGCAGCACCTCCCGCCAGATCCCGGTCAGGATCTGCTCCACCTGGCTGCCCGGCGTCTGCGCGTCGGTCGCCACCGAGGCGAGGCCGGCGATGGTCGGATACGCGATGAACTGCGCCGGCGTGACCATCACGCCCGCCTTACGGGCCCGATCCACCACCCGGATCACATGCAACGAGTCCCCGCCCAGGGCAAAGAAGTTGTCCCCCGAGCCCACCGACGGCACCCGCAGCACCTCCCGCCAGATCCCGGTCAGGATCTGCTCCACCTGGCTGCCCGGCGTCTGCGCGTCGGTCGCCACCGAGGCGGTGACCGGAACCGTCAACACGGCCCGGTCGACCTTCCCGTTGGGCAGCCGGGGTAGACCGTCGACCAGCACCATGGTCGGCACCATGTAGTCCGGCAGCTTCTCCCGCAGCGCCGCGCGCAGGCCGTCGACGTGCAGCGCGGTGCCCGGCCGGGACGCCACGTAAGCGACGAGCCGGCGGTCGTCCGCACCGTCGTCGTCGCAGAGCACCACGCACTCGCCCACACCGTCCAGGCCGGACAGCACCGAGGCGACCTCGTCCGGCTCGACCCGGTGACCCCGGATTTTGACCTGGTCACCGATGCGGCCGAGAAACTCCACCGCGCCGTCGCGCAGCAGTCGACCCCGGTCGCCCGTGCGATAGAGCCGATCACCCGGTGCGCCCAGCGGATCAGGAACGAACCGTTCGGCGGTCAGGGCCGAATCGCCGAGGTAGCCACGGGCCAGGCCAGTGCCGCCGACGACGATCTCACCGGGCAGGCCGGTCGGCACCGGGCGCAGTTTCTCGTCCACCACGTACATCCGAGCGCCCGGGATCGGCCGACCAAGCGGCACCACCGCCTGGCGGCCCGCCCGGTCCGTGCGGACCTCCGCGGCGGCGACGATGCCGGTCGTCTCGGTCTGGCCATACATGTTGACCAGCCGGGGCGCCTCCCCCGGCGCACTACGAATGCCTTCCGGCAGGTCGTAGCGCAATGGTTCGCTGGCGGTGAGCACGACCTGCGGCCGCCACCCGCCTTGGCGGGCCAGTGCCGGTTGCAGAACCCGAAGGTACGACGGGACCAGGTCCAGGACCTGCACGCCGTGCGCGGCGGCATGTGCGAGCAGCGCCGACGGGTCGGCCAGGTGCCCCCGGTCGGCGACGACCACGTGCCCGCCCACGGCGAGCGGGACAGCGAACTGCCGCACCGACGAGGAGAACGCGAACGACGCGGTATGCAGGAACACCGGCTCGTCGGGCAGGGCCAGCGCGGCCGGCAGCCCGTCCAGGTAAGCCGACAACCCCCCGTGGGTGACCACCACACCCTTCGGCAGCCCCTTGGTGCCGGAGGTGTAGACCACGTACGCCGGGTGCTCCGGCCGAAGCGCCGGCGTCGGGCGGGGTCCCGCCGGGGCGGGCTGGTCCTCGATCGCCAGCACCTCGCCCGCGCCCTCGGGTGAACTGCCCGCCAGGTCTCGCGTGGTGAGCGTCATCATCGGCCGGGCATCCGCCACGATCGCGGTCAGCCGCTGCGCGGGGTACGCCGGGTCCAGTGGCACGTACGCGGCGCCCGTCTCCAACACGGCGAGCGCCGCGACGACCACGTCGACACCACGGTCGAAGTGCAGGGCGATCATCGTCTCGGGACCAGCGCCACGCGCGGCCAGTACCCGGGCCAGGTCCCCGGAACGGCGGTGCAGCTCGCCGTAGGTCACGCTCGTTGCGCCACTGGTGACTGCCGGGGCATCGGGGCGGCGTGCCGCCTGCTCCGCCACCCGTGCGGTGAGCGTGCGTTGCGCGGCGCCGACGGGCAGCGCCGGACCATGCGCGAGCACGTCCAGGTGTTCCCGCTCGCCCGGCAGGAGGAGATCCACGTCGAAGACGCGCTGGTCCGGGTCACGGACCAGCCGGTCCATCAACGCCTCGAGGCGGCTCATCATCGCCTCGACGGTGCTCGCGTCGAACAGGTCGGTGCTGTACTCGGCGTGCCCCTCGATGCCGTCTTCGGTTTCCCACAGGTCGATCAGCAGGTCGAAGCGGGCGGTGCACTGCTCGTTGTCGATCGACGTGAGGGTGAGGCCGGGGCCTGGGTCGGGCAGGCCGCCCGGGGCGTTCTGCAACGCGAAGCGCACCTGGAACAGCGGCGAGTGGCTGAGACTGCGGGTGGGTGCCACCGCGTCGACCACCATCTCGAACGGGACATCCTGGTGGGCGTACGCGCCGTGCGCCGTCGTACGGACCCGTCGCAGCACCTCGCGGAAGGTGGGGTCGCCGGACAGGTCGACCCGCAACGCCAGGGTGTTGGCAAAGAAACCGACCAGCTTCTCCAACTCCGTGCTGGTGCGGTTGGCGATCGGCGTGCCGACGGTGACGTCCCGCTGACCACTGAGCTGGGCCATGAGCACGTCGAACCCGGCGAGCAACGCCATGAACAGGGAGACACTCTCCCTCCGGGCCAGTTCGGCCACCGCCCGGGACCGCTCGGGCGACCAGCGGATGTCGTGGCGCGCGCCCCGGAAGGTCTGCGCCGGTGGCCGTGGCCGATCGGTGGGCAGGTCCAGCGTCGGCACGTCGGTGAGCTGCCGCTTCCACCAGCCGAGCTGGTCGTCCAGCTCGGCTCCGGTCAGCCACGAACGCTGCCAGAACGTGTAATCCACATAGGTGTGCGTCAGCTCCGGCAGCGACGACGGCTGCCCCTGCGCGATCTCCCGGTAGAGCGTCACCAGGTCGTCCAGGACAATGTTCAGCGACCACCCGTCGGAGACGGTGTGGTGCAGCGTCACCAGCAACACGTGCGAGTCGGGGCGTACCCGCACCAGGGTGCCGCGCAGCAGTGGCCCGACGGCCAGATCGAACGGGGTACGCCCCTCGATGTCGAACAGCGCGCCCAGCCGCTCCTCCGGGTCCGCGTCGCCGGAAACATCAACCTCGGCGTACGCCACGACGTCGACGGGCAGGATCTCCTGCACCGGCTCGCCGTCCACCGACGGGAAGCGCGTACGCAGCCCCTCGTGCCGAGCCCACAGCGCGGCGAAAGCCTCGCGGAGCGCGTCGGCGCGCAGGTCACCATCGAAGCGCAGTGCGAGGGGCACGTTGTAGAAGGCGCTGTCCTCGGCGAGCCGGTTGAGGAAGTACAGGCGCCCCTGCGCGTGCGACAACGGCACCGGCCCGGTACGCGGCACGGCGACGAGACCTGGCCGGGGTGCCCGCCCGCCGAGCGCCTCGATCCGAGTGGCCAGGTCGGCCAGCGAGGTGGACTCCAGGAAGACCGACAGCGGCAGCTCGACGTCGAGCTTCTTGCGCAGCCGGGCCATGGCCCGCACGGCGAGCAGGGAGTGACCGCCCAGGTCGAGGAAGTTCGAGTCGCGGCCGATGGACTCCACCGGCCGGGCGAGCACATCGGCCCAGACCTCCGCGATGACCGCCTCCAACCGGCTCGTCGGCGCGACAAGAGTAGGTGCCGGCTCCGACGCGGTCGGTGCGGGCAGGGCAGCCCGGTCCACCTTGCCGTTGGCGGCCAACGGCAGCGCATCCAGCGTGACGACGACGTCCGGCACCATGTATTCGGGCAGTTCCGCACGCAGCGCGTCGCGCGGGTCGTCCGCCGCGTCGGCCTCAACGGCGGTGACGTACGCGACGAGTCGGTTCTCGCCGGGCAGGTCGGTGCGCAGGAGCACCACCGCCTCGCGGACCTGCGGAAGCCGGGTCAAGGTGGCCTCGATCTCCGCCAACTCGACCCGGTATCCCCGGATCTTCACCTGGGTGTCGATCCGGCCGAGGCAGTCCAACTCGCGGTCGGGACGCATCCGGACCAGGTCACCGGTGCGGTACATGCGCGCGCCCGGCTCCGGGGCGAACGGGTCGGGCAGGAAGCGCCCGGCGGTCAATTCCGGCCGGCCGTGGTAGCCGCGGGCCACACCCGCGCCGGCGACGTACAGCTCCCCGACCGTGCCGGGCGGCACGGGCGTCAGGTTTCCGTCGAGGACGTAGAGCCGCGTGTTGGCGATCGGCCGACCGATCGGCACCACACCGGACAGGTCGGTGCCATCGTGAACCTCGTGCACGCAGCAGCCGACCACGGTCTCGGTCGGGCCGTACTCGTTCACGACCCGCAGGCCCGGGGCGCGACGACGCCAGGCGGCGACGGTAGCGCCATGCAGCGACTCGCCACCGACGATCAGATAGCCGTCCGACGCGATCGTACGGGTCGGGATCGCCCGGTCCAGCGCCTCCAGATGAGCCGGAGTGAGCTTGACCAGCCCAAGGTCGAGATCGGTGCCGAGCAGTTCGGTGAGGGTCTCCAGTTCGGTGCCGTCGGCGACGAGCACCACCGGCCGGCCCGCCAGCAACGGGCAGAAGAGCGTCGTCACCGACAGGTCGAACCGTAACGGCGAGACGAGGGGCGCGCCACCGCCGTCAGCGACCCGGTACGTCCGCAGGCTCCAGGCCAGATAGTTGGTCAGGCCACGATGGGTGACCACGACCCCCTTGGGCCGCCCCGTCGACCCCGAGGTGTAGATGACGTAGCAGGCGCTGTCCGGGTGCGGACGCGGCAGGGGCGGCAGGTCGGTGGCGTTGTCCTGGCTGTCGTCGGCGAGCAGCACGGGCACGCCCGCAGGAGGGAGCTCCGCTGCCCGGATCTCACTGGTGATCACCACCCGGACCTCGGCGTCGGTGAGCATGAACCTCACCCGCTCCGTGGGCTCGCCAACGTCCAGCGGCACGTACGCCCCGCCCGCCTTCAGGGTGGCGAGCACGGCCGTGACAAGGTCGACACCCCGGTCCAGGAAGAGACCGACACGGGTCTCCGGGCCCACGCCGTGGCGGCGCAGCCGGGTGGCGAGGGCGTCGGCACGGCGGTCCAGTTCGCCGAACGTCACGGTCAGGTCGCCGGCCAGGAGCGCGGGCGCGTCCGGTGTGCGGGCAGCCTGAAGGGCGAACAGCTCGTGCACGCGGACGTCGCCGAGGAGCGGGTCCTCGGTCCGGTTGCCGTCCACGACCGCGGCGCGCATCTCCTCGTCGGACAACAGGCGGGCGAACCCGACCGGGGCATCCGGCGCATCGGTCAGACTGACGAGCAGGGCGCCAAGGTGAGCTGACATTCGCGCCACGGTGCGCTCGTCGAGGATGTCGGTCGCGTACTCAGCCACGCCCTGCAGTCGGCCGTCGGCGTCCGGCCACACGTCGATCGTCAGGTCGTACTTGCTGACCGGGAGGTGGCGGTCGAGGGCGCTGACCCGCACGCCGGCCGCCTCGGTCTCCAACACCGGGTCCTCGACGAGAGCGAACGCCACCTGCGCGAGGGGGGTGTGGGCGAGGTTGCGCTGCGGGTCGACCGCCTCCACCACACTGTCGAAGGGCACCTCGCCGTGCGCCATGCCCTGCTGTACGAGATCGCGGACCCGTCCCACCAGTTCTCGGAAGGTAGGCATACCGGAGGTGTCGACCCGCAGGACGATCGAGTTGACGAAGAAGCCGACCATCGTCTCCAACTCGACACGGGGCCGGTTCGCCACCGGGGTCACCACCGAGACCTCGTCCTGCGCCGCGTACCGCGACACCAGCGCCGCGAATCCGGCGAGCAGGACCATGAACGGCGTGGCCCGTTCCTCCTGCGCGAGCCGGGTCACGGTTGGCCACACCCCGTCGGGCAGGGCGAACCGGTGTCGCTCCCCCTGGAAGGTCTGCACGGCCGGACGGGGACGGTCCAGCGGCAGGTCGATGACCGGTACGGCGTCGGTGAGCGCCCGCTTCCAGTAGTCGAGGCTCGTGGCCAGGCCTGCCGCGCGTTCGGGTTGGTTCTCCCAGGTGGCGTAGTCCGCGTACTGCAAGGAGAGGGGCGCGAGGTCGGGGGTGCGGAGCTCCACACCGGCGCGGTAGAGCTCCAGTAACTCGTCGATGAGCAGGCTGACCGACCAGCCGTCGCAGACGCTGTGGTGCAGGGTCAGCAGGAGCACGTGTTCGGTGTGCGCCCGACGGAACAGCGCCGCGCGCGCCAGCGGGCCTTCGGCGAGCGAGAACGGACGGCTCGCTTCGTGGCGCAGGGCGGCGGTCAGGGCCGCCGTGTCGTCAGCGGGCAGCTGGCGGGGCGTGAGATCGACCTCGATGCCGGGCAGGATGCGCTGCACCGGGGCGCCCTCCTTGCCCACGAACACGGTCCGCAGCGCCTCGTGCCGGTCGAAGAGGGCGCGCACGGCGTTGGTGAGCAGGTCGAGCTGGAGTGGGCCGGTGAGGCGTAGGGCGGTCGGCATGTTGAACATCACCGTGCCCGGCGCGAGCTGGTCCATGAACCACAGCCGGCGCTGCGCCGGAGAGACTGGCAGGTCGCCACCGCGTGGCACCGGGGCGAGCGCCTCGACTGGCCGGGTCCGCAGGCCACCGAGGCGCTTCTCGAACAGGGCGCGCTTCGAGGGCGACATCGAATCGAGGCGCGACCGGGCGGGCGGCACCGCCGCGCCTGACGCCGCAGCGCGGCCGGCGCTCGCGTCGGTGGTCATCAGGCCACCTCCCGACCGGCGCTCTCCAGGTACGTCACGAGGCTGCGCGGCCGCATGTCCGTCCATTCGGCGGTGACGTAGTCCAGACAGGAGGCGCGATCGGCGGGCCCATGGGTCACCGTCCACCCGGCCGGCAGGCTGAGCGAGTCGGGCCACAGCGAGTGCTGTCCCTCGTCGTTCACCACCACGAAGAAGCGTCCGTCGGGGTTGTCGAGAATGTTCACGTCTTCCTCACTCTGTGCCTGGTCCCGGGGCCCGACGGGGAACCGCTGAACCGGCACGGCGACCAGGCAGGGACCTGAAGCGGTCGGACCTGCCAACGTCGAAGCCGGGACGCTCGTCCCCAGATCGGGCGTCGTCAACTGTCGATCTCGAAAACTTCGCTTATGCGTCGCGCGGAGGACGTGCGTGGTTCAACCGCCGCATGCCTCGCTCTCGAATTCCAGCACGGTGGCGGCGGGTGACCAGCACGATAATCGGCTATCCGACCCGAGGCCGAAGGCCCTTTACGGGCGAGCTCCGATCGATGTCCGGAACATTTCAGCAAGCCACGCTGGCCCCACGTCGCACCTCCCCCGAAGTTGGCGACCCCCACCAGCGTTCATGAATGTAAACGCAAGCGAGGCACAGAAAACCACCAGACACGGAGCGTGTCAAGACCCTTCCCCACTGCTGAAGTCCGACATGTCAAGTGAGACGTATTTATGACAAATACTCCGCAGGCTGCGGGTTGAGCTGCTGGTTTGTCGGGCCGACCGACGCGTGGCCGAACGAGGGCCGGAGCCGTCGGCGAAGCAGTCGGAAATGGCCAGCCCGAAGGACGGTGACAGTGCATTTCCGCTGCACAGGGACGTTGTCGACAGAGCTGCGGCGCACGGGGGCGAGAGCGCGCCGGCTCGGCCGTCCGACGGCGACACTGGCGGGCAGAGATAGTGAATAATTCACTTGCCAAGGCGGGAAAAACGTTCATCGCCGGACCCGTGGGCAAAAATCTGACATCGAGGTCAAGCCCGTACGATCGGCAGTTCACGCGTGCCGATCATCCATTAATTGGGGCAACCGAATGGTGGATGACAGTCAATGTAACGTTTGTTAACGTGTCATGCGTCACAAGGTACGGGTGGCGGACCGCGCCGTCAGCACTCTGGCGCTTGCCAAATGCTCCGACCACTCACTGGTGTCACAATCTGCGGGAAAACCAGTTGCGCGCTGACGAATCCGTCATTAAGCGCGCGACCCGACTGATGTTGGGCGGGTTTACCCGGACGTCAAGAAGTAGCGCCCCTGCGACAGCGGTCCGCTGTCGCAGGGGCGCGTTCTGCTCCGAAGCAGGAAACCGCCTCGGTCAGCCCTTCAAGAGCTGCCGGGCCATGACGATCCGCTGCACCTGGTTGGTGCCCTCGTAGATCTGAGTGATCTTGGCGTCTCGCATCATCCGCTCGACCGGGTAGTCGCGGGTGTAGCCGTAGCCACCGAGCAGCTGCACCGCATCGGTGGTGATCTCCATGGCGGCGTCCGAGGCGAAGCACTTGGCCGCCGCGCCAAAGTAGGTGAGGTCCGCGTCGCCGCGCTCGGACTTGCCGGCCGCCGCGTACGTGAGCTGCCGGGCCGCCTCCAGTTTCATGCCCATGTCGGCGAGCATGAACTGAATCCCCTGGAACTCGGCGACCGCCTTGCCGAATTGCCGACGCTCGGCCACGTACCCCTTGGCGTAGTCGAGCGCGCCCTGCGCGATCCCGACGGCCTGCGCGGCGATGGTGACCCGGGTGTGGTCCAGGGTCTGCATCGCGGTGGCGAAGCCGGTGCCCTCCGCGCCGATCATCCGGTCTGCGGGGATCCGCACGTTGTCGAGGTAGACCTCGCGGGTGGGCGAGCCCTTGATGCCGAGTTTCTTCTCCGGCGCGCCGAAGCTCACCCCGATATCGGACTTCTCGACCACGAAGGCCGAGATGCCCCGGGACCGGGAAGCCGGATCCGTGACGGCGAAGACGGTGTAGAACTCGGACACGCCGGCGTTGGTGATCCAACGCTTCACCCCGTTGAGCACCCAGTGATCCCCGTCACGTACGGCCCGCGTGGTCATCGACGCCGCGTCGCTACCCGCCTCCGGCTCGGAGAGGCAGTACGAGAACATGGCGTCACCGGCCGCGACCGGTGTCAGGTAGCGGCGCTTGATCTCCTCGGAACCGGACAACAAGAGCGGCATCGTGCCGAGCTTGTTCACCGCCGGGATCAGCGAGGAGGACGCGCAGGCACGGGCCACCTCCTCGATCACGATGGCGGTGGCCAGCGCGTCCGCGCCCGCGCCGCCGTACTCCTCGGGGATGTGCGGGGCGTGGAAGTCCGCCGCCCGCAAGGCGTCGTAGGACGCCTTGGGGAACTCCCCGGTCTCGTCGGCCTCGGCGGCGTGTGGAGCCACCTTCGCGGTGCAGACCTCACGCACCGCGTCCCGGATCGCCTGGTGCTCGTCGGGCAACCGGTAGACGTCGAACGACTCCCCTGCGGCCATGTCGGCCCTCCCCTTCACCGCTATCATGCGCAGTCTGTGACGACTCCTGACCGCCGACCGCGCAGACTGAAGACTAGCGACTGCAGTTCAGGTGATGTTACCGGCGCGTAGGTATGGGCATGAGGGTGCACCCACGCGCTGGGCGATGATGGAGAACAGACAGTGAGCCACCCCTCCGGTGCCCCGTCCAGGCGCCGCAGCAGAATGCGACGCGACGACGCGCCGCCAGTGCGAGCGGAGAAGACAGGCGTGACGATCCCCTACCCCACCATCCAGCCGACTCCCGTCATTGCCGCGGTGACACCGCCCTCGGGCGCACCCCGGCCGCGGGTGACGTTCCTGGGGACCGGCTACCTCGGCGCGACGTACGCCATCTGCTACGCCGAACTGGGGTACGACGTGCTCGGGTTCGACGTCGACGCCGACAAGATCGCGATGTTGAACGCTGGTCAGGTGCCGATCCACGAGCCCGGCCTGGACGAGCTGCTCCGGCGTAACCTCGCCGCCGGCCGTCTCCGGTTCAGCACCGACATCGCCGAGACCGCCGAATTCGGTGACGTGCACTTCATCTGCGTCGGCACCCCCCAGCGGGCCGACGGGATGGGGGCCGACCTGTCGTACGTCGAGGCGTCGGTCACCAGCCTCGCGCAGCACCTCACCCGCAAGTCGCTGATCGTCGGCAAGTCCACCGTGCCGGTCGGCACCGCCGACTGGGTCGAGCAGCTCGTCGGCAAGCACACCCCCAACGACCTGGGCGTCGAGGTGGCGTGGAGCCCCGAGTTCCTCCAGGAGGGCTTCGCCGTCGACGACGTCCTGCGCCCCAACCGGATCGTGGTCGGCGTGAAGAGCGAGTGGGCCAACGGCATGCTCTACGCGGCGCACAAGGGCGTGTTCGACCTGGCCGCCACGGAGGACCGCGAGGTGCCCCTGGTGGTCACCGACTTCGCCACCGCCGAGCTGGTCAAGGTCGCCGCGAACGCCTTCCTGGCCACCAAGATCTCCTTTATCAACGCGATGGCCGAGGTCTGCGAGGCCTCCGGCGGCGACGTCAGCCAGCTGGCCCGCGCGATCGGTTACGACCCGCGGATCGGCAACCGGTTCCTCCAGGCCGGCCTCGGCTTCGGAGGCGCCTGCCTGCCCAAGGACATCCGGGCCTTCCAGGCCCGCGCTCAGGAGCTGGGCGCCGGCGAGGCGCTGCGCTTCCTGCACGAGGTCGACCTGATCAACCTGCGCCGCCGCACCCGGGTACTCCAGCTCGCCGCGGACCTGCTCGGCCGCCGCTCCGGCCCGGCCGGCCCGGATTTCTCCGGCACCCGGATCGCCGTGCTCGGTGCCACCTTTAAGCCCAACACCGACGATGTCCGCGACGCTCCGGCGCTCGCCGTCGCCGCGCTGCTGCACAAGGCTGGCGCCGACGTGCACGTGTACGACCCGCAGGGCACCGAGAACGCCCGCCGCGCGGTCCCCGAGCTGACCTACGAGACCAGCATCAACGAAGCGGTCACCGGCGCCGACCTGGTCTGCGTCCTCACCGAGTGGGCCGACTTCCGCAACGCGGACCCGGTCGCCCTTGGCGAGTTGGTCAACGGCCGCAAGGTGGTCGACGGCCGCAACTGCCTCGACTCGGCACTGTGGACCCAGGCCGGCTGGGAGTACCGGGGCATGGGCCGCCCCTGACGGAACGACCTCCACCGGCCGGCCATCGAGCATCTCGGTGGCCGGCCGGTGGCGTTGTTTGCCCCGGACCCGCCGACAAGAGTCGAAATCCGCGCCGGCTTTAGGCATGCTGCGACAGTGGGAGTCCACAGTGCGGGTGGAGGGGTGTCGTGGCGACCTTTCAATGCTCCTCGTGCGGCCGGGAGATCAAGCCGGCCGTCCGTTGTCCGCACTGTGGGGCTGATCAGCCCCAGTGGGTCGACCACCTCTCGGATATCGAGCGTTCGATCGCGGAGATGAAGGCGCGCGACGCCGCCATCGCCCGCGAACAGCGGCAGATCGCCGCCAAGATGCAGGCCGCACTCTTCCAGCGGGACATCCTCGCCCACGCCAGCGAGGAGCGCCTCAAGCAGGCCACCCGGCCACGCCGGGTGCTACGCCGCCGCCCCGGCCGGCGGCCACCGACCGCCACCACCGGAGCGCCGCCCCGGGTGCCCCGCCAGGGCACCCCGCCAGCCCCGGAGGACCCGCCGCCGCCTCCGCCCAGGGCGACCTGGCTGGACGCGGACGACCCGGAACACCCGCCGGAGGCATCCTCCCGCGAGGTGCAGAACATCCCTCTCGGGCTGGGTGCGCTGCTGCTCGGGGTGGCCGCGGTGGTCTTCGCCGCGGTGGCGACCAGCTCGATGGACGCGCTGGCCAGGCTCGGCATCCTGCTCCTGGCCACCGTGCTGATGCTGCTCGCCCCGCCGGCGCTGGCCCGACGCGGGCTCACCTCGACCGCCGAGACCATCGCCGCAGTCGGCCTGCTGCTGGTGCCGCTCACCGGCAACGCCCTCTGGGCGGTGGACCGGATCGGCGGTGGCAGCGCCTCCGCGACGGTCTTCGCCGGAGTGATCTTCGCGGTCACCGCAGCCGTCGCCATCGGGTACGCCGGGTGGACGGGCCTGCGCGCACCCCGCTTCGCCACCGTGCTCGCCGCCCAGCCGGTGCTGCCGCTGCTGGCGTACGACCAGATCACCGGACCGGGCGGCTGGGCGCTGGTGCTGGCCCTGGTCGCTCTCGTCGACCTCTGGCTGGCCCGCTCCGGTGTGGCCGTGGAACGCCCCGTCCGGGAGGACCTGGCACCGCCGGGCACCCCGTCGGCGCCCCGCCAACGCGACGCCGAGAGCCGGCCGGAGGGCGACCCGGAGGAGGCCGCCGAGCTGATCGACGCCAGCGCGGGGTCCGCCGACACACGGCCGACACGCCCCGTGCCCGGGCTGCGCGAGCTGACCTGGTTGCTGCACGCGGCGGCGGTCGCCGTCTCCCTGGCGTACGCGGTCACCGCCCTCCTCCGGGCGCAGACCGTGCCGACCGCGACCGGCGCCGGGGCGGTGCTGCTGCTGGCCGCCGCGGTCGGGCTGGCCGGCGCGCTGGTGCTGCGTCGCCCGCCACTGCCCGACGTCGCCGCCGGCATCGTCACCCTGGCCGTGATCGGCGCGCTCAGCCGGATCGCCTCGGTGGCTCTTCCCGGCCGGTCGTTGCTGCTGATCGCGGCCGTCATCACGGTGACCGGGCTGGCGGTGCGCGCGGTCCCCGAGGCGGCCCGACGCGGCCCGCAGATCGCCTCGGCGGTGGCGCTGACCGTCAGCGGTCTGGTGGTCGCGGGAGGCGCGCTACGCGCCGGGGTGGCGCCGGTCCGGGCGGCGCTGCCCGCCTGGGATGCCGACCTGAGCCGGTATCCGAGCGAGTTGGCCGCTGCGGTCGGGCCGACCACCTGGCAGCTCGCGGGCGCCGCATTCCTGCTCACCGTCGCGGCGGTGCTGGCCCTGCCCACGGAGATCCGCCGCGAATTCGCTGTCGCTGGCGCGGCGCTGACCGCGCTCGCCGTTCCGGCCTCGCTCGGTCTCGGCTGGGCGACCGCGCCCTGGCCGATGGTGATCACCGCGATCGGCATCGGGGTCATCGGGCTCTCCGCCCGCACCGACCGGGCTGCGGTGGCGCACGCCATCGGCGCGGCCGTGGTCGGCCTGTTCGGCGCCGGTGCCAGCCTCGCCAGCCCCACGCTCACCGCTGCGGTCCTGCTCACCCTGTTCGCGGCCGGCACGCTGGTCGCGCTGGCACCCCGGGTCCGGATCGCCTCGGCCGCCTCCGACACGGTCACCGCCTGGGCCGCCGGAGGCGCCGCGTTCGCGCTGCCCGGGGCGGTGGCCGCGTTCGTGGCCGCCACCGTGCCGAGCGACCCGACCCCCACCCCGGCCAGCCTCCGGGAGGCGACCGTTCCGGTCCTGGCGGCCAGCTTCCTGGCGGTCTGCGTGACCCTCGGCTATGCCGCCGTCGTCCAGGTCTCCCAGCGCCGCATCCCCGCGCCGCTGTCGGTCGGCACCGGGCTGGGCGCGCTGTTGGTCACCGCCGCCGCGTTCGGGGCGCCCGGTGCGACCATCGCCGACGCCTGGGTGGGCGCGCTACTGCTGGTCGCGGCGGTGCTGCTCTTCCTGGCTCCGTCCATCGACGCCGGCCGGCGCGCGGACCTCACCCTCGACGGCTCGGACCTGGCCGCTGCGGCGGTCACCACCGCCCTGATCGCCACGCTGGTGCGGATCGGGGCGGTGCTCGCCCCGGGTGGGCAGTTGGCGATGGCCGCCGCCCTGGTCCTGGTGGTCGCCGTGGGCGCGCGCAGCATGCCGGAGGAGTGGCGACGCGGGCCGATCCTCGGCCTCGCCGTCGGCGGTGTCCTCATCGGCGTACTCGCCGGCTGGTCGGCGGTGCGCGGCGGGGTCGGCGTGCTGGCCACCCTGGCCCGATCTGGAAGGGCGACCTGAGCGGCTGGCCGGCCGCGCCCGTCGGCGGCGCCACCTGGCAGGCACCGGTCGCGCTGGCGCTGTTGGCGCTCGCCGCCGGCATCCTGCTCCCGCCGCCGTGGCGGTGGGACGTGTCCGGCGTCGCGGTGGTGCTCGCCACGATCGGCGCGCCGGCCGCATTCGATCTGGCCTGGTGGTCGCCGGTCCTGGTCGGCGGGATGGTCGCCACCGTGTACGGGATGGCGGCAGTGGCCACGGAGGAGGCCCGCGCCGGGCTGTCCCGGGCCACGGTGGCCGGGGTGGTCGCGCTGCATGCCGCCGGAGCCGGTCTGGTCCGGCCGTGGACCACGGCGCTGGCGCTGGGCAGCATCGCGCTGATCGGCGTGGTGGTGGCCACGCTGGCCCGCGTCCTGGCCGGCCCACAGGTGACCGACATCGAAACCGAGGGGATGCCACCGCACCTGGTGCAGATCGGTGGTGCGGCGATCGGCGCTGCGCTGTTGGCCCTCCCCGGTGCGGTAGCGGCGCTGGCCGCCGAATTCGGACACTCGGCGCAGGTGGTGCTGACCGCCGCGCTGGCCGCGTCCAGCCTCGGCCTGGCCGCCGTCGCCGCGGTCCGCCGGCAGGTGCCGCAATATCTGCCCTGGGTCAGCGTGGCGGTGGTCGGCGGGGCCACCATCAGCGCCCTCGCCGCCATCCCCACCGGCCTCGCCGCGGGCGTCTACGCGGCTGCCGCCGGTCTGCTCGGCGTGCTGGCCGAGCTGATCCGAGCGGCCACCGTGCCGCCTACCGGCTCCGCCCAGCCGGTCCGCCGCTGGGCGGTACGACTCGACGGCGCCCTGCGGCGACTGCCGGACGACCCGGAGCAACGGCGGTGGCGGGTCAACCCGGCCGCCGGTGCTCTGGCCGCAGCGGCCCTTCCGACCGCCCTGGCACTCGCCTCGATCGCACCCGCCCTGTTCACCGCCCTGGTCGAGCCGCACCGAACCCTTACCCGGATCTGGCAGGGGCCGCCGCCGGAGCTGCTCACCCCGCCCCCGGACGTGGTCAACCCGACCCACGTGCTGACCGCGCTGTTGCTCACCGCGACCGCGGCGCTGGCCGCCACGGGGTTCAGCGGCGGGCGGCGGTCCCGGGCCGTACCGGTGGTGCTGCCCGGTGCCGCCGTCACGCTGCTGATCACGCCCATCGCGCTGGGTAGGGGCTGGCCGGCGAGCACCGTCGCGGCGCTCTCCGTCTTCACCATCGCGATGCTCGGCCTCGCGCTGACCCCGCCGCCGCTGCTGGTCGAGCAGGCCCGTTCGCTACGGCTGGCCCGGGTGCTGGTGTTCGTCATCGGGTTGGCCGGCGGCAGCGCCGGGCTGGCCGGCAGCCTCGCCGACCGGCAACTGACCCTGTTCACCCTCGGCAGTGCGGTCGGCGTGGGCGCGGTGGCGGCGCTGTTCGGCACCACTCAGCGGGCGCGCATCCTCGGCTGGCTCTTCGCCTCACTGATGGCGCAGCTCTTCGTGCTCACCGCCGGCCTGGTCGCCGGGCTGGACGCGGTCTGGTCGGCGTTCGGGGTGCTGGCCGTCGGTGCCGTCCTGCAGGTGCTCGCCGCGACCCTGCCCCGGTTGCGCCGTCCCGAGGCGCAGCGCGAGGCCTCCACGGTGGAGTGGAGCGGATACGCGGCGGCGCTGATCGCCCTCGCCCTCGCCTTCGACTCACCCCGGCACATCGCCGCCCTGCTGGCCGCCTGGGGCGCGGTCCTCGGGGTGGCCGCGACCCGGCCCGGTCGCCGACCGGTGGAACGCCGGATCCTGTTCTGGGCGGTGGTGGTCTGCGAGATCACCGCGTGGTGGATCCTGATGCGAGTCGCCGACGTGGCGCTGCCGGAGGCGTACACACTGCCGTTCGCCGCACTGGCCCTCCTCGTCGGCGTCCTGGAGCTGCGCCACCGACCAGACATGAGCAGCTGGGTCGCGTACGGGCCGGCGCTGGTCGCCGCCTTCGTGCCGACGCTGGCCATCGTGTTGGCCACCGAGTCCAGCACGTTGCGGCAGATGCTGCTGCTACTCGGGGCGGTCGCGGTCCTGATCTTCGGCTCGTCCAGCCGTCAGCAGGCACCGGTGATCGTCGGTGCGTCGGTCACCGCGATCACCGCGATCCACGCGCTGTTCAGCCTCGGCCCGTGGCTGGCGCTCATCCCGGTGGGCATCCTGCTGCTCGTGCTCGGTGCGAGCAACGAGCGCCGCCGCCGCGCCCAGGAACGCCTACAGACCGCGCTCCGCGGCATGAGGTGACGAACCCGAGGGTCCCCACGGCGTAGGTGATGGGGTACGCATTGCCTCGCGCGATCTTGCACTTTCTGTCGCGGCATAAGGGGCAAATGCCGCGAAGCAACGACCGCAAGTGCAAGATCGCAGGGAGCAGAGGGCAGGGGGTGGGGCGCGGGGTTACTGGAGGGTTGCTTGGAGGGCTGCTTCTTTTGTGGCTACCAGCTTTTCCAGGTCCTGCTGGTAGGTCGTCATCTTGGCGCGGAGGTTCTCGTCGTTGGCGCCGAGGATCCGTACGGCGAGCAGGCCGGCGTTACGGGCGTTGCCGATCGACACGGTGGCGACCGGAACCCCGGCCGGCATCTGCACGATGGACAGCAGCGAGTCCATGCCGTCGAGGTGCTTCAGCGGCACCGGCACACCGATCACCGGCAACGGCGTCACCGAGGCGACCATGCCCGGCAGTGCCGCAGCACCGCCGGCCCCAGCGATGATCACCTTCAGGCCCCGGTCGGCGGCGCCGCGCCCGTACTCGATCATGGCGACCGGAGTCCGATGCGCCGAGATCACCCGCACCTCGTACGCCACGCCGAAGTCATCCAACACCTCGGCGGCCGCCCGCATGGTCGGCCAGTCCGAGTCGCTACCCATGATCAGCCCGACCATGCTCACTCCGGTCCCTCCTTCGTCGGCGACCGGCGGGGTTCGAAGGCTCACTCGTGCCCCTCGCGCAGCCAGCGTGCGGCCCGCGCGGCCCGCGCCCGTACGTCATCCAGGTCGTCGCCGAGCACCGTGACGTGCCCGATCTTCCGACCGGGTCGCACCTGCTTGCCGTAGAGGTGCACCTTGGCACCCGGCTCGGCGGCGAAGAGGTGGTGCAGCCGCTCGTCGATCGACATGCCACCCGGCTCGCCGCCCAGCACGTTGGCCATCACCACTACCGGCGCGGTCAGCGCGGTGTCGCCCATCGGGTAGTCCAGCACTGCCCGCAGGTGCTGCTCGAACTGCGAGGTCCGGGCACCTTCGATGGTCCAGTGCCCGGAGTTGTGTGGGCGCATCGCCAGCTCGTTGACCACGATCGCGGGCCGGCCGGCGTCGTCGCGCACCTCGAACAGCTCGACGGCCAGCAGGCCGATCACCCCGAGCGCGGTGGCCAGGTCGATGGCGAGTTGCTGGGCGGCGACCGCCAGTTCCTCGTCCAGGCCGGGCGCCGGGGCCAGCACCTCCACGTTGATGCCGTCCCGCTGCACCGTCTCGACCACCGGGTACGCGGCCACCTGACCGAACGGCGACCGGGCCACCTGCACGGCCAACTCCCGGCGCAACGGCACCCGCTCCTCGACGATCAGCCGGGTGCCGTTGGCGAGCAGCGTGGCGGCCAGCTCGGCGGCCTGGGCGGCGTCGTCGACCATCCAGACGCCCCGGCCGTCGTAGCCACCCCGCGCCGCCTTGAGCACCACCGGCCAACCGACCTGCTCGCCGAAGCCGACCAGGTCGGCGGGCTCGCCGACCGGCCGCCACGCCGGGTTGGGCGCACCCAGCTCGGTCAGGCGTTCCCGCATGACCTGCTTGTCCTGGGCGTGCAGCAGCGCGTCGGCCGGCGGGTACAGGGTCACCCCTTCCGCCGCCAGCGTGCGGATGTGCTCGGAGGGCACATGCTCGTGGTCGAAGGTGACGACGTCGCAGCCCTTGGCGAAGGTACGCAGGGCGGCCAGGTCGGTGTGGTCGCCGTACTGGACGTCGGCGGCGACAAGCGCCGCACCGTCGTCGGGGGCGGTCGCGAGCACACGCAGTGACTGGCCGAGGGCGATCGCGGCCTGATGGGTCATTCGGGCCAACTGGCCGCCACCCACCATGCCGACAACAGGCAGACCGGTACGGGAATCCATAGCGCGGCCAGCCTATCCGGGCCGCCGACCCACCCACCCGGAGGGCCGGCGCTCGCAGTCCGCCAACCGACCGGGTGGCAGTGGTCACGGACTGCGGGCGACTACCGGGCGCTACGTCGGTCGCGGTGGGCTCAGCCGAGCTCGGCGAGCAACTCCTCGACGGAGGTGACCGGCCGCTGGCAGACGAACCCCCGGCAGACGTACGCGGCGGACCGCCCGTCGACCAGCGGCCGGTCGGCGAGCAGCGGCACACCGGGCTGGTCCGGACGCCCGGCGACGACCACCGCCCCGGGCGGGGCGTGCCGCCGTGCTGCGGCCACCAGGGGGTCGCCCGCCGGGTCGTCGGTCACCACGGCGATCTCGTACGGCCCCGAGAGCAACGCCTCGCCGACCATGGCCGCGTACCCGGCGAATCGGGGGTGTTGCCCGACGATCGGCGCGACCGTGGCGAGCGCCGCCTCGGCGGCCTCCCGGTAGCGCGTCTCCCCGGTCAGCGCCGAGTACGCCACCAGCCCGGCGATCAACGCCGACCGGCCGGACGGGGTGGCATTGTCGGTGGGGTCAGCCGGCCGGGCGACCAGCCGCTCCGCGTCGTCGGCGGTGTCGTAGAAGGCGCCACCGGGCGCGGCGAAGTGCGCCAACGCGGTGTCCAGCAGCCCACCGGCCAGCGTGAGCCAGCGACCCTCGCCGGTGAGCTGGTGCAGCGCGCAGAATGCCTCGGCCACACAGCCGTAGTCCTCCAGCACGCCGGCCGGCTCGCCGACCTTGCCATCCCGGGAGACCCGACGCAGTCGGCCGTCCACCAGGTGCACGGTGGCCAGGTGCTCGGCGGCGTCGCGCATCGCACCGTCGGCGACGATGGTCACGCCGTCCATCAGGTTGGCATCATGGTCCTGCGGGGACGCGTACAGTGCGGCGACCTGCTGGAACTCGGCGATCGCGGTGATCGCGAGGCCGTTCCAGGCGGCCACCACCTTGTCGTCGAGGGCCGGCTGCGGGCGGGTGTCCCGTGCCGCGAGCAGCCCTCCCACCGCCTGCTGCCAGCGGGCGCGGACCTCGGGCGCGGCGTCGTCGACGTCCCGGGCGAGCCGCAGCACGCTCGCGCCGTGCTCGAAGGTGCCCTCTTCGGTGACGGTGAACAGGTCGGCGGCGAACCTGCCGTCCTCCTCGCCCAGCGCCTCGACGAGTTGGGCGGGCGTCCACGCGTAGGTGAGCCCCTCGACGCCCTCGGTGTCGGCGTCCAGAGCGGACGCGAAACCCGCCCCTGGCCGGTGCAGCTCGTCGGAGAGGAACCGGGCGGTGTCCCGAGCCACCCGGCGGGCCAGCGGGTCACCGGTGAGCCGCCACAGCTGGGTGTAGACCCGCAGCAGCAGCGCGTTGTCGTAGAGCATCTTCTCGAAGTGCGGCACCGTCCAGTGCGCGTCCACCGAGTACCGGGCGAAGCCGCCGGCGAGCTGGTCGTAGATGCCGCCACGGGCCATCGCCTCGGCGGTGTGCCGGGTGATCTCCAGGCTGCCCGGGTCTCCGGTGCGCTGGTGGTGACGCAGCAGGAAGAGCAGATTCATGTGCGGTGGAAACTTCGGGGCGCCGCCGAAGCCGCCGTTCGTCGCGTCGTACTCGCTGGCCAGCTTGCCGGCCGCCGCGTCGAGCAGCGTGGCGTCCAGCGGGGCGGTGGGGCCACCCACGGCCTGTGCGCCGCCGATCGCCTCGACCACCGCGGCACCCTGGCGCAGCACCGCGTCGCGCTGCTCCCGCCAGGCGGTGGCGACCGACTGGAGCAACTGGACGAAGTTGGCCCGTGGGAAATAGGTGCCGCAGAAGAACGGCGTGCCATCCGGGGCGGCGAAGACGGTCATCGGCCAGCCACCCTGGCCGGTCATCGCCTGGGTCGCGGTCATGTAGACCGCGTCCACGTCCGGGCGCTCCTCACGATCCACCTTGATCGACACGAAGTTGTCGTTCATCAGGGCGCCGACCTGCTCGTTCTCGAACGACTCGTGCGCCATGACGTGGCACCAGTGGCAGGCGGCGTAGCCCACCGAGATGAGTACCGGAACGTCCCGCCGTTTCGCCTCGGCGAACGCCTCGTCCGACCAGGGCCACCAGTCGACCGGGTTGTCAGCGTGCTGGAGCAGGTACGGGCTGGTGGCGTCGACGAGTCGGTTCACCCGCCGACCATAGTGCCTCCGGGTGCGGTCAGGAGGCGCCGTCGGCGCGCAGCCGGAACACGTTCGACTCCGCCGAGTCGCGCAGCGACCCCAGCACCGCGCCGATCTTGTCCGCCGGCATCGGCTTGAAGAAGTGGTAGCCCTGTGCGGAGGTGCACCCCAGCTCGGCCAGGGCCATCCGCTGCTCGGCGGTCTCCACGCCTTCGGCGACCACGCGCAGCCCCAGCTCGTGGGCGAGGCCCACGGTCGTCCGTACGATCGCCGCGGCCTCCGGCGAGTCGGCCATCCGGATCACGAACGAGCGGTCCACCTTCAACTCGTCGACCGCGATCCGGGTGAGGAAGGTCAACGAGGAGAAGCCCGTGCCGAAGTCGTCGACCGCGAGCTGCACGCCCATCGACCGGAGGGTGGCCAGCACCTCGTCGATGACCTCCAGCTCACTCATCACCACCGTCTCGGTGATCTCCAGGACGAGCCGGCGCGGTGGCACCTGATGGCGGCGCAGCGCGTCGGCGATCTCCGCCGGCAGCCGGGGGTCGAGGAGGCTGCGCGCCGACAGGTTGACCGAGATCGGGACGTCCAACCCTTCGCGGGCCCAGCCGGCGGCCACGCCGAGCGCCTTGTCCAGCACGTAGCGGGTGAAGGTGCCGAGCTGCTCGCTGTTTTCCACCGGCCGGATGAAGTCGGCCGGGCTCAGCCACCCCCGCCGGGGGTGCTGCCAGCGGATCAGCGCCTCCACGCCGGTGGGCGCACCCGTAGCGAGGTCGACCGCCGGCTGCAACGCCAGCACCAGCTGATCGTCGACCTTCAACGCCTCGCGTAGCTCGGCCAGCAGGGCGAGCTGGTCGGTGCTGGCCGCGTCCCGGGTGCCGTCGTACGCGGCGACGTTGCCGCCGCCCTCCTTGGCCTGGTACATGGCGATGTCGGCCCTGCGCAGCAGCTCGGTCAGGTCGGCGGTGCCGGCGTTGGCCACCACCACTCCGACGGAGACCTCGATCGACATCCGTACGCCGGCGACCTCGGTCGGCGCGGCCAGCCGCTCGGCGATCTCGCGGGCCTGGCGCAACGCGTGAGCCATCGGGGCGGCGCGGTCGCCGAGCACCGGCACCGCGGTGAGCAGCAGGGCGAACTCGTCGCCGCCGAGCCGGCCGAGCAGGTCGCCAGGGCGGACCAGCGCGTTGAGCCGGTTCGCGGTCAGCCGCAGCAGCTGGTCGCCCGCAGCGTGGCCGAGGGTGTCGTTGACTTCCTTGAACTGGTTGATGTCCAGCAGCAGCAACGCCACCGGGTGATCGTGCGCGAGCTGCCGCAACGACTGATCGCCCTTGCCGAGCATCGCCGCCCGGTTGACCAGACCGGTGAGCGGGTCGTGCACCGCCTCGTACGACGAGCGGGCGGTGACCAGCCGCAGCTCGCGGTGAGTTGCCGCGTCGTGCAACGCGGCAGCGAGCGCGTCGCCGAACGCGGCCACCGCGTCGCGTTCCCGGGCGCTGGGCGGGGCCGAGCGGGGGAACCGGACCCGCAGCCGACCGACCGGTGCCGCACCGACCGACAGTGCCCGGCTCAGCTCGTGCTCGTCCGGCTCCGACTGGTCCGGTGGGCCCGTCTCACGGTCGACCAGCTGACCGCTGGCGTCGCCCCGGTATCGGCACCACCGGCCGTCAGCCCGAGCCACGTCGACGTCCACCAGTTCGGCGTTGAACAGCGTCAGCGCCCCGGTGACCGCGGCGCTGGCCACGCCCCGCTCGTCGAGCTGGTTGAGGGCCGCCGTGGCCTCGGCGAACGCCCGCCAGGTGCGGCGCTCCTGATCGGAGCGCAGCCGGTAGCGGTAGGTCTGCTGCAACAGCCAGAGCAGCGGCGGTAGAAGCAGCAACCAGCGCGGGTCGAGCTCCAGCAGAGCGACCACCACAAGGCCGACCGCCACGTTGCCGACGAACATCAGGAGCTTGCCGCGCAGCGCGGCGAGCAGCGGCGGCCCGATCGGCAGCCCGTGCCGCAGGCCCAGCGTCACCCCACCCAACCAGGCGGTCACCAGCAGGTACGTCACCGAGCCGGCGATCACGGCCACCGCCAGCATCGGGGTGGGCGGGGCGAGCAGTGGCCGCCCGAGCGCGGTGGTCACGGAGACGGCCAGTGCCGACGCGGCGGCCAGCGACGCGGCGATCCGGACGATCTCCAGCGCCGGACGGCGGTCGTTGTGCAGCGACAGCATCGTCCAGGCCAGCCCGGTGCCGAGCAGCGTGGCGGACGGCAGCCAGCCGGCCGGCGTCAGGTAGAGGCAGACGATCAGCGCCGCCTCGCCCCACGTGATGCTGACCATGCCCGCGGCCGAGCGGAACCGTAGCCGGGCGAGCTGGGCCAGAGCGAGGACAGCGACAGCGATGCCGAAGCGGGCCGGACCCCCGAGAGGGTCGTCGGCCGGGAGCCTGGCCGGGAGGGTCAACCCGACCGCAGCGGCGACCATGGCGGTCAGCGTGACGGCGGCGGTGAGCACGAGCAGCGGGCCCGGTGTGCCACGCACCCCGAGCCGGTCGAACGGGTCGCCGGCCGGGCCGGAGGTCATCGACCTCCCCCGTCAGCCGACCGACCGACGTTGCGGCGGGCGGCCGGTGCTGTGCTGGTCATCGGCGCCCCCTCCCGCACACGGCTCGGGGACTTTTGGTCCCCCCGGCGGAAGGCTAAGCCAAACGGGGTGGCCGCAACAGGGGGCGACCACCCGGTTCAGCGTGAATCATGCGCTGACTACCCGTTCCGGTGCTGCTGGTGCCCATTGGGAGCGGGCGTGGATGAATCACGCTCTCCGGTCCCGTCTGTCGGATCGACGACTACCGCATCGGCCCTGGTCGGGTCGGCCGGCCCCGTCTGCTGCGGAAACCGGTCAGGCAGACGGCGCAGCCGAGCGTTCATGTTGCGGATTAGCAGGATGGTCGCGGTGGCCAGCAGCAGGATGAGGAAGAGGCCCATCGGCCCGGCCAGACCACCCGTGCGGGTGTCCCCGAAGTTGTTCTCCGCGAGCACCTGGGCAGTGGTCAGCATGGCGTTCCTCCGATGTGCGGTTGGTGACCAGGGTAGCCCTGGCCGGAATCAGCGTGCGTGCGCCGTCTCCCGCACCCCCGCGAAGAGATCGGACTCGGGCAGCGGGCTGTCGACCACCGAGCGGGCCAGCTCGTAATCCTCGGTCGGCCAGGCACGCCGCTGCAGGTCCATAGGAACGTGGAACCAGAAGCCGTCCGGGTCGACCTGGGTGGCGTGGGCGCGCAGCGCGTCGTCGCGGACCGGGAAGTATTCGGCGCACTCCACCCGCGTGGTGACCCGCGGGCCCTTGTCCGGCCGATCCTCCCACCGCTTGAGCCACTCCTCGTAGGGCGACTCCAGACCCGCGGCCAGCATGCCCTCGTGCAGGGCCATGATCTTGGCCTTGGAGAAGCCGATGTCGTAGTAGAGCTTCAGGGGCTGCCAGGGTGCGCCCAGCTCCGGGTAACGCTCCGGGTCACCGGCGGCCTCGAACGCAGCCACGGTGACCTTGTGGCACATGATGTGGTCCGGGTGCGGGTAGCCGCCCTCTTCGTCGTACGTGGTCACCACGTGCGGACGGAACTCGCGCATCAGCCGCACCAGCGGGCCGGCGGCCACCTCGACGTCCTGCAGGGCGAAACAGCCCTCCGGCAGCGGCGGCAGCGGATCGCCCTCGGGAAGGCCCGAGTCGACGAAGCCGAGCCAGGCCTGATCGACGCCGAGGATCGCCCGCGCGGCGTCCATCTCGGCGCGCCGGATGTCGGCGATGTTGGCCCACACGTCGGGCCGGTCGAGTTTGGGGTTGAGCACGCTTCCGCGCTCGCCGCCGGTGCACGTCACGACCAGGACATCCACCCCCTGTGCGACATACTTCGCCGTCGTCGCCGCGCCCTTGCTCGACTCGTCGTCCGGGTGCGCGTGCACGGCCATGAGACGCAGTTGCTCTGCCAACTTCGGCGCTCCTCGTCTGTGCCGGACGGTGGACCCGACCGGGCTCGACCGGCTGACCTGCCGGGATCTTGCCTCACCGCACCCCGTCGCCGGTCAGCAGCGCAGGGCATGACCTGCCATTCCTGCCGCTGGACCGGGTGGGAGGATGGGACTCTGTGTCATTCTTGCCGATGCCGCCGACAACAACGCCAGGAGATACCCGCCGGTGACCGAGACGCACGCCACAATTTCGCCAAGCGCGCCGATATTCCCGGCTGGCCGCTACGGCCGCCGCCGGGCATCCGGCGGAGGACGCCGTCGTACGCTGCTGGCCGCGCTGGTGCTGCTGGCGCTCGTGGCGACGCTGACCGTGATCTCGGTCCGGCTGTACCGCCAGTACGGCGACCCGGTCTACGACGCCCAAGTGATCACGTACACCGACATCACGGACAACCAGGTGCTCGTCGACTTCCGGGTGACCGTGCCGCCGGGCGGATCGGCGCTCTGCGTGCTGCGTGCCCGTGATCGCGCGGGCGCCGAGGTGGCCCGCGAACAGGTCACCGTGACCGCCGAGCCCGGCGACCGGCACGTCACGACCCGGCACCGCCTGACCACCACCGCGCGGCCGTTCATCGGCGAGGTCATGCGCTGCCAACCCCCGTCCTGAGCTGCCAGAACAGCCTCGCGAACAGAGCTGGATGAGCGGCCGTCCCCGGTGTCGGACCCGGACGTCGGCGGTGTTGGCCGACACGCTGTGTCGTAGCGCACTGGTAGCTTGGTAATTCACCTGTCAGCCAGCCACGCACAACTGAGGAGAACGCCTGTGTCCACTGGCAACGAGGCGCCCGCCACCTGGCTGTCGCAGGACGCGCACGACCGCCTCCAGGCTGAGCTCGACGAGCACATCGCCAACCGTCCGGCGATCGCCGCCGAAATCAACGCTCGGCGCGAAGAGGGCGACCTGAAGGAGAACGGTGGCTACCACGCCGCCCGCGAGGAGCAGGGCAAGGCCGAGGGTCGCATCCGATACCTGCAGGAGCTGCTGCGCACCGCGAAGGTCGGCGAGGCGCCGACGGCGGACGTGGTGTCGCCCGGCATGGTCGTGACGATCTACTTCGACGACGACACCGACGACACCGAGACCTTCCTGCTCGGCTCGCGGGAGATCGCGGCCACCACCGACCTGACGGTCTACAGCCCCGAGTCAGCGCTCGGCAAGGCGATCCTGGGCGGCCGGCCCGGTCAGACCTGCACCTACACGGCACCGAGCGGCGCCGACATCAAGGTGACCGTGGTCAGCTTCGAGCCGTTCTCCGGCTGACCATCGCCGGCCGCACGACCTGCGCAGAAGCACCGCTCCCGAGGCGTGGCACCCACCGGTGTCACGCCTCGGCGGCGAAGACCACCTGGTAGCCGCTGGCCCGCAACGCGCTGATGAGCGTGTCCGAGTGCTCCACGCCCCGGGTCTCCACCGACAGCGCGACCTCCACCTCGCCGAGGCTGAGGTGCGGGTTGGCTCGCTGGTGTTCCACGTCCACCACGTTGGCCCGGTGCTCGGCGATCTGGCTGAGCAGCGACGCGAGTTGCCCCGGCCGGTCCGAGCAGCGCACGGTCACCCGCAGATAGCGACCTGCGGCGGCCAGCCCGTGCTCGATCACCCGCATCATCAGCAACGGGTCGATGTTGCCGCCGGAAAGCACCGCCACCACCGGCGTCTCCACCTCGACCACGCCCGCCAGCAACGCGGCGACGCCGACCGCGCCGGCCGGCTCGACCACCTGCTTACCGCGCTCCAGCAGCATCAACAGCGCCCGGGAGATGTCCTCCTCGGAGACCGTGACGATCTCGTCGACCAGCTTGCGCACGTGGCTGAAGGTGATCTCCCCCGGCCGGCCGACCGCGATGCCGTCGGCGATGGTGGAGAAGGCGGGCAGCCGGACCGGCTCCCCGGCCAGCAGCGAGGGCGGGAACGCCGCAGCCCCGGCCGCCTGGACGCCGATGATCCGGACGTCCGGCCGCAATGCCTTCACGGCCACCGCCATGCCCGAGATCAGACCGCCGCCACCCACCCCGGTGATGATCGTCTTGACCTCGGGGCACTGTTCGAGGATCTCCAGGGCCACTGTGCCCTGACCGGCGATCACATCGAAGTGGTCGAACGGGTGGATCAGCACCGCGCCGGTGCGCTCGGCGTACGTGTGCGCGGCGACCAGCGACTCGTCGACGGTGTTGCCGACCAACTCGATCTGCGCGCCGTACCCCTTGGTGGCGGCAACCTTCGGCAGCGGCGCGTTGACCGGCATGAACACGGTGGCGTGCGTGCCGACCAAGCCGGCGGCGAGGGCCACACCCTGCGCGTGGTTGCCCGCGCTCGCCGCGACCACGCCGCGCTCCCGCTCCGCCGCCGACAACCGGGAGATCCGCACGTACGCGCCCCGCACCTTGTACGAGCCGGCGCGCTGCACGTTCTCGCACTTGAGCCAGGTCGGCCCGCCCAGCGCCGCGCTCAGCGGACGGGAGGGCTCCAGCGGGGTGGTCCGGATGACGCCAGCGAGCAGTTCCCGTGCAGCCCGCACGTCGTCGAGACCGACCAGTTCCGTCATGCCCCGATCGTGCCACCCGCCTCCCGAGCGCTCTGCGGCGACACCGACGTGTGCGGCGTCACCGAGGTGCGCGGACGTTGATCCACTCGACGTCCCCGATATCGGGGTATCAACCGCGCCTCTATAGCGCGTCATCAAGGAACCGGAGTGGATCGCGCCTCCCCGCCCGGACCACCCTCAACGGACGGCCAGACCGGGGCGGACGGCCAGACCGGGCCGGTCGGCCACGCTGGCAGCGCGCGGGCGATACGGGCCTCCTGCGCGGCGGAGATCCGCTGGATCAGCACGATCAGCGCTACCCCGGCGATCACGCAGGCCACAGCGGGCACGGTGTTGCGGAGGAGCGAGTCCCGGTAGTAGTCGATGTACGCCTGGTACCCGGCATCGGTGAAGGGGATCTCCGGCAGCCTGTCGTACGCCCGGCTGTCGAGGCGGCTGACCAGCCGCTCGCCCAGGCTGAACACCAACCACGCGGCCCACCAGACGTACACCAGATCCGGCGTGAACCGCCGATGGAGGCTGTCGCGGGCCACGTTGGCCACCACACGGGCCGGCACCACCAGGTTGGCGAACGGAACCAGCCAGCCGGCGATCGCCCAACCGGCCCCGAGCGTCGTCAGCGCACCCGGGAACGCCTCGATGTTCTTCCGCGTCCGCCACGTCCAGATGATCACCAGCACGGCGGCAGTGAGGTACGCGGCCACCATGGGCAGCGCCAGCAGCGCCTCGATGACCACCGCGACGGCCAGCAGATCCCGGTCACCGTCGGCCCTCGCCTGCCGGGCCATCACCGACCCCACCAGCGGAGCGAGTGCCACTACGAGGTACAGCACCGCTGTCGCGCCGACCGCGATGCGGGCAGCCAGGCCGATGCCGCGTACCGAGTAGGTCGGCAGCCCCGGAGTGACGGCAGGCTGGCCGAGCGGCGTGTAGCACCGCTGGCATTCGTTGTCCTCGGGGGACGTGGCGTCCCCACAGGTCTGGCAGCGCATAGATGTCCCCCGGGTCCGCGCGACGATGCGCGCACACCGTAGACGATCATGCAGCGGTCGGCGACCCCGTTCCGACCCGGGGGTAGCCGGGGGCGTGGCGCGCCCACGGGGCGGCCATCTCGAACTGGCCCGCCACACCGAGCAGCAGCAGCTCGGAGCCGGGCGGACCGACGAGTTGCACGGCGACCGGCAGGCCGTCCGGACGGCGTCCGACCGGCACGACGACCGCCGGCAGGCCGGCGATGTTCCACGGCGCGGCGTACGGGGCGTACCGGATGTTGGCTGTCATGTTCGCCCGCCAGGACCGGTCCGACCAGCGGGCGGCCTCCGGTGGCGCACTGGCCAGCGCCGGGGTGAGCAGCAGATCGACCGAGTGGTCGGTGAAGAAGTCGACCGACCGTTGCCGCCACGCGGCCCGGTCGGCCTCCCGCACGTAGCCGCGACGCTGCGCCCACTCGCCCAGCGCGACGTGCCGCCGGGTACGCCGTTGCAGGCCACGCCGGTCCAGACCGGAGGCCCGGACGTCGGTGGCGGCGGCGGCGAACCAGGTGGCGATGCCCTGTAGGCCGAGCGCGGTGGGGTAGACCGGATCGGCTGGCACCGTGTCGTGCCCGGCGGCGGCGAGAAGCCGCCCGGCGGCGGCGACCGCGTCCCGGTTGGGTGCGTCCGGCGAGACGCCGCGCACCGGGGAGCGCAGCGAGACGCCCACCCGCAGCCGCTGCGGCGGGACCAGCTTCTCGGGACGCCGGCCGGCGAGCACCGAGAAGCCGACCGCCGCGTCGGCGACCGTGCTGGTCAGCATGCCGTGCTCGGTGAGGCCGAACCAGTCGTCCGCGCCGAGCTGGCAGGGGACCACGCCCCGGCCGGGCTTGAGCCCGACCAGGCCGCAACAGGCCGCGGGAATCCGGATCGAGCCGAGACCGTCGTTGCCGTGCGCGATGGGCACCAGGCCGGCGGCCACCGCCGCGGCGGCGCCACCGGAGGACCCACCGGGGGTACGCGTGCTGTCCCACGGATTGCGGGTCACCGCGCTGTCGTCGTCGGTGAGCGCCCACAGCCCCAGTTCCGGCATCCGGGTCACGCCGAGGATCACGGCGCCGGCACCGCGCAGCCGACGCACCACCTCGTGGTCGGCCTCCGCGACGTCGGTGCGTGCGGCCGCCGAGCCGTTCCAGGTGGGCAGGCCGGCGACCGGAGTGTTCTCCTTGACCGCCACCGGCACCCCGGCCAGCGGCAGGTTGGCCAGGTCCTCCTGCTCGTCGACCTTCTCCGCCTCGGTGATCGCCTCGCCGCCGCGCACGGCACGGAACGCGGCCAGCTCACGGTCGGCTCGGGAGATGTACTCGAGGTGGTCGGCGACGACCTGGGTGGCCGAGACGTCACCTCGCCGTACGCCCCGGGCGATCTGCTTGGCGGTCGTCCCGACCCAGGTCGCCATGATGTCCTGCACGGCCATCCTCCCCAGCGGTCAGCCCAGCGCCTGCTCCAGATCGGCGAGTAGGTCGTCGACCGTCTCGATGCCGACAGACAGTCGCACGAGATCGCCGGGAACTTCAAGCGGCGAGCCGGCAGCACTTGCGTGTGTCATCCGACCCGGGTGCTCGATCAGGGATTCCACACCGCCCAGCGACTCCGCGAGCACGAAGAGCTTGGCCCGGTTGCAGATCTCCACGGCGTGGTCCTCACCACCGGCGGCGCGGAACGAGATCATGCCGCCGAACCGGCGCATCTGCTTGACGGCCACCTCGTAACCGGGGTGCGAAGGCAGCCCGGGGTAGATCACCTCGGCCACCTTGGCGTGCCCGTCGAGGTACGCCGCGATCCGCTCGGCGTTGTCGCAGTGCCGGTCCATCCGTACCCCGAGGGTCTTGATGCCCCGCAGGGTGAGCCAGGCGTCGAACGGGCCGTTGATCGCACCCATCGCGTTCTGGTGGTAGCGCAACTCCTCGCCGAGTGCGGCGTCGGCGACGACGAGCGCGCCACCGACCACGTCGGAGTGCCCGCCGATGTACTTGGTGGTGGAGTGCACCACCACGTCCGCGCCGTGCGCGATCGGCTGCTGCAGGTACGGCGAGGCGAAGGTGTTGTCCACCACCAGCAGCGCGCCCGCGTCGTGTGCCACGGCGGCCAGGGCGGCGATGTCGGCGATGCCGAGCAGCGGGTTGGTCGGCGTCTCCACCCAGACGATCTTCGTGCGGCCCGGCTGCACGGCCGCCCGGATCGCGGCCGGGTCGGAGACCTTCGCCGGAGTGAACTCCAGGCCCCAGCGCTGGGCGACCCGGGCGAAGAGCCGGTACGTGCCGCCGTACGCGTCGTCCGGGATCACCACGTGGTCGCCCGGCTGGCACACGGCCCGCAGCAGGGTGTCCTCCGCCGCCAGGCCGCTGGCGAAGGCGAGCCCCACCGGACCGCCCTCCAGCGCTGCCAGGCACTCCTGGAGCGCGTCACGGGTCGGGTTGCCCGAGCGGCTGTACTCGTAGCCGAGGCGGGGTGCGCCGACGGCGTCCTGCGCGTACGTGCTGGTTTGGTAGATCGGTGGGATCACCGCGCCCGTTCGGGCCTCAGGGTCCTGACCGGCGTGGATGGCGAGCGTCTCGAAGCCGTGACTCATTCTGGTGAGGCTAGTGCCCCGTCCCGAGGGCTGGAACGGAACCCGCGCTCCCGCCGATCCGGCACCCTGCGGTCCGGGGCGGCCGGCATAGCCTGGGCCGATGAGCGGTTGCGTCTTCTGCGGGATCGTGGCAGGTGAGGTGCCGGCGTTCCGGGTCGCCGACACCCCGGACGGGGTGGCGTTCCTGGACACCCGACCGGTGTTCAAGGGGCATGTGCTGGTGGTGCCCCGGGTCCATCTGGTGACCCTGGCCGAGTTGCCGGCCGACCTGCTGCCCGGCTACTTCGCGCTGGTCCAACGCCTGGCGGTGGCCGTCGAGACCGCTCTGGGTGCCGGTGGGACGTTCGTGGCGATGAACAACAAGGTGTCCCAATCGGTGCCCCACCTGCACACCCACGTGGTTCCGCGGACCAAGGGCGACGGCCTGCGTGGGTTCTTCTGGCCGCGTACCCGCTACGGCGACGACGCCGAGGCCCAGACGTACGCCGACCGGGTCGCCGCCGCCCTCTGAACGGGGGCCTGACTCACACCGGCGCGGGTAAGGAAGCAGGACCCACCGGTGTTACACGCTGGGAGAGGTACGAGAGGAGAGTCCCACGTGTTTTTGCGCCGTATGAACGCCGAGATGGTTTCGCCCGACCAGGCCCTGCCGGGCCGCCCGATCGCCATGCCGGTCGCCGACCGGCACGAGGTGCTGGGCACCCCGCTGAAGGGTCCGTTCCCGGAGGGCCTGCAGGTCGCCGTCTTCGGGATGGGCTGTTTCTGGGGCGCTGAGCGGCTGTTCTGGACGCTGCCCGGCGTTTACACCACCTCCGCCGGCTACGCCGGTGGCGTCACCAGGAACCCGACGTACGAGGAGACGTGTTCCGGCCGGACCGGGCACGCCGAGGTCGTCCAGGTGGTGTACGACCCGAGCAAGATCACCTACGAGGACCTGCTGAAGGTCTTCTGGGAGAACCACGACCCGACCCAGGGCATGCGCCAGGGCAACGACGTGGGCACCCAGTACCGGTCGGCGATCTACACGACGACCGACGAGCAGCGGGCCATCGCGGAGTCGTCCCGGGACGCGTTCCAGCCGATCGTGTCGCGGGCCGGCAAGGGTGAGATCACCACCGAGATCGCCCCGCTCGGCAGCTACTACTTCGCCGAGGACTACCACCAGCAGTACCTGGCGCCGACGAAGAACCCGAACGGGTACTGCAACCACGGCCCGAACGGGCTGAGCTGCCCGGTCGGCGTGGCCCGCACCGCGGGCTGACCGGCGCCCACCTGCGCAAGCGTGATGCCCGGCCGCCGATGAGGTGGCCGGGCATTCCCATTTCCCCATGTGATCGAAATCCGTTGCCGAGCCCGCCGAGGACTCGATAACGTATCCGTACACGTGAAGGGAGGTGGTCCAGACTTGTATAGCAATCGGACTCGTGAGGTGGCTGTCAGCTAGCCGCTGTCCTCGACAGTGATCGGTCCGCCGCGAGGCGGGCACTAGCACCATCGTCGAGACCGTGTGGCAGCGGTGCGGCGAATCCACGACAGCCACCCGACCCCCGGGGTGCCGGCCAAGTCCAGCCGGCCCGCGCACCAGCGCGGAGCGCCCCGGGGGTCGCTCCATATCCGGAGGACCCAGCGATGTCCATGCGCGAGCTGGTGGTGCTGGGAACGGCCAGCCAGACGCCGACCCGTCAGCGCAACCACAACGGGTACGTGCTGCGCTGGGACGACGAGGTGATTCTGTTCGACCCGGGTGAGGGCAGCCAGCGCCAACTCCTGCACACCACGGTCACCGCCAGCGATCTGACCCGGATCTGCGTCACCCACTTCCACGGCGACCACTGCCTCGGCCTGCCCGGCACGATCCAACGGCTCTCCCTGGACCGGGTGGCGCACCCCGTCGCCGTGCACTTCCCAGCCGGTGGCGCCGAATACTTCGCCCGCCTGCGGCACGCCACCTCCTTCCACGAGACCGCCGAGCTGCGGGTCGAGCCCATCGAGGCGGACGGACAGCGGATCACCCTGGGCTGCGGCACGCTGGAGGCACGCCGGCTGCGGCACCCCATCGAGACGTACGGCTACCGGCTGGTCGAGCCGGACGGTCACCGGATGCTGCCGGAGAAGCTGGCCGCGTACGGCATCGCCGGGCCGGCCGTCGGCGAGCTGATCCGCGTCGGGCACCTCGACCTCGACGGACGCCGCGTCACCCGCGACGAGGTGAGCGTGCCCCGGCCGGGGCAGCGGTTCGCCTTCGTGATGGACACCGGCCTCTGCGACGGGGTGTACGCCCTCGCCGAGCACGCCGACCTGCTGGTCATCGAGTCGACCTTCCTGGAGTCGGAGGCCGCGCTCGCCGCCGAGGTCGGCCACCTGACCGCGGCGCAGGCCGCCCGGGTGGCGACCGAGTCCGGGGTACGCCGGCTCGTGCTCACCCACTTCTCCCAGCGCTACCCCGACCCGCGCCGGTTCCACGACGAGGCCCGTGCCCACTTCGACGGTGACCTGATCATCGCCGAGGACCTGACCACGGTGCAGCTCCCACCCCGCCGGGTAGCCTCGACCGGGTGACCGTCACGCTCCGCCTCGCCACCGGTGACGACCTGATGGCGGTGGGCGCCATGCACCAGCGCTCCCGGGTCGCCGCGTACTCCGCCTTCCTGCCGGCCGAGGCGTTGGCCGACCCGACGCCGGAGGCGATGGGGCGGTACTGGGCCGAACGGTGGCACTGGGAGCAGGACAACCACCGGCTGACCGTGGCCGAGCGCGCCGGGGAGCTGGTCGGGTTCAGCTACCTCGGCCCGGACGACGAGGACGACCCGGAGACGGGGCTGCTCAACGCGATCCACCTGGAGCCGGCCGAGCAGGGCCGGGGCACCGGCCGCGCGCTGATGACGGACGCCCTGGACGCCATGCGTGCCCTGGGCTGGCGCCGCGCGGTGCTCTGGGTGCTGCGGGACAACGCCCACGCCCGAGGCTTCTACGAACGCGGCGGCTGGACCCCGACGGGTGCGAAACGCGAGGAGCACATCGGCAGCGCCCCGACTCCCCAGCTCCGCTACTCCCGCCTCCTGGACACGTAAGACCCAACGCGCACACCCAACCTGTCCGCCCGCCCCGCCCCCGCGCCCCGGCACCCCGGCGTCCCGCGCCCACCGCCCCGCGCCCCAGCGCCCCGCTGATCTAGGGAAAATCGTCGTGATCGGAGATCATCTGACGACGATTCTCCCTAGATCGGCGCGGGAGGCGCGGGAGGCGCGGGAGGCGCGGGAGGCGCGGGAGGCGCGGGGGCGCGGGGGCGCGGGGGCGCGGGGGCGCCGGGGGACGGCGGGACGCGGGGGACGGCGGGACGCCGGGACGCCGGGACGGCGGGACGTCGGGACGCGGTGGGACTTAGTGGGCGCCTAGGTGGGCCAGGAGGTCCTGGCGGGTCAGGACGCCCTTGGGCTTGCCGTCGACGAGGACCAGCGCGGCGTCGGACTTCTCCAACAGGCCCACAGCCTCGCTCACCGGCTGACCACCACCGATCATCGGCAGCGGGTCGCCCATGTGCCGCTCGATCGTGTCGTGCAGGTGGGCCTGGCCGGTGAACAGCGCGTCGAGCAGGTCCCGCTCGGCGATCGAGCCGGCCACCTCGCCCGTCACCACGGGCGGCTCGGCCTTGAGCACCGGCAGCTGCGAGACGCCGTACTCACGCATGTAGTCGATCGCGTCGCGGACCGTCTCGGTCGGGTGTACGTGCACCAGCTCGGGAAGGCCACCCGGCTTGCTGGCCAGCGCGTCGGCGACCGTCGGCTCCGCGCCGGAGTTGTCGAGGAAGCCGTACCGGGCCATCCACGAGTCGTTGAAGATCTTCGAGAGGTAGCCCCGGCCGCCGTCCGGCAGGAGCACCACCACCACGTCGTCGGGGCCGGCCTTACGGGCGACCTCCAGCGCGGCGACCACCGCCATCCCGCAGGAGCCGCCGACCAGCAGCCCTTCCTCGCGGGCCAGCCGCCGGGTCATCTCGAAGGACGCCTTGTCGGACACCTCGACGATGTCGTCGGCGACACTCCGGTCGTACGTCTCCGGCCAGAAGTCCTCGCCGACGCCCTCCACGAGGTACGGCCGGCCGGTGCCGCCGGAGTAGACCGAGCCCTCCGGGTCGGCCCCGATGACCCGCACCCGCCCCTCGGAGGCCTCCTTGAGGTACCGGCCGATGCCGGAGATGGTGCCACCGGTGCCGACGCCCGCCACGAAGTGGGTGAGCCCGCCCTCGGTCTGCTTCCACAGCTCCGGGCCGGTGGTCTCGTAGTGCGAGCGCGGGTTGGCCGGGTTGCTGTACTGGTTGGGCTTCCAGGCGCCGGTGATCTCCCGGGTCAGCCGGTCGGAGACGTTGTAGTACGAGCGCGGGTCCTCCGGGGCGACAGCGGTCGGGCAGACCACCACCTCGGCGCCGTACGCCCGGAGCACGTCCTGCTTGTCCTGGCTGACCTTGTCGGGGCAGACGAAGACACACTTGTAGCCCTTGAGCTGGGCCACCAGGGCCAGCCCGACGCCGGTGTTGCCGCTGGTCGGCTCGACGATGGTGCCGCCCGGCTTGAGCAGGCCGGCGGCCTCGGCGTCCTCCACCATCCGCAGCGCGATCCGGTCCTTCACCGAGCCACCCGGGTTGACGTACTCCACCTTGGCGAGCACGGTGGCCTGGATGCCCTCGGTGACGTTACGCAGACGTACCAGCGGGGTGTTGCCGATCATGTCGACGACATTGTCGTAGTACTGCACGGTGTGCCCTTCGTTGCGGCGCCGGCGATGGCGGCCGGGCAGACGTTTCCTCGCCGCCCAGCGTACGTGTCGTCAGGACACCAGCCCCCCGGGGATGACCGAGCTGCGGCGGGCCTCCCACTCCAGGAAGCGCTCGGTCTCGGCGAGCACGCTGCCGGCCAACCACGTGATCATGACCGCGTCGTCGGCCAACCCGAAGATCGCCAGCGGGATCTCCGGGAGCAGATCGATCGGCGAGACGATGTACGCCGTCGCCGCGGTCATCAGGGCCAGTCGGAGGCCGCCGTCGTACTCCCCTTTGGTCGTGGCCCGGATCATCCGGGGCAGCGCGGCCAACCGGGCGCCGATCGACGGCCCACCGCGCGCCCCGGCCGCCAGTGCCCGCGCCAGTGCCGTGAACGCCGCGCTGCGCTTCAGTGTCTTCCCCATCGTTGCGCTCCTCTCCGCCGGATCAGCGTGGCGGGTCGGCGCAAGTCGGCCGGCCTCACCCGTACAGATACCCCGTCGCGTCGGTTTCCAGGCACCCGTGTGGCGTCACGACGACAGCGGCGTGTCGGGCCGGCGCGATAATGTCGCGGTATGGGGGTGGCTGATTCCGTCGTACCCGGAGGCGAGCGCTGGCGGCAGGCCCGGCGCTTCGCCCTCCTGGCCGCCATCGGGACGGGCGCCACTGCGGCGGCCGCGGCGGCGACCGGCGGGGTGCTGCTCGGCCAGGCCCGGCAGGCCCGACGCACCATCCCCATGGCCGAGGCACCGCCGCCGCGCTGCGACGGGATGTACGGCGCGAAGTTCCCTGGCCCAGCGCTCACCATGGTCGTGCTCGGTGACTCGTCGGCGGCCGGCTACGGGGTGCACCGCCGTCGGGAGACGCCGGGCGCGTTGCTCGCGACCGGCCTGTCACGTCGACTGCACCGGCCGGTGCAACTGCACCGCTTCGCCGTGGTCGGTGCCATCTCTGCGGCGCTCCGCCACCAGGTGGAGGCGGCGCTGGAGTGCCGACCCGACATCGCGGTGATCCTCATCGGGGGCAACGACATCACCAACCGCACCCCGCGCGGGCTGGCGGTGCGCTACCTGGTCGAGGCTGTTCACACCCTGCGCGACGCCGGGTGTGAGGTGGTCGTCGGCACCTGCCCCGACCTGGGCGCGATCCGCCCGATCCAGCCGCCTCTGCGCTGGCTGGCGCACCGGTGGAGCCGCCAGCTCGCCGCAGCCCAGACGGTCGCCGTCGTCGAGGCGGGCGGGCGGACGGTCTCGCTCGGTGATCTGCTCGGCCCGCGTTTCACCGCCGAGCCGACCCGGATGTTCGCCTGGGACCGGTTCCATCCCTCCGCCGAGGGGTACGCGATGGCCGCCGCCGCGCTCCTGCCGACGATGCTCTCCGCGCTCGGCGCAGGGCAGGAACGACGGGCCACACCGACGCGGGGTGAGGGCGTACGGTCGCTGCCGGAGGCCGCGCAGGAGGCGGCTCGGCACGCCGGCACGGAGGTCAGCGGCACCCAGGTCCGGGGTCGCGACCGGGGGCCGGCGGGCCGGTGGGCGCAGTTGCGTCGCCGGGCGTTCTTCGGTGTCGGCGCGGTGCCGCAGCACGGGTCCGCCTCGGGCACCTCGACACTGGAGGGACTGGCATGAACGAGCGCAGGGAGCGTGGCGGAACCACCGGCCTCGCCGGCCGGCTGGGTCGGGCGACGGCGATCTCGCTGCTCGCCGGCACCGTTGGAGGCGCGGCCGTCCTGGCCGGCGAGGCGTTCGTGGCCCGGCACCGGCGCTACGCCCAACCGGAGCTGGGGCTGGCCCTGCGGGCCACGGTCGGCCGGGCGGGCGCTCCGCCGCTGCGGCTGGTGCTGCTCGGTGACTCGTCGGCACTGGGCGTGGGTGTCGACCGTCTCGAGGACACCATCGGCGGGCAGTTGGCCAACCTGCTCGCCGAGGGCCCGACCGGCCGGCGGGTGCACCTGTCCAGCGTCGGCGTCTCCGGGTCCCGCTCGACCGACCTGGCCACGCAGGTGGCCCGGTCCCTGCTCGGCGAGCGACCCGACGTGGCGCTGATCCTGATCGGCGCGAACGACGCCACCGGGCTGCGCCGGCCCTCCGACGCGGCGGCATATCTCGGCGCGGCGGTGCACCGCCTGCGTGAGGCGCGGGTCGAGGTGGTGGTGGGCACCTGCCCCGATCTCGGGGCGGTGCGGGCCATCGCGCCTCCGCTGCGCCAGGTGGTTGGCTGGTCCGGGCGGCGGATGGCCCGCGCGCAGACCATGGCCGTGCTGGACGCTGGCGGCTCGGTCGTCGACCTGGCCACCGAGACCGGGCCGGTGTTCCGGGCCGACGCGGGGACGCTCTGCCACGACGGCTTCCACCCCTCCGCCGACGGCTACCGGGTGTGGGCGCACGCCCTGCTGCCCGCTGTCGCCGCGGCGGCGACCGTCGCGACCCGGCGCTAGATCGTTCCCCGCCGGGGTGACATTTCCCGCCGCGCCGGCTCCTTCCGCGCCATGTTACCGGCGGGTTAACGTTGGTCCATGCCGATTGAGTCGTCCCGCGACGCCGTCATCGTCGCCACCGCCCGCTCCCCCATCGGCCGGGCGCACAAGGGGTCCCTGCGCGACGTCCGCTCCGACGACCTCGCCGCGACCATCGTCCAGGCCGCCCTGGACAAGATCCCCCAGCTCGATGCCACCACGATCGACGACCTCTACCTCGGGTGCGGCCTGCCCGGCGGCGAGCAGGGCTTCAACATGGCCCGGGTGGTGTCCACACTCCTCGGTCTGGACACGGTGCCCGGCGCCACGCTGACCCGCTACTGCGCCTCGTCGTTGCAGACCACCCGGATGGCGATGCACGCGATCCGAGCCGGCGAGGGCGACGTGTTCGTCTCAGCCGGGGTGGAGATGGTCTCCCGCTACGCCCGGGGCAGCTCGGACGGGCTGCCTCCGGAGGCGCAGGCCCTGGTCGGTGGCAGCTGGGAAAACCCGCGCTTCGCCGCGGCCGGCGAGCGCTCGAAGCGCCGCGCGCAGGGCGACGCCGAGGTGTGGACCGACCCGCGCGAGGCCGGCGAGCTGCCCGACATCTACCTGACCATGGGGCAGACCGCGGAAAACCTGGCCCAGGTGTACGACGTCACCCGCGCCGACATGGACGAGTTCGGCGTACGCAGTCAGAACCTCGCCGAGAAGGCCATCGCCGACGGCTTCTGGGCCCGGGAGATCACCCCGGTCACCACGCCGGACGGCACCGTGGTGAGCACCGACGACGGCCCCCGTGCCGGCGTCACCCTCGACGCTGTCTCCGGCCTGAAGCCGGTGTTCCGCCCGGACGGCCGGATCACCGCCGGCAACTGCTGCCCGCTCAACGACGGCGCGGCCGCCGTGGTGGTGATGAGCGCCCAGCGGGCCGAGGAGCTCGGGCTGACCCCGCTGGCGCGGATCGTCTCCACCGGCGTGACCGCCCTGTCGCCGGAGATCATGGGTCTCGGTCCGGTCGAGGCGTCCCGGCAGGCACTGCGCCGGGCCGGCATGACCATCGACGACGTCGACCTCGTCGAGATCAACGAGGCGTTCGCCGCGCAGGTCATCCCCTCCTACCGCCAGTTGGGCATCCCGGAGGAGAAGCTGAACGTGATGGGCGGCGCGATCGCGGTCGGCCACCCGTTCGGTATGACCGGCGCCCGGATCACCGGCACCCTGCTCAACGCACTGGAGTGGCACGACAAGACCATCGGTCTGGAGACGATGTGCGTCGGCGGCGGCCAGGGCATGGCCATGGTGCTCGAACGGCTGAGCTGAGCTGACGTCAGAGCGCGCTGCGGGTCGCCGTCGCCTCGGCGGCGGCCCGGGCCAGCGCCTCGACCCCCGGATCGGCGGCCACCAGGTCCGCCGCGACCACGCGCAGCTGATCGGGCAGGGCCAGGTCGTTGTCGAGCCGAGGCACCACCCGCCGGGGCTCACCCTCGGCGTCGGCGGCCAGGTTCGCGATCTCCTGCACCAACCGGTGCACCAGGTCGGCGCGGGACACGTTGCCGGTGGTCGCGACCGCCGCCCAACGCGGCTGCTGCCAGTGCCCGACCTGACGGACCAGCAGCTGCACGGCCTGATCCAACTCCGCTGCGCTCATCGCCGCCGAGTCTACGGCCGGCGCCGGCCGCACCACTGCCGGCCGGTCAACGGCGCAGGTAGCTGAGCAGCCGCAGCAGCTGCCAGTAGAGGAAGACCAACCCGGTGAGCAGGCCGAACGCGCTCAGCCACGCGTACCGGCGGGGTCGACCGTCGCGCACCGACCGCTCGACGAGGTCGAAGTCGAGGATGAAGCTGAACGCCCCGGCGATGATGGCCACCACCGAGAAGGCGTACGGCAGCCAGCCGACCTCCCCACTGACGCTGTAGACCGCCAGGCCCGGTCGCCCGGAGATCAGGTACGACACCAGGTTGACCACGCTGAGGACGGCGATGCCGAGCAACGTGCCGATCACCAGGCGAGCCAGCCGGGGCGTCGCCCGGATCACCCGGGCCCGGTAGAGCACCGCCATGCCGAAGAAAACGCCGAAGGTGCCAGCCACCGCCTGCACCACGATGCCCGGGTAGACCTGCTCGAAGGTGCGGCTCGCCACCCCCAGCAGCAGACCCTGGAGCACGGCGTAGCCGATGATCGGCAGCGGGTTGGTGATGCCCCGCAACGAGATGACCAGGACCAGCGCGATCGACGCGAGGGCGCTGCCGGCGAGCGCGGCGCCGAGCCACACGGCGTCGGGGATCACCGCCCAGGACACCGTCGCGGCCGCGCCGGTGACGAGCAGCAAGCCGACGGTACGGACCACCACGTCGTCGACGGTCATCGGCTCGACGTCACGGGAGCCGAGCACCCGGGCCTCCACCCGGCCGGTCTCGTCCAGCCGGTTGAGCACCGGGTTGTTGCTGCGCACCGCCGCCTCCTTCGCCCGCGTACCCCTAAGTCACTCTGCCCCGGAGGGGCCGGTGGCGACGGGCAAACGGCGCGGACGACGGCGCCCGCCCCCGCGAGAGCGGGAGCGGGCGCCGGTCAGGCTACGCAGACGAGGTCAGTCGTCGCCCTGGAAGTAGCTCAGCAGGCGCAGGATCTCGATGTAGAGCCAGACCAGGCTGACCAGGATGCCGAACGCGGCCGTCCAGGAGTAGCGCTGCGGCAGGCCCATCCGGACGCCGTCCTCGATCTCCTTGAAGCTGAGCACGAAGCTCAGCGAGGCGACCACGATGCAGACCAGGCTGAAGCCGATCGCCAGCGGGCTGCCGTCGCGCAGGCCCGTGTTGACGCCGAACAGCGCCAGCACCAGGTTGATCATCATGACGGCGAAGAGGCCGACCATCGCCGCGATCATGCCCTTGACGAACGCGGGAGTGGCCCGGATGACCTTCGCCCGGTAGAGCATCGCCATCAGGAAGAAGATGCCGAAGCTGGCCACGGCGGCCTGGAGCACGATGCCGTCGTAGAGCGTCTCGAACGCCTTGCTGACCATGCCGACGAAGACGCCCTCGACGACCGCGTACGCGATGACGAGCGCCGGGTTGGCCATCCGGGAGAACGAGATGATCAAGCCGAGGACGAGGCCGACCACCGCCGCGCCGATCCAGGCGGTGCCGACCAGCGCGTCGGGCACGAGCACCCAGGCGGCCGCTGCGGTGATGCCGAGGATGCCGAGCAGGGCAACGGTCTTGACGACGACGTCGTCGACCGTCATCGGCGCCACGGTGGGCGGCGCGGCCGGGTAACCGGCCTGGGACGGGTACTGCTGGGGAATGCCGGGCTGTCCGTACGGACCGGCCGGGGCGTACCCGGCGGAGCGCTCCCGCTCGGCCGCCTGGCCGAGCCGGGCGAGCACCGGGTTCGAGGTCTTCACTGTCTGGCCTCCCTCAGGGGGTCGTTTGCACGTGAACGTGCCCTCCAAGAGTAAACGGCGCAGCCAAGTCCTGGTGATCACGAATGAGAATGTGTGCAGGCCGACCTGTGCCCGGGGCGGGGGTCGAACCCGCACGCCTTGCGGCAGCCGCTTTTAAGGCGGCCGTGTCTGCCTTTCCACCACCCGGGCGGGTGGCACCGGCGCGCCGACACGCACGGTGCAGTGTCACCGTAGCCGGTCTGCGGCGACCCGACGTACCCCGACGGGCTCGCCACATTAGGGTCGATGCCGTGAGCAGCGCAGCCCCCACGGCCCCCGACGCCGCCCCTGAGCAGGCCTTCCGCCTCGCCGACCGGGTCAACCGCCGACCTCGGGCCGTCCGGCTGCTGGCCGCCGTCCACCGACACCGGGCGGACCTGCTGTTCGCTCTGGTCTGCGCGGTGCTGGCCGGCTGGCTCACCCACGGGCTGTGGCCCGATCCGGCTGGCCGCACCCTGGCGCTCAACCCGGAGGACCAGACACTCTACGAGTGGTTCCTGGCGGTCGACGCCCGCGCGTTGCTCGGCGACTTCGACCTGCTCACCAACCGGCTCAACGCCCCCGACGGGGTCAACCTGATGGCCAACACCACGGTGATCGCGCTCGGCGTCGTCTTCGCGCCGGTCACCCTGCTGCTGGGCGCGCCGGTCACCTTCGCGCTGCTCGCCGGCGCGAACCTCGCCGGCACCGCGCTCGCCTGGTACCTGCTGTTCCACCGGACGCTGCGCGCCCGCCGGCTCGCCGCCGCGCTCGGCGGAGGACTGTGCGGGTTCGGCCCTGGCATGGTCTCGCAGACCAACAGCCACCTGCACATGACCGCCCAGTGGCTGGTGCCGGTGATCGTCTGGCTGGTGGTCCGACTGCTGCGGGCATCGGACCCGGGGCCCGCGACACCCGACGGAACCGGTCGCACCCGGCCCGCCGGACCGGATCGTCGGCGGATGTTCACCTCCGCGGCGGGGCTGGCCGCGGCGGTCACCGCGCAGGTCTTCATCGGCGAGGAGGTGCTCTTCCTCGCCGCCGTCACGTTGCTGGTGATGGCGATCAGCTATGCCGTGGTGGACCGGGACCTGGCCCGACGGGCGCTGCCCGGCTTCGCCGGTGGGCTGGCTGTCGCCGCCGGGCTCGCCCTGCTGGTGCTCGGCTACCCGCTGTGGTTCCAGTTCGCCGGACCGCAGGGGGTCTCCGACGGGATGTTCACACCCGCCTACTTCTCAGCCGACCTGAGCAGTTGGTGGACGGTCTCCCCACTGTCGCTGGCCGGCAGCGGCGAATCCGCCCGGCTGACCACCGGCCCGGCCGAGTACAACACCTTCCTCGGCTGGCCTCTACTGCTCGTCACCGTGGCCTGCGCGATCTGGGCTGGGCGACGCCGGCTGGTCTTCGCCTGCGTCGTGGCGGGCCTGGTGATGGGTGCGCTCTCGCTCGGCCCGGAGGTGGTGCTCGACGGCACCCGGACCGCGCTTCCCGGCCCGTACGCCCTGATCGGCGGGCTACCCGTGGTGGACGGCGCGTTGCCGATGCGGTTCGCGCTGGCGTTGCTGCCGATCGTCGCGACGCTGCTGGTGCTGGCGGTCGACCGGGCTCTGCGCAGCACCGGTCGGGTGCGGCGGCTGGTGCCACTGGCCGTCGGCGTGGCGCTGCTGCCGATCTTCCCGAGCCCGCTGCCGACCGCCGAACGGCCTGCTGTGCCGGAGTTCATCACCGGCGGCCACTGGCGGCAGTGCGTACGCCCCGGCGGGGTGCTGGTTCCGGTGCCTCTGCCCACACCCAAGGAGCCCGGTCCGATGCGCTGGGCGACCGCCGCCGACGCCGGGTTCGGCCTGCCAGAAGGGTTCTTCATCGGCCCGTACGGGCGGGGCGGCACCGCCGCGATGGGCACCTTCAAGCAGCCCACCTCCGCTCTGCTGGCGGACGTCGCACGGCGCGGCGACCAACCGGCCATCGGCGACGAGCAACGCCGACAGGCCGCGAGGGACGTCGACTTCTGGGGCGCTTCCTGCGTGGCACTGCCAGCCAACGCCCCGCACGCAGAAAGCCTGCGCGCCACCCTGGAGCAGCTCTACGGCCCAGCAACCCGAATAGCCGACGCCTGGACCTGGCGCGTCTGACGCCCCTCGTGCGAGCCTGCTGCCCCCCCCCCCGCACCCACCCGGGTCGATCATGCAGTCGTGGTGGGTGACAAAGCGCCCGCCGTGGAACCAAACCGGCACCACAACTCCATGATCGGCAGAGTGGGGGAAAGTGGGGGACCTTGCCGGCGCAGGAAAGGGCCCCTCCCGACCGGGAGGGGCCCTTTTGTAGACCTGAGATCAGACGCGGGGTGCACCGACTGGCTGGGACGCCTCGACGAACTCCTCGCGCGGGTCGTGCAGCTGCCCCAGGGCAACCACCTCACGCTTGAGGACGAACGCCAGCGTCCAGTCCACGACCACGCGGACCTTGCGGTTGAACGACGGGATCCGGCTCATGTGGTACGTCCGGTGCATGACCCAGGCCGGCCAGCCGGTCATCTTGATCCCGTACACCTGGGCGACGCCCTTGTGCAGGCCGAGGCTCGCGACGCTGCCGACGTGCTTGTGCTTGTAGTTGACCGGCTCGCGGCCCCGGATCACGGCCGTGATGTTGTCGGCCATCCGGGCGGCCTGACGCACCGCGTGCTGCGCGCTCGGCGAGCAGAAGTTGCCCGGCTCCTTGGTGAGGTCCGGCACGGCGGCGCAGTCGCCGGCGCTCCACGCGCCCTCGACCACCCGGTCGCCGTCGACCACCTGGAGAGTGGGCAGGCAGGTGATCCGCCGACGGTCGTCGCGCGGCAAGTCGGTCGCGTCCAGCATCGGCGAGGGCTTCACGCCAGCCGTCCACACGATCGTGTCGGACCGGAAGCTGTCACCGTCGGAGAGCTTGACCACCCCGTCGACGCAGGACTCGAGCCGGGTGTCCAGCCGAATGTCCATGTTCCGCTTCAGCAACTGCTGGACGGTGTAGGCGCCCATGTCCCGGTCGACCTCGGGCAGCACCCGCTGGGTGGCCTCGACCAGCACCCAGCGAACCTCGTCCTGCTTGAGCTCGGGGTAGTAGCGCAGGGCGTCGCGAGCCATGTCCTCCATCTCGGCGAGCGCCTCGATGCCGGCGTACCCACCGCCGACGAAGGTGAAGGTCAGCGCCGAACGGCGGACGTCCGGGTCCGGCGTGGCGGCAGCCACGTCGAGGCGGTCCAGCACATGGTTGCGCAGGTAGATCGCCTCACCGATGGTCTTGAACCCGATGCCCTGCTCGTGCAGGCCGGGAATCGGCAGGGTGCGGGAGACCGAGCCCGGGGCCACGATCACGTGGTCGTACGTGATCTCTCGGGCCGGGCCGCTGATCGGCTGCACGGTGGCGACCTTGCGGTCGTGCTCGATCCGCGTGACCGTGCCGGCCACCAACTTGCACCGGCGCAACTCCTGCCGCAGGGGCACCACGGAGTGCCGCGGGGAGATGTTGCCCGCCGCCGCCTCCGGCAGGAACGGCTGATAGGTCATGTGCGGCTGGGGGTCAACCACCATGACCTCAGCCTCACGGGAGCTGAGCTTCTTCGACAGGCGCAGGGCGGCGTACAGACCGACATGCCCGGCACCAACCACAAGGATCCGCTTCGGATTCACGTCATCTATCTTTCCCCGGCCGGCTCAGGTAATCCCGCTCGCGCCCCCCATCTGTGACGGAGCACAACCCGTGTGACCTGCGTAACCCTCATGTCACAGCGGTCACCGGCGCCGCAGCAGCCAGCCCAGCAACGCTGCCGTCCCCACGGCCACCACCAGCCCCAGCACTGTCACCCACTGGTATCCGGCCTCCCCGCCCATGCCGGCGGCCTGCAACAACAGCACCCCCAGCACGGCGGTGCCCAGCAGGACAGCGGCCGACCGCGACAACCACCGGGTGATCAACTCGGGGTCCACCACCGCGTCGTAGGGCAACAGCGCGGCCAGCGCGCAGAGCGTGTGCGCCAGATAGAGCAGGGCGGCGAGGGCGAGCAGCCGCCAGAGGGCGACCGGGCGGCCGTACCCGTCGGTGGCGAGCAGCCAGCCACCGACCGTGACCAACGCCGTGAAGGTCGCCCAGATCCGGCGCGGACCGAAAGCCGGCATCAGCGCCGCCACCCCCAGAAAGAGGGCCGGCCGACCGGGAAGCACCTCGGCGGGGAACGCCAGGGCGAACCCGGCAAACACGGTGACGAAGATCCCGACCCGAACCAGAAGCGGGACGGCGCTGATGCGGGCGACAGCGTTCTGGGCCGCCCGAACCCGCCCAGTGACGGCGTCGATCATCTGCGCCTGCCCTCGTTCGCGACTGCGGGGCTCGCAAGCTCACTCCTCGCGCTCACCGGCCACCCACCCTTGGTGCCGTCGCCAACCGGGCCACGTCCCGCAGCACCTGGTCCAGACTGCCGGCGCCGGCCCAGGGCACCACGGGTACGCCGTGCTCCCGGAGCTGCCCGATCATGACCTCGCGATCCAGGCGCCACAGCCGGTACGCCACCTCGGCCCAGCCCCGGTCCTTGGGCGACGGCAGGTCGGTCGGCAACGTGTCGACCGCCACCACGAACCGCCCGGCGCGGGCCAACCGGGCGAGCATCTGTGCCGACCGTTCGTCCAGCAGCGGGGTGAGCACCACCACCAGCGCGTCCGAGGACAGCAGTTGCGGGCCGAACACCTGGTCGTACGGCTCGTGCGAGGACGAATGGACGGAGACGTCGAGCAGCCACTCCAGGACGGTCAGGTACTGCCGACGACCGGCGGCCGGACGCAGCCGGCGGGCTGCCGGCCCGTACTCCAGCAGGGAGACCCGGTCGCCGCGGTGCAGATAGTGCTCGGCGATCGCGGCGGTGGCTCGGACGGTGGTGTCCAGCACCGAGGCGGCGCCGCCGACCCCACCGGAGCGGCCCGCCTCGGCGAGCACGTCGAGCAGCACCACCACCTCCGCGTCGCGGTCGGACAGGGTGGCCGCCACGTGCAACTGCCGGGCGCGCAACGACACCCGCCAGTCGATGCGGCGCAGCCGGTCCCCGGGCCCGAAGATCCGTACGCCGGCCAGCTCGCCGCCCTCACCGGGCCGGCGGGAGTGGTGCGCCCCGACCAGACCCGCGGCGCGGGGCATCGCCTCCACCGCTTCGAACGGCTCGGTACGCGGGTATACCCGCACCCGGACCGGCTCGGTGATCACCGCCCGGGAGACCAGCAGGCCGCCTGCCGTGGCGACCCGAGCGCCGGCCGGGCCGACCGGGTGCCGACCCCAGCGCAGTGCACGGCCGGCCAGTTCCAGGTCCACAGCCGTTCCGGCGGGCACCGATGTCACGAACGGCCGGTCGGCGACGGAACGGCCCGTGCCGCTGGCCGGAGCCTCTCCTCCGGTCGACGTCGAAGCGGACGGTGACGCGTCGCCGACGCCCTCGTCCCGGGCGAAGCCGGCCCGGGCGATCCGCAGCCACGGCGACACGCGGGACCTCACCACCACCAGGTCGTAGTCGATCGCGTCCGGGTTGCCGACGCTCACCGCCGCCGTCACGTCGCCGCCCTCGACCAGCGACCCGCCCGCACCCGGGGTGATCCACACCTGCGGCAGCGCCGTGGGTCGTCGACGCAGCGCGTACGCGGTGCCCAGCGCGAACGGGGCGGCCAGCACGATGAGGTCGACCCGCCCCAGCAGCACCCCGGCCACCAGCAGCAGGCCGGCGAGCAGCACCGCCCGACCGAGCGCCGGGGTGGGTGCCCAGCCGGCAGCCGGGGCCGGCTCGGTGGCTTTCGGCACGGTCGGTCCGGTCATCAGCGCCGGGCCCGCCGGCGGCGTAGCTGGGCAGCGCGCCACTGGCCGGGGCGGGGGTCGCCTCCAGCACCTCGCCGACCACGAACGCCGGGTCGACCCGGCGCAACCACATCTCCGGGCGCAGGGTGATCCGGTGGGCCAGGGCGGGCGCCGCCACCTCCTTGACGTCCTCCGGCACCACGTAGTCCCGTCCGCCGAACACCGCGCGGACCCGGGCCAGCAGCAGCAGCGCCAGCGAACCGCGAGGCGAGGCTCCGACCAGCACCGACGGGTGCTCACGGGTGGCTGCGGTGAGGGACACGATGTAGCGACCGATGGAGTCCTCCACCACCACGTCCTCCAGGGCGGCCTGCATGGACCGCAACGTGGTCGCGTCTACCACCGCCTTGATGTCCGCCTCCTCGCGCCGACGGCTCATCCGACGGCGCAGCACCTCCCACTCCTCTTCGTGCTGCGGGTAACCGAAGGAGACCCGCAGAAGGAACCGGTCCAGTTGCGCCTCGGGCAGCGGGTAGGTGCCCTCGTACTCGATGGGGTTGGCGGTGGCCAGCACGTGGAACGGCTCGTCCAGCTTGTAGGTCACCCCCTCCACCGAAACCTGCTTCTCCTGCATCGCCTCCAGCAGCGCGGACTGGGTCTTCGGCGGCGTCCGGTTGATCTCGTCGGCGAGGAGCAGGTTGGTGAAGACCGGGCCGGCCCGGAAGGTGAAGTCGCCGTTGCGCTGGTCGTAGAGGAACGAGCCGGTGACGTCGGCGGGGAGCAGGTCGGGGGTGAACTGCAACCGGCGGAAATCCAACCCGAGCGCCTGGGCGAACGAGCGTGCGGTGAGCGTCTTGCCCAGCCCCGGCAGGTCCTCCAGAAGCACGTGCCCGCCCGCGAGGATGCCGGCGAGGACCAGCTCCAGCGCGTCCCGTTTGCCGACCACGACGGTGCCGACCGCGTCCAGGACCGCCCGAGCCAGGTGGCCGACCTCGGCGGGGGCAATGCTCCGGTCCACGTCGTTCATCAGATCTTCTCCAGTTCGGCGACGATCACCGCGAGGTCGCGCGGCGACGGGGTGCGGCGAGGCGGGGTCGCCAGGAACGTCCACAGCCGGTCACCCAGCAGGACGCGGGCGCGGGCCGGATCCGACTCACGGGTGACGCCGTGCTTCAGGCGCATCCGCTCGTCGGCCAGTTCACCGATCCGGGGCAGGACCACCTCGGTGAAACGTTCGAGTCGGGTGTTGGACCAGTCCAGCGGCAATTCCCAACGATTGATCGCGCCACGCAGCGCGTCCCGGGCACCCCAGTTGTAGCTGCCGTCCTCCTCGCCCGTCCCGACCCGGCGACCCGGCGGCGGCGGGGGTGGCGGCGCGAGCAGTGCGGTGATCCGGCGCACCGCCAGGACGGCGAGCACCCCGGCGATCAGTACGGGCAGCGAGATCTGGAGGCCGACCGCGCGGAGGCCAACGATCAGCACCGCGACAACCCCGGCGGCCCACGCGAGCGAGCGCACCACCGGGCCCCACCGGGATCTGCGCGCCTGCGGGCCCTCCGGCGCGGCCTCCTCCTCGAATGCGAGCAGGTCGTCGATGCTGGTGCTGCTGCTCATGGGGTCACCACCGCGGTGAGCTCTCCACGCAGCCGGCGTAGCGCGGCGCGCGCCTGGTCGCGGGTGCTCTCGCCGACCGGGCGGGTGGCGTACCGGGCCTCCCGGTAGACGTGCGCGAACTCGGCCAGAACGTCCGTGCTGACGATCGCTGGCACCCCGGCCGCCGGGTCACCGCGTAGCAGCCGGCTGACCAGGTCGGTGGGGGTGTCTCCGGTGAGCCGTGGAACACCGGCAGCGGCGGCGGCCTCTTCCAGTCGCACCCAGCAGGCGATCACCGCCACCCGGGGGTCGGTGTCCCGGTCGTCGAGCTCCACCAGGCCGGCATCGAGGGCTGCGACCACCTCGCGGGCGGTGCCCTCGGCGGTACGCCGGGCCCGCTGCGCCGGCAGCGTCCGGGTGGTGCGGCGCAGCGCGCCCCGGATCAGGACCCAGGTGAGGTAACCGAGAGCGGCGAGGATGGCCAGCCCGAGCAACACCATCGCCACGGTCCCGATCCACTGCGGGATGTTCGCCTGGGTGGCCTCGCCGGCGTCGCGTGGCTCGACCGGAATCGACGGCGGCGGCTCGGCCGTCGGGTACTCGGGAACCCAGGGAACGTTGTCCGCGGCTGGCGGGATCCGGCTGGCCCCGATCGACGAGTGGGCCGACGCCAGCGCGGCACCGGCGAGCAGTGCGGCGACCGCGCCCACCGGCCACCACCGGCGGAGCAGGCCGAGCGCCGGGCGCAGCACCCCCGTCTCGGCGGCCGGGGACGGCGTGGGCGGGCGTGTTCCGTCTGTCATCGCCACCGCCCCACGCGTGTCTCAGTCCACTCCGGCCAGCTGCTTAGCCTGGCCGAAGACGTCGTCCAGCATTCCTGGTGTCAGCCGCCCGGTGAAGGTGTTCTGCTGGCTGACGTGGTAGCAGCCCAGCAAGTCCGGAGCGCCCGTGCCGGACCAGTGTGCCCCATGGCCGAACGCCGGTCGCGGGCTGGGCGGGCGCTGCCCGTACACCTCACGTAGCACCGGCCACCACGCGGCCCAGGCGAATGCGCCCAGCGCGACCACGACCCGCAGCGTGGGCCGGATCAGCGTGACCTCACGATGGACCCAGGGTGCGCAATTGTCCCGCTCCTGCGGGGTCGGTTTGTTGTCCGGAGGCGCACACCTGACGGCGGAGAAGATCCGGATGTCCCGCAGCGCGAGGCCGTCGTCGGCGGCGACGCTGGTCGGCTGGTTGGCCAGCCCGGCCCGGTGCAGCGCGGCGAACAGCACGTCGCCCGACCGATCACCGGTGAAGATCCGGCCGGTGCGGTTACCACCGTGTGCGGCGGGTGCCAGCCCGAGGATGGCGATCCGCGCGTCGCCGGTGCCGAAGCCCGGCACCGGCCGGCCCCAGTATTCCTGGTCGCGGAACGCGGCCCGACGGGTGCGGGCAACGTCCTCCCGCCATTGGACCAGGCGCGGGCAGGCAAAACAGTTGCTCACCGCCACGTCGAGGTCGGCCAGGTCGGTCGCCCGCGCTGCGCGGGCGACCACCTGCTCGGGGGTACGGGACTCAGCCAAGCTTGGCCCGGAAGAGTTCCAGGGTGCGGGCCCAGGCGCTGGCGGCGGCGCGCTGGTCGAACGCCTCTGGCCGGTCGTCGTTGAAGAAGGCGTGCGAGGTGCCCGGGTAGTCGTAGAGGTTGCAGTTACCGCCGGCCTCCTCGATGGCCCGGCGGGCGCTTTGTACGCCCTCGGCGGCCGAGGTGCCGTCCTCTTCGGAGCAGTGGATGACCGCGGCCTTGCCGGCGTAGTCGACCCAGTCGGGGCGCATCGACTCCCAGGGCAACACGGGATAGAAACCGGCGGTGGCGACGATCCGCTCCGAGATGGTGGCCGACCACAGGGCCAGGCTGCCACCGGCGCAGAAACCCACGGCACCGACCTTGCCGGTGACCTCCGGCCGCCCCGCGAGATAGTCGGCCGCGCCGGCGATGTCCTTCGCCGCCTCGTCCATCCGCATCGCCATCAACAGCCGCTGCGCCTCGTCCGGCTCGCTGGTCGTCTCACCGTGGTAGAAGTCCGGGGCGAGGGCGACGAAGCCGGCCTCGGCGAACCGGTCCGCCACCGACCGGATGTGCGGAACCAGGCCCCACCACTCCTGGATGACGATGACTGCGGGACTGGCCATGCCGCTGGCGGGTATCGCGAGATACCCCTCGCTCGTGCCCCCGTTGCTGCGGTAGCTCACCATCTCGCCCATGGGCTGTCCTCCTAGCGGTCAGTCATCGTTGGCTGGTCGCCCAGTGGTCCTACGTGCCGGTAGCCTGCCATGCCGCGCCGCCGCCGGGAAGACGCCGGAACAGTGGCATTCACCTCCTGTTCGCCCGCCGGTGACTCCGGGTACGTCGACGGCGGCGGGGTTCGCTCCCGCCGCCGTCAATGCTGATCTACCGCCCCGGTCAGACCTTCTTGGTCAAGCAGAGCACATAGCCCGTCTTGCCCGGCTCGATGCTGGAGAAGATGTAGCCCTCTTCGTTCTCCTTGAAGTACTGATTGCAGGTGGTGTCGGCCTTGGCCTGGGCCTCGGTCTGGTCATCCAGCCGACCGACCACCGTGTACGCCGCGTCGGTGGAGGTGCACTCCACGACCTTGGCGCTGTCGACCTTCTCCTGCTCGGTGCCGCGGATCTCGGGTAGCTCGGCGATGCAGTCACCGGTCTTGGCGGCGGCGGTCTCGTCCTTGTTGAAGTAGTCGCCGATCGCCGAGGCGATGCCGAACTTCAGGCCGGCGACGACGACGATTGCGAGGATCGCGCCAACGATGCCGAGGGCCTTCTTTGCACCGGACTTCTTCGCCTCCGGCGCGGCCGCCTCGGGCTCGACCGGCTGCGGCGCGACCGCCTGCGGCGCGGCCGCCTCGGGCTCGGCCGGCTGCGGCGCGGCCGGCTCCGGTTCGGCCGCTTGCGGCGTCTCGACGGCCGGCGGGGATGGTGCGGCGTCGGGCGCGGGGGGCGGTGCGACCTGCTCTGACACGGGGGTTCCTTCCGAGGGGTTGATGAGCAGACGACACCGTAACGATCATTGATTTCCGGTGCCGTCCCGCTCGCCTCGTCCGTTCAGCTATTTCCCAGCTTCGTGCACATGATCGAATTCACACCGTGGTTCAGCTCGTCGGGGTTGGCGTCGGTGCGTCGCTCGGCGTCGCGGTTGGGCCTGCCGTGGGCTGGCCGGTGGCCGTCGGCGCCGGCGTTCCGGTCGGACCGGGTGGGGTGCTCGGGCCCGGCGTGCTGCGCGGATCCGGCACGGTGGTGGGCGGCGTGGGTGGAAGGGGCGCGCCCGGGGCGCGAGGCCCGAAGGGCGCCTGCTCGGGGCAGTACGGGTACGCCCGCAGCGACGGCTTGCCATAGGCGTCTTCTGAGCAGTCCGGATAGCCGAGCCGGATCGGACTGCCGTTCTGGTCGAAGAGCCGGGCATTCTCCACCAGCCGGCCCTCACTGTCGTAGACGAAGACGTCCCGCACCCGGTCGTACTGGCTGTCGACCGAGGTCTGGTCGTAGCCGTAGTCGCCGTAACGCATCCGGTCCTCCGCCTGCATCAGAGCGGCGAACGCGAAGACCACCAGCACCGCGCTGCCCACCTGCACGGCCGAGCGTGGCCAGCGGGTCAACCGCCCGGAGCGGCGGCCGATCCAGATGGAGGCGAGCACGAAGCCGACCAGCATGATCAGGCCGGCGAGCAACTCGCCACCGAACCTCGGCAGCAGCCCGAAGCTGCCGCCGGTGCTGATCACGGTGACCAGCATCGCCGCCAGATAGCCGCGCAGCACCCACCAACCCGGGCGCAGCAACCGGAGGAAGTCGCTGGCCGTCGCGTACCCCAGGGGTGGGCCGAACCGCACATCGATCGCGCGCAGCCGGCTGCGGACCCGGACCACCGCGGTCGCGACCCGCTGGTCAAGGTTGCGCGCACCGCCCGGGGCGGCGCCGGCCGCGGCACGCAGCTCGGCGGCGTAGGTCTCGGGCTCGCCCAGCCGCTCGACGAGAGTGCCCTCGGCCTCGGCGGCGACCTCGGTGAGGTGGTCGGCAAGATCCTCGGTCAGCTCGTCACGTTGCGTGGTCGGCAGGTCGGCCAGAGCGGCCCGCACCCGCGCCACGTAGTCGATGATCTCCTGCTCCGCGACGGTCATGCCGCCATCCCCCGATCGTCGAGCAGACTGTCCATGGTCGTGGCGAACGAGCGCCAGAGCTTGCCGGAGCGGGTCAACTGGTCACGCCCCGCGGCATTCAGTGAGTAGTACTTACGGTGCGGCCCGGATTCGCTCGGCACGACGTAGGTGGTGAGCAGGCCAGCGGCGAAGAGGCGGCGCAGCGTCCCGTAGACCGACGCGTCGCCGACCTCCTCCAGGCCGGCCTCGCGCAGCCGGCGCAGGATGTCGTAACCGTAGCCGTCCTCCTCCCGGAGCACGGCCAGGACGGCCATATCGAGCACGCCCTTCAGCAACTGTGTGGTGTCCACGCATTGCACACTACTGCGTAATGCGTAATAGCGTCAACGAATCCACCCCGACGCGCCGACGCGCGAGCCCGGCAGAGCGCGGACGTTGATCGACACGAGATCAGCGATAGCGGGGTTTCCAGACCAGCGGGACACCCCGACTTTCAGGAAACCGAGTCGATCAACGCCGAGCTAGTTCGAGGCCGACTGGAGGCTCCAGGCGATGCCGTCGAGGATGTCGTGCTCCGAGGCAACCACCGACGGCATCCCGGCGCGTTCCATGATCACTCGAAGCACCAGCGCGCCCGCGCCGATCACGTCGGCCCGGCCCGGGTGCATGACCGGGGTCGCCAACCGCTGTTCACGGGTCTGACCCAGTAGGTCCCCGGTCACCTGGGCGACCGCCTCGTACGAGACCCGGGCGTGGTGGATGCGCTCCGGGTCGTACTCCCGCAGGCCCTGAGCGATGGCGACCACGGTGGTGACCGACCCGGCGAGGCCGACCAGGGTGGCCGCCTCGCGGCCGGGCACCACGGCGAGCGCGCGGTCCACCGCGGCCGCGATGTCGGCCTGCGCCGCCGCGACCTGCTCGGGCGTCGGCGGGTCGCCGGGCAGGTGCCGTTCGGTCATCCGGACACAGCCGATGTCCACCGAGATCGCCGCGCGTACCCCGTCGGCCCGGTCACCGACCACGAATTCGGTGGAACCGCCGCCGATGTCGACGACCAGAAACGGCTCCTTCGCGTCGGCCGGCAGCCCGCGCACCGCGCCGGTGAACGACAGCCGGGCCTCCTCGTCGCCGGTGACCACCTCGGGTGCGACACCGAGGGTGCGCTGCACCATCTCGGTGAAGTCGGCGGCGTTGGCCGCGTCCCGGGAGGCGGAGGTGGCGCACATCCGCACCCGCTCCGCGCCCAGCTTCTCGATGTCGGCGGCGTACGACGCCAGCGCCACCCGGGTCCGTTCGATCGCCTCCGGGGCCAGCCGGCCGGTGCGGTCCACTCCCTGCCCGAGCCGGACGATTTCCATCCGTCGGGTCAGGTCGACCAGCGGCGCCTGCGACCCGGCCGATTCCTCGGGCAGGTCGGCGACCAGCAGTCGGATCGAGTTGGTTCCGCAGTCGATGGCCGCCACACGCGTCGTCACGGCAGCAACCTTACGGCAGGACGGGCGGGTACCCGGCGTCCTGCCCGACCGACGGCCACGCCTCGGACGGGTCGCCTGACGGGCCTCCCAACAGGCCCGCTCCGAGCGCGGTCAGGTGATGACGGACGGCCCCGCCCTCCCGCTCGCTGGCCACCAGACCGGCGGCCCGCAGGGCGGTGGCGTGCTCCGAGGCCGAGGAGAGACTGATCCCGACGGCTTGGGACAACACGGTGGTGGTCAACCCGCCTTCGGCCGCCAGCCGGCGCAGCACCAGTGCCCGGGTGGCGCCGAGCAGACGGCCGAGGGCATCACCCCCGGCAGTGGCCCCGCGCGGAGGCATCGCCGCCGGGTAGACGAGCAGGATCGGGTGACCCGGCTCGACCAGCACCCGGGGTCGAGGCCCGGCCAGTGGGGAGGGCAGCAGGATGAGCCCGTGGCCGGTGCCGGGCAGGTCCCCGCCCCACCACGTCCGCACCTCCAGCACCGGCTCGCGCCACCGGATCGCCGGGTGCAACCCCGCGAAGAGGCCAGCCAGACCTTGCTGCGCCAGCCGCTGGCTGGCGCAGGTCACCTGCTGACGGTACGCGAACATCAGATCGGGCCAGTGCGGCGCGAGGACGGCGTCGAACCAGGTCCGGATGGCCCCGCCGAACAGGTCGAGCACCTCCGGATCGGCGGCTGCGAACCGCCGCCGTAAAGGGGTGGCGGCGGTCGCGTCCGCGTACGCCGCGCTCACCTCGGCGCGTACCCGTCGTGCCGGGGTGGCCTGGATCGCCTCCAGACCGGCGGCGACCGACTCCAGGCCGTCGAAGGGGGTGACGAAATCCGGCAGGCGCCCACGGTCGGGCAGCAGGTGCCGCAGGATCGCGGTGGCGGCCTGCGCGGCCCCCGTGCCCTCGACCGCCGCAGCCCGCTCGGCCAGTGCCGGTGCCATCGCCGCGACCGTGGGATCCCGCAGCCACTGACCCGCCAGGAGTGCGGTGCCGACCGGGTGTAGCCGGTCGGCGAACCGCACCCGGCAGAGGTCTGCGGGCCCGAGCTGGAGGCGAAGCATGAGGGTCAGCCTGCCTCCCTTCGCCCAGGACCGAAAGGGTTGATCCCCACGCGGCCCACCTCCAGTGTGGACGGCGGGGTCGACGGGGGGTGGCCGGCATGCGGCGGACGGTGGCAGTGTTGACGGGGCTCTGCCTCATTGTCGTGGCTGCGGCCTGTGGTGAGCGGGGGCAACCCTCGTCGGCCCCGCCGGCCACACCGTCGGCGTCGAGCGAACGCCCGGCGCCGGGCGACCATCTGCTCACTCTGGAGCACAACGGGGCGGACCGCACCTACCTGTTGCACGCATCGCCCGGGTACGACCCGAACCGGTCGTCCGCCCTGGTCATCGCGCTGCACTTCTACCCCGGATCCGGCGCCTCGATGCAAGAGTTGGCGGGCCTGGACGCGAAGGCCGACAAGGACAACGTGCTGGTCGCCTACCCCGACGGGGTGGGCGGCGGCTTCAACGCGCTGATCTGCTGCGGCAGTCAGGACGACGTCGGCTTCCTCACCGCCCTCACCGACCACCTGGTGCAGACCTGGCGTGCGGACCCCAACCGGGTCTTCCTCACCGGCATCTCGAACGGCGGCGACATGAGCTTCCGGGCGGCGGTCGAGGGCGCGGGTAAGTTCGCCGCGATCGGGGTCGTCAGTGGCGGTTACAGCGGAACACTGACCACCGCTGAGAGCTTCGTGCCGAAGAGCCCGGTCTCCGTGATCACCTTCATTGGTGGCCAGGACCGGTACGCCTCGACCTTCCAAACCGGCATGCAGACCTGGCAGCAGCGGCTCAACTGCCGGCCGAGCCCGAAGGCGTCCGGGGCGCCGGGGGTGACCCGGACACTGGCGAGTTGCGCGGACGGCAGCGAGGTCAGCGTCTACACCATTCCCGACATGGGCCACAGCTGGCCGGGGGCGACGTCCGGTCAGCTCGCCGCATCCGCCGCGGGTGTGTCGGCCACCGACCTGATGTGGGAGTTCTTCGCCGCGCACCCCCGGCGGGCCTGACTACAGGCGCAGCAACATCCGGGTGTTGCCCAACGTGTTCGGCTTGACCCTCTCCAGGTCCAGAAACTCGGCAACACCTTCGTCGTACGAGCGCAGCAGCTGCTCGTACACCGGTTGCGGCACCGGTGCACCGTCGATCTCCCGGAAGCCGAACGCGCCGAAGAACTGCGTCTCGAAGGTGAGCACGAAGATCCGCGCCACGCCCAACTCCCGGGCAGCGTCGATCAGCTCGCCGACCAGCCGGTGCCCGATCCGCCGGCCCCGACAGGACGGGTCCACGGCGACCGTACGGATCTCGGCCAGGTCCTCCCACATCACGTGCAGCGCGCCGCAGCCCACCACGGCGCCGTCCTCGGGGCGGACCGCCACCCGGAACTCCTGCACCTGCTCATAGAGGGTGACGGTGGCCTTGCTCAGCAGCCGCCGATCGTCGGTGTAGGTGTCGACCAGCCGCCGGATGCCCCGCACATCCCCGGTGCGGGCCCGCCGCACCAGGATCTGACTCTCGGGTGCCGAGGACTCTGCCTGCGCGCTCATTCGGCCGCCGGCACGTCCACGCACGGGCCAGCCGTCCACCAGGGCTCGACCAGCTCCAACGTCTCGTCGCCGAACGGGTTGACCCCGGGGCCGGCGCCCAGCGCGTGCCCCAGGTGCACGTGCAGGCACTTCACCCGGCCCGGCATGCCGCCGGCGGAGATGCCGGCGATCTCCGGCACCTCGCCGATCGCCTCCCGGCGGGCGAGGTAGTCCTCGTGCGCGGCACGGTAACGGGCGGCCAATTCGGGATCCGTCGTCAGCCGGTCCGCCATGTCCTTCATCAGCCCCGCCGACTCCAGCCGGCTGCACGCCGCGGTGGCCCGGGGGCAGGTCAGGTAGTACAGCGTCGGAAAGGGTGTGCCGTCGGCGAGGCGGGGAGTTGTCTCCACCGCGTCCGGAAGGCCGCACGGGCATCGGTGGGCAACCGCCCGAGTGCCACGGGGCGTCCGGCCGAGCTGCGCGGCCACCGCGGCCAGGTCGGCCTCGGTGGCTGGCTCACGCTGCGGCAGGGGTACGGAATCCGCCGCCGACTCGGACGGTGGTACGACAGTCACGGTGCCCATCTTTCCTGGTGCGCTGGTCGGTGGTTCACTTGCCCGGCTGCTGGCTGTCCGCCGCCTGCACGCTCGACCAGAGCGTGTCGTACCAGGTCACCGGCCCGGTCGGGGCGGCCGAACCGGCCGACTTCCCGGCGTCCCGGGCGGCGCCCTCCGGGTCGTGCAGCACCACCATGATCTTCTCGCCCGGCCGGCCCATGAAGAACCGCTCCCGAGCCTTGGTCTCGATGTACGCCTTGTCCTTCCAGTTGGCGGCCTCGGTCTCGAGCTTGGCGATCTCCGCCTCCTGCACCGCCTGGGCCGCTTCCATCCGCTCGATGTCGGCCTGCTGGTCCAGGTAGACGCGGACCGGGTAGGTGTAGGCCAGGGCGAGCGCGATCAGGACCGCGAACAGCACGGTGGCGCGGCCGGTGAAGCGACGGGGATGGGGTGCGGCGAGCCGTTTGACGCCACCACCGGCAGCGGTACGCCGAGCGGCGGCCGGACGATTCGCGGAGCGGACGCCCTCGGCGCCCCGGGCCGCGCCCGGCGCCCGACCAGCGGCACCGCGCGGTTCGGCGCGTACGCCGGCCTCCCGGACCGATCCCCGGGTGGCCCGGCCACCACCCGGCCGACCGGACTGACCCGGCCGGCGGGCGGGACGCTGACCACCCGGTGTGCGGCGCTGCTGCATCGTCACCCCTCCCCCGAGGCTTCGCGCGTTAGGGAGGTTGTCGGGAAGCCCCGGAAGGAGCGAGGCGGGGTCCGCCGTAGCCGCTGCGGGGCTTCCTGACGACCTCTTAGGACGAACGGTAGCGTGGGAACGCGCCGGCGCCGGCGTAGCGCGCCGCGTCGGCCAACTCCTCCTCGATCCGGAGCAGCTGGTTGTACTTGGCGACGCGGTCCGAGCGGGCCGGCGCGCCGGTCTTGATCTGGCCACAGCCGGTGGCGACCGCCAGGTCGGCGATGGTGGTGTCCTCGGTCTCGCCGGAACGGTGGCTCATCATGCACTTGAAGCCGGCCCGGTGGGCCAGGTCCACCGCGTCCAGGGTCTCGGTCAGCGAGCCGATCTGGTTGACCTTGACCAGAACCGCGTTCGCCGCCTTCTCCGCGATACCGCGGGCGATGCGCTGCGGGTTGGTCACGAACAGGTCGTCACCGACGATCTGCACCCGGTCGCCGATCGAGGCGGTCAGCGTCTGCCAGCCGCTCCAGTCGTCCTCCGCCAGCGGGTCCTCGATCGACACGATCGGGTACTCGTCGGCCAGCTTCGTGTAGTAGGTGCTCATCTCCTCGGCGGACTTCGCGGCACCCTCGAAGGTGTAGGTGCCGTTGTCGAAGAACTCCGTGGCCGCCACGTCGAGCGCGAACACGATGTCGGTGCCGAGCCGGTAACCGGCCTTCTCGACCGCCTCGGCGATCAGGTCCAGGGCCGCCGCGTTGGTCGGCAGGTTCGGCGCGAAGCCACCCTCGTCGCCGAGCCCGGTCGACAGGCCCTTCTTCTTCAGCACCGACTTGAGCGCGTGGTAGACCTCCGCGCCCGAGCGCAGCGCATCACGGAAGGTCGGCGCGCCGATCGGCGCGATCATGAACTCCTGGATGTCGACGTTCGAGTCTGCGTGCGCGCCGCCGTTGAGGATGTTCATCATCGGCACCGGCAGGAGGTGCGCGTTCGGGCCACCCAGGTAACGGAAGAGGCTCAGCTCGGCGCTGCCGGCAGCGGCCTTCGCCACCGCCAGGGAGACCCCGAGGATGGCGTTCGCGCCCAGCTCCGACTTGCTGTCGGTGCCGTCGATGTCGATCATCTTCTGGTCGATCAGCCGCTGCTCGCTGGCCTCGTACCCGATGATCTGGTCGACGATCTTGTCTTCGACGTTGGAGACCGCCTTCTCCACGCCCTTGCCCTGGTAGCGGTCGGCGTCACCGTCGCGCAGCTCGACCGCCTCGAAGGCGCCGGTGGAGGCGCCGGAGGGCACGGCGGCGCGGGCCACCGTGCCGTCGTCCAGACCGACCTCGACCTCGACCGTCGGGTTGCCCCGCGAGTCGAGAATCTCCCTGGCGACGATTCCCTCGATGGTTGCCACTAAGTCGCTCCTCGTTGTTGTGATCCGGTCCGTGGGTGGGCCGCGACGGTGCGGCTGAGGCAGGTGTTGAACGCAGCGTATCGGGCGGCGCGAACGGGCACGGCGTCGCCCGCGCACCCGAGTCGCCCCGCACTGACGGACATTCCCGGATTTCCGGGCGTCAACCGGCAACGGGTTTGCGCTGCGCGGACCAGATCCACCAGGCTGGTCGCCATGCCCGCCGCCTCGACCACCCTCCGCATGCTCGCCGTGTCGGTCATCGCGTCGCTCACGGTCACCGGCTGTCAGACATTCGAGGACGCCGGAGTCGCCATGGGTCGCTCGGAACTCGTCAACGACCTCGCCGCCCGGCTCGACCGGGCGCTGGAGTTGACCTACTCGGCCGACTACCAACTCCCCGGCGGCCAGCGCGCCGCGATCGTGCAGGCGCAGGACCCGGCCCGCTCCGCGTACACCTACCCGGGCGGGCGACTCACCGTCACCCCGGAGGCCATCACCCGGTGCACGACGACCGGCGCCCGCCCGGAATGCACGCTGGTCACCCCGCCCACCCCGGGCAGCAAGCCCACCGTGACGCTCTTCGACGAGGCCAACCAGCAGGGCCTCGTCACGCCGCCGGTGGTGGTCGGGCTGCTGAGCGCCGCTGCGCTCGACCCGCAGGCGGTCATCAGGCAAAGCGACACCACCGTCGCCGGGTACCACGCCGCCTGCGTCGAGGTGCAGAGCTCGTCCGGTGACTTCACCGCCTGTGTGACCACCGAGGGCGTGCTCGGCAGCTTCACCGGGCCAGTCGACGGCAAGCCCATGGAGCTGGCGCTGAGCAGTTACTCCGCGACGGTCGACAAGGGCGCGTTCGACCCGCCCGCCGGCGCGGGTGTGGTGGACCGCCGCCCCGGCGGCTCGTGACCGACCCGACGACCGCCGCACCACCTGGCGGGTCCGCGTTCGCCGCAGCAGCCGACGGATTCCTGCCGGGGGCCGACCGGAGCCGGCCGCCTGCCGCTGGGGACCTGGCCCTGCCGGTGACCGGCGCGAAGCTGTTGGGCAGCGCCGACGGCCGGCCGCTCCGCGTCGCCGACCTGCCCGCCGACACCGACTGGGTGCCGCTGGGCACCCTCGACGGCATCCCCGCGTGGGCCACCGACCTGGCCACCGCCGACGCCCTCCCCGACCGGGCACTCGGATGGGCGTCGCTCGGCTGGGCGTCGCTCGCCGCCGAGGTGCCGGAACCGTACGCCACACTCGCCGGCCGGGCGTTGGCGGTGATCACGTGGCGGCGTACCCACCGGTGGTGCGGCGCCTGCCGGGGCGAGCTGACCGACCTGCCCGGCGAGACCGCCCGGCGGTGCGCCGACTGCGGCCTGTACGTGCCGATGCAGCTCTCTGCCGCGGTGCTGGTGGCGATCACCCGGCCCAGCCCGACCGGTCGCGCCGACGAGCTGCTGCTGGTCCGGCACGCCACCGGGCCGACCGGGCTGTGGGCACTGGTGGCCGGCTTCGTCGAGGCCGGCGAGACACTGGAGGCGGCGGTGCACCGGGAGGTTGGCGAGGAGGTCGGGCTGGCCGTCGACCGGCTGGTCTACTTCGGCAGCCAGCCGTGGGCGATCTCCGGCCCGGGAGTGCTGCTCGCCGGCTTCACCGCCCGTGCAGCAGACCCGCACGCCGAGCCGGTGGTCGATGGCGAGGAGCTGACCCAGGCTCAGTGGTTCGGCTTGGATGCGCTGCCGGCGGAACTGCCGCCCGCGTACTCCATCTCGCGCTGGCTGATCGACGCGACGGTGACCGCCGGGCGGCGCTGACCGGAGCGACCGCGACCTACGGGCGGCGGTCGACCAGGTTTTCTCAGACGTCGAGCAGGGTGCGCAGGTGGCGCGGTGGCGGGCAGTCGTGCGCGAGCATCGCGTCGTGCCAGTCGCGGACCGACACCCCGTCCGGGCGGGCCGCGGCGATCTCGGCGACCTCGCTGTACCCGACGAAGTAGGTGGAGAGCTGGGTCGAGGTGAGCTGCGCCCGGCGCCACTTGCCGGCAGCCTCGCCCTCCTCCTGGAAGCCACGCCCGGTCATCAGCGCCATCGCCTCGGCCTCGGGCAGGTCCTCGGCGTGCACCAGTTGGTCGAGCAACGCGTTGATGGTCATCCGTAGCTGCATCTTGAGCTGCTGCAACCGCACCGGCAGGCCGCCGAAGCCGAGGCCCACCATCAGTTCCTCCGCGTACACCGCCCAGCCCTCGATGAACGGGCCGGACTCGGCCAGTGCCCGGACCCGGGTGCCACCGACGTAACGGCGGGCGTGAGCGAGCTGGAGGAAGTGCCCCGGCATCGCCTCGTGCACCGTCAGATTGCGGATCATGTGGTCGTTGTACTCGCGATAGAACGACTCGACCCGCTGCGCCGGCCAGTCCGAAGGGGTGGGCGCGATGCAGTAGAAGGTGGGCACGGCCGCGGTCTCCAGCGGGCCGGGCGCGTCGCAGTACGCCACCGCGACCCCTCGGGCGAACTCCGGCATCTCCTGGACCACGCACCGGTCGTCGACAAGGGTGACCAGGTCGTGCGCGCGGACGAAGTCGGTGGCGTCGTCCAGGGTCACCCCGGCCAGCTCGACAATGGTCTCGTCGTTCGGGTGCTCGGCGGCGAGCACGTCCAGCGCCCGGCGTACGGCCGCGTCGTCGGCCGGACCGCCGACCAGCTCGACGGCCGCCTCGCGGATCTCCGCGGTGACCCGGTCCAGGTTGGCCCAGGCGCGGCGCTGAATCTCGGCGGCACCCAGCTCGGTATCGAGCGTGTGCCAGAGTCGGGCCTCCCAGCGGCGCCGGCCCAGTCGCGGGTCACGGCCAGGGCCGGCGTCGGCGGCCAGGCCGACACGCAGCCAGGCGACGAACTCCTCCAGCGCGGCGATCGCCGCGGTCGCCGCCGGTTCGACCCGGTCGAGGTGGCTCGGCGCCTGGGCGAGCAACGCCGGCAGCTCGTCGCGAATCAGCGCGGCCGTGCCGGTGAACTGCCCGACCGCCGTCTCGGCGTGGATCCGCGGCATGTCCCGCAGCGTCGCGCGGGCGGTGGCGAGAGCATCCGGTACGGCGGCGAGCCGGCCGGCCAGTTGGGTCAGCCGCACCTCCGCCGGGGCGTACGAGCGGGCCAGCAGCGGGTGCAGCAGGGGGCCGGGGTTGTGGCGCAGCGGATCCCACTCGTGCGACCGGATTTCGGTCAGCTCGAACAGCTCCCGATCCACGAATGAGGTGAGCAGCGCGTGGTCGACCTGCTCGTCCACGTCGAGCGAGTCCGGGTCCAACTCGGACAGCGCGTTGGCCGCGTCGGAGAGCATCGCGAGGTCGCCGGCGACCGCGCCGGCGGACAGATCCGGCAGCCGGTCGTCGTACCGGTGATCGCCCGCCGCGGTAGCAACCCCCGGCCGTGACTCCAGTAGAGCCTCGACGACCCGCTCCGCCAGTACCCCAAACGCCTCCACCCGGCCTACCCTACCGACCGCCCCCTGCACCGCCACCTGTTCCGTCGATCATGAAGTTATTGCCATCCACCTCGGCGTGCCGTGGCAATAACTTCATGATCAACGAGGGTCTGGGGGTGGGGTCTGGATTTCGGTGGCGCGGACGGCATTCGCGTAGGCGAGGGTGGTGCGGCGGAGGGCCGCTTCGGGATCGATGCCCGCCTGGCGGGCTGTTGCGACCGTTGCCAGGAGGCTGGCGCCCAGCTGTGCTTCCGCGTCTGGCTCGGTGTCAGCCAGCGGCGGCGGGACCGCTGGGCCGACGCGGGCGGCGCGGTCCAGGACCTGCGCGGCCAGGGCCAGCGCGGGCTGACTCAGTGCCACGCCGTCCAACACCGACTTCCGAGCCTTCTCGGCGCGCTTGATCCGCTCCCAGTTCTCGGTGATCTCCTCCAGCGTGCCCGCCTCCGCACCGGCGAAGACGTGCGGATTACGCCGGATCATCTTGTCGACCAGGCCACCCGCCACGTCGTCGATGGTCCACCGCTCATCCTCGGGCAACTCCTCGGCGAGCCGCGCATGCAGGACCACCTGCAACAACACGTCGCCCAACTCCTCGCGCAACGCGTCGGTGTCGTCGGCGCTGATCGCGTCGTACGCCTCGTAGCTCTCCTCCAGCAGGTAACCGGCGAGGCTGCGGTGCGTCTGCGCCCGCTTCCACGGGTCGCCACCGGGCGAGGCCAGTCGGTCCAACACGGCCACCGCGTCGAGCAACCGGGCGCCCGGCGGATCCCACGAGCCGTACATCAGCTCCATCTCGGCCAACCCCGGCTGCCGGGCCAGCCGCAGACCCAATTCCCGGGCCAGCGCCTCGTCGCCCGCCGGACCAGCCAGCCAGACCGCCGTGCCGTGCGTCGCCACCGCATCCAACAGCGGCTGCGTCGCCGGGCCGTCCACCACGGTGACCTCGGCGCCCGCCTGGCGCACGGCCGTGACCAACTCGCTCTCCGCACCGGTCAACACCGGGTGCTGACGTACGACGTCCCAGGCTGCGGAGGTCAGCAGGCCGGCGGGCAGCCGGGGCGAGGTGACCAGGAGGACGATCCGTGCCGTCATGCTCAGCTTGCCGTGCCCTCAGCATCCGGGGAGGCACCCTCGGCATCCGGGGACCCGCTCGACGGCACCGGCTCCGGGGTGGAGATGTCAGTGACCGGGCCGTCCTCGTTGATGTACGGCAGCGAGTAGAAGACCAGCGACTGACCGGTGCTCACCACCGACGGCACCCCGATCGCCCGGAAGCGCGGGTTGATCGAGACGTCGACCCGGTCCGCCTCTTCCTCAAGCGCCGCGCTGAGTGCGGTGGCGCTGCGGACGAAACCGCCGTCACCGAACGCCTGGCGAACGTCGGTCACGGACATCCCGCCCTGGATCGCCCCGGTGTCCTTCAGGGCGTCGTAGACGGCCATCAGCGAGTCGTCGCTCAGCTCGGCCGGCGGAAGCTGCTGGTTGAGCACCTGAAGCAGGTCGATCCACTCGCCCCAGAGCTTGGCGTACTCGGTGGTCGCCGGCACCCGCAGGTTCTGCTCGAGCTGCTGCGGGGTGATCTCGTCGGGCACCTGGATGTTCTTCGCCGACGCCACCCGCTTGCCCAGATCCAGGCTGACCAGGAGGTCGACCACGTCCTGGCGGGTGACCTCGGAGCGCAACTGCTCCGGCGACGGCGTCGCGCCCGCCTTGCCAGCCTCCTGCCGGACCGCGTCGCCGAACTTCGCCTGCACGTCGGCGTAGATCGCATCGACCCGGTCCACCGAGTAGGTGGCGTCACCGACGTACGCGGCGATGTTCGGTGCGGACTTTCCGCAGGCGGCGAGGGAGAGGACACCCAGAGCCGCGACGCTGGCGGCGGCGATCACACGGCGAGCACGCATGCGTGTCACTCTCTCATGCCCTCTCCCGTGCTGTGACGGCCCCCACCTCACCCTGCCGGCGCCTCAGCTGGCCGCGACGGCGAGCGGAGCGGGGGCACCCAGCACGTCGGAGAGCAGTTGCGCGCACCACTGGAGCAGCACCTGGTCACGCAGCGGCTCGCCGCCGATCCGACGGGTGGTCGGCCGGGGCACGCTGACCTGGTCGGTGGCCTGCTTGTAGACGGCGTCCGGGTGGTATCGCTTGAGCCGCAACTGCTTCGAGTCCGGCAACGGCAGTGGACCGAACCGTACGTGTTTGCCCTGCATGGTCACGTCGGTCAGGCCGTACCGGCGGGCCAGCAGGCGGAACCGGGCCACCTCCACCAGGTTCTGCACCGGAGCCGGCGGTTCGCCGTACCGGTCGGTCATCTCGGCGATCACCTCGCGCAGCCGCTCCTCGTCGCGCGCCTCGGCAAGCTTGCGGTACATCTCCAGGCGCAGCCGCTCCACGCTCACGTAGTCGTGCGGCAGGTGCGCGTCGATCGGCAGATCGATCTTGACATCGGCCTCTTCCTCCGGCCGCTCACCCTTGAACGCCGAGACGGCCTCGCCGACCATTCGCACGTACAGGTCGAAGCCGACGCCCTCGATGTGCCCGGACTGTTCGCCGCCGAGCAGGTTGCCGGCGCCCCGGATCTCCAGGTCCTTCATCGCCACGTACATGCCGGCACCCAGCTCGGTGTGCTGGGCGATGGTGGCCAGCCGCTCGTGGGCGTGCTCGGTGAGCGGCTTCTCCGGCGGGTAGAGGAAATAGGCGTACGCCCGCTCCCGGCCCCGGCCGACCCGGCCCCGGATCTGGTGCAGCTGGGCGAGGCCGAGCAGGTCGGCCCGCTCCACGATCAGCGTGTTGGCGTTCGGGATGTCGATGCCCGACTCGACGATCGTGGTGCAGACCAGGACGTCGAACTCCTTCTCCCAGAAGCCGACCATGACCTTCTCCAGGGCGTCCTCGCCCATCTGGCCGTGCGCCACCGCGACCCGCGCCTCGGGCACCAGCTCCCGCAGTCGCCGCGCCGCCCGGTCGATCGACTCGACCCGGTTGTGCAGGTAGAAGACCTGCCCGTCGCGAAGCAACTCGCGGTGGATGGACGCGGCCACCTGCCGGTCGTCCTGCGCGCCGACGAAGGTGAGCACCGGGTGCCGCTCCTCCGGCGGAGTGGCGATCGTGGACATCTCCCGGATGCCGGTGATGGCCATCTCCAAGGTCCGCGGGATCGGGGTCGCGGACATGCTCAGCACGTCGACCGACGCGCGCAGCGTCTTCAGGTGCTCCTTGTGCTCGACACCGAAGCGCTGCTCCTCGTCGACGACCACCAGACCCAACTGCTTGAAGCGGGTGGCGGTCTGCAACAGCCGGTGGGTGCCGATGACGATATCGACGGTGCCGTCGGCGACCATCTCCAGCGTCCGCTCGGTCTCCTTCGGCGTCTGGAACCGCGACAGCTGCCGGATCTCCACCGGAAACTGGCTCATCCGCTCGGCGAACGTGTTGTAGTGCTGCTGCACCAGCAGCGTGGTCGGCACCAGCACCGCCACCTGCTTGCCGTCCTGCACCGCCTTGAACGCCGCCCGGACGGCGATCTCGGTCTTGCCGTAGCCGACGTCACCGCAGATCAGCCGGTCCATCGGGACGGTCTGCTCCATGTCCCGCTTGACCTCGTCGATCGCGGCGAGCTGGTCCGGCGTCTCCTGCCAGGGGAAGGCGTCCTCCAGCTCCCGCTGCCACGGGGTGTCCGGGCCGAACGAGTGACCCTTGGACGCCTTGCGGGCGGCGTAGAGCTGGATGAGCTGCGCGGCGATCTCGCGAACCGCCTTGCGGGCGCGTGCCTTGGACTTCTGCCAGTCCGAGCCGCCCATCTTGTGCAGGGTCGGCTGCTCACCACCCACGTAGCGGGAGAGCTGGTCAAGTTGGTCGGTGGGGACGAAGAGCCGGTCGCCGGGCTGGCCCCGCTTGCTGGCCGCGTACTCGATGACCAGGTATTCCCGGCTGGCGCCGTTGACGGTGCGCTGCACCAGCTCGACGTAGCGGCCGATGCCGTGCTGCTCGTGCACCACGTGGTCGCCGGCCTTCAACTCCAGCGGGTCGATGGTGTTGCGCCGCCGGCTCGGCATCTTGCGCATGTCCCGCGTCGAGGTGCCCCGACCACCGGTCACGTCGTTGCCGGTGAGCAGCACGAAGCGGGACGCCTCGTCGACGAACCCACTGCTCAGCGCGCCACAGGTCACCACCAGCTCGCCGGGGACGGGCGCGGTCGGCACCTCCTCGGTCAACCGCGCGCCCAGGCCGGCGTCGCGCAGCACTTCCACCGCCCGCTGGGCGGGACCGTGCCCCTCGAAAACCAGCGCGATCGACCAGCCCTCGCCGGCCCAGCGCTTGAGGTCGTCGACCAGTCGCGTGGTTTCGCCGTGGTAGAGCGGGGCCGGCTGGGCGGACAGGGTCACCGCGATGGCGTCGTCCGGGGTGACGGCGGACTGCTCCGGCGCATCTTCCCAGGGCTGTCGCGTCTCGGCCGTCTCCGCCTCCACCAGACCGAACGGCGACAGCGTCCACCACGGCTGGCCGAGCTTGCCCGCGACGGCGCGTACCTCGCCGAGGGTCCGGAAGGCGGCGGCGCCGACGTCCACCGGGGCCTGGCCGCCGACCGCGGCGGCGGCCCAGCTGGCCTGGAGAAACTCCTCCGAGGTACGCACCAGGTCGTGCGCCCGGGTGCGGATCCGCTCCGGGTCGCAGAGCAGCACGTGGGTGCCGGCCGGCATGGCGTCCAGCAGCAGCTCCAGCGAGTCGGGGCCGACCAGCACCGGTGCCAGTGACTCCATCCCCTCCACCGGGATGCCCTCGGCCAGCTTCTCCAGGATCTCGGCCAGCTCGGGGTGCTGCTCGGCGAGCGCGGCGGCCCGGGCGCGGACCGCCGGGGTGAGCAGCAGCTCCCGGCAGGGCGGCGCCCAGAGCAGGGGGACCTGCTCGATGGTCCGCTGGTCGGCGACGGCGAAGGTGCGGATCTCCTCCACCTCGTCGCCCCAGAACTCGACCCGGGACGGGTGCTCGTCGGTGGGCGGGAAGACGTCCAGGATGCCGCCGCGCACCGCGAACTCGCCGCGCTTCGTGACCAGGTCGACCCGGGCGTACGCCATGTCGATCAGCCGGCGGGCGACCTCCTCGAGGTCCGCCTCCTCGCCTGCGGCGAGTTGCACCGGCTCCAGGTCACCGAGCCCCTTCAACTGCGGTTGGAGCAGCGAACGGACCGGGGCCACGACCACTCGCAGCGGCCCGGTGCCGCCGTGCGCGTCGGTCGCCTCCGGGTGCGCCAGCCGACGCAGCACGGCCAGCCGCCGGCCCACGGTGTCCGAGCGGGGGGACAACCGCTCGTGCGGCAGCGTCTCCCAGGAGGGGAAGACCACGATCTGCTCCGCCGGCAGCAACCCGCCCAGCGCGGCGGCCAGGTCGTCGGCCTCCCGAGTGGTGGCGGTCACCGCCAACACCGGTCGCCCGGCCCCACCCCCGTTTTTCCCGGTGCCGGTGCCGGTGCCGTCGGGATCGGCCGCGACGGCGGCCACCGCGAACGGGCGCAGCGCCGCCGGGGCGGTGATGTCGAGGCCGTCGACCTGTGCGGCACCGGAGCGCGCCAGGTCACGCGCCCGGGCCAGCCCCGGGTCGGCCAGGGCGGCGGAGAACAGTCCGGTGAGCAAGGGATCACTTCCAGGGAGTCGACACACACACGACGGCGGCCCCTCGTCCAGCCGGACGGGGGGTGCACGACAACCAGCCTATCCCCGTCCACCGACACGCACCCCCTTCCGCCCAGGTCCGCGTCGCGTGGCGCCCAACCCGCCCGCCCGGCCTGCCGGCCCGCCCGGCCTGCCCGGCCTGCCGGCCCGCCGCCCCTCCCGACCTGCCGCCCCGCCCCGCTCGCCGGCCCAAGATCCGCGCAACTTCCCGGAAACTGCTGCTTCCAGGACGCGGGAGGCAGCAGTTTCCCTGATGTCGTGCGGATCTTGGGCCGGGACGCGGGAGGCAGCGGCTCCCCCTCACGACGTGCGGATCCTGTCCGCGAGCGCGCACGTACCCGCCCAAAAAGGGTCGGTCGCACGGCCGCCAGCGGGCACCGCCCTTCAAGATCGCGCTCGATCCTGGATGTAGTTGCCTCGGAGCCGGCGGAACGCACTCTTTCCTGGATCGAGTGCGATCTCCCCCGGTTAGCGCGATCTCTCGGGTTCGAAGACGCGGACCACAGGCGAAAGGGCGGTCAGGCGAGCACCGACCGGGCCCGTGGCGGCCGGACCGAGACGTGGATCTTGACCGATGGCGGGGCTTCGTGGTCGGGTGTCGGGATGGGTGAGCAGTGGCGGGCGCAGTTCGACGCGGAGGTGAGCTTCGCCAACGGCGGCGGGCTACGCACCGAGGGGTTCCGGCTGGACATCCCGGGGCAGGAGATCACCGACGACGACCTGGCGGCGTTGTTCGTCCGGCACCTCGGGCTGCTGATGGTCGCCGAGGTACGGATCAGCGCGAAGACGATCATTGAGGAGCCGCACAAGGGCGGACGGGGCGTCGCCGTCGGCGCATCCGGCACCGATCGTCGGCTGGTCGAGCTGAGCCACGTGATCAGCGACGGGATGACTACCCTGCCCGGCTGGCCGGCGCCCCGGATCACCGACTGGCTGACCTTCGCGGCGTCCCAAGCGAACTACGCGCCGGGCACCGAGTTCCACGTGGCCCGGATTGACATGATCGCCAACACGGGCACCTACCTGGACACTCCCGCCCACCGCTGGGCCGGTGCCGACGACCTGACCGGGGTGTCGCTGGACCGGCTCGCCGACCTGCCCGGCGTGGTGGTCCGGCTGCCGGCTGGCATGCGGGCCGTGGACCGGCTGATGCTTGCCCCGTACGAGGTGGCCGGGCGCGCGGTGCTGCTGCACACCGGGTGGGATGAGCACTTCGGCACCGAGCGGTATGGCGCGCCGGAGGCGCCGTACCTGACCGGGGACGCCGCCCAGGCGCTGGCCGACGCCGGTGCGGCCCTGGTCGGCATCGACTCGATCAACATCGACGACATGAGCCCGACGGCCGGTGGTGTACGCCCCGCACACAGCACCCTGCTCGCCGCCGGCATCCCGATCGTGGAGCACCTGACCGGCCTGGACGCGCTACCGCCGAGTGGCTTCCGGTTCACTGCGGCCCCACCGATGGTGGCGGGCATGGGCACCTTCCCGGTCCGCGCCTTCGCCGTCGTCGACGCATGAGAACCATCTTGAGCGGGGCGAGGGCGAAGCAAGGGCAGGTCAGTACCGCACCGCGATCCGGCGTTCGACGGCGTCCACCCGGATCTCCCCGCCGTACGGGATGATCAACTGTGGGTCGGTGTGGCCGAGGTCGACGTCGAAGACCACCACCGCGTCCGGGTTGTACGTCGTGAGAGCACGAGTGATCGCCTCCCGCTGGGCCTCGCCCCACGCCAGCCGTTCCGGCACCGACAGCGGCTTGTCGAACTCCCACGCCTTGGGGCGACCGACGATGATCGCCGAGAAGGCGGCGAGCAGGCCCCGCTCCCCCATGTTCCGCACGATCCGGAACACCTCCTGGGCGCTGGGCATCTCCTCCGAGGTCTCGAAGATCAGTACGGAGCCGTCCAGCTCGTCGACGGTCGGCACCCGATCGGTGGCCAGCAACCAGTGCAGGATCTCCAGGTTGCCGCCCCAGGTGCGCCCCCGCACCACCCGCTCCGGGCCCTGCCAGCGCCAACCCGCACCCGGCAGCATCTCCGGCTCGTGCGCCAATGTCTCCGGCTCGGTCCAGGGGTTCGGCCGGTCACCCCACTCGATGGCGGGCGTCAGCTCGTACCAGTCGGTGGTGAAGAGCGCGGCGCGCAGCGAGCCGAAGGTCAGCGGGTGCGGCGAGCCGGGCCGGCCGAGGTGCACCAGCACCGACCCACCGTGGTAGGCGACGATGCCCAGCCGGTACAGGTGGTTGAGCACGTTGGTGTTGTCGGAGTACCCGAAGTAGGGCTTGGGGTTGGCCCGCAACACGTCGTCGTCGAGGTATGGGGTGACCGTGATCAGGTCGTCCCCGCCGACCGTGGCGAGCACCGCGGTGATGCTCGGGTCGGCGAAGGCGGCCGTCAGGTCGCGGGCCCGGTCGCGCGGGTCCGCCCCCATGATCCGCGTGGTCGGGTACTCCACCGGCTCCAGGCCGAACTCCTCGCGCAACCGGCGCAGCCCCAACTCGTACACATGGGGAAAGACGGCCGGCAGACCGGCGGAGGGTGAGACGACCGCGACCCGGTCGCCCGGTCGCGGTTTCGGCGGGTAGCTCAGCGACACCATGATCAGAAGCTAGTCGATCGACCAGGCAGTTACTGCCCGACGAATCGCTCTAAAAGCGATTCAACGGACCATAGGCTCGCGATGTGGACGACGCATCGCAAGGCCGAACCCGCGACTGGGCGCCGCGCAGCATCGGGCTGCTCATCGGCACCCTCGCGCTGGCCACCGCGTTCATCGCGGCCTACGTCGGCGCGCTGCACCAGCCCACACCTCGGGACGTACCGGTCGGTGTCGCCGTCGGCGACCAGCGCGCCCAGGCGGCGCTCACCGCCGTGCGCGGCCAGACCAACATCCTCAAACCGGTGGAGTACGACGACGCGGGCGCCGCCGAGCACGGCCTGCTGAGCCGCAAGGTGTACGCCGTGCTCAGCACCGGCCCCGACAACGGTCTGCTCCTCACCATCGCGAGTGCCTCCGGCCCCTCCGCCACCGGCGCGATCAGGGAGGTGCTCAGCACCGCCGCCACCCGCACCGGCACCCCGCTACAGGTCGTCGACGACGTGCCGGTCACCTCGGCCGACCCCCGCGGGGTGGTGCCCTTCTACCTGAACGTCGGGTACGTGCTCGGCGGTTACCTCGCCTCGACCGTGCTGGGGATTTCGTCCGGCACCACCCCGCGTACGGTGCGGCGGGCCGCGCTGCGCATCGCCGCCCTGGCGGTCTACAGCGTGCTGCTCGGCATCGCCGGCGCGGTCGTGGTCGGACCGGTTCTGGACATCTGGCACCACGACGTTCCGACGATCGCCGCCATCGGCGCGCTGGCCGTCTTCGCCGCCGCGCTGATCGCCAGCGCCATCCAGGGTTGGCTCGGCGTCGCGGGAACCGCACTGGTCATCCTGCTCCTGGTGGTGCTCGGCAACCCTGGCTCCGGCGGCATCTACGCACCCGAGTTCCTGCCCGGCGTGCTGCGCGGCATGCATCGGTGGAACATCCCCGGGCTCGCCAACGACCTGACCAAGGCGGCGGTGTACTTCGACTGGCGGTCGGCCGGCTGGCCGGCCTTCGCCCTCGCGCTCTGGGCGGTGGTCGGCGGGCTCGGGTTGGTCAGCGCCAGCCTGGTTCGCGGTCGCCGAGCCGGAAACGCCGGCTCCGGGTCGGCCCGCCCCGGCCCCGCGCCGGTCCCGGACGGTGGCTGAGATCACGCCGGAAAACGCCGCTCCCTGGACAGTGGATCACCCGGGTGCCCTCCGAACATCCGGTGCGCGCGGATACCATCCAATAAGTCGGACAGCGCTGTCCTTCGTATCCACGTAAGGGAGCGCACCGTGACCGACCAGCATGACCACGACGGCCCGGACGCCGCGCTGCGCGCCGACATCCGCCGACTCGGCACCCTGCTCGGCCAGACGCTGGCCCGCCAGGAGGGTCGCCCGCTGCTCGACCTCGTCGAGGAGATCCGCGCCCAGGTCCGCACCGACGCCCCGGCAGCCGCCCAGCGCCTCGGCGGGCTCGACGTGACCACCGGCACCAAGCTGGCCCGCGCCTTCTCCACCTACTTCCACCTGGCCAACATCACCGAGCAGGTGCACCGCGCGCGGGATCTGCGCCGCCGCCGGGCGGTCCAGGGCGGCTGGCTGGACCAGGCGGCCAAGATGATCGCCGAGCGCGGGGTGCCAGCCGAGGAGATCGCCAACGCCGCCCGCCGGCTCGCGGTCCGGCCGGTCTTCACCGCGCACCCGACCGAGGCGGCCCGCCGCTCGATCCTGTCCAAGCTGCGGGCGATCGCCGACGAGTTGGACACCGAGACCGCCAACGCGATCCTCTACGGCGCCAGCGACGAAGGCCCGGCCAACCGCCGCCTCGCCGAGTTGCTGGACCTGATGTGGCAGACCGACGAGCTGCGACTCGACCGACCGGACCCGACCGACGAGGCGCGCAACGCCATCTACTACCTGCGCGACCTGTACGCCGAGGCCGCACCCCAGGTGCTCGACGACCTGGCCGACACGCTGCGCACGCTCGGCGTGGAGACGTCACCGACGGCCCGGCCGCTGAGCTTCGGCACCTGGATCGGCGGCGACCGCGACGGCAACCCGTTCGTCACTCCGGCGGTCACCCGCGATGTGCTGGCCATCCAGCACGAGCACGGCATCGCGGCCACCGAGAAGGCGATGGACCACCTGATCAACGAGGTCTCGGTCTCCCGCCGACTGCGCGGGGTGTCCCTGGACCTCTCCGCCAGCCTCGCTGCCGACCTGGACGCGCTACCCGAGGTGGCGGCCCGGTTCCGCCGGGTCAACGCGGAGGAGCCGTACCGGCTCAAGGCACGCTGCGTGAAGGCGAAGCTCGCCAACACCCGGCAGCGGTTGCGCCAGGGCACCGCGCACGTGGCGGGCCGGGACTACCGGGGCTCCGCCGCGCTGATCGCCGACCTGGATCTGCTGCGGGCCTCGCTGGCCCGCAACTCCGGGCAGCTCACCGCCGTCGGCCGACTGGCCTCCACCATCCGTACGGTCTCCGCGTTCGGCCTGCACCTGGCGACCATGGACATCCGGGAGCACGCCGAGGCGCACCACGCGGTGCTCGCTCAGCTCTACGAGGCCGTCGGCGAGGTCTCCGACTACCCGGCGCTGACCCGGCTGGAACGCACCAAACTGCTCGCCGACGAGCTGACCGGCCGTCGACCGCTGTCCACCCTGGACACTGCGCTGTCCGAGCCCACCCGCAAGACCTTCGACGTGTTCTCGACCATCCGGGAGGCACAGGACCGGTTCGGCAGCGAGGTGATCGAGTCGTACATCATCTCGATGACCCTGGGTGTCGACGACGTGCTGGCCGCGGTGGTGCTGGCCCGCGAAGCCGGCCTGGTGGACGTGCACAGCGGCCGGGCCCGGGTCGGGTTCGTGCCACTGTTGGAGACCCCCGCCGAGCTGAACGCCGGCGGTGAACTCCTCGACGAGCTGCTGTCGCTGCCCGCGTACCGGGCGCTGGTGACCGCCCGGGGCGACGTGCAGGAGGTCATGCTCGGCTACTCCGACTCCAACAAGGAGGCCGGGATCACCACCAGCCAGTGGTCGATCCACCGGGCGCAGCGCGCGCTGCGCGACGTGGCCGCCCGGCACGGGGTGCACCTGCGGCTGTTCCACGGCCGGGGCGGCACGGTCGGGCGCGGCGGCGGGCCGACGCACGAGGCGATCCTGGCCCAGCCGTACGGCACGATGGACGGCGCGATCAAGGTGACCGAGCAGGGCGAGGTGATCTCCGACAAGTACACCCTGCCCTCCCTGGCCCGGGAGAACCTGGAGCTCACCCTCGCCGCGGTGCTCCAGGCGACCCTGCTGCACACGGCACCTCGCCAGCCGGCCGAGATGTTGGAACGCTGGGACGCGACGATGGACGTGGTCTCCGAGTCGGCGTACCGGTCCTACCGTTCGCTCGTCGAGGACCCGGACCTGCCCGCGTACTTCTGGGCGTCCACCCCCACCGAGCTGCTCGGCGCGCTGAACATCGGATCCCGACCGGCGAAGCGCCCGAACACCGGCGCGGGGCTGTCCGGTCTGCGGGCCATCCCGTGGGTGTTCGGATGGACCCAGACCCGGCAGATCGTGCCGGGTTGGTTCGGTGTCGGCTCCGGGCTGGCCGCCGCCCGCGAGGCCGGGCTGGCCGACGTGCTGGCCGAGATGCACCGCAACTGGCACTTCTTCCGCACGTTCCTGTCGAACGTCGAGATGATGGTGACCAAGACCGACCTGAGCATCGCCCGTCGGTACGTCGAGACGCTGGTGCCGGAGAAGCTGCACCCGATCTTCGAACAGATCGAGCAGGAGTACGAGCTGACCAAGCGCGAGGTGCTGGCAGTGACGTCCTCACCCGCCCTGCTGGAAAACTCGCCGGTGCTCCAGCGCACCCTGGCCGTACGCGACACCTACCTGGAGCCGCTGCACCATCTCCAGGTGGCGCTGCTGCGGCAGTACCGGGAGTCCGGCGCCGCCGGACGGGCGGTGGCGACCGCGCCGGGTGGCCGACGCGCGCCGAGCGACGGCACCGCTCTGGAGCGGGCGCTGCTCACCACGGTGAACGGCATCGCCGCCGGGATGCGCAACACCGGCTGATCAATCGGAACGGAAACAGGCCCCGGTCGCCACGACCGGGGCCTGTTCCGTAGGTCACTCAACGACGGTCAGAAGTCGCCGCCGCCAAAGTCGCCGCCGCCGAAGTCACCACCACCGAAGCCACCACCGAAGTCACCACCACCGAAGTCGCCGCCGGCGTAGTCCCCACCGGCGTAGTCACCGCCGCCGCCGTCACCACCCTGGTCGCCGCCGCCGAAGTCCTGGTCGCCGCCGTCCCCGCCCTGGTCGGCACCGTCACCGAAGCCCTCCTGGTAACCGGCGTCGTAGCCGTACCCGGGGTCGGCGAAGGCGGGCGAGAACAGCGCGTCGGCGATCAGGATGCCGCCGAGCACACCGGCTCCGGCGCCCAGCGCCGTCTTCCACCACGGCGTCGAATACCAGCCCGCCGGCACCGGCCGGCCCTGATAACGCCCACCGGGGTAGTAGTAGGGCGTCTCCCGGCCAGGTTGCGGGCCAGCCCGGAAGGTCTGCCCCTGCACGTCGACCTCGCGCTCCTTGGTGAGCTGCCCCACGCCGCGAGCGGCGGCCAGCGTCGGCACCTCGGGGCCCGGATCGATGCCCAGCGCGGTACGCGCCGCGCGAATGTAGGCCAGCCCCTCCAACGCGGTCTCCCGGGCCAACCCGAACTGGTGCGGCGTGCGCGCCTGCTCCAGCTGCGAGCCCGCCGCGTTGTACCGCTCGCCGGCGTCGGCCAGCGCCTGGCGTACCGCCGGCTCGTCGCCCTGGAGGTTCATCAACTGGCCGCCGAGGCGCTCGTACCACCGTTGCGCCTCCGCGCGGGCGTCGCCGAGCGCGGTGCGTTGGCGAGCGCCGGCCTGGGCGCGGACGAGCGCCGCGGCACCCAACGCGCCGACCACCACGACGGCGAGGCAGAGCACAAGTTCCATGTCATCGAACGTACCCCCGGCTCGCACGTCGTATCAGTCTGGCAAGCTCCGGTGATGGACGTCTCGACGCTGCTCCTGGTGATCGTGTGCCTCGGTGCCGGCGGAGCGGTTGGATGGCTCGCGGCCCGTTCCCGGTCGGCGGTCGACATCGCCCGCCTCGACGCCACCCTGGCGGCCACCCGGGAGGGCGAGGGCCGGCTGGAGCAGTCCATGCGGGCCCTGAGCTACGAGGCCACCGCACAGTCCCAGGAGGCGGTGGCCCGGGCGGTCGCGCCGCTGCACGACACCTTGCGCCGCTACGAGCAGCGGGTGGCCGAGCTGGAGCACGACCGGGTCGACGCGTACGCCGAGCTGCGCGAGCAGGTCCGCTCGATGAACGCGGTCTCCGGTGAGCTGCGCACCGAGACCAAGCAGCTGGTGGCGGCGCTGCGGGCACCGCAGGTGCGGGGCCGCTGGGGCGAGCACCAGTTGCGCCGGATCGTCGAGGCGGCCGGGATGCTGGAGCACTGCGACTTCTCCGAGCAGGTCACCGCCGCCACCGACCAGCAGGTCGTTCGACCGGATCTGGTGGTCCGGCTGCACGGCGGCCGGTCGGTGGTGGTGGATGCCAAGGCGCCGTTCGACGCGTACCTGACGGCCATGGAGGCCCGCGACGAGCGCGGCCGGGACACCCACCTCGACGCCCATGCCCGGCACCTGCGGGGGCACGTCGACGCCCTGGCCGCCAAGTCGTACTGGTCGGCGTTCGACAACTCACCAGAGTTCGTGGTGCTGTTCGTCCCCGCCGACCCGTTTCTCGACGTCGCGCTCCAGCGTGACCCGACGCTGCTGGAGCACGCGTTCACCCGCAACGTGGTGCTGGCCACGCCGGCCACACTGGTCGCCCTGCTTCGGACGGTCGCCTACTCCTGGCGGCAGGAGGCGCTGGCCCGTAACGCGCTCGCGGTGCACACCCTCGCCCGGGAGCTGTACGGCCGGCTGTCGACCCTGGGCGACCACGTGGGCAAGCTCGGGTCGTCGCTGGCCGGTGCGGTGACGGCGTACAACCGGGCGGTCGGCTCGTTGGAGGCCCGGGTGCTGGTCAGCGCCCGCAAGCTCGCCGAGCTGGGCGTCTCGGACGAGGAGTTGGCCACGCCCGCGCAGGTCGAGTTGACGCCCCGACAGCCCCAGGCACCTGAGCTGGCCGACCCGGCCGACGAGGTGTCGGCCCGCTAGCGCCGCACGTCAGGACCGGGTGGCGCTTGCCACGACGAACGGGGTGCCCTGCTGACAGGTGGTCATCATGCCGGGCTCCGCCCGACCGATGACCTCGACCCGCGCACCCGCCGTCAGCACGTCACGCGGGCCGCCGAGAAGCAGGTAACCGTCGAGCAGCACGCAGTTGGGCTCCACGCCGCTCTGCACGGTGCCGGTCAGGGTGGTGTCCCCGACCCCCGGGGGCGTACTCGGACCGCCCGGCTTCCCGGTCTTCGGGCCCGGGGTGGGGTCGACGGTCGATGGCGAGGCGGTCGGGTCGGGCGTGGGCTGGCTGGTCGACACCTGCGTTCCCGTCGGAGTCGGTGTGGGTGCGCCGCCTCCGGCGTCCTGACTGCCGCAGGCGGTCAACGCCACGCAGACGGCCAGCGCGGGAACGGCGAGCCGAAAGATCCTCATGCCGAATCTGACGTACGAAGGGCCGAGTTAGTTCCCACGCTCAGCCGCGCGCTGCCGCGGCCTTCATGTCCCGCTTCAGCTCCTGCGGAAGCGAGAACGTGAGCCGCTCGTTGGCGGTGGTGATCTCCTCGACGTCGGCGAAGCCCCGCGCGGCGAGGTAGGCCAGCACCTCCTGGACCAGGTCGTCCGGGACGCTCGCGCCGGAGGTCAGGCCGACCGTCGTGGCCCCCTCCAGCCAGGCGTCGTCGATCTCGTTCGCGAAGTCGACCAGGTAACCAGCGCGGGCGCCCGCGTCCAGGGCGACCTCGACCAGGCGGACCGAGTTGGAGGAGTTCGTCGAGCCGACGACGATCACCACGTCGCAGTCGGCGGCGATCTCCTTGACCACGTGCTGCCGGTTGGAGGTGGCGTAGCAGATGTCGTCGCTGGGCGGAGACTGCAGCAGCGGCAGCCGCTGCTTGAGCCGGGCCACCGTCTCCAGCGTCTCGTCCACCGAGAGCGTGGTCTGGGAGAGCCAGACCACCTTCTCCGGATCGCGGACGGTGACCTTGTCGGCGCCGTCCGGGCCGTCGACGAGCTGGATGTGCGCGGGGGCCTCACCGGCGGTGCCGATGACCTCCTCGTGCCCCTCGTGGCCGATCAGCAGGATGTCGTAGTCCTCGGCGGCGAACCGCTTCGCCTCGTGGTGCACCTTGGTGACCAGCGGGCAGGTCGCGTCAATCGCCTTCAGCGAGCGCGCCTTGGCCTGCTCGTAGACCTCGGGAGCCACGCCGTGCGCGGAGAAGACGACGGTGGCACCCTCCGGCACCTCCTCGTTCTCCTCCACGAAGATCGCGCCCAGGGCCTCCAGGGTCTGCACGACGTGCTTGTTGTGCACGATCTGCTTGCGCACGTAGATCGGGGCACCGTAGAGCTTCAGCGCCTCCTCGACGGTCTGCACCGCGCGGTCGACACCCGCGCAGTAGCCGCGGGGCTTGGCCAGGAGCACGCGCTTGCCGGTCCGTGGAGTCGCCTCAGCCTCAGTCACCCGCCCATCGTACGTGTCCGATCCCCCACCCACCCTCGACGACCACCTGGGTGATCAAGAGGTTTGCGTCAGAAACGCGCCCAGGGGTGACGCAAACCTCTTGATCACTGCGGGGGTCCGTAGGGTGGGCGGGTGAGTGATGGGGTGCGGGTGGGGAGTGGCGGCGCGGGGAGCGGCGGGAGTAGCAGCGCTGAGGAGCCTTGGCCGGTGCGGGTGGTCAGCCAGAAGGTCGGGGCATGGATCGCCAAGCTGGGCTGGGTGTGGGTGGACGGTCAGGTGGCGCAGATCAGCCGCCGACCCGGGGCCAGCACCGTCTTCCTCACCCTGCGTGACCCGTCGGCCGACCTGAGCCTGACCGTCACCACCAACCGGGACGTGCTGGACACCGGCGCACCGGAGCTGCGCGAGGGTGCCCGCGTGGTGCTGCACGCCAAGCCGGAGTTCTACGCCGCCCGGGGCACGTTGAGCCTGCGCGCCGACGAGATCCGCCAGGTGGGGCTCGGGGAGTTGCTGGCCCGGCTGGAGAAGCTCAAGAAGCTGCTCGCCGCCGAAGGGCTCTTCGACCGCGCCCGCAAACGCCGACTGCCGTTCCTGCCCGGCCGGATCGGGCTCATCACCGGCCGCGCGTCGGCTGCGGAGCGGGACGTGCTGACCAATGCCCGGCGGCGCTGGCCTGCGGTGGAGTTCCGCACGGTCAACGTGGCCGTGCAGGGACCGTCGGCGGTGCCGCAGATCGTCGACGCGCTCAAGGTGCTGGACGCCGACCCGACCATCGACGTGATCATCATCGCCCGGGGTGGAGGCGGCATCGAAGACCTGCTGCCCTTCTCCGACGAGGCGCTCTGCCGCGCGGTGTTCGGCTGTCGTACGCCGGTGGTCAGCGCGATCGGCCACGAGACGGACGCGCCACTGATCGACTACGTCGCCGACGTCCGCGCCTCCACTCCGACCGACGCGGCCAAACGGGTCGTCCCCGACCTCACCGAGGAGGTACGCCTCATCGGCCAGGCCCGGCACCGCCTCGAACGGGCGGTGCGCAACCTGGTCGACCGGGAGACGCACCGACTCGACGGGCTGCGTTCCCGGCCGGTGCTGGCCCGGCCGCAGGTGATGGTGGAGCATCGGGCGACCGACCTGACCGCGTTGCGCCAGCGGGCAGGCCGCTGCCTGGAGCACCGGCTCACCGCCGCCGACGATGACCTGCGACACACCCTGGCACGGCTCCGCGCGCTCTCCCCCGCCGCCACCCTCGACCGGGGGTACGCGATCGTGCAGCGCGCGGACGGCCACGTCGTCCGCGCGGCGGCGGACGTCGGCAAGGGCGACCCCTTGCGGGTACGGCTGGCCGACGGCGAACTGGCCGCCACCGTGGACGGCTGAGTGGCGACGCGGTGACCCGGGGAGCGGTGTGCTGAGATGGACGCGATGACTGACGACACGAAGGCAAAGGCCGGGCCGGACGAGCGGCTCAGTTACGAGCAGGCCCGCGCCGAGCTGGCCTCGGTGGTCGAGCGGCTGGAGGCCGGCGGCACGTCCCTGGAGGAGTCGCTGGCGCTCTGGGAGCGCGGCGAGGCGCTGGCGGTGATCTGCCAACGCTGGCTGGATGGCGCGCGGGCGCGGATCGACGCCGCCCGGCAGGAACCCGCGTCCTGACCGCTCTCTGACCGCAGGCGGGGCGGCCGGAGCCGCCCCACCCGCGTACGTCAGTTGAACAGGCTGTACAGCTCGGCCGGCGCCTCGACGACCTGGGCCGCCGGCGGCTTCTGCGCGGCGGTGGCGACACCGTAGTCGGAGTACGTCATCCGGATCTCCTGGGCGGCGGTCTGCCCCGCGGCCGGCAGCTGGAGCACCAGCTCGCTGAGGCGGCCCTGCGGGTCCACCTTCGCGGTGAACGGAACAGTCTTCGCCTGGGTGCCCAGCGCGGCGATCGTGGCGGCGTTCAGCGAGCCCGCCTCGGCGGCCTTGGTGACGTCGATGGTGCCCGCGTACGCGCCGGTGCCGGTGCTGCGGACCTCGGTGATCCCCTGGGTCAGCACCGCGCTGCCGGCCGGGTCGACCTTGTCGAAGTCGAAGCCGAGATTGCGGTTGCCCTTGATCCGGGCCTGGTCCAGGTGCTGGTACTTGCCGAGGTTGAGCTGCTTGATGGCGGGCAGGCTGTCGGCGGTGGGGCCGGTCAGCTCCAGCTTCACCCAGCTGTCCGGCTTGTAGTGGATCACGTCGAGCTTCATCGCCAGGTCGGACGAGGGGCCGCCGATGGCGACCTTCATCGCCGCGCTCTGGCTCGGCTGGTGCACCTGCCCTTCGGCCGTCGAGCCGACGCCGGTCAGGGTGAACCGGAAGTTGCCGTTACTGATCTCCTTGGTGGAGTCGAGCAGGGCCTGCTTGGCGTCGCCAGCCACCGGCGCGCCGGACGGGCTCGCCGTGCCGGACGCGGTCACCGTCGGGGACGCGGTCGATCCGGCGGTGCCGGTTCCACCGCTGGCGCAGGCGGCCAGTGCGGGCGAGATCAAAGCGGCGGCTACCAGGCCGGCGCCGAGTCGTCGAACAGTCATACGTGTCTCCCAAGGGGGTCACCCGACGACCTGGGCGGCGCCGGAAACCGGGCGACGCAGCAGCACCGTCGGCTGCGTCGCGCGATCCGAGCCGAGCAGCGCGCCCGGATCACTCCCTCTTTGTTCCCTGTCGACGCGTCGGACAATCACCCTTCTGTCTGGTTGCCCAAATTCGCCACCACCAGGGGCGTCGATCGGCGGGGCCGGTCAGCGTAGGGCGCCGGCCAGTTCACGCAGTTCGTTGTCCCGGGCATCGCCGACGACGATCACCGTTCGGGTCGGCTCCAGCAGGACCAGCGCCTGCTGGTTCCCCCGAGCCGTATAGAGCTGCCAGGTGCGCCCGGCCAGCTCGGTGGGGCCCTGCGGCTGGCCCTGGCTGGTCAGTTCCGCGGGGAGCAGCCGCTCCGCCGGGACGCTGCTCTGCAGGAGTTGGACGCCGCGCCCCTCCGGCGTGAGGTAGCCGAGCCGCAGGTTCGCACCGCCCTCGACGGTCTGATAGCGGGCGCTGACCGTCGACCAGCCGGAGCCGAGCCCCTGTGGCTGGCTCACCGGAAAGACGTTCGCCGACCGGGCCTGCTCGATCGCGGGGGCCGGATCGACGGTCGCGGCCTGATCCCCGCCGAGAAATCCCCGGTAGAACGCCAGCAGTAGCGCGATCGGGACAAGCAGCACCAGCAGCGAGATCGCCATGTCCTTCGGCGACCGCTCGGATTTGGCAGGTGCCACCCGCGACGGTGGCGCGGGCCGGTCCCGTGCTGGCTCGTCCGTTGGCGGCGCGGTGGCCGGGCCCGACGGGACCAGGGCCGGCTCGCCGGCAGGCGGCGTCGGGTCGGTCGCGGCGGGCTCACCACCGGGGCCGGTGGGGACGTCGACCGGCGGCTGGCCGTCGGGCGGCGTGCGGTCGGCGGGTACGCGGTCGGCTGGCTGTGCGGGTTCCACCCCTCCATCTTCGCAGCCGCCCGACCGGCGGTATCCGGGCCATCACCGCCCCGCGCCGATGCCGGGTCGGCGATCGTGTGAGGATCAGCAACAAAGCCGGCAGTGGGGGTCGTCCTGCCGCCGGTCGTCCCCGCACCGTCGCGAGGAGGAGCAACCGTCATGACGAACACCAGGACGCGGATCCCACAGGATCTCGACCGAAACCTCGCCCTCGACCTGGTCCGGGTCACCGAGGCCGCGGCGATGGCCGCCGGTCGGTGGGTGGGCCGGGGAGACAAGGAGGGCGGCGACGGGGCCGCCGTCGACGCGATGCGCAAGCTGATCAACTCGATCCAGATGCGCGGCGTGGTGGTGATCGGCGAGGGCGAGAAGGACAACGCCCCGATGCTCTTCAACGGCGAACACGTCGGCGACGGCACCGGCCCCGAGGTGGACGTCGCCGTCGACCCGGTCGACGGCACCACCCTGATGAGCAAGGGCATGCCGAACGCCGTAGCGGTGCTCGCTGTCTCCGAGCGGGGTGCGATGTTCGACCCCAGCGCCGTGTTCTACATGGAGAAGCTCGCCGTCGGGCCGGCGTACGCCGACGTGGTGGACATCAACGCCGGTGTGGCCGAGAACCTTCGCCGGATCGCCAAGGTCAAGGGCACCGACGTCTCCGAGGTGACGGTCTGCGTGCTGGACCGCAGCCGCCACGACGACCTGGTCGCGCAGATTCGCCGGACCGGGGCGGGCATCCGGTTCATCTCCGACGGCGACATCGCGGGCTCCATCGCGGCCGCCCGGGGCGAGTCGGACGTCGACGTGCTGATGGGCATCGGCGGCACCCCGGAGGGCATCATCTCCGCGTGCGCGCTGAAGTGCATGGGCGGTGCGATGCAGGCCAAGCTCTGGCCGCGCGACGAGCAGGAGCGGGAGAAGGCGATCGCCGCCGGACACGACCTGGACCGGGTGCTGGGCACCGATGATCTCGTCACCGGCGACAACTGTTTCTTCGTGGCGACCGGGGTCACCTCCGGGGATCTGCTGCGCGGTGTGCGTTACCGGGCCGGCGGCGCGTACACCCAGTCGATCGTGATGCGCTCGAAGAGCGGCACCATCCGGGTGATCGACTCGTACCACCGGTTGGAGAAGCTCGCGCTCTACTCCGCGGTCGACTTCGACGGTCGTCCGCTGGCCGAACAGGAGTGACCGCCACCGACACGGCGGCCCCGCAGGTCCTGTCGGCCAGCCGCCGGATCACCGGCGTCGCGCTGGCATCGGTCTCCGGGGTCGCGGTGGCGGTGCAGTCCCGAATCAACGGCGAGCTGGGGGTACGCCTCGCCGACGGCTTCGCCGCCGCGGTGATCTCGTTCGGCGTCGGCCTGTTGGTGCTGCTGGTGCTGGTGCCCGCCACCCCCGGCGGTCGGCGTGGCCTGGTCGCGACGCGGCGTGCTCTGACGTCGGGCGCGCTGCGGCCGTGGCAGTGCCTGGGCGGGATGTGCGGGGCGTTCCTGGTGGCCACCCAGGGGCTCACCATCGGCACGTTGGGCGTGGCGGTCTTCACCGTGGCGGTGGTCGCCGGCCAGACCGGCAGCAGCCTCGCCGTGGACCGGGCGGGCATCGGGCCGACGGGCCGGCAGCCGGTCACCCGGCAGCGGCTGGCGGGTGCGGTGCTCACCGTACTGGCGGTCGGCCTGGCGGTCGGCGACCGACTCGAGGACCCGGGCACGCTGGCGCTGGCCCTGCTGCCCCTGCTCGCCGGGGTGGGCATCGCCTGGCAGCAGGCGGTCAACGGCCGGGTCCGGGCGGCGGCCGACAGCGCGTTGACCGCCACCCTGGTCAACTTCGCCGTCGGCACGGTCACCCTGCTCGTCGCGTTCGCGATCGACATCGCGGTACGCGGCTGGCCCACCGGCCACCTGCCGAGCGAGCCGTGGTTCTACCTGGGCGGTCCGATCGGCATCGTGTTCATCGCGATCGCCGCCGCGATCGTGCGCTTCACCGGGGTGCTGCTGCTCGGCCTGGCCACCATCGCCGGCCAGATCGTCGGGGCGGTCCTGCTGGACCTGGTGCTGCCCACCGCGGCCTCGCACCCCGGCCTGAACACCCTGCTCGGGGCAGCGCTGACCATGGTGGCCGTGCTGGTCGCCGCGCTGGCGCGACCCACTCGCCGCTGACCGCCGGACCCGGTCAGCCCTTCCGATATCGCCAGCGAGGTCAGCCGGCGTCGGAGGAGTGCCCGGGGAAGAGGTGCGCGCTCGGGTCGATGGCCACGGCAGCGTTGTTGACCGCCGTCGCGGCCTCGCCGAAGCCGGTCGCGATGAGCCGGACCTTGCCCGGGTATTCGGTGATGTCCCCGGCCGCGAAGACCCTCGGCAGGTTCGTCGCCATGGCGCTGTCCACCAGGATGTGCCGGCGGTCCAGGCGTAGCCCCCACTCGGCCAGTGGGCCCAGGTCGGCGGTGAAGCCGAGGGCCGCCACGACGGTGTCCACCGGCAGCGTCTCGGTCGCACCACCGCGCACGGTCACCTCGGCGCCGGTCACCGTGCCGTCCCCGATGAGTCGGCTGACCTCGGCGTTGACCACCACCCGCACCGGAAGCGACAGCACCCGGGCGACCGTCGAGGCGTGCGCCCGGAACTTTTCCCGTCGGTGCACGAGGGTCACCGAACGGGCCAACGGCTGCAGCGCCAGCGCCCAGTCGAAGGCCGAGTCGCCGCCACCGACGATCAGCACGTCCCGGTCGGTCAGCTCGGTCGGCTCGGTGACGAAGTAGACGATCCCCGAGCCGGGGGCGCCATCGGCGCACGGCAGGGGCCGAGGGCTGAAGCTGCCGAGCCCGCCGGTGACCACGACCGCGCCGCAGGCGAGCTGGTCGCCGCCGGCCAGGCCGAGCACCGGGCGACCATCGGCGTACGAGAGTTTCTCGGCACGGGTGCCGAGCAGGTAGTGAGGGCCGAACGGGGCGGCCTGGGCGACCAGGTTGGCCACCAGGTCGCGGCCCTTGACGGCGGGGAAGCCAGCCACGTCGAGAATCAGCTTCTCCGGGTACATGGCGGTGACCTGACCGCCCGGCTCCGGCAGCGCGTCGATCACCGCGACCGACAACCCCCGGAACCCGGCGTAGTACGCGGCGAAGAGACCGGCCGGACCGGCCCCGATCACGGCGATGTCGACCTCGCGCATGGCGTACCGTCGCTTTCCGCTTACGGATCAACGCTTGCTGATCTCGACCGTAGGCGGGCGGAGGCGGTCGGGCAAGCACGTCCCAGAGGCGCGCCGAGGATTCGCTCAGGGCAGGCTGAGCGTGGATCCCGAGTAGTCCGGGCCATCCACGGTCGGCCGTCGGCGACGGAACAGGATCGCCGCCACCACCCCGCCGAGCAGCCCGAACAGGTGGCCCTGCCAGGAGATCCGCTCGTCGGTGGGGAGGATGCCGACAAGTTGCCAGCCGTAGAGCAGACCGACCAGCAGGAAGACCGCGAAGTTCCACCAGCTGCGTTCGACGATGCCCCGGGTGAGCAGGATGCCCAGGTAGCCGAAGATGACGCCGCTCGCGCCGACCACCACCGAGTTGGGCGAACCGGTGAACCAGACGCCGAGCCCGCTGACCAGGATGATCACCAGGGTCGACCAGAGGAATCGGCGGGCGCCGGCGGCCAGGACGAAGGTGCCCAACAGGATCAGCGGGATGCTGTTGCTGTAGAGGTGGTCGAAGCCGTGGTGCAGGAACGGGGAGAAGAAGACCCCGTCCAGCCCGTCGATGCGGTGCGGGATGATGCCGGCGGTGGCGTCCAGTCCGAAGGCGAGCCCCTGGTCGACGGCCTCGATGAGGAAGAGGAACGGGACCACCGCACACATGGCGACGAACGCCCGGCCGAGGGCGGCGTAGAACGCCTCGGTGCCGAACCGGTAGGGGTCGCCGTTTGACGGGTGCAGGGTCACCCCACAACTGCTATCAGCAAAAGCGGCCAACCGCCACTCGCGTCCTGTCCGAGCAGACCGGCGTACGCACGACTGCGGGGCGGGTGGTCGCCCACCCGCCCGCCGTCGAGATCGTCAGTAGTGGCCGTTGTTCTGGAAGTAGCCCCAGGCCCCGCAGGGCGTCTTGTACCTGCCCTTGATGTAGCCCAGCCCCCACTTGATCTGGGTGGCCGGGTTCGTCCGCCAGTCGCTGGCGACGGTCCCCATCTTGCTGCCCGGGAGGGCCTGCGGGATCCCGTACGCACCGGACGAGGAGTTGGCGGCCTTGTGGTTCCAGCCGCTCTCCTTGGTCCAGAGCTTCTCCAGACAGGGGAACTCGGCGATGCCGAAGCCCGCGTCGATCATCATGGCGCAGCCGGTCTTGCGGTTGCCGCTGTACTGGGCGCAGGAGGCCGGGATCGGCCCGTCGTACGGCTTGGCGGCCTGCTCGACGGCCTTCCGCTCGGCCTTGCGGGACGCCGCGGCGGCCTCGGCCCTGCGGGCCCGCTCGGCGGCCTCCTTGGCGGCCTGCGCCGCGCGCAGCTTGGCCTGGTATTCGGCGGCCCGCTGCTTGGCGAACTTCACCTGATGGGAGGCCTGCCGGTCACGCTGGTAGGCGAGATCGGCCCGGTCGACCTCGAGGCTGACCTGCTCGGTCAGGCCCTGTTGCTGGGTTTCCCGGTCTTCGCCCAGATAGAAGCCACCGGCAACGCCCACGGAGAGCAGCGCTACAGCAGCCGTACGGGCGCCCAACCGGCTCCACAGCCGACTCACGAAGTGGTCCCTTCGTCGGGGGCAAAGGCGCGGCGCGGCGCGGGCCACAGGCGGGCCGTCAGCCGTGCCACGAGCGCCCCGACCGGTTGCCGGTCGCGCCGACGCACCGACTGTCGCCGATGCCGTCCGTCTCGGGACGAACGATCACCAACGATTCCCGTGGTGCGTGGACGCTCGTGGGACACGATTGCGCACAGTGAGGCTGTTGGGAAACCGACCGGCCTGTTTGTGATCTGTGCCACACTTAAAATGCGGACAAAAGCCCGCAAAGGCACCGTTAAATCGGGATGTCCTCCAGGAGATCCGTGACCATCGCGGCAATCGGCGACCGCTCCGAACGGGTGAGTGTGACGTGGGCGAAGAGGGGATGGCCCTTGAGCGCCTCGATGACGGCGGTGACCCCGTCATGCCGGCCGACCCGCAGATTGTCCCGCTGTGCCACGTCGTGCGTGAGCACCACCCGGGAGCCCTGCCCGATCCGAGACAGCACGGTCAGCAGCACTCCGCGCTCAAGTGACTGGGCCTCGTCCACGATCACATAGGCATCGTGCAGGCTGCGCCCCCGAATGTGGGTCAGCGGCAACACCTCGAGGATGCCCCGCGAGGTGACCTCCTCCAGCACGTTCTCGTGCACCACCGCACCGAGAGTGTCGAAGACCGCCTGCGCCCACGGCGACATCTTTTCCGACTCCGACCCCGGCAGGTAGCCCAACTCCTGGCCGCCGACGGCGTACAGCGGGCGGAACACGATCACCTTCTTGTGCCGGCGCTTCTCCATCACCGCCTCCAGCCCGGCGCAGAGCGCCAGAGCCGACTTGCCGGTGCCGGCCCGACCGCCCAGCGAGACGATCCCGATCGCCTCGTCGAGCAGCAGGTCGAGAGCGACCCGCTGCTCGGCCGAGCGACCGTGCAACCCGAACGCCTCCCGGTCGCCCCGAACCAACCGGACCGACTTGTCCGGCAGCACCCGACCGAGCGCGGAGCCACGCGCCGAGTGCAGCACCAGGCCGGTGTGGCAGGGCAGCCCGGCAGCCTCGTCGACGTCGAGCGTCTCGCCGGCGTACAACTTGCCGATCTGCTCCTCGCTCAAATCCATCTCGGACATGCCGGTCCAGGTCGGGTCACTGGCCTGGCCGTGGCGGTACTCGTCGGCGCGCAGGCCCACCGAGGCCGCCTTGACCCGCAGCGGCATGTCCTTGCTGACCAGGGTCACCTCCCGCCCCTCGGCGGCGAGGTTGAGTGCGACGGAGAGGATCCGGGCATCGTTGCTCTCGCTGCGGAACCCGGGCGGCAACACGCCGTCGTCGGTGTGGTTGAGCTCCACCCGCAGGGTGCCGCCGACGTCGTTGGCGGGCACGGGTCGGTCGAGTCGGCCATGCCGGACCCGTAGGTCGTCGAGCATCCGTAGCGACTGCCGGGCGAACCAGCCCAGCTCCGGATGGTGCCGCTTGCCTTCCAGCTCGGTGATGACCACCAGAGGCAGCACCACCTCGTGCTCCGCGAACCGGTGGAACGCCGCCGGATCGGAGAGCAGCACGGAAGTGTCCAGGACAAAGGCCTGGCCGGCTGGTCGCGGCTCCTTGGGGTCGGCCGGCGCGGCGGCCGCCGTACGGCGGCTCCTGGTGGCGCGGCGGGTCGTGGCAGTCGCGGCCGGGGTCTGGTCGGCACCGGCGGTGGTACGGCGAGTCGTCACAGGCCTGCTCCGACGGATGGGCACCCGCCACCCGTGTTCCGCCTCCTCCGGTGCCCGGGGACACGGGGTCGGATGCGGAACCCCATGCGCGAGGTCGCAGATCCGGGCGGACCGGCTGGCTCGGGAGAACCCCGTGCCATGCCTAGACGCTAGCCGCGCCGGACCCTTCCGGCTAGAGGGCGGACGTGGATCTACCAAGACGGGCTCGGGAACCCCGCTTCGCGGAGCCCCTCACCAGCACGGGGGCAGAGGCGGGCGCGGCGGAACCGGCCGGGATGCATGCCCCCTGCGCGCATCCCGGCCGGTGGGGCCACCGTCACCGGTCTGACGTGACCCCGACGGTGCGTGTCCGCCGCGGACGACGCACCGCGTTCGTGGCGCCGGTCGGCGGGCCTGCGCCCGCCGACCGACCTCAACCGGAACGTCGGACGAGCGTGCCGGTCGGGTGCCGCCCCGTGATCGGGGCGGCCGGCGCGGTGAACGACGAGCCGGTGTACGTGGTGCCGGGGCGGGCGACGGTGCCGGCGGAGCGGACCACGCCCGCCGGGGAGACCGACAGGGCGGAGGCGATCGCCGCCTGGGCATCGCGGCGACGCCGGTTCCAGGCGCCCCGGTCACCGTCGAAGTAGCCCTGCCGGTAGCCGAAGCGGTAGCCGATGCGGTAGCTGAGCTGCCCGTGCAGCCGGCCCGCCGCGTAGCTGGTGGCACCGAGCACCAGGACGAGGAACACCGCGAGGAACGGGCTCATCGGGCAGCTCCGGCCCAGCCCGGACGCCAGGTCATCGCTCCTCCGGCTCGATCGTGGTGGGATCCGCGACGAGCAGCCGGTCCAGGTCGTCGGTGCTGACCTCCTCGACCAGCTCGACGCTGATCCGGCAGCCGTCCAGCACGACCTCGGCCACGGATGACCGGCGGATCTCGCCGCCGGCGTCGTAGACCCGGACGCTCAGCTCGGGGCAGCCGAGATGGGTACGCCAGGCGTTCCACTCGGCGCGATCGCCGACGCTCAGCGACAGGTAGCGGCAGCCTCGGGCGAGGTAGAGCCGCCAGGGAGCGGTCAGCCCTGCGGCGACCCCCTCGGCGATCAGCCCGAAGGCCTGGGCGCGGGTGGCGAGCTCAGTCACCACACCCCCTAGCACCGGGGGCGTGACGCATGTGAGCACCAATCGTCTCATACACGTGACACACCGTAGATTGTCCCATGGGCGTGACAGTATCAGCTTTTCGTCCGCTTACGTTTACCACTACGGGCATCTATTCTGCCCGCGTGACACCCCTCAACAGTGGCACCGAATCGTTTACCGGAAATCCGAAGATCCCGTCACGTCTGCGTGACAGTAGCGAGCCGGGGCACGCACTCGCCGCCGGCTGGCCGTACCGTCACGGGGTGACCGAGACGGCCAATGCGCGAAAGATCGCCTTCGCCACCTTCGTGCGGCGCGCCCTGGACGAGGCACGGGCCACCCGGGCCTGGAGTGGCACCGAGGTCTCCCGGCGCACCGGCGTCTCCCGGCAGACCATCAACCGGTGGGTCCGGGGCGACTGGGCCAGCGACCCGGAGGCCGAACGGGTGGTCGCCTTCTGCGAAGGCCTGGGGCTCAATCCGGCTGCCGCCTTCGCCGCGCTCGGCTGGGACCGCACCGCGGCCGGCCCTCGCACCGGCCAGTCCGCCCCTCCGATGGACCCCGACGTGGAGGCACTGCTGCGTCGCCTGATCGATCCGAACGTGTCGGACGCGGAGAAGTTCCACATCCGCGAAACCATCAGATACCTCGCATACCGCCCAACGCTCCCCGTCGATGTCCGAAAAAGGGGCAATCAAGCAGGGTAGTTCCTCAGATAGCGAAAGAACGCCTGGTCGGGTTCATTCGTTTGCCTCCGGGGCCGGAACGGGCACGCTAGCGTCCCTACTCGTACTGCTTGGGCTCGTCATCGGCGGGGGGACGGGACAAGGCCGAACCCAGCCCTGCGGGACAGAAGGAGGGGTCTGTCCATGACCCTGAAGTGGTTGGCAGTCGTGGTCGCGACGGTGTCGATAACACTGTGGGCGACCGGCAACGTAGTGACCCTCGCGGTCGATGGCGGGCAGCTTCCGCTGTTCGTCAACCTCTTTGTGCTCATCGCCGCCGGCACCGCGGTCGTTCTGGCCGTCGTCGCTGAGCTGCACGAGCGTCTGAACAACCGGCTCAGCGCGCTGACCGAGTTCCTGGTTGCGCAGCTCAACGAGATCGAAAGCCGCACCGGTGATCGCAACACCGGGTTCGTGGAGGGCTATCTGTTGAGCCATGGCCAGGAGGCGGCGGTGGTGCCGTTCGGCCGGCGCGGACGAGGAGCCGCCGAACGCTGATCGCGTACCGCCGAACGGGTCCACTCGGCCAGGAATGAGCCTCCATCGCCGGGGTACGCTGACGCGCGTGCCGCCGTTGAATCTGGGCAACCAACAGCCGAGAACCCCGTTGAACGCCGACCAGGCCTGGCGGACCACCGCCAGCCGGGCGGCCGGGACCGTGCTCTTCTTCGACTTCGACGGCACGCTCGCGCCCGTCGACGACGATCCGAGCGCGGTACGCCCGGCACCCAAGGCGCTGGCCGCGATCGAGGCACTGGCTTCGATCGTGCAGCGGGTCGCGATCGTCTCCGCCCGACCCGTCGAGTTCCTCCGGGAACAGCTCGGCGGGCTCGCCGGCGTGGACCTCTACGGCCTCTACGGGCTGGAGCACAGCCACTCCGGCGGGGAAACCGTCACCGAGCCGGCAGCGCTGCCCTGGGTGCCGACCATGGCGGAGCTGGCCGACCTGGCTCGGGCGGAGCTGCCGCCCGGCACGCTGGTCGAGTACAAGCGGCTCTCCGTCGCGCTGCACTGGCGTACCGCTCCGCAGCTCGGCTCGACCGTGCAGCAGTGGGGGCACGAGCAGGCCGACCGGCTGGGGTTGCGGGCGCAGGCCGGGCGGATGGTGCTGGAGCTCAAGCCGCCGGTCGACCGGGACAAGGGCATGGTGATCGGCGAGGCGATCAAGGGGGCCACCGCCGCCTGGTACTTCGGCGACGACGTCTCGGACATCAAGGCCTTCGCCGCCCTACGCGCCCGCGCCGCCGCCGACCCGGATTTCCTCGGCGTGTGCGTGGCCGTGGCCAACCCGGAGACCGGCCATGAGGTGGCCAACGCCGCCGACCTGACGATCGAGTCCCCAGCTGCCCTGGGCGACTTCCTCACCCAGGCACTGACCCACCTGCCCTGACCGGGCCGGACCCGGCGGCGACAGACGCGTCGCCGCCGGTTCAGACACCGTAGCGGCGCTGTCTGGTGGCGTACGAGCGCAGTGCGCGCAGGAAGTCGATGTGCCGGAAATCCGGCCAGTTGAGCTCGCAGAAGTAGAACTCCGAGTGCGCGGACTGCCAGAGCATGAAGCCGGACAGCCGCTGCTCGCCGCTGGTGCGGATGACCAGGTCGGGGTCGGGCTGGCCACGGGTGTAGAGGTGCTCGGCGATGTGCTCGACGTCCAGCACCTCGGCCAACTCCTCGATCGTGCCGCCGGTGGCGGCGTACTCCAGCAGCAGCGACCGGACCGCGTCGGTGATCTCCCGGCGACCGCCGTAGCCCACCGCGATGTTGACCTCCGCGCCGCCGGTGCGCTCGCGGGTGCGCTCCTCGGCGCCCTTGAGCGCCGCCGCGGTCTGTGCCGGCAGCAGATCGAGCGCCCCGACGATACGCAGCCGCCAGGGATTGCCCTCTTCCGCCAACTCCACCGCCAGGTCCTCAATGATCTTGAGGAGGGGGTCCAGCTCACTGGCCGGACGGCGCAGGTTGTCGGTGGCCAGCAGATAGAGGGTGACGTGCCCGACGCCGGCCTGGTCACACCAGCCGAGGAGGTGCTTGATCTTTGCCGCGCCGACCCGGTGCCCGTCGTTCGGGTCGAGGAAGCCCATTTCCTTCGCCCATCGGCGGTTGCCGTCGCACATGACCCCAACGTGCCGGGGCACCGGCTTACCCGCGAGCTTCGCCGTGAGCCGGCGCTCGTACACGGAGTAAATAAGGTTCCGCAGCGTCATCACCTAGCAGCGTAGCGACCCGTCGGCCAGATCACTGCCTCGGAGCCCCATCCCGGCCGCGCAGACCGATGCCGATCATCGCCAACGTACGAGCGGTAAGACGTCCGTCACCCAACCCCAGCTCGACCACGTCGTAGAAGACCCGGTCGTCCCGACGGGCCGCCCGGACCGCCGCGTCCACCACCCGGCGCCGCCGCGCCAACCAGGCCGCGGTCGAGCTGTGTCGCAGGTGGGTGCCGAGACGACGACGCAACCCCTGCGTGTAGCGGCGGGCGGCCCCGTCGGGTGTCTGGGCCGCCGCCGCACCGGCGAGCGCACCGGAGAGCAGCGCGTAGAAGATCCCCTCCCCGGTGAACGGATTGATCAGTGACAGCGCGTCGCCGGCCAGCAGCGTGCGCCCCCGCCCTGGTGTCGGCCGGTGGGTGGACAGCGGCAAATGATGGGCGCGCAGTGCGCTCACCGTCGCCAGGTCGGTGTCGGGCAGCAGCGCGGCCAGCCGGTCCAGCAGGTAGGCCCTGCTCAGCGACTCCCCGCGCAGCACCTCCCCGTACCCGACGTTCGCCCGCCCGTCACCGATCGGGAACGACCAGGCGTACGCCGGCCAGCGCGCCTTCGAGGTGACGATGAGCTGCTCGGACGGGCCGGGCAGAGCTGGGGCGTACCCACGGATGGCCAGCGCCAGGTGCCGGTCGGGATTCTGCGGGTGGCCGAGCGTCCGACGCACCACCGACCCGGCGCCGTCCGCGCCCACCACCACCCGGCCCGACAACTCCCCGTCGAGCACCACCCGGTCGGCGCGCGGCTCGACCCGGCGCACGGTGTGCCGGCGCAGCTGTGCGCCGGCCGCCACGGCCGCCGCCACCAGTCGCGCGTCGAAGACCTCCCGGGGCACGGTGTACGCGGGCCGGGGCAGCGCCCGGGCCACGGCGCCGCCGCCCGGCGCGATCATGCGTAACGCGGGGAGCGGCGCATAGCCCGCCACCGCCTCGGTCACCCCCAGCTCGGCGAGCATGTCCACCGAGTGCGCGGCGATTCCGTCGCCGCACGCCTTGTCCCGAGGAAAGTCGGCCCGGTCCAGCAGTAACACGCTGGCACCCGCCCTGCGCGCTGTCAGCGCGGCGGCTGCCCCGGCCGGCCCCGCTCCCACCACCACCACGTCGAACTCGTCGCTCACCGCGCGCCTCCCTCCGGCCGACGCGACTGCTCCCGCACCGCCCCGACGATCCGCCCACGCCAACCGTTGTGACCGACGCCACCCCGCCATCCTGCCCCCTGTCGGCCCGCCCCGGCCCGCTCCCCGCGGCGCGCCCCAGCCCGACGCCGTCAAAGTCCGGCCCGCCAACGTCGATCATGGAGTTGTGGTGGGTCACAGAAGCGGCAAAACAGCGCGCACCGGGCACCACAACTCCATGATCGACGCGGGCGGGGGCGGGGCGCGGGGCAGGGCGGGGCGGGCGGGGCGGGGGCGGGGCGGGTCAGGGCGGGACGGGGTCGGGGGCGCGGGCGGCGCGGCGGAGGCCGTAGAGGGCCAGCATGGCTGCGGCGAGCAGGGGGCCGCCGTCGCGGACCAGGCCGTCCACGCCCAGCAGCCACCAGCACAGGGGCAGATCCACGGCGAGTACGGCCACCGTGACGACGACCAGCAGGCCACGCGCCCAGTCCTTGCCCCGCATCAGGAACGCGGTACAGAACAGCACCGCGTAGCTGGCCGTGATGCCCGCGCCGAACCAGAACAGCACGGCCGGCACCGCGGTCAGTCGACCATCCAGGATGGAGCCGCCGGCCACCAGTGCCGGAACCAGCATCAGTGGGCTGTAGGTGAACGCGGCCACCCGGCTGGTCAACAGCCAGGCGCTGGCCTGCGGTCGGCGCGGCGGGGTCTCCCGCCAGGAGATGCCGTCCCGGTCGATGACGAGCCGGGGTCGGTGGCGGACCAGGTGCCCGGCCAACGCCGACGAGCGGTAGAGCAGCCAGACCACCGCCGCACAGAGCGCGGTGAGCACGGCGAAACCGAGCAGGCCGGGCAGCGGCGGCACCCCCTGCCGGGGCACGATGATCCGGCCGACGGCGAAGATCGTGGTGACCGCGAGGATCAGCCCGAACGGGCGTGCCACCGTACGGCCCCGCCGCACGTGCCCGATCAGCAGCAGGAAACCGAACGAGCGCAGCATCGCCCAACCGGTCCGTACGGCGAGCCCGAAGCCCTGCTCCGGGGCGTACCACCAATTGAGCAGCTCGACCGCGACGGTGGCCGCCGCCGTCGTCGCGAGCAGGATGGTGAGCACCCGGACGGCGGACGGCCGCCGGACCTGGGTCTCGGCGGCCGTCCTCATGGGATCCGATGATGCCCGCAAGGGGCGGTCTTCACACCTAGCGCTGCGGCTGCGCGGCGTCCAGGCGTGCGCGCAGTGCGTCCAACTCGGCCCAGAGCACGCCCGGCAGCTTGTCACCGAACTTCTCGAACCACTCGGTGACGAGCGGCAGCTCGTTACGCCACTCGTCCGGGTCGACCTTCAGGGCGATCCGGACGTCCTCCGGGGTCATGTCCAGGCCCTCGACGTCTAGCGCGTCTGGCGCGGGGACCATGCCCACCGGCGTCTCGACCGCGCCGGCCGTGCCTTCGATCCGCTCGACGACCCACTTGAGCACCCGGGAGTTCTCCCCGAAGCCAGGCCAGAGGAACGCGCCGTCCGGGTCCTTGCGGAACCAGTTGACGTAGTAGATCTTCGGCAGCTTCGCCTCGTCGCCGTCGGCGCCCTTGCCCATCTCGATCCAGTGCCGGAAGTAGTCCCCGGCGTTGTAACCGATGAACGGCAGCATGGCCATCGGGTCCCGCCGGACCACGCCGACGGCCCCGGACGCGGCCGCGGTGGTCTCCGAGGAGAGCGTCGCACCCATGTAGACGCCGTGCACCCAGTCGCGGGCCTCGGTCACCAGCGGGACGGTGTCCCGCCGACGGCCACCGAAGAGGATCGCGTCGATCGGCACGCCGTTCGGGTCGAAATACTCGTCGGCGAGGATCGGGCACTGGGTGATCGGGGTGCAGAACCGGCTGTTCGCGTGGGAGGAGAGGCTGTCGCTCTCTGGCGTCCAGTCGTTGCCCTTCCAGTCGATCAGGTGCGCCGGCGGCTCACCCATGCCCTCCCACCAGACGTCGCCATCGTCGGTGAGGCCCACGTTGGTGAAGACCGAGTTGCCCCGGTCCAGTGTGCGCATGGCGTTGGCGTTGGTCTTCCAGTCGGTGCCGGGCGCGACACCGAACAGGCCGTACTCCGGGTTGACCGCGTAGAGGCGGCCGTCCGCGCCGAACCGCATCCAGGCGATGTCGTCGCCGATGGTCTCGACCTTCCAGCCGGGAATGGTCGGCTCCACCATGGCGAGGTTGGTCTTGCCGCAGGCCGACGGGAAGGCGCCAGCGATGTGGTAGACCCGACCCTCCGGCGAGGTGATCTTCAGGATCAGCATGTGCTCGGCGAGCCAGCCCTCGTCCCGGCCCATCACGCTGGCGATCCGCAGGGAGTAGCACTTCTTGCCGAGCAGCGAGTTGCCGCCGTAACCGGAGCCGTACGACCAGATCTCCCGGGTCTCCGGGAAGTGCGAGATGTACTTGGTCTCGTTGCACGGCCAGGCCACGTCCTGCTGGCCGGGGGCGAGCGGGGCGCCGATCGAGTGCAGCGCGTGCACGAAGTCCGCGTCGTTGCCCATCGCCTCGAGGACCCGGGCGCCCATCCGCGTCATGATGCGCATCGACGCGACCACGTAGGGGCTGTCGGTGATCTCGACACCGAACATCGGGGACTCGGCCTCGACCGGGCCCATGACGAACGGGATGACGTACATGGTGCGACCGCGCATGGAACCGCGGTACAGATCGGTCATCGTCCGCTTCATCTCCGGCGGCGCCATCCAGTTGTTGGTGGGGCCGGCGTCCGCCTCGTCGACGGAGCAGATGTAGGTGCGTTCCTCGACCCGGGCGACGTCCGTCGGGTCGGTACGCGCGTAGAACGAGTTGGGCTTCTTCTCCGGGTTGAGCCGGATCAGCGTGCCGGACTCAACCAGCTCATCGGTGAGGCGGCGCCACTCCTCGTCGGACCCGTCCACCCAGACGACACGGTCAGGGGTGGTCAGTTCCGCGACCTCACGGACCCAGGCGAGCAGTTTCGGATGGGACGTCGGGGCCTGATCGATACCCCGCACAACAGCCGGAGCAACCATGACACATCTCCTTGTGGTCGACGCTGACCGATCTATGGGATGCACGAGACTCAGCGGCGCGATGCGTCGCCTTCGTGGAAACCTGGGATTGGCCTCAGCGTAAACCGGGCAGCCTTCCGAGTCAGTGGGACTGGTTGTGAAGAACTGCACAAGGTACGGCCTCGCTGCGGTATCACGAGCTGATACCCGCTTTCCCGCGCAGTTTCACGCAAATCTTGTTGTGCACCCCGGCGGACGCTTGTTGCGGTCGGGCCGTGGACCTGCCCCGCCGACCGGTGCGTGGATCCCCGTTCCGGGCCGCGTCACTCCTCCCAATTGGTTACGCTGCGTGCAACAGTTCCGCACACAGCGATGGGCGCTTCCGAGCGGCCACGCCCGCTTGACGTAGCTGCCCCTCCGACTGGTCGTCAGCCGGTAGGCTCGCCCCGTGGCCGCCACGATGACCGGGGAACAACCGGGCCCCCGGCAGACCCGACAGGGTCTCGTCGGCAGACTGCTGGACCGCTTCGGTCACCTGCTCCGCGAGATGAGCAAGTTCGCCACCGTGGGCGGTATCGCCTTCCTCATCGACTTCGCGCTCTTCAACTATCTGACGAGCAGTCGGGGCATCGAAGAGTTGACGGCGAAGACGATCTCCACCGTGATCGCGGCCTCCGTCGCCTTCGTGGGCAACCGGTTCTGGACCTGGCGGCACCGTCAGCGCAGCAACGCGGCCCGCGAGTACGCGCTGTTCTTCTTCTTCAACGCGGTCGGCCTCGGCATCACGGTGGCCTGCCTCGCGATCAGCCGCTACGGGCTCGGCAGCATCTGGCCGGCCGTGTTCCAGACGCGCCTGGCCGACAACCTCGCCAGCTACATCGTCGGCACGGGCCTCGCCACGCTGTTCCGATTCTGGTCGTACCGGCGGTTCGTCTTCGTCGAAGCGGGAACCCCGACCCTTCCGCAGGTGAAGCCCAACCGTGACCACGGGGCGTGACCTGCTGCCCACCTCGTTCGACCGGTGATCGCCGGCCGCACCGACTGCCCTAAGGTGTTTCGCATGCGTCTTGTCCGCCTGCTGCCTGAGCGCTGGCAGAAGTTCATCCACGAGGCGCTCAAGTTCGGCATCGTCGGCGGCATCAACACCGTCATCAATTACGCGGTGTTCAATGCCCTTGCACTGACCGTTTTCGTCAATGGTCAGTTGAAGGCGACCGTGATCGCGACCATCGTCGCCACGATCACGTCGTACCTAATGAATCGGCACTGGACGTACCGGGATCGCCCGAAGGCGCTGCGGCGCGAATACGTCCTGTTTTTCCTGTTCAACGGGGCTGGCCTGCTCATTGAGCTGGGTGCCGTGGCAGCGGCGAAGTACGGCCTCGGCGTACATGGTCTACTGGCGTTGAACGTGGCCAAGACCGTCGGTGTCATGCTGGCCACGCTGTTCCGATTCTGGTCATACCGGACCTTCGTCTTCCAGCCCGTCGCGCCAGTCGAGGACGAGGCGAAGCCCGACTCCACCTGGCACGACATCCCGCGCGACGAGTGGGACACCATGGCGGAAATGGACCCGGTCGCCGAGCTGGCCGAATCCGTGTCCGAGCTGGAAGAGGCGGAATCCGCGGAACGCGCCGACTCACCGCCCGGCGCACCTCCGCAGGGTCGGCCCACCCGGCTGAGCGTCAGCCCCGCCGCCGACCTGGACGCGGAACTCGCCGCGGAGCTACACGTCAGCACCCGCCGCGCCCCCCGCCGGTGACGACACCCGCCGCACGCTCCGGCACCGGGCAACCCGCCGAGCTGTTCTTCGAGGATCTCGTCCCGGGGCTCACCGTCGACCTCGGTGTGGTCACCGTGGATGGCGACGAGATGGTCGCCTTCGCCCGTCGCTTCGACCCGCAGTGGTACCACGTCGACCCCGACCTGGCCGGGGCGAGCCGGCACGGCGGACTGATCGCCAGCGGCTTCTACACGGTCAGCCTGTTCATGCGCGCGTACGTCGACCACCTGCTGTCCCGGGCAGCCGCGGACGCGTCCCCCGGCCTGGAGGAGCTGCGCTGGCTCGCCCCCGTACGCGCCGGCGACCGGCTCGCCGTTCGGGTCGACGTGATGGGCGCCCGACCGTCGACCGCCCGCCCCGGGCTCGGCACCGTCAGCCTCACCGGCACCATGCTGCGCCTCGGCCCGGACGACCGGCCCGAGCAGGAGGTGTTGCGGACCCGCTTCCGGGGCTGGTTCGCCGTGCGACCGGCCGAAGCCGACCCGACCGACGCCGACCCGACCGACGCCGACCTGACCAACACCGACCTGGCCAACGCCGATCTGCCTGCCGCGAGCGACCAGGCGGACACCGGCCCGGCGGACACCGGCCCGGCCGGGATCAGCCGGCCCGGGCCGGAACGACCCGAAACCGTCCCGCCCAGGGCCGAAGCACACGACTGACCCGCCCCGACACTGTGCGGCAGGGCGGGCCTCAATCGGTCCGGATCAGGTCGTGGTGTCGCGCAGCGGCTTGCCGTCCTGCATGTCGGCGAGGATGTCGCGCATCTCCCCGTCGCCCAGCGAGTGCTTGTCGTGCTGTGCCTCGACCAGCTCGTACAGGGTGGTCTGCACCTTCCCGACGTTTGGCACGTCGGCGAGCACCGACTGGCCCCGCTCACCGGCCGACTCGATGGTGAGCGTGCCGGCGCCGAGCAGCCGTTCGAGGAAATGCTGGTTCATCGAATGGTCGTTGACCCGGGTGAGCGGAAGGTCCCGCCGGTCCCGGGAGAAGACACCCTGCTGAAGCAGCACCCGCTCGTTGGTGAACAGGTAGTGCGTGGTGCGCCAGACCAGGAACGGCCACAGACCGAGCCAGAGCACCGCGACCAGGGCGATCACTCCGATCACGGCCAGCGCGATCGAACCGCCGCCGCTCTCGGGCAGCAGGAGCACACCGACCACCACCGCGGCGATGGCCAGCACCAGCACCGCGATCGGCCGGATCAACGCCTTCCAGTGCGGGTGCAGGTGAAGCACGACATGCTCGTCCTCGGTGAGCACGTCTTCAGGAAACGCCACGGGGAACCTCCAACGCGATTTTCATGACGCGCCGACGGTAAACCCCCCAAGGGGCACCACAACATCCGCCACGCGGCCCCACCCACTCTTCGCGATCTTGCACGTTTGGTCGCCGCGCTACGGCTTTTGCCCGTTCCGCCCGGGCAGCAACTGCAAGATCGCGGGGTGGGGATGGGTCAGCGCAGGTGGAGGACGTCGCCGGCGGCCAGGGTGCGGAGGGCTGTCGGGGTGGTCACCTGTAATTGGCCGTCTCGGTCCACACCTGTCGCGGTGCCGGTCAGGGCCTCGCCGTTGGGGAGCAGGACGCGTACCTCGCGGCCGACCGTCGCGCAGGCCGCCAGGTAGGCGTCGCGCAGGCCGCTGTCCACCGCGTCGCCGCCCGCGTCGCGCCAACGGTCGTACCAGTCGGCGACAGCCCGCAGCAGAGCCCGCAGCAGCGGGTCCCGATCGGTGGCCACCGCGCCGGCCAGCTGCAGCGAGGTTGCCGGCAGCCCGGTCGGATTCACCGGCAGCTCATCGGCACGCAGCGTCACGTTGAGCCCGATGCCGAGCACGATGGCCGGCGGCTGGTCCGGTGAGCGCCCCGGCACCGCCTCGGCCAGCACGCCCGCGCACTTCGCGTCGTCGATCAGCAGGTCGTTGGGCCACTTCAGGGTGGCCTCCAGCTCGGCCAGCCGGGCCACCGCCTCGACCAGCGCCACTCCGGCCAGCAACGGCAGCCACCCGTACCCCGTGGGTGTCGCCGGTAGCCAACCGCGGTCCGGCACGGCCTCGCCGGGCCGCAGCAGCACGCTCGTGGCGATGCCAGCTCGTGGCGGCGACTCCCAGACCCGGCCGCGCCGGCCCCGCCCCGCGGTCTGCCGCTCGGCGACCACGACCAGGCCCTCGGGCTCGCCGGCTCGGGCCGCCTCGGCCACGTCAGCGTTGGTGGAACCGGTCTCGGCGCGCAGCTCCAGCCGGGCCCACGGCCCGTTCGGCGCGACCAACGCACGGCGCAGCCGGGCCGCCGACAGCGGCGGGCGGTCCAGATCGTTGTACGGGGAGCCCGGCATTCCGCCAGCCTACGGCGGTGGCCGCGGCGGCACTGAGGCGTACTGCACAGCGGCACCGACCTGAACCATCGTTATATTCCCAGGGTGACTACCGAGACCGGGACCAACATCCACAGCACCGAGGGCAAGCTGGCGGACCTGGAGCGCCGGGTCGACGAGGCGGTGCACGCCGGGTCGGCCCGCGCGGTCGAGAAGCAGCACGCGCGAGGCAAGAAGACCGCCCGCGAACGAATCGAGATGCTGCTCGACGAGGGCTCATTCGTCGAGCTCGACGGGCTGGCGCGGCACCGGTCCACGGCCTTCGGCCTGGAGAAGAACCGCCCGTACGGCGACGGCGTGGTCACCGGCTACGGCACGGTGGACGGCCGGCAGGTGTGCGTCTTCGCGCAGGACTTCACGGTCTTCGGTGGTTCGCTCGGCGAGGTCTTCGGCGAGAAGATCGTCAAGGTGATGGACCTGGCCATGAAGATCGGCTGCCCGGTGGTCGGCATCAACGACTCCGGCGGCGCACGCATCCAGGAGGGCGTGGTCTCGCTCGGCCTCTACGGTGAGATCTTCTTCCGCAACGTGCGGGCCTCCGGGGTCATCCCGCAGATCTCCCTGGTGATGGGGCCCTGCGCCGGCGGCGCGGTCTACTCGCCGGCGGTCACCGACTTCACCGTGATGGTCGACCAGACCTCCCACATGTTCATCACCGGCCCCGACGTGATCAAGACGGTGACCGGCGAGGACGTCGGCATGGAGGAGCTGGGCGGGGCACGCACCCACAACTCCCGCAGCGGCAACGCGCACTACCTCGCCAGCGACGAGGAGGACGCGGTCGACTACGTCAAGGCGCTGCTGTCGTACCTGCCGTCGAACAACCTCGACGAGCCGGTGGTCTTCGAGGCTCCCGCCGAGCTGGCGATCAGCGACGAGGACCGGGAGCTGGACACCCTGATCCCGGACTCGGCCAACCAGCCGTACGACATCCACAGGGTGATCGAGCACGTCCTCGACGACGGGGAGTTCCTCGAGGTCCAGCCGCTCTACGCGCAGAACATCGTGGTCGGCTACGGCCGGGTCGAGGGGCGGCCGGTGGGCGTGGTCGCCAACCAGCCCATGCACTTCGCCGGCACCCTGGACATCGCCGCCTCCGAGAAGGCCGCACGGTTCGTCCGTACCTGCGACGCGTTCAACATCCCGGTGCTGACCTTCGTGGACGTGCCCGGCTTCCTGCCCGGCACCGGCCAGGAGTGGGACGGCATCATCCGCCGGGGCGCCAAGCTCATCTACGCGTACGCCGAGGCGACCGTCCCCAAGGTCACCGTGATCACCCGCAAGGCGTACGGCGGGGCGTACGACGTGATGGGTTCCAAGCACCTCGGCGCGGACCTGAACTTCGCGTGGCCGACGGCCCAGATCGCCGTGATGGGCGCACAGGGCGCGGTGAACATCCTCTACCGCTCCGAGCTGGCCGGCGCCGAGGACCCGGCGGCGGTCCGGGCCGAGAAGATCGCCGAGTACGAGGACACCCTGGCCAACCCGTACGTGGCGGCCGAACGCGGTTACATCGACTCGGTGATCCCGCCGCACGAGACGCGCACCCAGATCGTTCGGGCGCTGCGAGTCCTGCGCACCAAGCGGGAGACCCTGCCGCCCAAGAAGCACGGCAACATCCCGCTCTGATCTCGGTGCTGCCTGCTGGCCCCGAGCCGGGGGTCAGCAGGCAGGGTTGGCGGCGGCGCACATCCGGGCTGCCGCCGCCACGGCGAGCCGTATGAGTTCGGCCTCGGTGCCGTCGTAGCCGAGGCGGAGCACCGAGACGGTATCGCCGACCCGGACAACCGCCAGCAGGATCGGCGACGGAGCGTCGCCGAGCGGCTGCCCGGTCTCCAGGTCCCGGGTGACGGTGAGCGAGTCCCGCAGGACGGCGGACTCGTCCCCGGCGAAGCCCCGCCGCACCACCGACCACCGGTGCAGCGCTTCCCCCGTGCGGGTCCCTCCTGCCGTCAGGATCGGCCCAACGTTCAACCACTCGGCACACGGAGCGACCAGGTCGTCCAAACTGGCGAAGAGCTGTCTTGCCGTCTCGGGTGCCAGCCGGAAGAGATCCTGCGTGACCAGACCATCCGACTGTTTGAGGATCGGCGCAGCGCGTTTGGGCACAAACGTCTGCGAACGGGACAGAATCGACATCTGCCAGCCCTCCGACCGTCCCTGGCTCGTCCGGCAGTAGTCGAGCATGTCCGCCAGCCGGACCGGCTCACCCAGCCCCGATTGGCTGAGCTGCACATCGACCTGCTGCGACAGGTCGGCGGGCTGCAGCAGGGCGTCAGTGGTGATCTCATGCCGGGTCGGCGAGGCGGAGGCGGCCGGCTGAACCAATGGCGGGGACGTCCTCGGCGCGGCGACCGCCACGGCGGAGACCCCGGCGAGGGCCAGCACGACGGTCGCCACCACGATCTTGCGCTGGCTGCGGCGACGGCCCCGAAAGCGGATCTCCTCCGGGGCGAGCCAGCGCACGTCCCGCAGGTCCCGCTGGATCTGTTCGACGAACGTCGGGTCGTCACGCATCGGTTGCCTCCTCCAGGTCAGAGACGGCGAGCAGACCGGCGAGCGCGGCACGCCCCCGGGAGAGTCGAGCCTTGACCGTGCCCACCGGGGCTGCGGTCTCCCGCGCCACGTCGGCGACCGGCATGCCCATCAGGTAGTACAAGGCGATCGCGACGCGTTGTTCCTCGGGCAGTAGACGCAGCGCGGCGACCACCTCGACGGTGTCGGTGCCCGGCCCGGGAACCGTCTCCGTCGCACCGTGCCGCAGGTACGCGCGGGCCCGGCTCCGCAGACTGCGCCACCGGCTGACCGCGATCCGGCTGGCCACCACCCGCAACCACGCCTCCGGGTCGTCGTACCCGCTGATCGTCGACCAGCGCTGCCACGCCCGGATGTACGCCTCCTGCACGGCGTCCTGCGCTTCACCCCGGTCGCCGGTGAGGGCGTAGACGAACCCGAGCAGCCGTTGCCGACTCCCCCGGTAGAACTCGTCGAACCCGTCGACGTCCGGCACCCGCTACCTCCCCGTGTCGGTCGCTGGGAACACGCACCGGGCGGGGTCGGCGGTTGCCCCGGTCAGGCGATCATCTTCTCCAGGTCGGCGAGCGGGAACGCGCCGGCCGCGATCCGCTCCCGGACCGCCCGGCGTACGGCCCGCTGGACCGCGACGTTGGCCGGCGTCGGTACGCCGTGCAGCCGGCCGAGCAGCGCGATCTCTCCGTTGAGGTGGTCGACCTCGGTCGAGCCGGTGCCCCGGGCCAGGCTCTGCCAGGTGGAGCCACCGGAGCGGGCCTCGCCGTCGACCGGGCGCTGCCCCACCAGGTCACCGCGTTCGGCCTTCTCCTCCTCCGACGAGGTGTGTGCGATGCCGGCGGCGGCGAGTACGGCGACACCTTCGGCGCGTACCCGCTCGACCAGCGCGTCCGGGATGTCCCGGCCGAGCAGCGCCTGCAGGCCGTTGCCGAGGTTGCTGAGCAGCTTGCCGTACTTCCAACGCAGCACGTCCGCGCGTACCGGGGCGACGAACCCGGCGGCGCTCAGATCCTCGGCGATCGCCCGGTCGGTGTCGTCGGCCCCACCGGGGTACCGCCCGATGTGGAGCATCCCGGGGTGCGGGTACCCGTTGGCCACCACCACGCCCGGATCCAGGTGGGTGGCCGGCAGCCAGACGCAGACCGGGTGCACGTCGGCGAAGAGCCGCAGCGCGGCCCGCTCGTTGGCCACCCCGTTCTGTGCGGTCACCAGCGGCAGACGCTCGCCGGCCGTGCCGCCACCGACCACCGGCGCGTCCACCCAGGCGCCCAGCGCGGCAGCGGTGTCCTGCGACTTCACGGTGAGGATCAGCACAGTGTCCGCCGGCAGCGGCTGGTCACCGGGCCCGTCGACGGCGGTGAGCTGGGCGGTGACCTCGCCGTTGGGCTGCCGCAGGGTCAGACCCCGCCCGCGGATCGCGTCCAGGTGCGCACCCCGGGCCACCAGGGTCACGTCCCGGTCGACGTGAGCCAGCCGTACGCCGATGGTCCCGCCGACCGCTCCCGCGCCGATGATCACGTATCGCATGTTCCCCATTCTGCCCGCCCATGCCCGCGTTTCCACCGTCGATCATGGAGTTGTGGTGCCCGACTGCGGATGAATCACGGCTTATGCGGCCCGCCACAACTCCATGATCGACCAGGTAAGGGGGGTCAGACGGTTAGGCCGGCCTTGGTGAGGATCGGGCCGGCCAGGAGGAGCGCGCCTGCTACCAGGGCGGCCAGGTTGACCAGGGCGAAGACGGTCACCCAGAAGAGCGGCGGGAACGGGGTGAGCCCGGCGAGCTGGTCAGCGTCGGAGGCGGGCATCCGGCCACGCGAGCGCATCCGTTGCAGCTCGACCACCGGCCGCACCCCGCCGAGCAGCAGGAACCACACCCCGGCGTACGCGAACGCGGCCTGGACCTGCGGCGTCGCGTACCACGAGACGGCGAAGACCAGCGCACCGGTGACCAGCAACGACACCACACCGAAGGCGTTGCGGATCATGACGAGCATGGCCAGCAGCAGGGCCACCGCGACCCAGAGCAGCAGGGTGATCCGGTTGCCGCCCAGCAGCCAGGCGCCGGCCAACCCGACGAGCGGCGGGGCCACGTAGCCGGCGAGCAGGGTGAGGATCATGCCCGGTCCGGTGGGGCGGCCGGCGGAGAGCGTCAGCCCGGACGTGTCCGAGTGCAGCCGGATGCCGTGCAGCTTGCGGCCGGTGAGCAGGGCGATCAGGGCGTGCCCGCCCTCGTGCGCGATGGTGATGGCGTTACGGGCGATCCGCCACGGCAGCCGGGTGGACACCACCACCAGCGCGACGGCAGCGGTGATCAGCACCAGCAGCGGGGGCGGGTCCGGCTGCGCGCCGAACAGCGTGTCCCACAGGTCACCCAAGCCGTCGATCGACATCATGGGGCGCGAGCCTACCGGCGGCGTTCCGTGTCGCTCCCGAGGCACCGGCTCGCGAGACGCTGACCATCCTCGATGAAACTTTCTTCAGCGACCCTTGCGATCTAGGGCACTTAGCTCCAAAGATGGATGTCGATAGAGCGACGTCCTTGGAGGCACTCATGGCCCGTACCTCAGCATCGCTGCGCCGCGCGCTCGCGGCCGGCCTCACCGTCCTCGCCACCGCGGCGGCGGCCCTGGTCGCGACCGCCGGACCGGCGGCCGCCGCCACCACACCCGGCATCGACGTGTCCAACTACCAGGGCTCCATCAACTGGACCAGCGTCCGCAACGCGGGCATTCAGTTCGCCTTCATCAAGGCGACCGAGGGCACCAGCTACAAGGACCCGCGCTTCAACGCGAACTACGTCAACTCGTACAACGCCGGGGTGATCCGCGGGGCGTACCACTTCGCCCGACCGAACATCTCTGCCGGCTCGACCCAGGCCAACTACCTGGCCTCCAACGGCGGCGCCTGGTCGGCGGACAGCCGCACCCTGCCGGCGGCCCTGGACATCGAGGGCAACCCGTACGCGGGCGGCTACTGCTACGGGCTCAGCACGACCGGGATGCGCAACTGGGTGCAGGACTTCCTCAACACCTACCGCTCCCGCACCGGCCGGTACGCGGTCATCTACACCACCGCCAGCTGGTGGAACCAGTGCACCGGCAGCTGGACCGGCCCGTGGGCGAACCACCCGCTCTGGCTGGCCCGTTGGTCGAGCACGCCGGGCGCCCTGCCGGCCGGCGCTTCGGTGTGGAGCTTCTGGCAGTACACCAGCACCGGCGCTGTCTCCGGGATCAGTGGCAACGTGGACCGCAACTACTGGAACGGCGACCGGAGTCGGCTGATCGCGTTGGCCAACAACACCTGATCGGGCCGTTGGCGGCAGCGGGATCGACGGTCACCACACGGTCGACAATCGGTCCGGCTGCCGCCACATCACCCGGTACGGGTCAGGCCCGCCGCCGGCTCAACGCCGGCACCACAGCTTCCTCGCGAGCCAGAGTGTCCCTCCGGCTCAGCCGCCAGGCGGCCACACCAAAAGCGGTAACAACCACGACGCCGAGCAGTGCGATGAGCGCCGGAATCCCCACCGCGACCAGCAGCAGGATCGCGTCGCCGAGCGCCACGAGCATCCACAGTGCCAGCCGAGGCCGAGCGTCCCTCCGTCGGTAACGCATGTCGTGCCTCCTTCCGTCGTCGAAGGTCAATTACCCAGGACGACGCAAGGTCATGCGAATCAGTTTCAGTCCTGGCGGTCGGGCACGAAACCCTTGGCGATCCGGTCGAAGTTCGGCAGGTTGGCCCGCCAGTCCTTCTCCGCGATCTCCCACCGCAGGGCGTAACCGCGGTTCTTGGCCGTCACGAACCCGCGGTTGCGGACGTGGATCCGCTGACCATCCCGGGTCTCCCGCCACTCCCAGTCACCGCAGGTCTTCCAGAAGGTGCAGCGCTCGATGCTGAGGTACTCGTAGTTGTTGACGCGGCTCGCGCGATTCGGCTCCTGCTCCCGCCAGTCCGCGACCGCATCCTTCCTCGGGGTGCTGGTCCACTGCACGAGCAGCTTTCCCGGCCCGTTGGACTGGTTGAAGACGACCGTGTTGCCGTCGACCTGGCTACGCACCCAACCACCGGGGATCGGCAGGGCGAAGCCGGCCGGGTCCCGGTGCAGCTTCCAGCCCGCCGGCAGCGCGTTCGGGTCTACCGAGGGAGTGGCCGAGGCGGACGGACTCGGGGCACCGCTGGTGGGCGGCGGAGGCGCCGCAGCCGAGGTCGGCGCGGGCGCGGAGGTCGTGGCAGCGCTGGTCGGGTTGGCCTGCGGGGTCCTGTCGTCGTCCTTGGTCAGCATCGGCACGACAACCACGAGGCCGATCAGCAGCAGGGCGACAACGGCACCGATCAGCAGGTTGCGTCGGGTGTTGTTCGGCTTCGTGCCATCCGAGGGCGGCACCGCCGCGCGGCCGGCCGGACTCACCGGCGGCATCAGCGACGTCGGTGTGGTCGGCTTGCGCTGCTCCGGAGCCACCGGCGGACCGTCGACAACCGTCGGCTCGTCGTCGACGTTCGTCGTACCGTCGCCGCTCGTGTCGGGCGCGGCCGTGACCTTCGCGGTCGGCTCGGCATCGGACGGGTCAGCGTCGGACGGTCGGTCGATCGTGGCGGTCGGCTCGGCCGGGGCCGTTGCCGCCGACTCGGCCGGCACGACCGCGGTTGGGTCGGCGACCGCACCGGAAACGACGGCCGTCGGCGTGGCATCGGCGGCGGGGGTCGCGGCGGCACCGGAGGTGGCTGCAGAGGTGGTCGCGGCGGCGGCCGGCGGCGGTGACACCGGCCGGTCGACACTCTCGGCCGGTCGTGGGGCCGGCACCACCGGCAGGCGCGGCTCGCGCGGACCGTTCGGCCCCGGCCGGCGTACGCCATCAAGCAGTGAAATCCCGCGTGCCCGCTTGCCCCCGGCGCGGCGCAGCAACCGCTCCGCCACCTCGGCGGTGATCCGCTCGGTCGGGTCCTTGCGCAGCAGTCCGTTGAGCACGGCCTTGAGCGGGCCGGCGTTCTTCGGCGGAGGCATCGGTTCGGTGGCCAACGCGGCCAGGGTGCCGATCGCCGACGGCCGGGCGTACGGCGACTTGCCCTCGACCGCCGCGTAGAGCGTCGCGCCCAGCGACCACAGGTCGGCCTCCGGCCCGGCGGTGCCGTCCCGAGCCCGCTCCGGCGAGATGTACGCGGGTGACCCGAGCACCATGCCGGTGCGGGTCACGTTGGGGTCGCCGGGGATGGTCGCGAGACCGAAATCGGTCAACACCACCCGGCCGTCCTCGCCGAGCAACACGTTGCCGGGCTTGACGTCCCGGTGCATGACACCCGCCTTGTGGGCGGCGCTGAGAGCGCCCAGCACGCCGAGGCCGATCTCGATCGTCTGGGCCACCGACACCGGCCCGTCCTCGGCGAGAGTGTCCTGCAACGACCTCGACGCCACGTACTCCATGACGATCCACGGATCGCCGTCCGTGCGCAGCACGTCGAAGATGCGAACGACATTGACGTGGTTGAGCCGGGCGATGGCCCGGGCCTCCCGCAACGAACGCTCCCGCATCTCGCGGCGCTCCTCGTCGGTGAGACCGGGCGGCGGCACCAACTCCTTGATGGCCACGTCGCGGTGCAGCACCTCGTCGCGCGCCTTCCACACCCGGCCCATGCCGCCCTGGCCGAGCGGCGACAGGAGCCGGTATCGGTCAGCGACAAGTTGGGGAAGCGCACTCGACATCGGTGAGACGGTACCCGGACCCGCCGACGCTCACACCGCCGGCACGCCACTGTGCGCTTCCCGCAACTTCGCCCCGCGTACCCTGGCGTCATGTCTGCCGAAGAGCCGCTGTTCCGGGTCGTGCGCGGCGTGCCCACCGCCGAGGAACTGGCCGCCCTCGTGGGGGCGATCGTCGTCCGGTCCCGCCCCGCCGCCGCCCCCGAGCCGGCGACCGCGTCCGCCTGGACGCGCAGCGGTCGACCGGCCGGCCGCACCATGGGCCCTGGTGCGTGGCGCACCGCCGGTCTGCCCCGCTGACCCGACCCGCCGCGCGGGGGCTGCCAGGGGCACGGAGAGCCGTTACCCTCACTCAGGGAAACGGTGCCGTGACAGGTAGGGAGGATCCATGATCCCCGAAGAAGACCGGCCAACACCCTGGCTGCACGGTTACGGCGGCATCGAGGCCGACATCAGCCAGCTCAGAGAGTTCGCCGATCGACTCGCCGCCGAGGTCGAGAGCAACTACGCGCCCCACCTGTCGTACATCGCCGAAGACATGTCCGCCAAGCTGCCCAACCCGTGCGACGCCTTCATCGAGCTGGTCACATTCCTGCACGCGCACCACGAGACGCAGCAGGCCACCGCCGACATGGTGTACGCCGTCCGAGGCGCCACCGGCCACCTGGCCGCCGCCGCCGATCAGGTCGCCACCCGATACGCCGACAGCGACGCCTTCACCGCCGCCCGAGTGGTGGACGTACGACAGGCACTCGCCAACCCGGCAACCATGCTGCCCGGCGGCCCCACGCCGATGCTGACCGACCCGACCGGCCCCGACGCCGAAGGGCCGGTGGTGCTGCCGTGATCGAACGGGGCACCGGCCGCACCTCCGGCCTCACCGACTGGCAACTCATGGACGTCAACAACATGTGGGCCTGCCTACAGGACCACGACACCACCAACCACTGGAAGCAGGTCGCCGGCTGGCGCAAAGTCTGCGACCTGGCCCAAACCCACCTCGGTCGCCTCCAGGAATACCGACGCGGGCTCGCCCGGGCCTGGCCCCCCGAAACCAGCGCCGCCTCCACCGCGTACCTCGCCGAACTCGACGAACTGATCGGCAAGGTGCAGCGCACCCACGACGCCGCCGCCGCGAACTACACCGCGCTGTCCGCCGCCACCCAGGCCATCGGCACCACCCGCGCCGCACTCCGCAAGATCCACGAGGAGTACGCGACCAAGTTCCAGCAGAAGCAGGCGTACGAATCGATAGCCGCCGACCCGAAAGCGGTGATGGGCAACCGGGCAACGCAGGCGCCTGTTACCGATGTGGAGCTGGAACGGCTGAACGCGCAGGCCCGGGCCATGATGTTCAACCTCAGCGGCGAACTCCAACAAGCCCAAGCAACCCTCCAAAAACCACCACCCAGCCCGAGGGTCAATCCCGGCATTGACCAGAGCGATCCCGACGTTTACGGCGGGACTTCCGTCGCTCCTGTCATTCCTCCCGTAGTCCCGGTGCCACTCCCACCAGCCTCGACAACTCGGCCAAGCGCCGCTGCAAGTCAGGTGGGGACATCATCAACAAGCCTTGGCGTCGGGCCAGTTCTTGGCGGCGCAGGCAGTGTCATTGCCTCTGGCCCCATAACCCCGGTCCCGCCTGGTGCTACACCACTTACGCCGCCCAGTCCAACTCCTGGCTTCGGGGCACCGCCAATACCACCTGTCATCTCTGCGCGTGGTGATATCTCACAGGCACCGCGCTCGCGACCCCACGCGACCGATCTCCCGGCAAGCAACACCGGATCCAAGGGGAATCCTTCTGCACAACCGCGACCGATGCCGCCCGGCGGCCTGATCGGCGGGATGCCTGGAATGGGACTTGGTCAACCTGGGGCCAGCGCCGGCCAACCCCGGCGCATCAACCCGGTGGGCGGTCTAATCGGCGGTGGGGGCGCCGGAACGGGACCCACTGGCGGTGCAGGCTCTCGTCCGGGGGGCGGCCGAGGCTCAAGCGCGCTGCACGGGATCTCGCCGTTCGGCACCGGCTCCAGCATTAGTGGCAGCACCGGCGCAAGTCCGGGTGGCATTGCATCCGCGCGGCCTGACGTCCGGGCAAAGCAGGATGACGAGAAGCGCCGCTGGGATCCAGACCGCCCTTGGGACACAGACGAAGGCGTCACACCAATTGTTCGACCGCCGAAAGAAGAGGGTCCCATCGATCCCGGCCCGGCCATTGGTCTGGACCATTGATCCTGCAGACCTGCGGAGTACTACTGGCAAGCTTCAGCCTCACGGCCACGGCACTGCCTGTGCTGCGGCAAGCGCAAGGCAGCCAGACTTCGGCGGGTGTTGAACGGGTACGGAGGGATCAGTGGCATCTGAGTTACCTCAACGCCATCGAAGCACAAAGGATCAGCAAGGGTAAAGGGGTGATTGTGGCCGTGCCAGACACCGGCGTGGCACCTCACCCTGATCTGCGCGGAAATCTCCTCAGCGGCACCGACATCGTCGCCGCCGGCAGCGGTGACGGTTGGCAGGACGAGAGTAGCCATGGCACCGGAATGGCAGGGCTAATCGCTGCTCACGGACAGCCGGACAACAGCGGCGCTCTCGGCATCGCCCCAGAAGCCAGTATCCTACCCATTCGAACCAGTCGGACAGATCAAGATGGTGACAGCGACAACCTTGCGGCCGGGATAGAGTTCGCGGTCTCCCGAGGGGCGACGGTGGTCAGCATCTCTTCAGTCGCAGGGCCAAATACTCAACTAAAGCGCGCCGTGGAGTTGGCAATACAAGCAAACGTCACCGTGGTTGCAGGGGCAGGCAACAAACCCCGTGATGAGTTCGTCAGCTTTCCTGCGGCCTATCCCGGAGTTATTGCCGTAGGCGGCGTTGATCGGGCTGGAAACTCGGCCAGCTTTTCGGTTACCGGACCGGAGATTGACGTGGTCGCGCCGGCGGTTGACATCTACAGCACGAGTATTGACGGCAAGTACCGCAAAGGCACTGGAACTTCTGACGCGACGGCGATTGTGGCCGGGGCTGCCGCGTTGATCAGATCTAAGTACCCGTACCTGCCGGCGCGGGAGGTGGCGCACCGGCTGACGGCTACGGCCGTCGACAAGGGCCCGCCTGGGCGCGACGACGAGTACGGCTATGGCGTGATCGACCTCGTTGCGGCGCTGACTGCGGACGTACCGCCGCTGGGTTTTGAGTCGGTGAGCGCGCCGGCCGGTGCTGGCTCGACGACGTGGGCCGGTGCTCAGCCGGGCGATGACGGCAGCGGCGCGACGGCACGTGGCCTGGCCACGCTCGGGGTGATCTTGGCTGCCGGGGTCGGATGGGTGGTGGTGGCGCGACGGCGTCGGCGTGGGGACGATCCGCCGCCCAGAATCAGTCGCTGACTGGCCGGCGCCGCGTTGATCGACTCGCGTTCCTTGATGTCGCGGTGTCCGAGCGGTGGGATACCCCGATATCAAGGAAGCCGAGTCGATCAAAGCGCCGCCGGGCCCGCCCGGGCCGAGTCGATCAACGCGCCGCCGGGCCGGGGCGGGAGGGTCGGAGCAGGGCGGGTCGGGGCGGGGCGGTCGTGTCGGGGCTGGGGAGGTCGTTGCGGGGGTGGTGAGCCGGTAACGTCGGGTAGGTGTCTGAATCTCTGCCGCTCCGCCTCGTGCTCGCTTCGGCTAGCCCTGCCCGTCGTAAGTCCCTCCAGGCCGCCGGTATTGAGCCGGATGTGCTGGTCAGCGGGGTGGACGAGTCCCTGGTGGTGACCGATCGGGCTGAGGAGTTGTGCCTGGAGCTGGCTCGGCTCAAGGCGCAGGCGGTGTTGACCCGGCTCAGCCCTGGCGCCGACCAGCGGACGCTGGTGATCGGCTGCGACTCGGTGCTCGCCTTCGACGGGGAGATCCTCGGCAAGCCGGCGGACCCTGCGGATGCGACCCGGCGTTGGCTGCGGATGCGGGGGCGCAGCGGCGTTCTGCACAGCGGGCACTGCCTCATCGACGTTACCGCCGGGCGGCGCGCGGAGGCGGTCGCCTCGACCACCGTCCACTTCGCGGACATCAGCGACGACGAGATCGCCGCGTACGTGGCCAGTGGTGAGCCGCTGGCGGTGGCCGGCGCGTTCACCATCGACGGGCTGGGTGGGCCGTTCGTGGAGCGGATCGAGGGTGACCCGGGGACGGTGGTCGGGTTGTCGATGCCGCTGCTGCGTCGGCTCCTCGCCGAGTTGGACCTGCGGATCACCGACCTGTGGACGAAGGTCGCGCCCGGGGGGCAATCGGTCGAGCCGCTCGGTACCGTCCGGTCATGACCACCAAGTCGATTCCGCTCACGGACGAGTTGCACGCCTACCTGGTCGCGCACGGTTCGCCGCCGGACGAGATCATCCGGAATTTGGCCGAGGAGACCCGGTCGGTGCTGCCGGAGCACGCCACCATGCAGGTGGCCCCGGAGCAGGCCGCGTTCCTGACGTTCCTCACCCGGCTGCTCGACGTGCGGCAGGCCGTCGAGGTCGGCACGTTCACCGGGCTCTCGTCGCTGGCGATCGCCCGCGGCTTGCCCGAAGGTGGTCGGCTGACCTGCTTCGACAGTTCTGAGGAGTTCACTGGCATCGCCCGGCGCTACTGGGCTCTGGCCGGCGTGCAGGACCGGATCGATCTGCGCATCGGCCCGGCCGGGGACCGGCTGCGGGAGTTGCCGTACGAGCGCTACCTGGACTTCGCGTTCATCGACGCGGACAAGACCGGCTATCCGATCTACTGGGCGGAGCTGGTGCCCCGGATGCGACCGGGCGGGGTGATCGCCGTCGACAACGTGCTGCGCGGTGGGCGGGTGACCGCCCCGCAGAACGAAGGCGACCGGGCCATCGCCGCGTTCAACGACGAGGTCCTCGCTGACGTACGGGTGGACCCGGTGATGCTTCCGATCGCGGACGGCCTGACCCTCGCCCGGGTGCGCTGAGCGCCAGGAACCACCGGGGGCCGAGAGCTGCCCCGCCTGAACGCAGATGTCGGGGTGTCCTCACGCGAAGGACACCCCGACATCCAGGAACTCGTGTTGATCAAAGAGCCCGCGTCAGCGGACGCTGCGGGCGAACTGGCGGGCGGCCCAGTAGACGCCCAACGCGGCGAGGACCGCGGTGATGGTCAGGCCCTGCCAGACCTTGTCGCTGCCCAGGTCACCGGCGAACAGCGCCCGCGTGCCGTCGACCGCCCAGGAGAACGGGTTCCAGTTGGCGATGCCCTGCAACCAGCCGGGCGCGAAGGTCAGTGGCAGCAGGATGCCGGAGAGCAGCAGCACCGGCTGCGCCACGGTGTTCATCAGTGGGGCCAGCGCGTCCTCGCTCTTGACCTTGAGTGCGACGCCGTAGGAGACGGCCGAGGTCATGAGGGCGATCAGGGCGAGCATCAGGTACGCCAACAGCAGGTCCCCGATGAACACCCGCAGGTCGAACAGGAGCGCCAGCAGGGTGATGATGACCGCCTGCACGAGGAGTGACACCACGTCGCGCAGCGAGCGGCCGAGCAGCAGGGCGAGCCGGCTGATCGGGGTGACCCGGGAGCGTTCGATGACGCCGGCGCGCAGCTCGGCGATCAGGCCGAAGCCCTGGAACAGGCCGCCGAAGATCGCCAGCAACACCAGCAGACCGGGTACGAAGATCTTGTAGGCGGCGGCCTGGGTGGGCGCGTTGAGTGCCGGCTTGAGCAGCGGGGCGAAGAGCAGCAGGTACATGACCGGCTGGAACACGCCGACGAAGACCCAGACCGGGTTGCGCAGCAGGAGTTGGGTTTGACGCTGGAAGATCAGCCAGGTGTCACGGGCGAATTTCATGAGTCGTCTCTTCTGGTCAGGACTCGCGCAGCGAGCGGCCGGTCTTGGTGAGGAAGACGTCGTCCAGGCTGGGTCGGTGCAGCTCGATCGAGCGCAGCTCCAGCCCGGCGTGGTCGAGTCTGCGCAGCACCTGCGGGATGGCGGTGGCGCCCTCGTCGACGTAGAGGCGCAGGCCGCCCTCGTCGACGGTTTCCAGCTTGTTGACGTACGGCTCACCGTCGAGCGCCTTCGCGGCCTGCGGGGTGGCGGCCAGGTCGAGGCCGACCAGCACCACGTCGCCGGAGATTTCCCGCTTGAGCTCGGCCGGCGTGCCCTCGGCCACCACCTCGCCGTTGTCCATGATCGCGATCCGGTCGCAGAGTGCGTCGGCCTCGTCCAGGTAGTGCGTGGTGATGAAGACGGTCATTCCGTCGCCGCGTAGCCGGCGGATCTCGTCCCACATGTGGGCGCGGCTCTGCGGGTCGAGGCCGGTGGTCGGCTCGTCCAGGAAGACGATCTTCGGCTCGTGGATGATGCCGAGCGCGATCTCCACCCGCCGGCGCTGACCGCCGGAGTAGGTCTTGCACTTACGGTCGGCGTACTCCGTGAGCTGGAAGGCATCCAGGGCGCGGGCGGCGCGCCGCTGTGCGTCGGCCTTGCCGATGCCGTACATGCGGGCGTGCAGCACCAGCTCCTCGCGGGCGGTGGACTCGTCCCAGGTGCTGCCGCCCTGCGGGACGTAGCCGATCCGCCGGCGCACCTCGGCCGGGTCCTTACGCAGGTCGGCACCCGCGATGGTGGCTTCGCCGCCGTCCGGCTCGATCAACGTGGCGAGCATCCGCAGCGTGGTGGTCTTGCCGGCGCCGTTCGGGCCGAGGAAGCCGAAGATCTCGCCCTTGGCGACCTCAAGGTTGACGCCCCGCACGGCGTCCACCGTCTTCGTCTCTCGACCCGCGCGGGAGCGGAACGACTTCCGCAGCCCCCTGGTCTCGATCATCTCTGCTCCTGGTCGTCCGGGGCCGGCGACTGGGCCGGCCGTCAAGGTTGGGAGGCCGCCGAACGACGCACTCCCCCGCTGTGCGCCAGCAGGCTAACGCGATATAGCTTTTTTAGTCAACGTTGATTATTTCGCGTCTGGGGAGCGACTGCCCACCTGATGCGGCCAGACCTCCCCGTTCTCCAGCTCAGCAGGCAGGTATGACACTCCCGAGTCGATCCGTGTCGCGATCTGCTCGCACCAACCCATCTCCGCCTCCGCCCGCGCCGACCACAGCTCGAACATCCAACCGACGTGCACCGGCTTGGTGTTGCGCATCCAGTCGGATTCCAGCGAGGCTCGCATCGACTCGATGCTGGCGCGCAGCAGGTTGGCCCGGTTTCGCAGCGCGGCCGCCGCCTCGGAGCGGGGCAGCGCCGGCAGGAAGGAGAACGCGGCGGAGAACGGGTCCAGCGGCTCGGACAACCCCCACCAGAAGCCGCGCAGCAACGTCTGGAACTCGTCCTCCCCCACCGCCGTCACCTCGTACGTGGTGCGCGCCGGACGGGCGCCGACCTGCTCGGTGGCGACGGCGCGCAGCAGGCCCTCCTCGCTGAGCTTGCGCAGCGCGTGGTAGATCGAGCCGGGTTGCACGTTCGCCCATTTGTCGGCGTTCCAGCTCAACAGCTCGCGACGCACGTCATATCCGTGCACGGGCTGCATCCACCGCACCAGACCGAGGATCATCATCCGAGTCGAAGACACCTGACAAGCGTAATAGACAAGTTTGACTAGAAGGTGGCGGCGCAGTGCGGCATCCCACACTGAGCGATCGTTAGGGTCACCAGGGTGGCCGATACACTCCCCGTCAGTAACCTGCCCGGGAGGAGCCACGAAGGTGCGCAAGGTACTCATCGCCAACCGCGGCGAGATCGCCGTCCGGGTGATCCGTGCGTGCCGCGACGCCGGCCTGGCCAGCGTCGCCGTGTACGCGGACTCCGACCGCGACGCCCTGCACGCCACCCTCGCCGATGAGGCGTACGCACTCGGCGGGGACAGCGCGACCGAGACCTACCTGCGCATCGACAAGCTGCTCGACGTCGCCGCCCGGGCCGGTGCCGACGCCGTGCACCCCGGTTACGGCTTCCTGTCGGAGAACGCCGACTTCGCCCAGGCGGTCATCGACGCCGGGCTGACCTGGATCGGCCCGACCCCGCAGGCGATCCGCGACCTGGGCGACAAGGTCACCGCCCGGCACATCGCCCAGCGCGCCGGCGCACCGCTGGTCCCCGGCACCCCGGACCCGGTGGCCAACCCGGATGAGGTGATGGCGTTCGCCGTCGACCACGGTCTGCCGGTCGCCATCAAGGCCGCCTTCGGTGGCGGTGGGCGCGGCCTCAAGGTCGCCCGGACCATGGAGGAGATCCCCCAGCTCTTCGAGTCGGCCACCCGGGAGGCGGTCGCTGCGTTCGGGCGGGGCGAGTGCTTCGTCGAGCGTTACCTGGACCAGCCCCGGCACGTCGAGGCGCAGGTCCTCGCCGACCAGCACGGCAACGTGATCGTGGTGGGCACCCGGGACTGCTCGCTACAGCGGCGGCACCAGAAGCTCGTGGAGGAGGCGCCCGCGCCGTTCCTCACCGACGCCCAGCGGGCACAGATCCACGACAGCGCCAAGGCGATCTGCCGTGAGGCCGGCTACCACGGCGCCGGCACGGTGGAATATCTGGTCGGCGTGGACGGCACCATCTCCTTCCTGGAGGTCAACACCCGACTCCAGGTCGAGCACCCGGTCACCGAGGAGACCGCCGGCATCGACCTGGTCCGCGAGCAGTTCCGGATCGCCGACGGCGAGAAGCTGCGGATCACCGAGGACCCGACGCCGCGCGGGCACTCGATCGAGTTCCGGATCAACGGCGAGGACCCGGGCCGCAACTTCCTGCCCGCCCCCGGCACGGTCACCGCGCTGCGCCTGCCCACGGGCCCGGGTGTGCGGGTCGACACCGGCATCTCGGCCGGCGACGTGATCGGCGGCAACTTCGACTCGCTGCTGGCCAAGGTGATCATCACCGGTGAGACGCGGACCGAGGCGCTGGAGCGCGCCCGCCGCGCGCTGGACGAGATGGTCATCGACGGGATGGCCACCGCGCTGCCGTTCCACCGACTTGTCGTGCGGGACGAGGCGTTCACCGCTGAACCGTTCACCGTGCACACCCGGTGGATCGAGACGGAGTTCCACAACACCGTGCCGGCGTTCGTCGCCGCCGCCGGCGCCGCCGATGCGCCGGCCGAGCGCGACACCGTCGTGGTCGAGGTGGGCGGCAAGCGCCTCGAGGTCAGCCTCCCCGCCGGCTTCGGCGGGAGTACGACCACCGCAGCACCCGCCACCCGCAAGGCGACCCGGCGCGGCGGTGGAGCCAAGGCCGGCGCCCCGGTCAGCGGCGACGCGCTCACCTCACCAATGCAGGGCACGATCGTCAAGATCGCGGTGGCGGACGGCGACACGGTGGCCGAGGGCGACCTGGTGGTGGTGCTGGAGGCGATGAAGATGGAGCAGCCGCTGCACGCCCACAAGGCGGGCACGGTCAGCGGGCTCAGCGCCGAGGTTGGCGCCGTGATCACCGCCGGTGCCCCCATCTGCACCATCGCCTGAGCGGCGGGCACCTGATCAACGCCCGGTGCGCAGGAACGGGCACTTCCTAGCACTTCGTCCCGTCGGCGGGAGTGCGGGGAGGGTGGTTTGCGGCACCGGGACGGGCGCGGGCGGCCGGGGCCGGGAATGATGGCCGGGTGCGGTTCCTTCACGGCGCGGTCCCCGCGCACGACCTGACCTATACCGACGTCTTCATGGCGCCGGCCCGCTCCGACCTGGGTTCCCGGCTCGACGTCGACCTGTCCACCGGCGACGGCACCGGCACCACCATCCCGCTGGTGGTGTCGAACATGACTGCGGTCGCCGGCCGACGGATGGCCGAGACGGTGGCCCGCCGGGGTGCGATCACGGTGATCCCGCAGGACATCCCGATCGAGGTGGTGGCGAACGTCGTCGCCTGGGTCAAGCAGCGGCACCTGGTCTACGACACGCCGATCACCCTGGGCCCGACCGAGACCGTGGGCGACGCCATCCACCTGCTGCCCAAGCGCTCGCACGGCGCAGTGATCGTGGTCGACGAGGACAGCCGGCCGATGGGCGTGGTCACCGAGGCGGACACCACGGACGTCGACCGGTTCGCTCAACTGCGCCACGTGATGTCCACCGAGCTGCATACCATTCCGGCGGACGCGGACCCGCGTACCGGTTTCGACCTGCTCTCCGCGGGGCGTCGCCGGCTCGCTCCGGTGGTGGACGCCGACGGTCGGCTGGTCGGGGTGCTGACCCGCCAGGGCGCGCTGCGCGCCACCCTCTACACGCCGGCCGTGGACGACCGGGGTCGGCTTCGGATCGCGGCGGCCGTCGGGATCAACGGTGACGTGACCGGTAAGGCCGCGGCGCTGCTGGAGGCCGGGGTGGACACGCTGGTCGTGGACACCGCGCACGGCCACCAGGCGCGCATGATCTCGGCGCTCCAGGCGGTCCGCAAGCTGGACCCGGGGGTGCCGGTGGCGGCCGGCAACGTGGTCACCGCCGAGGGGGTACGCGACCTGGTCGAGGCGGGCGCGGACATCATCAAGGTCGGCGTCGGGCCGGGCGCGATGTGCACCACCCGGATGATGACCGGCGTGGGTCGCCCGCAGTTCTCCGCCGTACTCGACTGCGCGACCGCGGCCCGCCAGTTGGGCCGGCACGTGTGGGCCGACGGCGGTGTGCGGCACCCACGGGACGTGGCGCTCGCGCTCGCTGCCGGGGCGTCGAACGTGATGATCGGCTCCTGGTTCGCCGGCACCTATGAGTCCCCCGGTGACCTGTACACCGATGCGGACGGCCGGCGGTACAAGGAGAGCTTCGGGATGGCCTCGGCTCGGGCCGTCAGCGCCCGCACCGCCGACGACAGCCCGTACGACCGGGCCCGCAAGGCGGTGTTCGAGGAGGGCATCTCCTCGGCGCGGATGCACCTGGACCCGGCCCGACCTGGCGTCGAGGACCTGATCGACGAGATCATCGCCGGGGTGCGCAGCGCCTTCACGTACGCCGGGGCACGGGACCTGACGCAGTTCCACGAGCGGGCGATCGTCGGCGTGCAGAGCGCGGCCGGCTTCACCGAAGGAATGCCCCTCCCCACCAGCTGGTGATCCCACGCCCCGCCGGGTCGATCGAGCAGGAGTGGTTACGGGGTTAGCCGCCCGAGGACTTCGCGGGCTGCGTCGCGGGGGTTGTCGCCCACGCGCTCCGGCAGTGCGCCCGCCAGCCAGAGGGTGGCGAAGCCGTGGGCGATCGACCAGGCGGCGAGCGCGTCCCGCTCGGCGTCGACGGGCGCGCCGCCGGTGGGCAGGGTCGCCACCCCCGAGCGGAGCGCGGCGCCGGCGCGCTCCCGGGCCGCGACCAGGTCAGCGTCGTCGGTCCGGTAGAGCTCGGGCCGGAACATCACCTCGAAGTACGCGCGGTGCGTGACGGCGAAGTCGACGTACGCGACACCGGCGGCCAGGAAGTCGTCGCCTGTCTCCGTCAGCCGCTGTGCCAGCAGGTCGAAGCCCTGAGCGGCCAACGCGGTGAGCAGACCCGCCTTGTCACCGAAGTGGTGCGCGGGCGCGGCATGCGAGACGCCAGCCCGACGGGCCAGGTCGCGCAGGCTCAGCGCGGCGGGCCCTACCTCCTGGATCGCCTCCAGCGCGGTGGCGAGGAGGGCGCGGCGCAGGTCGCCGTGGTGGTAGGAGCGCGTCTCGGTCATGCCCGAATCCTAACTTGTCATTGACAAGATGCCAGCCCGACGCGCAATCTTGCCAGTGACAAGTTGATGGAGGAGGATTTCGATGGCACCCCTGATCGCCCTACTGCTCGGAACCGCGCTGGCCCACCTGGCCGGCCTGGCCGGCGTGTCCGCACTCGACGGCTGGCACCCCGCACTGCGGGTCGGGCTGGCCGTGATGTTCACACTGACCGCGGTCGCGCACTTCGCCGGTCAGCGCCGGGCCGACCTGATCGCGATGGTCCCACCCCGACTGCCCCGGCCGGACCTGCTGGTCACCCTCACCGGCGTGCTGGAGCTGGTCGGTGCGATCGGCCTGCTCGTGCCGACGACCGCGAGGGTGTCCGCAGCCGGGCTCGGCCTGCTCATGCTCGCGATGTTTCCGGCCAACGTCTCGGCCGCGCGTCGGCGACTGACCCTCGCCGGGAGTGCGGTCACCCCGCTCGGGCAGCGCACCGTCCTGCAGATCGTGTTCGTGGCCACTGCTGCGGCAATTTCGTTTGGCCCCTGACTATCAGGGAGCTAATCTGCCTCTCGTGGAACTCGTCACTCTCCGGGATGTACCGCTCGGCCGGCTGCTGGTGGTGGCCGGGCACCTCGTCGGGCAGCAGTGGAATCGCTACCTCGCCGAGGAGCACGGCCTCACCCAGGCCGGCATGGTCACCCTGATGACGCTCGCCCGGCACGGCGAGCTGCCCCACCGGGAGGTCGCCGAAAAAGGCTTCGTCCGCCCGGCGACCCTGACCGGCATCGTGGACACGCTGGCCCGCGACGGGCTCGTCGAGCGGCAGCGCGACGACAGCGACCGGCGCAGCGTGCGGCTCGCCCTCACTCCCGCCGGGCGGGAACGGGTGGCCGCGCTCAGCGCTCTGATGCACTCCGGGCGTTCGCTCACCTCGGTCGACGCCGACCCGGTGAAGGCCCAGGTGATCCGGGAGTTCCTGCTCGAGGTCATCGCCAGCGGGGACGACCCGCGAATGACCGGCCGCCCTACCGAACCGAAGGATCCGGCGTGCTGATCCGACTGTTGCGCAACCAACTGCGCACCTACCGACGACCGCTGCTGGCGGTGGTGCTGCTCCAGTTCGTGGGCACCATGGCCTCGCTCTACCTGCCCAGCCTCAACGCCGACATCATCGACCAGGGCGTGGCGCGGGGCGACACCGACTACATCGTGCACACCGGCGGATGGATGCTGCTGGTCAGCCTGATCCAGATCGTCTGTTCGATCGCTGCGGTCTACCTGGGCGCGCGGGTCGCGATGGGCTTCGGCCGGGACGTTCGGGCCAGGTTGTTCGGCCACGTCAACCGCTTCTCCGCCCGCGAGGTGGCCCGGTTCGGGGCGCCGTCGCTGATCACCCGCAACACCAATGACGTCCAACAGGTGCAGATGCTCGTCCTGATGAGCTGCACCATGCTCGTCGCCGCACCGATCATGAGCGTGGGCGGCGTGGTGATGGCGCTCCGCGAGGATGTCGGGCTCTCCTGGCTGATGCTGGTCAGCGTGCCGGTGCTGGCCGTCACGCTCGGCGCGATCATCCGTCGGATGGTGCCCGGGTTCCGGCTGATGCAGACCCGGATCGACACGGTCAACCGGGTGCTGCGCGAGCAGATCACCGGCATCCGAGTGGTCCGCGCCTTCGTCCGCGAGCCGTACGAGACGGATCGCTTCGCCGTCGCCAACGCCGACCTGACCGCCACCGCGCTGCGTACCGGCCGGCTCATGGCACTGATCTTCCCGGTGGTCATGCTGGTGCTGAACGTCTCCAGCGTGGCGGTGCTCTGGTTCGGCGCTCAGCGGGTCGACGCCGGCGCGATCCAGGTTGGCGCGCTCACCGCCTTCCTGCAGTACCTGATGCAGATCCTGATGGCGGTGATGATGGCCACCTTCATGCTGATGATGGTGCCCCGGGCCGCGGTCTGCGCCGAGCGGATCGTCGAGGTGCTGGACACCGACTCCTCAGTGGTCCCCGCCGCCGAGCCGGTGACCGAGCTGTCCACCCGGGCCGAGTTGGAGCTGCGGGGAGTGCGCTTCCAGTACCCGGGCGCGGTCGAGCCGGTGCTGCGGGACATCTCCTTCCGGGCCACCCCGGGCACCACCACGGCGATCATCGGCAGCACCGGCGCCGGTAAGACGACCCTGCTGTCGCTGATTCCCCGCCTGGTCGACGTCACCGCCGGCGCGGTGCTGGTCGACGGGGTGGACGTGCGGGAGCTGGCACCGGACGAGTTGTGGCGGCGGATCGGCCTGGTGCCGCAGCGGCCGTACCTGTTCACCGGAACGGTCGCCAGCAACCTGCGCTACGGCAATCCCGACGCCACCGACGAGGAGCTGTGGGCGGCGCTGGAGATCGCCCAGGCCCGGGACTTCGTGGCCCAGATGCCCGGCGGGCTGGACGCACCGATCGCGCAGGGCGGCACCACCGTCTCCGGTGGGCAACGGCAACGCCTGGCCATCGCCCGGGCCCTGGTCCGGCAACCGGAGATCTACCTCTTCGACGACTCGTTCTCCGCGCTCGACCTGGGCACCGATGCCCGACTGAGAGCGGCTCTGCAGCCGGTCACCGCGCAGTCCGCGATGGTGATCGTGGCCCAGCGGGTCTCCACGATCATCGACGCCGACCAGATCATCGTTCTCGAGGACGGAGGGGTCGTCGGAGTGGGACGGCACGCGGAGTTGTTGGAAAACTGCCCGACGTACGCCGAGATCGTGGCTTCCCAGCAGACGGCGGAGGTGGCGGCATGAGCGAGCGCGACGAGCCGCGCACCGCGGCCGTACCCAGTCAGAAGCCGGCTGGCGACGCGCAGCAGCCCGGCGGCGACGCGGCGACGCCGAAACGGCTGCCTCCGGGGCGCCCTGGCGGCGGCCCGCCGTGGATGAGCGCCGGCATGCCCGCCGAGCGGTCGATGAACTTCGGGCCGTCGGCCCGGCGGTTGCTCGGCCGGCTGCGCTCGCACCGACTGCACCTGGCCGCGATCATCACGTTGGCCGTGGTGAGCGTCAGTTTCAGCGTGGCCGGGCCGAAGATCCTCGGCCACGCCACCGACCTGATCTTCACTGGGGTGATCGGCCGGCAACTGCCCGCCGGCACCACCGTCGAGCAGTCCGTCGCGGCGGCCCGCGCCAGCGGCAACAACAGCTTCGCCGACATGCTGGCCCGGATGGACGTGGTGCCCGGGGTGGGCATCGACTTCAGCGCCCTGAGTCGGGTGCTGCTGCTGGCGCTCGGGCTCTACCTGGCGGCGAGCGTGTTGTCGTGGTGGCAGGGCTGGCTGCTCAACGGGGTGGTCCAGCGCACCGTGCTGCGGCTGCGCGCCGAGGTGGAGGAGAAGCTCAACCGGCTGCCACTGCCGTACTTCGACCGGCAGCCCCGCGGTGAGCTGCTCAGCCGGGTCACCAACGACATCGACAACATCTCGACCAGCCTCCAGCAGACCCTCAGTCAGCTGCTCACGTCGCTGCTGACGGTGGTCGGCGTGCTGGGTGTGATGTTCTGGATCTCGCCGCTGCTTGCCCTGGTGGCGCTTGTCGCGGTGCCCCTGTCGGTGCTGGTCACCCAGCGCATTGCCAAGCGCTCGCAGAAGCAGTTCGTCGCACAGTGGAAGCACACCGGTGAGTTGAACGGCCAGATCGAGGAGGCGTACACCGGTCATGAGCTGGTGAAGGTCTTCGGCCGGCAGCGTGAGGTGGAGGCCGCGTTCAGCGCCAAGAACGAGGAGCTGTTCCGGGCCAGCTTCGGGGCGCAGTTCATCTCCGGGATCATCATGCCGTCGATGATGTTCATCGGAAACCTGAGCTACGTGGCGATCGCCGTGGTCGGTGGGCTGCGGGTCGCGTCCGGGACGATGAGCCTCGGCGACGTGCAGGCGTTCATCCAGTACTCCCGGCAGTTCACCCAGCCGCTCACCCAACTCGCCTCGATGGCCAACCTGCTCCAGTCCGGGGTCGCCTCGGCCGAGCGGGTCTTCGCGGTGCTCGACGCCGAGGAGCAGAGCCCCGACCCGGTCGCTCCGGCCCGGGTCGCCGACCCGCACGGACGGGTCGAGTTCGAGCACGTCTCGTTCCGCTACGAGCCGGACAAGCCCCTGATCGACGACCTGTCGCTGGTCGCCGAGCCAGGGCACACGGTGGCCATCGTCGGCCCGACCGGCGCCGGCAAGACCACGCTGGTCAACCTGGTCATGCGGTTCTACGAGCTGGACGCCGGCCGGATCACCCTCGACGGTCTGGACATCACGACCATGCGGCGCGACGAGCTGCGCGGCCGAATCGGCATGGTGCTCCAGGACACCTGGCTCTTCGGCGGCACCATCCGGGACAACATCGCCTACGGGCGGCCGGACGCCACCGAGGAGGAAATCCTGGCTGCGGCTCGGGCCACCTTCGTGGACCGGTTCGTCCACAGCCTGCCGGACGGCTACGACACGGTCATCGACGAGGAGGGCAGCAACGTCAGCGCCGGCGAGAAGCAGCTCATCACGATCGCCCGGGCGTTCCTCGCCGAGCCATCGCTGCTGATCCTGGACGAGGCGACCAGCTCGGTGGACACCCGCACCGAGGTGCTGCTCCAACGGGCCATGGCCGCGCTGCGTTCCGACCGGACCAGCTTCGTCATCGCGCACCGGCTCTCCACCATCCGCGACGCCGACCTGATCCTGATGATGGAGAACGGCCGGATCGTCGAGCAGGGCACCCACGAGCAGTTGCTAGCCGCCCAAGGCCCCTACCACCGCCTCCACCGCTCCCAGTTCACCAACACCGAACCCGACGCCCACCCCACCCCACCCCCTCCCCCACCCCACCCCCAGCCCGCGTCGATCTAGGGCGAATCGTCGTGAGCGGAGATCAACTGGCGACGATTCGCCCTAGATCGGCGACGGGTGGGTCAGGGCGCGGACGGGAGCAGGTCGGCCGCGCGGGTGGCGACCTGCTGGGTGATCAGGGCGAGCGCGGCTTCAGCGGGCATCGGGGCCGCGGCGTGGCCGCCGCGCAGGCGCAGCGCGAGGCGGCCGTCGGCCACCTCGCGGGCGCCCAGCACCCCGAGGTACGGGACGCGGCGGCGTGCCGCGTCCCGGATCCGGGCGCCCAGCGAACCGGCGACGTCGACCTCGACCCGCAGGCCAGCGTCGACGGCCCGCCGGGCCAGGTCGGCCGCCGCGTTGGCCTGCCCGTCGTCGACCGGCAGCAGCACCAGCTGGACCGGCGCGTACCAGGCCGGGAAGGCGCCCTGGTGCACCTCGATCAGGTACGCGAACAGCCGCTCCATGCTGCCGACCAGGCTGCGGTGCACCATGACCGGTCGACGCCGGCTGCCGTCCGAGTCGGTGTACGACAGGTCGAACCGGTCCGGCTTGTCGAAGTCCAACTGGATGGTGGAGATGGTCGACTCCCGGCCGGCCGCGTCGACGATCTGGATGTCGATCTTCGGACCGTAGAACGCGGCCTCCCCGGGTGCCTCGACGTACGCCACCCCGGCCAGCGCGCCCCGGAGCAACTCCTCGGCGCGGGTCCACTGTGCGTCGTCGCCGACGTACTTTCCGCCGGGGCCGCGCAGGGACAACCGGAATCCGGCCGGGCGGACGCCGAGCGCGGCGTGCGCTTCGCGGATCAGCCCGAGGATCTCGGCGACCTCCTCGCCGACCTGCTCGGGGGCGCAGAAGGTGTGCGCGTCGTTGAGCGAGATGGCGCGTACCCGGGACAGCCCACCGAGCACCCCGGAGCGCTCCGAGCGGTACATTCCGCCCAGTTCCGCGATCCGCAGCGGCAGTTCCCGGTAGGAGCGGCCCCGGGCCCGGAAGACCAGCGCGTGGTGGGGGCAGAGCGCCGGCCGGAGCACGAACTCGTCGTCGGCGCTCAATCGCATCGGCGGGAACATGTCGTCGGCGAAGTAGCCGAGGTGCCCGGAGAGTTCGAACAGCTCACGTTTGCCCAGCGGCGGCGAGTAGACGTGCTGGTGGCCGGAGCGACGCTCCAGCTCTCGGACGTACTCCTCGACGGCGTGTCGGGCGGCGGCGCCGGCCGGCAGCCAGATCGGCAGGCCAGCGCCGGCCAGCGGATCGGAGGCGAAGAGGTCCAGCTCGCGGCCGAGCCTACGGTGGTCGATCATGTCGGGCTCCTGGATCGGGTACGACCCGGAGGCGACCAGGGCTCCGAACGGCGCGCGGCCCTCGGGGCGGATCGCCCCGGGGCCTGGTCGACGGTGGTTACGTCAGAGCGGCGCGCCGGGGATACCCGGCGTCGTGGTTGCTACTACCGCACTGCGCATACGGCGACCGTACCCGCCGGACGATCGGGGATGCACCCGGATTTGCGGCGGCGGAGGAAGGGGCGGGCCGCCGGCGCGGGACCCGCCGGCGGCCCAGGCGGCCGAATCGTCAGGAACGGGGGACCCGACGGGCGTGGCCGCGCCGACAACGGTACGCCGACGAACGCCGATCCGCCGACCGTGCGGAACGGGCCGGACAGCCGCCAAACCCGTCACCCGAGAGTGCTTCGCCTCGTTGTACCTGGGTGGCCCCGGTCGTGTCGACGGTCACGACGGGCCGGGGCTGTCCACGGTGACGCCGGACACGCCGTCAGGCTCAAGACACTCAATCGGCCGCATTCGGCGAGGTGGCAGGCGTGCCCGAACTACTGACTGACGTCGCGTCGCCGACGTGGGCGTACCTGGTGCTGCTCGGCCTGCTGATCGCGGACGCCTTCGTCCCGGTGATCCCGACCCAGATTGTCATGATCACCAGTGGCGCGCTCACCGTCTACGGCGGGCTCAGCCTGCCGATCACCATCGCCGTCGGCGCGCTCGGCGTGTTCGCCGGCGACCTCGCCTGCTACCTGCTCGGGCGGAGTGCACCGGACCGGCGGCAACCACGGCACGCCGAGCTGAGCCGGGCCCGCCGGATGGCCAGCCGAGTCACGCAGGGGCTGCGACAACCCGGGCCGGTGGTCATCCTGCTCTGCCGGTTCGTGCCCGGCGGTCGAATGGCGGCCTGCTTCTCGGCCGGCCGCAGCCGTTACCCGTACCGGCTGTTCGTGCTCTATGAGGCCGTCGCCGCTCTGGGCTGGGCCACCTACGGCGGGCTGGTGGGTCACCTGGGCGGCAACGCGCTCACCGAGTCGGCGTGGCGGCTGGCCATCATCGCTACTGTCGCGGCGGCCGGCTTCGCCGCGGCAGGTTGGGCCATGACCCTGGTCAGCGCACGCCACGCCCGCACCGCCGCCGGTGTCCCCGTCGATGTCCCCGTGGACTGAACGCGACGCCCGTTCGCGCGATCTTGCACTTCCTGTCGCCGCGATTGGTGTAAAACACGCGTAATGGCGTCCGAAAGTGCAAGATCGCGGGGCTTAGGGGTTGTTCCGGGGGGTTAACTCGGTGGGCGTCCCGGATTCGGCTGGGGTGTTCTCGGCGACAGGCTGAGGCATGCCTGGAACCCGGAACACCGGTCTGTTGGCCCTCGGTGGGATCGCCCTGGCGGCGCTGCTCACCGTGATCGGTCACCTCGAGGTCAACGACGACCTCGACCCATGGGCGTTGACCATCAGCGACTTCGCCGTCTCCGACCGGGGCGGTGTCATCGACATCGCCATGATTGTGCTCGCGCTCGCCACCGTGGCACTGCTGTACGGGCTACGCCGCACCGACCCACCCCGCCCCAACTCCGGTCGTACGGTCGAGCTGCTGCTCGGCGCATGGGTGGCCGGGCTGCTGCTGGCAGCGGTGGTCCCGACGAACGAGCCGGGCACCGCCATGACCACCGCGGCCTACCTGCACCGGTACGCCTCGGTGGTTGCCTTCCTGGCGCTCCCGGTCGGCGGTTGGTTGCTCGCCCGCCGACCCGACCTGGCCCCCGCCGCCCGGACGCTCCGCACCCTCGTCCTGCTCAGCCTGGCCCTGGCGGCGGCGATGATCTGGTCCGCCTACCCCGGCGACCGTCTGCTGATCGGCCTGGCCGAACGGCTCCTCATCCTCACCGAGGTAGCCGTCCTCGCCGCCGTCGCGATCACCCAAACCCGGGGGGTCACTCCAGCTCGTGGAGCATGAGCTGGCGAGCGGCCTCGGTGATCGAGCCGGAGAGGCTCGGGTAGATCGTGATGGTCTGGGCCAGCTCGTTGACGGTGAGGTTGTTCTCCACTGCCATGGTGATGGGCAGGATCAGCTCGCTGGCCTTCGGGGCGACCACCACACCACCGATCACCTGACCGCTGGCGGGCCGGCAGAACAGCTTCACGAACCCGTCGGAAAGGTCGTCCATCTTCGCCCGGGCGTTGCCGGACAGCGGCAGCATCACCTGCCGGGCCGGCACCTTGCCCGCGTCCACCTCGTCCTGGGAGACACCCACGGTGGCCAGCTCCGGGTCGGTGAAGACGTTCGCCGCGACCGTACGCAGCCGCAGCGGGCGGACCGCCTCACCGAGCGCGTGCCACATGGCGATCCGACCCTGCATGGCGGCGACGCTGGCCAGCAGCAGCACCCCGGTGCAGTCACCGGCGGCGTAGATGCCGGGCACGTTGGTCCGGGAGACCCGGTCGACGGTCACGTAGCCGCCCCGGCCCAGCGCCACGCCGTACTCGGTAAGGCCCAGGTTGGCCGTGTTCGGGATCGACCCGACCGCGATCAGCGCGTGCGAGCCGGTGACCTTGCGGCCGTCGGAGAGCTCCACCTCGACGCCGTCGGCGGTACGCAGAACCGTGTCGGCCCGGGAGTTGTTGAGGATTTCCATGCCCCGGTTGCGGAACACCCGCTCGATGGCGGACGCCGCGTCGGCGTCCTCGTGCGGCATCACCCGGTCCCGACTGGAGACCAGGGTGACCTTCACACCCATCGCCAGGTACGCGCTGGCGAACTCCGCGCCGGTCACACCGGAGCCCACCACGATCAGGTGCTCGGGCAGCTCGGGCAGGTCGTACACCTGGCGCCAGGTCAGGATGCGCTTACCGTCCGGCACAGCGGTCGGCAACTGCCGGGGCGTCGAGCCGGTGGCCACCAGCACGCTGGACGCGGCGATCGAGTATTCCTCGCCGCCGTCGGCGGGGGTGACGACGACCCGGTGGGTGTGCCCGAGAGCGTCCTCGCCGAGCCGGGCGGTGCCGGCCACGAAGGTGACCCCCGCCTTGAGCAGCTTGGCGTGGATGTCGGCGGACTGCGCCAACGCCAGCCGCTTGACCCGATCGTGCACCGCCCGGGCGTCGACGGTGACCGCCTCCAGGCCGTCCGAGTGCACCCCGAACTCCTCGGTGTCGCGGTAGCCGGTGACCACCTGCGAGCTGGCGATGAAGGTCTTCGACGGTACGCAGTCGGAGAGCACGCAGGCCCCGCCCGCCCCGTCGGCCTCCACCACGGTGACATCGGCGTCCAGCTGGGCGGCGACCAGGGCCGCCTCGTACCCGGCCGGCCCTCCACCGATGATCACGATCCGGCTCACAGCATTCGCCCTTCATTCATGCTCACAGTGACTTTCTTCTCCTGAGCGCATTCGACACGCACTGTCGTATTCTCCCCCACCCGTTGGTCGGGCTATCGTCATCGCCGTGCGTCATCACGCCGCCTACGGCTCAAATCTCGACCCCGCCCGGATGCGCGCCTACTGTCCGCATTCGCCGATGGTGGGCACCGGCTGGCTGGAGGGCTGGCGGCTGACCTTCGCCGGCGCGGACGTGATCGGCTGGGAGGGCGCGGTGAGCACCCTGGTCGAGTCTCCCGGTGACCGGGTCTTCGTGGCGCTCTACGACATCCACCCGTACGACGCGGACCAGCTCGACGAGCTGGAGGGCGTGACCGCCGGGACGTACCGCAAGCTGCACGTCCGGGTCTCCACCCTCGACGGCGACGTGACCGCCTGGATCTACGTCTTCAACGGGTACGAGGGTGGTCTGCCGACCTCGTGGTATCTCTCGGAGATCGCGAACGCCGCCGAGAAGGCGGGCGCCCCGGACGACTACGTCACCGAGCTGCGGTCCCGCCCCACCGGCACCGCGTCGGCGTAGCAGCGCGTATCGCACGTCTCCAGTCTGCTACCGCCGTCGACCTGATCGCCGGTCGGGCTGGACCGGGGTCGTCAATCACACACCGGCGGCCGGGACGGAGAGCTCGTACATGTCGGTCCACAGGGTTTCTCGCAGGCCCACAGATTCATAGAGCGACAGCGGGGCGGTCGGGTTGGTGAGGTCGACTCCCAGGCCGGCCGCCTGCCGCCCCTTCTCGGCGTAGCGGGCGAAGGCGCGGCGCAGCAGCGCCGCACCCACACCTCTGCGACGGTACGCGGACAGCACCGACAAACTCTTCACCCAGCCCTGCTGCTGGTCGAGCGCCTGATCCGAGGACTGCAACGCGCCCGCTGGCACCCCGTCCACCTCGGCGACGAACCACTCGTCCCAGGCGGTCAGGTCGCCGATCCGGGCCCGCCACCGCTCGTACGACAGCGGCTCGTGGTCCGGGGTGTCAGCGAAGGCGGCCTCGTGGATCCGATGGAACTCCCGCAGGTCGGCCTCGTCGTCGGGGCGTACCGGCCGCACCGTCACGCCGGCCGGCCCGGCGGGCTGCTCGGGCAGGTCGGTCAGCGGCCCGCTCATCCGGACGTACCTCTTGGCCAGGGTGAACCCGACCTCGCGCAGGCTCCGTTCCCAGTCGCGTTCCGGGGCGAAGACCGCGCAACGGACGGTGAGCGCCGGCAGCCCCCGCTCGGCGGCGCGCTCGGCGACCCGGTCCAGTTGCCGGGCCAGCAGCGGCGCCCGCACGGCGGCAGCGCGTACCGGGTCGACGTAGACCTCCACGAACTCCCGACCCACCCCGGTCGGGTTGTCCACCGTCGCCCAGCCGACCACGGTGCCATCCGCGTCGACCGCCAGCCAGGAGTCGCGGGTCGGGTCGACGTAGGGCGCGGTCAGCGACGCGGCGACGTCCTCGGCGTCGAAGTCGGGATGACCGATGGCGAAGGTGTCGGCGGCGTGCACCACCGCGAGGATCGCCGGCACGTCGTCGAGTGTGGGCCTACGCGTTGTCCAATCAGCGGGAAGAGTCACGGCAGAAGATCCTGGCAGCCGACGCCCTCGGGCGCCGCCCATTTTCGTCGGCGGGACGCTCAGGTGAGGTCGGCCCGGGTGCGGTGCAGCAACTCCACCAACTCGGCGCCGTCAGCGGGGCCGAGGGCCGTGAACGCCGGCGCGGCCAGACGGTTGGTCACCGTCTCCGCCCAGAGTCGCCGACGCACCAGCGGCCCGATTGGTGGGTACGGCGGCGGCCATCCGCAGGCCACCGCCCCGGCCTCTCCCTCCGGCCCGGACAACACGGCCTCCAGCGGGGTCATCCCGGCGGCGCGCACCGCCAGCAGGTAGGCGCCGGTGAAGTGTTCCCGGAGCAGCCGCAGCCCGGCGGCGCTCCGGGCCCCCGGGGACAGATCCGGGAGCGGCATGGCCCGCCACGCGGCGAAGAGCGGCATCCCGCTGGCGTCCGCCGCCACCACCGCCCGCTCGACGAGTGCGGCCAGGCGCTCGGTGGTGGGCAGGGCACCCAGCTGCTGCGATCCCCACCGGCAGCACTCGGCGAGGCTCGCGGCGGCCACCTCGAACGGCGGAACGACGCGGTTTGCGGCGTCCCAACCGTCAGCGACCGCGTCCGGGGCGATGAAGCCGAGGGCGGCGGCGGCCGTCTCCGCCCGCACACCGCCGAGCGCGCCGGCCCGGCCACTGATGTAGAAGGCCCAGCCGGAGATGCCGAACAGCCGAGCCCGGCGCAACGTGGTCGGGTCCCGGCTGAACGCGTCGCCCAGGTCGAGCACGACGGGCTTGCTGGCGGCGGCGACCTGCTCCGGCGTCATTGCGGCACCATCCTCGGGTGCCTCGACCCGTCGACCACGGCGACGCCCCGATCCGGGGTCACCCGCCGTGGACGGTCCGCACACTCGTTGTCGTCCATCGATGGTCAGTCTGCCGCGCCACCGCCCACGTCCGCATCCCCCTCTTCGGCCGCCAGCGCCTCGACCGCCGCCTCCACCTCACCCGCGCGCCGCCGAGCCACGGTGACCGCACGCTCGGCGGCACGCCGAGCGAGCTTGGCCCGGCTGAGATCCTGCTCGGCGACCGCCCGCCGCCGCTCCAGCTCGGCCAGCTCGGCCTCGATCCCATCGAGTACGGCAGCGCCATCCCGCTCCTGCGCGGTCGCCTCGGCCAACTCTGCCTCGACGCGCTCCTGGTCGGACTGGGCCTTTGCCAGCTCCCGGTCCAGGGCACGGCGCTGCCGGGCTCGCTCGGCGCGGGCCGTGCGCTGCGCAGCCCGCTCGGCCTGCTCGGCGCGCTCCGCTGCCCGGTCGGCACGCTCCGCTGCCCGGTCCGGGCGGGGCACCGCCTCGGGACGCCCCCGCTGGGCACCGGGTCGGCGGGCGGGGCGTTCCTCCTCCGGCTCCTCGTCATCGCCGGTGACCAGCCGCAGCTGCGGCCGGGGCACCTCACCGAAGCCGGCGTAGCTCGCCGCCCGGAGCAGACGGCCCGCCCGGACCTGCTCGGCGACCTCGGCGTCGGAGAACGCCGCGTTGAGGGTCGCCTCCACCTCGGCCAGTGGCAGTCGACCGGCCGGTGGCGCGTCCGGCTCCGCCGCGGCGAGCTTCCGGACCTCGGCGACCAGGGCGCCGACCACCGCCCGGCGCTGTGCGGACAGCTCCCGCAGCCGGGGCCCCCGCAGCTCCCGCTGGGCGGTCCGCAGCGCATCGGCGAGCTGGACCAGGTCGGCGACCAGCTCCGGACGTCGGATGGCGAGCAGGTTCACCAGCCAGGCCGCCACCGTCGGGCGACGTAGCCGGGCCAGCTGTCGGGCGGTGGTCGGGTCGCCGGCACGACGGGCCTCGGCCACGGCGGCGTCCCGGGCGGCCACGAACCGGTCCGGTGGGGTGCGGTAGAGCTGCTGTACCAGCTCCGCTGAGGGGCCGGGCATCGTGTCAGACGTCCACCCGGCTACCGGGCTCCAGTCGCTGGTATTCGGTGCCGGACAGCGCGGTGTACTGCCGGTCGAGTACGCCCAACCCGTTGTCGTTGAGCAGGGCGTCGTGCAGGGCGTACGCGCGCCGGGGTGCGACCGCGCGGATGAAGTCGACCACCTCGGAGAACTTCGACCAGGGGGCGTGGATCGGCGCGAAGAGCGTGTCGACGGGTGTCTCCTCGGGGACCACCAGGGAGTCGCCCGGGTGGTAGACCACGTCGTTGATCAGGTAGCCGAGGTTGTCCACCACCGGGATGTCCGGGTGGATCACCGCGTGCCGGCCCCCGTACGCGCGGACGGCCACCCCGGCGGCGGTGAACGACTCACCGGCGGTGACCGGGTGCAACACCTCGGCCGCGTCACCCAGGGTTTCGGCGAGCGAGGCGGGCCCGTGGATCGGGATCGGCCGCCGGTCGAGCTGCAGGCGCACCGCCGCCAGGTCGAGGTGGTCGGGGTGTTGGTGGGTGATCAGCACCGCGTCCGCACCGTCCAATGCCACCGCGGGGTCGCTGAACATCCCGGGGTCGACGACGAGCACTCCCCCGTCGTGTTCCACGCGGAGGCAGGAGTGGGCGTACTTGGTGAGCCGCATCGTGACTCCTTGATTATCGAATCGTGACGTCCTCAGCGCAGTCTGCCGGAACCAGCCGACGCGTGCGCCGCGTCCGAGCTATCGCCACACCGGATGACGACGATGGGAGCGGGGATGGACGGACAGGTGGTACGACGCCACGGCACACTGCTGGCGGCAACGGCACTGGCGGCGGCGCTGGTGTTGACCGGGTGCGGGGCCGGCGACAGCGGGTCGCGGGACACGACGGACGCGGCCGCCCCTGCGAATGGTGGTGCGGACAAGGACGGTTTGCTGGGAGCACCCGAGGCGGCCGGAGCCGGGGCACCGCAGGAGGGCAAGGCCGGAGCGCCGCAGGAGGGCAAAGCCGCGGCACCGGACCTGCGGGTCGATCAGCGGGCGATCATCTACACCGGATCGATGCGGGTGCAGGTGGACGATGTGGACGCCGCTGCCCGCGAGGTCACCGCACTGGTCACCCGGGCCGGTGGGTTCATCGGCGGTGACCAGCGGCGCAGTGCCCAGGCCGACGCGGTGGCGGAGTTGCAGCTGCGGGTGCCTGCGGCGAAGTTCACAAGCGTGGTCGACGAGATCGCCAAGCTCGGCCGTCAGCAGAGCCGGGAGATCAGCACCGAGGACGCCACCGAGGCGATCGTCGACCTGGACGCGCGCATCATCAGTCAGCGGGCCAGGGTGGAGAGTGCCCGCCAACTCCTGTCCCGCGCCACCTCGATCAACGACCTGGTGTCGTTGGAGAACGAGCTGGGTCGCCGCGAGGCCGACCTGGCGTCGCTGGAAGCCAAGAAACGGCGACTGGCCGATCTGACCGCATTGTCCACGATCACCGTGTCGCTCGCCGGGCCGGCAGCGAAGATCACCTCCGAGAAGGCCGAGACCGGCTTCCTGGCCGGGCTGACCGGCGGTTGGAAGGCGTTCGTCGCCTCGTTGACCGTCCTGCTCACCGTGCTGGGGGCGCTGCTGCCCTGGCTGGTGGCATTCGGCGTGCCGGTGGCGGTGCTGTTGCTGGTGCTGCGGCGGCGGAAGAAGACCTCGGTCCCGACCGCTCCGGTCAGCGCACCGCCGCCAGTGCCCGCAGCGCGGTCTGCACCATGACGCGAACGCCGGCCGGGATGGCCCGCTCGTCCACGTCGAAGCTTGCGCGGTGCAGGTCGACGTTGGGGCCGGAGCGACCCACGCCGAGCCGGGCGAGGGCACCGGGGACGTACTCCAGATACCAGGAGAAGTCCTCGCCGCCCATGCTCTGCGGTGTCTCGGCGATCCCTTCCGGGCCGAGCGCGGCGGCGGTCGCGGCGGTCAGCACCTGGATGGCCCGGGAGTCGTTGCACACCGGCGGCCGGCCGCGCAGGTATTCCAGGTCGACCGTGGCGCCGGTCGGGGCGATCACGTCCCGGACCACCTGAGCGACGATCTTGGGAGCCTGCTCCCAGGTGTCGCGGTCCATCACCCGCAGGGTGCCGGAGGCGCTCGCCTCCGAGGGGATGACGTTGTAGCGGGTGCCGGCCGACGCGTGGCCGAAGACCAGCAGCAGGCCACTGTTGGCCGGCACCCGGCGGCTGACCAGGGCGGGCACCTCGGTGATCAGCCGGCCGAGCGCGTCGACAAGGTCGACGGTCAGGTGCGGCCGGGCGGTGTGCCCGCCCGGCCCGGAGAGCCGGACGGTGACGTTGTCGGCGGCCGCGGTGATCGGGCCGACCCGCAGGCCGACCTGGCCCACCGGCAGGTTCGGGTCGCAGTGCAGCGCGAAGATCTGCACCACGTCGTCCAGGCCACCGGCCTCGATGACCTCGAGCGAGCCGCAGGGCAGGATCTCCTCGGCCGGCTGGAAGATGAGCCGGACCCGTCCGTCCAACTCGCCGAGGTCGGCGAGCTGGGCCAGCAGCATGCCGACGCCGAGCAGGATCGTGGTGTGCACGTCGTGCCCGCAGGCGTGGCAGACGCCCTCGACGGTCGATCGGTAGGGCACGTCCTTGATGTCATCCAGCGGCAGGGCGTCGATGTCGGCGCGCATCGCGACGACCGGCCCGTCCGGCCTGCCGTTGACGTCGCAGATCACGCCGTTGCCCTTGGGTAGCAGGCGCGGGCTCAGCCCGGCCAGGGAGAGCTCCCGGGCGATCAGGGCGGCCGTCTCGAACTCGTTACCGGAGAGCTCGGGGTGCGAGTGGAGGTGACGGCGCGTAGCGATCAGCCCCGGTACCCGGAGCGCGAGGAGGTGGTCCAGCTCACGGGGCAGCGGCTGGGACCCGGGTGGTGTCTCCAGCCAGGACGACGCCAGCTGGCCACCCGTGGGCAGCGTCAACGCACTCGTCACGTCGAATTCTCGATCACTAGAAATGGATGGATCATCGGGGACAGCAGACAGCCTAGACCTCCGGCGGTGACGCTGCGCAACCTCGTTACGGTAATGATCAGAACGCACAGCGTCACGTATGCCCTGCTGAGGGCGCTCGGAGATGTGTGGGACAGCAGGTAGATCGCGGTCGAACGCCGTCATCCGCCCCTCACCTCCTACAACGCGTAACCGATCGCGGCGGTCACGAATCCGGCACCACTCGGGAAGCCCTGTTGCAAATTGTCGCATTAGTCGGGGTGGTGAACTGACACTCCGACAATTAGCCGACCACACTCCGCAACCAGCCGGATAAGGACGCTCACACGCACGGGAGCGCCACGGGCGCACACGGTGTACGTCCGGGCTCACCCGACGGCATACCCGTTAAGCCCGGCGGACACACCGTGTCCACGGGCGGGGCCGGTCAGAACTGATCGGTGGGCCGGTACAGGCCCCACACCTCGCGCAGCGTCCCGCAGACCTCACCGACGGTGGCCCGGGCCCGCAGCGCCTCCTTCATCGGATACAGCAGGTTGTCCGTGCCTTCGGCGGCGGCCCGCAGATCGGCGAGCGCCCGCGTCACCGCGTCGGCGTCCCGCTCGGAGCGCAGCCGCGCCAGCCGCTCGGCCTGGGCCGCCTCGATCGTCGGGTCGACCCGCAGCGGCTCGTACGGCTCCTCCTCGTCCACGGTGAACCGGTTGAGCCCGACCACCACCCGCTCACCCGAGTCGATCTCCTGGGCGATCCGGTACGCGGACTGCTCGATCTCCCGCTTCTGAAACCCGGCCTCGATGGCGTCCACCGCCGAGCCGTGGTCGGCCACCCGCTCCATCAACTCGAGGGCGGCGGCCTCGATCTCGGCGGTCATCGCCTCCACCACGTACGAGCCGGCGAACGGGTCGACAGTGGCGGTCAGGTCGGTCTCGTACGCCAGCACCTGCTGGGTACGCAGCGCGAGTCGGGCCGCCTTCTCGGTCGGCAGCGCGATCGCCTCGTCGAAGCTGTTGGTATGCAGCGACTGGGTGCCGCCGAGCACCGCGCCCAACCCCTGCACCGCCACCCGGACCAGGTTCACCTCCGGCTGCTGAGCGGTGAGCTGCACGCCCGCGGTCTGGGTGTGGAACCGCAGCATCATCGACTTCGGATCCTTGGCCCCGAAGTCGTCGCGCATCAGCCGGGCCCAGATCTTGCGGGCGGCGCGGAACTTCGCCACCTCCTCGAGCAGCGTGGTGCGGGCCACGAAGAAGAACGACAGCCGGGGCGCGAAGTCGTCCACAGCGAGACCGGCGGCCAGCGCCGCCCGCACGTACTCCACGCCGTTGGCCAGGGTGAACGCGATCTCCTGCGCGGGCGTCGCGCCGGCCTCGGCCATGTGGTAACCGGAGATGGAGATGGTGTTCCACTTCGGCACCTCCTTGCGGCAGTACGCGAACGTGTCGGCCACCAGGCGCAGCGACGGCTTCGGCGGGAAGATGTACGTCCCCCGGGCGATGTACTCCTTGAGGATGTCGTTCTGGATCGTGCCGTTGAGCGCCGCGCCGGGCACCCCGTTCTCCTCGGCGACGAGCTGGTAGAGCAGCAGCAGCACCGAGCCGGGCGCGTTGATGGTCATCGAGGTGGAGACCTTGTCCAGCGGGATGTCGGCGAACAGCAGCCGCATATCCTCAATGGAGTCGATGGCGACGCCGACCTTGCCGACCTCGCCGTGCGCGATCGGCTCGTCCGAGTCGTAGCCCATCTGGGTCGGCAGGTCGAAGGCGACCGAGAGGCCCATCGTGCCAGCCCGCAACAGCTGGTGGTACCGCGCGTTGGACTCGGTGGCGGTGCCGAAGCCGGCGTACTGGCGCATGGTCCACGGGCGGGAGGTGTACATCGTGGGGTAGACCCCCCGGGTGTACGGGAACTCGCCGGGGCTGCCCAGCCGGGAGTCCAGGTCCTCCGGAAGGTCGGCCTCGGTGTAGACGCCGTTGATCGGGAAACCGGACTCGCTTGACCGCCGTTCGTTCATCCCCGGATGGTAAGTCGCCTGGCCACATCGCCGCGTGAGGGATACCGCACAGTGCGTCCGGACCGGTCGACACGAGGTGAACGACAGGGCACGTTCTGTCGACTTCGATAAACGTCCGACGCGTCGGCTTTCGCATCGGGCGTCGGAACCAGCAAGATAGGGGGGTTGTGTCCCAGCCCCCCTCGATTTCCCCCGGTGGCTTTTCTGTGACTCAGATCCCGACGTGGAGCGGCGGACCAGTTAGTCCCGCCAACGGACGAGCGGCGCCCGGCACCACCATTGGTGGCCGGTACTCGCTGCGATCCTCGGTGGGCAACGGCGGCATGGGCACCGTGTGGCGCGCCACAGACACGCTGCTGCGCCGCGACGTGGCGGTGAAGGAGGTCGTCCTGCCTCCGGGGCTGGCCCCCAGCGACCGTGACGCCATGTACGAACGCACCCTGCGCGAGGCCCGCGCCGCCGCCGCCATCCAGCACCCCGCCGTGGTGCAGGTCTACGACGTGGTCACCGAGGCTGGCCGGCCGTGGATCGTGATGGAGCTGCTGGACGCCCGCAGCCTCGCGGACATGGTGATCGAGGACGGGCCGGTCGCTCCCCGCGCTGTCGCCAAGATCGGCATCGCGCTGCTCGGCGCGTTGGAGGTCGCCCACGCGATCGGCGTGCTGCACCGCGACGTCAAGCCCGCCAACGTGCTGATCTGCACCGACGGCCGCTGTGTGCTGACCGACTTCGGGGTCGCCCGGATGCCCACCGACGTGCAGCTCACCACCCCCGGCATGGTGCTCGGCTCGCCGCACTTCATCTCGCCCGAGCGGGCCATGGGCCAGGAGTTCGGCCCGCCGAGCGACCTGTTCTCGCTGGGTGTGACGCTTTACACAGCGGTCGAGGGACGGCCCCCGTTCGACAAGGGTGACCCGATCGAGACCATGCACGCCGTGGTCGAGGACCCGCCCGCCCCGCCGCAACGCAGCGGCCCGCTGACCCGCGTGCTCATGGGTCTGCTGGAGAAGGACCCGGCGCGCCGGCTGGACGTGCACACCTCTCGGGCCATGCTGCGCGAGCTGCTCGCCGGTGCGCTGGGCAGCACCGCGACGGCTGTGCACTCGGTCACCGACCCGTACGCCGTGGTGCCGGTGCAGCAGCGACCGATGCCCATCCCCCCGCCGGCCCAGCCGGAGCCGAAGCCGGACAGCCAGATCGGTGGCCCGGCGATGCTGGCCCCGAACGAGTCCCTGACCGACCGGCTGGCCGCGCTGCGCCGGGGCGAACGCCCACAGCCCGCTGGCGCGGCCGGCGCCACGGGTGGGCTCGACGAGACCAGCGCCGACGCGTTGGCCGGCCCGCTGCACACGCCGACCGGCGCGATGCCCCCACCCAGCCGGTCGGCCGCCGGGCGCACGTACGGCGGCAACGCGGACGCCACCCAGCGGGTGGACGCCGGCGGGCACCCGGACGCCACCCAGCGGGTCAGCTACGGCAGCCCGGCCGACCCCACCCAGCAGGTCGGGTACGGCGGCGCACCGGAGGCCACCCAACGCATGGGCGGCACCTACGGCGGCGGTAACCAGTGGTCGGTGCCAGGCACCGGCCAGCCCTGGACCGCCTCGCCCGCCGCTTCGGGCGGCGGCGCGCTGGGCAAGGTCCGTGCCAGCGGGGGTCAGCTCGTCAGCACGGTCAAGGGATGGCCCCGCAAGGTGCAGCTCGCCGCGGCCGGCGGACTGGCCGTCGTGCTGCTGCTCACCGTGGTGGCGCTGTCCGGCGGCGACGACCCGCCGCCGAGCACCCCGGCAGCGCAGCCCACGTCGTCCGCCCCGGCCGCTCCCGCGGTCGAGATGCAGGAGCACGCAGGTCGCGGGATCCAGGTCATGGTGCCGAAGGGCTGGAAGAAGGCCTCCGGCGGCTCATACACCGACTACATCGACCCGGAGGACAGCGGCCGCAAGGTCCGCATCATCACCGAGAAGTGGTCCAGCAGCTCCACCCGATGGGCGGAGACGGCCGAGAACGGTCTCAAGACCAGGAGCACCTCCTGCGTCAAGCCGTACAGCCAGGTCTCCTCCACCGAGACCGAGCTGGCCAGCAAGCCGGCCGCTGAGTTCGAATACACCTGCGGCGAGGGTGACGCCATGCGGCACGGCGTCTGGCGTGGCGTGGCACAGGACGGCAAGGCGTACTCGTTCTACCTCACCGCCACGGACACCAAGTTCGCGGAGAGCAAGCCGATCTTCGAAGAGATGGTGCGGACGTTCCAGCTCACCGGGGACGGCTGAGCCGGAGGGAACCCACAGCGGTGATCCGTCGCCGTGCTATCAAGGGGCATGGCGGCGGACACCACTGACATCGACGACATTCGCGAGCAAGCCCGGCGCTGGCTGGCCGACGACCCCGACCCGGCCAGCCGGGACGAGCTGACGGCGGTGCTCGACCGGCTGCCGGCGAGCGCTCCGGAGCTGGCCGACCGGTTCGCCGGCCCGTTGACCTTCGGCACCGCGGGCCTGCGCGGCCCGCTGCGCGCCGGCCCGAACGGCATGAATCTCGCCGTGGTCACCCAGGCCGCTGCCGGCCTGGTCGGCTGGCTCGCGGCCCAGGGCGGCACCGGCCCCCTGGTGATCGGGTACGACGCCCGGCACGGCTCCCGACAGTTCGCCGAGCGCACCGCTCAGGTGGCCACCGGGGCAGGCCGGCCGGCCCTGCTGCTGCCCCGCCCGCTGCCCACCCCGGTGCTGGCGTACGCGGTGCGCCACCTCGGCGGGGTCGCCGGGGTGATGGTCACGGCCAGCCACAACCCGCCGCAGGACAACGGCTACAAGGTCTACCTCGGCGCGGAGCTGGGCGGTGAACTGGGCGCCGGCGCGCAGATCGTGCCGCCCGCCGACGCCGGTATCGAGGCAGCCATCCGGGCGGTCGGCCCGTTGACCGAGGTGCCGCTGGGCCAACCCGGGCAGGTGCTCGGTGACGACCTGGTCGCCGCGTACGTCGAACGAGCCACCGCCGTGATCGACCCGGACGGGCCACGTGATCTCACGGTGGCGTACACCCCGCTGCACGGGGTGGGCGCGGCCGTGCTCACCGCCGCGTTCGCCAGCGCCGGTTTCCCGGTGCCGGGCGTGGTGCCCGACCAGGCAGAGCCGGACCCGGACTTTCCCACTGTGTCGTTCCCCAACCCGGAGGAGCCGGGGGCGGTGGACCGGCTGATCGCCCTGGCCGACTCCACCGGCGCGGACCTCGCCATCGCCAACGACCCGGACGCGGACCGCTGCGCCGTGGTCGTCCGTGCGGGCGCAGACGGCTGGCGGATGCTGCGCGGCGACGAGGTGGGCGTACTGCTCGCCGACCACCTGATGCGCCGTGGGGTGAGCGGGCTCTACGCCACCACCATCGTGTCGTCGTCCCTGCTGCGGGCGATGTGCGCGGCCCGGGGCCTGCCCTACGACGAGACGCTGACCGGCTTCAAGTGGATCGTGCGGGCTGGCGGCGGAAGCGCCCCGCTGGTCTTCGGCTACGAGGAGGCGCTCGGCTACTGCGTCGCGCCGGAGCACGTCCGGGACAAGGACGGCATCACCGCCGCACTGACCGTGGCCGAGCTGGCCGCCGGCCTCAAGACGCAGGGCCGCACGTTGACCGACCGGCTGGACGAGTTGGCCGCCGAGTTCGGCGTGCACCACACCGACCAACTCTCCGCCCGGGTCGATGACCTGCGGGTGATCGCCGACGCGATGGCCAGGATCCGGGCAGCCACCCCGACCACACTGCTCGGGCACCAGGTGGACAGCGTCCAGGACCTGCTACCCGAGGCGGACGTGGTGATCCTGCGTACCGGGATGGCCCGGGTGGTGATCCGCCCGTCCGGGACCGAGCCGAAGCTCAAGGCGTACCTCGAGGTGGTGGAGCCGGTGCCCGACGGCGATGTCACCGCCGCACGCGCCCGCGCGCAGGCGGCGATCGCGCAGCTCCGCACCGAGATCGCCGCCGCCCTCGGGTTGTAGCCCGAGGGCGGCGGCGCCGGGGATCAGCGGCGGGGGCCGAGGGCCTGGTCGACGGCGCGGCCCAGAGCGGCGACCACCAGGCCCACCGAGGGACGGACCACCGAGTCGTCGGTGCTCACCTCGCCGGAGAAGCCGGCGCCGGTGGCGATCTCCTCCAGCCTGCGCCGAGCGTCGGCGGCGGTCTCGCCGTCCACCCCGAGCGCGGCCTCCATCCGCAGCACCACGACCAGGGTGGCCAGCGCGGCGGTCCGCTCGTCCGGGGCCGCCGCGCCGGTCAGGGCCTCGGCCAGCCGCTGCCGGGTCTCCGCCTCGATGGAGGTGTCCACCACCGGGTAACGGTGTACGTGAATGAAGCCCAGCTCGGTCTCGTCGACGTCCCGAACCACGCCCTGGCTACACAGGTCACCGAGAATCCGGTCCCGCAGGCCGTGCCGCAGGCGCTGCACCCAGGAGGCCGGGGTGTGCGGAGAGTCGGCCGCGATCCGGCCCAGCACCTCGTCCGCGACCGGCTCACCGGTAGGCGTCGGGTCGGCCACCGTCAGAGACCCGTCGGCGTACGCGATCCGGCCGGCCAGGGCCAGCTCGACCAGCACCGCCGCGGCCATGCCGAGGTCCAGGCTGATCCGCGGCATGGTCGCCTTGCCGGTCGTGTCGTCGTAGGCGAGGAGGAGCAACTCCTCGGCGAGCGCAACACCAGTCATGGCCGGAGACGCTAGCGGGTCCGCGCACCACCGCGCACGGACCCGCCGGACCCGGCACCGACCGGGGTAACGCCTCAGAACCGGGGCATGCCACCGAACTGGCGGTCACCGGCGTCACCGAGCCCGGGAACGATGAACATGCGGTCGTTGAGCCCCTCGTCGATCGAGGCCGTGACCAGGCGCAACGGCAGGCCGGAGCGTTCCAGCCGCTCGATGCCGACCGGGGCCGCGAGCACGCAGAGCACGGTGATGTCGGTGCAGCCACGGTCGGCCAGCAGCCGGCAGCAGTGCTCCAGCGAGCCACCGGTGGCCAGCATCGGGTCGAGCACCAGCACCGGCAGCCCGGCGAGGTCGCGCGGCAGCGACTCCATGTACGCGCGCGGCTCGTAGGTCGCCTCGTCGCGGGCCAGGCCCACGAAACCCATCGACGACTCGGGCAGCAGGCCGAGTGCGGCGTCCGCCATACCGAGGCCGGCCCGCAGCACCGGCACCAGCAGCGGCGGGTTGGCCAGCCGGGTGCCCTCGGTGCCGGTGACGGGCGTCTGCACCGGGTACCGCTCGACGGGGAAGGTACGCGCCGCCTCGTACACCAGCATGGTGGTCAGTTCGTGCAGGGCGGCCCGGAACGTCGAGGAATCGGTGCGCGCGTCCCGCATGGCAGTCAACCTGGACTGGGCCAGCGGGTGGTCAATGACGTGTACATCCACGATCGCTCAACCTACCGGTCCCCAGGGCGCGGCGGTGCGGGCGCGGTCGGACCAGCGACGCCGCTCACGTTCGCGTGCCCATCGTGAGCAAGATCACTCGACTCTCCGGTGCGTAGACTTCGGGTCATGACGGCGACAACGACGTCGGCCCGGTCGGAGCTCTCCGAGCTGGGACGATCCGAGACCGCTCTGCGGACCTTCCTGCACGGCCTGCCCGGCGTGGACCAGGTCGGCGCGGAGCAGCGGGCGGCACAGCTCGGCACCCGATCCATCAAGACCACCGCCAAGGCCCAGGCGATCGACCTGGCGATCCGGATGGTCGACCTGACCACCCTGGAAGGGGCGGACACCCCGGGCAAGGTGCGCGCGCTCGCCGCGAAGGCGCTGCGCCCGGACCCGGCCGACCCGTCCTGCCCGCACGTCGGCGCGGTCTGCGTCTACCCGGCGATGGTCCCGTACGTCGCCGAGGTGCTGCGCGGAAGCGCTGTGCACCTGGCCAGCGTGGCGACCGCCTTCCCGTCGGGTCAGGCGCCGCTGGAGATCAAGCTGGCCGACACCCGGGCTGCCGTCGCGGCCGGTGCCGACGAGATCGACATGGTGATCAACCGGGGTGCGTTCCTGGCCGGCCGGTACAAGGAGGTCTACGACGAGATCGTGGCCACCAAGGAAGCCTCCGGGGACGCCCACCTCAAGGTGATCCTGGAGACCGGCGAGCTGGCGACCTACGACAACGTGCGCCGTGCCTCCTGGCTGGCCATGCTGGCCGGCGGCGACTTCATCAAGACCTCCACCGGCAAGGTCCCGGTCGCGGCGACACTGCCGGTGACCCTCGTGATGCTGGAAGCGGTCCGTGACTTCCGCGAAGCGACCGGACGGCAGGTGGGCGTCAAGCCCGCCGGTGGCATCAAGACCACCAAGGACGCCACCAAATACCTGGTGATGGTCAACGAGACCGTCGGCCCGGACTGGCTCGACCCGGACTGGTTCCGCTTCGGCGCGTCCAGCCTGCTCAACGACCTGCTGATGCAGCGCACCAAGCTGACGACCGGCACCTACTCCGGTCCCGACTACTTCACCCTGGACTGATAGCCGATGTTCGAATACGCCCCCGCCCCCGAGTCCCGCTCGGTGGTGGACCTCAAACCCTCGTACGGGCTGTTCATCGACGGTACGTTCGTCGACCCTGCCGACGGTGGCAGCTTCAAGTCGATCAACCCCGCCTCCGAGGAGGTGCTGGCCGAGATCGCCGAGGCCGGCGCGTCGGACGTGGAGCGCGCGGTGCGCGCCGCCCGGAAGGCGTACGACAAGGTCTGGGGTCCGATGCCGGGCCGGGACCGCGCGAAGTACCTCTACCGCATCGCCCGGCTCATCCAGGAGCGCTCCCGCGAGCTGGCCGTCCTGGAGTCACTGGACAACGGCAAGCCGATCAAGGAGTCCCGCGACGTCGACCTGCCCCTGGTCGCCGCGCACTTCTTCTACTACGCGGGGTGGGCCGACAAGCTGGGCCACGCCGGCTTCGGGTCGAACCCGCAGCCGATCGGCGTGGCCGCGCAGGTCATCCCCTGGAACTTCCCGCTGCTCATGCTGGCCTGGAAGATCGCCCCGGCGCTCGCCGCGGGCAACACGGTGGTGCTGAAGCCCGCCGAGACCACCTCGCTGACCGCGCTGCTCTTCGCCGAGATCTGCCAGCAGGCCGATCTGCCGGCCGGTGTGGTCAACATCGTCACCGGCGCCGGCGACACCGGCCGCGCCCTGGTCGAGCACACCGGGGTGGACAAGGTCGCGTTCACCGGCTCCACCGAGGTCGGACGGGCCATCGCCCGATCCGTCGCCGGCACCCGGAAAAAGCTCACCCTGGAGTTGGGCGGCAAGGCCGCCAACATCGTCTTCGACGACGCCCCGATCGACCAGGCCGTCGAGGGCATCGTCAACGGCATCTTCTTCAACCAGGGGCACGTCTGCTGCGCCGGCTCCCGACTGCTGGTCCAGGAGAACGTGGCCGACCGCGTGCTGGAGTCGCTGAAGCGGCGGATGGCCCAGCTCCGGGTAGGCGACCCACTGGACAAGAACACCGACGTCGGCGCGATCAACTCCGCCGCCCAGTTGGAGCGGATCCGCGAACTGTCCGACGCCGGCTCGGCCGAAGGCGCCGAGCGCTGGTCCCCACCGTGCGACCTGCCCGAGCGGGGCTTCTGGTTCGCGCCGACCATCTTCACCGGGGTCACCCAGGCACACCGGATCGCCCGCGAGGAGATCTTCGGCCCGGTGCTGTCGGTGCTCACCTTCCGCACCCCGGCCGAGGCCGTGGAGAAGGCCAACAACACGCCGTACGGGCTGTCGGCGGGCATCTGGACCGACAAGGGCTCCCGGATCCTGTGGATGGCCGACCGGCTGCGCGCCGGAGTGGTGTGGGCCAACACGTTCAACAAGTTCGACCCCACCTCGCCGTTCGGTGGCTACAAGGAGTCGGGCTACGGTCGCGAGGGCGGCCGACACGGGCTGGAGGGCTACCTCAATGTCTGAGCGGGTCGCGGTACGCAAGACGTACAAGCTCTTCATCGGCGGGAAGTTCCCGCGCAGCGAGTCGGGACGGTCGTATCTCGTGCAGTCCTCGAATGTGTCACTGGCCTCCCGCAAGGACGCCCGGGACGCGGTGGTCGCCGCCCGCGCCGCCGTGAAGGGCTGGGCCGGCGCGACCGCGTACAACCGGGGTCAGATCCTCTACCGCGCCGCCGAGATGCTGGAGGGCCGCCGCGAGCAGTTCGTCGCCCTGGGCATACCGGGCGACGAGGTGGACGCCGCGGTGGACCGCTGGGTCTGGTACGCCGGCTGGGCCGACAAGCTCGCCCAGGTGTACGGCGGCGCCAACCCGGTCGCCGGCCCCTACTTCAACATCTCCGCGCCCGAGCCGACCGGCGTGGTCGCGGTGGTCGCCCCGGAACGCCCGGCGCTGCTCGGCCTGGTCAGCGTGATCGCCCCGGCGATCGTCACCGGCAACACGGTGGTCGTGGCGGCCTCGCCCTCCGAACCGCTGGCGGCGGTCACCTTGGCCGAGGTGCTCGCCACCTCCGACCTGCCCGGCGGGGTCGTCAACATCCTCACCGGCGCGATCACCGAGACCGCACCGACGTTGGCGGCGCACATGGACGTCAACGCGATCGACCTGACCGGGGTGACCGACGCCTCGCTCGCCACCGATCTGGAGATCAAGGCGGCGGAAAACCTCAAGCGGGTGCTCCGACCGGCCCCGGCCGACCACGACTGGTCCGCCGACCCGGGCCTGGCCCAGATGACCGCGCTGTTGGAGACGAAGACGGTGTGGCACCCCAAGGGGGTGTGATGTCGTTCCCGGCCTGTGGGTTTTCCGGGGGAGCCCGCCCACTCCGGGCGGTCAGGCTTGATCCCTGCGCGGGTGGGGCTCCCCCGGAAAACCTGACGTGGGCCGGGTTCGTCGGGTGGGTCAGCGCATGGGTTCTGCCTCGGGGTGGGTTGCCGGCCAGCGGGGTGTCGGCAGCGCGGTCAAGATCCGCGCTGGGCGGCGGGGTCGGGCGGGTCTACTACCGGGGGTAGGATTGGTGGGTGACTCGGTTGGGCGATCTTGAGCGTGCGGTGATGGACGTGTTGTGGGACGTGGTCCCCGGCACGTCGGATGGTGTGACCGTGCGCGAGGTGGCCGACGCGCTCGATGGTCGCGAACTCGCGTACACCACGGTGATGACCGTGCTGGACCGGCTCGCCGGCAAGGGCATGGTGCAGCGGGAACGAGAGGGCCGGGCCTGGCGGTACCGGCCATCGGCCAGCCGTGAGGCGCACATCGCCCAACTCATGCTCGACGCCCTCGACCTGGGCGGCAGTCGGGACGCCGCGCTGGTGCGGTTCGCCCGCTCGGTGACCGGCACCGAGGCCGAGGTGCTGCGCGCGGCCCTGGGCAGCGAGGCCGGCCTGACCGGCGACGACACCACGGGCGACGACACCACGGGCGGGGCCCAGCTGACCGATCGCCTCGACGGGCCGGCGGGCCGACGACCTGCCGGCGAGGCAGCGGAGCGGTAGGGCGCGCGCCATGGCCTACGCCGTGCACTTCGCCGCCACCATGCTGGCCTGCTATCTGACCGCTCAGGTGCTGGCCCGCTCCACCTGGACGTGGCGCAGCCCTCGCGTGGCGATCATCTGCTGGCAGGCCGTCGGGTTGGCGCTGGGACTCTCCGCGATGGGTCTGCCGATGGCGCTCGGAGTGAGCGCGTACGACCTGCCGACCGGGAGCGCCCTCCTCGCCCTGGCCAACGACCTCGGCCACGGCACGCTGCCGGTCGGGGTGGGCACCTTCCACCTGGCGGGCGTCGGGGTGGGCTTCGGCATCGGCGCGGTGCTGGTCACCACGACCGCGCGCAGCATCCACGGCACCGTACGCGCCCAACGCCGGCACCGGGACCTGCTCTCCCTGGTCGCCCGGGACGATCCGGCCGCACCCGGCGCGCTGGTGCTGGATCATCCGAGCGCCGCCGCGTACTGCCTGCCGGGGGTGAAGCCGCAGGTGGTCGTCAGCGCCGGCACGCTGAGCCTGCTGGACGGGGCCGAACTGGCCGCGGTGCTCAGCCACGAGCGCGCGCACGCCCACGAGCGGCACGACCTGGTGCTGCTGCCGTTCACCGCGCTGTGCCGCGCGCTGCCGTGGTTCGGCTGGGTCCGCGACGCGCACGAGCGGGTCGCCCTGCTGGTCGAGATGCGCGCCGACGACAAGGCCCGTGAGCTGCACGCGGAGGCACCGCTGGCGGGAGCATTGCGCCAGTTCGCCGCCGCCGGTCACCGGATCACTCCGGCCGGCGCGCTGGGCATGGGCGACCGCGATCTTGACGTACGGATGCAGCGTCTGCTGGTCAGCGACCGGCCGCCCCGGGTGCTCGGCGCCACCGCCCTCGCGGTCGCCACCACGCTGGTCGCGCTCCCGGTCACGCTCTTCCTGAGCTGACGCCCACCCGGCGTCGCTGACGCCCACGCCCGCGCGCCATCCCTTATGCGCGATCTTGCGATTTCTGCCGTGACATATGCCGCAAAGGACGCGAATGGCAGACCGGAACTGCAAGATCGCGGCACACATCGTCGGAAATGCATTTACGACGGAGCGTAGTAACATGATGTGTAGTTAAGCTACGTGTAGGGTGGCTACGACAAGGGAGCCAACGCTTACGGAGAGCCGGCCATGGACACCCTGCTCCTCGCCCGACTGCAGTTCGCCACCACCACCTCGATCCACTTTCTGTTCGTGGTCGTCACGCTCGGGCTGGTCACCCTGCTGGTCGGGATGCAGACCGCCTGGGTGCTCACCGGCAACCCGAAGTGGGAGCGGCTCACCCGGTACTGGGGCCAGCTCTACGTGATCAACTACGTGCTCGGCATCGCCACCGGCATCGTCATGGAGTTCCAGTTCGGGCTGAACTGGAGCGGCCTGTCGCGCTACGTCGGCAACGTCTTCGGCGCGCCACTGGCCATCGAGACGCTGGTGGCGTTCTTCCTGGAGTCCACGTTCCTCGGGATGTGGATCTTCGGTTGGCACCGGCTCGGCAAGGGTGTCCACCTCGCGTTGCTCTGGGGCGTGGCGATCACCGCGTACGCCTCGGCGTTCTGGATCATGGTGGCCAACTCGTGGCTGCAGCACCCGGTCGGGTACGAGGTGCGCGACGGGATCGCCCACCTCACCGACTTCGGCGCGCTGCTCACCAACCCCAGCCTCGGCATGGCGTTCGGGCACGTGGTCTCGGCCGCGCTGCTGGTCGGCGGGATGCTGGTGGCGGCGGTCAGCGCCTGGCACCTGATCCGGCGTACCCCCGACTTCGCGCTCTTCCGCACGTCACTGCGGATCGGCCTGGTCACCTCGGCGCTGGCGATCAGCGCGGTGCAGGGCTTCGGCTTCGCCCAGTTCGGCCCGGTCGGCGGGGTGCAGCCGACCAAGTTCGGCGGCCAGAGCCCGGAGGCCCAGGCGTTGATCGCGGAGTGGACCACCCGGTTCGGCCCCGGCGACTACACGCCACCGGTCCTGGCCAGCGTCGGGCTGGGTTTCATGATCCTGATCGGCTTCACCCTCGGCTGCGTCTGGTTGCTGCTGCCCCTGCTCTTCCGGGACTGGATCATCCGGCTGCGCTTCCCGCTCTGGCTGATCCTGCTCGCCCTGCCGCTGCCGTTCGTCGCGGTGATCCTCGGCTGGATCGCCCGGGAGGTGGGCCGCCAACCCTGGGTGGCGTACGGGCTGCTCCCCACCGAGCAGGCGGTCTCACCGGTCGGCGCGCCGGTGATGCTCGCCTCGCTGATCGGCTTCAGCCTGCTGCTGGGCACCCTCGCCGTCACCAACTGGGTGCTGCTCGCCCGGCACGCGGCCCGTGGTGCGGCCGATCCGGCGCTCGGCCGTCCCCCGGCCCCGCCCGGCGAGCCAGCCCACCCCGAACCCGCCCTCGTCTGAGGAGAAGACCGTGGACCTCGCCTGGTACGCCCTGCTCGGCCTCTTCTTCGCCGGCTACCTGGTGCTCGCCGGATACGACTATGGCGTCGGGCTGTTGCTCGCCCGCGGCGGCGGCCCCGCTGGGCGGCGGGAGACGCTCACCGCGCTCGGCCCGTTCTTCCTCGGCAACGAGGTCTGGCTGGTGGCCGCCATGGGCGTCCTCTTCGGCGCGTTCCCGGTGCTGGAGGGCGAGTTGCTCTCCGGCTGCTATCCGGCTGTCGCGGGTGCCCTGGTCGGCGTCATCCTGGTCACCGCGGGGGTGCAACTGCGCAGCCGGCCCACCGAGGAGCGGATCCGCGCCCGCTGGGACCGCGTCGTGATGATCGGCAGCGCCCTCGCCGCACTGGGCTGGGGTGTGGTGCTCGCCGCGCTGCTCCAGGGCGTGCCGCTCCAGGCCGACGGGCACGTCGCCGGGGTGTCGCACCTCGCCACCCCGTTCGCCGCCGCCGCCGGTCTGGCCATGGTCACCCTGGTCGCGGTGCACGGCGCGACCTTCCTCACCCTGCGCCTGTCGGCCGACGCCGCCGCCGTGGTCGGCCGCACGGCTCGCCGGCTGGTGCCGGTTGCGCTCACCGCGGTCGCACTGGCCACCGTCGTGGGTCTCCTCTCCTCCCGGGTACGCGACGCCGTCCAGCGGCCGGCGGTGGCCGTACTCCTGCCGGTGCTCCTGGCGGCGGCGCTGCTGGCGGCCCGTGCGGCGCTGGCGCGGCGGCGGCCGGGGTGGGCCCTGGTCGCCACCGGCGCGGCCCTGGCGCTGCCGGTGGTGCTGGTCGGCGCGGCCCTCTGGCCCTACGTGCTGGTGTCCACGACCGACCCGAACGCCTCGCTGGCCGTGGCCGACGCCGCCGCCAGCACACCGACGCTGCGGCTACTGGGCTGGCTGGCGCTGCCCCTTCTGCCGGTCCTACTAGGCTTTCAGGCCATGTGCTGGTGGGTTTTCCGAGGACGGACCGACGGCAGGGCACCGGTGTACTGGTGAACCGCCGACCGTTCGACCCGCGTCTGCTGCGCCGGGTCCCTGCGGCCCGGCGCGATCTTGCCGTGCTCGCGCTTCTCGGCGTGCTCGCCGCCGGGTTGATCGTGGCGCAGGCCACCGCGCTCGCGGCGGTGCTGGCCACCGCCATCGGCGGTCGGCTGGATCGGCCGGCGCTGGCCGGCTTCGTGGTCGCGCTCGCTGCCCGCTCGGCACTGGTCTGGGCGCAGGGCACGGTCTCGGCGCGGGTCGCCGCCACGGTCAAGGCCACCCTGCGGGCCGACCTGCTCGGCGCGGTGGGCCGACACGGGCCCGGCTGGGTGGCCGGGCAGCGAGCCGGTGAGGTCGCCACCCTGGCCGGACGCGGGTTGGACGCGCTGGACGCGTACTTCACCGGGTACCTGCCGCAGTTGGTGCTCAGCGTGACGGTGCCCGTGGCGGTGCTCGCCCGGGTCGTCTTCGCCGACTGGAGCTCGGCGGTGATCATCGCGCTGACCCTGCCGCTGATCCCGGTCTTCGGCGCGCTGCTCGGCTGGCAGGCGCAGGCCGCCACCGAACGGCAGTGGCGCCGGCTCTCGCTGCTCGGCGGGCACTTCCTGGACATGGTCGCCGGGTTGCCCACGCTGCGCGTGTTCGGGCGAGCCCGGGCACAGACCGACGTGGTGCGCCGGATGGCCGACGGACACCGTGTTGCCACCATGAAGACGCTGCGGATCGCGTTCCTCTCCGCGCTGGTGCTGGAACTGGTCGCCACCCTCTCGGTGGCGCTGGTCGCGGTGCCGGTCGGCATCCGGTTGCTCGGCGGCGGGCTGGCCCTGCAGACCGCGCTGCTGGTGCTGCTGCTCACCCCGGAGGCGTACCTGCCGCTGCGGTCCGCCGGCAGCCGCTTCCACGCCAGCATGGAGGGGCTCGCCGCACTGGACGAGGCACTGACCATCTCGGCCGCGCCCACCGCTCCCCGGGCCGCCGAGGGTGCCGCCACCCCCGACGCGCGGCGCGAGATCCGCTTCGAGGGGGTGACCGTGGCGTACGAGCGGACCACCGCCCTGCGCGACGTGACCCTGACCATCCGGCCCGGCGAACGGATCGCCATCATCGGGCCCAGCGGCGCCGGCAAGAGCACCCTGCTCGGCCTGCTGCTCGGCTTCGTGACCCCGACCAGCGGCCGGGTCACCGTGGACGGGGTCGACCTCACGACCGCCGACCCGGACGCCTGGCGCCGGCAGCTCGCCTGGGTGCCGCAACGGGCCCACCTCTTCGCCGCCTCGCTGGCCGACAACATCCGGCTCGGCGCACCGGACACCCCGGCCGACGCACTCGCCGCCGCGGTGCACGACGCCGCCCTGGACGACGTCGTGGCCGGCCTGCCGGACGGTTTGGACACCCTGCTCGGCGAACGCGGCCACGGGCTGTCCAGCGGGCAGCGGCAGCGGGTGGCGCTGGCCCGGGCATTCCTGCGGGCCGCACCGGTGGTGCTGCTCGACGAACCCACCGCCCGACTGGACACCGCGGCCGAGGCGGTGGTGCTCGACGCCACCCGCCGTCTTGTCGCCGGGCGGACCGCGCTGCTGGTCGCGCACCGACCGGCGCTGCTCGCGGATGCCGACCGGATCCTGCGTGTCGAGGACGGCCGGGTCACCGAGCTGACGCCCGAGCCGACCGGGAAGGCGACCCGATGAGCGCGAAACACGAGCCGGACCGGGTGGGCGCGGAGCCGGTCGCCGACGTGAAGCAGGCCGGGCGGGCCGACGCCGAGCGGGCCGTGCTGCGGCTGGCCCGGCCGTACCTGAGCCGCCTGGTCGGTGCCGGCCTGCTCGCAGCCGCCACCGAGTTTGCCGGGCTCGCCCTGATGGCCACCGCCACCTGGCTGTTGATGAGCGCCGCCGGCCAGCCTCCGCTGGACCGGCTCACCGTGGCGATCGTCGCGGTCCGGGCGCTGGCGATCAGCCGTGGCGTGTTCCGCTACACCGAGCGGCTCGCCGGGCACGACGCGGTGCTTCGCATGATCACCGACGTTCGGGCCCGGGTCTTCGCCACCCTCGCGGCCCGCCGCAGCACCGTGTACCGCTCGGGGGACGTGCTGAGCCGGCTGGTCTCCGACGTCGAGGCCGTCCAGGACCTGCTGCTGCGGGTGCTGGTCCCGGGCTCGGCGGCGGCCCTGGTCGGTGTGCTGGCAGTCGCCGTGGCGGCGCTGATCTCACCGCCGGCCGCCGCCGCGCTCGCCGTCGGCCTGCTGGTTGCCGGGGTGGCCCTGCCCGTGCTGGCCACCGCCGTCACTCGCCGCAGCGCGGCCGAGGTGGCCCCACTGCGCGGAGCACTGGCCACCGACGCGATCGACCTCACCCACGGCGCCGCCGACCTGGCCGCGTTCGGGGCGACCGACGTCACGCTGCGCGCCGCCGAGCAGCGTGCCCGCCGGCTGGCCCGACTGGAACGTCGGCTGGCCGCCACCGGGTTCGCGGTGGACGCGGCCGGGGTGCTGACCGCCGGGCTGACCGCTGCGGCGGTGGTGCTGGCCGCGCTGGCCGCCGACGTGCCGGGGGTGCTGGTGGGCGTCCTGGCCGTCGGCGCTCTGGCCGCCGTCGAGGTGGCTCTGGCGCTGGTCGGGGCGGCCCGGCAGTGGACGCAACTGCGGCCCGGTCTGGCCCGGGTGGCCGCCCTGCTCGATGTCGACACGCCGACTCCCCCGCCCACGGACGGCGTGACCGACCTGGGCGGCCCGCACGAGCTGCGCTTCGTCGACGTGACCGTGCGGTACCGGGCCGGCGCGGCCCCCGCCCTGGACGGCGTCAGCCTGGACCTGCTGGCCGGGCGGAGGATCGCGGTGGTCGGCCCGAGCGGCGCCGGCAAGAGCACCCTGGCCGCCGTGCTGACCGGCGCCGTCCGGCCCGTGTCCGGCCGGGTCACCATGGACGGTAGAGACCTCTCGGCGTACGCCGAGGAGGCGCTGCCCCGCGCGGTCGGCGGGCTGCTCGCCGAGGCGCACGTCTTCCATGCCACGGTGCGGGAGAACCTGCTGCTCGGGCGTGCCGGGGCAGGCGAGGAGGAGCTGACCGCGGCCAACGCCGCCGCCGGCCTGCTGGAGTGGGTACGCGCCCAGCCCGCCGGCTGGGACACGCTGGTCGGCGAGGAGGGCGGGCAGCTCTCCGGCGGCCAGCGGCAGCGGCTCGCGCTCGCCCGGGCCCTGCTCGCCGCGCCACCGGTGCTGGTGCTCGACGAGCCCACCGAAGGGCTGGACCCGACCGCCGCGGACGCGGTGCTCGCGTCCGCGCTCGCCGCCACCCCAGCCGGGCACTCGGTGCTGCTGATCAGCCACCGGCTCAGCGGCCTGGCCGAGCTGGACGAGATCGTCGTCCTCGACGGCGGCCGGGTGATCCAGCGCGGTCGGCACGCCGAACTGGTTGCCGTCCCCGGCTGGTACCGGGACCAGTGGCTGCTCCAAGCGGCGGCCGAACGGGGTTACCTGGCGCTCGCCCCCTGACCGGGCTCGGGGGCGGACCAGGGTTCTCCCGGACGTCGGCACCTTGGAGTCCGTGGCAGGGTGGTGCCATGCCGCGCTGTGAGGACGTGTTGGTCGACGAGCACCTGCGGGAGTTGGCCGCCCGCTTGCAGGGGCCGGCGCGACTCAAGTCCGACCTGCTGACCGAGGCCCGGCACGGGCTGCTGGACGCCGTCGAGGCGTACCGCGAGAGCGGCGTGTCGCCCACTGAGGCGCAGCGCCGGGCGGTGGCCGAGTTCGGCTCGCCGGCGCAGTTGCTCCCCTCCTGGCAGGCCGAGCTGGCCGTGGGTGCCCTGCGCGGGCTCTCCCTGCGGATGCTGGCGATCGCCGGGGTGGGAGTGGCCGCCGGCGACCTGACCTGGCGGGGGTCGAGCTGGAGCGGTGGGCCACGCCCCCCGGCCGGCTACCTGCTGCTCTCCAACTCGGTCGACTGGATCTGGATGGGTGCGTTGCTGCTCGCGGTGACCGGTCTGCTGGTGGTCGCGGCGAGCGCGCGTTCGCCCCGACCGGGCCTGGCCCTGGCACAACGCGTGGTGGGCACCGGCCTGACCGGCATGCTGGTCCTCGGCATGGTTGCCGGCTGCGCCCTCTTCACCTGGTCACTCAATCTCTGGGAAGCGGCGCTGAGTTGGCCACCGATGATCATCGGCGCGGTGCTGGTGGGCGGTGCGTACTTCTCGCTGGCCCGCGCGGCGCGCGGCTGGCTGCTCGCCGCCACCCGCTGACCAGTGCCACGGTCGACGGGAGTCAGGCCGGGCTCGTGGGTGGGCTGCCGGGGTCGAGGAACCGGCCGACGGTCAGTTGGAACTCGTGCCAACCGGCGCGCTCCCCGGCCAGCGCCCGCCGGCCCGAGTCGGTGAGCTGGTACGTCCGCCGCTCCCGGCCGTTGACCGTGCTCCAGGTGCTCGCCACGTTCCCGGCGCGTTCGAGGCGGCGTAGCGCCGGGTAGATGGTGCCGGTGGGCAGATCCAGGGTGCCGTCGCTGCGCGCGCGGAGCGCCTCGATGATGGCGTAGCCGTGCAGCGCGCCCTGTTCGAGCACGGCGAGCAGCAGAGCGTCGAGATGGCCGTGCAGCGCCTGGGCCTTCATGCGTAGCTACGCTACTTGTTGAACGGTCGATTCGCCACCGACCGCCACCAGCAGGTCGGACTCGTACGCCAGTCGGCCACCGGGGTGCGGGCACCGGTCACCCAGGGCCGCCGACTAGGGTGTGTGCCCAGAGTCACTCGCCGGTCAGAGACCCCGGCGGGTGGGCAACCCGAAGCACACGGAGGTCAGCGTGGCCCGCCAGTCGCCCCAACGGCCCGACGCCGACGAGCCCGAGCTCGACGACACCACCGGCGCGGTCGAGCCAGATGAGGCCGAGGAGATCGACCGTCCGTCGGCCTCGGTCGACCGTTCGCTCTGGGACGAGCTGCGCATCGATCCGGTGGAGATCGCGCTGCCCGCCGGCACCGGCTTCACGCTGCGGGCGTACCGGCCGGCCAGCTCGCTGACTCCGACCGACGTGACCGAGCGCGACCAGGACGACCCGTTCCTCGCCCGCCGTCAGGTGGTCGAGGAGGAGGACGACGAGACCGTCGTCATCCTCGACGAGGACCTGGCCGACGAGTTCGCCGACGAGGACGAGTCGACGCGTCGACGCCGCGATGGTGCCGCCGACGCCGACGCCGACGCCGACGCCGAGGCCGACGCGGACGAGGCGGACGACGACGTCACGGACGAGGCGGACGACGAGGAGGTGCCGGTCTTCCTCAGCAACCGGGGCAAGCTGCTGCTGTTCAAGACCCCCGAGTCGTTGGTCAGTTTCATCCGGTCCGGCGCGCCCAACGATCTGTCCCAACTGGACAGCTGGAATGAATTGTCCGAACGGGTGGAGCCGGCAGATATCGCGCCGCTCGACGAGGACACCTACGAACTTGACCTGGTCGTGGAGAACCTGCGCGGCGGGCACGACACGTGGGATTCGACACTGTTGATCGAGGCCGGTGAGGCCGCTCGTGACCTCTCGTACGCATTGCGGCTGCCTGCGGTACTCGACATGCTCTCCGCCGGCTCCAGCCTCGACGACCTGGACGAGGCGCTGCGTGCCACCGCCAACGGTGGGATCGGTGCTTTCCTCGGTCGGCGGCGGCTGAAGAAGATCGGAGCGCAGACCGCGAGTTTGGGTTGGCGCACCATTGTCGGCAAGATCTCTGCGGTGGTGGACTGGCGCGACTGACCCGTACCGGGGAGCATCAGTTGCTGGCAGAGGAAAGACCTGTCCCGGGAGGAGGACGACGCCGTGGCGCTCGTGCGCGTTTACTGCGGTCTGGCCTCGGCGGATCCGGCTGACCGACCGGCCTCCGCCGGTTCGACGCTGACGTCCGCTGTGGTCGATGACGCAGGCCGTCTGCTGCATGTCTGCGAGATCAGCGATGACGCCGCTGGCTACGCCCAGCTCGTCGCGCTGCTCGTGGAGCGGTCGGGCGGGCCGAGCGGTGCGGCCATCGCCGCCGACAGCGACGACCACACGGTCATCTCGCTGCTGAGCGCGGCGGGTCGACCTTTGGCGATCGCCGACGACGACTTGGTGGACGACTTCGCCGAGCGGTTCGCCGATGACGACTCCCTGGAGGAGATGCAGTCGCCTCCGGCCGAACGACAGGCCGTCGGCCTGGCCCGCGCGTTGCAGGCGGGCGCGCTCTCCGCGGTCACCCTGCCGGCACCCCGGGACCTCGCCGGCTACAAGCAGGTGCTCGCCGCGCACGCCGCTCTGGCCACCGGTCGACACTCCGCGGCCGTGGCGCTGCGCGAGGTTCTGCGTGAGCTCTACCCGGCGGCCCTGCGTGCCTACCCGGATCCGGCCGAGCCGGTCTCTCTGGCAGTGCTGGACGCCCTGCCGGAGCCGGGCATGCTCGGCGGCACCGTCGCCCGGGGCCGCGAGGTTTCGGTCGCGGCGGATGCCATCGCCGCGCACCTCGCCGCCGACGGGGTCGCCGACGAAGAAGAGATCAACGAAGCGGTCACCGCCCTGCGGGTGGCCATCTCCGAGACGCCGCGCCGCGCCGCGGTCAACCGGGCGCTGACGTCCGCGGTGGCCGAGACGGTCCGCCAGGCCGTCGCCGCCGTACGCGCCTGCGACGCGGGGTGTGAGGCACTGGTCAGCGCGCTCGGCTCACGGGTCGGCTCGCCTGCACAGGCACCCGGCCGCCGTGCCGCTGCCCGCCGTGGCGAGTCGGTCGGCGAGCTGACCGGTCTGGCCAGCACCGGTGCCGGGTTGCGTCCGGTCCGGCCCACCCCGGCCGCTACCGAGCCCGCACCCGCCCTCGGGCGGCGCAGCCGCCCCGAGCCGATCCCGGGTAACGCACCGCTGGCGTCGCCCCGTCCACTCGGGCCGCCCCCGGTCGCCCCGGCTCCGGTCACGCCGCCGCCGGTCGCACCCGCGCCGATGGCCCCGGCAGCGCTGGCTGGTCCGCCAGCGTCCACGCTGCCCGGGCGCGAGCCGCTCCCCAGCCGGATCGACGGTCCGACCAACCGACCGGTCTCCTCGCCGCCGCCTCCGCCGCCCGGGATCACCCCGATCGCACCGGCACAGCGCGGCATGGTGCCTCCGGCCGAGGCCGGCGAGCCGTTCCGGCCGACGCTGACCACCGCCGCGATCAACAACGCGCGGGCCGAACGGCAGCGCACGGTCATTCCGCCCCGTACGGTCATTCCGCCCCGCCCGAAGACCAACGGCGAGCCTCGACCGAGCCATCTGCAACGGTCGGTCGACGAGCCACCCACGGGTGGGTTCAGCGCCACCGATCTCAGCATTCCGGTGCCGACCCCCCGGCCTGGTCAAGAGTCCGCCCCGCCGGGCTCCCGTGCCAACTGGCCGCTGGTCAACAACCCGGAGGACCCGGCCGACAGTTCGCCGAACAACCCGGTGGCCTACCCGTACGGTGGCGGCCGCGGGATCGACGCACCGACCGACCCGGGACGGGCCGACGGTCGGGTCACCCCGCCCTGGTTGGCCGACGACCTGCCGCAGGAACCACCCATGCTGAGGCTGGTGGAGCCGCCGCCGCTGGCCGACCGGGCGCTGCGCGGGGGGCTCACCCCACCCGCGGACCCGCACCTCGAGACGCCGCCGCTGCGGTTGGTCGACCGGGAGCAGGCCGCTCGCAACGGCCGGGCTGCTGCTGCTCGCACCGCAGAGCACCGGCCACCACCCCCGGTGGAGCACCGACCGCCCCCGCTGGAGCGCCGAACGCCGCCGGTCGAGCACCGACCGCCGCCGGTCTCCGACGAGGGTGACGGCGATCTGTTGATCTTCGCGCAGGCCAAGTCGGCCTGGTTCGTCGGGCAGGCCGAGGAGTCCGACCTGGACTGGTCGACCACGGCCGACACCGGCTGGCAGGCAGCAGAGCAGGCCGCCCGCCCCGCCGTGGGCGCCGAGACCAACGCCGGGCTGCCGAAGCGCGTGCCGCAGGCCAATCTGGTCCCTGGTTCCCCGCTGCGCGAGGAGCGCCCATTGCGCATAGTGCGTGATGCGGCGAGCCTCGCGGAGAACACCACCGGCTACTTCCGTGGCTGGCGTCGCGGACAGGAGATCGGCGGTTTCGCGGTGGGTGGTCGGCCCGGTCGCGAGGCAGCGGGCGGCTGGGACTTCAGCCGCGACCACGGGGACCGCGACGACGATCGGGAGTACGAGTACCGCTCCGCCGGTTACCAGTCCTGACCGTCACCCCTCTTCCATACGCGATCGCGCCCCCGGTCAGTGACTGGGGGCGCGATCGCGTATGGAAGAGAGAACCCCGGACACGGCAACGCCGCCTCTCGGACATCTCGGAAGAGCGACGCCCCGGGACGGGACAGCAGACAGCTTCCAGGATCTCAGAAGGCGGCGTGGCGGCGCACCGGTCGTCGCGGAGACGAGCCCGCACGCCAGCTGACAGGGCAGCATGTTTCGCCCGGTGGCAGCCGGAGCCACCACCGGGCGTGACGCGTCCCGATCAGGCCGGGGCGACGGCGCGCGTACGGCGCATGGTGAGCACGTACTCGACCAGCGAGATCAGCACGTGCTTCGTCGACTCCCGGTTACGGGCGTCGCAGGCCACCACCGGCACGTCGCTCGAGATCGCCAAGGCGTCCCGAACGTCCTGCGGGTCGTGGTACTGCATCCCGTCGAAGCAGTTGATCGCCACCAGGTATGGCAGGCGTCGGTGCTCGAAGAAGTCGATCGCCGCGAAGCAGTCGGCCAGCCAGCGGGTGTCCACCAGCACGACCGCACCGATCGCGCCCCGAACCAGTTCGTCCCACATGAACCAGAAACGGGTCTGACCCGGCGTACCGAACAGGTACAGGATCAGGTCACGGTCGATCGAGATCCGGCCGAAGTCCATGGCCACCGTGGTCGTCGTCTTGCCCGGCACCTGCCGGGTGTCGTCGACGCCCACGCCAGCGGAGGTCATGATGGCCTCGGTGGTCAGCGGCGTGATCTCCGAGACCGAGCCGACCAGCGTCGTCTTACCGACGCCGAATCCACCGGCGATAACGATCTTCGCCGACGTCACGCGGCCGCTCGGGTTCGGCGGGCGGTGCGACATGTCAGAGCCTGCGAAGTCCACTCAGCACCCTCTCCAGCAGTTCAGTGCCCACCGCGTCGTCGGAGTCGTCCAGGATGGTCGGCTCGTGGACCGCGACCAGGCCGTCCGTCGCCATGTCGGCGATGAGCACCCGGGCCACACCGAGCGGTAGCTGCATCCGCGCCGCGATCTCCGCGAGCGATTGCACGCGTCCGTCACACAGCGCGGCGATGTACTGGTGTTCGCGGCCACCACCGTTGCCATTGGCAGCGGTCCGGCCGCGCACCGTCGTCTCGACGAGCGCCTCCAGCGCGATGTCGAGCCGGGGACGGGTACGGCCACGGGTCACGGCGTATGGACGGACCAACGCTCCGGTCGGTTCGTCACGATCGGCCATCTCGCCGCTCACCTCCTTCGTACCCGTTACCGGCTCCCACCGGTGAAGCCCGTCGTTGTCGTCGTTGCAGTCTTGCCGACCTCACGATCGGCGAGGCGTCAGCCCAGCATGCCCGCAGCCGCACGCGGCTGCGGGGTCAGCGCGTCGCCCACCCGGTCGACCAGCAGCGCCATCTCGTAGCCGACCTGGCCTACGTCGGAGCTGCGGGCGGCCAGCACGGCGAAGGACGAGCCGTCCGAGATGGACATCAGGAACAGGAAGCCATTGTCCATCTCCACGACGGTCTGCAACACCGCGCCTCCCTCGAAGCAGCGGGCTGCCCCCTGGGTCAGGCTGACCAGACCCGATGAGATCGCGGCGAGCTGGTCGGCCCGGTCGCGTGGCAGATCCCGTGACGACGCGAGGAGCAGGCCATCCGCCGAGACGGCGACCGCATGCGCGACACCGGGCACCCGGTCAGCGAAGTTGGCCAGCAGCCAACCAAGATCCTGCGTAGTTGTCATCCTTCTTGCTCCTTCTGCCCGCTCCCGGCCACCGGGCCTGAGCCAGACTGCGAGGATTGCCCTCCCGAAGTTGCCTCCGGGCTGGTCGGGGTGTCCGAGGTGCTACGCCCTCGCTGCACGCCCCGGTGGTAGGCGGAGAGCAGGCCACGAACCGCCTCCGGGGAACGACGCTGGACCGAGGTGGTGGGCTTCTCCACCGCACCCGGCACCAACTGCGCCATCGGCTTGCGCTTCGGCAGGCCGGTAGTGGTGGTTTCGCTCACCGGCACCGTGCCAGCCGCCGCCGAGGCGGCACGCCAGCCGTCGTCAGCTGCGGTCTGCCAGCCGTTGGTCTGCGGTTGTGGCCGGCGGTTCGGCAGGCTCTCGGCGAAGCCTGGGCGGGCGCCCTCGTTCGCTGTGGAGCCGTTGTCCCGCGGCGCTCCTCCGACTGTCGGAGTGTCTGCCATCGGTGTGTTACCTGTCGTCCCGGGTGGTGTCTTGTGGACTGCCCGACCGGTGGCCTCGACCGTGGCGAACTGCTGGGTCGCGGTGTCGCCGTTCGTCGCCGGCTCAGCACCGGCCGCGGCCTCCTCCGAGCCCGAGCGGCGGGTACGGAACCAGGCCGACTCGAGCTCCCGGAAGATCGGCAGCTCCATCGTCTCGTCCGCGTACCGCTGGCGGTTCTGCGCCTGCGGTTGCTGCGGCGCGGGCCGACTCTGCGGAGCTTGAGCCGGGGCCGGGGCTGGCTGCCGTGCGGCGGCCGGCTGCTCGCCGGGTCGCGGCACACGCGGCAGCTCCGTCGTCATGTCCAGAGCGGCGGCGAGCCGCTCAGGCACCGGCGGGGTCGACGCGTCCCGGTCGGCGCCCGGCACCGGCGGCCAGGCCGGAGGTGCGGGCGCGTTGGGTGCCTGCGCGGGCGGGGCGGATCGAGGTGCGAACCCGCTGAACGACTGCCCGGACGATGCGGGCGGCGCAGAGTACGGCTGCCCCGAGTAGGGCTGACCGGACGCTGGCGACGCCGACACCGGAGCGCCGTACGGCTGCCCGGAGGCGGGGGCGGCGGACACCGGCGGGCCACCGTACGGCGCACCCGAGTACGGCTGCCCGGAGTACGGCTGGCCGGAAGCGGGTGAGGCGGAGACCGGCGCGCCGGAGTAGGGCTGCGCGGAGACCGGCGGCGCCGAATACGGATGCGCCTCGGGGCTGCTCGGCAACTGACGGGGAATGGACGGCTGCTGGCCGGTGGTCGGGGTGTCGTCCCCGGCGCGGCGCTGCGGCAGCGGGTCGATCGGCTGGCCGTTGGCGGGCCGCGGGGTGAACCCGTCGCCGCCGTTGACGCCGTTCGTCCCGGCCGCACCGGTGAGGTCGGACCAGGCCGGCATCGACCGGTACGCACCGGTGTTGGCGGGCGTGCCGGCACCGTTGCGCGACGCGGGGTCGAACGGACGACCGCCGAGGGTGACCTGGTTGCCGGACTCGCTCGGGCGAGGGCCGTTGCCCAGCGCGGGCAGCGCGCCGAAGGCCGGCGCGGGTCCACCGTGCTGAGGGCTGCCGGCCGCCGGCAGGGCCGGAGGCTGCTGCACCCGGCCGGAGAGCGCCCGGGGCACCAGCACCGAGGTGGGCAGGGTCACGTCGGCGACCGTGCCGCGGTCGGAGCCGGGGCGCAGCTCGACACGGACACCATGCCGGGATGCCAACCGCGCAACCACGACCAGGCCCATCATCCGGGACACGGCCACGTCCACCTGCGGCGGCGTCGCGAGCCGCTCGTTGAGGTCGCGCAACTGCTCGTTGCTGATGCCGATACCGCGGTCCTCGACGTAGAGCGAGGAGCGGTCGCCGACCCGGCGGGCCTCGACCATCACCTGCGAGTCGGGCGGCGAGAACGCGGTGGCGTTGTCGAACAGCTCGGCGACGAGGTGCACCAGGTCGTTGACCGCGTGCGCGGAGACCTCGATGTCCCGGTCGATGACACCGAACTCGATCCGGGTGTAGTGCTCGACCTCGGACTGCGCGGCGCGCAGCACGTCGATGAGCGCGGCCGGCTCACGCTGCACACGGGTGGAGTCGGCACCGGCGAGCACCAGCAGGTTCTCGTCGTTGCGGCGCATCCGGGTGGCGAGGTGGTCGAGCTGGAACAGCTCGGCCAGCCGGTCCGGGTCTTCCTCGCCGCGCTCCAGCCGGTCGAGGTGCCCGATGAGGCGGTCGACCAGGATCTGCGAACGACGGGCCAGGTTGACGAACATGGTCGCGACGGAGGCACGCAGTGCCGCCTGCTCGGCGGCCGTGCGGACGGCTTCCAGGTGGACGGCGTTGAACGCCTCGGTCACCTGGCCGAACTCGTCCTTGCTGCGAACCGGCAGCGGCTCGGCGATCTGGTTGGCCAGCTGCACCGGGGAGAGCTGCCCGACGACCTGCGGGTCACGTAGTCGTGCCACGGCCTGGGGCAGGCCGTACTGGGCGACGGAGAGCGCACCCTGCCGCAGCTCACGCAGTGAACGGGCCATCGAGCGGGCGACCAGGTACGCGAAGAGGATGGCCAGCAGCAGCATGCTGAGCAGCAGGCCGGTCTCCAGGAACACCTGACGCTGGACGTCCGAGCGGAGGTTGTCGGCTTCGGCGACCACTTCGCCGTCGAGTTTCCTCTCGACGGCGCGGATCAGCTTGGCGTTGGCCGTCATGGCGGCTTCCCACTGGTCCGGCCCGAACGGCGCACGTTGCATGTCGCCGGTGGTGTTGCCGTCGATCCAGCCGGTGTAGTTCTGCGCCTCCCGGCGGTCGCCGCCCGCGACCGTCTGGTCGTGGAACTTCGCGTCGTCCGGTGTGGCGACGGCCTTGAAGCTCTGCAGTGCCTGCTGCTGGCCGGTGCCACTGGCGATGTAGTCGGTGCGCAGCGCCGGAGTCAGGCGCTTTCCACCCTTGACACCCAGCGCGCGGTGCACCACGACCCGGCGTGCGGCGAGGAACTCCTTCTCCCGGGCGACCGCCGCGGCGGCGCGCATCCGGTCGCTCAGGTCGTTGTTACCGGCGAGCTGCGTGGCCGAGTCACGGATGGCGAGCAGGTCACTGATCAGACCCTCGTACGCCTGGACGGTCTCGGTGAGCGCAAGCTTGCCGTTGAACACCTGACTGCGGATGCCCGACAGGTCCCGCAGGTTCTGGTCGATGCCGTCGAGCAGCGTATCCAGGCTGCCCGGCAGGTCCTCGACTTCGGCCCGCTGCTGCCGGTAGGGGCGCATCTCCTGGTCTACCCGGGAGTTCACCCGGTTGTAGGCCTCCTGGTACTGCGCCGTCGGCTGCGTCCCGTCCGCCCCCAGCAGCAGCACGGCGGCGGTCCGCTCGTCCTGCAGTGTGTCGACCAGGTTGCCCGAATAGCTCGACAGGTTGGCCAGGTCGCCAGCTCGGTTGGCATTGTTGAGCGTCTCCACGTGGTCGACAAGACCACTGGTGCCCACCACGACCGTGGCGATGGTCGGCACGATCATGATGAGACCGAGCTTGGACCAGATCGGCATGTCCCGGAGCCGGCTGGCCGGCCGGCGCAGCCGCGACAGGAAGGAGCCCGCCGTCTGAGGCCGTTTGCTCACGTCACCGCCCTCGCGATTACAGCTTCAACGCGTTGCCCCGGGCAACGCTCAGCGACCGACCCGGCGGGTCGGACCCCCGAGATTCCATCACGCCGGTCCGCAAGAAGAAAGCCCAGGTTGTCACCTGCCGAAGGTGTGATGTGATGTTGATGCGATTTGATAGCAGTCCGTCTGGCCGGAGTAACTGAAGGTAATGAAACATCCGCACCGCGTTGTCCTGCTCGCCGGCCCCTCCGGCTCCGGAAAGTCGTACATAGCGCAGCAAACCGGGTTACCGGTGCTCTGCTTGGACGACTTCTACAAAGACGGCGATGACCCTACGTTGCCGCGACGAAACGGCCAGGTGGATTGGGAATCGCCGCAGTCCTGGGATGCTCCGACGGCGGTGGAAATCATTGCCCGACTAGCTCGCGACGGTCGAGCCGATGTGCCGGTTTATGCGATCGGCGCAGATCGACGGGTGGCCACCCGGCCATTTGATGTCGCCGGATCGCCACTTTTCGTGGCCGAAGGGATTTTCGCCGCGGAGATCGTCGATGAGTGCCGGCGCCGAGGACTGCTCGCCGGGGCGTACGCGCTGCGTCGACCACGCGGCGCGACGTTCCTGCGTCGGCTGGCCCGCGACCTGTCCGAGCAGCGCAAGGCGCCCCGGGTGCTGGTCCGGCGCGGCGTGGCGCTCCTTCGGGCCGAGCCCGCGGTGTTGCGTCGGCAGACCGGGTTGGGCGCGGAGGCGGCCCGCGCCAGGGAGGTGCTGCACCGAGTGGCCGGGCTGCTCGCCGGCCACCCGCACGGCTGAGGAGATCAAGCCAGCAGCTTGGCGTACGCCGGCTTGATCACCTCATCGATGATCCGCAGCCGCTCGTCGAACGGGATGAAGGCGCTCTTCATCGCGTTGATCGTGAACCACTGCAGCTCCTTCCAGCCGTAGCCGAACGTGTCCACCAGCAGCGACATCTCCCGCGACATCGAGGTGCCGCTCATCAGCCGGTTGTCGGTGTTGACGGTGGCCCGGAACCGTAGGTCCCGCAGCAGGCCGATCGGGTGGTCCGCGATCGAGGCCACCGCGCCGGTCTGCACGTTCGACGAGGGGCACAGTTCCAGGGGGATCCGCTTGTCCCGGACGTACGCGGCCAACCGGCCGAGCGCGCCGTCGGGAGCGATGTCGTCGACGATTCGCACGCCGTGGCCGAGCCGGTCCGCTCCGCACCACTGGATGGCCTGCCAGATCGACGGCAGACCGAACGCCTCGCCGGCGTGGATGGTGAAGTGGAAGTTTTCCCGCTGCAGGTACTCGAAGGCGTCCAGGTGCCGGGTGGGCGGGAAGCCCGCCTCGGCGCCGGCGATGTCGAAGCCGACCACACCGGCGTCCCGGTGCCGCACGGCCAGCTCGGCGATCTCCTGGGAGCGGGCGGCGTGCCGCATCGCGGTGAGCAGTGTGCCCACCCGGATGGTCAGGCCCGCCTCGACAGCCTGGGCGGTGCCTTCGGCGAACCCGGCCAGCACCGCCTCGACCACCTCGTCCAGGCTGAGGTCCTGCTCCAGGTGCTGTTCCGGGGCAAAGCGCACCTCGGCGTAGACCACTCCGTCGGCGGCCAGGTCCAGCGCGCACTCCCGGGCCACCCGACGCAGCGCGGGCGCGGTCTGCATGACCGCCACGGTGTGCGCGAATGTCTCAAGGTAACGCTCCAGCGAGCCGGAGTCGGCCGCGTCCACGAACCAACGTCCGAGCGCCTCGGGATCGGTGGTGGGCAGCTCGTGGCCCACCTCGGCGGCCAGGTCGACGATCGTCGCCGGCCGCAGCCCGCCGTCAAGGTGGTCGTGCAGCAGCGCCTTCGGAACCTTGACGATGTCCTCGTACTGGATAGTTGCGACCATGCTCAGACCCTAGTCAGCCCGCTCTGGCCAACCGAGCAAGGCCACTCATCCGGGCCAGCCGTAGATGCGTTCGACGGCGAGCATTTCGATGACATGTCAACCAAGCGGCTAAGCTGGACGGCATGGACGCGCCACGGTCGCTGGGCGAGCCCACCGGGCGGGCTCCCCGCCCCCGACAGGGCCCGGCGGCCTGACATGGACCCCCGCATCCTCGACCAGCTGCGCTGCCCGGTCTGCGGCGAACCGCTAGGGCAGGCCACCGATACGAGGGCCCTGCGCTGCCCGCGCCGGCACAGCTTCGACATCGCGCGCCAGGGCTACGTCAACCTGCTCGCCGGTCGCTCCCCGCACGTCGGCGACACCGCCGAGATGGTCGCCGCACGGGCGGACTTCCTCGCCGCCGGGCACTACGACGTCATCTCGGACGCCCTCGCCGCTGCCGCGACGCAGGCCACCGTCCGGCTCCGCGCGTCGGCCGCGACGTCGCCGCGACCTGCCCCGTCCGCCCTTTGCTCTGCTTCAACCGAGGCAACGGTGGCCGGGCAGAACCGTTGCCTGGAGGTAAGCAGAGCAAAGGACACGACGGCAGGGGTACGGGTCGAACCGCCGGCACCCGACTTCGGGGCGTACCCCCTGGTGGTGGATGCCGGCGCCGGCACCGGCCGGTATCTCGGCGCGGTGCTGGCGGCGCTGCCGGAGGCCGTGGGTCTGGCCCTGGACGTGTCCAAGCCGGCGCTGCGCCGCGCGGCCCGCGCGCATCCCCGGGCCGCCGCCGCGCTCGCCGACACCTGGCAGCGGCTGCCGCTGGCGGACGCCTCGACCGCCGTGCTGCTGAACGTCTTCGCCCCACGCAACGGCCCGGAGTTCCACCGGGTGCTCGACCCGGCCGGCACGCTACTGGTGGTCACGCCCGACACCGACCACCTCACCGAGCTGGTGGATGCCCTGGACCTGCTGCGAGTGGACCCGGACAAGGCGGACCGGGTGGCCGGCAGCCTGAGTGGGCACTTCACACCGGTCAGCTCGGCGGCGCACCGGGCGGAGTTGACCCTGAACCGGCCGGAGGCCGCCAGCCTGGTGGGGATGGGCCCGAGCGCCTGGCACACCGACCCGGGTGCGCTCACCGCCCGGCTGGCCACGCTGCCCGAGCCGGTCCGGGTGACCGTGGCGGTTCGGGTGGACGCGTACCGACCCCGCTGAGCTCAGGTGGAGAGGTCGACCTCTTCCCAGCCGGGCGGTTCGTCGTGGTAGGGCCCGCGCAGGATCACCGCCCACTCCAGCGCCCAGCGCCGCTGCCCGATCGCGTTCGCGTCGATCAGACCCGGCACCGGCCGGCCGCTGCGCTCGGTCTCCAGGTACGCCCAGTCCAGGCAGTAGTGCAGGTCGAGCAGGGCAGCCGCGTCGGCCGGGTGCTGCGGCGCCGCGAGGATCCGGGAACGCCAGTGCGGGAACGTCTCCCCCTCGGCGAGGTGCGGCAGCCGCTCGACCAGCCGCTCGTCGACGGCCAGGGTGGGGTCGAGCTGCTTGCTCAACCCGAGCACCCAGGCCAGCGCGAACAGCGCGTCGTGGTGCAGCACGAACGAGCGGTGGTCGCCCTTGCCGCCCATCACGAACTGCCACTCCGGCGGGGTGACCATCTCGACCAGGTGCGAGCCGAGGAGCCAGCTCATCGCCGACTGCGGGGGCATCCCGAAACAGCGGGCCAGGATGAGGTGAAGCACGGCGATCCGCGCCTCGATCTCCACCGTGGGGCGCAGTTCGATCTCGTCACCCGGCTCCCAGACGAGCGGAAACTGGGCTGGTGGCAACGGCAGGCCGAGCCGGGACAGCTCGTCCAGGCTCGCCTCGCGCACCTCACGTGGGTCGGGGGCAGCAACGGTCACGGCGGATCTTCCTGTCTGCTCGCGCCGGCTCAAGGCCGGTGGTCCCCCCTTGGCCTGCGACAATAGCGCTCCCAGGTGATCGGCACCACGCCACCCCGACCTACGTTTCGATCAGCCGATGCGCTCGATGACCAGCGGCGTCGACGCCGCAGCGGTCGGCGCGATCCGCACCGCGTTGGCAGCCTCGGCCAGCGCCGCCGGAATCCGCGTCGCGTCCTCGGCCCGCAGCTCGTAGAGGGGGTCACCGGCCCGCACCGCGTCGCCCGGCCGCTTGTGCAACACCACACCGGCCGGCACGCTGACCGGGTCCTCCTTGCGGGCCCGACCCGCGCCGAGCCGCCACGCCGCAACACCCATGGCGTACGCGTCGATGGCCGCGACGTGCCCGTCCCGCTCGGCGCGGACCACCTCGACCTCGGCGGCCTCCGGCATCGGCGCGTCCGGGTCGCCACCCTGTGCCCGGATCATCGCCCGCCAGGAGTCCATCGCCCGGCCGTCCCGCAGCGCCGCCGCCGGATCGGCGTCCGGCAGGCCGGCAGCGTCGAGCATCTCCCGGGCCAGCGCGAGCGTCAGCTCCACCACGTCGGCCGGCCCACCACCGGCCAGCACCTCGACCGACTCGGTCACCTCGACCGCGTTGCCGATGGCCAGGCCGAGCGGGGTGGACATGTCGGTGAGCAGAGCGACCGTCCGCACGCCGTGCGCACCGCCCAGCTCGACCATGGTGCGAGCCAGCTCGCGGGCCTGGTCGACGGACTTCATGAAGGCACCCGAGCCGACCTTGACGTCGAGGACCAGCGCGCCCGTGCCCTCGGCGATCTTCTTGCTCATGATCGAGCTGGCGATGAGCGGGATGGCCTCCACGGTGCCGGTCACGTCGCGCAGCGCATACAGCTTGCGGTCGGCGGGGGCGAGCCCGGCACCTGCCGCGCAGATCACCGCGCCGACCTCGTCCAGTTGGGCGATGAACTCGTCGTTGCTCACCGTGGCCCGCCAGCCAGGAATGGACTCCAACTTGTCCAAGGTGCCGCCGGTGTGCCCGAGACCCCGGCCGCTCAACTGCGGTACCGCCGCACCGCACGCCGCCACCAGCGGGGTGAGCGGCAGAGTGATCTTGTCGCCGACGCCGCCGGTGGAGTGCTTGTCGACCGTCGGCCGGCGTACCGCCGAGAGGTCCAGCCGCTCACCGCTGGCGATCATCGCGGCGGTCCATCGGGCGATCTCCGGCCCGGTCATGCCGTTGAGCAGGATCGCCATCGCCAGCGCGGACATCTGCTCGTCGGCGACAACCCCCCGGGTGTACGCGTCGACCACCCAGTCGATCTGCGCGTCCGACAGCACACCCCCGTCCCGCTTGACCCGAATAACGTCAACAGCAGCAAAACCACTACTCATCAGAAGATCTTCCCTAGTCGAATGGCGGAACCCCGCCGCGGCCGTTGACCACGACGGGGCCGGGGCCGACCGTGCCCGGCGGAGGGATCAAGCCTGACCGCCCGGAGCCGGGCACGGTCGGCCCAATCCCCAAAGCTCAAGCCCAGCGGACCGGGATCTCCGCCGGCGGCTCACCCTCGCCGGCCCAGAAGATGGTGCCGGTCGCGTCCACCACGACCACCCGGGGCGATCGCGCCAGGCCCCAGGTGATCGCCTCGGCCGGGTCGTCCCAGCTCGGCGCCTCCTCCAGCACGCCGGTCTCGGCGCCGGCGTCGTCTCCGGCCGACCGTTCCCAGTACGCCGTCCAGACCTGCTGGCCGGCGGACATGTCCGGGTGCACGAAGACGGTGCCGCGCCCCCGCCAGGCGGCCAGCCGCTCCGGGACCACCGGCACCGGCGTCTCCCCGGTCACGGCCTCCAGGTCCTCCACGCCGAAGGCGTACGGCAGCAGCTCGGCCATCCGCAGCGGGCGGGTCTTGCTCTCGATCAGGCACTCCGGCCCGCCATGCTCCCAGAGCAGCTGCCGACAGCGGCCACACGGCATCAGCGGCTCGCCGGTGGCGTCGACGCAGGAGAGCGCAACGAGCCGTCCGCCGCCGGTGGCGTGCAGGCTGGAGATCACGCCGCACTCGGCGCAGAGCGTCACCCCGTACGCGGCGTTCTCCACGTTGCAGCCGACCACCACGCGGCCGTCGTCGACCAGCGCGGCCGCGCCGACCGGGAACGTCGAGTACGGCGCGTACGCGTGCCGCATCGCGTCGGTGGCGGCGGCGCGCAACCGCGCCCAGTCAATGTCGGTCATGCCATCATTCTGCCGAAGTAACCCAGGTCAGGAGCGGCCGGGTCGACGGGCAGGCGTAGCGTTCGCCCGACCCGTCGTTGTCGCACCGTCGGCTGGGGGCACAGCTCGGGGCGTCAGCCCTTGATGTACGGCTTGCCGTCGGCGGCCGGTGCCCGGACCCGGCCGACCAGCCCGGCGACCGCCAGAATGGTCGCCAGGTAGGGCAACATTGCCAGGAACTGGCTGGGGATGGAGCTGCTGATCGCGCCCAGGTAGGTGGCGAGTTGGTCGGCGAAACCGAAGAAGAGCGCGGCGAGCAGCGCACCGGTCGGGTTCCAGCGGCCGAAGATCAGCGCGGCCAGTGCGATGAAGCCCTTGCCACCGATCATGTTCTTGGTGAACGAGTAGAGCGCCAGCGTGTACGACGCGCCGCCGATTCCGGCGACCACGCCGGCCAGCAGCACGTTGCGGTAGCGCACCCGCAGCACCTTGACGCCGAGCGTGTCGGCGGCGATCGGGTGCTCGCCGACCGAGCGGGTACGCAGGCCCCACCGGGTGCGGAACAACCCGATGTGGATCACCAGCACCAGCAGCAGCCCGACGTAGAGGAAGATGTTGCCGCGGAACAGCGCCGGCCCGATCACCGGAATGTCCTTCAGCAGCGGGATCTCCCAGTTGCTGAAGCGGGGCGCGCTGTTGTACTTCGCCGCGTCGGTCTGCATCAGCCGCTCGTAGAGGAAGCCGGTGACGCCGACCGCCAGCAGGTTCAGCACGATGCCCATGACGACCTGGTCGACCAGGTAGCGGATGGCGAAGACGGCCAGCAGCAGCGAGATGAACGCGCCGCCGAGGGCGGCGGCGACAAGACCCACCCAGACGCTGCCGGAGATGCTGCCGAAGAGCGCGCCGCTGAAGGCGCCCATCAGCAACTGGCCCTCGATGGCCACGTTGACCACACCGGACCGTTCGCAGAGCACCCCGGCGAGCGCACCGAAGATCAGCGGCAGGGCCAGGATGAACGTGCCCCGGATGATGTTGACCAGCGGCATGAAGTTCTGCCCGGCCGGTGCGGCGGAGACCTGCCAGCAGAGGAACGAGAGCACGAAGCCGACGAGCCCGACGCCGAGCACGGGCAGGAACCACCGCTTCGGTACGCCGGCGAGCAGCGCCGCGCCGGCGGCGATCGCGATGATCCCGAACAGGATCGCCCCGATCGTGCCGTTGATCTCCAGTGCGGCGCCGGCTGCGTCGTCGCTGAGCGTGAACCGGGCCTGCTGGTCGGTGGCGAGCGCGCCGAAGAGCACCGCGGCCAGCAGGCCGAGCCCCAGCAGCGTGAGGCCGACCTTGCGGCTACGGGTCCAGAAGCCCTCGTCGACCGGGGCGACTGCGATGTCGGGGACAGCCATGGTGGACATGAGTTACCAGCCCTTCGCCAGGCTCGTCTGCAACCGGGCGGCTCGCGCGGCCCGGAGCTGGAAGATCGCCTTCACCAGGGCCGGCGCGGCGATGAAGATGACGATCAGCGCCTGGAGCACGGTCACCAGCTCCAGCGAGATCCCGGAGTACGACTGCATCCGGTTGCCACCGGCCTGGAGCGCCCCGAACAGCAGCGCGGCCAGGAGCACCCCCCAGGGCTTCACCCGCCCCAAGAGCGCCACCAGGATGCCGTCGAAGCCGATCTGCGCGACCACCAGCGGGGTCAACGCGCTGGCGGTGGAGCCGAGCACCATGTTCGAGCCGCCGAGGCCCGCCAGGATGCCGGCGAAAACCATGATCAGGATGTACGTCCGTGTGACGCTGATGCCGGCGGTACGGGCGGCGTCCGGGTTGGCGCCGACCGCGCGCAGCTCGAAGCCGAGCGTCGAGCGGTTCAGCAGCCAGGCGACCGCCCAGGTGGCCAACACGGCGAGCAGGATGCCGGCGTGCACCCGCAGGTTGTCGCCGAGCAGTCGGGGCAGCTGGGCGGAGGTGTCCACCGCCTTGCTGATCGCGTCGGTCCGGGTCGGGTCCTGCACGCCGTTCTGCACGATCAGCCAGGTGAGGAAGTACGTGGCGACGTAGTTGAGCATGATCGTGTTGATCACCTCATGCGCGCCGGCGCGGGCCTTGAGGATGCCGGGGATGAAACCCCAGACCGCCCCGCCCAGGGCACCGGCCAGCACCGCCACCAGCAGGTGCAGCCCGGGCGGCAGGGGCAGCAGGAAACCGGCCAGCGCCGCCATGATCACGCCGATGGTGGCCTGGCCCTGTGCACCGATGTTGAACAGGCCGCCACGGAAGGCCAGCGCCACCGACAGGCCGGTGAAGACCAGCGGCGCGGCGTAGGTGAGCGTCTCGGAGATCGGCGCGAGCACGGGCTCCCAGCCGTTGCTGCCGTTCAGCCAGCCGGAGAACGCCTCGGGGTCGAAGACCGAGCCCTTGAAGAGGTTCGCGTACGCCTCACTGACCAGCGTCCAACTGGAATTGAGCGCGTCGGACGGGCGGGAGGTGATGTAGGAGTAGGTGGAGAGCACCGTCGGATCAGAAATGATCATCAGCACCGCGCCGACCACGATCGCCAGCACCAACGACAACAGCGTCACCGTGAAGGTGTTGGCCGCCCAGAGGTTGTCCAGGAACAACCGGCCCAGGCTCGGCTTCGGCTTCGGCTCCGACTCGGGCTCCGGGCGGCTCGGCTCGGTCGCCAACTCGGCCCGTTCGGTGTTGCCGAGCGCGTTCTGCGCGGCCTGCGCCTCGCTCGCCGGCTCCTTGTCCGGGGAGCCCGACTGCGGGTTGGGGTTGCTGGTCATGCCTCGTCCTCGCTCGCGGAACCGTCGGCGCTCGCCGGGCCCTCGTCGGGTGCCGCGACGGCGTCGTGGGCCACGTCCGGGGTGATGCCGGCCATCAGCAGGCCGATCTGCTCACGGGGGGTGTCCGGGCCGACGATGCCGATGATCCGACCGCGGTACATCACCGCGATCCGGTCGGCCAGCCCGATCACCTCGTCGAGTTCGCTGGAGACCACCATGACGGCGGTGCCGATGTCCCGCTCGCGGATGATCTGGCTGTGGATGAATTCGATGGATCCGACGTCGACGCCGCGGGTCGGCTGGGCGGCGATGAAGAGCTTCAGCGGCCGGGACAGCTCCCGGGCCACGATCACCTTCTGCTGGTTGCCGCCGGAGAGGGTGCCCACCGCCGCGTCGGCCGATGAGGTGCGGACGTCGAACTGCTCGATCCGCTCCTTCGCGGAGGCCGCGATGGCGTCCGGCTTGAGCGCGAGTCCCGCACCGAACGGCGGCCGGTCGTAGATGTCCAGCACCAGGTTCTCCGCGACGCTGAACTCCTTGACCAGGCCGTCCACGCTGCGGTCCTCGGGCACGTAGCCGACGCCCGCGCGGAGCACCTTCTTGGTCTTCCAGCCGTCGATCCGGTCGCCGACCAGGCTGACCGTGCCGGCGAGCACCGGGCGCAGGCCCATGATCGCCTCGATCAGCTCGGTCTGACCGTTGCCCTGTACGCCCGCCACACCGAGCACCTCGCCGGCGCGCACGGTCAGGTCCACCCCGTCGACCGCTCGGATCTGCCGGTCGTCGTCGACGACGAGCCCGGCCACCTCCAGCACCGGGTCGCCCGGCGTGGCCGGGGACTTGTCGACGGTGAGCCGGACGTTGCGCCCGACCATCAGCGCGGCCAACTCGTCCCGGCTGGCCTCCGGCGAGGCGGTACCGACGGTCTTTCCGCGTCGGATCACCGTGATCCGGTCGGCGATGGCCTTGACCTCGCCGAGTTTGTGGGTGATGAAGACGATCGACTTGCCGGCCGCCTTGAGCGACCGCATGACCGTCAGCAGTTCTTCGGTCTCCTGGGGGGTGAGCACGGCCGTCGGCTCGTCCAGGATGAGTAGGTCGACGTTGCGGGTGAGCGCCTTGACGATCTCGACGCGCTGCTGGATGCCGACCGGCAGGTCCTCGATCACCGCGTCCGGATCGACCTGGAGGTTGTAGCGCTCGGACACCTCGGTGACCTCGCGTTTGGCCCGGCGTCGGTCCAGGAAGCCGGCGATGCCGCCCTTGACCTGCTCGGCGCCGAGCATGATGTTTTCGGCCACGGTGAAGACCGGCACCAGCATGAAGTGCTGGTGCACCATGCCGATCCCGGCGGCGATCGCGTCGGACGGGCCCTTCAGCTTCAGCGGCTTGCCGTCGACCAGGATCTCGCCCTCGTCGGGCTGATAGAGCCCGTAGAGCACGTTCATCAGGGTCGACTTGCCCGCGCCGTTCTCGCCGAGCAGGGCGTGAATCTCTCCAGGCTCCACCGTCAGATCGATGTGGTCGTTGGCGACCAGATCACCGAACCTCTTGGTGATGCCGCGCAGTTCGAGTCTCAGCGCAACCTCCTGGAGTGCGAGCGATGGTGCAGCCTAGCTGCCGTCGATCCGGCCGGACCGGCCTGGCCGACGTGGTGCGCGATCCGGCCGCTCCGGCCCCCGCGGGTAACCCGCAGGGGCCAGAGCGGCCGGCTCGGTCGTACCTGTCCCCCGACCCCTGGTGATGATCTCACCGGAGGGGCCGGCCGGTTGTCACTTGGTCGGCTGGGCCTTCGAGGTGACGGTGATGGTGCCAGCGGCGATGTCCGCCTTGATCTTGTCGACCTCGGCCTTCAGCTCGGCCGGAACCTTGCTGTCGAAGTCGTGGTACGGGGCGATCGAGACACCGGAGTTGGCCAGGGTGCCCACGAAGCCCGGCTTGGCCTGCAGCTTCTCGCCACCGGCGGCCTTCAGCACGGCCTCCTTGACGGCCTCCGGGATGTTCTTGACCACGGTGGTGATGATCGCGGAGCAGTCCGGCGTGCTCTCGCAGCCGTCGACGTCCACCCAGATGGTGTTGTACTTGCCACCCGAGGCCTTGGCCGCGGAGGTGGTGCCGAGGCCGGCGCCGCCGGCGACCGGCATGATGATGTCCGCACCCTGGGCGACCAGCGCGTCGGAGACCTTCTTGCCCTCGTCCTGCTTGGCGAAGTCGTTGGTGAAGGAGCCCTTCTGGGTCTCCTTGTTCCAGCCCAGCGCCTGGACGTTCTTCTTCTTGGTGGTGTTGTAGTACGTCACACCGTCGACGAAGCCATCCATGAAGATGGTCACCGGCGGGATCGGCAGACCACCGTAGGTGCCCACCTTGCCGCTCTTGCTCATCCCGGCGGCCAGGTAGCCCGCCTGGAACGCGGCCTGGGCGGTGTCGAACTGCATCGGGTAGACGTTGGCGTCACCCGGGTTGGCGTCGACGATGCCGAACGCCTGGTTCGGGTTCGCCTTGGCGATCTTCGAGGTGGCGTTGGCCATCAGGCCGCCGACCGCCAGGATGAAGTCGCACTTCTGGTTGACGTACTGCGTCAGGTTCGGCTCGTAGTCGGCCTCGGCCTTCGACGCGACGAACTTGGTCTCGATGTTGCTGTTGGCGGCCTTGGCCTCCTCGAGACCCTTCCAGGCCGAGGTGTTGAACGACTTGTCGTCGATGCCACCGACGTCGGTCACCATGCAGGCGCTGAACTTCTTGGCGCCACTGCCGGCGTTCTTGTCATCATCGGGGGCCTCGCCACAAGCGGCGGCGGTGAGCGCGAGCCCACCCACCGCGACGATCGAGGCGATCCGCATCCCACGCACCGAGCGCAAGACGTCTCCTTCCCATTGCACACCGCGCCTAGTGCGGTGGCAGCCATCAGCCGACCTGCGGTATGCCGCCGGCTGTCCCACGTTACGGACGGGAGCGTACGCCCGCGTCCACCCACCGGCCGACAATCGTGCACGACTGTTGAGCGCCTGTTACCCGCGTGTAACCCTTGCGTGGGGCAGGTCACTCTTCGTGCTGGTAAGCGAGCGCCAAGGCGTCCGTAACGTCCGGTTTTTCGGGGGGTGGCCCCTCCCCGGACGTTACCGCCAAAAGACCGCGACCGCCGCGTTGACCAGGGTCAGGCCGACGATCGCGAGGAAATGACCACGGTTCAGCACTTCCCGCTTCCGGGAGAAGAAGACCATGACGAAGATCAGCAGAGCGAGTACCAACTTCGTCACAAGCTTCGCCGGCGCTGGCTCGTCGCCATCGCGCAGCGGCGCGGACAGCCCGATGCCGGTCAGCAGACCGATCACCGAGCCCCACAGCATGGCCGGGTTGATCCGCAGCCGGCCGCTGACGTACTGAGCGATCGAGCCGCCGAGCAGCAGCGCGAACCCGATCAGATGGACATAGAGAAGGGCGAGTCTGAGAGCTTCCACAGCCCCATACTCCCCTATCCACGACGGATCGTAGTAGCGGGAGCCGGTCAGTCGGCCGCGCCCGAGGTTGCACCCGACATGACCGACTCGCGTGGCCCGTCGCTCACCGGGTCAGGCTCCGCGGGGTGGCCACCGCCGAACGCGACGCCGACCCAGCCCGCACAGCTCACGGCCGCCAAGAGCACCACCAGCACCGTAACCCGATCCACCGAGGTCGTCAGCCACCAGTTGATGTCGTTCGGACCGGACAGGTAGGTCCAGACCAGAACGGCCAGGTAGAAGCCGTTGACCGCCCATACCCAGCCGTCCGAGGCCAGCCCGATCGCACGGCGCCGCCCCCGGAGGAACAGCGCACCGAGCACCGCCACCACCGCAGCGCCCGCCACCACCGGGCCGACCTGGTCCCACAACGCCGCCATGGTGGCCTGGAACCGTTCCACCGCCCCCTGGTCCCCCCGCGAGGGCGCGCCACCCGAACTGCCGGTGGCGATGTCCGACTGGGCATCGGCAAGGCGGGCCAGCACCACCCACACGCCCCCGGCCAGCACCGGCAGCCAGACCAGCCCGGCTCGCCGCAGGTCGGCGCGGCCCCGCAGGGTGACCAGCAGGGCGACGCCCACGGCGGCCACCAAACCCTCGTTCTTGGTGAGCGCCGCAACGGTCAGCAGCAGAAGCGGCAACAGGGGTCGGCGCAGCGGACCGGCACCGAACAGCAGGGCCACAACCGCCCCGGCGACGGCTGCCGCCCAGAGCGTGTCGGCAAGCCCGCTCGCCACCCCGTACGCCGCGGTCGACCAGGAAGCCAGGCCCACCCCGACGGCGAGCGCCCAGGCCACCCACGCGGACACCCCGCCCAGCGCTCGCCGGACCAGGTGGACCAGCATCGCGATCGCGGAGAAGTTGACCAGCGCGGCAACGAGCTGGGCGGTACGGAAGTCCGGCTCGACAACGCTCCACACGGCCGCGACCGACGCGGAGGCGAGCGGCGGGTAGTCGGTGTGCGAGAACACGAAGCCAGAGCTGCCGATCGCTGCCCGCGCGTACGCGCCGTCATGCGAGAAGTAGCCGGCGTGCAGCCACCAGATGGAGTGCGCATCCCACTGGAAGGGCGGTTCGAAGACCAACAGGAACGGCGGGAGCAACGCCAGCACGATCAGCAACGCGTGCGACCAGCCTCCGTACGGCACCGGCTCGCCGGGGCGGCGCAGCAGCCACCAGGCGACCGCTGCCCCGGCAAGCAGCACCAGGGCGAGCCAGAGCGGCAGCGGGCCACCGACGACCAGCATCAGGATCACCGCACCCGTGCTCAACAGGGCCGCCACCAGGGGCGCGAGGAGCAGGGCGAGGAAGGGGCTGCGCAGGATCGCGAAGGCCAGCGGGAAACCGGCGGCGACGAGGGCGAGAGCGGCGAGTATCGGGGTGGGATGCATGTCCTCAGGCGACCTTCCGTACGACCAACCGCACGCCGGGACCGGCCGGTCGCTGCCGCTCCACCAGGACGACGCTCACCACGTAGTCCCGCTTCGATCCGCGAACGACCACGCATCTGTTCAGTGCGGCGAACTCACTCAGCCGCTGATGCCAGAGCGCCTTGTTCGGCTGGCTCGGCGTGAGCGCGATCCGGCTGCCCGGAGGCACCTGTGCGACGAACTCGCGCCAGAGCTTCTCGTAGTCCACCTGATGCCGTCGCGCGGTCAGGTCGTATTCCCGGTCATTGGCGAGGGCGACGCCGCGCATGGTCGCCTGCACCGCGCCCTGGGCAGCCAGGAGCAGGCAACCCACTCCGACGAGTGCCACAACGACGCGGACGACCGTTCCCGGGTCCCGGCGCTTCGTGATCGTCATCGGTCGGCGAGGGACTGCGCGGGGATGCCGCCGGGACGACGCCGGGCCCGTTCCCGGCCCAGGATCCACAACGCCTCGACCCCGTCCCGCCAGGTGATCTTCTTGCCTTCCTCACGGCCTCGCGCCCGGTAACTGATCGGCACGTCGTACGGGCGGATCCGCCGCCGCAGCAGTTTGCCCGTCACCTCGGCCTCCATACCGAACCCGCGGGAGTGGATGTCCAGCGATCGGTACAACTCCACCGGCATCAGCTTGAAACACGTCTCCAGATCGCCGATGTAGGAGTTGAACAGCATGTTCGCCGCGGTGGTCACGCCCTTGTTACCCATGACGTACCAGAAGCTGTACGCACTGTGACTACCGAAGGTGCGGTTGCCGTAGACGACCGTCGCGTGCCCGTCCAGCACCGGCGCCAACAGTTTCGGGATGTCCTGCGGGTCGTACTCCAGATCGGCGTCCAGGATCACCATGTACTCGCCCCGGGCGCTGGCCACCGCCGTCTTGATCGCCGCACCCTTGCCTGCGTTGCGCGGATGCGTCACGACCCGCAGCCGCGCGTCGTCCATCCCGCCCAGAATCTCCGCGGTGTCGTCCGTACTCCCGTCGTCGACCACCACGATCTCGATCTCACACGGGTACGCCACGGCCAGGGCCTGTTTCAGGGCCTCCGCGACGCGTTCCGCTTCGTTGTAGACCGGCATCAGGATCGACAGCTGCACGAAAAACTCCCCCGGGGAACAGCACCGGACTGCGGATGAGGGCGGCGGGCCGCCCAGCGGCTAGTGAAGCAGGCCCACCACTCGTGCGCTGTCCCGCCCTCGCTGAAAAACGTCGGGGCAGCGCCGACGCACACTACCTCGCGGCGACGGGGCATCGACCACCCCCGGTCTCATCCCTTGACGGCTCCCGAGGTCAGCCCAGAGACGATGTAACGCTGAAGGAACTGGAAGACCAGCACTGTCGGAATCGCGGTGAGCAGGGTGCCGGCCGCGAAGATGCCGAAGTTGTTGTTGCGCTCGTTGCCCTCCAACAGGCCGTACATCCCGACCGCCAGGGTCTTGGAGTCGGTGCTGGTGAGGAACACGTTGGCCATCAGGAACTCGTTGATGGTGCCGATGAAGGCCAACAGCCCGGCCACCGCCAGGATCGGTGCCACCAACGGCAGCATGATCCGGAAGAAGACCTGGGCGTGCGAGGCACCGTCCATGGTGGCCGACTCGTCCAACTCCCGGGGCAGCGTGTCGAAGAACCCCTTCATCAGCCAGGTGTTCACCCCGAGCGCGCCACCCAGGTAGAGCAGGAGCAGGCCCCACGGGGTGTTGAAGCCGATCGACGGCCACAGGTCGGTGATCGTGCCGAAGATCAGGTAGATCGCCACAATCGCCAGGAACTGCGGGAACATCTGGATCAGGAGTAGCGAGAGCAGCCCCACCCGGCGACCACGGAACCGCATCCGGGAGAAGGCGTACGCGGCCAGCGCGGAGAGGAACACCGACGCGAACGACGCGACCCCGGCGATCAGCAACGAGTTGAGGAACCACCGCCCGAAGGCGGTCCGCTCGAACAACCCGCCGAAGTTACCGAGCGACACCCCGTCGGTCGGCACCAGCTCGGTGGTGGAGAGCGTGCCGAGAGGGTTGAGCGCGGCGGAGAGCACGAACACGATCGGAAAGAGGCTGAACAGCACGCCGAGCACGGCGACCAGATGCCGCCAGCCGACCTGGGCGAACCACCGGTTACGTCGCCGTACGGTCGGGTTAAGTTTGACCGTTGTCACGCGTACACCTCCTCCTGCTTGCGGGTCCGCCGGAAGCTGACCGCGGAGACCACCGCGACGATGGCGAAGATGAACAGCGAGATAGCGGCGGCGAAGCCCAACTGCGCGCCCTGCCCGCCGAAGGCGAGCCGATAGGTGTATGTGATCAGCAGGTCGGTGGCGCCGTTGGTCGGGTTGTCGGCCGGGAAGGGCGCACCATCGGTGGTCAGGTAGATCGCGTTGAAGTTGTTGAAGTTGAACGCGAACGACGAGATCAGCAGCGGGGAGAGGGCGACCAGCAGCAGCGGCAGGGTGACCGCGCGGAAGGACTGCCAGGGCGAGGCCCCGTCGACCGAGGTGGCCTCGGTGAGCTCCCGCGGGATGGCCTGCAACGCACCCGTGGCCACCAGGAACATGTACGGGTAGCCGAGCCAGAGCTGCACCAGGATGACCGCGAGGCGGGCTGTCCACGCCTGACCGAACCAGTCCACGTCCAGCCCGAACAGGTTGTTGATCAGACCGAAGTCGGCGTTGAACATGTCCCGCCAGGCCAGCAGCATCGCGAACGACGGCATGGCGTACGGCAGGACCAGCAACACCCGGTAGAAGTTGGTGCCGCGCATCCGGGGCGAGTGCAGCACGAGCGCGATCAGCATGCCGAGCAGGAACGTCCCGCCGGTGGAGCCGATGGCGAAGGCGAAGTTCCAGATCAGGGTGCTGAGGAACGGGCCGGAGACGCTCTCGTCGGTGAGTACGCGGGTGAAGTTGCGCAGCCCGACGTTGACCTTCCAGCCCTGGGCCAGTCGCTCACCGTCAGCGGCGACGAAGGCGCCCGCCTCCTCGTCGGCGGTCCAGGTCCGCCCGGTCTCGGTGTCCCGTACGCAGTCGCAGCCAGCCTCGTACACCCGCACCGCTTTGCCCTCGTACGCGCGGGACAGGCCGCTGGAGCGCAGCGCGCCACCGGCGGTCGGGACCACCAGGTCGGTGATCTCCTTGCTGCGGGCACTGGCCTGGCCGAAGTTCAGCACGGTGTACCCGTCGGCGGCGGTGACCTTGCCGCCCGTGGCGACCGTGACGTCGGCGGCGTCGAGTTTGCGCAGCCCACCAGGGTCGCCGACGGAGACCGCGCCGGTGCCCGGGTCGCTGACCAGGAAGACCAGCGACCCGGTGGCCGGGTCGCCCTTCGTGGCGATCGACAGGGCGTACTCGGCGGACCCGGGTACCTGGGTGACCGACGAGGACTGGATCGCGACGATCGCGTCGTCCTTGCCGCCCCGGTGTCCGTCCCCGAAGTTGGTGAAGGCGGTGCTGGCGGTGTAGAGCACCGGGAAGACCTGGAAGGCGATCAGGAACAGGGTGCCCGGGACCAGGTACTTGGCCGGAATGTGCCGGCGGGTGAGATACAGGTAGAACAGCCCGGCGGTGGACGCCGCCAGCAGGGCCAGGCCGGCCCACATCTCGGCGGCGATGAGCGGGAAGGCCGCCCAGACCGCGACACCGGCGGTCAGACCGAGCAGGAGCACCTTCCCGGCGAGCCCGGTCACGGTGATCGGCGCGTCGTCCCGCGTGGCACGGAACCGTGGGCGCGGGAGGCGCGAGCGCGAGGGTGGGGAGCCGTCGGGCTCCCGGCCCGGAGTCTGCGTGGCAGACCCCGGGCCGGACAGCGGCGTACTCATTACTTGATCTGGCCGGAGATCGTCTTGCCGGCCGTGGTGATGGTGCTGGTCGGGTCGGCGCCACCGATGACGGCGGCCTCGGCCTTGCCGAACGGGTCCCAGATCGCGGCCATCGCCGGGATGGCCGGGAGCACCTGCCCGTTCTTGCCAGCCTCCTGGAACTTGGCCAGATCCGGATCACTGCCCTTGACCTGGTCGAGGGCGGCGGTCAACGCCGGGGGCCGGGGCTCGGCGTTGTAGAGCGCGACGGCCAACTCGGGCGTGGTGGTGTAGTTGGCGACGAACTCCTGGGCCAGCGCCTTGTTCTTGCCCTTGGCGGCAACGTAGAACGCCTGCACACCCACGAACGGCTGCGCCTCCTTGCCGCCCGCGAAGCCGGGGATGGCGGAGATGTCGTACTTGATGTTGGCCTTCTTGACGTCGGCCACCGCCCACGGACCGGAAACCAGGTAGGCGCACTTCTTGCCGGTGAAGGTGGCGATCGAGTTGGTGTCCGCGATGGAGCGCTTGAGCACGCCCTCGCCCTTCTCGCCCAACGCGCCGATCTTCTTGAACGCCTCGATGGACTCGGGCTTGCCGACGCCCAGGTCCTTCGGGTCGTAGTCGCCGTTCGCGCCGGTGCCGAAGAGGTAGCCGCCGGCCGAGCTGTAGAGCGGGTAGATGTGGTACGCGTCGCCGTTCTGGCCGACCTGGAGGCAGAGCGTCTCGGTGGCCTTCTTGGACGCCTTGAGCTGCTTGCCCGTGGCGACCAGGTCCTCGATGGTCTTCGGCGCCTCGGGGGCCAGCTCGGTGTTGCGGATCAGCGCCAGGTTCTCCTGCGCGTACGGCACGCCGTAGAGCTGACCGTTGAAGGTGACCGCCTTGATGGCGGTCGCGTTGAACGCGCTCTTCTGCTCGGCGGCGAGCTGCACCGGATCGATGGCACCGTTCTGCACGAGGTTGCCGATCCAGTCGTGCGCGCCGACGACCACGTCGGGGCCGCTGCCCTGCTGCGAGGCGGTGACGAAGTTGGTCTGCAGGTCCTTGCTGACAGCCTGGACCTCGACGGTGACGCCGTTCTCCTGGCCGAACTTGTCGGCGAACGGCTTGAGGGCGGCGGTCCGCTTGTCGTCCGCCCAGATCACCAGCTTGCCGCCGGCGGCCTTGGGGGATTCCTTCGCGGCCGGCTCGTCGCTGTCGCCGCCACACCCGGAGGCAGCGAGCGCCAGGGTGAAGAGGGCGACCACACCCGCGGTACGGATGCGCATCGGTACTCCTGTCGTCATGGCGGGTCCGCCGGGGGAAGGGCGGCCCACCGATGGGAAGCTCTGGAAGTTCTTGCCAACCGGCGCATGGGCGCTGCGCCGCTGCTCTCGCATGTTGCGGGGACGTTAGCAAGAGGTTGCAAATTATGGAAGCACTTGCAAGGGACCCCGCAAGAACTTGCCGGTGGGCTAAAGTGCCGCCATGCGCGCTCGACTGTCCGACATCGCCCAGCAGGCCGAAGTCAGCGAGGCCACGGTGTCGCGGGTGCTCAACGACCGCCCCGGCGTGGCCCCGGAGACCCGGCAGGCAGTCCTCACTGCACTCGACGTGCTTGGCTACGAGCGCCCCGCCCGACTGCGCAAGCGCAGCGCCGGACTGGTCGGCCTGGTGGTGCCGGAGCTGGACAACCCGATCTTCCCCGCCTTCGCCCAGGTCATCGAGTCGACACTGGCGCAGAGCGGGTTCACTCCGGTGCTCTGCACCCAGACGGCCGGCGGCGTGACCGAGGACGAGTACGTGGAGATGCTGCTGGACCGGCAGGTCTCCGGGATCGCCTTCGTCTCCGGTCTGCACGCCGACACCGCCGCCAACCACGACCGCTACCGGGCGCTGCTCGCCCGGCCGTTGCCAGTCGTGATGATCAACGGGTACGTGCCCGGCATCGGTGCACCCTTCGTCTCCTGCGATGACCGGGAGGCGGCGGAGCTGGCCGTTGCCCACCTGGTCGCGCTCGGGCACCGGCGGATCGGCCTGATCACCGGCCCGGACCGGTTCGTCCCGGTGCAGCGCAAGGTGGCCGGCTGGCGCTCCGCGATGACGCGACTGGCCGGCGTCGCCGAAGCCGATCTGGGCCCTCTGGCCGAGCTGTCCCTGTTCGGCGTGGAGGGTGGCGAGGCGGCGGCCGGCCGATTGCTGGACCGCGGGGTCACCGGCGTGGTCTGCGGCTCCGACCTGATGGCGCTCGGTGCGATCCGTGCGGCCCGCCAGCGCGGCCTCAGCGTGCCGGGCGAACTCTCCGTGGTCGGCTACGACGACTCACCGCTGATGGCCTTCACCGACCCGCCGCTGACCACCATGCGGCAGCCGGTCATCGCGATGGCGGTGGCCGCCGTCCGGGCCTTGGTGGACGAGATCAACGGACACGGCGCCCCGCACTCCGAATACCTGTTCCGCCCGGAGCTGGTGGTGCGCGGTTCCACCGCGGTTGCCCCGAGTTCCGCGCGACTCGCTTACGCAAGATCTGCTTGACTCTTGCAGCGGCGGGCCGGCATATTGCTCGGATGATCAGCACCGCCACCCCGCCCCACGCCGCCGACGACGACTGGTGGCGCTCCGCGGTCGTCTACCAGGTGTACGTCCGCAGCTTCGCCGACAGCGACGGCGACGGCACCGGTGACCTCCAGGGCATCCGGCAACGCCTGCCGTACCTGCACGACCTCGGGGTGGACGCGCTCTGGCTGACCCCCTTCTACACCTCTCCCATGATCGACGGCGGGTACGACGTCGCCGACTACCGAGACGTAGACCCGATGTTCGGCACACTCGCCGACTTCGACGCCATGATCACCGACGCGCATGCCCTCGGCCTGCGGATCATCGTCGACCTGGTGCCCAACCACACCTCCAGTGCGCACCGCTGGTTCACCGCCGCTCTCGCCGCCGGCCCCGGCTCGCCGGAGCGGGCCCGCTACCTCTTCGCCGACGGCCAGGGCACGCACGGCGAGCTGCCCCCGAACGACTGGGAGAGCATCTTCGGCGGCCCAGCCTGGACCCGGATCGCGGACGGCCAGTGGTACCTGCACCTGTTCGACCCGGCCCAGCCGGACCTGAACTGGCGCCACCCGGAGGTGCGCACCGAGTTCGAGGACGTGCTGCGGTTCTGGCTCGACCGAGGCGTGGACGGATTCCGCATCGACGTCGCGCACGGCATGATCAAGGCTGACGGGTTGCCGGACGTCGGCTTCAGCACGATGACCACCGGCCAACGCCAGGTCGAACTGCTCGGCAAGGGCCGGCTGCCCTACTTCGACCAGGACGAGGTGCACGAGATCTACCGCGCCTGGCGTCCCATCCTGGACAGCTACCCGGGCGGGCGGATGGCCGTCGCCGAGGCATGGGCCGAGACGCCGCAGCGCCTGGCCCGCTACATCGGCCCGGACGAGTTGCACCAGGCGTTCAGCTTCGACTTCCTCGACGCCACCTGGTCGGCCGACTCGTTCCGCAAGGTGATCGACACGGCATTGGGCGAGGCGACCGTGGTCGGGGCGCCCACCACCTGGGTGCTGTCCAACCACGACAAACAGCGGCACGTCACCCGGTACGGCGACGGCGCCGAAGGGCTGCGCCGGGCCCGCGCCGCCAGCCTGCTGATGCTCGCCCTGCCCGGCTGCGCGTACCTGTACCAGGGTGAGGAGCTGGGCCTGCCCGAGGTCCTCGACCTTCCCGACGAGCTGCGACAGGACCCGGCGTTCCTGCGGACCGGCGAGAGCCGCGACGGCTGCCGGGTGCCCATCCCGTGGAGCGGCGAGTTGGCCCCGTACGGCTTCGGGCCGGCCGGCAGCGAGTTGAGCTGGCTGCCCGCCCCGGCGCTCTGGCGTGCCCTGTCCGTCACCGCGCAGACCGGCGTGCCCGGCTCGACGCTGGAGCTGTACCGGGCCGCGCTAAGGATCCGTCACGAGCATCCGGCGCTGGCCAGCGACGCCGACGGCGTCACCTGGCTGGAGACCGGGCCAGGCGTACTGGCCTTCTCCCGCACCGCCGGCGAAACCACGTTGACCTGCGTGGTCAACCTCAGCGGCGCGCCGGTCCTGATCGACGGGTACGGCCAGCCGCTCGTCGCCAGCGACGCGCTCACCGGCCAGGGCTCCGGCCACCTGCTGCCCGTTGACGCGGCCGCCTGGTTGGAACGGCGCTGAGCGGGTAACTGGTTCTCGACCTGGTCGTTCGCCGTGCCCCGCGCCGGCGGGCGACTGGGCTACCGGCCCCTTGTGGTGGGGGGTGAGGTGACACCGGCGCCACGCGGAGTCCGCTCCGCGCGGCGCCGGTGTTCGTCTGCGCCGCGCCGGGCCATCACTTCGCGGTGAGCAGCGCCGCGATCCGGGTCAAGCCGGCGCGCACCTCGGCCTCGTTCGGTGGCTCGGCGGGCTCACCGTGGCCTGCCTCGTCGGCGGCGGCGTCCAGTTCCTCGTCGATCACGTCCTCGAAATCCCCGTAGAGGTCGGCCCCCTCCACCTGACGGGCCTCGTCCTCGGCGGCCACCTGCGCGGCGGCGATCTCACTGCGGATCTCGTCGGCGGACAGCGCCGGCAGCAGCGGCTCCACCACGGCCATCAACTGCTCCTCGGCAACCACCGCCTCGGCCAGCGCCAACGCGTGCGGCCGCTCGTACGGCCCGCAGACCACCGGCTCCCACTCGTCGAGGTCACCGAGCGGACCGAAGGTGATGATCCACGGCAGGCCGAGGAGCGGTGAGTCCGCCGGCAGGTCCAGTGTCATGAGTGCGCCCACCGGCTCATCATGGTCCGCGAACGCGAGCGCCGACGCCTTTCCGCTCAGTTACCGCCCGTCCGGCGGCCGATCGGCGGCCGGTCAGCCGGGGCGGACGGCATCCAGGGCGGCACGGACCAGGGCGAGCGCGGTGGCCGGCGACACGCCGAGCCGAGCTGCCTCGGCCGCGTAGTCGGCCGCCGCCCGCTGCAGCCGATCGACGGCGTCGTCCCGGCCGGGAGCCACGAAGGTGCCGTTGCGCCCCCGGGTCTCCAACAGCCCGGCAACCTCCAACTCCCGGTACGCCCGGGCCACCGTGTTCGCGGCCAACCGCAGGTCGGCGGCGAGCTGCCGGACGGTGGGCAGTCGGCAACCGACCGGCAACCGACCGTCGCCGATCAGCTCGGCGAGCTGCACACGGACCTGCTCGTACGGGGGCACCGACGAGTCCGGATCGACCGAGATCAGCACCTGCACACCTTCCGTCATCAGCCCCCACCGCCCGGCGTGCCGGGGTCGGTGTCCTCGTCGACGTCCCTCGGCGGGACGGCGGCCTCCGCCAGGTCCACCACCCGACCGTTCGTGCTGGTCGCGAGGAGCGCCGCGCCGAACAGCACCAGCTGGTTGAGCAGGTAGAGGTAGAGCAGCAGACCGACCGCGCCGGCCACCACGGTGTACGCCGGGTTCCGCTCGGTACGCACCACGTAGTACCGCCCGACCGTGTTCAGCAGCGTGATGCCGACCGCGACCAGCACCACCACCGGACGCAGCCGGGACCGGCTCATCCGCAGCCGGGGCACCGCGACGAGCAGTGCGGTGGCGAGCACCGCGTTGAACAGCACGCTGAGCACCGCGCTGATCGTGGTCAGGCCGACCGATCCGGTGCTGCGCAACAGGAAACGCAGCAGCGACTCCAACGCGTCCACCGCCGCGACCGAGACGCCGAGCAGAACGAAAATGCCGATCATCACGCCCAGGTCGACCAGCCGCCGCATCACCAGGTTGCCCGGCTGCTGGTTGAGCTGATACATCAACCGCTGCGAGGACCGAATGGCCTCTACCCACCCGATCCCGGTGAACACCAGGATGACCAGGCCGACCACACCGACCGTGCCGCTGGAGTTGGCGATCTGCTCCGCGTCCAGGAACGGCAGGTTCTCGTTGAGGAAGCCGGCCGCCGCCGCGCTGACCTCGTCGTTGTCCTCCAGGATCGCGCCGAAGATGGAGTACGCGACCAGGGCGAGGGCGAACACCGCGAAGAAGCCGTAGTAGGCGATCGCGGCGGCAAGCCGGCCCGCCAGCACCTCGGCGTACAACGCGCCGGCCCGCCACACGTGATCGAAGAGCCCCGAGCGGTGGCGCGCGGCGCTCACCCAGCGGTCGATGCCCGCCTCGATCCAGCCGACCACGTTCACGCGATCATCCTCGCCGATCTCCCACCGCCGTAGTGGCAACCGGCTCCCGATGCGCCCCGGCCGGCGCGTCGCCGACGGCTCAATCGCCGAGGCGGAAATCCCGACGCGGCTGCCACCGGGCCTGTCCGCTGTGCGAGAAGAGGGTGAACGCGTCGACTTCGAACATCGCGGAGAAGTCGGCCAGATCCTCGTACACCTTGTCCAGGGCCTCCGGCGCCACGTCCTGCGCCACGGTGACGTGCGGATGGTACGGGAAGCGGGCCTCGCGGTGCAGGTGCGGCGTCGCGACGATGGCGGCGGCCAGCAACTCACACTCGCTGATCCCGGTGGCCACCGCGACGAACACCACCTGGGTGACCGGACGGAACGTGCCGGTGCCCCGCAGGTGCAGCGCGAACGGCAGGTGCGCGGCGGCGACGGCGGCCAGGTGCCGCTCGACGGCGGGCAGATCGACCGTCCGGATCTCGGTGGGCCCGAGCAACGTCACGTGCGCGGGCACCGCGAGCGGGTCGCCGGCCTCGACCCGCCGCCGGGTGAGCTGGGCACCCCACGGCTCGGGGATGTCCACCGCGATGCCGATCTGGATGGTGTCGCCGGTCGGCACCACCCCGCCACTGCGATCCACGCTTCGCGCTGCCCCTCCGGCCACCGACCCGTCCACCTGTCTCGCGGAGCTACTCGCCGCGCACAGGCGGCAGGAACCCGACCCGCTCGTACACGGACCGGAGGGTCGTCGCGGCCACCGCGCGAGCCTTGTCGGCACCGGCGACGAGCAGCTTGTCCAACTGCGCCGGGTCGTCGAGGTAGGCGCGGGTGCGCTCCTGGATCGGGCGAACGAAGTCCGCCACCACCTCGGCCAGTTCCTTCTTCAGGTCGCCGTAGCCGCGGCCCGCGTACGCGGCCACCAGCTCGTCGATGCTGCGACCGCTGAGCGCCGAGTGGATGGTCAGCAGGTTGGACACGCCCGGCTTGGTCTCGGCGTCGAAGACGATCTCCCGACCGGTGTCGGTCACCGCCGACCGGATCTTCTTCGCGGACCGGGCCGGATCTTCCAGCAGGTCGATGATGCCGGCCGGCGAGGACGACGACTTGGACATCTTCGCGGTCGGGTCCTGCAGGTCGGTGATCTTCGCGGTGTCCTTGACGATGTGCGGCGCGGGCACCGTGAACGTCGGGCCGAACAGCGAGTTGAACCGCTGGGCCAGATCCCGCGAGAGCTCCAGGTGCTGGCGTTGGTCCTCACCGACCGGCACCGCGTTGGCCTGGTAGAGCAGGATGTCGGCGGCTTGCAGGATCGGGTAGGTGAACAGCCCGACGCTGGCGCGTTCGTTGCCCTGCTTCTGCGACTTGTCCTTGAACTGGGTCATCCGGCTGGCCTCGCCGAAGCCGGTGATGCAGCCGAGCACCCAGGCCAGCTGCGGGTGCTCGGGCACCTGCGACTGCACGAACAGGGTGCTGCGTTCCGGGTCGAGCCCGACCGCGAAGAGCTGGGCGGCTGCCACCCGGGTCCGCTGGCGCAACAGCTCCGGGTCGTGCCCGGCGGTGATGGCGTGCAGGTCCACCACGCAGTAGAACGCGTCGTGGGTGTCCTGCAGGGCCACCCAGTGCCGCACCGCGCCAAGGTAGTTGCCGAGGTGGAACGAGTCGGCCGTCGGCTGGATGCCGGAGAAGACGCGGGGGCGGGCGGGAACGTCGGACATGGCGATAATTCTGTCAGCAAGCAACCCGGTCCGTCATGACGGGCCGGCGGGTCGGCTGCGGCCCGCCGGTGTCGGGGTGCTGACCTCGCGTGGTTCGTCCGCGCCGACCCGGCGCGTCGGCCCGGCGGCGACCCGGCGCTGCTCGGGCACCCGGACGGCGGAGACCGCGAGCCGGGCCACCCGGCGGCCGTCCAACGCGAGCACCCGCAGCAGCCAGCCGCCCGGCAGATCGGCGGTATCGGGCGCGCCGACGTCGGCCGCCTCACCGGGCACCGGCACCTCGTCGCCGTTCACCGGGAGCCGGCCCAACGCGGCCATCACGAACCCGCCGACCGTCTCGTACGGCCCAGGAGGTAGTGCCACCCCGGTCCGTTCGGCGAAGTCAGCGAGGTTGAGGCGGCCGTCCACCACGGCGGGCAGGCCGACGTGCACCGGGTCCGGAGTGGCGTCGTACTCGTCGTGGATCTCGCCGATCAACTCCTCGATGAGGTCCTCCAGGGTGACGATCCCGGCGGTGCCGCCGTATTCGTCGACCACCACCGCGAGGTGCTTCCCCTCCCGGCGCATCTCGGTCAGCGCGGGTAGGACCCGTTTGGTGCCGGGAAGCCGCTTCACCTCCCGGGACAACTCGCCGACGGTGACGCACGGGTCAGCGTCCGGGCGCAGCAGCACGTCCCGTAGGTGCACGAAGCCGACCACGTCGTCGTGGGTGCCGTCGGTGACCGGGTAGCGGGTGTGCGGTTCGGCGCGGACCAGCCGGGCGGCCTCGGCGATGGTCAGCCGCGCCGGGAGGAAGACCACCTCGGTACGCGGCATCATCACCTCGCGGATCAGGCTGGCACCGGCCACCAGGACCTCGTCGATGATCCGCCGCTCGTCCGGGTCGAGCACGGTGTTCGCCGCGACCAGATCCCGCAGCTCGGCCTCGGAGATGCGCTCACGGCCGGCTGCCGGGCCTGCCCCGAGCAGATCGGTGACGAGTCGGCTGGCACCATCTGCGGCGCGGACCAGCACCCGGGCGACGGCCCGAGCGAGCGGGCCGGGGTCGCGGCGGGGCCGCACCCGCACGCGTCGCCGGAGCCCGGTACGGGCCGCTTCCCGCATGACAGCGATGGTAGACACCGTTGGCTCGCCGCACCGGGGATCACGCGAAGCGGGCCACACATGTTCGGCTCTGTTTAATCGTGAGAGATTATGATGGAATGGGGTTTGTCGGTGGCATCGGCGAGGGTGCCGGCCGCCGACTTAGGGTGATCACCGAAGGGCCACGTCCTGGGCGGGCCAGGCAGGGAGGCTGCGACGTGAAACTGCTCGTCACCGGAGGCGCCGGCTTCATCGGCAGCGTAGTGACCCGGATGCTGCTCGACGCCGGCCACCAGGTGGTCGTCCTGGACGACCTGCGCACCGGGCACCGGGAGGCACTCGCCCCGGACGCGACCCACGTCGAGGCGTCCATCCACGACGCCGCCCGCGTCATCACCCCGGACGCCGGCTTCGACGGGGTGCTGCACTTCGCCGCCCTGATCGCCGCCGGCGAGTCGATGGTCAAGCCGGAGATCTACTGGCAGACCAACACCGTCGGCACGCTCGCCCTGATCGACGCGGTTCGGGCCGCCGGGGTGCCCAGGATGGTCTTCTCCTCCACCGCCGCCGTCTACGGCAACCCCACCGAGCTGCCCATCACGGAGACCGCGGTCAAGGCGCCCACCAACACGTACGGCGCCACCAAGCTCGCCGTCGACATGGCGCTCACCTCCGAGACGATCGCGCACGGGCTGGCCGCCGTGTCGCTGCGCTACTTCAACGTCGCGGGTGCCCACCTCGACGGCGACGTCGCGCTCGGCGAACGGCACGACCCGGAGACGCACCTGATCCCGATCGCGTTGGAGGTCGCCGCCGGCCGGCGGGAGAAGCTCCAGCTCTTCGGCGACGACTACCCCACCGAGGACGGCACCTGCGTCCGCGACTACATCCACGTCGCCGACCTGGCCCGCGCGCACCTGCTGGCGCTGGGCGCGGCCACCAGCGGCCAGCACCGGATCTACAACCTGGGCAACGGCAACGGCTTCACCAACCGCCAGGTCGCCGACGTGGTCCGCGAGATCACCGGGCACCAACTGCCCGTCGAGGTGGCGCCGCGCCGCGAGGGCGACCCGGCCGAGCTGGTGGCCTCCTCCGCGCTGGCCCGCGAGGAGCTGGGCTGGGTGCCGCAGAAGCCGACCCTGCACGACATGGTCGGCGATGCCTGGGCCTTCTACCGCACCCACGTCCTGGGCAAGCAGCCGTGACCCACCCCACCGGCGACGTCGCCGAACGGGCCGCCGCCGGCTTCACCGCGCAGTACGGCGGCCAGGCCGCCGGCCGCTGGGCGGCTCCCGGCCGGGTCAACCTGATCGGCGAGCACACCGACTACAACGAAGGGTTCGTGCTGCCCTTCGCGCTGCCGTTGCGCACCGTCGTCGCCGCCGACCGGCAGAACGGGGAGCACTGGACGGTCTGGTCCGAGCTCTCCGACGAGACGATCACCTTCGGCGCGGACGACGTCGCCGAGCCGGGTCGGGTGGCCGGCTGGGGCGCGTACGTCGCCGGGGTGGTCTGGGCGCTCCGCGAGGCCGGCCATCCGGTGCCGGGCGCTCGGCTGGCGATCGCCTCCGACGTGCCGCTGGGCTCCGGGCTGTCCTCCTCAGCCGCGCTGGAGTCAGCCGTGCTGGCCGCTCTGCTCGACCTCGGTGGGCTGGAGCTGCCCCCGGAACTGCGGCCCCGGCTGGCGCAGCGGGCGGAGAACGTCTACGTGGGCGCGCCGACCGGCATCATGGACCAGTCCGCGGTGATCCGCTGCCGCGCCGGGCACGCCCTCTTCCTGGACTGCCGCGACGAGTCGGTCGAGCAGATCCCGTTCGACCTGGAGGCCGCCGGGCTGGCTGTGCTGGTCATCGACAGCCGGGCGCCGCACCGGCACGCCGACGGTGAGTACGTTGCCCGCCGCCGCTCCTGCGAGGCCGGGGCCAGCGCGCTCGGCGTTGCCGCCCTGCGGGACGTGGGCGTCGACCAGCTCGACGCCGCGCTGGCCCAGCTCGACGACGAGGAGACCCGGCGACGGGTCCGGCACGTGGTCACCGAGGACCAGCGCGTACTGGACACGGTGGCACTGCTGCGCACCGCCCGGGTCCGTGACATCGGCCCACTGCTCACAGCCTCACACGTCTCGATGCGCGACGACTTCGAGATCACCGTGCCGGAGATCGACACCGCGGTCGAGGCGGCGTTGGCGGCCGGCGCGCTGGGTGCCCGGATGACCGGCGGTGGCTTCGGCGGTTGCGTCCTCGCCCTGGTCGAGGCCGACCGCGCCGACGCGGTCGCCGCCGCCGTCACGGCCGCGTACGCCGAGCGTGGTTTCACCGCCCCCAACACCGTGACAGTCCTCCCAGCCCCCGGCGCCACCCGCCTGGACTAACCCTGGCATGGGCTTGATCACTCTGGGCATCCCTCCGGTGGGGAGGGTGTTCGGTTCCTCCTTTGCTCTGCTTCAGCGGAGGCAACACCCGGTGTCCGGATATCGGACGCGCGGTGTCGCCTGGGTTGAAGCAGAGCAAAGGAGGCGATGCGTAGGTGCCGACCCCCTCGTCCGACGTCCGGGTCAGACACCCCACCTCGGGCCGAGTCGGGGCCGAGTTCCGGTCAGCCGGCTTCGACGATCATGGCGGCGCCGACCGTGCGGTTGGTGGCCTCGTCGATGATGACGAAACCTCCGGTGGTGCGGTTGCGGCGATACTCGTCGGCCAGCAACGGCACCGTGGTGCGCAGCCGCACACGGCCGATCTCGTTGAGCCGCAGTTCGTCGGCCGACTCGTCGCGGTGCAGCGAGTTGATGTCCAACCGGTAGTGCAGCCCACGCACGATCGCCCGCGCCGACCGGGTGGTGTGCTTGATCGCGTACCGGCCGCCGACCCGCAGAGGGGCCGTCTCGTCCATCCAGCAGACCATCGCCTCGATGTCCTGGGCCACCGCCGGCGCGTTGTTCGGCCGGCAGATCAGGTCACCCCGCGAAATGTCGATCTCGTCGGCCAGTCGTACCGTCACCGACATCGGCGGGAACGCCTCCGGGACCGGCCCGTCGGCGGTCTCCACGGCGGCGATCCGGCTGGTGAAGCCGGACGGCAGCACCATCACCTCGTCGCCCGGCTTGAGTACGCCGGAGGCGACCTGACCGGCGTAGCCGCGGTAGTCGGTGACCGTGGTGGACTGCGGACGGATCACGTACTGCACCGGGAACCGGACGTCCACCAGGTTACGGTCGCTCGCGATGTGCACCCGCTCCAGGTGGTGCAGCAGCGACGGGCCCTCGTACCAGGGCATGTTCTCCGACCGGGCGACGATGTTGTCGCCGCGCAGCGCGGAGATCGGCACCACGGTCAGGTCCGGTGCGTCGAGCTTCGCGGCGAACGCGGTGAACTCGTCGGCGATCCGCTCGTAGACCTCCTGCGACCAGTCCACCAGGTCCATCTTGTTGACACAGAGGACCAGGTGCGGCACCCGCAGCAGGGAGCACAGGAACGCGTGCCGGCGGGACTGCTCGACCAGGCCCTTGCGCGCGTCCACCAGGATCAACGCCAGGTCGGCGGTGGACGCCCCGGTGACCATGTTGCGCGTGTACTGGGTGTGCCCCGGGGTGTCGGCGATGATGAACTTGCGCCGTGGGGTGGCGAAGTACCGGTACGCCACGTCGATGGTGATGCCCTGCTCCCGCTCGGCACGCAGACCGTCGGTGAGCAACGCGAGGTTGGTGTATTCGTCACCGCGGGCCGCGCTGACCGCCTCCACCGCGGCCAACTGATCGGTGAAGAGCGACTTGGTGTCGTAGAGCAGCCGACCGATCAGGGTCGACTTCCCGTCGTCCACGCTGCCGGCGGTGGCGAACCGCAGCAGGTCCATCGTCCGCGTCTCGGCGGCCGGTGCCACGATCTCGGTGCTCATCAGAAGTAGCCCTCCCGCTTGCGGTCCTCCATGGCGGCCTCACTGACCCGGTCGTCACCACGGGTCGCGCCGCGCTCGGTGATCCGGGTGGCCGCCACCTCCTCGATGACCTTCTCCACGGTGTCCGCGTCGGAACGGACCGCAGCGGTGCAGGAGGCGTCACCAACGGTGCGATAGCGCACCTGTGCCTTGAACCGCTCCTCGCCCGCGCGGGGGCGGAAGAACTCGTTGACCGCGTAGACCATGCCGTCCCGTTCGATCACCTCGCGCTCGTGCGCGTAGTAGATCGAGGGCAGCGGGATGCGTTCCCGGGCGATGTAGTGCCAGACGTCCAGCTCGGTCCAGTTGGACAGCGGAAAGACCCGGATCGACTCGCCCGGGTGGTGCCGGCCGTTGTACAGCGACCACAGCTCCGGCCGCTGGTTCTTCGGGTCCCACTGGCCGAACTCGTCGCGGAAGCTGAACATTCGCTCCTTCGCCCGAGCCTTCTCCTCGTCCCGGCGGGCGCCACCGAACAGCGCGTCGAAGCGGTGCTTCTCCACGGCGTCCAGCAGCACCGGCGTCTGGATCCGGTTGCGCATGCCGTCGCCGGACTCCCGGACCATGCCGCTCGCCAGGGCCTCCGGCACGCTCGCCACCACGAGGTGCAGCCCCAGCTCGGCGACCCGCTGGTCACGGTATTCCAGAACCTCGGGGAAGTTGTGCCCGGTGTCGACGTGCATGACAGGAAAGGGGATGTTGGCCGGGGCGAACGCCTTCTGCGCAAGCCGCAGCATGACGATCGAATCCTTGCCGCCGGAGAAGAGCAGCACCGGGCGTTCCATCTCGGCGACCACTTCGCGCATCACGAAGATGCTCTCCGCCTCCAAGGCGTCCAGGTGGGAGACCCGGTACGCCGCCGGGGTGGTCATGACACCGGCTCGATTCGCTCGCTCATCCGATTTCCAGACCTTTCCGGTCGGACATGTCAAGAAAGTGCGCTCAGGCTACCCGGAATGTCTCTGCAGCGCTGCAAGCAACCGGGTGGCGAGATCCTGGCGGCAGACCAGTAGGTCCGGCAGGCGCGGATCCGCCTCGTTGTATCTCAGCGCAGAACCGTCGATCCGGGAAGCGTGCAGTCCGGTGGCCGTCGCCACAGCCACCGGGGCCGCCGAGTCCCACTCGTACTGCCCACCGGCATGGATGTACGCGTCCACCTCGCCGGTGACCACGGCGGCGATCTTCGCTCCCGCCGAGCCCATCGGCACCAGGTGCGCCCCGACGTCCTCGGCCAGGTCGGTCAGGAAGACCGGCGGCCGGCTCCGACTCGCCGCGAGGCGGATCTTCCGCTCGCCGGCCGCCGCAGCCTCCACCGTCATCGGCGGGTACGCCGGCGGGTAGTCCGTGCCCAGCACCCGGTCCTGCGCCGGCAGCCCCACCGCCCCGGCGACCAGCCCGTGCGGGCTCGGCGCGTTACGCGCCCAGAGCGCCACGTGCACCGCCCAGTCCGAGCGGCCCTCCTCGGAAAACTCCCGGGTGCCGTCCAACGGGTCGATGATCCACACCCGGTCCGCGGTCAACCGCGAAACCGCTCCGGTGTTCACCTCGGCGGCCCAGGCCAACCGCGACCCCTCGTCCTCCTCGGAGAGCACCGAGTCGGCCGGCCGCCACTTCGCCAACTCCGTGCGGATCAGGTCGTGCGACACCTTGTCTCCGGCCGACTTGAGCGCGCCGGCGTCCGCGAAACCCATCTCCGTACGCAGGTCGAGCAGCACCTGCCCGGCCCGGGACGCCAGCCATCGGGCGAACGCGCCATCGATCATCGGAGGACTGCTCAACTGACCGCTCCCGTCGCCTCGCCGCGACCCGTGCCCGCACGGACCGATTCGCCGCGACCCGCGTCGTCGGTTGCGGCACGCCGAAAGGCGCAGACTACCGGCCCGCCGTTTCCGAACCGGTACGCCCCGCCCCGCTCACCCGCCGTGGTAGAGGTTCTGCGTCGGCTCCACGCCCTTGACGATCACCGACTCCACCACGTCGGCAGCACGGTCCACCAGGAAATCCAGCTCCTTGCGCTCTGCCGCGCCAAAATCCGACAGCACATAATCGGCTGGATCCTGCCGCCCCGGCGGTCGGCCGACGCCGAACCGCACCCGGACGTAGTCCTTCGTGCCCAACGACTTCGACATCGAGCGCAGGCCGTTGTGGCCACCCTCGCCGCCGCCGAACTTGACCCGCACCTGGCCGAACCCGATGTCCAGCTCGTCATGCACCGCGATCACCTGCGTCGCCGGCACCTTGTAGAACTGCGCGAGCGCCGCCACCGGTCCGCCGGAAAGATTCATGTAGGTCAGTGGCTTGACGAGCACCAGCTTCGGTCCACCGAACCCCAGTCGCGCCTCGGCCACCTCGGCCACCGACCGCTTGTGCCGCCCGAACCGCGCACCTACCCGCCCGGCCAGCAGGTCGGCCACCATGAACCCGACGTTGTGCCGGTTCCCGGCGTACTCCCGACCCGGGTTGCCCAGACCGACAACCAGCCACGGCCCCGCCTCGTCCGTCACGACCCGTCCCTCCCGACGCCCATCCCACCGACTCCCGATACGCCGACAGGCGCCCCCGAACGCTCGGGGACGCCTGCCGCACAGTACGAACCGATCAGGCCTCGGTGCGCGCCTCGGTGCTCTCGGCGCCCTCGGCGGCCGGAGCGGCGTCCGCACCCTCGGAACCCTCGGTGGTCTCGCCAACCTCGGCCTCGGCCTCGTCGGTTGCCACCTCGATCTCGGGCAGCGTCGCCTCGAGCTGCTCGGCGGTGGGGGCGGCGGTCACCGACGCGACGTTCAGCTCCGCGTCGACGGCCAGCTCGACGCCGGACGGCAGCTTGACGTCGCCAGCGGTCACCTGGGTGCCCGCCTCCAGGCCCTCGATCGACGCCTCGAGGTGGTCCGGAACCTTGGTGGCGTCGGCAGTCACCGAGAGGGTGTCGTGCTCGTGCACGATCAGGGTGTCCTTCGCGGCCTCGCCGACCAGCTGGACCGGAACATCGACGGTGACCTTCTCGCCCCGACGAACCAGGATCAGGTCGACGTGCTCGAAAGTGTCCCGGATCGGGTCACGCTGGATCGCCTTCGGCAGCGCCAGCACCTGGGTGCCGTCGGTGATGTCGATCGCGAAGAGCTGGTTGGCACCGCCCTTGCGGATCGCGGCGGCGAACTCCCGCGACGGCAGCGCGATGTGCTTGGGCTTCTCGCCGTGGCCGTACAGCACGGCGGGCACCTTGCCGGCCCGGCGGGTACGGCGGGCACCACCCTTGCCGAACTCGGTACGGGGCTCGGCGCTGATCTTTACCTCGGACACGGGGAAACTCCTGATGCTTTTCGCTGCGGCGGCTTGTCGTCTTGCGGTGCTGGGGCGAGGGGCTCGCTGGGGCTCTGCGTCATGAACGACTGCCCGGAGCACCGCGTCGATGACGGTGCCTCCGTGCGGCGCTTTTCAGCGGCCCGCCGGGCACCCTCGCCGTGGCAACCGCACCAGTCTACCCGAGCTGTTTCCAGGGTTTCCGGCAGTCCCCGATCACGGCTCCAGGCCGGCGCGTCGGTGGTGCTCCCACCAGCGTGCCGGCCCCGTTTCCACCAGTTTGCCAGCCCCGCTCCCACCGGCGCGCCGAGTGGCGGAAACGGGGCTCACACAGCGCGAGACTCAGCTCAGGCCACCGAAGAGGGTAGTCACCGAGCCGTCGTCGAAGACCTCCCGGATCGCCCGCGCCAGCAGCGGAGCGATCGACAACACGGTCAGCTTGTCCAGCTGCTTCTCCGGCGGCAGCGGCAACGTGTTGGTCACCACGATCTCGCTGATCGAGCTGTTCTTCAGCCGCTCGGTGGCCGGGTCCGACAGCAGCGCGTGGGTGGACGCGACCACGATCTCCGCCGCCCCCGACTCCTTGAGGATGTCGGCCGCCTTGGCGATGGTGCCACCCGTGTCGATCATATCGTCGACAATCAGACAGACCCGGCCCTCCACCTCACCGACCACCCGGTTCGCCACGACCTGGTTCGGCTTCATCGGGTCACGGGTCTTGTGGATGAACGCCAGCGGGCAGCCGCCCAACCGGTCGGTCCACCGCTCGGCCACGCGCACCCGACCGGAATCCGGTGCCACCACGGTCATCGGCCGTCCGGCGTACTTGCGCTCCACGTACTCGGCCAGGATGTCCATCGCGAAGAGGTGGTCCACCGGGCCGTCGAAGAAGCCCTGGATCTGCGCGGTGTGCAGGTCGACGGTGAGGATGCGGTTCGCGCCAGCGGTCTTCAACAGGTCGGCCACCAGGCGGGCGGAGATCGGCTCCCGACCCCGGTGCTTCTTGTCCTGCCGCGCGTACGGGTAGAACGGCAACACCACGGTGATCCGCTTGGCCGACCCCCGCTTCAGCGCGTCCACCATGATCAGGGTCTCCATGACCCAGGTGTTCACCCCGTGCGTGACGGACTGCACCACGAAGGCGTCCGAACCACGCACCGAGTCCTTGAAACGTACGAAGAGCTCGCCGTTGGCGAACTCGTATGCGTCGGCTGGAGTCGGCGCGACGCCGAGCACCTCACCGATCTCCTTGGCCAACTCCGGAAAGCCACGTCCGGAAAAGAGCATCAGGCTTTTGCGGTTTTCGGCGACGATGCTGCCCATGGGCCCGTCTGCTCCCGTTATGTCGGCGGCGCCCGGCCCGGTGGTGGTGGGTCGGGGACTATTCGGTTGCAGTATCTCCCGTGCCGGATGCGCCGCCCACCGTCTCGGTCACCCCGTGCATTGCCTCACTGTCGCTTGCGGCGCCGGCCACACCCGACGCACCCTCTGTGCCGCGTTGCGCCCGCTCGGCCGCCGCCGCGGAGACCGTCCCGGGGCGCTTGCGCGCCACCCAGCCCTCGATGTTGCGCTGCGGGGCGCGGGTCACCCCGAGCGCGCCCGGCGGCACGTCCTGGGCGATCGCGCTGCCCGCCGCCACGTAGGCTCCGGCACCCACCTCGACCGGCGCGATCAAGCTCGTGTCGCAGCCGACGAAGGCACCCTCGCCCACGGTCGTGCGGTGCTTGTTCACCCCGTCGTAGTTCACGAAGATCGTCGCCGCGCCGATGTTGGCCTTCGCGCCGATCGTCGCGTCACCCACGTACGACAGGTGCGGCACCTTGGCACCCGGACCGATCTCGGAGTTCTTCACCTCGACGAACGTGCCGACCTTCGCCTTCGCGGCCAGCCGCGCGGCCGGTCGCAGGTACGCGTACGGCCCGACGGTGGCGCCCTCGCCCACCTCGGCGCCGACGGCGTGGCTGCGGATCACCGACGCGCCGGGGCCCACGACCGTGTCGATCAGCGTGACGTCCGGCCCGATCAACGCGCCCGCGCCGACCACCGTGCCGCCGCGCAGCTGGGTGTTCTGGTCGACCACCGCGTCACGGTCCAGCGCCACCGTCACGTCGATCCAGGTGGTCGCGGGGTCGAGCAGGCTCACTCCGGTGCGCATCCACGCCTCGTTGACCCGGTCACGCAGCAGCCGGCGCAGCGTCGCCAACTCGACCCGGTCGTTGCAGCCCAACGTCTCGGAGTGGTCGACGGCCACGTGCACCGCGACCGGCTCGCCGACCGAGCGGAGCAGCCCGAAGACGTCGGTCAGGTACTCCTCGCCCTGGTCGTTGTCGGTGGAGAGCTTGCCCAGCGCCTCGCGCAGCCGCACGGCGTCGAACGCGTAGATGCCGGCGTTGATCTCCCGGATCGCGTGCTGCGCCGCGTTGGCGTCGCGCTCCTCGACGATCTGCTCCAGCCGGCCGTCGGCGTCCCGGACGATCCGCCCGAGCCCGGTCGGGTCGGGCACCTCGGCGGCCAGCACGGTGGCTGCGGCAGCGGCCTCCTCGTGCGCGGTCACCAGCGCGCCCACCGTCTCGGGTCGCAGCAGGGGCACGTCCCCGTTGATCACCACGACCGTGCCGGGGCCGTCCGGGACGGCGTCCAGCGCGATGCGTACGGCGTGCCCGGTGCCGAGCTGCTCAGCCTGGAGCACCGGGGTGGCGTCCGGGGCGACCTCGGTCAGGTGCCCCCGGACCTGGTCGGCGCCGTGCCCCACGACGACGACCGTGCGGTCTGCGGCCAGGGGCGCGGCGGCGCTCAGCACGTGACCGAGCAACGTCCGACCGAGCAGGGGGTGCAACACCTTGGGCAGTGTCGACTTCATCCGCTTGCCCTCACCGGCGGCGAGTACGACGACGGTACGAAGGTGGGGCTGGGGCACGACGTGGCTCCCGTCGGGACGGCGGACACTCTCGCGGCCATGCTAGCCGCGGGGCCCTGCACGTTCTCCTCTTACCCCCAGTGGAACCTAAAACGGACGTATATGGGCAGCTCGGCCGCCAGGGTTCGAACCTGAAATACGGGTACCAAAGACCCGGGTGTTGCCAATTACACCACGGCCGATCAATGACGCGAGCAGGTCGCGCCAGGGGATGGGGATCCCGCGGGTACACCTTAGCGCCCCGGCCGCCGGACGCCATCGCTCATTCCGCCGCACCCCGAGCGACCCGCGCTTCCGGCACCCGCGCGAGCAGCCCGCACGCCGCGCGTCCGCTGCCGTGAGCCACCGCACCCGTCCGCCAGGAAGGGCACCTGACCTGCGACTTTGGACAGCCATGCGAAGGCCGTTCAAAACTTCCCCGTGCGATCTACGGTGCCGTAAGTTACGGTGACGTAGGCGTAGCTTCGTGATCGTTTCCATCCCCCTGCGAGGTCCCATGTCCACTGCTCTGCTCGATCCCAACACCGCCGGCCCCGCCCCCAAACCACTCACTGACGGCAGCCAGTCCCCCGGAATCCTGGCCGCCCTCTGGGCTTTCGTGGTGATCCCCTTCGTTGCCCTCCTGGTCGCCGTGCCGGTGGCCTGGGGCGGCTGGCTGGGCTGGACCGACGTGGTCATCGGCCTGGTCTGGTACGTCGTCTCCGGGCTCGGCATCACCGTCGGCTTCCACCGCTACTTCACGCACGGCTCGTTCAAGGCCAAGCGGTGGCTGCGGGTGACCCTGGCGGTCGCGGGTTCGCTGGCGGTACAGGGCGAGATCATTCAGTGGGTCGCCGACCACCGACGGCACCACGCCTTCTCCGACCTGGAGGGTGACCCGCACTCGCCCTGGCGCTTCGGCACCAGTTTCTGGGCGTTGACCCGCGGCCTGTTCCACGCGCACGTGGGCTGGCTGTTCCGCCGTGAGCTGTCCAACCGCGCGCGTTTCGCACCGGACCTCATCGCCGACCGTGACATCAGCCGGGTCGATCGGCTCTTCCCTGCGCTGGTGGCCATCTCGCTGCTTGGCCCGGCGCTGATCGGCGGCCTGGTGACCTGGTCCTGGCAGGGCGCGCTGACCGCGTTCTTCTGGGCCGGGCTGGTCCGGATCGGTCTGCTGCACCACGTCACCTGGGCGATCAACTCGGTCTGCCACGTCTACGGTGAGCGTCCGTTCGCGATGCGCCAGGGCGACCGTGCGTCGAACTTCTGGCCGCTGGCGATCCTGTCGTTCGGCGAGAGCTGGCACAACCTGCACCACGCCGACCCGACCAGCGCCCGGCACGGCGTGCTGCGCGGCCAGGTGGACATCTCGGCCCGGGTGATCTGGCTGTTCGAGAAGGTCGGCGCGGCGTCGCAGGTGCGCTGGCCAAAGCCGGAGCGCCTGGCCGCCAAGCTGGTGAAGCCGGTCGCACCCCGGTAAAACCGGGCGGTGCACCGTGATCCCGCCTGGCAGGATGTGCCGGATGACCGAGCCACACGGGGCGACCGGACGGCTCGGCAGACGGGGAGCCGATCCGGGTACGGTCGGACGGCGCGGCAGGGCGGTCCGACCGCCCGCCAGTGAGGCGACGACGTGAACGGGCACAGCGGAGGCACCATTCCACGGCAGGGCGTCACCGAGCGCCAGCGAGGCGGCGACATGCCCGAGGTCAGTGACGGTGACGGAGTCGGCGGTCGGCGGGCGACACCGCCGACCCCGGCACCCGCAGCCAAGCCCGCCTCCCGGGTCCGCATGTCAGCGGCCCAGCGACGGGAGCAGTTGATCGCCACCGGGCGGCAACTCTTCGCCGAGCGCGGTTTCGACGCCACCTCCATCGAGGAGGTGGCGTCCCGCGCAAAGGTCTCCAAGCCGGTGATCTATGAGCACTTCGGCGGCAAGGAGGGGCTCTACGCGGTGGTGGTGGACCGGGAGGTCCGGGCCCTGCTGGACCGGATCACCAACGCGTTGACCGCCGGGCATCCGCGAGAGTTGCTGGAGCAGGCGGCGCTGGCCCTTCTGACCTACATCGAGGAGGAGACCAGCGGCTTCCGGGTGCTGGTCCGCGAGTCGCCGCTGATGTCCGGCGCGGCCAACTTCAGCAGCGTGATGAACGACGTGGCGCACCAGGTCGAGCACATCCTGGGTGCCGAGTTCAAGAGCCGCGGGTACGACCCGAAGCTCGCCGAGCTGTACTCGCAGGCGCTGGTGGGCATGGTGGCACTGACCGGCCGCTGGTGGCTGGAAGTGCGTAAGCCGCGCAAGGAGACGGTGGCGGCGCACCTCGTCAACCTGGCGTGGAACGGGTTGTCGCACCTGGAGGCGAAGCCGACGTTGATCACCGCCCGGCGCCGCTGACCCGATCAGCGGCGGTGCGCGTCGGCCACCGGGTGTTTGCGGTGCTCCAGCTCCGCCTCGGCGTGTTCCGGTGGGCCGACCTTGTCGTAGAGGCCGGTGCCGAGCAGGATCAGGCCGAACAGCATCGAGACGACCACGGTCGACATCGAGAAGTTGAGGAAGTTCGCCCCGGTCTGCAGCACGGACATCATCAGGATGCTGGTAACCAGGAACACCACGCCAGCGGTGAGGTTCATGTAGTGGCCGAGGTTGGTGCGCCGCGAGGCCCCGATGATCAGGACGACTCCGAAGATCACCGAGGCGAGCGAGAAGGCCAGGTTGGTGCGTAGCCCGAGGGCCCAGGTGCTGCTCCGGTCAAAGAGCGGGTTGCCGATCGTCTCGGCGACGCCCCAGACGCCGAAGATCAGGATGTAGGCGCCGATCAGACCGGAGAGAACCCGGTAGAGCGGCCGTGCCGGATGGTTCACCGGAAAGTGCGGCATACCCCTGACCCCATCCACCTGAGTTGACCGTTTCAGGAGGATTGTCACCCGAGGTAGCGGGGACTGTCCGGAGAACCACAAAGCCGAAAGGGTCCGCCGGAAGGCAGGACCCCGTCAGGTTTTCGCCGGAGCCCGAGCTGCGCAGGGATCAAGCCTGACCGCCCGGAGCAGCTCGGGCTCCGGCGAAAACCACCACCGCAACCAAGGAAGAAACTCAGAGAACGAGACGGGCCTTCTGCCAGGCCTCGGACTCGTCCTCCGACCCGACCTTGCCGTACATGCCGACCATGAGCAGCACCAGGGCCGCCATCATCACCACGACCACGGTGGTGATGCTGAAGTTGAAGATGTTGGCGTCGGTCCGGATGAACGCGAGACCGGCCAGGCTGATCACCATCATGGCGTACGCCAGCCACTGGTTGATCGCCACGTCGATGTTGCGGCCGAGCGCGGTGCCGACCAGCACGACGATCCCGAGCAGCACGCTGAGCAGCGAGAAGCCGAGGTTGGTGCCCTGACCGAGGACCCGGGTGTCGTCCTGGGCGAGGATCTCGTTGCCGGTGCTCGTGATGATGCCGAGCGCACCGAAGACCACCAGGTACAGACCGGTCAGCCCGCCGATCGCCCGGTAGATCGGCCGCGCGGGATGGTTGACGGGGGTGTGGGCCATGTCTGTGTCTCCAACGCCGTGGGGTGAGGTGTCGCCGACGATTGTCTCGCATGTGGCGGTGTGACGCCGCACACGGTCCCGGGCCGGCGCGCCGGTCCGGTCAGCTCTCCGGCAGGTCCTCGGCGAGGGCCATCCAGGTCTCCTCGATCCGCTCCCGCTCGGCGCGCAGATCCTTGAGCTGGGTGTCCAACTCGGCGACCCGGGCGTAGTCGGTGGCGTCCGCGGCGAGCTGATCGAGCAGCGTGACCTCGCGCTGGTCGAGCTTGCTGAGTTGGCGTTCCAGCTTGGTCAGATCCTTGCGGGCCTGGCGGACCTCGGCGGCGGACATGCCACCCGCAGTCGGGCCGGTGGGCCCGGCGGTCGGGTTGACCCCGGGCCGGATGCTGCCGGCCCGCTCCGCGGTCCGGGCGAGGTATTCATCCACGCCGCCCGGCAGGTGCACGAGCCGGCCGTCGCCGAACATCCCGAACGCCGTTTCGGTGACCCGTTCGATCAGGTAGCGGTCGTGGCTCGCCACGATGATCGTGCCGGGCCACGAGTCGAGCAGGTCCTCCAGCGCGGCGAGGGTGTCGGTGTCCAGGTCGTTGGTGGGCTCGTCGAAGAGCAGCACGTTGGGCTCGCCAGCGAGCAGTCGCAGCATCTGCAACCGGCGGCGTTCGCCACCGGAGAGGTCACTGACCGGGGTCCAGAGTCGGCGGTCGTCGAAGCCGAAGACCTCGGCGAGCTGCGCGGCGGAGACCTCCCGGTCGCCGAGCTGGACCCGGCGGGCGACCTCCTCGACGGCTTCGAGCACCCGCAGGTGCCCGGGCAGCTCGGCGAGCTCCTGGGAGAGGAACGCGGGCCGCACGGTGGAGCCGGTGCCGAGGCGGCCGCCGTCGGGGCGGGTGATGCCGGCGAGCATCCGCAGCAGCGTGGTCTTGCCAGCGCCGTTGGCGCCGAGGATGGCGATCCGGTCGCCCGGCCCGACCTGCCAGGTGACGTCGCGCAGGATTTCCTTGGGGCCGGCGAGCAGCTCGACGTTCTCCAGGTCGTACACCTGCTTGCCGAGCCGGGAGGTGGCCATCCGCTGCAACGACATGGTGTCGCGCGCCGGCGGCACGTCGGCGATCAACGCGTTGGCCGCGTCGATGCGGAACTGGGGCTTGGAGGTGCGGGCGGGTGGACCGCGGCGCAGCCAGGCGATCTCCTTGCGGAGCAGGTTCTGCCGGCGGGCCTCGGTGGCGGCGGCGACGCGATCACGCTCGGCGCGGGCGAGGATCCAGGCCGCGAAGCCGCCCTCGTACGCGCGGACGGTCTGGTCGGCGACCTCCCAGGTGTTGGTGCAGACCGCGTCCAGGAACCACCGGTCGTGGGTGACCACGACCAGGGAACCCCTGCGCCCGACCAGGTGCCGGGCCAGCCAGTCGACACCGCCGACGTCGAGGTGGTTGGTGGGCTCGTCGAGGATGAGCAGGTCGGATTCGCGGACGAGCAGCGCGGCGAGGGCCACCCGGCGTCGTTCGCCGCCGGACATCGGGCCGACCGGCTGGTCGAGCCCGAGGTGCGGCATGCCGAGGCCGTCGAGGATGGCACGCACCCCGGCGTCGCCGGCCCACTCGTGCTCGGCGCCCATGCCCTCGCTGAGCCAGGCGGTGCCGAGCACGACGTCCCGGACGGTGGCAGTGGGGGCGAGTGTGAGCTGCTGCGGCAGCCAGAGCACACGCAGGTCGCGGCGGTGGGTCACCCGACCGTCGTCGGGGTCCTCCTGCTTGGTGAGCAGCCGCAGCAGGGTGGACTTGCCGGCGCCGTTGAGGCCGACCACGCCGATCCGGTCGGCGTCGTCCAGGCCGAGCGAGACGTCCGTGAGCAGCCGCCCGGCGGCGCCATACCCCTTGGACACCCGGTCCAGATTGACGATGTTCGCCACGTTCCACCCTTCATGATCAAGGCGTCCGGGTGCCGGCGGGCACCTGGACGCCTGGCCCAAGGGTACGCGGACGCCCCGGAAGCCCGCGCCGCGCGGGCACAGGCCTGGTGGGACGCGCGGTCAGCCGACGCGGGCGCCAGCGACCGGACCGTGCGCGACCCGCGCCTCCCGGCACACGCCCGCGGCGGTCAACTCGGCGGCGATCCGCTCCGCGGCGGCAGCGTCGGCGGCGAGAAACACGCAGGTCGGGCCAGAGCCGGACACGATGCCGGTAAGGGCACCAGCGGCTTCACCAGCCTTGAGGGTGTCGGCCAGCGCCGGACGCATCGCCAGCGCGGCGTCCTGGAGGTCGTTGCCGAGCGTACGGGCGAGCACCCGAGGGTCGCGCTGGCGCAACGCGCCCAGCAACGCGTCGGTGCTGCCCAGCGGGGCACCAGCGGTCCCGGCGTCGCGGAGCCGATCCAACTCCCGGTACGCGGCCGGGGTGGAGAGGCCGCTGTCGGCGATCGCCACCACCCAGTGCCAGGAGATGGGGCGGACCAGCACCGGGCTGATCGCCTCACCCCGGCCGGTGCCCAGCGCGGTGCCACCGTAGATCAGGAACGGGACGTCGGAGCCGAGGTCCGCGGCGATCCCAGCCAGCTCGTCGCGGGACAGCCCGGTGCCCCAGAGCGCGTCGCAGGCCACCAGCGCGGCGGCCGCGTCGGCGCTGCCGCCGGCCAGCCCACCGGCGAGCGGGATCCGCTTTCGCAGGTGCAGGCGGGCGTGCGGCAACACTCCCGCGTACCCGGCGAGGGCGTGCGCCGCGCGGATCACCAGGTTGGTGTCGTCCAACGCCAGCTCGCCGGTGCCCTCGCCCTCCATGGTCAGGGCGAGGGTGTCGCCCCGACGGGCGGTCAGCTCGTCGTAGATCGAGATGGCCTGGTAGATCGTGTTCAGCTCGTGGTAGCCGTCGCGGCGCAGCGGGCCCACCCCGAGGTGCAGATTGACCTTCGCGGGCACCCGGACCCGCACCGGCCCGAGGGCGCCGCGTCGCTCGTCCTCGTCGTCCGGTCGCCAGGCCTCGGTCACGGGGTGAGGTCCCGCACGTGCAGACGAATGTAGGACGGCTTGGTCAAGGTCAACTCCTCGGCGGGCACGGCGTCAGCCTACTTTGCGGCCGGCGTACCGACCGGAGCCGACGCGGCGATGGCGGCGAACTGCTCGACGGTCAGTGACTCCCCCCGGGCGCCGGGGTCGACGCCGGCCGCGGTGAGCGCGGCGGCGGCCCGGTCCGGGCCGCCGGCCCAGCCGGCCAGCGCGGCGCGCAGCGTCTTGCGCCGCTGCGCGAACGCCGCGTCGACCACGGCGAAGACCCGCTCCCGGGGTACGTCGAGCCGGGGTGGTTCGTGGCAGGTGAAGGCGACCAGACCGGAGTCGACGTTGGGCACCGGCCAGAACACGTTCGGGGGGACCCGACCGGCGCCCCGGGCGTGGGCGTACCAGGCGAGTTTGACCGACGGGATGCCGTACACCTTGGAGCCCGGACCGGCGACGAGCCGGTCGGCGACCTCCTTCTGCACCATCACCAGGCCCTGCCGCAGGGTGGGCAGCACGGCGAGCAGGCTCAGCACCACGGGCACGGCCACGTTGTAGGGCAGGTTCGCCACCAGCGCGGTCGGCGGCGGGTCGCCCAGCTCGGAGGCGTCGATCCGCAACGCGTCGGCGCGGTGCACGGTGAGCCGACCGGCGTCCGCCCCGGCGTGCCGCGCGACGGTCTCCGGCAGCGCACCGGCGAGCACCGGGTCGATCTCCACGGCGTGCACGTGCCCGGCGACCGGCAGCAGCCCGAGCGTCAGCGAGCCGAGCCCCGGCCCAACCTCCAGCACCACGTCGTCCGGGGTCAGACCGGCGGCGGTGACGATCCGGCGCACGGTGTTCGGGTCGTGCACGAAGTTCTGGCCCAGCTTCTTGGTGGGCGCGACGCCCAGCCGGGCGGCGAGTTCCCGGATCTCCACCGGGCCGAGGAGACCGCTCATGGCTGGCAGCGTAGCGGCGGCGTCGGGGCCGACCGTCGGGCCGGGCTCACCACGGGCCGAACGCCCGGTCGCCGGTGGCGGAGATGGCCGCGCACAGCTCGTCCAGGTCGGTGCCGGTGGTCGCGGCGAGCGCGCGGACGGTGAGCGGGATCAGGTACGAGGCGTTCGGCCGGCCACGGTGCGGCATCGGGGTGAGGTACGGGGCGTCGGTCTCCACCAGGATCTGGTCCACGGGGGTGAGCGCGGCTGCCTCGCGCAACGCGGTGGCACTGCCGAAGGTGAGGGTGCCGGCGAAGCTGAGCAGGAAGCCCCGGCGGACGCACTCGCGGGCGAAGTCGGCGTCACCGGAGAAACAGTGCAGCACCACCCGGTCGGGAGCGCCCTCGTCGTCGAGGATCCGCAGAACGTCGGCGTGCGCGTCCCGGTCGTGGATGACCAGCGCCTTGCCATACCGCTTGGCGATGGCGATGTGCGCCCGGAAGCTCTCCTCCTGGGCGGCACGCCCCTCGTCCCCGGTACGGAAGAAGTCCATCCCGGTCTCGCCGATCCCCCGGACCCGGTCGCGGGCGGCGAGCGACTCGATCTCCCGCAACGCCTCGTCGAGGTCGGTCAGCCCAGGCGCCTCGTTGGGGTGTAGCGCCACGGTGGCCAGCACGGCGGGATACCGGTCGGCGGTCTCCGCGCCCCACCGCGAGGAGGCGACGTCCACCCCCACCTGGACCAGCCGGTCCACGCCGACCTTCGTCGCCAGCGCGATGGCCACGGCAACCGGGTCGTCGGCCGGACCGCCGCCAGGCACACCGGCCTCACTGACCGTGATGTCCAGGTGCGTGTGGCTGTCCAGCACCGGCCGGGGCAGCGGCTCGGGGGCGGGCGGAAACTCTCCGGCCCGCCGGGCGGCACGCTCTCGGCGGGATTCAGTGGGCTCGCTCATCAGCGACAGCATCACACACCGGGCCTGGCCATCTGCCCGCCACCCGACGTTCACCTCGACTACGCCGCGCGACTCTACCGTCGCCATCGAGCGAGCGCAGCGAGCGAACCGGCAGGCACAGCAGCGACGGCACGGGGCGGAGCGGAGTGCTGGCAATGAGCGGACTCAGTGCGCCACCGGGCCGACGCGACAGCGTGCCGACCCCCATCTCACCGAGCAGAGGGAGGTGACGGCATGAGCGTCATTCCCCAGGTCGGCGACACCGCCGGCGAACGTACCGGGCTGCACGTGGCGTTCGAGGGCGGCGTCTACCCGGCCGAGGAGATCGCCCGAGGCGCCGCCTACGAGCTGTTCAGCGCCGACGAGGTGGCCGGCTTCGAGTGGGCGCCCCGCCCGGGCAGCGCCCTGCCGTGGCGCCGATTCGTGCACGTCACCGAAGTGACCGCTGTGCACGGGGCGACGGAGCCGGCCGACGAGCCGGAGACGCCGCTGATGATGCCCGCGCACCGCGAGCGGGGTTGGGCGTACCTGCACCAGCTCAGCCAGCAGCCGGCCACGGCGGGTGACCCGATGCTGGCGGTGGCACGCGCGTCGGCGGTGGTGCGGCGCGGCACCCGAATGGTGAAGGTGCTCTCCGCCCGACAGCTCGCCGGGTACGTACGGGGTTGGCTGCCGCACGGCTTCTGCTACCGCGAGCACGATGTGGCGCATCTGCGTACGCCGGCGGCGACGACGGTGCTGCGCACCGACGGTGAGGTCGGCCGGGACGGCATGGATGTGGCGTACGCGCTGCGCTGGCGGGCGTCCGACCCGGGCGACTACGACGTGCCGGTTGGCGAGGCACACCGCGGCCTGACCGCGCTGGGATCCCGGGACCGGCTCGGTGCGCCGGTGCTGGGGACGGGCTTCGTGCCGAGCAACGGTCAGCTCATCCCGGAGTTCATCACCCGGGACTTCGCCGACCTGCCGATGCCGGCGAACGCCGCCCTGCTCGCCTACCCGGCGGACGGGGCGGAGGTGGTGCTCTACACCTACCAGGCCGAGCAGCGCGGGTGGCTGCGGATGGTGGGCCCGCAGTGGCGGCACCTGCTCGCCGCGGTGCCGGGCCTCTCCCCGGACCAGGAGTACGTGCCGAACGGGGACACGCCGCGCTCCACCCAACTGGTCGGCGTGCACGGCGACAACGAGTACGAGGCGGTGGCCGACCTGCCCGGCGGGTTCCGGGTGCTGGCGATGACCCGGGCGGCCCGTTACCCGGTGAGTGCGGTGGCCCGCCGGCTCCGGTTCGCCCAGTGGCGGGGCGTGCCGTGCCTGGTGCTGCGGGAGGAGGCCGGTTGGCTGCGGATGCGACTGCGCTACCCGAACCCGGACGCGGTGATCACGACTGGCGCGCAGTGCCACGAACGCGGCGTCTACGAGGCCTGGGCACCGGGCCCCGAGGTGACCGACGACCAGGTGATGGACACCCGATACGCGATGTGACGTCGCGCGGCGGCAGGGCACCCTGCCGCCGCGCCCGTCGTGCGTTCAGTCGGCCAGCCGGGCCAGCTCCTCGTCGACGATCGACGGGTCGAGCTTGCGGAACACCGGCTTCGGCACCGCCAGCGGCCGGCCCGCCTCCAGCGCCACCGACTCCCAGCGCGCGCCGACGGTGTAGTCCCCGGTGAGCACCGGGTACGCCGGACCGCCGTCCAGGTCGTCGACCTGCTCGATGACCGGCATCGGCGCGTGCACACCGGTGCCGCCGAGCAGCTCGTGCACCTGCTGCGCGGAGTGCGGCAGGAACGGGGTGAGCAGCGTGTTGGCGTCGCTGATCACCTGGAGGGCGACGTGCAGGATGGTGCCCATCCGAGGCTTGTCCGCCTCGTCCTTGAGCTTCCACGGCGCCTGCTCGGAGAGGTACTTGTTGGCCTCGGCGACCACCTTCATGGCCTCACCGATCGCCTGCTTCTGCCGGTGCCGGCCGATCAGGTCGCCGACCGTGGTGAACCCGGCGCGGGCCACCGCGAGCAACGCCTCGTCGGCTTCGGTGAGCCCGGCCGGGTCGACCGGCGGGATCGCCCCGAAGTTCTTCGCCGCCATCGAGACGGACCGGTTGACCAGGTTGCCCCAGCCGGCGACCAGCTCGTCGTTGTTGCGGCGGAGGAACTCGGCCCAGGTGAAGTCGGTGTCGTTGCTCTCCGGGCCGGCGGCGGCGATGAAGTAGCGCAGCGCGTCGGCGTCGTAGCGCTCCAGGAAGTCGCGAACGTAGATGACCACCTTGCGGGACGAGGAGAACTTTCGCCCCTCCATGGTCAGGTACTCGCTGGAGACCACCTCGGTGGGCAGGTTGAGCCGACCCAGCTCGCCCGGCTCACCGTCGCGGGAGCCCTCGCCGGAGTATCCGGAGAGCAGCGCCGGCCAGATCACCGAGTGGAAGACGATGTTGTCCTTGCCCATGAAGTAGTAGGACCGGGCGTCCTTACCGTCGCCGTCGGCGGACCAGTACTTCCGCCACGCCTCGGGGTCGCCGGAGCGGCGAGCCCACTCGATCGAGGCGGACAGGTAGCCGATCACCGCGTCGAACCAGACGTAGATCCGCTTGTCCGGCCGGTCGCGCCAGCCGTCCAGCGGGATCGGTACGCCCCACTCCAGGTCACGGGTGATCGCCCGGGGCTGGAGGTCGTCGAGCAGGTTGCGGGAAAACCGCAGCACGTTGGGCCGCCACCCCTCCCGGGTGTCCAGCCATTGCCGCAGCACGTCGGCCAGGGCGGGTAGGTCCAGGAAGAAGTGCTCGGTCTCGATGAACTTCGGGGTCTCCCCGTTGATCCGCGACTTCGGGTCGATCAGGTCGATCGGGTCGAGCTGGTTGCCGCAGTTGTCACACTGGTCGCCGCGGGCGCTGTCGTACCCGCAGATCGGGCAGGTGCCCTCGATGTACCGGTCGGGCAGGGTGCGCCCGGTGGACGGGGAGATGGCGCCCATGGTGGTCTTCGGCACGATGTAGCCGTTGCGGTACATCCCCTCGAACAGTTCCTGCACCACCGCGTAGTGGTTGCGGGTGGTGGTGCGGGTGAACAGGTCGTAGGTGAGACCGAGGCCGTGCAGGTCCTCGACGATCACCCTGTTGTACCGGTCGGCCAGCTCGCGCGGGGTCACCCCGTCGGCGTCGGCCTGCACCTGGATCGGGGTGCCGTGCTCGTCGGTGCCGGAGACCATGAGCACGTCGTGACCGGCCATCCGCATGTACCGGGCGAAGACGTCGGAGGGAACGCCGAAACCGGATACGTGGCCGATGTGGCGGGGGCCGTTGGCGTACGGCCAGGCCACTGCCGCGAGAACATGACTCATGAGCAGCAAGCCTAGTGACCCGTCCGGGGCGTCCGCGAACCAATAGGGGGTGCCGGGGCGGCGGACCGGGCCGAGCACCCCAACCAATGGTCCGATTTGTCGCCGACACGCGGCTCAGCTGCCCGTTCCGCCTCCCGGACCGGTGTGCAATGAACGTCGTGACTGGCAGACGAGCGGCGCGGGACCACGAGGACCGTCCCACCCTACGACCGAGCCCCTCCCCCGGGCCTGCCGTCGACCGGCCAGAGGAGCAGCAGGCCACGCCGTCGGGACGAGCGACCGCGCCGAGGCGCAGCGGTCCGGGAGAGATCGCCGCCACCCCGGCCCGGCCCACGCCGGCCGCGCCGCCGCCCACTCCGGCCCGTCCGACCCCGGCGGCACCCGTACCCAGCCCGGCCCGGCCCGGCTCACCAGGCCTGACGGTCGGCTCGGCATCCGCCGCCGCGGAGCCCACCGCAGAAGCCGTCGAGGTGGCCGTCGAGGTGGAGCCGACCACCGGGGCGCCGGTGGACGCGGTGCCGCGTCGAGTACCGGTACGCCAGCAGAGCCGCCGGCGCCGCCGGCCCGACGGCGACACGCCCGACGACGTGGTCTTCTGGGCACCGATCGAGCAGGTGCACTGGGACGGCACCCCGGTCCGGAAGGACCCGGCGCCGGAGCGGGATCGCCGCTCCCCCTGGGCGTGGCGCCGGGCACCGGGCCGTACGGTCCCACCGCCGGATCCGCTGCCCGGGCTCGCCGCGCTGGTGGCGTTGAGCCTGGCCACCGCCTTCTTCGCCTGGGTCAGCGCCGGCCCGTTCTGGCTCGCGGTCGGGCACGCCCGGGCGGGCACGGTGGTGATCGACGACTGCACCGGCGGCGGGCTCACCCAGCGGTGCCGGGGGATCTTCACGGCGGAGGACGGGCGGTTCATCGCGCACGGTGTACGGGTCAGCGGTGTGCTCGCCGGAGGCGACGCTCCCGGGACGCCGTTACCGGCACGGATGACCGGCCCGGACGGCGGCACCGCGTACGCGGACGTCGGCGTGGACCGGCACCTGCACTGGCTGCCCGGACTGCTGGTGGTGCTGGGCTGCACCGCCGGCATCGTCCGGTGGACCGGGTCGGCCCGGCTACCCGGCCGCCGACACCGCCGCTGGGCGGTGGCCACCGCCATCGGCGGTCCGGTGCTGATCACCGTCGGCTTCCTGGTCGCCGCCTGGTGAGCCGCACCGCCGCCGAGAGGTTCGGTCAGCTGTGCACGATCGTGTAGACGTCCCGGCGGCGCAGCGCGTACTCGGTGGCGACGTCGGTGATGGCGTCCCGGCGGGACCGGCCGGCGGCCTCCCGCTCGGCGACCGCCGCGCGCAGGGTCTCGTCGTCGGGGCGTTCCGGGGCCTCCACCGGCGCCCCGGCCACCACCAGGGTGATCTCTCCGCGCGGGTTGCCGTCGGCGGCCCACCGGGCCAGCTCGCCGAGGGGGCGGCGAATGACCTCCTCGTAGGTCTTGGTGAGCTCACGGCAGAGCGCGGCCGGCCGCTCCGCGCCGAAGGTGTCGGCCAGGTCGGTGAGCGCCGCACCGATCCGGTGCGGGGCCTCGAAGAAGACCAGGGTGCGCTCCTCGGCGGCGAGCGCCCGCAACCGGGATCGGCGGGCGCCGGGGGTCCGGGGCAGGAAGCCCTCGAAGCAGAACCGGTCGCAGGGCAGCCCGGAGACCGCCAGCGCGGTGGTGACCGCACTCGGCCCGGGAGCGACGGTGACCGGTGCCCCGACGTCCAACGCGGCCCGGACCAGCCGGTAGCCGGGGTCGGAGACGCTTGGCATCCCCCCGTCGGTGACCAGTGCCACCACGTACCCGCCGAGGATGACCTCGACCAGTTCGGGGGTTCGCCGCTCCTCGTTGCCCTCGAAGTAGGAGACGATTCGACCACCGACAGTGATGTCGAGATCGCGGGCCAGCCGGGTGAGCCGGCGAGTGTCCTCTGCCGCGACCACGTCGGCGCTGATCAGCACCTCCCGGAACCGGGCCGAGGCGTCGGCGGGGTTGCCGAGCGGGGCACCGAGCAGGATCAGGCGCCCAGCTTCGGACATTTCACCCACGAATTCGTCTCCTTCATCGACTGCGAATACCGGTATCAGGGACGACGGACGCCACCAGACACCTTGGCAGCCTACGATCGCCGGGTGACGAGTGCGTCGACAGCGCAGAGCCCGAGCGCCGACCCGACCAGGATGGTCGAGGTGACGGGCGAGCCCAGCACCAACCAGGAGCCAACGGCGCCACACGCCGATGGCGGAGGTTTGTCCGCCGTGGTCCGGCGACGGTTCGCCACCGTCGACACCCAGATGGACCGCATCTCCTGGCTGGCCACGGCGGTGGTGGTGGCCATCGCGGCGATTCTGCGCTTCGTCGGGCTGTCCAGCCCGAAGGGCAAGATCTTCGACGAGACGTACTACGCCAAGGACGGCTACGGGCTGATCACCCGCGGCGTCGAGTGGAACTACAAGGACAACGGCCCGTCGTACGTGGTGCACCCGCCGCTGGGCAAGTGGCTGATCGGCCTCGGCGAGTGGGCCTTCGGCTATCAGGACGCGGATTCCAAGGTCTCGGTCCCCGGGCACCTGATCACCACCGCGCCGGAGTTCGGCTGGCGGTTCTCGGCGGCTGTGGTCGGCACCCTGTCGGTGTTGCTGCTGGTCCGCATCGGTCGACGGATGTTCCGCTCGACGGTGCTCGGCTGCGCGGCCGGCCTGCTGCTCGCCCTGGACGGCTTCCACCTGGTGCTGTCCCGCGCGGCGCTGCTCGACATCTTCCTGCTGTTCTTCGTGCTGGCCGCGTTCGGCGCGTTGGTGCTCGATCGGGACGCCCGCCGACGCCGCTGGGCGCGGGCGCTGGACGACGGGCTCGACCCGAGCCAGTCGGGCCGTGCGGGCCGGCCGGCGACCGGTTGGCGCACCTGGCCGTGGTGGCGGTTGGCAGCCGGGGTGCTGCTCGGCTGCGCCTGCGGGGTGAAGTGGAGCGCACTGTATTTCGTTCCGGCCTTCGCGCTGCTGGTGCTCCTCTGGGAGGTCGGTGTCCGCCGCTCGGCGGGGGTCCGCCGGCCCTGGCGGGACGCCCTGCTCGACGAGCTGCCCTGGCTGGTGCTCGCCGGCGTGCTCATGGTGGGCACCTATCTCGCCACCTGGTCGGGCTGGCTGCTCACCGACGACGGCTACTACCGGCTCGCGTCGGCCTACCCGAGCGCCCCGCTCAGCGACCGCCCGGTGATCGGTCCGCTGATCAACCTCTTCGAATACCACCGTGCGGCGTACGGTTTCCACGCCCAGCTCGACGATGCACACAAATACCAGTCGTGGCCGTGGCAGTGGTTGCTGCTGGGTCGCCCGGTGGCGTTCCACTGGTCCGGTGACGGCGCCTGCGGCGCGCCGAGCTGCGCCTCCGAGATCCTGCTGCTCGGCACCCCGCTGCTCTGGTGGTCGTTCCTGCCCGCCCTCGTGGCGCTGGTCTGGCTGGGCGTGGCCCGTCGGGACTGGCGGGCCGGCGCGATCCTGCTCAGCGTGGCGGCCGGGCTGCTGCCCTGGTTCTGGTTCGCCCTCGATGGCCGCACGATGTTCTCGTTCTACGCCGCCCCGGCGCTGCCGTTCCTGGTGCTGGCCGTGGTGTACGTGCTGGGCGCGCTGATCGCCCCCGCCGGGGGTGACGTGGGTGAGGTGGCGCCGCTGGTGCCCGGCGACCCGAGTTACGAACGCCGACTGGTGGGCAGCGTCGCGGCTGGGGCGTACGTCCTGCTGGTGGCGCTCTGCTTCGCGTACTTCTATCCGATCTTCGTCGGGCGGTTGATTCCGTACTCGGACTGGCTGTCCCGGATGTGGCTCGACGGTCGGTGGATATAAGCACCGACAGGCGACGCGCCGCATAGCGCGACGGAGAAGGGCCCGCACGCCGAAGCGTGCGGGCCCTTCTGACAGAGACGCGCGCCCCGATCGCCTGCCACGGGGGAAGCGGGCGATTGGGGCGCGCATGAAGAGCTTAACCACCGTGCACCACCGGCACAACGGGTCAACTTGGGTCAGATTTCCGACCGAAGCCGGCCGGGCCGACGCCTCCCCTTCAGCAGTTGACCGAGGGTGACCTGGCGTGGACCCAGAGCGCGGGACCATCCGGTCAGAGACGCTCGTCGCCCTCGCCGGAGGCGCCAGCGCTGGAACGCCCGATACCCAGACGATCATCCAAAGTGGATCTCACTACACTGCGGGCCGTGATCAACTTCAGACGATCGACGGCTGTCCTTCTCGGACTGCTGGCGACCACCGCGCTGGCCGGGCCCGCCCCGGCCCAGGCCGACGACGAGCCGGTGCCCGAGCCGCCCCGGGTCGAGCTGGTGCTCGACGTCAGCGGCTCGATGCGCGCCGCCGACATCGACGGACGCAGCCGGATCTCGGTCGCACAGCAGGCCTTCAACGAGGTGGTGGACGCACTGCCGGAGGACACCCAGCTCGGCATCCGGGTGCTCGGTGCGACCTACCGCGGCAAGGACAAGAAGGTCGGCTGCCAGGACACGCAGCAGATCGTGCCGGTCGGCCCGGTGGACCGGTCCGCGGCCAAGGCCGCGGTGGCGACGCTGCGGCCGACCGGGTTCACACCGGTCGGCCTCGCACTGCGCTCCGCCGCACAGGACCTCGGCGCCGGAGCCACGACACGGCGCATCGTGCTGATCACCGACGGCGAGGACACCTGCGCCCCGCCGGACCCGTGCGAGGTGGCCCGGGAGCTGGCCGCTCAGGGCACCAGCCTGGTCGTCGACACCCTCGGCCTGGCCCCCGACGAGAAGGTCCGCCGGCAGCTGCTCTGCATCGCCAGCGCGACCGGTGGCACCTACACCGCCGCGCAGAGCGCCGAGGAGCTGACCGACCGGATCAAACAGCTCGTCGAGCGGGCCGGCGACACGCACACCCGCGCCCCGACCGTGGTCGGCGGCGCGAACGCCTGCGACTCGGCGCCACTGCTCGCCCCCGGTGTGTACGCAGACCGGGAGGAGTTCTCCGAGCACCGCTACTACCGGGTGCCGGTACGCCCCGGGCAGGAGCTGCGGGCGTCGGTGAGCATGGCGCTGGACCGAGGAGTGAACCGGGACTACGGGGTGCTGCTGCGGGCCACCGCGGCGGACGGCCGGGAACTGGTCCGAGGCGCGGACGCCGGCAGCGGGCGGGCTGATGTGCTCTCCGCCGGGCTGCGCTGGTCAGCCGCCGCCGACGACGAGGATGCCGACAAGACCGAGGAGACCTCCGCCCCGGTCGTCGAACCCACCACCGTCTGCCTGGTCGTGAGCAACTCGTTCGCCCCGCGCCCCGGCACCGCGGCGACCCCGGGCATGCCGGTGGAGTTGACCATCGACGTGGTCGCTGCCGCGCCCGCACCGAACGGACCGGACCTCGGCCGGGGCTGGGTGCTGCTCGCCCTGCTCACCCTTGCCGGGCTGATCACCGGCCTGCTCGCCGGCCTGCTCACCCGCTGGTGGGTCGCCACCTGGAGGGAGAACTGATGCGTACCGCACTGTTCCGGTCGCTGGCGGCACTGCTTGCCGCCGGCGGGGCCGCGCTGGTCCCCGCCTCGGCCGTCGCCGCCCCGACCCCCTCACCGGGTGCCACACCGGTGAACCGGGCCGGCACGTCGTTCCTCACCGCCACTCCGATCTCCGCCGGGCAGCCGGTGCGGGTGGACGCCTCGATCGGCGATCACCTCTACTGGTCGTTCCCGGCGAAGGCCGGGCAGGTGCAGGAGATCACTGCCACCGTCACCTTCCCGAAGGGGCGCAGCGGCGCCTCCACCTGGACGGTCGACGTCTTCGACGGGTTGCGCCGACGTCAGGCGTGCACCGCCGGGGCGCAGACCCCGACCGTGGACGCGAAGGCGTCGAGCGTGGTGCTGGGCTGCACGCTGCGGGAGGTGCGGCCGTGGGCCGAGCCCTGGTCGGCCGATCCACTGCCCGGGACGTACGTGATCCGGCTTTCCGTGATCGACCTGCCGGAGCCGGATCTTGGTGCGCCGATCGACGTGGACCTGCTGGTCGGCACCATCGCCGACCGGGGCGCCTCGGCTGACGACGGCGAGTTGGCCGCACCGCTGGTGCCGAACACCAAGGCGGGCACGGTGCTCAACGCCGTACCCGTGGCGGACCCGGAGGCCGACGACGAGGGCGACTCGCTCACGGACTGGTTGCCGGATCTCGGCTCGCGCTGGGTCTGGACCGCCATCGGCGGCGTGCTCGCCGCGGTGGCCGGCGTGGTCGGCTTCGCTGTGACCCGGCGGCCCCGGCGTCGCTGAACGCCCCCTCTGGTGGCCCCGCCCGGCGGCGGGGCCACCAGAGGCTCAGCTGCGCCGGGAGCCGCGCGGCAACCAGCCGATGAACCTCTCCTGGAGCGACATCACCGGGGCGGCGCGCAGATCCTCCGTGGCGGCCGCGAGGCAGGAGCCCAGATAGACGCTGAGCATCGCCCGGTCGCCCCCGTACTCCGTCAGCAGCCGGCTGCGCTTCGTCGCGCACGGCCACTCGTCACCGCAGGAGCCGCAGCTCCAGCAGGGGGTCTTCGGGGCGTGATCATCAGCCCGCACCCCCGGCCGTTCCACACCATCGGTCATCGCACGTCCTTCCAGATGTCCACGGGACTGGCGGGCTGCCGTGCCGGCCAGGTTTGATGGTGGTCCCCCCGGAGCCATCAGGGAGGGCATGACGCGTCCCTCCGGTGTTACATCTTTGCGGTACCTTCTCCGGTCGTGGGAGTCGGAAAGTTGACGCTTGACCGGATACTCCATTTCTACAGACGGGTAGGCCGAGGCGATGCGTGACCTGCTGCCGTCGACAGTCGCCGTGGCCGTGGCCGGGTCGGATGACTGGACGGGCGAGCTGCTCCCCGCTGAGCAGGCATGCCTCAGCGAGCGGGCCGTGCAGACCCGTCGGCGGGACTTCACTGCTGGGAGGGCCTGCGCCCGCCGGGCATTGACCGATCTCGGCCTGCCACCGACCGCCGTGCCGTCCGCCGCCGACCGGGCGCCAGTCTGGCCGGCCGGGGTGGTCGGCACCATCACCCACACCACCGGCTACTGCGCCGCCGCGGCGGCGCACACCTCCGACATCAGGTCCGTCGGGATGGATGCCGAGCAGCACCGCGAGGTCACTCCTGGAGTACGCAGACTCGTGCTGCTGCCCGAGGAGGAGGCCGACTGCGCGCGGCTGCCCAGCGGCACGTCCTGGCCACTCGTCTTGTTCAGCGCCAAGGAGACCGTCTACAAGGTCTGGTACCCGGTCGTCGGAAGCTGGCTGGACTTCCACGACGCCCAGCTCGACCTCGATCCGGACGCAGGCACGTTCACGGCCCGGATCGCGCCAGCACGGGTGGACGCCGCCGCCGCCGACGACCCACCGGCATTGATCACCGGCCGCTTCGTGGTCGCCGACGGGCTGGTCCGCACCGCCGCCGTACTTCCACTGCGCTGACCACCCATGGTCACTCAGAGCGACGTACGCGCGACCTATCCACATAGGCGTTCAGTGATCAGTTGAACACCGTCCAGGCTGGCCGGTCCAACACATCCTCGCGGACAGTGGGATGCGTTCCGGCGCGGCGATCGGGCGTTCCGCCACGCACGGTAGCGTCGGCGAGTTCCCGAACCGCACGTACGAGGCGTCAAGGAGTACGGTGACCCACCCTCAGCCCCCCGTCGGGCCGCAAGATTCCCAGCAGCCGAACGTGGACCCGCCGACCGATCGGTATCCGGCGACACCGCAGCCGCCGTTCTCGGGCGCCGCGTACGCGGGCGCTGGTGGCGGGTCCGCAGGCGCTGGTGGCGGTTACGCGGGCGCTGGCGGCGGATACCGGGTGCCTGGTGGGCCGGGCTATCCGCTCATCGCACCGCCACCGGTGCAGTCGCAGAGCGCCAAGAAGACCGTGGTGTTCGTCGCGGTGACCGCTGCCGTGCTCACCCTGCTCTGCTGCGCGGGCGGCATCGTGGCGGTCGTCATCGGCGCCAACCGGACCGCGCCCAACGTGTCCGAGGCGCTACCCACCCCCGACGTGACCCGTAGCGCCGGGCAGCCACCGACCACCGCTCCCTCGTCGACACCACCGCCGGTCGACGACGACACCCGCAACATGTCGCCCGGAGACACCCTGGTCATCGACGGCGACGACGGCACCGTCGAGATCACCGTGACGAAGTTCCGCAGCGCCACCAAACCCTGCACCTCCCGGGGCCTCAAGCCCGACGAGGGCATGTACGTGATCGCCGACGTGACCGTCGCCGTCACCAAGGGCACCGCTGCGGCGAACCCACGCTTCTTCCACTGGGTCGCCGCCGACGGCACCAAGACCAACGCGATCGGTGGGTCCCTGTCCGGCTGCGGCAAACCGATACCCGCCAGCAATGACCTGGCCGCCGGCACCAAACGCACCGGCAGTGTGGTGTTCGACGTGCACGACACGTCGGGCGCGCTGGAGTACCAGCACCAGCTCAGGACCGCCGGCTCCTGGAAGCCGTGATGCGCAGGGGCGGGGCTGGCCCGACCGGGCCGGCCCCACCCCGGACCACACGGCAGGGGGTCAGCCGAAGGCCCGGTCGCACACGCTCCAGCCTGGCTCGGTTTCGAGGCGGAGGTCCATTGAGGTCGTCGCACCAGATCGGTCGGTCAGCCGTACAGTCACCCACGCGCTGTTGCCGGCCTCGTCGCCGAATCCGCCTTTGCCGACGTCATGGGAGACAGGCCGACCCAGGCGCTCCACGACCTCGGTGAACTGCCCGATCGCGATCCGGTCCCGCACCTCCGGACACATCAAGCTGTAGGCGGTGCCGTCCTCGTTCCGTTCCAGGTGCTGCATGAAGCGATCGGCCACCGCTCGCGGCTCATCAATGTCCGGGCCTCCGTACAACCAGACGAGGAAGCCGAGAACCGGTAGGCACGCTACGGCCAGCACCGCCCCCACGGATACGGCGATGACGGTCCACGGCCTCCAACCCCGCTGACCGACAGACCTGTTTGGCGTACCCATCGATGACGTCATATCCGCGACGGTAATTACGGCGGGTCAGGGTCCGAACACGAGCGGGGCACAGATCGATCTCAGGCACCTGGTGACACCCTCGCCTGGTGTCTCGACCTGACCCGTCCTACTGAGGACTGACGCCGCCGAGGCGGTGGGCTCGATCCTGTCCGAACGGCTCATGCCCCGCGGGGCTACCGTGCCCACGCCTCCCTGGTGGTGACGACCGGCCCGCCGGTGCGTACCGATTCCTCGATGGCGAGGCTGAACAGATGGTCCTGGCAGGCTTCGGCCAGGGGGTACGGCGCCGCGCCCTCCTCCCGCGCCCACGCACCGGCGCGAGCCATGATGTCGGCCACCGCGATGTCGTCGTCGGACATTCCGCTGCCGACGAAGGGATTGCGGTAGACGACGTCGCCATCGAAGCTGATGTGCTTCAGGTCGAGCCCTTCCAGGTTCAGGTCGAGACCGGTCTGCCGCCGCACCAGGGACGACTCCACCGGCGTGGTCGGGTCGACCAGGCGGACGACCCGGTCGTCCACCAACTCGCCGAGCGACCCCCGCACCACCAACCGGCGGGTACGCAGCGGATTCCACCACTGGTTGTCGGTGAAGTCGTACAGCCCCATCCGCCCGTCGAAGTCGATGGTCGCGAGGATGGTGGAGAGGTTCTGCGGGGTGGCGTCGCCACTCCAACCGGCCGGAGACAGCGGATCGGCCAGCGGCGCGACGAAGGCGCGCGCGCTGACCTCGGCGGCGTCGTACCCGACGCCGAGCAGGCCACGGATCAGCGAGACCGCGTGGTAGAGGTGGGTCGACGAAATCTGGACCGAGGTCGGCTCGCCGAGCACCCCGGCGCGGACCAGCGACAGACGGGCCGCGTGCCCCGGCATCAGCAGGTACTGCTCGGCGACCTGCACCAGGCCACTGCCCCCGACGTCCGCCCAGAGCGACCGCAACCCCGCCAGGTCAGGTGCGGGCGGTGTCTCGGCGAGCACCGGTACGCCGGCCGCGACCAGCTCGCGGGTCGCATCGGGTGTCACGGGCCACGGCACCGACACGATGACGAAGTCCGGTCGCTCGTGGGCCAGCAACTCCGCCGTCGTGCGGAAGGTCCGCACGCCCCACTCGGCCGCCACCACGGCACCACGCGATTCGGTACGCGTCACCACCCCGGTCACCCGAAACCGCTCCGGCAGCAGCCGAGCCAGGCGGAGGAAGAACTCACCTCGCCAGCCACTGCCGACGATGCCGAACCGGGTCTGGGCCGCCGATGTCATCTGGGCTCCTCACGTCGAGATCCGGATGCTAGTCGCCCTGCGGGGCGTCGCCCCGTCGCTGGGGTTGCCCCATCGCTGGGGTTGCCCCGTCGCTGGGGTTGCCCCGTCGCTGGGGTTGCCCCGTCGCTGGGGTTGCCCCGATCACGCGACCGGATCGGTGGACGGGTCTCCGATGGAGACCGTCGGGCGCGGGCCGCGATAGGGCAGCGTTGCGCTGTAGACGACGTTGGTCGTGGTGCTGCCCAACGCGGCGAGTTCGTTGACGACCTGTTCGAGGTGTGCCATGGACGTCGCGGCAACCTTCAACACGTAACAGTCGTCGCCTGTGGTGCGAAGGCACTCCAGTAGTTCCGACCGTCGCTCCAGCAGCTGGCGCAGCGGTTCGTGTCGACTGCCGGGATACTTCAGCCGCACCACCGCGAGCACGGCGAAGCCCGCCTTGGTCAGGTCGACCTCGGCGCGGTAGCCCGTGATGACACCGGTCGCCTCCAGGCGTCGCACCCGTTCGCTGGTGGCCGACGCGCTCAGTCTGACCCGCCGGCTGAGTTCGGTGATCGGCAGGCGGCCGTTGCCCTGCAACTCGGTCAGAATGGACCAATCGACGGCGTCAAGATTCTCTGCCACATGGCGAATCTACCGATGGATCCACGGCCAACACCACCAAGGCCCGTGAACATGCTGTTCACAGCCTGATCCACACTGACTAATCTCGAACCTGTGCAGATTGGCGTGAACGTACCGAACTTTGCCCCGGGCACCGATCCTGACCTGCTGCGACAGTGGGCACAGACGGTCGAGGGCCTCGGCTTCGACCTGCTGATGGTCTCGGACCACATCGCGGTGACCCCGGACGTGGCCGAGCAGTATCCCGCGCCGTTCTACGAGCCGTTCACCACGCTGTCCTGGCTGGCCGGCCTCACCCGCCGGGTCCGGCTGGGCACCACCGTGCTCATCGTCCCGTACCGGCACCCGTTGCTCACCGCCCGGATGGCGGCGAATCTCAACCGGCTCAGCGGCGGCCGCCTCGTCCTCGGCGTCGGCGTCGGCTGGGCACGGCAGGAGTTCGAGGCGCTCGGCGTGCCATACCAGCGACGCGGCGCGCTCACCGACCAGTACCTGCACGCCATGCGTGACGCCTGGCGCAACACCGACGACTACGACACAGAGGCGATCCCGCTCTGGGTCGGCGGCAACAGCGACGCCGGCATGCGTCGCGCGGTAAGACTCGGAGATGCGTGGCACCCGCTACGGATGACACCCGGATGGCTGGCCGAGGCCGTCGGACGACTCAAGGCCATCGCCGACGAACTGGGTCGCCCCACTCCCGCGTTGATGCCGCGCATCGCGCTCCGGGAGACCCCTGAACCGGTGACCGCCCCGGACCGGCTCGCCGGCGTCGGCACCATCGAGCAGATCATCGCCGACCTCGACCAGATCCGTCTGCTCGGCGCCGAGACAGTGGTGCTCGACCCGTTCAACGGCGACCTGACCGAGATCCGCCAGCCCGAACGCGCCTGGCAGACACTCGCGGCCGTGGCCGCGTATCACCGAACCCAGGAGGACCGATGACGCCCGACGACGAGAAGTTTCTCCGCCGTGCCGTGGCCATTGCCAGCGAGGCCGGGGCGTCCGGCGAACGGCCGTTCGGCTCGTTGCTCGTCGCTGCGGACGGCACCGTTCTGATCGAGGACCACAACACCGTGGTCTCCGACTCGGACATCACCGCCCACCCGGAACTGAAGCTGGCCCGCTGGGCCGCCCGCGAACTTGCTTCGGACGTGGCCGCCGGCACCACCATGTACACCAGTTGCCAACCCTGCCCGATGTGCGCGACCGCGATCGACCGCTCCGGCCTCGGCCGGGTGGTGTACGCCCTGTCCAGCGAACAGTTCGAGGACATCAAGCCGGCCACCCCACCGCTGCCCCCGGTGCGGTACGAAGGCCCAGCGCTGTTCGACGAGGCACGCCAACCAATCGACAACCACTACTAACCCCCACCCCGTCACCCCCACCCCCACCCCCACCCCACCCCGCCCCGCCCCGCCCCACCCCACCCCACCCCGTCGATCATGGAGTTGTGGTGGGCGACAAAGTAACCGCTATAACGCCAAAACGGGCACCACGCCTCCATGATCGACGCGGGCCGGCCTGGCCCCTTTCGCGATCTTGCACTTGCTGCCTCGACGTAGGGGACATTCCACGCATCTCGGCGACCGAAACTGCAAGATCGAGGCGGTGCAGCGTTCTTGGAGCGGTGAACCTTGTGTCGAGGCCCCGCGTTTGATTGACGCTGCCACTAGCCGTTGCCGAGGATGTCGGCTCTGCGGCCTATCGCGGGGGCCACCTCAACAGCGACGCTCTGCGCGACGCGAGCGCCAAAAGAAAACGGGGCCCGAAGGCCCCGAATTTCGTCGGCGGGTTTCCCCAGGTCGTACGTGTTGTTGCTGGTGGAGCTGAGGGGATTTGAACCCCTGACCCCCTCGATGCGAACGAGGTGCGCTACCAGTCTGCGCCACAGCCCCCCACCGGCGAACCGGCTTCGGTCCCACCCGGCTTACACCGGGCGGGCCGGCAGCAAGGCTAACAGGTCGCCGGCCCCCACCGCGAATCCGCCCCCAGCGCGGCGCCCCTCCCCACCCAAAGATCCACTCGGCGTCCCGGAAATCGGGGCATCCGGGACGCCGCGACACCCCGCCTTCCAGGAATCCGAGTCGATCAAGCCGACAACGCATCCGGGCGACCGAGCCACGTCGACCGAGCCACGTCGACCGAGCACATCGGCCGAGCAGGGCAGGGCGTCAGGCGCCTCGGCCGGCCTCGTAGGGGCGCCCACGTAGTCCGCCGGATCGCCGGTACGAGACCGACCCACCGTTGACCGCCGCCGGCAGGTCTCCCGATCGATCCAGGCCCATGGCGGCTCGGCGTACCCCCTCGCGTTGGGCGGCCAGGCGGCGCTGCGCCTCCCGGCGGGCCGCAGCCCGGCGAGCCTGCTCCCGGCGCACCTCGGCCTGTCGGGCCGCCAGCCAGGCCGCCTCCCGGGCCCGGGCGCGGCGGCGACGGCGTCCAGCGAGTGCCTGGCCACGCAGGTGGACGACGTACATGGCCAGGAGCAGGAAGGTGGCCGAGAAGCCGATCCAGAAGCCGGGGCTCACGAACAGCACGCCGATCAGCTCGACGACGTTGAGCAACAGCAGAGCGGCGAGCACCCGACGACGCCGGTATACGGCAGGGGTGTGCTGTCGGCGGGGCGGCGGGCGGCGGCGGGACCGTTTCGGCGCGGGTGGCACGGCGCGCAGCCGACCGGAGCGACGGGCGGCCGGGGGTGCGGAGACCGGCGCGGCCAACGCTCCCGTAGTTGCGTCTTCACTGAGTGTGATGGTCAGTGCGCGCGGAGGGTGGACGGGTTGCCGTCCCGGCACAGTGCGGCGCCGTCGGCGGCGCTGGAGCACCCGCGCCGTCGACTGCGCCCGCTCCGCCACCAGCCGCTCGGTGGCGTCGTACCGGCGAACCAGCGCCGGGGCCAGGGCGAGCAGGCCGGCGGCGGCGAGGACGGCGAGGAGCACCGAGGTCGGCACCCTCACCCCTCCCGTCACCGAATTCGAAGCAACCGCCACCCGACCGCAGGATCTTCCACCGATGGCACCTGAATGCGTGGATCGTCCGGCCAGGGGGCGCTTGCCGCAGCTTGCAGTTACTTGAGGTTACGGCGCGCCGACCGGGATGCCACCGCGCCGCGCCGATCCCGTCCGTGGGACGGCTCAACGGGCGTTGGCGCGTATCCGGTGCCAGCGGGCCAGCAGTCCACCCTCGGCGGCGATCTCTTCGCTCGTCATCGCGTATCCGATGTGGTCTCGCCACGCACCGTCGATGTGCATGTAGCGCACGTGGTACGACTCCTCGCGGAAGCCCAACTTCTCGACCACCCGCCGGGACGGCTGGTTCTCCGGACGGATGTTGATCTCCACCCGGTGCAGCCCGCCCGGGCCGAACGCGTGGTCCACGGCAAGTGCGAGCGCCGTTGGGATCACACCCTGGCCGGCGACCCGGGCGTCCACCCAGTAGCCGACGTAGCCGGAGCAGAGCGCGCGCCGCACGATGCTGCCCACATTGATGTGCCCGACCAGCCGATCCCGGTCGGCCTCGCGCAGGCAGACCGCGAACGGCATGCCCTCACCCTCACGGGCTGAACGCCGCTGGTCACGGTGCACCCAGCGGAACGCGGCCGGCGAGTTCAGTTCGTCCCAACCGCCGGGCATTGACGACTCCCAGGGCGCCAACCAGGCCCGGTTGGCCCGGCGCACCTCCGACCACGCCGCAGCGTCGGAGCGTCGGTATGGCCGCAGCAGCACCGGGCCGTCCGCCAACTCCACCGGCCAGCCCGGTGCCCGTGCGGGTCCGAAGAGACTCACCCGCACAGTCTCCCGCGCGGGACCGTGTCGCGCGCAAGTGGACCCACCGCACCAACCACACCCACCGGTACGACCAGGACGACCCGGCGACCACCTGACGCAGACCGCCGACGGGCCGACCGGGACAGCGTCACCGACGGCGGTCCAGCAGTAGGACGTCCACCGTGGAGCCGGCGGCAGCGGTGGTGACCCGCTCGCCGAGCACCAGCAGCCCGTTGGCCTCGGCCAGCCCGGAGAGGGTGAACGGCCCCCCACTCAGCGGCTGGACGGTGTAACCACCGCCGCGCCGCTCGGCGACGTGCGCGGGCCGAAACTCGCGCAGCCCGCCCGGGGACGACACGGTCTCCAGCAGGTGCGCCCGCACGCTGGGCCGGAACACCGGCTCGGCGCCGGCGAGCAGTTGGATGGCCGGGCGGGCCAGCACCTCGAAGCCGATCAGCGCGGCACCGGGATCGCCGGGCAGGCAGACCACCGGCACCTCCTCGGCGCCGACCGTGCCGAAGCCGAGCGCGGTGCCGGGATAGAGCGCCACGTCGGTGAAGGTGACCGGCCCGGCCCGGCTGCCCTCCCGCCGGGACAGGATCCGACGCACCATGTCTCCGGGGCCGGTGCCGGTCCCCCCGGTGGTGATGATCAGGTCGGCGCGCAGGGTCTGGTCCTCCAGCAGCCCGCGCAGCCCCTCCGGGTCGTCGTCGCAGATGCCCACCCGGTACGCCTGCGCGCCCACCTCTGCCGCAGCGGCGGTCAGCGCGTGCGAGTTCGCGTCCACCACCTGCCCGGGCTGGCTGCCCCGACCCACGTCGACCAGTTCGTCGCCGGTGGCCACGATGACCACCCGTGGGCTGGGCCGGACCACCACGTGCCCGATGCCGGTGGCGGCGAAGACCGCGACCAGGGCCGGGGAGACGTACGTGCCCGCCCGTGCGAGCAGAGTGCCGGCGGGCAGTTCCTCACCGGCTCGGCGTACCCCGTACCCCCGCTTGGGGGTGCGGAAGATCTCCACGGCGGCCATGCCCTGGTCGGTCCACTCCACCGGGACCACCACGTCCGCGCCGATCGGCAGCGGCGCCCCGGCGGCCACCGAGAAGCACGAGCCCGGGGTGAGCCGGACCGGCCGCCAGCTCGCCGCGCCGAGATCGCCGACCACGTTCAGCCGGATGGTCCGGCCCCCGGGCGTGCCGGAGGGGGCCGGGACATAGCTCGGGCCCCGGCCCCCTCCCGAAATGTCCTCCCAGCGGGCGGCGTAGCCGTCCACGGCCGCCTGGTCGAAGGCCGGGAAGGCGTGCGGCGCGACGACGTCCTCGGCGAGGACATTGCCGTGCGCCTGCGTGAGGTCGAGGTCGAGTGGCGGCAGCGCACGCAACCTGCGCAGCACACTGCCCAGGTAGTCGGCGAGCGGCGTCAACTCGTTCGCGGCCGCCTCGGCGTCGGCCGTCGCGGTCATGTACCAGATCCGCCTGCCGCGTCGGCCTTGACGAACTCGGCCAACCAGGACCGGAACTCGGTGCCCAGGTCGTCGCGCTCGGCGGCGATCTGCACCACCGTCTGCAGGTAGCCCAGAGGCATGCCGGTGTCGTAGCGGGTGCCCCGGTAGACGATCGCGTGCACCGGGGTGCCCTCGGTGCGCAGCAATTCCATCGCGTCGGTCAGCTGGATCTCACCGCCGCTGCCCGGCTTCGTCCGCCGGATCGCGTCGAAGATCGTGCCGGGCAGCACGTAGCGGCCGAGCACCGCGAGGTTGCTCGGGGCGTCCTCCGGCTGCGGCTTCTCCACCATCCCGGTGACCCTGACGACCTCACCGATGTCGGTCAGCTCCGACTCGGCGGGCTCGACGGAGGCGATGCCGTACCGCTTGGTCTCGGCCGGGTCGACCTCGAAGAAGGCGAGCACGACGCCGCCGGTGCGGGCCTGCAGCTCCAGCATCGCCGGCAGCAGCGGCTCCGCCGGCTTGACGAACTCGTCGCCGAGCAGCACCGCGAAGGGCTGGTCGCCGATGTGCGACTCGGCGTACCCGACGGCGTGACCGAGCCCGAGCTGCTCGGGCTGCCGCACGGTGTAGATCTCGGCCAGCTCGCTGGGCCGACGCACGGCGGCCAGCCGCTCGGCGTCGCCCTTCTCCTCCAGCCTGGCCTCCAGGTCGGGCCGGCGGTCAAAGTGGTCCACCATCGACGTCTTACCCCGGCCGGTGATCAGCAACACGTCACCGATGCCGGCCTGGGCGGCCTCCTCGACGATGTACTGCAGAACCGGCCGGTCCACCACCGGCAGCAGCTCCTTGGGCACCGCCTTGGTGGCCGGCAGGAACCGGGTGGCAAGTCCGGCGGCCGGGATGACGGCCTTGACCGCCAGGGGACGGCCAGTTGCGGCGACCGTCGATGAGGGGTTCGCTGAGTGCTCCGACATGCCGCGAGACTATCGGCCACGGCTCTGCCGCGGCGGGTGTGGCCCAGAAGACGCGCCGCCACCCGACCCCGGCCGCGCGGCGTCCGGGCCGGCCCGCGCCCCACCCGTCGCGCTGTCCGTCGGGTCGTCGGCCGGCTCCGGCCGGGCGTGCGCCGGGCCTGCCGGCGATGATTCCGGTACGCCCACAGCCGGCTCCGACCGGGCGGGCCCGCCCGGCTCCCGGATGGCCTGCACGGGCTGGCCGGCGCGCGGCAGCCCATCCGGTGGGCTCACGGCCCCCGCGAGCACCGGTATCTCCCGCGTCGGCACCTCCGGATGCACCTCGGCGACCCGGTACGTGTCGCGGCCGGCCGCCTTGGCCGCGTAGAGCGCGTCGTCGGCGGCCTCCAGCACCGCCCGCCCGGTGCTGCCGTTGTCCGGAAAGACGGCGATGCCCACCGACACGGTCACCAGGACCGGCCCGGCGTACGCCTCGACGGCGATCGGCGTCTCGCGGACCACCGCGCCGAGTCGCTCGGCCACGATCGCCGCGCCCCGCGCGTCGGTCTCCGGCAGCAGCAGAACGAACTCCTCACCGCCCTGTCGGAAGGCCAGGTCGACCTCACGGATCTCGCCGCGCACCCGCCGGGCGAACTCGGCGAGCACCGTGTCCCCCGCAGCGTGCCCGTACGTGTCGTTGACGTCCTTGAACCGGTCGAGGTCCAGCGCGAGGATGCTGAGCATCCGCCCGAAGCGGCTGGCCCGTTCCACCTCCCGCCGGATCGACTCGCGCAGGTAGCGGTAGTTCCACAGCCCGGTGAGCGGGTCGGTGAGCGAGAGCCGCTGCGCCTCCTCGTGCACCCGGACGTTGTCCACCGCGACCGCCGCATGGCTGGCGAAGGTGCGCAGGGTGACCAGGTCGTCGTCGTCGAACTCGTCGGCGCCCAACCGGTCGTAGAGGGCCAGCACGCCGAGCGCCGCGGCGGCACCGGCCTCGTCGGCAGCCCCCGGGGTCCCGCTGAGGGTGGCCGCGGCGCCGCCGCCGGGGGCGGCGAACGGGACCGCGACGTACGTGCGGCAGCGCGGCTCCCCCGACGGGGCCTCGGTCGGCTCGGCCCTGCCCCGCTGCGGTTCGCCGGTGGCGGCGACGGCACCGACCACGCCGACGCCCACCGGCACCCGAAGCGTCTGCGATCCGTCCGCGTCCCCCTCCGGCCAGCGCCCGTCCAATCCCTCGGTGCACTGAGCGACGAGCACCCCGCCGGTCTCCACCAGCAGCACGGCGCCGGCGCGCGCGCCGGTGGCTCCGATGGCGCTGCGCAGGATCACCCGCAGGATGCGTTGCAGGTCGTGTGTGCTGGCCAGGGTGTCACCGAGCACCGCGAGGTGCCCACGGAGCTGGTCCCGGTTGCTGGTCAGCGCCGCGACGTAGGACCCGGTCTCCCGGGTCATCCGGTTGAACGCGGCGGCCAGCCGGCCCAGCTCGTCACGGCTGCGTACCGGCACCCGGGCGGTCAGGTCGCCGTGGGCGACCCGGTCGACCGCGCCAGCCAACTCGACCAGCGGTCTGGTGGTCACCCGAGCCAGCCGCCAGGCGGTCAGCACGGCGAGCAGCCCGGCCAGCACGACCACCCCGACAAGCGTGGCGTGCAGCCCCGGCGGACGCTCGCTGGGCACGGAGAGCACCAGTGGCAGCGGCTCCGCGTCGGACGGGCCGATCCTCCGCACGTACCGACCCTCGCTGGTCTCGGTGACCCGCTCACCATCGACGGAGCTGGCGGCGGCCAGCACCGCGTCGCGTACCTCGCGGGACTCGGTCGTGTGGGTGACCCGCGCGGCGGTCGCTCCGCTGTCGAGCAGGGTGACCGCCACCCCGGTCACCGCCGCCAGCCGGGCGACGAAGGCCGGGTCGACAAGTTGCGCGGCGGTCACCCTGCCCCGGAGGGTGCCGGCGCGGTCGCGCAGGTCGACCTCGGTGGCCAGCGCGCGGACCGGGCTGGTCGAACCCGTGGTCGAGTCGGAGCAGTCCCGCCACGGGGTCGACGGCGCGCCGGGCGAGACGTAGGTGACCTGGCCGTCCACGTCGGTGATCAGCACCGCGGCGGCCAGGCCCCGGCTGACCACTTGAGCGGCGGCGACGGCCGGATCGGCGGTGAGGGCCACCGCGTCGGCGGCAGCGCGCAGCTGCTGGCAGAGCGCGTCGACCGAGGTACGCACGGTGGACGCCGCCACCGCCAGGCGCTCGATCGAGCGGCTGCGGTCGACAGCCGCGACGGTGGAGGCGACGAAGAGCGCGCCGAGCAGGACCGGCCCGAGCACCACCACGAGGAAGGCTGCTGTCAACCGCCCGCGTAGCGTCACTCGGTCCCCCCGGAAGTTCCGCCTCCGATGCTTGCGATGCTGACACAGAGCAACCGTGGGAGAGGCGTTGCGTCAGGAGTGTTGCGTGCCGGAATTTTCTGATGAAGCAGAAGTGGCCCGTGCGGCGAAGCGGGACGCCCGCGTCGAGCTGCTCGCCCGCCGCCGGTTGCTGCCCGGTCCCGCCCGGGTCGCCGCCGCCGGGCGCGTGCAGGCCGAGCTGGTCGCGCTGGTACGCCGGCTGCGCCCGCAGAGGATGACGGCGTACGTGCCGGTCGGCTCCGAACCGGGCGGCGCCGACCTGCCGGAGGTGCTGCGGGCGGCACTGCCAGCCGACGCCGAGTTGCTGCTGCCGGTGCTCCTCGCCGACCTCGATCTGGACTGGGCGGCGTATACCGGGCCGGACGACGTGATCGCCGCGGGTCGGGGTATCCGAGAGCCTGTTGGTGCCCGTCTCGGGGTGGCCGCCGTGGCGGACGCGGAGCTGGTGGTCGTACCCGCTCTCGCGGTCGACCGCCACGGTCGACGGCTCGGACGCGGCGGCGGCTCGTACGACCGCGCACTCGCCCGGGTGCCCGAGGCGACGCTGACGGTGGTGCCTCTGCACGACGGCGAGCTGGTTGAGGCGCTGCCGGCGGAGCCGCACGACCGCCGTGTCCGCGCGGTCGTCACCCCTGCCGACGGGGTGCGTACGCTTGATGGCGGCCCGGGTGCGGCGCAGGGTGTCGCGCCCCACACGTCCGCTGGACGAACCCGGGCCGAATGACGCACCATTGGCACTCGAATACGTCGAGTGCCAACTGGCTGAGCCCAGATCCGGAGGAGAACGTGCCCACGTACCAGTACGCCTGTACCGCGTGCGGTAACCAGCTCGAGGCGGTGCAGTCCTTCTCTGACGAGCCGCTGACCGAGTGCCCGGCGTGTCAGGGGCGGCTGCGCAAGGTCTTCAACTCGGTCGGCATCGTCTTCAAGGGCTCGGGCTTCTACCGCACCGACTCGCGGGCGTCCGGCTCCGAGGCGACGGCGGGTGGCGCGGCCAGCAAGCCGGCGAAGTCCGAGTCGTCCTCCGGTGAGGGATCCTCGTCGTCCTCGTCGTCCGGTTCCTCCTCCTCGTCGTCGGATTCGTCGTCCTCGGGGTCGTCGTCCTCTTCGGGGTCGTCCTCTTCGGGGTCGTCCTCGTCGGGTGGGTCGAGCGGCGGCAAGGCTCCGGCGGCCAGCTCCGCGTCCTGACCCGTCCGCCGCACGCACGGTCCTGACCCGTCCGCCGGACGCTCGCCGGACCCGGCGGGCCGGACCTTGATCCACTCGGGTTCATGGATGTCGGGCTGTCCCGGCTGCGCGATAGCCCGCTTTCCTTGACCTCGAGTCGATCAAGGTCGGTGCGATAGCAGGTCGAGCCGACTGGTGGGCGTTATCCACAGGGCGGCCGGTTATCCACAGGCACCGTCCGACGGCCGGCCGACCAGGGTGGGAACGGCCTAACCTGCCGCCACGGGTGTCGCTGCGGCACCCGGGGACGGGAGGCGGCAGAGACGATGGGTGATCCAGACTCCGCGCGGGCGTTGCGTCCGCTGCGCCGGCCCACCCTGCCCGGCGGACGCACCCTGCTCCGGGCCGGCCTGGTTGCCACGCTGCTCGGTCTGGCCGCCGCCGTTCTGCACACCCCGAGCAGTTGCCCGCCGACCACCGCGCCCTCCGAGGCATCCGCGGGAGCAGACCGCACGGCCGGGCAGGTCGACGAGGTCGGGCCGGCCGACCCCCACAGGACAGGCTCCACCGATCCGGGGCGGGCCGACCCCGACGGGCCAGGCCCCACCGACGCCGACAGGGCAGGCCCCACCGACGGAAGCGGAACGGCCGGGCCACCGCCGTCCGGCGCGACCGACGAAAGCGGCGCGCCCGCCGCGAGCGGAAGGACCAGGGCGCTGCCGCTGCCGAACGGCGCTGTCGGGGTGCCGGTCCGGTTGGCCGAGCCGGCCGCGCTGGCGGTGGTCCGCCCCGGAGCCCGGGTCGATTTGCTCGCGGCGGCGCCGGGTGGGGCAGGCAGCGAGGCAACGGTGCTCGCTCCCGCAGCGCTGGTGCTGGACGTGCTGGGTGCCGGCACGACCGACGGGACCTCGGCGCTCTATCTGGCACTCCGCCCCGACCAGGCACAACGCACCGTCGGGCTCCCCGAGGGCACCCGGTTCGCCATCGTCGTCCGCAGCTGAGTGCCAGCCCGCAGACCCTCCGCCGGGCCGCGAGCCGGCCGGGCCGTCCGAGGTCACCACGCAGCCGGCCGGGCCGTCCGAGGTCACCACGCAGCCGGCCGGGCCGACCGAGGTCACCACGCAGCCGGCCGGGCCGTCCGAGGTCACCACGCAGCCGGCCGGGCCGACCTCGTCGGGACCGGGCCGGCCGTCCGGGTCAGTCCCAGTGCGGAGGGCGTTCGGCGAGCAGCCAGTCGTCGTTGCCGCTCGCCCGCTCGCCCCAGCCGCGGTCGGTGTCGTCGGAGGTCTGCTCGGGCAGCACCACGAAATCTTCGCTCAGGTCGACGGCGCGCTCATCGTCGCCGCGCGCGCCCTGCGTGCCGGGGTCCTCGGTGCTCACGAGCGGCAAGACTAGCGCAGCCGACCGCAGGGGACCCGCGCCGACGATGGCACGCCGGCCAGAAACGACCGGGCCGCCGGCCGCGTTGGTAGCGTCGGACGGCGTGACGACCCCCAGCGGTGGCAGCACCCCGGACGACTACTGGCGACGCCCCGGCACCGGCGACGACGCGGTGGCGAATCAACCTCCCGCCGCGCCCGCGACGACACCGGCGAGCGCGTACGCCGGCCCGCCGCCGAGCGTGCCGCCGCCGACCGGCTGGCGTCCACCCGTACACCTGCAGCCGGCGCCGCCACGACGGCTGCCGCCGCAGGACATGGCCGACCTGGACGCGGCTGAGCAGCGCTCGCAGCGGGTGACCTACGGCTTCGGGGCGGCGGCCGGTGTGGTGCTGGTGGTCCTGGTCTGTCTGCTCTGCTCGCGGGTCATCTTCTGATCCGCGACGCGTCTGCCGGTCAGAGGGTGGTGCTCCAGACGGCCTCGGCGCCGGTGTGGCCGGTCAGATAGGCGTAGACCAGGGCGGCGATCGACAGCGCCACCACCGCCACCGCCAGCACCGGGGTGACCAGCGCCGGCAGCCGCGGCACCCGGGGGTGTCCGCTGGTCGCCACCAGCAGCAGGATGGCCGCGATCCCGAGCGGCACCACGATGCGGAACAGAATGTCGCCGTACCGGGAGTGCTCGAAGATCTGGTCGAGGATCTGACCCTGGAAGCCCCGGGCGACCAGCGCGTCGGTGAACGCCTCACCCGACTCGACGGCCACGAAGGCGGTCACCGGCGCGGCCACGGCGAGGAGGCCCAGGGCCCAGTCCAGCCGCTGCCGCCACCGCGGCAGCCCCACGTACGCGATGGACAGCACCGCCAGCAGCGGCACGAACACGACAACCGCGTGGACCACCAGGACGTGTACTGGTAGACCCAGGATCTCCTCGAACATCGAACCCTCCAGGTCGATCATGGTCTGAGGATGGTCAGCGTACGGTCCGCCGGTCGTCCCCAGGCTCTCGACCGGACACACGCGCGGCACCTCGATCGGGTTCATCGTCGCTGGCCCGCGCTCCTGATCTTTCGGGATGTGTCGATGGCCACCCGGGCCGGGTGGCGGTTGTCGATGCTGGTCGGGCGTGCTGTCATTGGCAAATGTCCGGTACCGAGGAGCTCCTGCGATCGAAGGGCCTGCGTGTCACGCGGCCACGCCTCGCGGTGCTCGACGTGCTGGCCGGCGGCGGCCACCTGGAGGTCGACGAGATCACCCGGCGGGTCCGCGAACGCCTCGACTCGGTCTCCACCCAGGCGGTCTACGACGTGCTGGGTGCGCTGTCCCGGGCCGGGCTGTCCCGGCGGATCGAGCCGGCCGGCGGTCCTGCCCGCTACGAGGCACGCGTGGGCGACAACCACCACCATGTGGTCTGCCGGGGCTGCGGCGAGATCGCCGACATCGACTGCGCGGTGGGCAGCGCCCCGTGCCTGGAGCCGAACGTGGCGCACGGGTTCGAGGTGGACGAGGCGGAAGTGACCTTCTGGGGCCTCTGCCCGAGCTGCCGGGCCCGCCGCTCCGCCGACGTCTGAGCGCCGGCAGTACGTGGCCGACGAGGCCGCCCCGGCCGTGGCACTCTTGGACGGTGGACTCCGATGACCTCGGCCTCTTCGGTCCGGGTTCGGTCACGTGGAAGGTGCACGAGGAGCCGATCCTGATCGTCGCTGGCCTGCGCTCGCTCTACCTCCAGGCGTTGCACCCCCGGGCGATGGCCGGGGTCGCGCAGAACAGCAACTACCGCACCGATGCCTGGGGCCGCCTGGTCCGCACCAGCACCTACGTGGGGACCACCGTCTACGGGACGACCGCCGAGGCGGAGGCGGCGGGGGCCCGGCTGCGCCGGTTGCACGCCCGGCTGCGGGCCACCGACCCGCTCACCGGCGAGGAGTTCCGGATCGACGACCCGGACCTGCTGCGGTGGGTGCACGTCACCGAGGTCGAGTCGTTCCTCAGCACGGCCCGGCGTGCCGGGCTGCCGCTCAGCGACGACGAGGTGGACGGCTACTACACCGAGCAGCGCCGCTCCGCCGCCCTGGTCGGCCTGGACCCGGCCACCGTCCCGGGCACCGCGGCTGAGGTCACGGACTACTACCGCACCGTACGGCCGCAGTTGCGGATGACCCGGGAGGCCGCCGAGACGGCGCTCTTCCTCACCGCTCCGCCGCTGCCGTGGAAGCTCAGCCTGCCGGCCCGGTTGGGGCTCACCCTCGGCCCGCCGCGCTGGGCGTACCTGGGGATCGCCGGCACCGCGTTCGCACTGCTGCCGGCGTGGGCGCGCCGGATGTACGGCGGACTCGGTCTGCCTACCACCGCACTGTCGGCGGACCTGAGCGTGCGCGCACTGCGGCTCGCGTTCACTGCCGTCCCCCGTCGCTATGTGGAGGGACCGTTGATGCAGGCCGCCAAGGAGCGGGCCGCGCGCCACGCCGCTACTCCGCTGGCCGGCTGACCTGTCCTTTGCGCCCGGGGGGGTCAACCGTCGGCGGGGCGGTCCATGGCCGCCCACGGCTCCTTGCCCGGCACCTGCGCGCCGGCCGGGCAGTGCCGGCGAAAGTCGCACCAGCCACAGCGCGAGCTGGGTGCCACCGGGAACGCCTCGTCCGCGTCGGCGCCGTCCGCGACCGCCCGTTCGGCGGCCATGATGTCGCGGGCCGTCTCCTCCGCGCGGGTCAACTGCCGGGCCAGCGACTCGACGGTGTGGTCGTGGCCGGCGACCGTGCCGGTCGGCAGGTGGTGCAGCTCCACCCGACGGCACGGTCGGCGGAACACCCGCTCGGCCGCGTACGCGTAGAGCGCCAACGCCTGCGAGCCCCGGGCGTCGTCCGTGTCCAGCCCGGTGCGACCGGTCTTGTAGTCGACGATGACCAGCTCCGGCCCCTCCGGCCCGGGCCGCGAGTCGATCCGGTCGGTGCGGCCGTTGAACGCCAGCACGGCGGTCTTGACCGCCACCACCCGCTCCACGCCGAGCGGGTCGGTATCCGGCTCCAGCGTCTCGACGTACGCCTCCAACCAACCCAACGCCCGCCGGTAGGCGGCCCGCTCCTGCTCGTCGTCGCGGTAGCCCTCGCGGACCCAGGTGCCCTTGAGCAGGGTGGCCAAGGCTTCGGGGCGGCGTCGGTCAGCGGGCAGCGCATACCAGTTTTTGAGAGCGGTGTGCACGCTGGCGCCGAGCGAGTTGTGCGCCCATGGCGGGCCCTTGGGCGGGGCCGGCCGGTCGACGTAGGAGTAACGGTAGCGGCGTGGGCAGTCCGCGTACGCGCCGAGCTTGCTCGGGGTGCACACGAACAGCCGCTCCGGCATGCCTTCGAAGCCGAGCTGCTCGGCGTCGCCGGCGCGCTGTTTCGGGGCCCGGCCGCCGGCGGCGGGTCGGCCCGCTGAGGAGGATCGTCGCACGCCTGCGATCCTGCCATCCACCTCCGACACCGTGGGTGTGCCGGTCAGGTCATGTTGACGTACTGCGTGACGAAGGCGAACACCGCGTCGGCGATGAGCTGCACGGCGATCGCGGCCAGCAGCAGGCCGGCGATCCGGGTCAGCACCTCGATCCCGCCGGGACGCAGGATCTTCACGATGCCACCGGAGAAGCGCAGCACGATCCAGACCGCGAGCATCACGGCGAGGATCGCCACGGCGATGGCGGTGAAGTCACCCAGCCCGTCGGCCTGCTGGACGAAGAGCATGGTGGCAACGATGGCGCCCGGACCGGCCAGCAACGGGGTGCCCAGCGGCACCAGCGCGATGTTCGAGGTGGCGTCCGAGCTCGGGCCGTCGGTCTTACCGGTCAGCAGCTCCAGGGCGACGAGTACGAGCAGCAGCCCACCGGCGGCCTGCAACGCTGGCAGGTCCACGTGCAGGTAGTCCAGCAGGGTCTGCCCCGCCACCGCGAAGACCACGATCACGCCCAACGCCAGCGTGACGGCCTGCCAGGCCGCCCGATTGCGGTCGCGGGCGGGCAGCGGGCCGGTCAACGCCAGGAAGATCGGCATCATGCCCGGCGGGTCAGTGATCACCAGCAGGGTCACGAAAACCTCGCCGAACAGCTTCAGATCCACGTGATCAACCTAGCCGCGCCGCCAAGCGCCGAAACTGGGATCAGCCGGAAGCGACCTCGGTCACCCCTTCGGCGATGATCCGCTCGTACGCGTCGATGCTGGTGCTGAACGCTCCGAGCTGGACGGTCTTGTGGGTGCCGTGGAAATCCGACGAGCCGGTGACGAGCAGGCCCAGCTCGGCGGCGAGCGTCCGCACGTGCTCCCGCTCGGCCGGGCTGTGGTCCTCGTGGTCGGCCTCGAGCCCGGCCAGCCCGGCGGCGGCCAGCTCGGCGATCAGCTCGTCGGGCACCACCCGGCCGCGCCGCGTGGCCCGAGGATGGGCGAAGACCGGCACGCCGCCGGCCGACCGGACCAGACGGATCGCCCGGAACACGTCGATGTCGTCCTTGGGGAGCCGGTACCGCTCGCCCAGCCAGTCCGGGCCGAACGCCTCGCGGGTACTGCCGACCAGGCCGGCCCGGATCAGCGCCTGCGCGATGTGCGGGCGGCCCACGGTGCCGCCGCCCGCACCAGCCAGGATGTCCGGCCAGCTCACGTCGATGCCGTCGGCGCGCAGCAGCGCCACGATCCGTTCGCCGCGCTCTTCCCGGGCGGCCCGCACCCGGACCAGCTCGGCCACCAGTTCCGGGTGCTCGGGGTCGAACAGGTACGCCAGCAGGTGCAGCGGCACCGCTGGCTGCGCGCCGGACCAGCGGCAGGACAACTCCGCGCCGCGGATCAGGCGTACTCCCGGCGGCAGCGCGCCCACGGCCGGCGCCCAGCCGGCGGTGGTGTCGTGGTCGGTGATCGCCAGCACGTCCAGTCCGGCCGTGGAGGCCGCGCGGACCAGCTCGGCCGGGGTCAGCGTGCCGTCGCTGGCCGTCGAGTGGGTGTGCAGATCGATCCGCGGGACGGAGCCGGTACGCGAGGTCACCGTGCGACGCTACCGAGAAACCACCGAGCCCGGCTCACGGAGGTGACCCCGGCCGCGTGGGCTCAGAAGTTGGCCACCAGGACCGGCCGGTCGCCGGCTGGCACGCCGGGCACCGGGGCGGCGCTGGCCGGCCTCCCTGCCCGCACCCGGTTGACATCGACCCGGACCAGCTCGCCAGCGTCGTCGAGGTACGAGGCGTGGGACTCGTTGCTCCAGATGATCGCGCCGGTCATCGGCGGCCCGGCCGAAACGGCGGTGGTGCTCGGCCCGAGCCGCAACAGGTCGACCAGCAGTGCTCGGCCGGCCTTGCCGACCGACCCGTTCACCAGCAGCCACCGCCCGTCGGCGGAGATCCCGCCGACTCCGTCCTGGCTCAGCTCCGGACCGCAACCGGTGTCCACCGGGTTCAGGGGACGCGTCGGTTCGAGCACGGCCAGGCAGGTTCGGCCCGGATCGGTCGTGGAGACCTGACCGACGAGCCGCCCGTCGGGCAGCCTTCCGTAGACGTTGAGGGTCTTCTGGTCGACGGCCTCGGGCAACTGCCCGGCACCGGGCCGCCACAGGGTATGACCGGCGTTGGCCGGGTCGAGTCGGACCAGCACGCTGTCACCGACGAACCGGACAGGTTCCGCGGCTGCGGGCGCCGGGGTGCGCACCGCCCCGATGAGCTGGGTGCCGACCACGCCTGCCGTCAGCAGATCGCTGCCGTCGCGCCAGGCGACCTGGCGGCTGTCCGGTGCCAGGACGATCGGGCCCGCCCCAGCCAACAGCACCTGCACCAATCCGTCGTTCTGCACCACCCAGAGGGAGCGACCTGCGGTGGTCGGCGTGCTGACCACCAGCCAACCACCGCCGCCGGGCAGGAGCTGGGCGCGTTCGGCCGGCCCGACGTCGGGCAGCACCAGCCGCCGTCCGTCGGCGCTGACCAGGGTCTCGCTCACGAGCAGGGCAGCGGACGTTCCGGGTGAGGGGTCGGGACCGGGAACGCTGGTCGGGATCGGCCGGATGGACGGGTCCGGGTCACCGATCACCACGGTGGGTGTCCCGTCCCGCCCGGTCTCGGTGCCGAGCTGGGCCATGCCGGCGCTGAGCAGCACGGTGGCGACCGCCGCGAGGGCGACGCCCGCCGCGGTGCGCCGACGCGAGATCCGGTTCGCGCGGCGGATGGCCTGGCCCGCAGGGTCGGCACCCAGCGGGCGGGCAAGGGCGACCTGGCGCGAGAGGGTCTCCCGCACCGCACCTTCGAGCTCCTCAGGCCGCACCTGGTATGAACGCCGCGGGCCGTCCGTCAGGTTGTCGGGCCGGCCTGGGAATCCGCTCACTGCTGCTCCCCGGAGCGCGTGCCGACGGGCACGGCCGCCGGGGCGGGGGGCAGCACGACCTGCGGGCCGATCGGACGCGGCGCGGCTGGGCGGGGAGTGGCCGGGCGTGGCACGGGTCGGCCAGCCGTCTGCCGGGGTCGCAGCGTCGCGGCAGCACCGGTGGTGGGGACCTGTCCGCTCGGGGCACCCGAGCCCCGTGGCCGGGCGACACCGGCTGCGGCCGGCTGGCCGGCAGTGCCGGCTGCGGCCGATTTCCCGGCGGTGCCGGCTGCGGCAGCCAGGTCCGGTGCGTCGGCGCCCATCCGGCGGCGCAGCGTGGCCAGCGCTCGGGACGACTGGCTCTTCACGGTGCCCGGTGAAATGTCCAGCATCGCGGCGGTCTGCGCCTCCGACATGTCCTCGTAGTAGCGCAGTACCAAAACCGCCCGCTGCCGGACGGGCAGCGCCCTGAGATGCCGCCAGAGCAGGTCACGGTCAAGCTGCTGCTCGATCTCGTCGACACCGGCCCGCTCGGGCAGCACCTCGGTCGGGCGTTCACCGTGCCAGCGCCGCCGCCACCAACTCGTCGACGTGTTCACCATTACACGCCGGGCGTACGGCTCGACCGCCTCGATGCCACCGAGCCGCTTCCATGCGAGGTAGGTCTTGGTCAGCGCCGTCTGGAGCAGATCTTCGGCCGTGGCCCAGTCCCCGGTGAGCAGGTAAGCAGTGCGTAGGAGCGCGGCGGAGCGGGCCGCGACGAACTCGCGGAACTGCTCCTCCAACGAGTCCTTGCTCGCCACCGCCCACCTCCACACCCCAGTCGTCCTGGCAGAGTGCCACGTCAGAGGCGTTCTGGTCCATGACGAAAGGTGCGCACTTACTCCGATGTTCGGTCGAAAACCTTCACGCGCCGTCGTCGGCCTTGGCCTCGTCGGCCTCCTTGCCGAGCCGGGCCTCGACCGCCTGCGGCTCGTACATCTCCTCGACCACGCGCAGGTACAGCTCGTTGGGGTTGGGCAGGTTCTTGATCTCGCGGAGCGCCTGCTCCTGGCCAGCGGACTCCAGCACGAAGGTGCCGTAGTTGAGCGCTCGACCGGTCGGCGTCTGCTCGTACTTCATGTCGGTGACCCGGACCAGCGGCATCATGGCGACCCGGCGGGTGATGAGGCCGGCGACCACCATGACCCGCTTGTTGGTCAGGATGAACCGGTCATACCACCAGTCTGCGACCTTCCAGGCCACCCAGCCCATCACGGCGAACCAGAGCAGCACGGCGATGGTGGTCAGCGCGCCCACGTTCTGACCGGCGAGAAAGCCGGAGAGGTAGCCGAGCACGAAGGTCGCCGCGATGCCGATCAACAGCGGGGTGGTGAGGTGGATCCAGTGCCGCTTCCACTCACCCCGGTAGCGCTCGGTGGGGAAGAGGTAGCGGGCAACCAACGAGCTGGGCTCGTCTTCCAGTGGCAGCACCCGCCGAGGGGTCGAGCCGGTCGCGTCGGCACGCAACCCGGCCAGCTCGTCCTCGGAGATCTGCGGCGGCTGGTAGCCGGACTCCGGATCGCGGATCCACGCCCGCCCGGAACGACCCTGACCGGCATAGCCGGGCCCGTCGCCATAGCCGACGTCGTCCGAAAGGGACGGACCGTCGGACAGGCTGGGCCCGGCCCCGTAGCCCGGGCCGTCATCAGGCCCGATCCGCGGGATCGGCTCGGTGTCACGCTCGCGGCGTTCCCGGTCGGGGTCGTCCGGGTCGAAGGGTGGACCGGAGGGGCTGCCCATCGGCGGTTAGGCGACGAGGCTGGTGAAGAAGTCGCCGAACCCCTGGGCGATGTCCATGATCCCGCCGCCGAGCGACTTGAACACGTCTGCCGCAGAGTTTGGTCGGTAGGCGACGAAGAAGATCAAGAATGCGATTCCGGCCCAGGTGAGGACCTTCTTGACCATGGCGGGCCATCCTCTCGCGCGGCGCCGGGTCCCATTACCGCAGCGGCACCCAGAGTATCAGTGTGGTGTCGTACAGTGAATATCTGCGTCCGTTCTCCGTCAATCCGGATGGGTTGTCAAGCCCTACCGGGTAAGAACGGGGATGGTGCGCCGTACACGAGCTCGGGCGGAGTCCACTCGGTCAGGTCGTGTAGCACGACGTCTTCCGCGAGCAGGTGACCCGCACTCGCCGGCCAGGCTATCGCATGGAGCCACATTCCCCGAGCCTCGCCGGCGTACGCGCTTCGATCCGTCGGAGAATTCACCAACCACAGTGGAGTCGGGTGCCCGCCGACCCGGATCCTGGCCTGCCCCACGTGGTCGGGGTGACCCGGCCCCGGATCGGTCAGCGCGTCCGCCAGTTCCGGCCCCGGGTCCGGGCCGGTCAGTCCGGCGAGCCGGGTGCCCAGGCCGACGCCCGGCTCCTCGGCCACGAAGACCAGGTCGGCCGGACCACCACCGAGGGGCGCCGGGCCCGCGAGAGCCACCGCGGTCGCCCGCACTCCGGTCCGTTCGTCCCCGGCGTACGCCACGCCGGTGAGGGTCCAGCCGGGCGGCAGCGGCCACGGGCACCACAGCGGCGTCACCGGCGGATCCCCGGTCGCGGTGATCCGCTCCACCACGCTCGCCACGATCTCCGCTCCGATGTGCTCAGGCACGTGCAGCGGCGGCACCGGGCCGCAGCGCAGACACCTCGAGTCGGTGTGCATCAGATCCGGCGCCCGCACCGGGCCCCCGCATCTCGGACAACTCACCGCGACACTCACATCTCCACCGTCACCCCAGACCGCCGGCACGTCAAGCCGGAACGTCCGATTCGGCACCCGGGGGTGCGGGTCAGTCCGGGGGCACGTCGGCGTGAGCGCGAATCCAGGCGTGCATGGCGATGCCACTGGCCACGCCCGCGTTGATCGACCTCGTCGAGCCGTACTGCGCGATGGAGTAGAGCTGGTCGCACGCGGCGCGGGCCGGCGCGGAGAGCCCGGGTCCCTCCTGGCCGAACAGCAGCACGCAGTCCCGAGGGAGGGCGCCGGTCTCCAGCGGACGCGAACCGGGGAGGTTGTCGATGCCGAACACCGGCAGCCGCCGCTCAGCCGCCCAGGCGACGAACTCCTCGATCGTCTCGTGGTGCCGTACGTGCTGGTAGCGATCGGTCACCATGGCACCGCGCCGGTTCCACCGTCGCCGTCCGACGATGTGCACCTCGGCGGCGTTGAACGCGTTGGCGTTGCGGACCACCGTGCCGATGTTGAAGTCGTGCTGCCAGTTCTCGATCGCTACGTGGAAGCCGTGCCGGTGCCGGTCCAGGTCGGCGACGATCGCCTCGTGCCGCCAGTAGCGGTAGCGGTCGACGACGTTGCGCCGGTCCCCCTCGGCCAGCAACTGCGGGTCGTACCGCGGGTCGTCCGGTGGGTCCCCCGGCCAGGGGCCCACACCCACCTCAAGCTGGTCGTCGGTCACGGTCATCAGAGGGTACGGACCGCGCCGGCGCTCGACGCGCCGGCCTGCCGGATCAGCCCAGCCCGAGCGCGGCACCGAGCCGGTCCAGGAAACGCCGGTCGGCCGGGCTGGCCGGTTGGTCCAGCCGGCGTTCGCCGGGGCCGGGGGCCGCACGGCAGACCCGGGCCGCGACCGACTGCACCCACTGGCGGTACGCGGCCGAGTCGGCGGGGTCGGCGCGCCGCCGCAGGACCCGGCTCGCCACCCGGCAGGCGGCCAGCAGGTCCACCAGATCGGTGAGCTGCTCGGCGGGCTGTGGGGGGCCGTCGTGACGGGCGTAGATCGCGGCGACCACCGCGCGGACCAGATCGCTGTCGAAGGCTCGGCCTGCGGCCACGGCCTCCAGGCCGGCCAGACCCGCCGTGACCCCCCGTTCCGTGCGGCCAGGGCCGGGAGCTGCGGCGGCCACGAGGACCCGACCGGGCAGGCTGGTGAGCAGGTCCCACTCGGCGACGGAGTAGACAGCGGTGGTCAAGGGTGCGGCTCGGCGGCCGGCAGAGGGCGGCTCTCCGGCGACGGAGTGGCTCATCGGAACCTCCGGCGTCAGCATATGCCCCGAAAACGGAACCAGGGCTCCTTCCCCCGCAGAACCCGCTGTGGGGGAAGAAGCCCGGAGTCCGACGGCGGTCGACCCGCCGTGATGCTCAGCGCGGCTCGGGGAAGCTGGGCCGCTCCGGATCCACTCCGTCGGGGACGGCGCTGGCCGCGTACTCCCGCTTGGGGACCATGACCTTGCGCCGGAAGACGCAGACCATGGTGCCGTCCTGGTTGTAGCCGCGGGTCTCCACCGACACTACGCCCCGGTCGGGCTTGGAACCGGACTCACGCTTGTCCAGCACCGTGGTCTCGCCGTAGATGGTGTCGCCGTGGAAGGTCGGCGCGACGTGCCGCAGCGACTCGACCTCCAGGTTGGCGATCGCCTTCCCACTCACATCGGGCACCGACATGCCGAGCAGCAGTGAGTAGATGTAGTTGCCGACCACGACGTTGCGCTTGAACTGGCTGGCCGTCTCGGCGTAGTGCGCGTCCATGTGCAGCGGGTGGTGGTTCATGGTGAGCAGGCAGAAGAGGTGGTCGTCGTACTCGGTGACGGTCTTGCCCGGCCAGTGCCGGTAGACCGCGCCGACCTCGAACTCTTCGTAGTAGCGGCCGAACTGCATCCTGGTCCCCTTCGACGGGCGGCGATGGAGTTCGGGACAGCATGCCTTACCGGTGGTTAAGGCGACGGCCGGGGCGTGACCCCGGCGGAAATGTCACACCGGTCACTCGCACGGGGGGAGACGCAATGAGCGGCGGGGCCCTCCCCGGCACCCGCCGCCCACGCTCTGATGCGCTGAATTCTGCCCTACGGCAGCGTAGGTTCAACAGAGATCGCCGTCACATTTATCTTTTTGTAACACTACTCTCCGTGATTGAGCGGAGGTTGATCAGCGATCTCTGCAGGCCGGATACGTCCTTGTCAAGGGTCAAGTTACCGATTCGTAGCGCTCAATCGGGTGGATCTCCTTGGAAACGCTCCCATCACCACAGGTCACGCAAGTGCGTCATGCATTTGCGTTCCGCAGGTCGGGATGAACAGACGCAGGTCGATGACCCCGAGCACCCCCTGGCAGCCCTGGGCACGTTTCGTGCCCCACCGCCCGGGAATTCGATACGGTCAGCCCTGGTTCTACGGGACGCAGACAAACCGCGGTGATCGGAGAGTGCAATGGCAACCGTTGAGCTGACCTCGACGAACTTCGACGAGGTGACCGGCAACGACGGCATCGTCCTGGTCGACTTCTGGGCCGAGTGGTGTGGTCCGTGCAAGCGGTTCGCCCCGGTCTACGAGCGCTCCTCTGAGAAGCACCAGAACATCGTCTTCGGCAAGGTCGACACTGAGGCTCAGCAGGAGCTGGGCGCCAAGTTCGACATCCGGTCCATCCCGACGATCATGGCGATCCGCGACGGCGTCATCGTCTTCGCCCAGCCGGGCGCCCTTCCCGAGTCCGCCCTGGAGAACCTGATCGAACAGGTCGAGGCACTGGACATGGACGACGTCCGCAAGCAGCTGGCCGAGCACAACCACTGAGCCGTCCCCACGACGGCACGCGAGGCCGGGCCCGGTACGGGCCCGGCCTTCGTCGTACCCCCGGAAGCCCACGCATGATCACCTGCCCGGGCAGGTCGAGGTGACCGTCGGAGGGACCCGACGCAGTCGGTACATCCCGTATCGTCACGACCCGATGGAGAATCTGACCACCCGCGGGCGCGTGACCCGGCTGGGCGCGACCGCAATCGGCCTCGTCCTGCTGCTCGTCGGCACCTTCTGGGGCAACGACGACGACTTCCCGTTCGGCCCGTTCCGGATGTACTCCACGTCGAACCCGCCGAACGCACCCGCCCCCGACACCCGTGTCGAGGGGGTGAACAGCTCCGGCGCCGTGATCGACCTGGACCAGGAGGCGACCGGCATCCGCCGCGCCGAGATCGAGGGCCAGCAGACCCGATACGCCGCCGACCCGACGCTGCTCACCGAGATCGCCGACGCGTACGCCGAACGCCACCCGGCCGCCGCCGAGCTGGTCGAGGTCCGCATCGTCATCCGCTGGCACGGCATCCGCACCGGCCGACCGACCGGCCAACACACCGATGAGACCGTCGTCCGCTGGCAGGCCCCCCGATGAGCCGCTGGCTGACCGAGCCCGTGCCGCGGGGCCGGGTGGCCGCGTTCCGGACCCTCATCTACCTCTTCGTCGCCGCCGACCTGGTGATCTTCACGCCCTGGGTACGCACCCGGGTCACCGTGCCCGGCGACCTGTATCAGCCACTGCTGATCGGCCGCCTACTCCCCCTGCCGACCCCGACCCCGGCCCTGGTGGCGGTGATCTTCTGGTCGTTGCTGCTGCTCGCGCTCCTCGCCGCGACCGGACGGGCACCCCGCCTGCTCGGTTGGGCGGTCTGCGCGCTGTACCTGGAGTGGATGATCATCGCGATGAGCTACGGAAAGGTCGACCACGACCGGTTCGGGCTGCTCATCGCACTCGCCGTGCTCCCCACCGCGGGTCGGGCCCGGCACGGCGACACCACCCGCACCGAGGCCGGTGGCTGGGCCCTGCGAGTCACCCAGATCGCGGTGATCTGCACATATTTCCTCGCCGCCTGGGCCAAGCTGCGGTTCGGCGGCCTGGACTGGCTGACCGGCTCGGTCCTGGCCCGCGCGATCATCCGGCGCGGCACCGACCTGGCGGACCTGATCGCCCAGGTGCCGTACCTGCTGATCGTCGCCCAGTTCGGCATCGTGGCCTTCGAACTGCTGAGCCCGGTGGTCTTCCTCCTGCCGGCCCGCTGGCGACTCGCCATGGTCGGCTTCTTCTACTCGTTCCACGCGGTCACCATCGCGACCATCACGATCTCGTTCGCGCCGCACCTGGCCGCGATGACCAGCTTCCTTCCGCTGGAGCGGGTCCGCCCACTGGTCTGGGCCCGCCGGCTCGTCGGCCGCGAAACTCCCGGGCCGGTGACGAACGCCCCGGCACCCGACCCGGTGGGCGTCGACACGCAGCCGGCGTTACCCGACCAGGCCCCGGTGGGAGTCGGTCCGGACCCAACGCCGCTCGGCGATCAGGCCCCCGTGGTCGGGCGACCGGTCGGACCGTAGAGCCGTTCCCGGGCCTCCTGCGGGAGGGAGCAGGCCGCCGTGCCGCCCGGCAGTCGGTGCCGGTTGCGCGCCACCCAGCGGTACGCCGGCCAGGCCGCGACGCGTACCGGCGGAAACCGCAGGCCGGCACCGGCGACCCGCCAGAGCGGACCACTCGCGGCGAGCAGCTTCGCGATGGCGTCCGGACCCGCAGCGCGCGAGTCGTCCGCGCCGACCCACTGCACGGCCTCCTCGCACTCGACGGCCGTGAGCCCGAGCGCGTCCAGATCGGCGAACTGCCAGGGCACCACCCGGGCGGCGGTGGGGATGCGGCGTGCGATGAACTCCGCGCAGCGCGTGCAGAACGCGCAGTCCCCGTCGTAGACGAAGGTCGACGTCTCCATGGTGTCCATCCTCCCCTCTCCGACCACCGGAACGACCACCGGTGTACGGCGGGTCACTTGCACTCGATTCGTACGTGTGTTCGAATAGTGCCCATGCGCTGGGACAACCTCACCGCTCCCCCGGTTGAGGGAGACCCCGAGCGGGCAGCGCCAGCGACGCCACCCCTGCCGCTGGCGCTGCCCGGCGCCATCGCCCGCACCTTCGACACCCCCGAGTTCGCCGGGATGACCTTCTACGAGGTGCAGGCCAAGTCCATCCTCAACCGGGTGCCCGGGCAGTCCCGCGTCCCCTTCGAGTGGACCATCAACCCATACCGAGGCTGTTCTCATGCGTGCGTCTACTGCTTCGCAAGAAATACTCACACCTATCTCGACCTCGACGCCGGGGCGGATTTCGACCGGAAGGTGATCGTCAAGGTCAACGCCGGTGAGCTGGTTCGTCGGGAGTTGGCCGCGCCCAGATGGCGGGGCGCGCACGTCGCGATGGGCACCAACGTGGACTGCTACCAGCGTGCCGAGGGGCGTTACCGGCTGATGCCGCAGATCATCGCGGCTCTGCGGGACTTCGCGAACCCGTTCTCGATCCTGACCAAGGGCACGCTGATCCTGCGAGACCTGCCGCTGCTGCGCGAGGCGGCCGAGGTGACCAGGGTCGGCATCTCCTTCTCGGTGGGGTTCGTCGACGAGCCGCTCTGGCGTGCCGTCGAGCCGGGCACACCGCACCCGCGCCGCCGGTTGGACGCGGTCCGGGCACTTGCCGACGCCGGCTTCTCCGTCGGGGTGCTGATGGCCCCGATCCTGCCCGGCCTGAGCGACGACGACGAGTCGATCGAGGCCACGGTGTCGGCGATCGCCGCAGCCGGTGCGACGAGCGTGACCGCCCTGCCCCTGCACCTGCGGTCCGGCGCTCGGGAGTGGTACGCGGGTTGGCTCGCCCGGGAGCACCCGCACCTCGTGCCCCGCTACCGCGAGCTCTACCGGGCCGGTGCGTACGCCCCGCAGGCGTACCAGCGGGAGTTGACCGCGCGGGTGCGGATCGCCGCCCGCCGGCACGGGTTGCACCGCGCCGAGCAGGGCGACAACCGCAGCCTGCCCGAGCCGCCGCCGCCAACCGCCGAGCAGTTGACTCTGCTCTAGCCGACGCCAGAGCTACAGTCGGCGGGTGCGTACCGCTCAGCAGATCCTCGCCGACTCCGCCGTGATCGCCGTCGTGGGCGCGTCCCGTGACCCGTTCAAGGCCGCGCACGGCGTGCCGCTACAGATGCAGCAGTACGGCTGGCGGATCATCCCGGTCAACCCGACCGTCGACGAACTCTTCGGGGAGCGGGCGTACAAGACGCTTGCCGACATCCCGCACCCCGTCGACCTGGTGGACGTGTTCCGGCCGGCCGCTGACGCCGTTCAGGTCGTCCGCGACGCGGCGGCGATCGGCGCCCCGGCGGTCTGGCTGCAGTTGGGCATCGTCTCGGCCGAAGCGCGGCGGATCGCCGAGGAAGCCGGCATGGACTACGTGGAAGACCGCTGCCTGATAGTAGAACGAGCAGCCGCCAACCTAACCCGCCTCCCCTAACCCCCACCCCACGTCGATCATGGAGTTGTGGTGCCAGAATCGCGGTTTATTACCGCGTCTGTCCCCCACCACAACTCCATGATCGACGGAGCAGGGGCGGGAGGCATGGCTGCGTGGGGGTCGTACGCTGCGGTTGTGTCCTTTTCGCGGCTGAGCCGCGTGCCTTCGCTGGACGACGGGCTCTGGCCTCGCCGGTTCCTGGCACTGACGGTCGCGGCGCTGGTAGCGGGGGTGACGGCCGGTGGGTTGCTCCGGGTGCCCCAGGTGGACTCCTCCGCAGTGAGCTTGGCTGCTTGGCTGACCATCGGCGTCCGTCCGCTGGCCGGACGGTGGTGGCCGCCGCGAGACGGCCAACTGCACTGGCGGGAGCGGGTCACCGGCCTGGACACGGTCGAACCCGGCCTGGTGGCACGCCGGTCGCTCGCCGGCTGGATCGATCTGGCGGCAGAGTGGGTCATGCTGACCATGATCGGGGCAGTCCTGCTGGCCAGCCTGCCTGAGCAGGGACTCTGGGTCGACATCGTCCGGCCGGTGCTCGCCGTCGGAGTCGCGGCATGGCTCGGTCGGACGGCCTACGCGCAGGCGCGGTTCACGGGTCAGCTCGCGCTCACCGCCAGCGCGATCCGGCACGGCCGCCAGGTCCTGGACTGGACGAACATCGACCGGGTCAGCCCGCACCGGCGCGACGGTCGGCTGAACGGCGTACGGCTGCGGCCCGCGGTCTGGCGGTCGCTGCAGCCCGCTCCGGTGGTCGGCGGCAGGGACACGGCGGTGCCGGAGGACCGGCTGATCGCCGCGATCGAGGAGTACCGGTTCCGACCGCAGGACCTGGCCGGGGAGCCGGCTGACGCGCAGATTAGAGCTTGTACTCCTTGAGCAGGCCGCGGGAGATGATGGTCTTCTGGATCTCCGAGGTGCCCTCGCCGATAAGCAGAAACGGGGCCTCCCGCATCAGCCGCTCGATCTCGTACTCCTTGGAGTAGCCGTAGCCGCCGTGGATGCGGAACGCCTCCTGGACGACCTCGGCGCAGTATTCAGAGGCGAGCAGCTTGGCCATCCCCGCCTCGACGTCGTTGCGTTGGCCGGCGTCCTTGAGTCGTGCGGCGTTGACCATGAGGGCGTGGGCGGCCTCGATCTTCGTGCCCATCTCGGCGAGCTTGAAGGCGATCGCCTGGTGCTTGGCGAGCGGCTGGCCGAAGGTCTTGCGCTGCTGGGCGTAGCTGACCGCCAACTCGAAGGCGCGGATGGAGATGCCGCAGGCACGGGCGGCCACGTTGACCCGGCCCACCTCGATGCCGTCCATCATCTGGTAGAAGCCTCGGCCCACCTTGTCGGCGCCGCCGAGGATCGCCGAGTCGGGCACGGTGACCCCGTCGAGCACCATCTCGGTGGTCTCGACGCCCTTGTAGCCCATTTTCTCGATCTTGCCGGGGATGGTGAGGCCGGGGGCGGTCTCGCCGAAGCCCGGCTCCTTCTCGAGCAGGAACGTGCTCATGTTGCCGTACACCGACTCGGCGCCGGTGTCGGTCTTGACCAGAGTGGCCACCACCGAGGAGTACGCCCCGTTGGTCAGCCACATCTTCTGCCCGTTGAGCACGTAGTTGTCGCCGTCGCGGACGGCCCGGGACTTGATCGCTGAGACGTCGGAACCGGTCTCCGGCTCGGACATGGAGAACGCGCCGCGCACCTCGCCGGTGGCCATCTTCGGCAGCAGCCGGGCCTTCTGCTCGGCGGAGCCGTGCTGAGAGATCAGGTACGCCACGATGAAGTGGGTGTTGACGATGCCGGAGATCGACATCCAGCCCCGGGACAGCTGCTCCACCACCAGCGCGTAGGTGAGCAGCGACTCGCCGAGCCCGCCGTGCTCCTCGTCGATGGTGAGGCCGAACAGGCCCATCTCGCGCATGCCGTCGAGGATGTCGGTCGGGTACTCGTCGGCGTGTTCCAGCCGCTGTGCGTGCGGGATGATCTCCTTGTCGGCGAACTCCCGCACGGTCTCCAGGATCGACCGCTGCACATCGGTCAGGCCGGGCGTCTGGGCGAGTCGAGCCATCTCAGCCTCCGAAGATCAGCGCACTACTCGTGGGTAACTGAACGCTGGGTCAGTATCGGCCTCCGGGCCAGCAGGGCCAAGATGACCAGTCCACACAACCGCTGTGAAAAGGTTCACCGCTACGGGTAGCGTCCGGCAAGAGGGACTTTTCCGGCACCGGCAGGAGGAGGACAGCCGTGAGCTACCCGCCGCCGTCGGGACCGCCAGGGGACGACCAACCACCGTCACCCTACGAGCCACCCAGGGATCAGTCGCCGTACGCGCCGCCGCCGGCCGGCCAGCCGCCGTACGCGCCGCAGCCCGACCAGCCCTCGTTCGAGCTACCGGCGGAACGCTCACCGTACGGGCCGCCAGCGGACGAACCGTCGCCGTACGGGCAGCAGGGGCCGCAGCAGTCGGCGCACTGGAGCCAGCAGCCGCCGTACCCCCCGCAGGGCCCCTACGGTCAGTACGGCCCACCGCCGTCCGGGCCCGGTCGGGGCACCAACGTGCTGGCGATCCTGTCCCTGGTGTTCGCCTTCGTGTTTCCGCCGGCCGGTGCCGTCCTCGGCCACGTGGCCAAGCGGCAGATCCGCACCAGCGGCGAGGAGGGCGACCAGCTCGCCACCTGGGGGCTCATCCTCGGCTACGTCTTCACCGGGCTCACCGTGCTGGCCTGCTGCGGGTGGCTGGCCCTGGTCGCCCTCGGCAACACCGGCGACAACGGGGGTTACTGACCGGCGATCCGGGACGGTCCACCGTGGTCAGCGGAACCGGGCCTCACGAACGCTGTTGCCGCCGTCCACCACCAGCATCTGACCGGTGATGTACGAGGCCGCCGGCGAGCAGAGGAAGCTGATCGCCGCCGCGACCTCGTCCGGAGTGCCGGGCCGACCCACCGGGGTGCCCAGCCCCTGCTTGATCTCCGCCATCGTGGACGCGGCGGTGTAGATGGTGCCGGGAGCCACCGCGTTGACGGTCACGCCGTCGGCGATCATCTCCATGGCCAGCGCCCGGGTCAGCCCGACGACCCCGGCCTTCGCCGCGGCGTACGCGGCCTCGGTGGGCAGAGCGTTGACCGGGCCGGCCGTGGCGGCCAGGTTGACGATCCGACCCCAGCCCCGCTCGGCCATCCCGCCGATGAACGCCCGACTGCACAGGAACGCGGTGGACAGGTTGCGGTCGATCTCGCCGCGCCACTCGTCGTAGGTCAGCTGCGCGACCGGCCGCAGCACACCCTGGCTGGCCCGACTGGCCAGGCCGGCGTTGTTGACCAGCACCTCGACGTCACCCAACTGCTCGGCTACCGCGTCGGCGAGCGCGCCGACCTCGGACTCGTCGGTCAGATCCGCGACGAAGCCGGTCACCCCCAGTTCGGTGGCCCGCTCGTGGATGCGCCGGGTGGTGGAGACGATGGCCACGCGAGCGCCCAGGTCGGCGAGTCGCCGGGCGGTGGCGTACCCGATGCCGTCCGGGCTGCCCGCTCCGGTCACCAGGGCGACCCGCCCGTCGAGCCGCATGGTCACCGGATCGGCGAGCGCGACCGGCTCGTCGGGACCAGGGCTGCCCGCCGGCGTGGCCGCACGGGCACGCCGGGCCACGCCCGGGCGGCTGACGTCCCGTCTGGGTCGGCTGCCGGAGCGGTCCGCGGCGCGCGCGTCGAATGCCATGCCAGGATCCTGCCCGTTACGACCGGCCCGAGCAACGCGGCACCCGGTAGCGGGGGCATCAGGTTTGCGCCGCGCTGGCTACCCTGACGGCGCACCCGACCTGACGGAGAGATCGCATGACGAATCCCCCGCCCTCCGGCGGCTGGCACGACCCGGCGTGGTCCGGACAGCAATTCGACGACCCCACCCTCCCGGTGAGCGGCCAACCGGTACCCGCCCAGCCGACCGCCGCGAACCCGTACGCGCCGACCGACCCGTACGCGGGCGGCGCGCCGCAGATACCGGCCCAGCCCGGCCCGTACCCGGTCACGCCCGGTTACCCGCCGCCGGCCGGCTACCCGGGTTACGGGTACCCGCCGGCACCCAAGCAGAACGGCCTGGCCATCGCCGCGATGGTCGTCTCGATCATCGGCGCTCTCGGCCTCTGTGGTTACGGCCTCGGTGGCTACATCGGCGTGGTCGGCGCGATCCTCGGCCACGTGTCCCGCAAGCAGATCAGGGAGCGCGGCGAGGGCGGCGAGGGCTTCGCCACCGCCGGCATCATCGTCGGCTGGGTCGCCACCGCACTGGCCGTGCTGGCCACCATCGCCATCGTGATCTTCATTGTCTGGGTGGCGAACCAGGATCCGTCCAGCTACGAGAGCAGCACCTACTAGGTTCGGCGGCCTGCCCCCGGGTGCAACCCGGGGGCGGCCCGGCCGGTCACTCCGGTGGGGTGAACGACGAGGTACGGCTCATCCCGGCGGCCCGACCCTTGGCGGCGATCACGAGCGCCATCTTGCGGGACGCCTCGTCGATCATCTCGTCGCCGAGCATCACCGCACCCAGCTTGCCGCCGGCCTCCGACGTGTAGTGCTCGTACGCGTCGAGGATCAGCTCGGCGTGGTCGTAGTCGGCCTGCGCCGGCTGGTAGACCTCGTTGGCGGCGTCGATCTGACCGGGGTGCAGCACCCACTTGCCGTCGAAGCCCAGCGCCGCCGAGCGCTTGGCCACCTCGCGGAACCCGTCCACGTCCCGGATCTGCAGGAACGGACCGTCGATGGCCTGCTTGTCGTGCATCCGGGCGGCCATCAGGATCCGCATCAGGATGTAGTGGTACGGGTCGCCCGGGTAGTCGGGGATCAGTGCGCCGACCACCAACGACTTCATGTTGATCGACGCCATGAAGTCGGCCGGGCCGAAGATGATGGTCTCCACCCGCGGCGAGGCACCCGCGATGGCGTCCACGTTGACCAGGCCGGCGGCGTTCTCGATCTGCGCCTCGATGCCGATCCGGCCGACCTCCAGGCCGAGCGTCTTCTCGATCTGGGTGAGCAGCAGGTCCAGCCAGTGCACCTGCTCGGCGTTCTGCACCTTCGGCAGCATGATGCAGTCCAGGTTCGCGCCGGCGCCCTCGACCACCTCGATGACGTCCCGGTAGGTCCACGGGGTGGTCAGGTCGTTGACCCGGACCACCCGGGTCTTGCCGGCCCAGTCGCCCTCGTTGAGCGTGGCCACGATGTTCTTGCGCGCGTCCGGCTTGGCCAGCGGGGCCACGGCGTCCTCCAGGTCGAGGAACACCTGGTCGGCCGGGAGGCCCTGCGCCTTGCCGAGCATCTTGATGCTGGAACCGGGTACGGCGAGGCAGGATCGGCGGGGACGACCGACTGCGGCCATGGATGCGCTCCTCTTCCAGCGTCCGGCGGGCACGCCGACGCCACCTGACGACAGATGCCGAAAACTTAACGATCCCAAAGGGCGTTGTGACGCCACGGTAACCTCGCGCCATGACCGGGGTGAATGGACCTGTGGAAGATCTCACTGGGCGTCGACTGGTGGTGGTGACCGGGGCGAGCTCCGGCATCGGGTTGGCCGCCGCCGTGCACCTGGCCTGCCGTGGTGACCAGGTGGTGCTGGTCGGGCGGGACCCGGCCCGCCTACAGGCCGCCGCGGAACGGGTCCGGGAGAACTCGGGCGAACGTCCGGAGCTGTTCCGGGCCGACTTCGCGGTGCTCGACGACGTGCGCCGGCTGGCCGAGCAGTTGCGGGCCGCGTACGACCGGATCGACGTGCTCGCCAACAACGCCGGCGCCATCGCGCTGCAACCACTCACCACCGTCGACGGTTTCGAGATGTCCATCCAGGCCAACCACCTGGCCCCGTTCCTGCTGACCAACCTGCTCGCCGACCGGGTGGGCCGGATCGTGGTGACCGCTTCCGGTGCGCACCGCTTCGGCACGCTCGACCCGGACCACCTCAACGCGCCGCTGCGCGGCTACCAGCCGATGGGCGCGTACGGCACCAGCAAGCAGGCGAACATCCTGTTCACCGCCGAGGCTGCCCGGCGCTGGCCGGACACTTCCGCGTACAGCTTCCACCCCGGGTTGGTGCGTACCCGGTTCGCCAACGACAGCAGGCTGGTCGCGTTCGGCATGCGGATCCTGCCGTTCCGCAGCCCGGAGAAGGGCGCCGAGACCCTGGTGTGGCTGGCCAACCAGGAGCGCTCCCGGCTGATCAACGGGGGTTACTACGCCGACCGTCGGCCGCGTCGGCCGTTCCGGAAGGCGGCCGATCCGCAGCTCGCCGCCCGGCTCTGGGCGGCCAGCGCCAAGGCCGTCGGCATTGGGGAGTAGCACCGCCATGTTGACTCTCGTCGCGATCGTCGAGTTCGCCGTCGGCGCCGAGGCCGCCGGACGGCGCTACGAGGACGCCGTGCTGGCCCTGCTCGGCCGGCACAGCGGCCACCTGGACCGGCGGCTGCGCGGCACCGACGGGCAGACCGAGGTGCACGTGATCCGGTTCGAGAGCCGGGCCGGATACGAGTCGTTCCTCGTCGACCCGGAGCGGGCGGCGCTGCGTGCCGAACTCGGTGAAACCGCCCCGACCACCCGGGTGATCGAGGTCTACGAGGGCTAGGACGGCGACGGTCAGTCGGTCAACGGGGTCGGGTCGGCCGGCAGCGCGCTGGGTGCGGCCCGCCGGCCGCCGAGCACCACCACCGCCACACCGACCAGCAGCAACGCCATCCCGAGCAGCGCGTACGGGCGGGGCAACTGACCCAGCCAGGCCCAACCGAGCAGGGCCGCGCCGGGCGCCTCCAGGAGGATCAGCACGCTCACCGTGGTCGCCGGAATCTTCTTCAGGGCGTAGTTGAACATCGAGTGCCCGAGCAGTTGGGCGCCGGCCACCAGGGCCAGGATGGCCAGCCAGGTGCGCCCGTCGAACCCGGTCAGCCGTACGCCGCCGACCAGGCAGACGACCAGCAGGATCAGCGCGCAGATCCCGTAGCAGATGGTGGTGTAGGTGGTGGTGCTGATGCTGCTCCGGGCCCGTTCACCGAAGGCGGTGTAGACGGCGGCGAACAGGGCGCCGATCAGCGCCAGCACGTCGCCGAGGACGGCCTTGCCGGAGACACCCACGTCCGTTCCGGTGGCGATCGCCGCGCCGCCGACGGCCACCGCGATGCCGATCCACACGACCCGGGGCAGCCGACGCCCCTGGGCGCGGGCGATCAGCCCCTGCCAGACCGGCTGGGTGGCGACCAGGGCGGTGGACGTGGCGACCGAGGTGAGCTGGGCGCTCGGCACCCAGGTGGCGAAGTGCCCGGCCAGCGCGACCCCGGACAGGGCGCAGAACAGCCCCTCCCGCCGGCCCACACCCACGGTCAGCCGGCGGAACTCGGCGCGACGCTGGGCCAGCGAGAAGGGGCTCAGCACGGCCACCGCGAGCAGGTTGCGCCAGAACGCGATGGCCAGCGCGGGGGCGGCGGCGTACGCGATCAGCGGCGCGGACGACGACACCGCGACCACGGCCAGACCGACCGCGCCGGTGGTCAGCGGATCCAGGGACGGGCGGGGTGAAGGTGGGCGCACGGGACGTAATTTTCACACGCATGACGGACAGCACGGAGGGTCATCACTCCGTTACGATCACGCGGGTCCGCGCCGCCGACCCTCGACCGCCCGGAGGCGCTCCTCCATGCCCAGCTACCAGGCGGTGCTGTTCGATTTCTTCGGCACCCTGACCCGTTCGGTGCAGCGCGGTGTCGCGCACGCCGGCACCGCCGAGTTGCTCGGCTGCCACACCGACACGTTGACCGAGGTGCTGGACCGCACCTACTACGAGCGGGCCACCGGCCGACTCGGCAACGCGGAGGCGACCCTTCGCTGGGTGTGCGCGCAGGCCGGCGTACACCCCAGTGACCATGCCGTGCGGGCGGCGGTCGCGTCCCGCCACCGGGCGGTCCGCGCGGACACCTGGCTGCGGGCCGACGCCGTGCCGGTGCTGGCGGCCCTGCGCCAGCGCGGCCTGCGCACCGGCGTGATCAGCGACTGTACGCATGAGCTGCCGGCCTTCCTGCCACAGCTCGCGGTCGCGCCGCTGCTCGACGTGCGGGTCTTCTCGGTACAGGTCGGACGGTGCAAGCCGGATCCGGTGCTCTACCTGACCGCCTGCCAGCGGCTCGGGCTCGCACCGGGCGACTGCCTGTACGTCGGCGACGGCGGCAGCCAGGAGTTGACCGGCGCCGAGCGGGCCGGGATGACCGCCGTCCGACTCGCCGCGCCGGACCTGGCCACGCACATGGTGTTCAACGCCGACCTGGACTGGCGCGGCCCCACGCTCGGCACCCTGGGCGAGGTGCTCGCCCTCGTCGACGTCGATGCCGGGGTGGTGGGTGTCGGCGGTCGGGCGGGCTGACGAGCCGATCAGCGGCGACGGACCCGGTGCAGGCGGAACGGCTTGCGGGTGACCCGGACCGCCGGGGTGGCTCGGGGCGGCTCGGCCTGCGCGTCGGCCGGCAGGTCGGCACCGGCCAGCGGCGTACCGGCCGGGGCCAGCCGATTCACCGCGCAACCGTCGGCAGCCCACCGGGCCACCAGATCGGCGGTCGGGCCGGGCGCGTTCAGGCGCTTCGCCGCCACCAGCGACGCGGTGGTGTCCCACGCTTCGGTGCCCGGCTGCACCCGGCTCACCCGGGCCGGCCAGGTCACGATCCGACCACCATGGTCGCCCCGCAGGGTGACCTGCGCCTCGGTCGCGTCGGCCAGACCGGGCGCGGCCTGCTCGCCCGGCCCGCTGACCACCAGGAGCGCACCCTCCAGCGGGGCGCACCAGAGCGCGAGCGCAGCCCCGCCGGAAACGCTGACCCAGGCCACGGCGGCCTTCTTCATCGCCTCGTCGACCAGCGGCGTGCCCACGGGGGCGTCCTCGTCCGTCACACCCGCATCCTCCCCCATCGGCACCTCAGCTCAGCCCACGAACGGCGGTACGGCGATCTCGCCCCGGGCCACCGGCATCACCTGACCCGCCACCGTCGCACCGACCGCCACCCCGTTCGCCGCGGTGACCGTGCAGGTCAGCGAGGACGGGCGATTCATCTCCACACCCTGGCGGACCGCATAACGGGACAACCCCTCGCCGGGCAGCAGACCGGTCGCCACCAGCCAGACACCGAGGCCGAGCGCCGCCGAACCGGTCGCCGGGTCCTCCGGGACACCGACCCCCGGCACGAAGACCCGGGCGTGGGCGGTTTGCGCGGCGGCGTCCCAGGAGAAGACGCTGACGTGCGAAACCCCGTACCGCTGCGCCGCCGCCGGGTCCACCCGGGCGCGGGCCACCGACTCCGGCCGCACCGGCAGGTACGGGAACTCCAGCCCGCAGCCGGCGACGCACGGGGCGGGCCCGCTGTGGTCGTCGGCGACCAGCCCGGCGATCTCCAGCAACGGCTCCGGATCCAGCTCCGGCCCGAGCGTCGGCGTGCCACCGGTCAGCGTCGCCCCGGACGCGGTCACCTCGACCGGCAGCACCCCGGCTATGCACTCCTGGGTGACCTGCCCCACACCGAACATCCCGCGGCGGCTCGCGGTGACCGCCGCGCCGACACTCGGGTGCCCGGCGAACGGCAACTCCTCGAGTGGGGTGAAGATCCTGGCCCGGTAGGTGGCACCGACCTGGGTAGGGGGCAGCACGAACACCGTCTCGGAGAGGTTGAACTCCAGCGCGAGTGCCTGCATCTGCTCGGTGGCCAGCGCCTCCGCGCCGAACACCACGGCCAGCGGGTTGCCGGCGAAGGGGCGGTCGGTGAAGACGTCCACGATCTCGTAGGCCAAGGTCGACATGTTGATAAACACTAGGCGCTTAGGCTGGTGCCCGTGAGCACGCCGACCCGGGTCTACATCGCCCGTCTCGCCGGAGTCGCCGTCTTCGACCCGAACGGTGACCAGGTGGGGCGGGTTCGTGACGCCGTGGCACGGCTACGGGCGACGAAGCGTCCGCCGGAGGTGGTGGGCCTGGTCGCCGAGATGCCGATGCGTCGTCGAATCTTCCTGTCCATCAACCGGATCACCTCCATCGACGCGGACGCCGTCGTGCTCGGCTCCGGCACCCTCAACCTGCGCCGGTTCGAGAAGCGCCAGAACGAGTTGCTGGTGCTCCAGGAACTACTGGACCGGCGGGTGCAACTCGACCCGGGCGGCCAGCCTGGCGCAGTCGTGGACGTCGCGATGGAGTGCGCCCGAGGTGGTGAGTGGTCGCTGACCCGTGTCGCCGTACGCGAGCAGACCGGTCGACTCACCCGCCGCGGCCACCTGCACCAGGTCGAGTGGGACCGGGTGCGCGGGCTCAGCGGCATCGCCGACAATCGGGGTACGGCGAATCTGCTCGCCGTCCTGGAGGACATGCGCCCGGCCGACCTGGCCAACGCGCTGCAGGATCTGCCCGACGCACGGCGCAACGAGGTCGCTGCCGCGTTGGACGACGAGCGGCTGGCCGACGTGCTCAGCGAGTTGCCGGAGCACGACCAGGTGGAGATCCTCGCCGCCCTCGACCGGGAGCGGGCCGCCGACATCCTGGAGGAGATGGACCCGGACGACGCCGCGGACCTGCTCAACGAGCTGCCGCCACCGGAGCAGGACGTGCTGCTGGACCTGATGGAGCCGGACGAGGCCGACCCGGTGCGTCAACTCCTCAAGTACACGCCCGGCACGGCGGGCAGTGTGATGACCTCGGAGCCGGTCATCCTGCCACCGGACGCCACCGTCGCCGAGGCACTGGCCCGGATCCGGGAGCCACAGCTCTCCCCCGCCGTCGCCGCCCAGGTCTTCGTGACCCGGGCACCACAGAACACCCCGACCGGCCGCTACCTGGGCATGGTGCACTTCCAGGCGCTGCTGCGCGAACCACCGGCGGATCTGCTGGGCAAGGTGGTGGTCAACGACATCGACCCGCTGCGCCCGACCACTCCGCTGCCGGAGATCACCCGCCGCATGGCCACCTACGACCTGGTCGCCATGCCGGTGATCGACCGGAACAACCGGCTGGTCGGCGCCGTCACGGTGGACGACGTGCTGGACCATTCGCTGCCCCGGGACTGGCGGGACCGCGACGCCATGGCCGCCCCGGGCACCACCGACGATGGGCTGGATGGCGCCGATGGCTGACCAGCGGCGGGCGGAACGGCTCGACCAGCCACGCGAGCCCCGGGGCATCAAGCTGCCCCGGTTCGACGCGGAGGCGTTCGGCCGGTGGTCGGAGGGCATCGCCCGGGGCATGGGCACCGCGAACTTCCTCGTCGTCATGACGGTGGTGATCGCGATCTGGTTCGCCTGGAACACGTTGGTCCCGGCGGACCTGCGCTTCGACCCGTACACCTTCACGTTCCTCACTCTGGTGTTGTCGTTGCAGGCCAGCTACGCGGCGCCGCTGATCCTGCTGGCGCAGAACCGGCAGGCCGACCGGGACCGGGTGGCGTTGGAGGAGGACCGGCGACGGGCCACCGCGCAGAAGGCGGATACCGAGTACCTGGCCAGGGAGATCGCCTCGCTACGGATCGCGCTGGGCGAGGTCGCCACCCGGGACTTCCTCCGCTCCGAGCTGGCCCGGCTGGCCGAGGAACTGGACGAGGTGGGGCAGCGTCGTCAGCGGTTGGAGCGCCGCCAGCAGGACAAGGACAACCGGCAGGAGAGGCGTGGCCAGCGGCCGACCGACGGTGTCGGCCTGGACGAACCACGTGACGACCTGGACGGCGACTTCACCCGGGACGCCCGGCCGGACGGCACCGGCCCCCGCCGTGCGGACGGCTGACCAGCGGGCCAAGGCGGGTCATCGATTGGCTCACACCGCCCCGGCCAGCAGCGGCAGCGGATGCCCCGCGACGTAGCATTGCGGGCATGTCAGCACCCGTGCGCACCGTCGAGGACGCGATCCAGGCCGCCCTGGCCACCGTCAACGACCCGGAGATCCGCCGGCCCATCACCGAGCTGGGCATGGTCCGCTCCGCCACGATCGGTGCCAGCGGTGTCGTCCGGGTCGAGCTGCTGCTCACCGTCGCCGGCTGCCCGCTGAAGGACAAGCTGCGTACGGACATCACCGCCGCGGTCGCCGCAGTGCCCGGCGTTACCGGCGTGGAGATCGACTTTGGTGTGATGAGCCCCGAGCAGCGGCAGTCGTTGCAGTCGCAGCTGCGCGGCGGGGGCGCCACCGAGGAGCCCGTCATCCCGTTCGCCCAGCCCGGCTCGCGCACCCGGGTGTACGCAGTGGCCAGTGGCAAGGGTGGCGTCGGCAAGTCCAGCGTGACGGTCAACCTGGCGGCGGCGCTCGCCGCTCGCGGGCTCTCCGTCGGCGTGGTCGACGCGGACATCTACGGCCACTCGGTGCCCCGGATGCTCGGCGCTGATGGCCGACCCACCCGCGTCGAGGACATGATCATGCCGCCGCAGGCGCACGGCGTGAAGGTGATCTCCATCGGCATGTTCACGTCCGGCAACGCCGCCGTCGTGTGGCGTGGCCCGATGCTGCACCGGGCGTTGCAGCAGTTCCTGGCCGACGTCTACTGGGGCGACCTGGACGTGCTCCTGCTCGACCTGCCGCCGGGCACCGGCGACGTGGCCATCTCGCTGGCCCAGTTGCTGCCCAACTCGGAGATCCTGATCGTCACCACTCCGCAGACCGCCGCCGCCGAGGTGGCGGAGCGGGCCGGCTCGATCGCCCTGCAGACCCACCAGCGGGTGGTTGGCGTCATCGAGAACATGTCCTGGCTGGAACTGCCGGACGGCTCCCGGATGGAGATCTTCGGCGCTGGCGGCGGCACGGCGGTGGCTGAGTCGCTGAGCCGGACCATCGGCGCGCAGGTGCCGTTGCTCGGGCAGATCCCACTGGACACCCGGGTCCGCGAGGCCGGCGACGCCGGCAACCCGGTCGTGCTGGCCGAACCGACGTCGCCGGCCGCGCAGGCGCTCGGCGCGATCGCCGACCGGCTCGCGCTGCGCCGTGAGTCGCTGCTCGGCAAGCCGCTCGGCCTCAAGCCCGCCGGACGCTGAGCACCGCGCGGATGATCACCTCGACATCAGGGATGTCGGGGTGTCCCGCATCGCTGACAGGCCGATTTCCTGGAAACCGAGTTGATCACGGGGCGAGCGGCGGCGGTCCGGCCGTCGCTCGGGCGGGTGCGGCCGCTCAGGTGGCGTCGTCGTAGCTGGCCCGGGGGGCCGGCGCCGACGGGGTGCCGGTGGCGGTGCCGGAACGGCTGCCGTTCGACCTGATGTCGGCGGCGGCGGCCACGTCCTTCAGGTCGTTGTGCACGCCACCGACGTCCGCGCGCAGGTCGTCGTAGACACCCTGTAGCGGCTTACGGATCGCCGCCTCGTCCTCCTCGCTGAGGAGGTGCTTGCGGATGAACGCCTTCGGGTGCAGATCTTCCAGCTGGATGTCGGTGCCCAGCTCGCGGCTCAGGTCGCCGGTGGCGTTGCGGGCCATGTTGCGCAGATTGCGCACCATCCGCAGACCGTCGGTGATCACTGCGGGCAACCGGTCGCCGAAGATCAACAGCGCCAGGAGCAGCAGCGCACCGATCTCCCACACGTTCAGGTTCTCGAACATCCCGCGGGCCTCCTTTCGGCGTCAGCAGCAAGACTACGCACGTCGGACGACCTTTGGGCAGGGGGTGACCCGCTGTTCACTTGGCATCCGCAGCGAGAGTGACCGAGGTGTTCTGCCGGGCGGCACCGCGCCGGAACTCGACGGTCACCACCGAACCCGGAGCGAACTTGCGGACCAGGGCGATCAGGTCCGTCGGCTCGGTCATCGGCCGACCGTTGAGCTTCAAGACCACGTCGCCGACCTTCAACCCGGCGCCAGCCGCAGGCCCGGAGGGCTCCACGGCGGCCAGCCGTACGCCGCCGCTGGCTCCCGCGCCAGGGCCACCGACCTGGGCGCCGATCACCGTACGCCGGGCCTTGCCGGTGCCGATGATGTCCTGGGTCACCCGCTTGGCCTGGTTGATCGGGATGGCGAAGGCGAGCCCGATGTTGCCGGCCTCCTGCCCCTCACCCACCAGCGACTTGATCGTGGAGTTGACGCCGACCACCCGCCCGGCGCCATCGACCAGTGGGCCGCCCGAGTTGCCGTGGTTGACCGCCGCGTCGGTCTGGATGGCCGCGTAGTAGCGCACCGGGCCGCCCGGCTCGCCGGCCTGCATCGTCCGGTCCAGGGCACTCACGATGCCGGCGGTGACCGTGTTGGCCAGCGAGAGCGGTGAACCGATGGCGAGCACCGGGTCGCCGACAGCCAACCCGTCGGAGTCGCCGAACTCCACCGGCCGCAGCCCGGTCCGGTTCACCTTGATCACCGCGATGTCCGACTCCGGGTCCTGACCGACCACGGTCGCCGACGCGGTGGTGCCGTCGTTGAAGACCACCGAGGCCTTGCCACTGCCGCCGGCCACCACGTGGTCGTTGGTGATCACGTGGCCCTCGGCGCTGGCGATGAAGCCAGAGCCCTCACTGGTCCCACCGAGGCTGCTCACCCGGACGGTGACCACGCTGGGCAGTACACGCTCGGCGACTCCGGCCAGCGACTCTGGTTTGCGCTGGGCCAGCACCGGTGGCTCCGCGGCCTCCGCGCCGAGCACCGTCCCGCCGGCACCGCCGCGCACCGCGAACGCGTAGCCCAGCGCACCACCGAGGGTGCCGGCGAGCAACGCGGTGATCACCGGGATGAGCAGCAGATGGCGCAAGGTCGGTCGACCGGGGGCGTCCGGGTCGGTGACCGGCTCGGGCTCGGCACCGGCAGCCACCACCCCGGGCACCACCACGGCGGCCGGGGCCGCGGGTCACGCCACGGATCGCGGAGCGCGTCGGACCACCAGGGCGAGGCGCCGGCCGCACCGGACCCGCTCGCCGTCGACGCCGGCCAGATCGCCGGCGGCCCGGCGTACGGCACACCCACACCGGGCGCTGGCCCGGTAGCCGGCGGCCCGGCCGTGGGCGCGCTGTCGTTTCCCGATGGCGCAGGCGCGTTGCCGCTCTCCGGCGTGGTCGGCGGCCCCGCCGGCGGGGCCTCTGCCCCGGGCGGTCGCGCCGGAGCCGGAGTCTCACCGCCCCGGCGCCATTCCCAGCCGTCGGTCACGTCGGTGCCTCCCAGTCCGTCCCCGGATCCCGCGCCGCGCCACCCGGCCACGAATCGGCGCGGTCGAGGCTGACGGGATACCGCTTCCAGGATTGCACGGATGCGCGCGGTGGAGTCAGCGGTTGCCCCCGGTGATCGCGATGGGACGGAGGCGCGGCTGCGCCCTCCGGCGGTCGCCTCTACGCTCACAGTGCCAACCCGCCCCCGCACCACGCACCGCCCCCGGAGGTGCCTCATCGCCACGGTCGCCGGTTCCGACAGTTCGACGGCCCAGGCTCAGCAGTTCGCCGAGTCGTACGTCACCGAGGATCTCGTCCTGCGCACTGCCCGCAGCCTGGCCCATGAGGTGGGCCTCGACGCGGTCACCCCCGGCGCGGGAGCGGCCCTGCGGCTGCTGGCCGCGGCCGGAAACGCCCGCGCGGTGGTGGAGATCGGCACCGGGACCGGCGTGAGCGGGGTCTGGTTGCTGCGCGGCATGCGCGCCGATGGCGTACTCACCACCATCGACGTGGAGGTGGAGCACCAGCGGATCGCGCGGCGGATCTTCGCCGAGGCGGGCTTCGCGGCCGGTCGCACGCGGATCATCACCGGCCGCGCGCTCGATGTGCTGCCCCGGCTCGCCGACGGCGCGTACGACCTGGTGTTCGTGGACGCGGAGGCGACCGGCTTCCATGCCTGCGTGGAGGCGGCGCTGCGGCTGTTGCGGCCGGGGGGCGTGCTCGCGCTCAACGGCGTGCTGGCCGGCGGCCGGATCGGCGACCCGGCCGCCCGGGACGCGGAGACGGTGACGGTCCGCGAGACGATCAAGGCGGTCCGGGAGTCGGAGCACTGGATCCCCGCGCTGCTTCCGGTCGGGCACGGGGTGCTCGCCGCGGTGAAGTGCTGACCCTCACTCAGAGCGGCGCAGGTGCTGGTCGACGCTGGCCAGCCAGCGCAGCAACGACCGGACGCCCCAGCCGGTGGCGCCGCGGCTGACCTCGGCGTGGTCCCCGTCGGCCCAGGATGGTGCCGACATGTCCAGGTGCAGCCAGCGGTCCCGTAGTTCGCCGGTGAACTCGCGTAGGAAGAGCGCGGCCGTCACCGAGCCGGCGCCCTGTGCCGGCGCGCTGTAGAGGTCGGCGATCTCGCTGCCCAGGTACTCGACGTAGTCGTTGTGCAGCGGCATCCGCCACGCCGACTCGCCAGCCGCCTCGACCGCGGCCTGCACGTCGGCGGCCAACTGGTCGTTCTCGCTGTACAGGGCGGCGGTGCGCTTGCCCAGCGCCACGGCGTTGGCGCCGGTGAGGGTGGCCAGGTCGAGCAGCACGTCAGGCTTGAGCTGCTGCACCGCGTACGCCAGTGCGTCGGCGAGGACCAGTCGGCCCTCGGCGTCGGAGTTGGTCGTCTCGCTGGTCGTGCCGCCGTAGTGCCGGACGACGTCGCCGGGGCGGAACGCCGAGCCGCTGACCATGTTCTCGGCGAGCGGGACCAGCGTGGTGACCCGGACCGGCAGGCGCAGCGCGGCGGCGCCGAGGGTGGCGGCGACGACCGCGGCCCCGCCGGCCATGTCCTTGCGCATCAGCTTCATCGCCGGCACCGGCTTGATCGAGATGCCGCCGGTGTCGAAGGTGATGCCCTTGCCGATCAGCACCACGTGCGTGCGCGCGTCGGCCGGGTGCCAGTCCAGCTCGACGAGCCGGGGGCCGCTGGCCGAGCCACCGCCCACGGCGAGGATCCCGCCGAAGCCCTCGGCGGCCAGCTCGGCCGGGCCACGGACCCGCAGTCGCAGGTCCGGCAGGTCGGCGGAGGCGGAGGCCACCTGGTCGGCGAACCACTGCGGGGTCTTCACCGACGAGGGGGTGTTGGTCAGGTCACGGGCGAGATGGGTCATCGCCGCGGTGGTCCGGGCCGTGGCCACCGTGGCCTCGTACGCGGTCGGATCCGCGAGCAGCAGATCGACGTTGCTCAGAGCTGGTGGGTCGCCGGCCTGGGCCAGCCGGAACCGGTACGGGGCGAGCAGCAGCCCTTCGGTCAACCCACGGACTGCGGCCAACGTCACCTCGGCCGGCAGCCCAATGGTGATATGCGTCTCATCGGCGGCGGAGCGGGCCAGTGCCGCGCCAGCCGTCCGCCAGGCCGCCTCGTCGCCGTCACCGATGCCGAGCAGCAGCAGCCGGCCGGGGGTACGCCCGGGGCGCAGCTGGGTGTGGATCTCGCCGGCTCGGCCGGTCAGTCGGGCCGCCGGCACCAGGGCGGCGGCCTCGTCGGCTGTGCCGTCCGGGGGCGCCACGGCGGCCGACATGGGCTCGGCCGAGGTGTCACCTCCCGCTGCCTGATCGGCGGGACGGACAGGCAGGACGAGGACGTCGAGCCGGTCAGGCTCGGTGATCAGGCGGATAGCGAGCACGCGGAACCGTACCTCCAGGAAAGCGTCGCGGAGCGGGACCGGGCCGGCCTGCCCGCACCGATGAAGACCCTGAGCCACCGGCGATTCCCGGTGGCTCAGGGTCCGATGAACGCTCCGGGCGGTGTCAACCGCCCGGACCACTCCTTACTCAGCCGGCCGCTGCCTTCAACGCGTCACCGAGTGCGTTGGCCTCGTCGGGAGTCATCTCGACGACGAGCCGGCCACCGCCCTCCAGCGGGACTCGCATAACGATGCCCCGACCCTCCTTGGTGACTTCCAGCGGACCGTCGCCAGTCCGCGGCTTCATCGCCGCCATGTTGTCTCCCCTCAGACCTACACCAGGGTCGGTGGGTTGCCCCACAGCCACTTCTCACGACCACCCGCAACGGTCGCGGGGGTGTCGACCAACGATTTTCCCTGATGAACACCGCCGGACCCAAACCGGAGCAGCATTGATGTAACAGCATCTAGCTTATCTTGAGAAGGCCTGTCACAATGTGCGGTCATGCAGGCACGGTCGGCACTCTTCGACCTGTACGGCGACCACCTCCGTCCGAGGGGTGGCCGCGCACCGGTTGCCGCCCTGGTCAAGCTACTGGCGCCGCTGGGAATCGCACCGCCAGCCGTTCGCACCGCCGTGTCCCGGATGGTGCGTCAGGGCTGGCTCGAGCCACTCCGGTTGGTCTCCGGACCGGGGTATTCGATCACACCAAAAGCCGCCCGGCGACTCGACGAGGCAGCGGCCCGGATCTACCGGACCGGCCGAGTCACCTGGGACGGCCGGTTCGATCTGCTGGTGTTGGAGGCCCCGGGCTCCCGACGGGACCGGCAGCGGCTCGCCGCCAACCTGAGCTTCCTCGGCTACGGCACGCTCGACGAGCAGACCTGGGTCGCCACCCGCCCCGGCGAGGACGTCGACCTGTTTCTCGCCGAGGCGGGCATCCGGTTCGAGCGGTTCAACGCCTCACACTTCTCCGGCACAGCCGGCGCGATGGGCGTGGTCCGGCGTGCGTGGAACCTCACCGAGATCGGCCGGGCCTACGAGCGGTTCGTCGCGGACCAGCGTCCGCTGCTCGCCGCGGTCACCGTGCGCAGCAGCGACGAGGAGGCGTACGCGGCCCGGTTCCGGCTCGTGCACGCGTGGCGTACGTTCCTCTTCCGGGACCCGCAGCTGCCTCCGGCGCTGCTGCCCGAGCGTTGGCCCGGCACCGCCGCGGCCAGTTTCTTCGACCGGCACGCGGCCCGCCTGCGTCCGGCCGCCGACCGGTACGTCGAACAGTGCGTCGACGCCGGCAACCGCATCGTCCGACAGAAGGGTCGTTAGACGTGACCGAGCCGCTGCTGGTCGACCGGACCGATGCCGTCGTCACCCTCACGCTGAACCGGCCGAGCGCGATGAACGCGCTCGACGTGGCGCTGAAGGAGGCGCTGCGGGACGCCCTGGCGGAGCTGGAGACCGACCGGTCCTGCCGCGCGGTCGTGCTGGCCGGGGCCGGCGGGTCGTTCAGCGCCGGTCAGGACCTGCGCGAGCACGTCTCCACCCTGGAAAACTCCGCCAGTGACCCCCTGGGCACCGTGCGGGCGCACTACAACCCGATCGCCGCCCGGCTCGCCAACCTGCCGAAGCCGGTGATCGCCGCGGTCCGTGGGATGGCCGCCGGGGCGGGCGCGTCGCTGGCGTTCCTCGCCGACATCCGCATCGGCGGCCCGACCACCAGTTTCCTGATGGCCTTCGCCAAGGTCGGCCTCGCCGCCGACACCGGCGCCTCCTGGACGTTGCCCCGGCTGGTCGGCCACGCCAAGGCGGTGGAACTGCTGATGCTGGCCGAGCCGGTCCGCGCCGAGGAGGCCTGCCGGTTGGGCCTGCTCAACCGGATCACGGACGACGACGAGCAGGTGTTGCCGGCCGCCCAGGAGTTGGCCGCCCGCCTCGCCGCCGGCCCGACCGTCGCGTACGGGGCGATCAAGCGGCAGCTCTCCATCGCCGACGCCGGCACCCTCGCTGACGCCCTCGCGGCCGAGGCGCAGGCCCAGGCGATCTGCGGTGCCACCGCTGACCACCGGGCGGCCACGCTCGCCTTCGTCGGCAAGCAGAAACCGGTCTTCGAGGGACGCTGAACGGCGCGCCTAGTCGTCCTCTTCCGGGTCCTGGTTGGCCTCGGCGCCCAGCACGAACGCCTGCATGGCCAGCTCGTCGCCGGACGGCGAGACGAAGGTGGGCAGCTCACGCGGGCCCAACTCCTGCACGTACGACCAGAACAGCCGGACCGCCTCGGCCGGTGTGCCGGCCTCGATCGGCAGGTCGAGGCTGACCAGCCAGGTGCGCCGCGTCGGGGGCGGACCGAGCTGGTCGGCCAGCGCCCGGAAGGCCGCCGGCTCCAGCGCGGTGACCGGGCCGTCGAGCGTCAGCAGGTCGGCCGGCACCGGCTCGTCGAAGGCCCGCCGGGTGTACGCCACGACGAGCGCCTCCGGCTCGACCGGGGACTGGGGGTCGTCCGGGTCGTCCCGGTGGCGCTGACCCGGCGCGCTGACCCGGCCGAGAGCCACCAGCCGCGGTGGCGCGTCGACCAGCACCGCCACCTGGTCTCCCGGCCCCGGCCGGGCGACGTCGGCCAGACCGGTCAGCTCCAACGTGTCGTGGTGGACGAGCCGCTCGGCCTCGTACCGCTCGGCTGGCAGCAGCACGGCCCAGGTGCCCACCCCGTCGGCGCGGCCGGACCCACCGGCCCGGTGCGCGGTCTCGGTCGTCATGCCTGCTATCCCATCATGTCGCCGGTGGGAGCGTGACGTGACAGCCGACGATGTGATCGTCGACCATGCCGGTGGCCTGCATCAGCGCGTACGCGGTGGTCGGGCCGACGAATCGGAAGCCGCGCTTCTTGAGTGCCTTGGCCATCGCCGTCGACTCGGGGGTGATCGGCGCGAGCTCGGCGAACGAGGCGAGTCGGGCCGGCCGGGGCTCCGGCGCGAAGGACCAGAGCAGCGCGGACAACCCGTCCGGCAGCTCCAGTGCGGCGCGGGCGTTGGCGATCGCCGCCTCGATCTTGGCCCGGTTGCGGACGATGCCCGCGTCGGCGAGCAGCCGGGTCACGTCGGCTTCGCCGTACGCGGCGACGGTGGGGATGTGGAACTCGTCGAAGGCCAGCCGGAACGCCGGGCGTTTGCGCAGGATGGTCAGCCAGGACAACCCGGACTGGAACGCCTCCAGCGTCATCCGCTCGTAGAGCGCGTCGTCGCCGTGCAGGGGCCGCCCCCACTCGGTGTCGTGGTAGACCGCGTAGTCGGGGGTGCTCGACCCCCAGGCGCAGCGAGCAAGCCCATCGGCACCGATCACCAGGTCAGTCACCTCGTACACGCTAGGGCATCGCACCGACAGCCCATTGCCACCGGCCCTCCGGCTGCCTATGGTGCTTGTTACCGACCGGTAGGTCGGGGTCACCCAGCGGTGCGCCCCGGCCGGCGACGGCGAGCGGAGGCCGCGCGATGAAGGAGTTCCCGGACGTCATCGCCTGGTCGATCCCGGCCTTCGTGCTGCTCGTCGTGCTGGAGCGGGTCTCCTACCTGCTGCACCGCGACGACGACGAGGTCGGCTACGGCGGCGCCGACACCGCGACCAGCATGGCGATGGGGCTGGGCAGCGTCTTCACCGACCTGCTCTGGAAGGTGCCGATCGCCGCCGCGTACGCGTTGCTCTACGCGCTCACCCCGTTGCGGGTGGCCGAGGTCTGGTGGACCTGGCCGCTGATCCTGCTCGCGCAGGACTTCTTCTACTACTGGTCCCATCGTGGCCACCACGTGATCCGGATCCTCTGGGCCTCGCACGTGGTGCACCACTCGTCGCAGCGCTTCAATCTCTCCACCGCGCTGCGCCAGCCGTGGACCGGCCTGACCAGTTGGGTCTTCTACATCCCGCTGATCATGGCCGGTGTGCACCCGGCGGTCGTCGCGTTCTGCGGCTCGGTCAACCTGCTCTACCAGTTCTGGATCCACACCGAACGGATCGAGAAGATGCCGCGCTGGTACGAGGCGGTGTTCAACACGCCGTCGCACCACCGGGTGCACCACGCCTCGCAGGGCGGCTACCTGGATCGCAACTTCGGCGGCATCCTGATCGTCTGGGACCGGCTCTTCGGCTCGTTCGCGCCGGAGCGGGAGCGGTGCGTGTACGGCCTGACCAAGAATGTCGGCAGCTACAACCCGGTGCGGGTGGCCTTCCACGAGTACGCCTCGATCGCTCGGGACCTCCGCGCCGCGATGACCTGGCGGCATCGCGCCGGGTATCTCTTCCGAGCGCCGGGCTGGCAGCCGGCGCCGGGCGTGGTCAGGGCAGCCGGCCCTGCTCGACCAGACGGGCGAACCTCTTCAGCGCCTGGGTGAGACCGAGCTTGGAACCGGGCCAGAGCAACGGCCACGCCAGTCGACCGGCCCGGCCACCCGGCAGGTGGAACCACTCGTGCCAGACGACCTGGGTGCGGTCCCGGCCCAGCTGGGTGCAGCGCAGCACGCCCGGGCCGCGCAGCAACTGGCCGTGGTGCACCACGGCGATCTCGTACGGCTCGTCGACCCGGACCACCTGCATCTCGTCGCGCAGCGTCGCCCGGCCGAGCGCGGTGACCGCCTCGATCCGGCTGCCCTCGCGCCCGTCGCCCTCGACCACCCGGACGCGGGTGAACGGGATCCAGTCGGACTGACGCTCCCAGGCGAGCAACGCGGCGAAGACCCGCTCCGCCGGGGCGTCGACGATCACCGTGGCGGTCACCTCACCGGCACCGGGTCGGGCTGCCTGCCGAAGATCGTCAGCGCCCTCCGGGTCGGTCACGCCGACTCCGACCGAACCACCGCGTCGTGCTTCCCGGTGCCGTCGGCGGGCGCGTCGTCGGTCTGCTCACCGTCGGCCGGCTCGTCATCGGCTGGCGCCACGGCCGGTGCCACGCCGTCGGAGTCCGCCGGGGATGAGGTGGCGGCGGGCAGCGGGCCTGCGGTGGTCGACCCGACGGGCGCCGCTCCGACGCCCGCGTCGTCAGTCAGCGGCCCATCCAGGCCCGGCTCCGCCGCGTCGGCGTTCGTCGCCTTGCTGGCGGACTGCTCACGGGCCTGACGCAGCAGGTCCGCGTCGTCGGTGCGCCCCTCACGCAACGCGATGACCTCCGACTCCAGTACGTCGATCAGCTCGGACTTGTAGCCGATGTCGTAGGCGGCGCGGCGCATCGCCTGATCGACCTGAGCCATCCGGTACCCGCGCAACCCGGTGTCGAAACGGACCGCCCCCACATCGGATTCGCGCAACGGCCGAGTGCCCGGCAACGCCACGGCCTGCGAATCCGGCTCGGCGGGCACCAGGCCGGGATCACGGCCGCTGACCAGCACCGTCACGCCGAATATCACCGCCGCGACGGTCAACGCCACGACCAGGAGGAGCAGAAGCTGACCCATGTACTGATCGTGGCATGACAGCCGGCCAGGAGCGACCCCGCCACCCGCCCGATCACGATCTGTGCCGACGCCCGCGCGGAGTTCCGCTCCGACGACCGACTAGCGTCGGGCTCGGCCGACGCGGCGGCGACGGCGCGGAATCTCAGGAGGCGGGCATGGCCGGGGCGCTTCGGCTGGGTGGGCGCACGTTCGCCCCCGGCGAACTGGTGGTGATGGCGATCATCAACCGCACACCGGACTCGTTCTTCGACCGGGGGGCCACCTTCGCCGCCGACAGCGCTCTGCGCGCCGTGGAGCGGGCGGTGGACGAGGGCGCGGCCATCATCGACATCGGCGGGGTCAAGGCCGGCCCCGGCGTGGAGGTCGACGTCACCGAGGAGATCCGGCGCACGGTGGACACCATCGCCGCCGTCCGGGCCGCGTTTCCCGAGGTGGTGATCTCCATCGACACCTGGCGTGCCGAGGTGGCCACGGAGGCCGTGGCGGCCGGCGCCGACCTGCTCAACGACACCTGGTCAGGTGCCGACCCGACGCTGGCCCGGGTGGCCGCGCGGACCGGCGCGGGCCTGGTCTGCTCGCACGCCGGCGGCCTGGTCCCGCGGACCAGGCCGCACCGGGCCGCCTTCTCCGACGTGGTCGCCGACGTGGTCGCGACGGTGACCGGGCTCGCCGAGCGCGCGGTCGCGGCAGGGGTACGCCCCGACGGCATCCTCATCGACCCCGCGCACGACTTCGGCAAGAACACCCGGCACTCTCTGGAGATCACGCGTCGGCTGGACGAGCTGACCGCAACCGGCTGGCCGGTGCTGGTGGCGCTCTCCAACAAGGACTTCATCGGTGAGACGTTGGACCTGCCGGTGGCCGAACGGCTGGAGGGGACGCTCGCCGCGACGGCGGTCTCGGCCTGGCTGGGCGCCCGGGTGTTTCGGGCTCACCAGGTCGGTCCGACCCGCCGGGTGCTGGACATCGTGGCCTCGATCCGAGGCGACCGCCCGCCCGCGGCCACCCGCCGGGGTATGGCCTGACCGGTCGTCGCCGTAACCGACCGCGAACGGCCGGGCGCACCGGCACGATCGCCGGAGGTCGCGACGCTCAGGTCCAGCGGAGGATGTTCCTACGCCAGGCATAGAGGATGCCGAGCGCGAGCACCGCCACGAACACCGCCATCTCCACCACCGTCACCAGACCGAAGCCCGGCCGGTCGAAGACCACCGCCCAGGGGAAGAGGAACACCGCCTCGACCGCGAACAGCACATACAGGTACGCGTAGACGTAGTAGCGGATCTGCATCTGCGCCCAGTCCGTGCCGACCGGGTCGATCCCGCACTCGTAGTTGGCCCGCTTGCCGGGCGGATCGGCCGGACGCGCGGGGCGTAACACCCTGTTGGCCGAGAACGCCGTAACGAAGAACAGAACGCTGGCGAGCAGCAACAGCCCGAGCGTCGCGTACGAGCCCAGGTAACCGGTCACAGTCGGGAGCCTACCGTCCGCCCAGAAGGGTGGTCCCGAACACGTTACGGACTTGTTTCCGGTTGGGACTAGTGCACTGGGGCAACTGTTACCGAATATTGGACACTCACCCATGTCACCGGAGGACAGATGGCCCGCGTGAAGGCATCGCCCGGTAACCGGGCGGAGGGGCGGCGTTCCACGCCCCGGCTGGCGACCGCGCTCGCGCTCGGTCTGCTCGCGGCGCTTGCCGTCGGGCCGGCCTGGGCCAGCGCGGCAGCGCCGGACGCGGACACGGTCGTGGTGCTGCTCGACCCGGTCGGCGAACCAGGGGAGAGCCCGAGACCACCCCGGCGGAGGAACCCACCCCGACCGAGGGGCCGGGTGATCCGGTGCCGACCGACCCGGCACCGGAGACCGCCGCGCCGCCGCCGGAGACGACGCCGCCGGCACCGGTGACCACCGCCCCGGAGGTGCCGGCGGCGCCGACCAGCGCCGCGCCCGTGCCGGCCGGCACGACCCGACCGCCCACGCCGGCACCACCGGCACCCCCGGTGACCACGGTCATCCCGGTGCCGCCGGTGCCCACGGTCCCGCCGGTCCGCCCGCCCGCTCCGGGGTCGGCAGCACCGCCGGCGAACCCGCTGGGCGTCCAGGTCACCACCCAGGACGTCACGCTCGCCGAGGCGTACTGGAACACGGCCAGCACGGCCACCACCTTGCAGGTCACGGTGAACAACACCGGCACGACGGCCCAACGGATCCGGCTCTCGTACACGCTCCCGGCCGGGCTGACCGACGCCGGGACGAAGGGCTGCACCGCCGCCGGTGGGGGCGCGTACCGCTGTGGGGCCTGGACGGCCGAGGCGGGCGTCCGGTTCAGCACCCTGCTCCGACTGCGGGTCGCCGGGACCGCGTGGAAGCAGATGCCACTCGCCGGCTCCGTCCAGGTCATCGCGGACGCGCCGGGAGTGCCCGGGGAAGCGACCGACGACCAGGGCTTCGCGGTGCTCTTCCCGCCCGGTCCGCCGGTGCCCGGGATCGCCCTGGCCGCCGACGAGGTGGCCTTCGACATCAGCGGTGCCGCCAGCGCTTTCACGCTCCGGCTGGGCAACACCGGGACGGTGGACGCCGCCGGTCAGGTCGAAGTCGTCCTGCCGGCCGGGGTGACCATCCCGACCCCACCGCCCGGCTGCGTGGCGGTCGACCCGACCCGGACCCGCTGCGACGCCGGCCTGGTGCTGGCGGGCAGGAGCGCCGAGTTGCGGCTGCCGGTGGAGGCGACGCCGCAGGCCCAGCGGGAAGCACCGTTGTCCGGCGCCGTGATCGGCCAGCTCGATCCGCGCAGCGGCCCGACCCGGCGGGTGCAGATGAGCTTCCGGATCACCGCTGCGGCCGCGTTGGCCACGCCGGTGGTCTCGCCGCCCGCGCCGACCGGCTCCCAGGGCGTACTCCCTGCCGGTGCCTCCAACGGCGACGGCGGGATGACCTCGGTGCAGCGCACCGCGATCATCCTGATCGCGGTGTCCGTCCTGCTGGTGGCGCTGGCGCTCACGCTGGCCACCACCTCGCTGCGCCGCCGGCTCACCGGCCCGGTGCCCAAGCCTGCGCCCAACCCCGCCGACTGATCGAGGGCGACCCCGACCGCGCCGGACCGGGGTCGCCGGGGTGAACCGTTGGTGATCTGAATTACGGCGGGCGTGGCGTAACGCCTCAAACCCGGGCATTTATCAGCTCAGTCCGGTCCCAGTCGGCGGACCTCCGGGGATGGTTAGGGCTCCCTTAGACGTAGGCTCTCAGGTGAGGTACGACAGCGGCCGGACCAGCCTGGGGCGGTGCGGTGAAACGTCGCGTCAAGGAGGTCCAGTGGCCGGGCAAGGCGAGGTCACCATCATGTTCAGCCGCCCGCGCGACCACGCGCAGCGAAGCGAGGTGCAGGCGTGACCAAGCAGATCCGTCAACTCGACCGGGTGGTCATCCGGTTCGCCGGTGACTCCGGCGACGGCATGCAGCTGACCGGCGACCGATTCACCTCGGAGACGGCGCAGCTCGGCAACGACATCTCCACGCTGCCCAACTTCCCCGCCGAGATCCGAGCTCCCGCCGGCACCCTGCCCGGTGTGTCGAGCTTCCAGGTGCACTTCGCCGACTACGACATCCTCACGCCGGGCGACGCGCCCAACGTGCTGGTGGCAATGAACCCGGCGGCCCTCAAGGCCAACCTGGCCGACCTGCCGCGCGGCGCGGACATCATCGTCAACACCGATGAGTTCACCAAGCGCAACCTCGCCAAGGTCGGCTACCAGGCCAGCCCTCTGGACGACGACTCGCTGGCCGGCTACGTCGTGCACCCGGTGGCACTGACCTCGATGACGGTCGGCGCGCTCGCCACGTACGCGGTGTCCAAGAAGGACGCCGAGCGGTCGAAGAACATGTTCGCCCTCGGCCTGCTCTCCTGGATGTACTCCCGGCCCTACGAGTCGACACTGCGCTTCCTGGAGCGCAAGTTCGCGTCCCGTCCGGAGCTGGTCGCGGCAAACGTCGCCGCCTTCAGGGCCGGCTGGAACTTCGGCGAGACCACCGAGGACTTCGCGGTCCGCTACGAGGTCAAGCCGGCGAAGATGAAGCCGGGCACGTACCGCAACATCACCGGCAACGCGGCGCTCTCGCTGGGGCTGGTGGCTGCCGGGGTCCGCTCCGGGCTGCCGGTCTTCCTCGGCGCGTACCCGATCACGCCCGCGTCGGACATCCTGCACGAGCTGAGCAAGCACAAGCGCTTCGGCGTTCTCACCGTGCAGGCCGAGGATGAGATCGCCGCGGTCGGCGCGGCGCTGGGCGCGTCCTACGGCGGGTCCCTCGGTGTGACCACCACCAGCGGTCCGGGCGTGGCACTCAAGAGCGAGACGATCTCGCTCGCGGTGGCACTGGAGCTGCCGCTGGTGATCGTGGACGTGCAGCGCGCCGGCCCGTCGACCGGCATGCCGACCAAGACCGAGCAGGCCGACCTCAACATGGCGCTCTACGGTCGGCACGGCGAGGCGCCGGTCGCGGTGATCGCGCCCCGGTCGCCGTCGGACTGCTTCTTCGCGGCGCTGGAGGCGGCTCGGATCGCGCTGACCTACCGCACGCCGGTGATCCTGCTGTCGGACAACTACGTCGCCAACGGTTCGGAGCCGTGGCTGCTGCCCGACGTGGAATCGCTGCCCGACCTGCGGGTCGATTTCGCCACCGAGCCCAATGGCGAGGACGGCACCACCTTCCTGCCCTACCTGCGTGATCCGGAGACCCTGGCCCGCCCGTGGGCCATTCCCGGCACGGCGGGGCTGGAGCACCGGATCGGCGGTCTGGAGAAGGCCGACAAGACCGGGGACATCTCGTACGACCCGGCCAACCACGACTTCATGGTGCGAACCCGGGCGGCCCGGATCGAGGCAATTCCGGTGCCGGACATCGAGGTGGAGGACCCGGACGGTGACGCCCGGGTGCTGGTCCTCGGCTGGGGCTCGACGTACGGGCCGATCGGCGCGGCCTGCCGCGGGGTCCGCCAGCGCGGCCTGTCCATCGCCCAGGCGCACCTACGGCACCTGGCCCCGATGCCGGCCAACCTCGGTGAGGTGCTGCGCTCCTACGACAAGGTGGTCATCCCGGAGATGAACCTGGGCCAGCTCGCCCACGTCATCCGGGCCCGCTACCTGGTCGACGCGATCAGCTACAACCAGGTCCGCGGCCTGCCGTTCACGTCGGCCGAGCTGGAGACGACGCTGGAAGAGGTCCTGAAGAATGTCTGAGCCCGTCGCCCTCAAGCTCACCGCGAAGGACTTCAAGTCCGACCAGGAGGTGCGCTGGTGCCCCGGCTGCGGTGACTACGCGATCCTGGCGGCCATCCAGCAGTTCATGCCGGAGCTGAACATCCCCCGGGAACGGACCGTCTTCGTCTCCGGGATCGGCTGCTCGTCCCGCTTCCCGTACTACATGAACACGTACGGGATGCACTCGATCCACGGTCGCGCCCCGGCGATCGCGACCGGCCTGTCGGTGTCCCGGCCGGACCTGTCGGTCTGGGTGGTCACCGGCGACGGTGACGCGCTCTCCATCGGCGGCAATCACCTGATCCACGCCTTGCGGCGTAACGTCAACCTCAAGATCTTGCTGTTCAACAACCGGATCTACGGCCTGACCAAGGGTCAGTATTCGCCAACGTCCGAGGTCGGCAAGGTCACCAAGTCGACCCCGGCCGGCTCGGCGGACGCCCCGTTCAACCCGCTCTCGCTCGCCCTCGGCGCGGAGGCCAGTTTCGTTGGCCGGACCATCGACTCCGACCGTAAGCACCTCCAGTCGGTGCTGCGGGCCGCCGCCGAGCACGAGGGCTCGGCCTTCGTGGAGATCTACCAGAACTGCAACATCTTCAACGATGGGGCGTTCGACCAGCTCAAGGACCCGGCCACCCGGGACGACTACCTGATCCGCCTGGAGCACGGGCAGCCCATCACCTTCGGCGCTGCTCGCGAGCCGAACGGCCAGCTCGGCGGTGCTGAGGGGCGGTTCTGCGTGGTGCACCCGCCGGGCGGCTTCGGCCTGGAGGTCCGGGAGACCAGTTCGGTCCGCCCGGAGGAGATCGTCGTGCACGACGCGACGGTGACCGACCCGGCGTACGCCTTCGCGCTGTCCCGGCTGCCCGGCCTGGACCTGCGCAACACCCCGATCGGGGTGTTCCGCTCGGTGGACCGACCGTCCTACGACAGCGTGGTGCAGAGTCAGCTCGCCGCCGCCAAGGCGACAGTCACCGAGACGCCCGAGCAGCAACTCGCCGGCCTGCTGGGCAGCGGCGACACCTGGACCATTCTCTGACCCGTACGTTCACGACGAGAGCGGCCGTCCCTGGCAACGGGGGCGGCCGCTCTCGTCGTACCGGCTACCTCAGCGCTGGGCGGTGGCCGGCGTCCACAGGTTGTCGATCTCCTTCTCGGCTGCCGCGAGGCTCGCCTCGTGCAGCGGGATCAGCTCGGCCATCGCCGGCACCGACGGCGCCAGGGTCAGCTCGGCGCTGATGAAGCGCGGCTGCATGCCGGTCATCGACAGTCCGTGCGGGAGCCACGGCTCGGCGTGGTCCCAGCCGTTGCGGGGGGTGCCCTCGCCGTAGCCGCCGCCCCGGGTGGCCAGCACCACGAACTGGCGTCCGCCGAGCAGGCCCTCCTGCGTCGTCAGGTCGTACGACAGCCCGGGAACGATCAGGTGGTCGACCCAGGACTTGACGCTGCTGGGCGCGCCGAAGTTGTAGAGCGGCAGGCCGAGCAGCACCACGTCGGCCTGCTTCACCTCGTCGACCAGCCGCTCGCTGAGCTCCCAGGAGTCGCGCTGGGCGGGCGTGTGCTGGTCCGGAGGCGTCATCCGCGCCAGCCCACCGTCCGCGTCCAGGTGCGGCAGCGGTTCGGCGCCCAGGTCTCGGTAGGCCACGGTGCCGTCCGGGTGGGCCGCACGCCATGCGTCGACCGCGCGGGCGGTGAGCCGCCGGCTGATCGACCAGTCACCGCGGATGCTCGAGTCAATATGCAGCAGATGCATTATTCCCCCTCCAGTAATCGTCTGTGAAGCACCAACTATTTATAGCAGGCCGATGTTCCGCTGAGTCGGTAGACTGGGTCACATGTCCGCGCAGCCGCTCGACACCTCGGAGCACCGCTCGGGCGCACTCCTGGACCACCTGGCCCGACGGATGCGACTGCGGTCGGAGTCGGTGCTGGCGCCACTGGGCCTACGCCCCCGGCATCTGGTCGCGCTCACCGTGCTGCGCGCTGGCGGCGGCACCGGCCAACAGGCGCTCGCCACGATCCTGGAAATGGACAGCACCAACATCGTCGGGCTGCTCAACGACCTGGAAGCGAAGCAGCTGATCGAGCGTCGCCGCTCGCCCGAGGACCGTCGCCGACACGTCGTCGAACTCACCACAAATGGGGCAAAACGCCTCAGCGAGGCCGAATGCGCCCTCGCCGGCGCCGAGAACGAGGTGCTGGGAGCGCTGGATCCCGCCGAGCGGGAGACGCTCTACGAGCTGCTTCGGCGGGCCGCCACCACGACGCCGATCACCTGCACCGAAGTGATCTGCGCAGCCGACGACACCTTCTGACGCTGCATCTCTGACGCCGCCGCAGCGGCGGGACGGTCAGGCCGTCGTAGCCGACTGGGGGCGGTCGTCGCGTACGTGCACGAGCATGTCGCCAGTCTCGATCACCGCACCGGCCCGGTCGGCGAGACTGACCACCTTGCCCCGCCGCACCAGGGCGATCACCAACGACTCCAGCTCGCGCGGCGAGCGACCCACCTCGTCCCGCTCCGCCGAACGCATCGCCAGCGCCATGCCCTGGCCGGGAGTGAGCAGGTCCTCCACCACGTCGATCAGCGGCGGAGCCGAGGTGGACAGGCCGAGCAGCCGGCCCGCGGTGGCCGACGAGACGATCACGTGGTGCGCGCCGCTCTGCTTGAGCAGCGGGGCGTTCTCCGCCTCCCGTGCCGCCGCGATGATCCGGACCTGCCCAGCGGTGAGCTGCCGCACCGTCAGCGCGACAAGCACCGAGGCATCGTCACTGTCGGTCGCGATGATCACGGCCTTCGCGTTCTTGACGTGCGCCTCGTTCAGCACGGACGACCGGGTCGCCGAACCCTCGATGGCCACCAGCCCCGCGGAGGTTGCCTGCCGCAGGGCGGCGGCGCTGCGCTCCACCACCACGATCCGCGACCGGTCCAGACCGTTCTCCATCAGAGCGGAGACCGCGCTGCGCCCCTTGGTGCCGTAGCCGCAGATGATGACGTGGTCCTTCACGCTTCTCCTCCACCGCGACAGGCGACGGCCGGTCCGGTACTGCTCGGTCAGAACTTCCAGGGTGGTGCCAACCAGGATGATCAGGAAGATCACTCGGGCCGGGGTGATGAAGAGGACGTTGACCAGCCGGGCCGACGGTGCGGCCGGCGTGATGTCGCCGTACCCGGTCGTCGAGAGCGACACGACCGCGTAGTAGAAGCAGTCGAGGAGGGTGAGGCCATCCTCGTTGACGTCGCGGTAGCCGTCCCGGCCCAGGTAGACCGCGGCGACCACGGCGAAGACCAGGCCCAGCGCGGCGGCGAGCCGTAGGCTCAGCGCGCTCAGCGGACCCCGGCGCTGCGCGGGAAAATGGATCACCGTCGAACCTGCTCCCCCACCGTCGCCTGCACGCCCACAACATAGCGGGTACGCCGCACACCGCACGTCGGGGCTGCGCAGCGGAAGGCACCAAGCCCGCGCCGACTCGGCGGGCACGGGGCCGCCGCGACGGCCGAAAACGGGCATGATGGGGTTGTCCCCCGACGACGACCGCGAGAGTGAGGCCGGCATGTCGTTGCTGCGACGAGTGATCGGCGGGGTGCTGCGCCGCCACCGCCAGCGTCAGGGCCGCACGCTGCGCGAGGTGGCCGAGTCGGCCGACGTCTCGGTGCCCTACCTGTCGGAGGTGGAGCGGGGCCGCAAGGAGGCCTCCTCGGAGGTGCTCGCGGCGATCTGCCGGGCGCTCGGCATCAGCCTCGCCGACCTGCTCGGGGAGGCCCGCGACGACATGCGTCGGGTCGAGCCCCGCCTCCCGGCCGCGCCGCGCGCCGCGCTGACCCACCTGGAGCGGGTCGACGCGGCTCGACGCGAGATCGGCAACGCCACCCTGCTGGTGGGCCCACGCATCAGCGGGTTCGTCCTGCACCACGGGTCGGGGGCGAGCGACCCAACCCTCAGTGTCGGCGCGACGGCCTCCGCTGGTGGCTCGCGCACCGGTCCGCGTACCCCCTTCCTGGCCGGCAGCGGCGCGGCCCAGACTGGTGCGCGGCGGCTGACCGCCGCGTAGGCCGCGTGGTTCTGCTGTCGGCGGATCTGCCGGCGGCAGAATCCCTGGGCCCGACGGCACCACCGACCGCACGCTGGAAGGGTCGGCTCACCGGGCGGTCCCACCGCCCGCCGGCACGGTGGAAGGCGGCGGCACATGATCGGGTACGGCGTGCGGATGCTGGACGGCGGGCAGCCATCCTTCGGTGATCACGTGTTCGAGCGGCTGCTGCGGGAGCGGATCGTCTTCCTCGGCACCGAGGTGACGGAGGAGTCGGCCAACCAGATCTGCGCGCAGATCCTGCTGCTCGCCGCCGAGGACGCCGACCGGGACATCTACCTCTACATCAACTCGCCGGGCGGGTCGGTGAGCGCGGGGATGGCGGTCTACGACACGATGCGCTACGTCCGCAACGACGTGGCCACCCTGGCGCTCGGGTTCGCCGGCTCGATGGGGCAGTTCCTGCTCTGCGCGGGCGCGGCCGGCAAGCGGTACGCGCTGCCGCACTCGCGGGTCATGATGCACCAGCCGTCCGGCGGAATGGGCGGCACCGCCTCCGACATCACCATCCAGGCCGAGAACATGCTGCACGTGAAGCGGACGATGCAGGAGTTGATCGCCCAGCACAGTGGACGGACACTCGACGAGATCCAGCGGGACTGGGACCGGGACCGGTGGTTCACCGCAGAGCAGGCGCGGGACTACGGCCTCATCGACGAAGTGATTACCCGAGCCGACCAGCTGCCGGCCGACTGACACGTGCGGTTGCCGCGCTCTGACCAGCGCGGCACCACCGCACTCGGGGAAACCGGGTAGCGGACGCCCGTTAGGGTCTCGTCTATGCGTCGACTGATCCCAACCCTCTCGATTGCCCTCGCCGCCGCCCTCCTGGCCGGCTGCGGCACCAACTCCGACGAGCCGGCGGCGAGCGCACCCTCCGCCGCCGCCCCCGCGACGTCCAAACTCGAGCCGGTGGCCGCCGTCCGGCAAGGCATGGATCGCAGCCTCGCCGGCACGGTCACCATGGACGCCTCGGTCAAGGCCGGCAACCAGTCGATCAACCTGACCGGAAAGATGGACCCCGCCGCCAAGGCGATCCAGGTCACCGGGAAGACCCCGGAACCGATGGAGGCCCGGCTGATCGGCGACGTCGCCTACATCAAGTCCGACTCCCTCGACGGCGACAAGCCCTGGATGAAGATCGACCTCAACAAGCTCAAGCCGACCAGTTCCCTGCGCCAGTCGTTCGACATGAAGTCGCAGACCGGCATCATCGGCGGCGTCGTCTCCGCGCAGGAGGTGAGCCCTGGCAAATACAGCGGCACCGCCGACCTGGGCAAGGCGGCAGAGGCCGCCGGCACCGATGGAACGCGTGCCGGCCTCGAGTCGACCGCCAAGCTGGCGAAGGACCCGACGGCGGTCCCCTTCGAGGCGACCGTCGACAAGGACGGCCGGCTCACCGCCCTGTCCTACACGATCGCCACGAAGAGCCTGGGTGATCTCGTCACCGACATGAAGATGAGCGGCTTCGGCGAGCCGGTCTCGGTCACCGCACCGCCCGCCAAGGACACCGAGGCCGCCTCCGAGGAGATGTACAAGTTCCTCTGACCGGCCCGTAGGTCCCCGGCGCCACCGGTCGGGCGTGGGCTGCGCTTCCTCGTAGCCCACGCCCGCCGGGCCGATCAGCGACACCCTCCAGGGGTTCGAGGTGGACGCTAGGTCACCAAGCCTGCGCGGTAGGCGTAGACCACCGCCTGCACGCGGTCGCGCAGGTCGAGCTTGGTGAGGATGCGTGACACGTACGTCTTGACGGTCTCCTGGCTGATCACGAGGGTCGCGGCGATCTCACTGTTGGACAGGCCGTCGGCGATGAGGCGCAACACCTCCAGTTCGCGCGGGGTCAGCCCGACGTCGTGCGGTGTGCCCTCGGCGGGACGGATCCGTGCCGCGTACCTGCCGACGAGTTGCCGGGTCACCTCGGGCGCCAGCAGCGCACCGCCGGTCGCGACGGTGCGGATACCGTGCAGCAGTTGGGCCGGAGGAGCGTCCTTGAGCAGGAACCCGCTCGCTCCCGCGCGCAGCGCCTCGTACACGTACTCGTCGAGGTTGAACGTCGTCACCACGAGCACCTTGACGGGGTGGGCCACCCCCGCGCCGGCCAGCAGGCGTGTTGCCTTGATGCCGTCGAGTACCGGCATCCGTACGTCCATCACGACCACGTCCGGATGCAGCCGGTTGGCGAGGTCGATCGCAGCGCGTCCGTCGCCGCACTCGCCCACCACCTCGAGGTCGGGCTGAGCGCCGATGATGGTCGCGAAGCCGGTGCGGATCAGCGCCTGGTCGTCACAGACCAGCACCCGAATCGGGGCCGTCACGACCGGATCCCGGTAGGAATGCGGGCATGCACGACGAAGCCGCCGTCGGCCCGCCGTCCTGCGCTGAACTCGCCGCCGAGCGCGCCGACCCGTTCGCTGAGCCCTGCGAGGCCGCGTCCGCTCCCGCCGGGGGCCCCGGCGTACGAGTCGGAGCCTTCGGTGCTGACCCGCACAGTGGTCTCCCTCTCGCCGTGGTGCACGTGAACAATGGTGCGGCTGCCGTGGGCGTACTTGAGGGCGTTCGTCAGCGCCTCCTGCACCACTCGGTAGGCCGTCACCTCGGCGCCGCCGGTCGTGTCCTCCGGGCTGCCCTCCTCGGTGAACTCCACCGGCTGCCCGGCCTGTCGGGTCTGCTCCACGAGAGCGCGGAGCTCGCCGACGGACGGCGTACGCGGATCGGTGCTGTGGTCGGGGTTGAGCAGGTCGAGCAGGTGACGCAGGTCGGTGATGGCCCGGCGGCCGGTGTCGGTGATGGCGGTCAGGGTCGTGTCGAGGCGCTCGGGCGCGGCGGTCAGGTAGCGGGCCGCCTCGGCCTGCACGACCATCGCCGTCACGTGGTGGGTCACGATGTCGTGAAGTTCGCTGGCGATGCGGGTGCGTTCGGCGGCGCGTGCGGTCACGGCGACGTGGCGGCGGCGTTCGGCCTCGACGGCCCGGGACTGCCGCAGCCAGGCTCCGATGCCCCACGCCAGGGCCACTGCCAGGTAGAACGTGACGAACCCGGTCACGCCCTCGGTCGACCCGTGCCGGTCGAGAGCGACGGCCAGCGCCACGTACGCGACGGAGGCCAGGACCATGGTGGTGCGCCGACGACGTTCCAGGTGGACGCCCGCGCTCAGCAGCGCGATGGCCAGCGCGGAGCCCGCGACCGTGTGATAGCCGCGGAGCTGGTCGACCGCGAAGCCGACCGACACCAGGGCGAGGCAGAGGGCCGGCCAGCGCCGGCGGACGGCGAGCGGGAGGCACTCCAGGGCGACCACCACGACGGTCAGCGCGTCGAAGGGGCGCCCCGGCAGGTCGCCGAGCTGCGTACCGTGGTTGTGCAGCGCCGGCACCACCGACGCGAGGGCGAACAGCAGCGCCAACGGGAGATCCCGGACCGTGACGTCCCACCGCCGCCACGAGTCCGGAACCATCCGAAGGCCGACCATCAGGAAACCGTAGCGGTCGCCGGCTCGACGCCGACCGCGCGGCGGCGACGCGGGACCAGGTGACCGCGGCGGTGGGCCAGCCACAGGAACACTCCGGTCAGCACGACACCCGCCGCCACCGTATACGGGCTTCCCTCCGGCCCGAAGTCGCCACCGGTGAGCAGGGTCGGGCCCGACATCGTCGTGTCCAGCAGGCCCTTGGACTCGCCGTTGCCGGAGACCACGACGCTGAAGATGCCGCCGGCGGCGAAGTTCCAACCGAAGTGCAGGCCGATCGGCACCCACAGGTTGCGGGTGGCTGCGTAGCAGGCGGCGAGCATGAACCCGGCCTCGACCGCGATGGCGACCGCGCCCCACAGGCTGGCGTCCGGGTTGAGCAGGTGCATCAGGCCGAACACCACGCCGGTCAGCAACAACGCGATCCAGGTGCCCATGCGTTCCTCGACGACACGGAACAGGACGCCGCGGAAGATCAGCTCCTCGGTCGCCGCAGCGGCGGCCATGAACCCGAACAGCGCCACCGCGCCCGACACCGAGCCCAGGCCGTTGACGTGGTAGCCGCCGATGAGGGCGATGTTGACAATGACCGCCGCGAACATCCCGACCCCGATCAGCGCCCCCCGGGCGATCCGGGCGCCGGCCCCGGCCCGGGACACCTCCGTGGGCGAACGGCGTTCGGTACGCCGCACCACCCACGCATACACGAGGATCGCCGCCACCGCCGTCAACACACCCAGGGCCAGGGTGAGCCAGGCGTTCCCCTCCACCGCGGCGATGGCCTGACTACCGACGAAGGCGACCGCCAAAACGGCCACGAACTGCTTCAACAAACGCATGACGACTCCTTCAACGAGGTCCGCGGCGAGAGCGCAGCGGCCACGTCAAACGCTATGGAGTCGCCGGTCAGGAATCGTCACCGTGCGGTGGACACTTGCGGGTAGCTCGCACGGGGGGCAAGCACCTGCGCACCTGTTCGGGCCGGTCGCCACCAGCCCGTCCGAGCCGCACATGCGGCCCTCCGTTCAGGGCCGCCCTAACTCGTGTCGGAACTCCGGGCTAGGCGGCGTCACCGTGCTCTGCGTAAGTGGCGTTGCCGCTGTTACGTGCGGTGATCGCTACGCGGAGTCTGCGAGTGAGTCGAGGCGGTCCGTAATGCTCCAGATCGTTTGCTGCCACGTAACGCCATTCGGTGAGTTCACCGTCCGCGAAGCGGATGGCCTGCTCTTGCTCCGTAGTGAGAGAACCAGCGTCGAAGATGAAGAGGAGCTTGTCTCCTTCGTGCTCTGCCGGTGCCCAGTCGACCAGGAGCATGGGCCCCACGCCAGTAGTGAGGCCGAGTTCTTCCTCAATCTCACGTACACAGGCCGCATGCGGTGACTCGCCGGGTTCGACGTAGCCGCCGGGGATTTCCCAGTGGTCCTTGTAGCTGGGGCGTACGAGGAGCACGCGGCCTTCGTTGTCGAAGAAGAGGGCGCCTGCGGCAACATGTGGGGTTGCCATGGGTGGCATCTCGTTTGCCGTCACCAAGCCAGCCTAGATTGGCTGGGTTCAGTCGAGCACGTTGAGCCGCCGGGCCAGTACGACAAGTTCAACCGAGGGCTTGCCCCGCTGTCGGCGGATCCAGGTCAGGGCGAGTTGTCGGCTGAGGAAGTGGTGGCGAACCTGCTCGGGTGCCATCTGTTCGGCGTCGAACAGCAAAGCTTGGGCGTCATCGACCCGGTTCCACGAGCTATAGGCACGGGCGAGTTCGAGGGCGTGCCGTACCCGACGCTCCATCGGTAGGCCGGCGGTGTCGACTCGCGGGCCGAGGTCGATGGCGACTTGCAGGTCTCCCAACTCAGCGGCAGTGGCCACGCGGTGGATGGCGACGTTGGTCGGGCCGAACGCGGTCCAAAGGTGGTTGGCGTCGGCACCGAGCAGATCGGCAGCGTGATCGGCGGCGGCGAGGAAGGTGCGGGTGGTGGCGGCGTCGTTGGATCGGGCGGCGGCCATCGAGCCGGACAGGAACAGGGTTCCGTAGACAGAGAGCAGCGCTGGGGTGGCGTGCTTGAGGTGTGACTCAAGGTAACCGGCGGCGTCTTCGGTGAGGCGTACTGCTTCGGCGTAGCGGCCCGTGGCGTGCAGGGCGTGGCCGACGGAGCGGAACAAGGAGCCGGTGATGAGCGGGTCGCCTGTGGGGCGAACGGCGGCCAGTCCGCGGTCGGCGGCGATCCAGGCGAGGTCGCTCTCGCCGAGCTTGGTGAGCTGGGTGGCGGCGAGTTGGTACGCCAGGCCGAGGAGCCAGCGGGCCCGATCCTGGTCGTCGCCGTGGCGGTGGTCGGCGGCGGCTTGGGCGCGGTGCAGCAGGTCGGGTAGGCGGCCGGTGACGTACCCGAATCGTGAGTCCTGGTAGGCGTCCCAGAGGGCGCCTACCTCCTTCCTGAGCACAGCGACGCTCGTCGGCTCCGCGTCTGTGTCGCCACCGAACGGACCGAGGGCGCGGTAGTTCATCAGGGCGGCGCGCAGTGTGGGGACGGTTTCGGTGCCGCTATCGCCGGTCCAGTCGAGCAGTGAGGGTTCGCCGAGCAGGTCGCCGAGGGAGATGTCCAGGACGTCGGCGAGGGATTTGATAACGGAGAGCCGATCCAGCTCGATTCTGTTGTTCTCGATCTTGCCTAACCAGCCGGCGGTACGGCCGATGAGTCCGGCTAGGACTTCCTGCGACAGGCCGCGTCGGTAGCGGTACCAGGCGACGCGTTCGCCGATGGTCAGGTTGCTGGTTCTTTCCCGCACCGGTTCACTGTCTCCCTCGGCTGGCAGCGACCCTGGAAGGATTTTCCGGGTCGCTGGGCTGAATGTGTCACAGCCTGTGCTCATGACGATGCTGAACGTATCTAGCAACTGCCAATCCTGCTCATGCACGGGCAGGAAGTACACCGTTGCCCGCACGGCCATCCCGAGGGTGGGCCGAGGGCGAACTCGACCCCTAGTCCCGCTGTACCTGCCTGCACGGCGTGGCTTCCGGTCGCTCGACGACCCGCTGAGGCCGGCCCGGGGTGGGTGCTGGCGTGGGGCTGCGATCCGAACGACGGCCTGGGAATGGCCCGTCCGCCTCGGCACTTCGCGCACCGGCAACACGCCGGCCGGGTGTCCCCGTACCGGGTGACCTGGTGTTGATCGACGGACGGGCGTCGGTGCAGTTCGGCAGCGATCGGGCGCTGTGGCTGCGGGTGACCACGGTCTGCGACAAGCCGACGTACCACGGCTGGGTATGGCTGACCGGTTACTCCATCGACCCGGCAAGCGGCAAGGCGCTGACGCGGCGGGAGGTCTTCGTGCAGATCGGCGGCCTTCAGATCCAGCCAGGCACGACCGACAGCGCGCCGCCGAGCAATGCGGCGCCGGTGATGAGGAGACGCGGTGTTTGACGTTCGGGTACGACTCGGCGCGGTACTGGAGATCGACGCGGCCGACCGTCTTCTGCCGGCGGACGGGCCGGTGCGGTTGTGGGTAACCGGGGTTCGGCTGGTGGCCAACCGCCCTCCGCGCGATGAGTGGATTTGGGTCGAGGGGATCAGGCTCGGTCCGTCTAGTCATCGGGGTGCGCAAACGCAGATCCTGGTGCGCGCGAACAAGCTCCCGCCCGAAGGGCCTGCTCAGTGAGCGCCAATCTGTTGAGCGCCGTATTGATCAGCGTCGGGCGGCACATGCGCAGCGCGATCAGGTCGACCGATCGACGCGGTGATGTATCGGCTGCTCAGCTGGCGTTTTGGCTGATCTTCGAGGTGCCCCCGGCAGGATTCGAACCTGCGACACACGGTTTAGGAAGGCGGGATGCCGTCGACTAACAACCGCTGTCGTGGCGTTTGCTGACTTTCTACTGACGGGTGCCCGCCCCGTCGCCGCCTTCGCTGGCTTCCACGGAAGGTCAGTCAGACCGCTTTCGCAGACGCATGATGAGTCGAGTCAGGTGCTGACGCTCAGACCGGAATGGACCAACGTTGCCCGTCTGTGGTGGAGGCTCACCGTGACCGATGCGCATCATCCGTTTCCGTGGCATCGAGTGGACGCGGTGCGCCTCCAGGCCCGCATAGGCGAACCGCTCGACCGAGTTTGTGACCCGCGCGTGGCCACCGCAGGGCGCTCGCCCCATGGCAACGGCTCTAGCGCGTTGAGCGTTGAGCACACCGCGATCAGCTAGCGGAGTCACGGACAGCCAAGTCGATCTCAGGGTCGTCGTTCAGCGCCTCACCTGTGTACGCGGTGGCGACTGCCCATCGTTTCGGATATCCGGCCCAGGCCGGGGTTCTTCGGCGGAGCCCCGAGGTCTTCTCGTCCGTCAGTGCGGCCGGCCGGCCCGGCCGATGCCGGCCGGAGATCGCCAGCAGGCCGGGGCCGAGCCGGCGCGGCCCGCTTGCGGGCCGCCTTGAATTAAGAGAGAACGTTTCGGCAATGCTGAGACTTGAACCCTGAACTCATCCGGCGAGGCGTCGACCATGTCAGATCGGGCGGCTCGCCGTCCTCAACTGGGCGAGGCGAGACCTTGCGTTGCCTCACAGCGGTTGACAGCCCCTGTTGGCGGCGGTTGTGCCCGGCTTGTGCCAGATGATCTCGTCAGTCCAGCGCTCGCCGTCCAGGCGGCGAAGGAACTTAGGGCTGTGGCACCTGGCTCCCCCGCTCGGAGATTGGCGGCTTCTGATGTTGGTTGCGGCCAACTCTCCAAAGCTACGGTGTGCTCATGCCGCCGCAGCCACACCGCCCTGCGCTCCTCGTCATCGACATGCAGGACGACATGCTGTCGATCATGCACTGCCCTGACCGCACCGTCGCAACCATCGCGAGCCTTAGCTCCAGGGCGCGCGCCTCGGGCGTTCCTGTTGTCACCATCAAGCAGCACCAATGCGGTGGCGTCCTGCCCGAACTGACGCCACAGAAAGGTGAGCCGATAGTGACGAAGACGACCGCGGACGCCTTCCTGGGCACCGAACTCGATGCGATGCTGCGTCGTGTTGGCGTGACCGAGGTTCTGGTCACGGGCTTCGCCACGGAGAACTGTGTGGAGACGACCGCGCGCCAGGCTCTCAGCCACGGCTACGACCTGGTACTCGTGGCGGACGGGCACACGACATCCATTCGCTCCGAACCGACAGACTTCGTTCCGCCAAACCAATCGATCGCCCACCACAACGAGATTTACCGGCACATCGACTTCCCCGATCGCAGCGTTCGGGTTCTGTCAGCGATGGAGGTTGACTTCGCGGCACCGGAACCGATCTCGCGAGATTAGACCGGCTCCCGGCTCACGCAGAGGCCTATTTGCTTGCCGGCAGGAACACGCTCACCGGCTTGTGCCCGAGGATCTCGTCCAGCCCATCGCTTTGATCGGCCAAAGTGGATCGCTCCGCCCTGCCATCATCGCTGCGCCCTCTCCACGCTTTCAAGTCTCGCCTTCTCCCTGGCGAGCCGAGGTTTACTCACTCTTCCGCAAAAGCACAGAGATCGATTCGGGTTGCGCGACCAGCGCAGGTAGCACAACAACCGATTCCACAGCATCTTTCTCGAACGACAGTTGGACAACCCACTGGCCAGACTGATCACATTCAGCTTCATAATGGGACCCCGACGGCGATCGTCCCGCCTCAGGATCTCGTCCATAACGCCGTCCGGTTGCTCACGCGCGTTAATGTGTCCCGTGATCGTATGGCTCAACGGCACCCACGGCGCGGGCAAGACGACGACCAGCGCGCTCGTGCAGCAACTGATCCCGGATTCACGGGTATTCGACGCCGAGAAGGTCGGCGAGACACTCATGGACATCACGCCAGGGCTGCCCGAGACGGACAACTTCCAGCACTGGCCGCCGTGGCGGCAGCTCGTCGTCGAGACCGCCCGCCGCGTGCTCGACTACACCGGCGGCACTTTGGTGATACCCATGACCGTCCTGGTCGAGCAGTACTGGCGCGAAATCAGCACGGGCCTCGCCCACCATGCCATCCCGGTAAGGCACTTCGTCCTCCACGCTGACCAAGAGACCCTCCGCAGGCGTATCGAGGGAGAACACCCCGTCCCCTCCCCGTTCCGCCTCAAGTACCTCGAGCCCTACGCCGAGGCGGCCCGCACGTGGCTGCATGCCGAGGCCGAGGTCATCGACACCACGCACGTCACCCCTGCCCAAGCCGCTCTGCAGATCGTCCTCCGAGCTAGCGGGGAAGCTCAGGCTCTGTCCTGCCGAGATCTGAAGACGGTTACAGACGGCTGTTGCTGAGGCCACAGACCATCGAACTCGCATTACACGAATACGCAAGGTTGCCAGTCAGCGTGGCCGGCCGGGCCGGCGCGGCCCGCTTGCAGGCTGCCTTGATTCATAAGAGCGCAATTCGGCCAGTACGCCACCAACCTATGCTCGACCTCCGAATACCTCGTCAAACTCAGATATCGCTTCGTGTGCCTGGCGGAGGGTCACTGCAAGCAGGGACCGAAGATCGACGGCTGAACCATCCGCCGGTAGCGCGAGAGGACCGGCCACCAGCCGAACCGCAGCCACGACGGCCGGTGCCCGAACGCCCACCCCGTCGAGACAGCGGCGTGGCGCGGTGGGCCGGTGACCTATCCGACGGCGGGCTGCGGATCGGGGAAGCCCTCGCGCTGCGCCGTCGTCACATTGACGTCAGCTCGGGTCGGTTGACCGTCGCCGAGGCGATGCCGCAGGTGCCCGGTGGTCCGGTCATCGATACCCCGAAGAACCATCAACGGCGGGAGCTGGCCGTGCCGGCGTTCGTCGTGCAGCTGCTCCGGGAGCGCCTTGCGACGCTGCCTGACGGGCCGGACGTGTTCGTCTTCCCCGGGCACCAGGCGCACACCGCCGACCGGCAGCAGAGCTACCACGGCTTCCGCCGCCGCTTCCTGGTGGCGGTGCGCTCGGCTGGGCTTGGTCGACGTGACGCCTCACGACCTTCGGGCCACGCACGCGAGTTGGGTCGCTGACTCACACGGCGTCCTGGTGGCAGCTCGTCGTCTCGGGCACGCCAATGCCAGCGTGACGACTCGCCACTACGCCCGTGCCGTCGACGGCCGGGACGCGGAGGTCGCTCAGTACCTGGACGCGAGCAGGGCGAAGGTGGCGAAGCGATCGGGCACGCAGCGGGCACGCAAGCCCCGGAAGACGGAACAGTGATCGGTGATCAAGGCTGTGACCTGGTGCCCCCGGCAGGATTCGAACCTGCGACACACGGTTTAGGAAACCGATGCTCTATCCCCTGAGCTACGGGGGCGCGAGGGCCTAGTCTAGCGACCTGGGCGTACACCTGGGGTGGCAGGGAGTGGCCCACGTTGGCCCACATCACCCGGGCCCCTGTTCTCCCAGCCCAGGACCAAAACCCGAACACACAAACCCATGTTTGCGACCGGCGGTTGGCCGCAGTGGCCCGCGTTGGTACCGGTTGACCCTAATTGGCATCCGCTGGAGAGCGAGGGATGCCTCGGCTGCCCAGCCCCGATAATCCGACCTGTTGGTCCTGGGCACTACCTCGGCTGGAGGCCCTACGCAGGATGACGCGTCGTCAGGTGGCGGTCGGCGCGAGGCGGAGCAGCAGGTCGGCGTACCGGCTCGATTCGGCGATGGTGGCCGCGTTGGCCTGATCGCTGCCCTCGGCCCAGGCTCGGGCCGCGTCGGGGGCCTTTCCGAAGGCGACGTGGCGGGCGATGAGCCGTTCGAGGCGTACGGTCTCGTCCACCTCCAGGTACCAGGTGCTGTCGAGAAGGTCGCGGATGAGCTTCCACGGCTGCGTGTCGAGCAGCAGGTAATTGCCCTCGGTGACCACGATCGGTGTCGCCCGGGGCACCGGGGTGCTCGAACCGATCGGTTCCTCGATGTCGCGCCGGAACGCCGGAGCGTAGACGATCTCGTCGACCTGTTGGCGCAGCCGGCGGAGGAGAGCGATGTAGCCGTCCGCGTCGAAGGTGTCCGGAGCGCCCTTGCGGTCCCGGCGTCCCAGCGTTTCGAGAACCTCGTTGCTCAGGTGGAAGCCGTCCATCGGGACCAGGACGGCGTCCGAACCGAGCTGATGTACGAGGGCCTCCGCCACGGTGCTCTTGCCGGCACCGGGTGGTCCGACGATCCCGATGAGCGTCCGGTCGGATCCCGCCGACAACGCCCGGGCGCGGTCGGCGAGTCCGGCGAGCGTGAGCGTCTCAGCGGGTGGCCTGGACATTTTCCACGTTCCCGTGTTCCTGGTGCTTCTCGCGTCCGCAGCCGCACGAGTCTCGGTGCCGGAAGGTGGCCGGCACCACCACGGACTGCGGCGGGCGGTCTGGTTGCCGGATCCGGGCGAGCAGAAGCTCGACGGCGCTCGACGCAAGACTGGCGGCGTCCTGCGCCATCGCCGAGATCTGGGGATCGAACAGGTCGGCCCACTCGAAGTCGTCGTAGCAGATCACGGCGATGTCCCGGGGCACCTTCAGTCCGGCACGGCGGATGGCTCGCATCGCCCCGAGAGTCATCTGGTTGTTCGAGACGACCAGGGCGGTGGCGGGTTCGTCCGAGGCGAGGTGTTCTACGAGACGCTGCTCCGCGACGTGTTCGTCGGACTCACCGGCGATGACGAGGCCCGGATCGGTCGCCAACCCCAGCTCCGCTACGGCCTTGTGGTACCCGGTGAGCCGGTCCTGGGCGGACATCTCCTTCATGGCGCCGCTGACGTAGCCGATCCGGTGATGTCCCTGCGTCGCAAGGTGGGCCGTGAGGTGGTGGATCGAGTCCACGCACTCGGAGTACACCTGATCGCCCGGCAGGGTCGACCGGCGGTCGAGGAAGATGGTCGGCAACTCGTCGTCAAGCAGCTTTCGCAGGCACTGGGTTAGTTCCTCGTTGCCTTCGAGTGGATTCACGATGAGCCCACTCACCCGCCGCGCCAGCAGGTGGTTGATCACGTCCAACTCGACCTCGGGGTCGTCGTTGGTGTCGGCCAGGATCAGGGTGTACCCGGCCCGGCGCAGGTGCCGCTCGATGTCCCGGATGAGCGCGGCGAAGTACGGGTTGGTGACCACGGACATCGCCAGCCCGATGGTGTCCGTCGACCGGGTGGCCAGGGCTCGGGCTGCGAGGTTGTGTCGGTACCCGGTCGACTCCAGCGCCTTGCGGACGAGTTCCTCGGTTTCCGGGGCGACCTTCCGGGTCTTGTTGAGCACATGCGACACGGTCGTCGTCGACACCCCGGCGATCCGTGCGACCTCTGCCATCGTTGCCACTCGCGCTCTGCCTCTTCTCCGTGCGGCTACCGGTCCTGCGGATGCCGGCTTACTGCGAGGAGCCTCAATCTAGCCAAGCGCAAGCCCTTGCGCAAGCGGTTGCGCGTGGATAGAGTTCCGCCATCATCTCGGCGCGCAAGCGGTTGCGCAGAAGAGAAGTGCTGGTGGGGGCGCTATCCGACGGCTCAGTCCGGCCCGCATGGACAAGGGGGGCCGAACTCCCTGCGGTCGGCCAGATCAACCGACAAAGGAGCACATGGCATGAAGAGAACCCTCCGGACAGTTATCGGCGTAACCATGGCCGGCGCCCTCGCCTTCTCGATGGCCGCCTGCGGCGACGACTCGACCGCGAACGACGGTGGCGACGGGAAGCAGCTGACCATCGGGTTCGTCCCGGGCATCGCCTCCGACCCGTTCTTCAAGGCGATGCAGATCGGTGCTGAGGCGAAGGCCAAGGAGCTGGGCATCAAGCTGCTGTGGCAGGGAGCGCCGGACGAGTACTCGCCCCAGTCGCAGCTCCCGTTCGTCGACTCGATGCTCACCCAGCGGGTGGACGGGCTCGTCCTCGTCCCCACTGATCCGGACGCGCTCCAGCCCAGCGTCACCAAGGCGCAGTCGGCCAAGATCCCGGTCGTGACCGTCGACACCACGGTCACCGACCAGAGCTACCTCACCTCGGCCATCACCGGCGACAACGTTGAGGGTGGACGACAGGCGGCCAAGACCCTGGCCGAGCAGATCGGCAAGTCCGGTGAGGTCTTCCTGATGTCTGGCTCGCCGACGGCGACCACCAACCAGCTGCGGGAGAAGGGCTTCACCGAGGAGCTGAAGAACTACCCGGACATCACGCTCGTCGGCAAGGAGTACGCCAACAGCCAGCCGGCCAAGGCTACCTCCGCCGTCAACACGATCCTGCTGAAGCACCCGAACCTCAAGGGCATCTTCGCCGTGGACGGAACGTCCGGCACCGGCACCGTCGCCGCGCTGCGCAACGCGGGCAAGCCCGGCCAGGTCAAGCTCATCGGCTACGACGCCTACGAGAACCAGGTGGCCGACCTGAAGGCCGGAGCCTTCAGCGCCCTCGTCGCGCAGAAGCCCGGCGACCAGGCCGCACTCGCGCTGCAGAACCTGGTGGACACGATCCGTAACCAGAACGTCGACAAGATCGAGAAGAACGTCGTGATGGCGAACGTGGTGATGACCAGCGACAACCTGGCCGAGACAGAGCAGTACCAGTACCCGGCCAAGTAATCGGCAACAGCGGCGAATCGTCACGAGGAGGGACTGCCATGACGGCCGACACGATGCAGCAGGACGCGACTGAAACCCGAGGCGCGCGCCTGAGGGCGGTACTACTGCGGCAGGACGTGATCCTGCTCGGCGTGCTGGTCGTCATGGTGGCCTTCTTCACGACGATGAACCCGCTCTTCTTCACCCGCTTCGCCTTCGCCAACATCCTGCAGGACTGGGCGCCTGTCATGTTGCTGGCGATCGGGCAGACGTACGTCATCATCACCGGCGGCATCGACCTGTCGGTGGGGTCGACGCTCGGGCTGAGCGGCGTCGCCGCCGCCATGACGATGAGATCCCTGAACGAGGGCGGCACCGCCACCGGCGCGACGATCGCCGTCGGCGTAGTGGTGGCCCTGGCCACCGGTCTCGCGGTCGGCCTGGTCAACGGACTGCTCATCACCCGGGCCAAGCTGGCACCGTTCATCGCCACGCTGGCGACCATGGGCGCCGGGGCCGGCCTGACCCTGGTGCTCACCGGTGGGGTCCAGGTCGCCGGCGGCCCGGCCGAGGTGATCCGGCTCGGCAACACGCAGTACCTGAACCTGCTGACCATCCCACTGGTCATCGTCTTCGCCGTCCTGGCGGTCGCCTGGCTGGTGCTCAGCTTCACCCGGTTCGGTCGCTGGACGTACGCGGTGGGCTCCAACGGCTTCGCCGCCCGGGGCGCCGGGATCGGCGTCGACCGGCACCTGCTGAAGGTCTACATGCTGGCCGGGCTGATGGCCGGCCTGGCCGGTCTCTTCGTCTACTTCCGGCTCGGTTCGGGCTCGCCCACCTCCGGGCAGGGCCAGGAGCTGGCCGCGATCGCGGCGGCCGTGATCGGTGGCACCAGCCTGATCGGCGGCAGCGGCCGGATGTCCGGCACCGTGCTCGGCGCGCTCATCACGACCGCGGTGCTGAGCGGCCTGATCCTCATCGGCGTCGCGCCGAACTGGCAGCAGGTGGTCATCGGCCTCCTGATCGCCGTGGCGGTCGGAGTCCAGCAGATCAACGTTCGTACCAGGAAGGGAGCTGGCCGTGGCTGACGCGCCCATCTACGAGGCCCGCGGGGTCACCAAGTCCTACGGCAGCGTGCAGGCGTTGACCGACGTCGACCTCTCCATCCGGGCCGGCGAGATCGTCGGACTGGTCGGCGACAACGGGGCCGGCAAGTCGACCCTGGTGAAGGTGCTCTCCGGCGCACACCAGCCGGACTCCGGAAGCGTCTACCTCGACGGCGAGGCGCGGGCGTGGAAGTCGCCGCACGAGGCGCTTGAGGCGGGCATCGAGACGTTGTACCAGGACTCCGGCCTCTGCCCCGACCTGACGGTCAGCGGCAACGTGTTCCTCGGTCGGGAGAAGCTGCGGTCGGGGCTGCTCGGCAAGCTCGGGTTTCTCGACAACAAGGCCATGGCCCGCGTCGCGCACGAGGAACTGGAACGGGCCGGAATTGGCCTGACCGGAGTACGCCGGAACGTGAACCAGCTCTCCGGTGGGCAGCGGCAGGCCGTGGCCATCGGCCGCGCCGTCGCCTGGGCCCGCAAGGTGATCGTCCTGGACGAGCCGACCAACCACCTCGGCGCGCGACAGTCGGGCGAGGTGCTGAAGGTGGTCGCGGGGGCGCGGGAACGTGGCCTGGGCGTCGTCTTCATCTCCCACACGCTCCCGCACGTACTCCAGGTCACCGACCGGATCGTCGTACTGCGGCTCGGCCGGGTGGTCGCCGACGAGCCGACGTCCTCCTTCACCCCCGACTCGCTGCTGAAGGTGATCACCGGACTGCAAGCCACCGGGACGGGGCCCACGACATGACCGTGAGACTGCAACTCGCCATCGACGCACCGGAGCACCTCGCACTCATCCCACGCGTTGGTCGATACTTCGACGTCATCGAGGTCGGCACGCCCGTGCTCAAGCGCTTCGGGCTCGCCGCCATCAGCACCGTACGGGAACTGGGTGGCGGCAAGCCGGTGCTCGCCGACACCAAGACGGCGGACGGCGGGGCGTTCGAGGCCGAAATGATCTTCGCCGCCGGGGCCGCCATGATGACGGTGCTCGCGCACGCCTCGCTCGCCACCCGCCGCAACGCCGACGAGGTCGCCCGGCGGTACGGAGGAGAGGTGGTGCTGGACACCATCCTCGACGGTGACCTGGACGTCGAACCGTTGCTCGACGGGCGCCCGCCGCAGGACGTCTGGCTGGCCCTGCACGCCCCGTCGGACGCCAGGCGGGCCGGCGTCGGGACCGAGGACCACATCGACCGGGTGGCCCAGCGGCGGCAGCGCGGGTTCCTGGTCTCCCTGGCCGGCGGGATCCGACGCGCCAACCTGGCCCGTGCCCTCGCCGTGGCCCCCGAGATCGTGGTGATCGGCTCCGGCGTCACCGAGGCCACCGACCCGGAAGGAGAAGCGGCATGGATCAGGACCCAGGTCGACGCGTTGACTCCTGGCATCTGAGCGGCACCGAACTGAGGTCGGTCCTCTCCGGGCTGCCGGCCGACGAGTACGACCGGTTCGTCGCCGGCTTCGACCAGGTGACGAGCGGTCGGCTGTTCCTCTCCGGGCAGGGCCGATCCGGGCTCGCCGCGCAGATGGCGGCGATGCGTTTCATGCACCTCGGCCTGGCGTCGCACTTCGTCGGCGAGGCCACCGCACCGTCGGTGCGCTCCGGCGACACGTTGGTGATCGTGTCGGGCAGCGGGCGTACGCCGGTCAGCGTCGGTTTCGCGCGGATCGCCAAGTCGCAAGGCGCGCGGGTGCTGCTGGTCACCCACCAGCGGGAGAGCCCGCTGCGGGACCTGGCGGACTCCTCGATCGTGCTCCCCGCGGCCACCAGCCAGCAGTTCGGCGGGACGCTGTTCGAGCAGTCGGCGCTGATCCTGCTCGACTCCGTCGTGCTGGAGCTGATGCGAACGCTGCCCGACCCGGACGTCACGATGAGCTACAACCACACCAACCTGCAATGACGACGCCAGTAGGGCCCAGGTCGCCGGCCCCCGGCGTGGTCGTGGTGGGCGACGCGTTGGTCGACATCATCGAGTACGCGGACGGGACCCGCACCCGTCATCCGGGCGGTGCGGGGCTCAACCTCGCCGTCGGCGTACGGCGGCTCGGGACGGCGGCGGTGCTGGCGGCACCGGTCTCCGCCGATCACCTCGGCGGGTGGCTACGGAACGCGATCGCCGACGCGGGCGTCACCCTGGTGCCGCTCGCCTGTTCGCTGCCGACCGGGACGGCGATCTCCCGACGGGTGGCCGCCGAGCCGGTCTACGAGTTCTCCGCCGCGATCCACGAACGGCGCTACTCGTACACCCCGGGGGACGTCGCGGCCATCGCCGCCGGCTCCGTCGTGGTGGTCAACTCGTTCCCGATGCACGACCCCGACCAGGTGGCGGCGCTCGTCGATGTCGTCCGCCGAACCGGACGGACCTTCGTGGTCGACCCCAACGTGCGGCCCTCACTGGTCCGGGACGTGCCGGCGTACCGGTCGGGATTCCGCCAGCTCGCCCACGTCGCCGACGTGGTCAAACTGAGCTTGCAGGACATCGCGGGCCTGGACGTCGGTGACCCGGCGGAGTTCGTGGCCGACCTGCTGCGCTCGGGCGTGCGGGCGGTCGTGTTGACCAGGGCCGCCGACGGAGTCTCCGTGCACACCGCGGACGGGGTGGTCGCGACCGCGCCGGTGCCGGTACGGCTCGGGCCGGTCGTCGACACGATGGGCGCGGGAGATGCGACGCTCGCCCGACTGGTCTGCGGATTTGCCGAGTACGGGATCGACCTGGACACATCCCAGTGGAGCGACCTGGCCCGCGAGGCGATGGACCTCGCGGCCGACGTCTGCCGGATCTCCGGCGGAAACCTGGCCGCCCTGCGGCTCACAGAACGGGAAGAGCGATGAAGCAACTGAGCAACGCCACCCTCGCCGCGCTGCCCGCCGGGGTGGACGCGCCCCGGTACGACCGGACGGCGCTGCGCGGCGGGATAGTGCACTTCGGTGTGGGGCACTTCCACCGCTCGCACCAGGCGATGTACCTGGACCAGCTGATGCGCCGCGGCCAGGCCACGGACTGGGCGATCCACGGCGTGGGCGTCCGACCCGCCGACGAGGGTGGCCGGGACCGGCTCGCCGCCCAGGACCACCTCTACACGTTGACGGTGAAGGAACCCGACGGCAACCGGCGCAACCGCGTGATCGGTTCGCTCCTCGACGTCCGGTACGCCCCGGAGGACCCGGCTGGCGTCGCACAGCGGATCGCCGACCCGGCAACCCGCGTGGTGTCGCTGACCATCACCGAGGGCGGCTACGGCATCGACCAGGTGACCGGCGAGTTCACCGGGGAATCCGCGGAGATTCAATCGGATCTGCGCGCTGAGGTGCCGAACGGAACGCCCTTCGGGTTGGTGCTCCAGGCGATGCGCCTGCGGCGCGACCGCGGTGCGGGCGGACTGACCATCATGTCCTGCGACAACATCCAGGAGAACGGTGCCGTGTCCCGCACCGCGTTCCTCGGCTTCGCCCGCATGAAGGACCCCGAACTGGCCCGCTGGATGGAGCAGGAGCTCTCCTTCCCGAACTCGATGGTCGACCGGGTGACGCCGGCGACCCTGGACGTCGACCGCGCCTACCTGGAGCGCACCTACGGCTACCGGGACCGGTGGCCGGTCACCTGTGAGCCGTTCCACCAGTGGGTGCTGGAGGACACGTTCGTCGCCGGCCGCCCCCCGTTGGAGGACGTCGGCGTTGACATCGTGGCGGACGTCGAACCCTACGAACTGATGAAGCTGCGGCTGGCCAACGGCACTCACCAGGCGTTGTGCTACTTCGGTTTCCTGCTCGGACACCAGTATGTGCACGAGGCCATCACCGATCCGGACGTCCGAGCGATGCTGCTGCGTTACGTCGACGAGGAGGCGGTGCCGACCCTCAAGCCCATCCCCGGGGTCGATTTCCGCGCCTACGGCCGCACCGTGATCGAGCGCTTCTCGAACCCGGAGATGAGCGATCCGCTGACCCGCATCTGCGCTGACACCTCGGACCGCATCCCGAAGTTCCTGCTGCCGGTGGTCACGGCACAGCTGAACAGCGGCGGACCGGTGGGCATCTCCGCCGCGGTCGTGGCGGCCTGGGCCCGGTACGCCGAGGGCGTCGACGAGCAGGGCCGGCCCATCGAGGTGGTGGATCCGCGCCGGGACCGTCTCATGGCGACCGCCCGACACAACGGCGACAACCCCACCGCGTTCATCGAGGACCGGTCGCTGTTCGGCACCCTCGCGCAGTCCGCCCGGTTCGTCGAGGCCTATACCGAGGCCTTGCGGCTGATCCGTGCCGACGGCGTCCGGGCCGCCCTCCGGCAGATCGTGGCAGCACCTTCTTCCTGAGCGAGGTCGGCTGGCGGCGCAGGCGCGAGGGTCCGTTAACCTGCACGGGTGCGAAGATCGGTTCCGAGCGCGAGTCCGAACCGCCGGAAGGTGTTGGCGGCGGCAACCGTCGTGCTCCTCGGCGCGGGGGCGTGTACCGACGCCCCTCCGGTGCCTCGGCAGCCCGGCCCGAATCCGGAGTTCCTGATCGGCGAACTGGTTCAGGGGATGTCTCCCGAGGACCGCTACCGCGACCCGGACGCCAGGGAACGCGCAGCGGCCCGGCAGGCGGCGCGCGCCTTGCTCGACGATCGGAGCACCACCGCCGACGTGGATCCGCTCTTCGAGGCGTTGGGCCTGGACACCCACCACGGGGCCGACCCAGCGACCGGCAGGCCGTTCAGCCTCTACCTCGCCACTGGCTCCGACGACCGGGCGTGGGGTGCCGTACTGGTGGACCGCAGCGCGACGCCACGCACGGTGATCGAGGTACCGCATCCGGGGTTTGACATCAACACGGACAAGCTGGGGCTGTCGCTGCACCGCCAGGTGCCCGCCAGCGTACTTCTCATCGCCGGTGCCCATCGGGAGGCCGGGAACGGCGATGCCGACGTGGCGCACAACAACAAATCCCTGTTCCACGCCCTCGCGGTCGAGTTCGCCGAGAACGGCCTCGACCAGGTCCAACTGCACGGCTTCGCCGACCGGAACCTGCCGTCCTCTGATGCCGTGGTGTCGACCGGCTCGGCCCCGGTGCGCCCGGTCGCCCGACGGATCGCCAGCGGCCTCTCGGAGGCCGGCCTGAAGGTCTGCCAGGCGTGGGTCAACCGGTGCGGTCAACTGGAGGGGAAGCGCAACGAACAGGGCCTCGCCACCGCCGAGCTGGAGAGCGCCTTCGTGCACCTGGAGCTGAGCTGGTCCATCCGGCAGGACGGGGAGGCTAGGGACCGGGTGGCGGCCGCGCTGGCGGAGCAGCTCACCTCGGTCTGACCCCGCCGGCCGCGTCAGATTCGGCGGGCGGTCCGCCAGCGCAGCGCCCAGTAGCCCGTACCGTCCAGGATGGACTCGCCGCCGAGGTCGCCCATGGTCGGCCCGTTGGCGGTGGTACGGCTGGAGACGAACCGGTGGTGCCCCCGGTCGTCCACGCCGAGGTACATGCCGGAGTGCTCGATGTTGGCGCCCTGCACCGGGCCGGCGTTGAAGAAGAGCAGGTCACCGGGGAGCAGCCGGTCGAGTTCCCGCGCCCGCTTGCCGGTGTTCGGCATCAGCAGAGCGCCCGGTCCCACGGCGGCCATCGCGAACGCGCGGCGGGGCAGACCCGGGCCGGCGGTGTTGGTGCCGCGCAGGGGGTAGCCGAGCCGGTAGCCGTAGACCATCCGCAGGAAGCCCGAGCAGTCCAGGCTCCGGATGTGCGACGCGGAGGGCTTTTCCTTCTTGTCGGGGAACGTCCACGGCAATCCGAGGTAGTCGTAGAAGTCCGAGTTCTCCGCGCGCCCGTCCGGGTCCTTGTCCGACAGCGGCCCGAAGGCCGCATCGCCGGAGTACTGACGACCCTCGGAGTCCTTCTTCGACTGCGCCACGTACGTGTACTCCCGTGCCACCGCCAGCACATCCGGTGAACGGTCCTTGCGGGCCTTCGCCAGCCAGTCGACGAACCACTTCTCCTTCTCCGCGCCCGCCCGCCACTCCTTCGGGGCGAGCCGCACCCAGAGATCGGCTTCCACCTTCGCCTTCGTGAACCGTGGCTCGGCGAAGGTGCGTCGTGGGCCGGCAATGTGCACCGTGCGGGCACCATCGGTCATGATCGCGACCGTCTGACCCTCCGCATCGAGCATCTGGGTCCGGTCCGGGCTGGTCAACCGGCGGTAACTGTTGCCGGCGGTCGTGCTGACCAAGGCTTGCTCGCCCAGACTGAGCTCGACCGGCTCGGGGGCGGCGTGGCGAATGGCCACGTAAGTGAAGGTGCTGCCACCCGCCAGAAGTGTGAAGGCGGCGACGGTCATCAGCATCGCCTGGGTACGGGAATAGGTTCGGTAGTTCATGCCGATCCTTCGTAGATGGACCTCAGTCAGGTGACCGGCACGAAGCCGGCCACGACGCCGCTGAAAGCTACGCCGTAGGTGATGGCGGTGACCATCAGAGTGGCCAGTACGGTGGCCTTCGGCGGCTGCCGCACGAGTTGGTACGCGATCAGCCCCGGTGCCACGAAGCCCAGGGTCTGGTGCGCGAAGAGCAGCGGCAGGTCACGCTGGACGATCACAAAAAGCGTCAGCTGGAGGAAGACGCTGAGCAGCACGATCGCGGCGAAGAGGCGCTTGCCGTAGAGGATCACCATCCGCTGCATCAGCTGGGTGAGGCCGTAGGTGACGACGGTCATCACGACGATCACCCCGGCCTGCAACGGGTCCTCGATCAGTGCCAGCGCGATCCAACCAGGTGTGATCATGCCGCCGGGCGACAGGTTGGTGGTCAGGTAGCAGAGCAGCGCGAAGACCAGGCCGATGCCGAGGCAGGCGGTAGCGAGCTGTGCACTCAGTTCTCCTCCGAACGTCACCGACGGCTCCAATCCAGGAAGACGGTCTTGCCGTCCACTTCGAAACCGGGCGACGTCTGCGTCCGGAGCATCGACTCGCCGCGGGCGCCGTCCTGCGGCTCCCAGCTCGGCAGCGCGGCCAGTTCGTGCAACAGCACCTCGCCCTGTCCGTGGATGTTGCCAACGGCCACCACGGACGCGTTCTCCCCCGCCGCAGCCATGACTTCGGCGAGCAGCCGCTCCGGCGGGAGCTTGCCTCCCAGGTCGACAACCCGGTTCTGCAGCTCCGCAGGCACGTTGACCCGGGCGCTGCGGGTCATCTCACCGATCAGCACGACGCTCTGGGGCTGCACCCGACCGGCGAGCGTACCCATCTGTCCATTCCGCTCCATCCGGTCTGGCCGGCAGTTGATCACCATTGACAACGGCCGGCCGATCAGCTGCTGCTTCTCAAGCTGTTCGATGTTCATGTACGTCGACTCCGGGTCGTTGGCCGCGAAGATGTTGGCGAACCGGACCCGCTGGCTGCCGTGCAGGACCCGGGCGACCGACAGCACCCCGGGATCGGGCGGCGCCGACCACATACCCGTCAGCGCGCTGCGCCGGTCAACCCCGAGCTCAGCGGCGACGGCGAGCGCGATGGCCACATTTTCCTTGAACGTGATCCACCCAAAGCCGGCCATCTCCTGATCCGTCACCGACTCCGGGTCCACCGCAATCAGCCGGCAGTTCCGCTTGGCGGCCTCCTGCTCCAGGATCGACAGCCTGTCCTTCTCGGCGGTTATACAGATGCCGCCCTCGGGCATCGACCTGCTCAGCGACCGCGCGACGTCGTCGAGGGTGGGGCCCATCTCGGCGAGGTGGTCCTCCCGGACGTTGCACAACACCCCGAGGTTCGACCGGATCAGTTTGCTCTGGTTGATCTCCTGAAGCGCCGGCATCACCGCCATGCACTCGATCACCAGGGAATCCGGGTGGTAGACGGCGGCCCGCCGGACGATGCCGATCTGCTCAACGACGTTGGCGATCCCGAACTTGCGGTGCACCGGTTCCTCGCTGGCGTCGGGAAAGATGAACCGGGCGGCGGTGCCGGTGGTCTTCGCCACCACCACCTTCCCGCCGCCGCGCAGCGCGCCGGCACAGAGCCGGGTGATTGAGCTCTTGCCCCGGATCCCGTTGACCAGCACCCGGTGCGGGATGGTGTTGAGGTTGCGGTAGTGGTTGCGCTGCTCGATCACCCCCGCCACCACGAGCGCGAGGCAGCAGAGGCTGTAGACGGTGTAGAGGTAGAACATGTCAGCCCTTCGTCGCCCGGCTATGAGCCCCCGCAGTTCGCCGGACACGCGGCAGAACCGTGGTGCGGTCGGTTCCGGCACCGCGCAGGCGCAGCGCCCCGCCGAACCGAACGGACCCGGTGTGGCGAACCTGGCGGCAGATCTCCGTGCACATCGCGATCGCGCCGATGTCGTCATGGCGTTGCGGCGGCACCGGCAGGTCGAGCTTCCCCTCGCTCATCCGGTCGGAGAAGGACGCGAGACGCCGCAGCGGCCGGACGAAGATGTAGAGCTGCCAGACGTGCGTGAGCAGGATGATGCCCAGCACCGCGCCTGCCAGCAACAGCGTCCAGCGCCGCTCGACCGACGCCGGCAGGCGCAGGGCCGCGACGTCCTGTTCGACCACGACGGCCCACTCGAGGTGCGCGACCGTCGTCGGCGTGGTCAGACCAGTGCCGGCGATCAGCGCGGGCTTTCCGTCCGCGGTGGTCGACCGGCCGGAGGTCGTGCCCGGCAAGACCTCGACGGCGACGTCCCGCGCCAGGTCGCCCTGTAGCGGTTGGAAGACCTGGAAGCCCTCGGAGTCCAGGATCGTGCGCAGCTCCGCGTCGACGACCCGGACCCGACCGTCCACCCGGCGGACCAGACCGAGGAGGCGGTCGGGGTCGAACTCCCCGATCACCGCGTGGCCGTCGTCGAGCTGGTTGACGGCGTACACCACCGGCAGCCGGTCCACCGCGTCGTCGAGGTGGACGCCCACCTCGCCTGGTACCGGCTCGACGGTACGTAGCGGTTCCCGGCCGGCCCCGGTCACCAACTTTCCGTCCCGATCCACCAGGTAGAGCGCCCGGAACCGGCGCTCATCGCCAAGTTCCCGGTCGAGAATCCGCCTGGTTTTCGCCACGTCTCGCACGTCGACCGCCAGGGAGACACGGGTGGCCGTCGCCAGCCCGTCGTTGAGCAGGTTGCCGAGGGCGCTGCTGGCCTCCTCGGCCCGGCTCTCCTCGTCCCGTACCAGCTGGAGGGGGACCGTCGGTTCGGCGGCCAGGAACGCGACAGTCGTGGCCGCCGCCGGCCAGAGCAGTGCGACCACGACGGCGACGGTCAGTCCTTGGAGCACAGTCGGCCGCCACCGATTGGCTGACGGGAATTGATCGCCGGAGGTCAGCGCCAGCGCCCGCGCGATCCGGTGGGCCTCGCGGATCCGCATCGGAGCGCGGTGCGGCGTCTGGGCTCCGCAGGCATCGGCCCTGGCCTGGCTGAGCAGTGCCCGCACCGGGCGGACCAACGACTTGCGCATGAGCACGAAGCTGGCCAGGGAGGTGGCCAGCAGGCTGGCCCCGAGCAGGATCCCGCCGACACCCGAGGTCCCCTCGCTGACCTCCGTTTTGAGCAGGGAGACGACCACGAGCCCGGTGTTGCCGACCGGCGCGGACGAGACCAGCAGCCGGCGATCCGCCCACTCCTTGACCACGATTTCACGGCTCTGTCGCGAGTCGGCCCCGGACAACCCCTCGAAGACCCTCGGCAGGTGAGTGGGGTCGACCGTGTTCGCTCCCTGCATGAGGCTGCTGCGGCCGTCGGCCGTGAGCATGTGGACGCCGTGTCCCGCGTCCGGGTTCAGCCGCAGGTTGCGCATGGTGACGGGCCGCGTCGCCAGGACGACCCGCGTGCCGTCCAGAACGGTGGGATACACCAGTAGCGGGCCGTCCGCCGTGGTGACCGCGAAGACATGATCGGTCGGAAGCACCGGTGGCAGCAGGTCCATGGGCGGCGCTGCACCCTTGACGGCCAGGGTCTGCCGGGACGTCGTCTCCACGACCGCCGCGCCGCTGGTCCCGGTGCCGTCGCCGACCACCCGAGCCAGCAGTTCCGCGTCGGTCGCGTTCCCCCGCGCCGACACCAAGCGCTCCAGTTCAGCCATGGTGCGGCCGGCGTCGAGCTGCAGGCCGCTGGCCAGCTTCGTCACGACGTCGCGCTGCGAGTCGACCACGGCCGGCAGCACACCGCGCTGCTCGTTGAGCGCGAAGCCCAGGACGGCCACGGCGACCACGAACATCGTGGTCCAGAGGAAGACCAGGGACGGCGCGCTCGTCCCGGCCGGGAACGCCGCCGCCGGCAACTGCTGATCCAAGGCCCGCAGCCGCCAGGCCACCAGTTGTCTCTGATCTTCGACGGACCCCGCATCGAAGTCCCGCAAGGCGAGCGGCGCCGACCTGCCTGACATGAACGACAACCTTCCCCGGTGCAGCCCCGCCAGATCTCGCGGCGACCGCCTGACCTGTCGACCGGCAGGCGGTCGCCGCGAGATGCTAGCAAAGAGTTTGATGGATGGCGGCCGGCGATATTCGGCCGCCGCTGGCGGGACGCCGTCGGCTAGCGAGGCGGGGCGATCCCGCGCACCACGAGGCCCGCCGAGTCCGCCGCCCTGGTCAGCAGGTTTCCCTGGATCCGCTCGACGGCCGCCTCGTAGATCCTGCGCCGACCGGGAGAGAGTGTCGGATCAGCCAACCGCTGCTCAAGATCCACCAAGCGGATCTCCGGATTCAGGTCAACGAAGGTCGGAAGCGCCTCAACAGCCACCACCTTCCACCTCTTCGTCTCCGGTGCCGGGCCGAAGGTGAATCGGACCATCGCGCCGTCCCGGTTCACGTTCAGCGGCTCGGCGTGCCGGGCGATCTGATTGCCCATGCCGTAGACGATCCAGGTGTCGCCGATCCGCTCAATCGGCTGCACGACGTGCGCGTGGTGCCCGAAGACAACGTCCACGTCCTCGATGGCGGCGACCTGGCGCGCCCAGGTCTGCTGGTCGACGTCGGGCTCGTGCTCGTACTCCGTGCCCCAGTGCAGGCTGACCACGACGATCTCGGCGCCGGCCTTCCGGGACGCTGCGGCATCGCGCCGGACTGCCTCCACGTCGATCAGATTCGCCACCCATTCCTTACCAGCCGGCGGGCGCAGGCCGTTGAAGCTCTTGGTGTAGCTGAGGTGGCCGATCTTCACGTTTTTGGCCTGGTAGATCTTGGGAACGTCGGACTCTCGCTTCGTCCGGTAGGTGCCGGTGTGCCCGAGGCCTGCCTGGTCGAGCTCGTCGAGAGTCCGCTTGATGCCGTCCTGCCCCTGGTCGATGCTGTGGTTCGACGCGGTCGAGCAGCCGTCGTATCCGGCGCTCTTGATGGCCTGCACCACCTCGCGGGGGACGCTGAATTTGGGGAAGCCGATGTAGGGGCCTCCCGGCGGGGCGAGCGGAGTTTCCAGGTGGCACAGGGCCAGGTCGGCACCGCTGACGGCCTGACGCACCGGAGCCAGCATCGGCTCGAAATCCAGCTGACCACCGCCGTCCCGCCGGGCCTGGTCCCACAGCTCGGGGTGAACGAGGATGTCGCCCGCACCGAGCACGGAAACGGTACGGCCGTCGACCTTCACGGGAGCGCCCACCGGACGGGGGACACCACCCGACGGGTGCGCTCCCGCAGACCAGGGCCCGAGGGCATAGATGGCGCCCAACGCGGCCACCACAACGGTCACACTGCTGACAACCGCCCGCACCGGGCCCGAGAGCCCACGCCCACCCGAGTGAGAATTGCTCGCCACCGCGCCAGGCTAGTACGTTCGCAAGGGCCCTTGGCCGCCGGAGCCACACTTGCGCCCTTTCCATGGCCGTGACACCCGGCTGTCGTGGCCCGGCCACGGAAGCGAGCTGACTCCTCAGTCACCCGCGGGCCCAGAGCCAACTGGCTCCGGGCCCGGTTTCTGCCACGCTCAGGGGCTGGTGCAGGTGACGTTGCTGGGTGGGGTGGCGCCGTTGCCAGTGGCGGTGAACCCGAACGTGGTCGAGGCGTTCGGGTTCACTGTGCCGTTGTAGGCAGCGTTCTTGACGGTGACGTTACCGGTGGTGCCCGTGTTGGTTCCGCTCCAGAGGCTGCTGATGGCCTGGCCACTCGCCAGGGTCAGTCCCACGGTCCAGCCAGTGAGTGCCGTAGTGGTGTTGTTGGCTACGGTCACCTCACCCTGGAAGCCGCCGGGCCAGCTGTTGATCGCCCGGTAGGTGGCGGCGCAGGTGCCCGGCTCACCGGTGGGCGGCGGAGTGGTCGGCGGCGGAGTCGTGGGGGGCGGGGTGGTCGGCGGTGGGGTGGTCGGCGGCGGGGTCGTGGGGGGCGGGGTGGACTCGAACTGACTGAAGAACCGCCAGATCTCACCGGACGTCCACGTCCGGGAGTCGTTGGGGCTCGAAGACCCGTCGACCGGGCTGGGGGTGTGGTCACCATCGAACGCCGCCCACTGCACCGGGTACCCGGCTCGGCATCCCGAGTAGGCGGTGGTGATGTGGGTGAGGCTGCCCCGGCTCGGCTCGCGCGGGCTCTGCGCGGTGCAGCCGTTGTTCCTGACGAACGTGTCGCGGATCTGCCGACCCTGGGAGATGTTCAGCACGCTGTCGTAGATGCCGTGGATGCCGAAGTAGGCGACCGGCTGGGTGCCGCCGTTACATCCGCTGAGGTTCGCCCCGGACAGGACGGTGACCGCGCGGATGACGGTGGGCCGGGCGCACGCCACCGCGTAGCTCATTGCTCCGCCATAGCTCCAGCCCAGGGCGAAGCGCTGGGTCGTGTCGACGCAAAGGTCGTTCTCGATCTGCCCGGAGATGTCGTCGAAGAGCGTCAGGTCCCGGCCGTTGGTGTTGGCCCAACCGGCGTTGAGGCCCTGGGGCGCGACGAAGATGGTGCTGTTGTTCGACAGCGGTTGGAGCCCGTAGTAGCCGGCCGAGGTGACGTTGTTGGCCGAGCCGTTCAACCAGTGGAATCCGAAGATCAGTCGGTAGGGGTGATTCCGGTCGTACCCGTCCGGGATCCGCAGGTTGTAGGTGCGACTCTGTCCGCTGCTCTGGATCGTGCGCGTCCCGCTGGTCAGGGTGGGGGCCTTGCCGCAGCCGGCGGTCGCCGCGAGGGTGCCGTTTGTCGCCGCCACCGCCGCTCCGCGGAAGCTGCCACTCAGCGCGCCGCCGGTGGCCGCGAGGAGAACCGCCGCCGCTGCGATGGTCGGTAATAGATGCCTACGTTTCAGCATTGCTTGACTCCTTGCCGTGGGCGTCTCGTGCCGGTGGTACTGCGTCGTCGATCGCGCTCGGTCCATCGGACCGAGGGACGGGTCGCACCGGACTGCCTGCGGCGGGGTGTCAGGAGCAGGGCATGGGGCCGGGGCGGAGTCGTCCGGCGACCATCTGGGGTCGCCTGGCGTCGACGGAGTGGCCCGGACTGGTCACCGACCGGGAAGGCGGCGCCAGGAACGCGCCCTTGGCATGCCTTCGCCGGCTGGCTGAGGTGACCTGGAGCGTGCCCTTCGCTCCCGCGCCAAAGATAGCATGTTATCGATAACACGCCGATCCAGATCGGCCCTTCAGGAGGGCTTGGCAGCAGCCGGCGGAGCCGCCCACTCGGCAGCGAACGCGTCCGGGTCACCGGTGCGAAACAGCGGCGGCTCGTGCAGCAGGAAGTCGCGGTGGCTGATGTTCCAGGCGTACGCCCCGGCCATGGCGAAGGCCAGCACGTCACCCACGCCGATCGGCCCGGCGCTGGCCGACCGGGACAGTACGTCCTTCGGGGTGCAGAGCTGCCCGACCACGGTGACCGGTCCTCCGTCGGTGCGCGGGCCGTCGAGGCCGCGCCGCCGGTGCACGCGGAACGGCTGTGCGTGCCCCTTCGCCGCCGGTGTGCGCAGGTGGTGGGTGCCGCCGGCCACCACGACGAACCACTCGCCGTAGGAGCGCTTCACGTCGATGACCTCGGTGAGGTACGCCCCGCAGTAGGCGGTGACCGACCGGCCCGGCTCGATGCGCAGCCGCACGCCCGGGTACGCGTCGAGGACGTCCGCCAGTGCCCGGCCGTAGCCCGTCCAGTCGAATCGTGCCGCCGGGTCGGTGTAGTCGACGGCCATGCCTCCGCCGACATCGACCTCGACGGCACCGATCTCGGCGACTGCCCAGCGGACCACGGCATCGGCGACCGTGGCGGCGAGTGGGGCGTCCAGTCCGCTGGCCAGGTGGGCGTGGATTCCACGTACGTCGATGCCGGCGGGCGGGCGGCGGGCGCACTCGATCGCGTCGGCCGGGTCCATGCCGAACGGGCTGGGTCCGCCGCCCATGACCAGGCTCGCCCCGGGCGCGTCGACCGGCAGGTTCACGCGCAGCAGCACCTGGGCCGGCGCACCGGAGGCTGCGGCCAGCGCGCCGAGTCGCCGAAGCTCGGCGGGCGATTCGACGTGGATGCGGTGCACCCCGGCGGCGAGGGCGGCGGCGAGGTCCTCGTCGGTCTTGCCCGGCCCGGCGTACGCGGCCGGAGCATGCCCCGGCAGAACCTCGGCCAGCCTCCGCAGCTCGCCACGGCTGGCCGCCTCGAACCCGTCGACGACCGGGGCGAGGGTACGCAGCACGCCGGGATCCGGGTTGGCCTTGACCGCGTAGAGCAGCTCGACCTGCCGGGGCAACGCCGCCCGGATGGCTCGGGCGTGCGCGGTCAGCGCGTCGAGGTCGTGGACGTACACGGGTCGCGTCACCGTGGCCCGCCCATCGGGTTGGGCACCGGCACGAACGGTGCTGCCCGGTCCGCGTCACGCCGCCAGCGGACCAGGAGGTTCGCCTTGGCCACCAGGGGCTCGCCGTTCAGCAGCGCGCGCAACTCGGGCGGGTCGTCGAGGTCGGCGGCCACCGCCTCGATGACGGCCCTCAGCTCCTGCCACAGCCGCTGCTCGATGCCCGGTCGCGCGTCGGCAAGGGCCCCGCAGATGCCACCGAGGTTGTTGACGAACAGGCAGTAGACGATCCGGCGGCGGGCGTCGTGGGGGCCGTAGCGGACCTGCGCTGGGACACCGTCCGGCCAGGTGGTCCACCGATCGGTGTCGAGCTTCACCCCTTCCAGATCGCGTAACAGCAGTCGTACCGGGCGGCGGTCGCGGTCGAGCACGACGACCACGTTCTGCAGGTGCGCCTCGTGTACGACGCCGTGGCTGAGCCAACAGCGCAGCACCGCCGGCACCAGCAACCCGACGTACGCACGCCACCAGGCCACCGGATCCGCTGTGACCAGTGGTGCGGCGGCCAGCGCCGCCGCCAGGATCGGGGTGTCACCGGGACGCAGGTGCGGGCGGAGCCCGCTGCGCAGGATCGTCCCGTACGCCTCGTCCGGGCCGGGAACGTCGACCGTGCGGTAGGCGGGCTCGGCGAGCAGCCCGACCCCGTCCGGCATCGGCACCCGGGCCAGCAGGTCGGTCAGGGCCACCGCGCCGGTGAGTTCGTACCGGGCGTTCTTGCGGAGGCAGTTGGTGATCCGTACGTGCAGACTGGTCTTGACGAACAGGTCGGCGTCCGGTGCGTAGAGGGTGCGGACGCTCGCCGTCGGCCGTACCGGCACACCGGCCTCCCCCAGGTCGCGCAGCCTCGGGTGCGTCGGTGGGATGAGCGACAGCTGCCAGGGATGCACCGGCAGGACGCGGTGACCGTGCGGGGGGCGCGGCGGGTCGAGGGCGGCCACGAGCGGATCGAACGGCCCGTCGCCGGCGATCAGATCGTCCGGTACGGCGAGCCAGTGCAGCCGGAACGACGTGCGCAGCTCCGGCGCGTACGCCCGCCAGCTGTCCGGGTCACCGCTGCGCCACTTCGGAGTGGGGTGGTGCGGGTGGCCGAACACCAGGGACTGTTCGGAGTCGACGTACGCGTCGATGGCGGGCTCGCCGGTGGGGGTCGGATCCTCGGCCGGCCGGTCGGCCAGCAGCCGGGCCACGGTGTCCCGGCTGGCCCGGACCTGCTCGATGAACTCGTCGTTCGCGAGGCCGGTACGGGTGGTGAGTTCCGCCGCGACAAGACAGGCCAGCCCGTCCGCGTCCAGGTCATCCCACCGTCCGTCGTCGGTCATCCGCTGCACGGGGCCGGCGTAGCGGTGCGCACAGAGCGGGGAGGCTCGCGTGACGACACAGCGCACGGTGACGCCGAGGTGCCGCAGCAGCAGCCGTGCGGCGCCGTCGACCACGGTCGGGGTGCCGTCCGGCAGGGCGAGTTCCCGGATCAGGCAGCCGAAGATGGCGTGGGCGGCGGCCAGGTCGGCGAGCTGGCCGGTGTCGGTGGCCGGCCGGGAGCACACCTGCGCGCTCGTCATCGTGTCTCCCGGAGGTAGTTCGGGCCGGTACGCAGGTAGTACTTGTTGATGTCGGCGCAGCCCAGCCGCTGTTTGGGTAGCAGGGTGCCGGCGGTGAGCATCGCCTTGATGGGCAGGTGGGCGGCCCGCAGGACCCGCTCGGTGAAGGTTCGTACCGCCGGTCCGTCGCCCCAACGGTCCCGGGCGGCGGCGAGCCGGGGCGCCAGCGCTTCGGCGGGTGACGGCACGGGCAGCCCTCGGGCGGCCAGGGCGACCAGGGGTGCGGCGGCGGCCAGGTGCAGGGTGATGGTGATGAACACGTCGGCCAGTTCCTGTGGATCGCGTGCCCACATCCGGTCGTCGTCGAGGGCGAGCCCGCCCGGGCCACCGTGGCGCGTGTCGAGTCGGGCGCCGTCGTTGTCCTTGTAGAGCAGGCCGACCGTACCGTCGGGGTGCACCAGCAGGTGGATGTTCTGCGGGTGCGCCTCGAGGGCGATCCCGTGGCGCAGCCAGAGGAAGACGTGCCAGTCGAGCAGCAGGTCCAGGTAGGACTCCAGCAGCGCTTCGGGCCGCTCGGGGCTGATCCGTTCGAGGACGGTGCCCGCGACCGGGTCGGCCGCGGCGAGGGCGGCGACCGGCACCACGTGGACGCCAGCCAGGTCGCGGGGGAATCGGCGCAGCAGGAAGCTGCGCCGCTCGTCGCCGTCGACGTGCGCCCAGGTGCTCTCGTCAGCGTGCCGGATCCGACCGGCGAAGGCGGGTTCCGCACTGGCGATCCGGTCGAGCAGCCCGGCGACGGCCGCCCCGTCGGCGAGCGAACCCGGGTGCAACGTACGGCGGTTGCGGGCGCCGAGGCTCGCGGTCGGCAGCGGCAGCTTGAGGTGCACGTACGGGTCGTCGTCGAGCGCCACCGTCCGCATGGAGAGGGTGGGCCGCGCGGTGAGCACCGGCAGGTCCGTCACCGGTAGCGCGTCGCGTGCCGCGGTGATCGGATGCACCGGGAGCAACAGCTGATCCGGTCGCTGTGCGCGGGGCCACCAGGCCGGAAGTTCGCCCGCGAGCCGGACGTTCTCGGCGGAGGCGGTGTACCACCGCAGCGTGAGACGCGGGGCGTGCTCCGGGGCGTACCGGAGCAGTTCGTCGTCACTGAGACCGTGCCGGCACCGGTCGGTGGGGTAGACCGGATGGCCGTGGTGGGCGGCGAGCACGTCGTCCAGGAGCGCCGCCGGAAGACCGGTCGGGGTGATCGCACGTTCGGCGGCCACCTCGGCGAACACCCGTGGCTGGTTTCGGGCTGCGAGCCGCCGGGCGCGGAGGTCGGCGCGGCACTCGGCGCCGAAGTCCCGCCAACCAGCCTCGGCCTCGGCGTTGCCGTGCGGGGTGAGCAGTGTCAACAGCCCTTCCAGGGTGTCCGTACGGTGGGTGCCGTCGTTGTCGAGCAGCAGCACCATCGGCGCGGCGCTGCGCAGGGCCTGCTGGAGGCCGTCCACCCGAACCGGGATGCGCAGCAGGCCGGCGTGATGCGGCACCTGCCACCAGTCGGGCCCGTCGGATTGGCCGGCGCTGAGCAGACCGAGGTGATCCTCGCGCAGCAGGGCGTCGAGCACCCGGGCGAACACCTCCCGCTCGCAGTCGTCGCTCACTCGACGATGGTCCACTGGAGGCCGCTGCGGAAGGCTGCCAGCGACTGCCGGACGATGCCCTGGTCGGGGCCGACCGCGTGCAGCACGGCGAGGTAGTCGCGGTTCGTCCCGGTGTGGTCGGCGGTGTGGCCCAGCGCACGCAACGGATGGCAACCCAGCCGGACATCGCCGTGGACGGTGTCCAGCCGGCCCGGTGCGGCGGCGAGCCGCCCTGACCGGTCCGCGCAGACGTAATCGACCTGGGCATACCTGTCCACGGTGGCGGGCAGGGCGAGGGCGGCCAACGGCTCGCCGAGGTGCAGCCGGATGACGTACTCGAACAACGGCACGCCGAGCAGTTCGGCGAGGATCAGGTCCATCCGGTCGCCGATGAGGCGATAGTTCACCTCGATCAGGCGGACCCTGCCGTCGGAGATGACGTACTCGGTGTGGCAGGCGCCGAAGCCGACCCCGAGCGCGTCGAGCCGGGCCCGCAACTGGGTGCTCGCCTGCTCGGTCGGGGGTGACCAGGCGAGGCTCTCCTCGGTGAAGGTCGGTGGCGGGCCGAGGCCGGTGCGCCACCCGCCCAGGGAGGCCAGCGCCGTGCCGTCGCCGAGGGTTTCGAAGGTCCGCAACTCCCCGGCGAGATACTCCTCGACCACCAGGGCCACGTCCGGTCGCCGGCCGCGGATCTCGGTGACCCGGGCGACCAGTTCGGGATGATCGGTCACCAGGTACGCGTCCTCGCTGGCCACCCCCTCGCGGGGCTTCACCACCGCCGGGAACATCCCGACCGGCACCTCCGGTGCGACACCGGGGTCGAGGGTGATGGTGCGTACCAGATCGAGCCCCGCAGCCGCGATCGCCCGGCGGGCCGCGGCCTTGTCCTTGCAGAGACGGGCGGCGTCGGGGTCCTTGCCGGGCAGGCCGAGCTTGCGTGCGGCGATCGCGGTGGCCTCCTGGAGATGGTCGCTGTTGGACAGTAGCGCCACCGGTCGGGTTGGTGCCGTCGCCGCGACCACCGCAGCCGCGTCCCGGACCGCGCACCGCACCACCGGCGCGTCCGCCGGCCATTCCGCGGGTCGGTCGGTCAGCACGGTGGTCGAGAGCCCGAGCGCCGCCGCCGCTGGGAGAAACCCTTCCAGGACGGCGTCGGTGGGGTTGAGCGCGGTCAGGTACAGCCGCATACCGACTCCCTCGACTACGACGATTGTCGTGTTTAGGGTAGCCTATCCTAATTAAACGGGTGTGAGGCGGTCTGCCCGATGCAGCAGCCCGGCGGCGACCAAGCCGCCGATCAGCACCGCAGCGGCACCCACCAGCTGCCCGGTCTCCAGCGCCGAGGCGAAGGCGACCGTGACGACCTCCCGATCGGCCCCCTCACCGGCGGCGGCGAGGGCCGCGGGAAACGATCCGGCACCGGCCAGGGCCGCCGGCAGCAGGGCGGCGAACCGGGCGTTCAGCACCGCACCCAGCACCGCGATGCCGAGGCTGCTGCCGACCTCGGTCATGGTGCCGTCGACACCCGCGCCCGCGCCTGCCTTCTCCGCCGGGATCGCGCTCATCACAGCCTCGACGATGGCCGGGTTCGCCAACGCGCAACCGACACCCATGACGAGCAGCCCACCCAGCAGCACCCCGTACCCGTCGGACGGAAAGACGGTGACCACCGCGAGACCGCCCGCGAGCAACGTCATGCCGACCGCGATGGCGGCCGCCAGGCCGAGCCGGCGGATCACGATGGCGACGACACCGCTGACGTTGAGCAGCACGATGGACAGGGCGAAGGGTGCCATCCGCAGGCCCGCCTCCCAGGCGGGGTAGCCCCGGACGAACTGCAGATGCTGGGTGAGCAGGAACAGCGCACCGGTGGCGCCGAAGGTGATCAGCACGACCCCGGAGATCGCGCCGACGAAGCGCCGGTCCCGGAAGAAGTGCATGTCCAGCATCGGGTGGGAGATCCGCCGCTCCCAACGAACGAAGAACCCGAGCAGGAGTACGCCGACAGCCGCCACACCTAGTACCTCGGCCGACGCCCACCCCCGCTCCGGACCGGAGATGATCGCCCAGACGACCGCGGTCAGGCCGGCGGTGGAGAGCGCCGCGCCCACCACGTCGAGGCGGCCACCGGCCGGGTCGCGGGACTCGGGTATCAGCGCGCGACCGACGAGCAGGCAGACCAGCACGATGGGAACGTTCATCAGGAAGATGGCGCCCCACGGCAGATGCGCGAGGATGGTGCCGCCGATCGGTGGCCCGACGGCGAAGCCCAACGCGCTGGTGGCAGCCCAGATGCCGATCGCCCGGGACCGCTCCGCGGCGTCGAAGACCTGCATCGCAACCGCGAGCGTCGAGGTGACCAGCAGCGCACCACCAACGCCCATCCCGGCCCGGGCAGCGATCAGTTGCCCGCTGGTGCTGGCGAGCCCGGCCGCCAACGAACCGAGCCCGAACAGGACGAGACCGGCGAGCAGCATCCGGCGACGACCGTACCGGTCGGCCGCGCTGCCGGCGGTGAGCAGCAACCCGGACAGCACCAACGCGTACGCGTTGATCATCCATTGCACGTCGGCGGTGCTGGCGCCCAACTCGGTGGTGAGCACCGGCACCGCCACGGTCAGCACGGTGTTGTCCAGCACCACGACGAGCTGCGCGACGCACAGCACGGCCAGGATGAGCCACCGCTGCGGCAGCCGCGCCGATGTCGTGGTGTCGGTGGCCGGCCGAACCGTCGTCACGCCACAGCCTTGACCCCGCCCACCGACGGCTGCACTGCCGCCGGGTCGGCGACCGGACCGGGCTGGTGCGGGAATCGCCGCTGGTGGGTGAGGCCGAGGGCGACGCCGGCAGCCACCAGCACGATGGCGGCGACCGCGACCGCCGGGTAGCCGACCCGGTCGGCCGCCGCGAGACCGACGGACGCGGCCACGAACGAGCAGACCAGGCCGAACGACGACAGGACGGTGAAGTCGGTGCCGCCCGTGTCGGGTCGCGAGTAGTCCATGTTGACCGTGTAGAGCACGACGTTGGCGATGGTGTAGGCCACCATGAAGCAGCAGAGCGCGGCGACCGTTCCGCCCAGCGGCGCACGGCCGTTCATCAGCGGCAGCAACAGCAGCGTCGACACCGTGAGGGCCACGCCGCCAACCACGAGCACACCACTGCGCCCGAACCGTCCGATCCCGAGCCCAGCGACGAGACCCGCCACGATGGCCGGGGCGCTGATGACCACCCCCGTGACCACGCCGATCCGGCCCAACGACCACCCCGCGTCGACCAGGGCAGGCGTCACCAGGGCGTACGCCATGCCCGCGCCGACGTAGACCAGCGGCACCACACCGAACGTCCACCACCGGCAGCCCGGCTGGCCGAACACCGACAGCAGCGCCCGGTAGGCCGTGCCGACCCGCTCCACCCGATCGGTACGGGGCGGCTCCCGGAACCGCCACACCACCACCAGGCCGACCGCCGTCATCGCGGCCAGCAGGCCGATCGCCGGCGCCCAGCCGAACTGGTCGTAGACCAGGACGCAGGCACCGCCGCCGAGCAGGTTGCCGAGGTAGCTCGCGGCTACCTGAATGCCGTTGCCGGTCCCCCGGGCAGACTCGGCGAGCATCCGGACGGCGACGGCGTCCACGGCGATGTCCTGGGTTGCGGAGAAGAAGACATACGCGGCGCAGATCGCGATGATCGGGCCGAGCGCGTCGGCCGGGCGGGAGAACGGCAGCAGCGCCAACAGGGCGAGCACCAGGGCGGTCTGGAGCACGAGCAACCAGGATCGGTAGTGGCCGCGGTGCCGCGAGCCGTACCGGTCGAGGATCGGCGCCCAGAGGAACTTGATGGGCCAGATCAGGCCGACGATCTGCAACAGCGCCAGAGTGTCCAGCGAGGTGCCGCCGTCACGCAGGATGGCGGTCAACCCGACGGTGATGAAGCCGACGCCGAGGTACTGGGTGACGTACAGAGCGGTCAGGGTGCCGAGCCGGCCCTTCATGCCGCTTTCCAGTAGCCGAGGGAGGTCAGCCGGTCCTTGTCGACGCCCAGAGTCCGTCGGATGTGCCGGGTGATGCCACGGGTGGTGGCCGCCTCGCAGGCCACCCAGTAGTGACCCGCGCCGCTGGCCGGCAGTGCGGCGCAGACCGTGTCGACGAGATGTTGGCCCGCGTCGCGCCGAGGCACCCAGGTGACGTCGTGGTGCGCCCGGGCCCGAGGTACGAGAGCCTTCTCGCCCTCGTGGGCGTACTCCAGCCAGACCGTCGCCGGGATGTCGGCGCTGGCGTCGAGCAGGCTGTTCACCGCGGGCAGGGACGCCGCGTCGCCGACGAGGTAGAGGTGCTCGGGAGCGGGGTCGGGCAGTTCGAACGCGCTGCCCTGCACGGTCGCGACGATGGTGTCGCCGACCTGGGCCGTGGTGGCCCAGCGGGCGGCGCGGCCGTCGTGGATGGCGAATTCGAGGGTGAACCGGCCGGTGGACGGATCGGGGTCCACCAGCGTGTACGCGCGTTGGTGTGCCCGGCCGTCGTTGTCGAACCACAGCCGGATCCACATCGTGGGGTGCACGCCGCACGCCTCCAGCAGGCCACCCCCGTCCAGGAGAAGCCTCTGGTAGTGCCCGTCGATCGATTCGGTGCTCAGCACGGTCAACCGAAAGTCCCGGCCTCCCATGGCCTTGAGGACCAGGGCCTCCCAGTTCCGTTTCACGCACCCCTCCAGGTAAGGTGATCCTTGGTTAGGGGAGGTTAACCTAAGTCGCGCCCCGGATGGAACAGAGGACAGCGCCCCATGACGTACCAGGAGAAGATCGCCGGTCTCGGCGAGTTGTCGTTGGTGACCGTGCGGCCCGACCGGGACGCCACACTCCTGCACGGCTGGGTCACCCTCCCCCGCAACTCCTTCTGGGGCATGGGTTCACACACCCTGGATCAGGTACGCGAGATCTACACCTTCGTGGACAGTCTGCCGACGCACCACGCGTACCTGATCATGGTCGACGGGGAGCCCGTCGGCCTCTTTCAGAGCTACCAGCCCGAGGCGGACCCGGTCGGCGAGCGCTACGCGGTGCAGCCCGGTGACGTGGGGATGCACCTGCTACTCAGCCCCGACCGGCGCTTCGCCCACAGCCTCACCAACGCCGTCGGCCCCGCCCTCGCCCGCTTCCTGTTCCGTGACCCGACCGCCCAACGGATCGTCGTCGAGCCGGACGTACGCAACCACCTCGCTCTGCGCCGGCTGGAGATCGAGGGCTTCACCTTCGACTCGGAGATCGACATGCCGGACAAGCGTGCCCAACTCGCGTTCCTGACCCGCGCCCGGTTCGAGGCGAACCACCCGACGTCGGCCTGACCACCGACGCGGCCGGCAGCCGGAGGGGCGTCAGCTGTTGGCGTTCCAGAAGTCGATGAGGGTCGCGGTCCACCGCATGTTCAGTTGACCGGTGGAGCCTCGGTCGCGCCGGGCTGACTCTCCAGAGCGCGCAACTCGGCGGCCCGGGCCTGCTGGATCCGGCCGGCGAGCGCCTTCAGCTCCGGACTGCCCCCGGCGGTCTGTTCGCCCCGGCACAGCACCACGGTCTGCGCGAGGTGCGCCCGGATCAGCGCAGCCGCCCGGGACGGCACCTCGGCGTCGGGCGTGGCGCGCAGTTCGGCGAGACTGGCGTCGGTGACCATGCCCGGCATCTGATGCCCCTCGTGGATGTTCAGCTCCGGGACGTTGCCTGCGGCCAACAGCCCACGCAGGTCCCGCAACTCCGCCTGGTGAGCGACCCGGACGTCGCCCAGGAGTGCCCGCAGCGACGGATCCGCGTCCGTTGGCCGGGCGTCGAGCTGGTTGATCAGCGCGAGCGCACCCTCGTTCATCGGAATCAGCAGTTGGATGAAGGCGTCATCGGTGCTGTTGAGCAGCACGGACGCGGTCGGCGCCGGAGCGACCGGCGGGGTTACGGCCGGCGGGGTTACGGCGGTCTGGTCGGTGCGGCCCCAACCCTGGGTGAGACCGACGGCCAGCACGGTCACGACAAGAGTCGCGACGACGCCGACGATCCGCCAGGCACGGACGTTGAACGCGGCGCGTCCGGTCATGATCTGGTGCTCATCCATAGGTCTGCCTCCGCTCAACGGGCGGCTTGAAAGGCGCGGCCGACGAGGGTCGCCTCGGTGCCGTCGCTGAACAACCCGGACCGGTCCTTGTCCGTGGCGGGCAGACCGAACCAGGCGTAGCGCTGCACGTAGGAGAGTTGGCCGAGCATGCCGGTGGCCGCGGTGAGGAAGGCCGCCTGCTGCTCCTGGCTGGGGAACTGTTGACGGCCGCCGTCGAAGCGGATCAGTGCGAACTCGGTCAGCCAGATCGGCTTCCGGTACCGCTGGTAGACAGCCTGCAGGTACTGCCGGAGCTGGTCGACCGCGGTGGCGGTGGTGAAGTCCGCGCCGAACCAGTGCACGGTGATGAAGTCCACCCGGTGGCCGCGGGCCTGGGCGCCGGTCATGAACCTGTTCAGCCAACCCTGCGGGTCCGGTGCGCCCCAGGCGACCGCCGGGCTGCCCAGCCTGCTGCCCGTCGCCATCAGTTGCGGCCACAGGTCCAGCGCCTGCTCGACGGTCATGTTCGCCTGCTCGGACATGTCCGGCTCGTTGAAGGTCAGCAGGTACGGCCCGGCCGCCTTGGCCCGGGCCAACTCCGCTGCGGTGACGTTCTCCGCACTGCGGATCATGGGCACGAACGTCACACCCTGCGGAGTGCTGATCCCCGGGTGCTGGGTGCCCCAGGTGTAGTACCAGCCGGCCTTGGAACTCGCCAACGCCCGACTGGCCCCGGCGAAGTTCCACGCCCCGACGCCCTTACGCGCGGAGCTGACCGCCGGCGCGACCGGAGCCCTCGACGAGGGTCGTGTGCTCGGCGACGGTGCGGCGCTCGGGGAGGCTACGGCGCTGGGCGCTGCGGTGGGCGGGGCAGCCCAAGAGGGTGCGGCCGGATCCTCCGGCAGGATCACCACCGCCAGGGTGATGGCCAGGACGGCGGCGACCACACCAGCGGCGAGGGACGGAACGAGGCCACGGGGCCGGTTCACCGCAAGGTCGACGACGCTCGGGCCGCCGCCCGCATCGGTGGGTCCGGCCGTCGGGCTCGACGACGGCAACCCGACGGCCTGCGAGGCGGCCGGAGGCACGGCCGCGCTCGGGAAGTGGGCGCTGAGACCCGCCGGCAGCGGCAGCAACGGCATGCCGGCGAGCAGCCGGTCGATCGGCAGGAGCGTGGAGCCCAGTCGTCCGCAGACCGCGCAGTCGCGGACGTGTCGGGCCAGTCGCTTGCGCCACAGCGAGCTGGGAGTGCCGTCCCACTCGGCGGACACGGCGCGCAGGTCCGGGCAACCGGGGCGGGCGCGGAGCGCGCGTACGACGCTCCGGGCGCTCTGGATCTGCTCCTTCATCCGGTGGACCCGCACCGCGACGTGCCCGGGTGACAGCCCGAGCGCGTCGGCTACCTCGGTCCGGTCGATCTCGCCGGTCTCCTCCAGCCACCACAGCGAGAGCAACTCCTGGTCGTCCGGGTCGAGCCAGCGGGTCGCCTCGGCGACCTCGCGTCGTTGGTCGGTTAGGCCGAGCCGGAGGATGGTCATGCCAGCGAAGTCGGAGGCGGGGTCGGGCACGTTGTGGATCACGTCGAGCCCGGCGTCGCGGTTGAGCGCGACGCGTCGGCGCTGCTCCCAGTCGCGCACCTGTCGGATGGTGATCGCCACGAGCCAGGACCGATATGCCGCCGGATCGTTGAGCGCGGGCAGGTACCGGATCACCCGTACCAACGTCTCCTGGACCACATCGTCGACGTCGGCGTGACCGCGGAGCGCACGCCCGACGATGTTGTAGACCAGCGGGAGTGAGGCCGCGACGACGTCGTCGAGAGCGCGCTGGTCGCCCTGCCGGGCCGCGACGACCAACCCGGTATCGGGTAGTGCTCGACCGGCTGACGACATGGGTGTCACTCCTTGTGTGCTCATCCGCGCGGCGCCCGCGCTGACCGCCCTCAAGATCGGAGACTGATGGCAGCGGGTTGGATTACAGAATTCTCGGGCCGTCAGTCGGCCGGATGCGACCCGGGGGCTGTCAGCGGCGCATGATGGGCGGCGACGCCGGGTATGGTGCGAGGTGTCGGTGTCGCCGGGCGCTCGCCCGTGAACGAGACACCCTGATCGGGCGCCAGCGTGAGCGCCGAAACGTCACCGGGTCGCACGGCGCGAGTTGCCGGCGCCCAGACGCACTCCTTAGCAGAAGACAGGAATCCTGCATGACTTCGAACGACAACGGTCGACCCGCCTTGTTTCTCGCCACGTCGAACGCCGATGGGCTCGACGGGTCGGCGGTGACCTTCGACGGCAGCGAGGAGGCCATGCGGCGGCTGCGTCACCCGTTCGCGGTGAAGCCTGCCCAGCAGGCCCCGACCGCTGGCGACGACTCCGATCAGCGCGACTGATCCGATCTTGGTTGAGCGTCAACCACCTGTATGGGATCATACTTTTGGCTAGTAATTAATCAATCTTTCGGGTAGTGTCCGGGTCATCAAATGAACGACATGACGCGGTGGCGAGGCCCGTGATCGTGGCCTTGCGACAGCGCATCTTTGCCCGTACATGCGCCCCGGCGGCAGCCGGTTCGGAGATCTTCCGGTCGACTCGATCGACGGGCATGTCCGGGAAGGACCCACTCATGGCCACCATCGTCGGAACAGCGACCAGCACCCACCTCGGCCAGCGGAGCAGCGACCAGACCCCGGACGACCTTCTGGCCGCCATGGCGGCGACCCCGGCTGACGACCCCCGCCGCCCAGCTCTGCGGGACCGCGCCATCGAGGCATGGTTGCCGCTCGCGCGGCATCTGGCACGCCGCTACTCCGGACGCGGCGCACCCGACGACGACCTGGCCCAGACCGCCTCGGTCGGGCTCATCAAGGCCGTGGACAACTTCGACCACAGCCGGGGTGTCGACTTCAGCGGGTACGCCATTCCCACCATCATCGGCGAGATCAAGCGGTACTTCCGGGACCGCACCTGGGCGGTTCGCGTGCCTCGCCGCCTCCAGGAGCTGCGACTGTCGATCAGCGCGGCGAACAGCGCCCTGACCCAGACCATCGGTCGCTCGCCGACCGTTGCCGACATCGCGTCCTACCTCGACGTGTCCGAGGAGACCGTCCTGGAAGGGCTGGAGGGTGCACGCGCCTACCGGGCCACCTCGCTGTCCACCCCGATCGGGGTCGACGGCAACCGGGAACTCGCGGACACCATCGGCGGCGACGACCACGAGTTCGACCTCGTCGAAATCCGCGTCGCCCTCGGCCCGGCCCTCGCCACGCTGCCGGAGCGCGAACGCCAGATCCTGAGCCTGCGCTTCCATGGCAACCTGACCCAGGCCCAGATCGCCGAACGGATCGGTGTCTCGCAGATGCACGTCTCCCGGCTGATCACCCGATCGTTGGCCACGCTGCGTCACCACCTCGCCGACGCCAGCATCTCCTGACCTCGGCGCCGTCGACCGCTCACAGTTGGACGACGTGACCCACCCGCGGCGGCGTACGACCCGCGAGCACGTCGAGCCACGCGTGCTGGAGAGCCTCCGGCCCGGCACCGACCTGGACGTCGAGCCACCCGCTCACAACGGCCGTGAAGCGTTGCCAGGCCTCGGTGAACCGTTGGTCGAGCCCATCGCGGCCCCAGTCGTGGCTGCGCTTGCGCATCTGGACCGGCGCGAAGAACACCTCCTCGGCGGCGTCGGCATTCGGCGTCTGGTTGGTGAGCCCGACCGCGATGTCCCGGACGAGCCGATCGCCGAGGTGCCGACGCAGGGCGGCACGGGTCGTGGGCGCGCCGGACAGGTCGAGGTAGACGGTCGGGACCGCGTCGAGGGTGCTGATGTCGTCGTACGAGACGACCTCGTCGTAGCAGCCGAGCGACCGGGTGAAGGCCAGGTTGCCGGGTGAGGTGAGCCCGACCAGGCGCGGTCCGCGCCCGCGCAGCTCGAAGGCGGCGGCGTACGCGGTCTTGCTCGACGCCGACGACACCAGCAGCGCCTCGGCACCGTAGAAGTCGTTGTCGACGACCTGGTCGGCCAGCATGAACGAGGTGAAGAACAACGGCCGGAACAGGATCAGCAGATCCTCCTGGTCGGGCTGGTACGCCGGGTCGCCGGTGGTCGACCGGTACGCGTTGTACGGCGATGGCAGCTCCGCCCGGTGCGGGCTCGCGTCGCGGAAGCCGGACGTGTCCACCCGGTCCGGCCGCACCAGCAGGTGACCCGCGGGCGGAAGGTAACCGTAGACCCGCTGCCCCACCTCGACCCCCGCAACCGTCGACGCGACCACCTCGGCGAAGCCCCAGAGCGGCGGGAGCCCCCACTGCGGCCCGAGCCCACGGCTCGCCGGCGGAAAGAACTGCCAGTAGCGCATCGACTCGCCCAGCACCGCATAGGTCACGTTGTTCGCGGTGAGGCCGACGCGGTCCACGCGCAGCAGCGCCTCGCCATCAGCCACAGCGGGCGTGGCGCCATCGACGAGCGTGGTCTGCCCGAGGTCGTCACGCGCGACGGCGAAGGTCCATGAGTCAGCCATGAGGTGACGCTAGACAGCACCGCAAACGGAGACAAGTGCACTGCGAGTGCAAAATCCCACTGGTGCGGTCAGGCGCGGGCCGCGGCGAGGTTGCGGAGATGCGCGAGCGGCAGGTGCGGCGGCCGCCACTCCACGAAGAGGGCGGTCGCGTCGTCCTCAAGTCTGTCGTCCTGGTAGCCGACGACTGCGCGTACCAGGCGACGCATCGTCTCCGGGCTGGGCAGCCGGTCGTTGAGAGCACGGTTGACGAAGTCGACGAGCCGGTCCAGCCCGAACTGCTCCCCGTCCGCGCTCCGCGCATCGGTGATGCCGTCGGTATAGCCGAGGATGCGGTCGCCCGGGTGCAGATCCTCGACGTGCACCCGCGGGCGCCGAGGGGTCAGGTGGCCCAGGCCGAGCGGCAACGCGGTCGGCCCCGGCAACTCCCGAATGGCCTTGCCGTCGCGCAGCAACATGGCACCGGGATGACCCGCGTTGATCATGCTCAGTCGACCGGTCCGGCGGTCCAACTCGATGAGCAGCCCGGTCGCGAAGAAGTTCGGGTGCTCGGAACGCACCCACCGGTCGATGCTGATCGCCGTGTCGACCAGGTCGAGGCCACACCGGCGGGCGTTGCGGTACGCGCTGACCACCAGCGAGGCCAGGGTGCTCGCCTTGATGCCGTGCCCGCAGGTGTCGAAGAGCCCGACGCTGAGCACGTCGTCGTTCAACGCGTAGTCGAAGATGTCGCCGCCGACGTCGTAGCACGGTTCGAGGATGGCGGTGATCACCAGGTCGTCGGTGGCGAAGGTCAGCGGCGGCAGCAGGCCCCACACGATCTCGGCCGCGACCTGCATCGGGAGACGGCGCCGCATCCGCTCGACCACGTCACCGTAGAGCCGGCGGTTGACCAGGATCTGGGCGACGTTGACCGCCACCTCCCAGGCTGGCCCGTCCATGGCCTCGTCGGCGGCTGCCGGCGAGACGACCTCCATTACGCCCATCCGTTCACACCCGAGCAGCAGGGGCACCCAGACCCGATCCGGGTTGTCGGGCGCGCGCTGGATGTCGAGGTTGGTGAAGGCCCGGCCCGCGAGGGTCGTCTCGATCGACAGCTCGTCCCGGACGAGACCCGCGCCGAGCAGTGGCACGAGAAGGGACTGCGTGTAGTCGGCCAGATAGATCACGATCTCGCTGGCGTTGATGGCGGGGGCCGCACGGGCGACCAGCTGAGACAGCTCGTCCGGCCCGCCACGGGGCGCGTTGAGCTGCAGCCAACGCACCACCTCACCGACGTCGACCACGCTGCACCTCCCCCTGTCCTCCCCGATCGTAGGAGCACGGTAGGGCGAGCCCGAGGCTACCGTGCCCCGCCGCGATCCTCACGTGCCGAGTACGCCCTCCCACCCGGCACCACTGTCGGACACGCGCTCACCCACCCCGGTCACCCGGCGGTGGGGCCTTCCACCATCGCGTTGAGGAGAGCGGGCACCGGCACGGTCGCGAAACCCACCCGGGCGTCACTCGCCCCGTACGGCAACCACAGCTCACCGTCGTGGATGAGCGCCCCGCAGGAGTAGACGACGTTGGGTACGTACCCGTCCCGGTCGTTCTCATCGGGTGCCAGGAGCACACCGGGCAGGTGCGCGACGACCCGCTCCGGTCTGTACAGGTCGAGCAGGAGCGCGCCGATCGCGTAACGGCGCATCGGCCCGACGCCGTGGGTGAGTACCAGCCAGCCGACGTCGGTTTCGATGGGAGATCCGCAGTTGCCGACCTGGATCAACTCCCAGCTGTCCCGCGGGGCGTGCAACGGGGTCGGGGCCTGCCAGCGGTTCTCGCCGTCCAGGGCGGTCAGGCCAATTGTCTCGCCGTCGGCGCGGCACAGCGCCAGGTGCCGGCCGCCGACGGTACGCGGAAACAGCGCGATCCCCTTGTTGCGAGCACCCGGCCCGCGCATCGGGGTCATCTCGAAGCGGCGCAGGTCGGTGCTGACCAGCGCACGGGTGGCGATGCTCCGACCGTCGTAGGCGGTGTAGGTGGCCCGGTACACCGGCCCGGACTCATCGACGAACCGGACGAAGCGCGCGTCCTCCATGCCGTTGCTCTCCGCCGGGGTGGCCGGCCAGAGCACCCGTTGGTGCAGAGCCGTGTCGGCGGGAAAGGCCGTGGCGTAGCTACCGGCGTTGGTGCGACGCAGTTGTTCGAGGGTGCCCAACCCGGTGCTGCGGGAGAGCAGATCGGGCGGCAGGTTGCCGAGCACCCGCTCGAAGGTGGCCTCGTCGTACCACTCGGGCAGGGCGTCCAGCACGGTGGCGGCGACCTCGTTGTCGCAGTCCTCCTCGGCCAGGCCGGCAACGAGCAGGTCCCGGCGGTGCCGTACGCCCGTCCGCTGCCCGACGGCCAACGGGCCGGGCCGGTCGGCGAGAGTGAGTTGCCTGCCGGGTCCGAGGACCGCGGTGGCGAACCCGATGGACGACACGTGGCCCTCGCCGACCTGGCGCAGGCTGACCGCGACGCGCAGTTGCCCGGCACCCAGATCGGTCTGGTCCGGGTGGGCCACCATCGACGGGTTGCAGAGGGCGGCGGCCTCGACGGCGTACTCGTGGCTGAAGTAGGCGCCGACCAGCAGTCGGCTGGTCGGCGAGAGATCCCGGGCGCGGGCGGCCCGGTGCCGGACGAGGTCGTAGTGGTGGTGGAACGTGCCGGCCAGGTCGCGGTGCCGGGCGCCGAAGCGGTCGAAGGTGTCCCGCAGCAGCCGGCCGGTCTCCTCGTCGTCGAGGTGCGCGACCCGGTCGATGAGGGCCTGCGCGCGGGTGCGTACCACCGCGGCGTCCTCACCCGGAACGAAGAGCTTGATGATGACCCGACGTGGATCCGGTGTGAGGGTGACGTCCTGCCGGACGGCCAGACTCGGGGTCACGACCACCGCCGGGCGTGCTGCAGGGTGGAGATGAGCGCGATGGTGGATTCGGCACCCTGGTTGAGGTTGGGCCCGTGCGCGGTCAGCCCGTCGTAGCCGCCGCCGGTCGCCGGATCCCACATCACCATGCCAAGGTCGTTGTCGCCGAGGAACCACCCGACCGCCTGCCGCACCCCGGTGTCCCACTGGGGGTCCCCGGTGACCATGGACGCCGTGGCGCAGGCATCGGCGAGGGCGGCGACCTCGATCGGCTGCTGGTCGTGGTGCAGTCGTACGGCGCCGTGCCGCCACCCACCGGCGGGTACGACCGACAGCCGCCCGTCGCGGAGCTGGACAGTGCGCAGCCAGGCCAACATTCGCAGACCGTCGTCGAGAGGTGGGCCACCCTCGCGAAGCTGGCTGGCCGCGATGACCACCTCGGCGAGGGCCGCGTTCGCGTAGGTCAGCTCCTGCCGTGGCCACGGCCACCGCGGGTCGGACCCGGCTCGGCCGACCGTGCTGGCCGCGTCCGCCAGCAGGGACGCGGCGGCGACGTGGCCCGGGTGCCGGCGGAGCACCTCGGCCGCACCCAGACCGGCGAAGGCCATCGTGTGCGGCGCCTTGGCGCGTCGGGTGGCACCCCGGCTGAACGCGACCAGCGCCTCCTCGCGTACCCAGGATGCGGGGCTGCGGGCGACGGCCGTGCCCAGGCCCCACAGCGCCCGGCCCCACCAGTCGCCGAGCCCTGGTTCGTCGGCCCAGCGCCGGTCGTGCCCGAGTCGGTTGTGAAAGGCGCCGCTGGAGTCCTGCGCGTGGGTCAGGAACGCCAGGTAGCACTCCGCGAGCCGGAGCAACTCCTCGCTCGGCTCCGGCTCACGGCTGACGACCACCAGGCCACGGGCCACGTCGTCGGTGCAGTAGCCGTGCTCGCGGCGGACGATCGCGTGCCGGGCGTGCTCGAACAGACCGGTGTCGTCGCTCAGCCGAGCCAGATGCGCGAAGCTCGGCGCAGGTGCGGTCACCCAGCGCCCACCCGTCGATGTCCAGGGGCGATCGGTGGTCGCCGTCACGCCGGCACGGCACTGACGGCGGGCGAGCGGGCGTCAGTGAGCTCTACGGCGAGGGCACCGTAGCGGGCTGCCACCGCAGGCCAGCGCAGGTGCGGGGCCAGCGGGCGAACCCGGCCGGCCAACCGGGCGGCCAGGCCCGGTTCGGTCAGGACCCGCCGGATCGCCTTGGCCAGTGCCACCGGATTCTGGTGGGGTACGACAAGACCCGGCCCACCGGTCAGCAACTCGACGGCATGCGGGAACGCCGTCGCCACGACGGGCACCCCGGCGGCCACCGCTTCGATGAGTACGCCGGAGGTGACCTGTTCGCGGGAGTCGTAGGGCAGGACGACCACGTCGGCGGAGCGGATCAACCGGCCCAGTGCCTCCTGGTCGTGGTAGACATCCTGGTAGTCGACGGCGTGCGCGACGCCCAACTGGGCGCCGAGCTGGTGCAGCCCCGCCCGGTACGCCTCACCGTGGTGCTCGATCACCTTCGGGTGGGTGCGCCCCGCCACCGTGTAGGTCGGAGTCGGTTCGAGATCCTGCAACCGCGCGAGGGCCCGCAACGACCACTCGATGCCCTTGCCCGGCCCGAGCAGCCCCCAGGTCAGCAGGTGCGGGCGGGTACGCCGGTCGACGGGCACACCGGCGAGCTCGGCGGCGCCGTGCGGGATGACCGTCACCTTGCCCGCTGGCACGGCGTACCCGACGAGCAGCCGGTCGCGGGCCGTGTCGGTCATCGTGACGACCGCCCCGGCAGTGGCCACGATCTGCTCCAACAGGGATTTCTGCCGGGCCGAGGGCTGGCTGAGCACGGTGTGCAGAACCACGATGCTCGGCACGCTGAGCCGCCGCAGCAACGGCAGGACCTCCTCGCCGTCGGTGCCGGGGTAGATGCCGTACTCGTGCTGGACGATCGCCACGTCGAAGGCGTTCAGGGCAGCGGCCGCGTCCCGCCAGCCGGATGGGTTACGCGCCGACCACGTGTGCACGACCCCGGGTCCGGGTCGCTGGTCGTCGCCGTGGTCGGTGACCCGGACGATGCCACCGCGGGCGCCGTCGGCGGTCATCTGGGCGGCGAGGGCGGCGTTGAACGTGGCCAGCCCACACCGGGTCGGTGGGTGGGTGCTGAGGAATCCGTAGCTGAGCATGAACGTCGGGCCTTCCGGTTGTCGGCCACCACCTGGGTACGGGGCGAAGCCTCACGCGGGGACGGCGCACGCCGGTCAGCGTGTGTGACCGGCGGAACGGAGTTCGGGGTGGTTGAGTCAGTTGCGGACGAGCTGCTCGTAGACGGCGAGATAGTCGGTGACCATCCGGTCCGCGCTGAAGCGCTGCCGAGCCCGCGCCCGACACCCGGCCCGATCGAGGCCGGCTACCCGGGTGACCGCGTCGACGGCCTGATCGACGGTGTTGACCAGGAAGCCCGTCACCCCGTCGTCGACGACCTCCGGCATGGACCCCCGCTTGTAGGCGACGACCGGAGTGCCGCAGACCATCGATTCCACCACCGACAGTCCGAACGGCTCGTCGAAGGCGATCGGGTGCAGCAGCGCGGTGCTGCCGCCCAGCACCTCCGCGCGCCGTCGGGGACCCACCGACCCGAGGAAGACGACCTGGTCGCCGTCGATGTGGGGGGCCACCTGTTCGGCGAAGTACCGCTCGTCCTGCACGATCCCGCAGATGGTCAGGGGTCGGCCGGCGCGGCGGGCGATCTCGATCGCGGTGTGGGTGCCCTTGTCGGGGTGGATCCGGCCGAAGGCGGCCAGCCCAGGGCCGGCGTCACTGCTGAACGGCAACCCGTTGAGATCGACGCCGTGGTAAACCGTGGCGACGTAGTCGAGCTCAGGTGCCCGGTCGGCGTCGGAGATCGACACGTACGACGAGCGGGCTCGGGCGTAGGCGGGCAGGATCCCCGCGCCGGAAAAGCCGTGCACTGTGGTCAGCAGCGGAGCGTCACAGTGCTCCGCGAACGCCAGTGGCAGCCAGTCGAGGTGGCTGTGCACCAGGTCGAACTGCGCCGAGCGGGCCATCGCGTGGGAGACGTGCATCGCCTCCCACACCCGACCGTCCATGTCCGGATCGTCCGCGTACCCCCGTGGGCAGACTCCGTCGAGCTGGGCGGAGGTCACGGAATCCAGTGTCGCGAAGAGCGTCACGTCGACGCCACGGCTGGCCAGCCCCTCCGCGAGCAGGCCGGTCACCTGCTCCCACGGGCCGTAGTGGTGCGGGGGCGTACGCCAGGCGACCGGTCCGAGCAGCGCCACCCTCACGGAGATGGCGCGTCGGCGAGGTCAGCTGGGTCGGCGAGGTCAGCTGGGTCGAGGTGCAGGGTGGCGAGCAGCCCGGTGTGCTTCGCCGGGTCCACCCGCTCCGGCAGCTCGCGCTCGACCCAGTCGGCCCGGGCCTGCTGGCCCCGATCGCGAAGTGCGGAGACGATCCTGTGCCTGGCGATCCTCATCTGGTGCTCCCCTGGTTAAGGCGTTCAGAACGATCATTCGCACGAACAGCGGCGTGAACGCGCAGGTCACATCCGGACCATCAGCCATCCCGGCCGCGCTGAAACGGCGAATCCGACAGCCGGGACGTGGTCGGCGATCAAACAGCACGACCAGCACGTCGCAGCGATGGGGATGACGATCGGTTACGCCCCGGATGGGGTGGTTGGCGACGGCGTCTGGCGGCCACCGGGGTCCCGGGCGACATGTCCACCGTACGCCCTCGCGGTGTGCGGCTGCACGTGCACCGTCAGCCGGGCCTGTCGGAAGCGTGCTCGGAGGTCAGGGCGCCAGCACCACCTTGCCCGCTCGGCTGCGGGTCTCGGCGAACACCAGCGCTGGTCGACCGGACCACCGGCGTGGAGGCCGACCCGGTGATCGTGGATCGCAGCACCGGACGCCCGCTCGACGACGCCGACTTCGTCTTCGCCGCCGGCCCGGCCGCCACCGAGACCATGCGCAGGCGCTACGAGCACATCCCCAGGGTTGAGGCCGGCGGGCAGACCGCCGCACGGCGTTCGCGTCATCGCCAGGCTCAGACCAGCTCCGCCGCCCGGTCCAGGTGGGCGAGGAACCGCCGCACCGCCGGAGGTTGGCTCCGACCGGCGACGGTGACCGCGAAGATCCGCCGGACGGAGGCGTCGTCGGGATGCAGGCGGAGCAGGGTCAGGTCGGGCGGAGCGGCGCGTACGGCCAGCGCCGGCACCAGCGCGACACCCAGGCCGGCCGCGACACAGCCCAGCTTGCCGGTCCATTCCGCCGCGACGATGTCGATCCGCGGCCGGAAACCCGCCGGTAGGGTCGCTCGCAGCAGGGTCTCCTCGGCGGTCGCCGAGCCGGCGATGAACGACTCGTCGGCCAGGTCGCGCAGGCGGATCGTCCGCCGGTGGGCGAGCCGATGCGTCCGGGGAACGGCCACCAGCAGCGCCTCGTCGACAAGGTGGTGCAGGTCGAAGTGGTCGCCGTCGAGCGGCTGATCGGACGCGGCGCTCACCACGGCGACGTCGGCGTCGCCGTCGACCAGGCGTTCCAGCAGCCTCGGCGTGAGCCCTTCGACCAGTGACAGGGCCACCTCGGGATGGTCGGACTTGAAGCTGGCCAGAGCGCGTGGCACGAGCGCGGCGACCGCTGTGGGGAACGCGCCGACCCGCAACCGGCCGGTGGACAGGTCACGCAGCGCCGCCAGGTCCCGTCGGGCGGTGTCCAGCCGGTCGAGCACAGCCTCGGCGTGACCGAGCAGGCAACGACCCTGCTCGGTCAGGGCGACACCGCGCGGCAGGCGGTCCAGCAACGGCGACCCGGTCTCGGCTTCCAGCGCGGCGATCTGTCGGGACACCGCCGACTGCGTGTAGCGCAGGCTGCGGGCCGCAGCCGTGATGGAGCCGTGCTCGGCGACGGCACGGAAGACCTGAAGCGCGTTCAGCTGCATGGTGCCATGTTCTCGCAGCATGGCAGCGATGCGTAACAGTCGTTGGTGGCATGGGTTCCCGACACCTAGCGTTAGCGACATGAACGAGATCGCCCTGCTGGGCACGGGCACGATGGGCACCGCGATCGGCCGTCGGCTGCTGTCGACCGGGCAGCGGCTCACCGTCTGGAACCGCACTTCCGTCCGGACGGCACCGCTCGTCGACGCCGGGGCGCGAGCCGCCGGCAGCCCGGCCGAGGCGGTCCGAAACGCCGACGTGGTGATCACCATGCTCACCGACGCGGCCGCTGTCCGGCACACGCTGATCGGCTCCGGTGCGGCATTGGCGCTGCGGCCGGGCACCCCCGTGATCGAGATGTCCACCATCGGTCCCCGGGCCGTGGCGGAATTGGCCGCGCTGCTGCCGGCGGGAGTGCCGCTGGTGGACGCTCCGGTCGCCGGCAGTGCCGGCGCTGCCGAGACGGGCCGGCTCGTGGTGTTGGCCGGCGGGGAGGAATCGGCCGTCGAGCGGGTCACCCCACTGCTGGAGACGTTGGGCACGGTCCGCCGCTGCGGCGGCTCCGGCCGGGGCGCCGCGCTGAAGCTGGTACTCAACACCGCACTGGTCACTGCGGTCACGGCGGTCGCCGACGCGCTCGCCGTCGCGGACGCCGTCGGCGTAGACCGGCGTACGGCGGTCGAGGCGCTCGGCACCGGGCCGCTCGGCGGTGCCGTCGCCCGGGCGACCGCCACGGACGCCGCGTTCGCCGCCGCCCTGGCCGCCAAGGACGCCCGGCTCGCCCTCGACGTGCTGGGCGACGCGCCGGCGCCCGTGCTGCGCGCCGCCGCGTCGGCGTTGGCGGCGGCGCCCCGTCCGCACGACGACATCGCTCGCCTTACTGACCCTGCCGCGCACAAGGAGCAAAAATGAACGTGACCCTGGACAATCCGACGACCGTCGCCGCCCCGTTCGGCGACCGGTTCGCGCACGTCGCCCGCCTCGACCTGCCCGGTGGTGCGTTGCTGATGCTCTCCGGTCAGGTCGGGGTGGACGACGTTGGCGCGGTGGTCGCTCCCGGCGACGTGGGGGCGCAGTCCGAGCGGATCTTCGAGTTGATCGGTGCGCTACTCGCGGCGCACGGCGCCACCTTCGCCGACGTGCTGCACGTCCGGACGTTCCTGACCGACCTCGGCGACCTGGCCGGCTACGCGGCCGTCCGCAACCGCTACTTCGTGGAGACCAGGCCCGCCAGCACCACTGTCGAGGTGAACCGACTCTTCCTCGACGGCGCGGTGCTGGAGGTCGAGGTCACCGCAGCCGTGACCAGAGGCTGACCGCCATCGGCGACCGCTCACGTCAGTGCTGGTGGGGTCGGTTGCGGACGAGAGTGAGCGCGAGCACGGCGGTGACGAGGAAGACGATGCCGTTGACCCGCAACCCGGCCTGAACGCCGGAGGTCAGTGCTTCGGCGAGCGCCGCCCGTACCGGATCAGGCAGCGGCTGGTCGCCGGTGGCGCCGGTGGCCGCCGCCGCCTGCACGGCGGCCCGGATGGGTTCGCCGACCTGGTGGGCGGCGAGCCGGTCGGGCAGGTCGGCCAACATCGTGGTGGTGAGGAGCGTGCCCAGCAGGGACGAGCCGAGCACCGAACCGACCTGGCGGGCGGCGTTGACCGCCCCGGAGGCCATGCCGGCCTGCGCGGGCGCGACGCTGGCCAGCGCCGCCGCCGTCGCCGGGGCCACCACCAGACCGCCGGCGGCGCCGAACAACGCGAACAACGCCCAGCGGTGACCGAACGACGCGGTCGGGCCCTGGGCCGCCAGAGCGAAGCTCGCCACCGCGCCGAGGACCAGGCCGAGGGTGAGCGGCGCTTTGAAGCCGGTACGACGAATGGCCCGCCCGGCCCCGAAGGCGACGAGCACGTAGGCGCCGAAGAGCACCAGCATCCGCCAGCCGGTGTCCAGTGGACTGAGCGCCTGGGCGCGTTCGTGGAAGAGAACCAGCAGGATCGCCACGCCGGTGAAGCCGAACAGCGACACCGCAGCGACGACCATGACGGCGCTGAACGACGCGGACCGGAACAGCCGTACGTCGAGCATTGGCGCGCTGGCCCGCAGCTCGACCAGCACGAACCCGACCAGCGCGACGGCCGCGATGATCCAGGCCGCTGTCACCACCGGGCTGGTGTAGCCATCCCTGCCGCCCTGGATCATCGCGTAGACGGCGGCAGCGATGGCGACGGTGCCGAGCAACAGGCCGGGCACGTCGAGTCGGGCGGCGCTCGGCTGGGATTCGGCCACCCCGATCGCCGCGATGACGAGGGTGGCCACGCCCAGCGCGATCGTCGACAGGTAGACGCTGTGCCACTGGTAGTGCCGCAGCAGCGTGCCGGCGATGAGTGGGCCGATGGCGAGCCCGATGCCCGAGGCCGCCGCCCAGGCGGTGATGACCTCGGTACGTCGGTGCGGGTCGGTGAAGGTCGCGCCGAGGATCGCCAGGCTGTTCGGCAGGATCAGTGCCCCGCCGAGGCCCGCGACCAACTGCCCCGCGATCACCCAGGCCACGGTCGGGGCACCGGCCACGACAGCGGCGCCAACGATCATCGCGATGACTCCTGCACCGAACATGCGCCTGCGCCCGTAGCGGGTGCCCAGGGTGGCGGCGGACAGCACCACGCTCGCCACCATCAGGGTGTAGGCGCTGGGGATCCAGATCAGGGTGGTCGGGTCGACCCGTAGGTCCCGCTGGATGGTGGTCAGGGCGGAGACCGTCGCGGTGATCTGCAAAAACGTGATCATCGCGCCGAGGCACATGGCGATCAGGGTCACCGGGCGGGAGCCGCGGACTGACGAGCGGGCGGTGGCGGGTGGTCCGGGTGCGGCCGGGGCCGTGGTGCTGGTGGTCACTGGACGTCCTTGGGGCTGGTCGGGCTGACTTGCGTTTGCTGAAGTCAGCAACGTCCCAGTGAAGCACCTGACTAGCCTTGACGCAAGCCAGGTATGCTTGACCACATGGAGGACCTACGGGACGACCGCGACTCCTGGTCGAATGCGAACTGCTCGGTGGCCCGAGCGATGGACATCGTCGGCAGCAGGTCGACGGTCCTGATCATGCGCGAGGCCCTGCTCGGTACGCGCCGTTTCGACGACTTCGTCCGCCGAGTCGGCGTCGGCGAGCCCGCCATGGCCGCCCGACTCAAGGAAATGGTCGCCGCCGACCTGCTCGAACGGATCCCCTACCGGGAGCCGGGACAGCGCACCCGCCACGAGTACCAGCTCACCCGCAAGGGCCGCGAACTGCTGCCCGTCATCACCGCACTGCGCAACTGGGGCGACACCTGGGCCGCCGACGACGCCGGCCCGTCCGTCGCCGCCACCCACCGCAACTGTGGCGAGCCGGTCCGCGCGGTGCTCCGCTGCGCCGCCGGCCACGACGTGGAGAACGGCGACATCGACATCACCGCCGGACCAGGCCTGATCCGGCGCGGCTGACGCCTGGGGCTGTCGAGGTCATCGATCGATCATCGCATCCGACGTTGTCGTGGGTCGGTGACCAGGTCAATGGCGACCGCCAGATCCACGGGTCAGGGTGTCGCCAGCCGCCAGGCGCGGGCCAGCGCTGGCACGTTGGCGTACCGGACGGCAGGCTCGTCCTTGGTCGCCTGGTCCACGACGCGGCTCTGGTCGCCGTTGCCACGCCAGCCCTCCGGCGAATCCAGTAGGTGGTGCAGCGTGCGACCGAGCACGTACACGGTGGTCCGCTCGTCGATCACCGCGCCACGGACGAACTCCTCCGGCGCCATGTAGCGACGCGAGCCGGGCAGTCAATCCGCGTCGAGCACGAACGGACCCGGCCGGTACTCGTCCAGGTCGATCAACCGCATCTGGTCGGCGGAGAAGTCGTACAGGAAGCAGCCGTCGTAGAGGTCGACCGCGACCAGGCCGGCGACGCTGACGGCGAGATGGGCGTCGAGGATCGCGTCGAGCGCCACCTCGACCTGCGGCACCGGCAGGTGCTGGAACCGGGTCAGCGCGCTGCGGTCCGTGCCGTGCACGGTGGCGTGGTTCAGCACGCTGCCGTCGTACCAGGGGTAGACGAGCTTGGGCCAGCCGGGCGGTGGACGGTCCGGGTTGGACGGACGATCACCGGGTGGCGGACTGCGGCGTGCACCGCGCAGGCCCGGTCGAGGGAGGCTCGCCCCTCTGCCGTGGTGGCCGTCTTGACGAGCCAGCGTCGGCCCGCCTCCTCGACTCCCGTAGGACAGGCATCCAAAGTCCTGGGTATCGAAGACCACGAAGGCCGACTCGACCGATGGCACGGGCAACCGGCGAAATGGCATGGGTCCCTCCGAGCCTGCGGCTCCAAATGACGCGCAAAGTACCCGTTGTGTTACGAGCTTGTTTCCAAGATGACGGCCAGGTTACGAGTTCTTCTCGGTGATCGATACGGATCCTAGGTTTCGGCCACCGTCACCAGTCGTGGCGGCCGGCACCGAACGTGGAGGCAACGACGTGCCACAACCGAACGCACATCGGACCGGACGGGCCAGGCGCGGGGTCAGCATGCTGGCTGCCGTGGCGCTGACCGCGGCCGGCCTGACCAGCCTGCCCGGCAGCGCCACCGCCGCGCCGACCAGCAGTGGACCGACCGCCCGCTACCTTGTTCAGCTCGACGAGGAGCCGCTGGCCACCTACACCGGCGGTGTTCCCGGGATCGCGGGGACGAAGCCGGCCGACGGCGCCAAGCTGAACCGCACCTCGGGCAACGCCAACGCGTACCGCGATCACCTGCGCCGGGAACGCAAGTCCGTGCTGGACCGCGTCGGCGTGCCAGCCGACCGCACCCGCGTCACCATGGAGACCGCGTTCAACGGCTTCGCCGCCGAGCTGACCGGTCCGCAGGCCGCCCGGCTGCGCGCCAGCCGCGGTGTGCGGGCGGTGTACGAGAGCCAGAAGGTGCACGCAGCCACCTCGCACACCCCGGACTATCTGGGCCTCACCGGCAAGGGCGGGGTGTGGAAGAAGGAGTTCGGCGGGGACTCCCGCGCGGGCGAGGGCGTCATCGTCGGGGTCATCGACAGCGGGTACTGGCCGGAGAGCGCGAGCTTCGCGCCGCTGCCCAGCCCACGCCCGGACCAGGCCGTCATCGACGCCAAGTGGAAGGGCACCTGCGACGTTGGCGTCGAGGCACCGGTCACCTGCAACAACAAGGTGATCGGCGCACGCTGGTACAACGACAGCGGGATCGCCGACGCGTTCCCGGACGACTACTCCTCGCCTCGCGACCGCAACGGCCACGGCACCCACACGGCCAGCACCGCGGCCGGCATCCACGGCGTACGGGCGACGTCGGGCACCCAGGACCTGGGCATGATCTCCGGCATGGCGCCGGCCGCGCGGCTGGCGATCTACAAGGCGCTGTACGACAACGGTGCGGGCGGAGCGACCGGTACCGACGTCGACATCGTGCACGCCATCGACGACGCGGTCGCTGACGGCGTCGACGTGATCAACTATTCGATCGGCGACGACAGCGAGCGGTTCGGGGCGATCGACGCGACGTTCTTCAACGCCGCTGCCGCCGGGGTGTTCGTGGCCGCTGCCGCCGGGAACTCCGGCCCGTTCGCCAACACCGTCGACAACACGACGCCGTGGCTGACCACGGTGGCCGCCAGCACCACCGACCGGCAGAACACCCGGAAGCTCACCCTCGGCAACGGCACCACCATCGCCGGTGTGGGCATGGGCGCGACCGGCGTCGGGCCGGCCCGACTGGTCTTCGCGAAGGACAGCGCGCTCGACCCGGACGGCGCCTACGGCGCCGGCCTCTGCGCCGACGACACGTTGGATCCGGCCAAGGTCAAGGGTGCGATCGTGCTCTGCGTACGCGGCGAGATCCCTCGTACCGACAAGAGCATCGAGGTGGCGCGGGCCGGCGGGGTCGGCATGGTGCTCTACAACGAAGAGCTGAACTCCCTGAACGCCGACGTGCAGACCGTGCCGACCGTGCACATCAACGAGGTCGACCTGGCCACCGTCACCGCGTACGTCGCGAAGGGCAACGCCACGGCCACCATCTCGCCGAGCAAGCTGGAGACCGTCGAGGCGCCCGCGGTCGCCGCGTTCTCCTCGGCGGGCCCGTCGAACCTCAACGCCGGTGAGCTGCTCAAGCCTGACATCAGCGCGCCCGGTCAGGACATCGTCGCGGCATTCTCCCCCTCCATCGGCGGGAATGACTTCGCTCTGGAGTCGGGCACCTCGATGGCGGCGCCGCACATCGCCGGTATCGCCGCCCTGCTGCTGGCCAAGCACCCCGGCTGGTCGCCGGCGGCGGTCCGCTCGGCGCTGATGACCAGCGCGGTGGACAAGACCGACAAGGGCAACCCGATCAAGATCGGCACGTACGACGCGACCCCGCTCAACTACGGTGCCGGCCAGGTCGAGCCGGGCAGCGCCTTCGACCCGGGTCTGGTCTACGACTCGAACCAGCAGGACTGGATCCAGTACCTGTGTGGGGTGTCCGCCGACCGTGGCAGCGACTTCGGGCTCGCCGACCTGGAGGGCTGCGACACGATCGGCGCGATCGAGACGGCGCAGCTCAACTACCCGTCGATCTCGCTGGGTCGGATGGTGGGCAAGCAGACGGTCACCCGGACCGTCACCAACGTCAGCGACAAGACCAGCACCTACACCTCGTCGGTGCAGGCCCCGGCGGGCTACAAGGTCAAGGTCACCCCGACCAAGATGCAGATCCGTCCGGGCAAGTCCGCCCGCTTCACCGTGGAGGTCACCAACACCGGCGGCCCGTTCGACACCTGGGCCGACGGCTCGTTGACCTGGCGTGACCAGTTCAAGCACGAGGTACGCAGCCCGCTGGTCGTGCACAACTCCGGGCTGATCGCCCCCGACGCCATCACCGGCAAGGGCACCTTCGGCAGCGTCCGGATCGCCGCCGAGGTCGGCTACAAGGGTCAGCTGATCTCCCAGCTCTCCGGCCTGACCTCGGGCACCAGCAGCGTGGTCACCCTGCGGGGTGACGGGCCGAGCTGGGACTGGAGCACGTCGAACAACCTCCCGGTGCCGCTGCCCGCGTCGATCAGCAGGACCACGCTGCACGTACCGGCCGGCACCCGCAGCCCGCTCGTCCAGGTGACGTCGGAGCGGCCCACCTGCTCCCACATCGACTGGGATGACGAGGAGGGGGTGATGGAGTGCACCGAGTTCAGCCTCAACGTCTACGACAAGTTCGGAAAGTTCGTCACCGCCACGGTCAGTGGTCGTGACGGCGCCAAGGTGACGCTGCCGGACGGCGCCGGGGACTACATCGTGGTCGTCGAGCAGGAGTTCACCGAGAACATGCCGGAGGGGGCCAACGCGTACACCATCACCAGCTACCTGCCGGGCGCGCCGGGCACCTCCACCGGCCGGTTCACGATCGACCCGAAGCAACGCAGCGTGCAGCCGGGCGCGACGGCGAACCTGACCCTGCGCTGGTTCGGCCTCGCCCCGGGTCAGCGCTACCTCGGGGTGCTGGAGTTCCGCAACGGTGACGGCTCGCTGAAGACCGTGCCGGTCACCGTCCAGTCCTGACGGTGCCGACGGGCCGGCGGCTCGACGTGTGACCCAGGTCACCGTCGGTCCGCCGGCCGACCGTCCGTCCGGGCAGAGGTGATCTGCTCGGCCCACGGTGAGCGACGGCGACGAGGACAAGACGCGGGGCGGCGGGGGCCCATCTCCCGTCCGCCCCGAACGTCTGCGCGGACCCGTCGAGTTCGTCGGACGAGCGGCGGAGTTGGCCCAGTTACGCCGACTCGTCGAAGCCCCTCCGTGCCTGATCCTGCTCGAGGGCGAGCCCGGAATCGGCAAGAGCCGGCTGGTCGCCGAACTGCTCGCCGAACTTCCCGGGCGCCACCTGGTCGGTGAGTGCGACGACGTGCCGGAGCCCTTCCCGCTCGGCGTACTGCTGGACGCGATCCGGGGCAGTGCTGACCGGCTCGGCGCACTCAGCCCGGTGGCCGGCGCCCTCGCGCCGCTGCTGCCCGAACTCGCCGACGCGCTGCCAGACGCGCCACCCCCGCTGACCGACCCGGCGGCCGAGCGGCACCGCCTGCTCCGCGCCGTCGCCGCGGTCCTGGCCGCGCTGAGCCCTGCCACGCTGCTGCTCGAGGACCTACACTGGGCCGACCCGGCGACCTGCGAGTTCATCGGCTACCTGAGCACTCACCCGGTGGACGGGTTGGCGGTGGTGCTGACCGCCCGCACGGCGGCACCGGGCGGCAGTACCCCGATCCACGACGCGTTGGCACGTACTCCACCGTGGAGCGTCACCCGTGTGCCGCTCAGCCCGCTGGACGCCGATGACGTACGCCGGTTGGCCGCCCGGACCCTGCGGCTCGCTGATCCGCCGGAGCAGTTGACCGCCACCCTGCTCGACCGCACCGCCGGCATCCCGTTCGTGGTCGAGGAGGTGCTGCGTACGCTCGCCGAGCGGGGCGGCGACCCGCTGGCTGACGACAGCGTCCCGTTCGTCCTGCGTGACGTGCTGCTCTGGCGGCTGCGCCCGCTCGACGAGGCCACCCGGGAGGTGCTTGGTGCCGCCGCCGTGCTGGGGCTGACACCGGACCAGCGCATTCTCGCCTCGGTACTCAGTCTGAACCGGGTGGCGGTCGGCGCGGCGATGACCTCGGCCCACCGGGCGGGCCTGCTGCACGACGCCGGGGACGGCTTGCGGTTCCGCCACGACCTGGCCCGGCAGGTCGTGTATGACCTGGTGCCCCGGGAGAGCCGGGAGTGGCTGCACCTGCGTGTCGCACGGGTGCTGGAGCAGGAACTCCCGAGACCGGTGGCCCAACTGGCGCACCACTACCGCCGGGCCGGCAGCGGAGCTGACTTCGTCCGCAACGCCGAGGCCGCCGCCGACCTGGCCACCGAGCGCGGCGACGACGCCACCGCCGCGAGCTTCCTGCTCCAGACGATGGACATCGCCGAGCTGCCCCGACCGGTCCGGGTTCGGCTCGCCGCCAAACTGGGACGGTCGGCCATCGACGGGCTCAGCCAGGCCGAGGCGATCCCGGTGCTGGAACGACTGCTCGCCGATCGACGACTCCCGCCGGGCGCCCGCGGTGAGCTGGGTCTGGTTCTCGGGCGGATGCTGCGCCAGCAGGGCGAGGCACTACGCGGGTACGCCGAGATCGAGCGTGCCGTGCCGTACCTGCGAGCGCCGCGCCGCAAGGCCCCGGCGCTCGCCGTGCTGGCGGCCCCCGACACCGTCGTCGGCCGGCACGTCGACGACCACCTGGCCCGGTGCGCGGAGGCGGAGAGCGCCGCGGCGGCCAGCGGGGATCCGGCGGCGCACCTCGCGGTCCGCATCGCCCGAGCCTCGCTGCTGCTGGAGCTGGGCGACCCGGCGGCGTGGGCGATCATCAAGGAGCTACGCGCGTCCGCCGAGTTGGCCGACCGGCCCCGCGAGCATGCGCGGGCCTGCCTGAACTGGGCGCAGGGGGCGCTGCACGCCGGTCACCCCGAGCAGGCCGAAGCGCTGCTGGCGGCCGGTCGGGCGCTGGTCGACGAGACCGGGTACGAGCGGCTGACGTCCCTGGTGGAGGCGACCGAACTGTCACTGGACCGGGCCGCCGGCCGGCTGGACGGGCTCGCCGATCGGCTCAGTCGGCTGGTCGCCAGCGCCGAGCGGATGCCGGTCACCCTGCTGGACGCGCGGGCCGAACTGGCCACCGTGCTGGCGCTCACCGCCACCGCCGAACGAGCTGGCAGCACCCGGGAACACGACAGCCCCGTCAGCCGCACCGAGGGATGCGCCGGGCTTGGCGACAGTAACAGAGGCCGCGACGAGGTGGAGTCGGCCGAGCGGGCGCTGCGCGAGGTGGTCGCCGACGCCCGGCGGGTGGGCGCGATCTGGCCGCTGGTGCAGGCACTCTCGGCGCTGGCCCGACTGACGGTGGCCGGGCGACCGGACGAGGCGGTCCGGCACGCGGCGGAGGCGCTGTCAGTGGTACGCGGAAAGGGCATCCTGGCGTGGGCAGCCGACGCGGTGCTGGTGCTGGCCGAGGCCGCAGCCGCGCAGGGTGAACCGGCGCGGGCCGCGGCGGCCGTCGCCGAACTGGAAGCCGGAATCGCCGGCCGTGACACGCCCTCGCCCGGGCCGCCCTGCGCCGATGCCGCGACCTCGCCCCGGCCTGAACCGGCCGGACGGATGGTGCGGGTGGCGGGCCGCCGGTCCTGACCTCGACCTTCCGGTCGCGGGCCCACCAGCCCTCCCGGCTGCGGGGCAGGGGAAACCGAGGTGGCGGGCCGCCGCAACCTGTTCGGCAGCCCGCCATCCGGATCAGAGGACGATCTGGTGCACCCGGTCGTCCACGCCGCGTACCGCCAGCCAGGCGCTGCCGTTGGCGCCGGCGGCGGCCCCCGGTGCACCCCGGAACGCATCGGTGGCGAACTCGCCACGGCGGAACCAGCCGCCCCAGGCGCCATCGGTCAGGTTGCGCTGCCAGAGCCGATTGTCGGCGGCCAGCGCGAACAGGTAGACCCGACCGGACGTGGCGAGCAACGTCGGGCTGCCGCTGGTGGTGCCGCCAAGGTTCGTCCAGGCCGACCACGTGGTGCCGGTTCGGCTGCTCCACCACACCTCGTCGGTCCGGCTGCGGACCGCCACGTGCAGCACGCCCGCGTCGTCGACGACCGCGCTCGGCCGACCGTAGAACGGCCGATCCTCGGGCGCGCCGACGCCGGTCCAGCCGGTGCTCGGGGTACGCGACCAGAGCTTGCCATCGGCACCGCGGGCGACCAGCGTCCACTGGGTCGGGCTGGTCCAGGCCGCCGTGGGCGCGTCGGTCAGCGTGCCGCCGAGGCTGCGCCACGGCCCCCACTTCCCGGCGGTGTAACTGCGCTGCCAGGCCGCGTTGTCGGTGCCCCGCACGAAGACGTCGAGCCGCCCATCGGCGGAGCCGTACGCGGCCGGCTGGCCGAGGATCCGACCGCCGACCGGACCGCCGAGCGAGGTCCAGCCGGTGCCCCAGGTCGCGCCGGAGCGGGTGTTCATCGCCAGCGCACCGGACGCGTTCCGGACGAAGGCCGCGGCGTGCGTGTCGTCCACCCGAACCAGCGCGGGGCTGGCGCTGGCGGTGCCGCCGAGGTTGGCGCCGGCGACCTGGTCGGTGCCGGTCAGGCCGAGCATGGCCACCCCGTGCGCCGGCACCTCGACGGTGTACGAACCGGTGAACGGCTGGACGCCCGCGGTGCCGAGTTGGGCGTCCACAGTGGTGCGGGACCACAGGTCACGGACGTGGACCGACCCGCCGAGCGCGACGTCGGCGAAGTTCACCGTGATCTGCTGGGCGGTGGCGTGCCGGTTGAGCAGGGCGACGGCCCGCTTGCCGGAGCCGGTGAGCACCTTGCTCCAGACCTGCGCGTCGACGCCGGTGTCGGCGACCTTGACGCCCTGTCGGACCAGCGGGTCCTGGTCCACCGCGATGATCTCCGGGTTGGTCAACGCGGAGATCATCTCGTTCGGCAGGCCACGCGGGTCGGAGCCGATCACCAGCGGCGCGGCCATGATGGCCCACATGCCGAGCTGCGTCTTCGACTCCTCCAGGCTCAACTCGTACCCGCCGTCGGGCAGCGGGCGCATCGGCAGCAGGTAGTCCGGGTCGTTGTAGTGCCCCGGCCCGGTGGCCGCCGGGTGGTACGCGTTGACGTCCATGTTGCGCAGCACCCACGGGTAGGCCCACTGCGGGGTCGGGTCGGTGAGCCCCACGTCGGTGTAGGTACGCCAGGAGTCGGCGACGGTGGGCGCGTACGTGTAGCTCCAGGTCGAGAGCTGTTCCGGGGTGTACGGGCCGCCACCCCAGTCGGAGCTGACCGGGTTGCAGATGTTGAGCAGCATCGGTCGGGGCGACTGGCGTACCGCCTCGGCGAGCTCACGGAAGGTGGTCTCCGGGTCGAGGCCGGCGGCTCGGCCGCAGAGCCAGTCGGCCTTGAGCGCGTCGAAGCCCCAGCCGGCGAACTGGGCGACGTCGGCCTGGTAGTGGCCGTTGCTGCCGAGCCCGCACTGCCCTGGCAGGTATGGTCCGGCGTCGGTGTAGATGCCGGCCTTCATTCCCTTGCTGTGGATGTACGCGGCCAGCGCGGCCATCCCACCGGGGAACCGGGCCGGGTCGGCGACCAGGCGGCCGGCCTGGTCACGCGGGGTGGGGGCGGCCCAGTTGCCGTCGATCCAGACGTAGGTGTAGCCGGCGTCACGCAGTCCACTCTGGACCAGGTGGTCGGTGACCGACCTGACTTCGGCCTCGGTGGGATCGCCACCGAGGCCAAAGTAGGTGTTCCAGCCCTGGTAGGGCGTGGGGGCGAGCCCGCTGTTGTAGAAGGTCGGCGCGCCCTGGTCCTCCGCGCCGGTGGCGGCCGGGGCGTGGCCGGGCTTACCCGGCCCGCCGTGGCCATGGCCGCCGGCCGAGGTCGGATCGGGATGCGGTGGGCCGGCCATCGCCGGCATCGGGCTGGCCAGGCCCAGGCCGAGCACGGCCAGGGCAGCGGTCAGCGGTCGGATCAGGCGCATGGGGGTACTCCTGTCCCTTGGAGGGGTGGGGGTGTGGTGGTGCTCCGGCCTCAGTCGCGGGTCAGCACGATGAGGTCGGCGTCGTGGGTCGGGCTCCACTGCACGGGCAGGCCGACGGCAGTGAGGTGGCTGCCGGAGTAGTGCCGATCGCCGTGTCGGTAACGGGCCGCCGGGTCCAGGCCACGCAGTGGCAGGCGGACCGGGCGGGACGGGAGCAGGCCGGCACCGTCGAGCCGGCCGGTGTGCCAGGCCAGGACGACCACCCGGCTCTCGTCCGGCGCGGTGTACTGCATCGCGCAACGGGCCTGGTCGGGGCCGCCGATGAGGTGCACCTCGCCGTGCGTGACGACGTCCCGGATCTCCTTGTAACGGGCGATCCAGCCGGCCGCCTCGGCCTGCTCGGCGGGGGTCCAGGCCCGGATGTCCGCGCCGATGCCGAGCACCCCGGCCATCGCCAGGACGAATCGGAACGCCAGCGTTCGCGGCCGGGGGTCGAACAGGCCGGGCGCGTCGGTGACCCAGGAGCTGAGCAGGTGAGGGGCGTTGGCGTGCAGGAAGCCGTACTGGATGGCCAGCCGGTCCAGCGGGCCGGTGTTGTCACTGGGCCAGAAGACGTCGGCGCGGGCAGCCATGGCCAGGTCCGTCCGCGCGCCCCCGCCGGCACACGCCTCGATCAACACCCCGGGGTGGTCCCGGCGTAGCCGCTCGTAGATCCGGTGCAGGTTGGCCACGTGCGCGCCGTCCAGGTCGAGCGGGCCGATCCCGCCCGGGCGCCCCGGCTCGGTACGCGGCCGGTTGAAGTCCCACTTCAGGTAGTCGATGTCGTACCGGCGCAGCAGACCGTCCACCGTGGAGTGGACGAACTCGGCGACCTCGGGTCGGCCCAGGTCGAGCAGGTACTGGTTGCGCACGGGGGTGAGCGGCCGACCGTCGACGGAGTAGACCCACTCCGGGTGCTCGGCGTAGAGGGTCGACTTCGGGTTGACGCACTCCGGCTCGACCCAGAGCCCGAAGTTCAGCCCGAGCGCCCGGACGTCGGCGATGAACGCGTCGAAACCGGCCGGGAACTTCGCCGGGTCGGGCGTCCAGTCCCCCAACCCGGCGGTGTCGTCGTTGCGGCCGACGAACCAGCCGTCGTCCACGACAAACGTCTCCACACCCAGCTCGGCGGCGATCCCGGCGAGCGCGAGCTGGCTCTCCGCCTCGACGGCGAAGTAGGTGGCCTCCCAGGAGTTGTAGAGCACCGGGCGCGGGGTGAGCCGCTCCCCGGCGAGCAACCGCTGGTGGGTGTGCCAGACCCGGGCCAGCCCGTCCAGGCCGTCCGGGCTGTACGCGCCGGTGGCCACCGGCAGGGTCAGCCGCTCGCCCGCGGCAAGCTCCAGCGGACCGTCGACCAGTTGACGGCCGGCCCGGACCCGGGTCAGGCCGCCGGTGTCCCGCTCGGCGCTGATCTCCCACGAGCCGGTCCAGGCCAACGCCATCCCCCAGGCCGGGCCGGCCGGCTCGGCGGTGTCGCGCACGGCCAGCCAGGGCACGTGCAAATGCCCCGGTACGCCCTGGGAACTGCCGATGCTGAACGTCCCGTGGCCCAACTCGACGTGGGAGAGCTGGAACTCCTGCGCCCACTGCCCCCACTGGTGGCTGAGCAACGCGCCGTGCGGCGTCGGTACGCAGAACCCGCCCGAGGAGGCCCGGACCACCCGCAGTGGGCCGCTGCCGTCGTTGGTCAGCTCGACCCAGCGCTGCACCACGTCGGTACCGGCGGGCACCCGGTAGTGCACGGTGGCGCGCAGCCCGGTCACCGGGTCGGCGAAGTCGACCGCCAGCTCCCGCTGGTCGGGGTCGGCCCGTACCCCGGTGTGGCCGAAGCCGACCCGGCGCGCCCCGGCTGCGGTCTCCACCACCAGGTCGGCGCCCGTGAACGGGCGGTCGGCGTCGGTCGCGTACTCGATGGGGGCGGCGTCCCCGGCGGTGAGGAACGGCACCGGGCCGTCATAGGCGACCGGCGACGGCCCGTCGGAGACGCCGTGCGGCCCCCACGCCACAAGCTCCAGCCAGCGGCCGTGCTCGGGCACCGTCACGGTGTACTCGGTGTGCACACCGCGCAGCGTCCAGCGCTGCCCAGGCGCGGCGGTCACTTGACCGCTCCGAGCGCCAGACCGGAGACGAAGTGCCTCTGGAAGCGCAGGAAGACCGCGACGGTGGGGACGGCCGCGATGACCGTACCGGCGGCGATGACGTTCCAGGACGAGACGAACTGCCCCTGTAGGGCGAGCAGCGCCGGGGTGACCGGCATGTTGTCGTCGGTACGCAGCACGGTGATCGCCCAGAGCAGGTCGTTGAAGATCCAGGTGAAGGACAGCGCCCCGAGAGCGGCCAGCGCGGGGCGGGTCAGCGGCAGCATCACCTTCGTGAAGATCTGCGCCGTTCCCGCGCCGTCGATCGTGGCCGCCTCCTGGATCTCGCCCGGCAGGTCCCGCATGAAGCCGTGCAACACGAAGGTGTAGAAGCCGAGCCCGAAGCCGACCTGCACCGCGATCAACGCCCAGAGGGTGTCGTACAGGCCGGTCAGCTCGCTGAACTTGGCCACCGGAATGAGCAGGATCTGCGGTGGCAGCAGGTTGCCGGCGAGCATCAGCAGCAGGATGGTCCGCCGCCCGGGGATACGGAAGCGACTCAGCGCGAACGCGGCCATCGCCGCCAGCCCCAGGCTCAACGCCACGGACGGGACGGTGACCAACATGCTGTTGATCAACGCGCGCAGCTCGCCGCCGTCGGTCCACGCCTGCCGGTAGGTGTCCAGGGTGAACGACTGGGGCAGGCTGCCCACGCCGTGCGCGGCGATGTCGTCGAACGATCGGGTGGACATCACCACGACCCAGAGCACCGGACCCAGCCAGAGCAGCGAGAGCAGGATCATGCCGGTGTGGAAGGCCCCGGTGCGGAGCTTGTTCATCACGCTTCCTCCCGGAACGCGCGAACCAGGTAGCCGAGGATGACGGCCAGCGCGAGCACGAAGATCACGACGGCGATCGCGGAGGCGTAGCCCAGCCGCAGGCTCTGGAACGCGGTCGAGTACATGTAGGTGCTGAGCAGCTCCGACGAGTGGTACGGCCCGCCCTTGGTCAGCGACCAGACGATGTCGAACGAGCGCAGCGAGTCGATCACGATGACCGACAGCACCACGGCGTTGACCCCCTTGAGCTGGGGGATGGTGACGTGCCTCAGCCGCTGCCAGGAGTTGGCGCCGTCCATCCGGGCCGCCTCGTGCAGCGCCGGGTCGATCGCCTTCAGCCCGGCCAGGAACAGCACCATCACGTACCCGATCTGCCGCCACAGCGCGGGCAGGATCACCGCGTACAGCGCGGTCTGCGGGTCGGCGAGCCAGGGCCGGATCAGCTGCTCCAGGCCGACGGCCCGCAGCAGCGTGTCGGCGATGCCGTCGGGCTGGTAGAAGACCCGCCAGACCAGCGCGGTCACCACCAGCGAGAACACCACCGGGGTGAACAGCGCGGCCCGGTAGAAGCCGACCCCGCGTCGTTCCTTCTGCAGGACCAGCGCCATGCCGAAGCCGCCCAGCACGGAGAGGCCGCCGAAGAGCACCAGCCAGATCACCGTGTTGACCAGCGCCCCTCGGAAGGTGGCGTCGCCGGCCAGCTCGACGTAGTTGTCCGTGCCGACGAACGTCGGCGGCGACATCCCGTCCCAGCGGGTGAGGGAGAACCAGAAGCCCTGGATCGCCGGCCAGAACACCCAGACGCTCTCGACCGCGAACGGCACGAGGACGAACGCCACCAGCAGCGGCGACAGTCGAGCCGACCGTCGCCGCCGCCGAGTGGGGGTGACCGAAGTCGTGGAAATCGTTGCGGTCACGTCAGCCCTTGAAGACCTTCTCGGCGCCCGCCTGCCACTCCCGCAGGATCGCGTCGATCTGGTCCGGCTTGTCGATGAACTTGGTCAGTGCGGTGTCCGCGGTCGGCTGGAGTGCGTCGCTCGAATCGCGGTTGAAGAACTGGGTCAGCTCCTTGGCCTCGTCGAGCATCGCCTTGCCCTTGACCACCAGCGGCGAGTCGGACGCCTTGGCCTTGGGGTTGGCCGGCAGCACGATGCCGGAGCTGGCCTTGACGTACGCCTCCTGGGCCTCGACCCCGGAGAGGTAGGTGAGCAGGGCCCTGGTGCCGGTCGGGTTGGCCGTCTTCGCACTGGCGAAGAAGCCGTCCGTCGGGGCCTCCTCGGCCAGCGGCACCGCCGGGTCGATGATCGGGAACCGGAAGAAGTCCAGGTCACCGAGGGCGTCCTTGGGTGCCGCGTCGGCGAAGAACGTGCCGATCAGGAACATGCCGGTCTTGCCGGCCAGCAGCGCGGTGGTCGCCTCCTGGAACGGGTACGCCTTGCCCTTGGGGTCGAAGTAGGGCAGGGCCTCGCGCCAGCGGGTGAACACCGCCTTGACCTTGGGGTCGTCGAAGCGCTGCTTGCCGGCTAGCAGCTCGCGGTGGAACGGCGCGCCGTTGATCCGGATGTTGAGGTAGTCGAACCAGGCCGAGGCCACCCACGGGGTGTCGCCGAGACCGATGCCGATCGGCGGGACGCCCTTGCTCTTCAGCGTCTCGCACAGCGCCAGGAACTCGGTCCAGGTCTTCGGCTCCTGCACGCCCCACTTGGCGAAGTTGGACTTGCGGTAGAAGAAGCCCCACCAGTAGTTGTTCATCGGCACGAAGATCTGCTTGCCGCTGGCGTCGGTGGAGAGGGTGCGCAGCGACTGGGGGTAGTCGCCGAGCGACTTCCAGACGTCGGAGACGTCCAGCAGCAGGTCCTTGCTGGCGTAGTCGTTGGCGACCGAGCCCGCGTACCAGGTGTAGAGGTCCGGCGGGTTCGCCGAGGTGAGGTACGTCGGCAGCTGGGTCCGGAAGGTCTCCGAGGCGATCGTGTTGAGGCTCGCCGTGCCCTTGCCCTGCGTGTTGAAGTTCGCGATCAGCTTCTCCATCGCCGCCTTGGCCTGCGGCGAGGAGAGGTTGGACTGGATGGTGATCGCGCCCGAGCCGTTGCCCGTCGTCGGTCCGCCGGCGGAGCTGGCGCACGCGCTGAGGAACGAGCTGGCGCCGAGCGCGCCCAGGCCGGCGAGCCCGAGGTGGCCAAGGAATCGCCGGCGACCGGGGTCGAAGTCGCTCACGGAGGTATCCCTTCCTCTACGACACGCAGCGTCACTGCGCAGTGTGTCGTCCATGTGAATGCTGTGACGAGAAGGTTGCATCGGCCGCCGTCGGCTGTCAAGATATCTTCGTAATTAATGATTAGACGAGACCAAGGCGGAGGTCAGGTGGATCAGCCTATGCGCCGGCTTGAAGGCAAGAACGCGCTGGTCACCGGCGCGATGGGCGGGATCGGCGCCGCCACCGCCCGGCGGCTCGCCGCCGAGGGGGCAGCAGTCGCGCTGCTCGACGTACACGACCCGACGCCGCTGGCCGACGAGCTGACCGCCCGCGGCCACCGAGCACTGTCCGTAATGGGCGATGTCAGCGAGGAGAGCGACTGGGCGGCCGCGGTGTCGGCCGTACGAGCCAGCCTCGGCCCGATCGACATCCTGGTCAGCACCGCATACGCCGTGCAGGTCGCCCCGGCGCACGAGACCAGCCGGCAGTCCTGGGACCACCAGCTCGGCGTCAGCCTCACCGGCTCCTTCCTCGGCGTCCGCGCCTGCCTGGACGACCTGCTGGCGCGCTCGGGCGCGGTGGTGCTGATCTCCTCGGTGCACGCGCTGGTCGGGCTGCCCGGCCGGCCCGCGTACGCCGCGGCCAAGGGCGGCCTGGTCGCGCTCGGCCGGCAACTCGCCGTGGAATACGGCCCACAGGTACGCGTCAACACCGTGCTGCCCGGGCCCATCCTCACCGGCGCCTGGGCCGACGTGTCCGAAGAGGACCGGCGACGCAGCGTCGCGGAGACCGTGGCGAAACGCTTCGGCACCCCGGACGAGGTGGCCTCGACGGTCGCCTTCCTCGCCTCACCGGACGCCGCCTACATCACCGGCGCGAGCCTCGTGGTGGACGGTGGCTGGACAGCGGTGAAAGCCTCGGCCTGAGAGATCGATACCGACCAGCGAAAAGGCCAGGAGCATTGGCACAGTACGCACGCCGCGGCGTCCATGGGCAGACCGTCGAAGCGATCGCCCGTCGCATCCTCACCGGTGAGATCCCCGCCGGCGCGACCCTCAACATCGTCGCGTTGCAGGAGGAGTTCGACGTCAGCCTGACGGCGCTACGTGAGGCGCTGAAGGTCCTCTCGGCCAAGGGCATCGTCGACGCCCGGCAGAAACGCGGCACCTTCGTCCGACCCCGCGCGGACTGGAACCTGCTCGACGGTGACGTGATCCGTTGGCAGTTCGCCGAGGGCCCCGACGAGCGCCTGCTCGAAAAGCTGCACGAGGTACGCGCCATCATCGAGCCGGCCGCCGCGCGGCTGGCCGCCACCCGTGCGACCGAGGACGACATGGCCGCCCTCGATCGGGCACTGGCCGAGATGGCCGAGGCCAACGGTGACCCGGCCGCTGCCGTCGCCGCCGACCTCGCCTTCCACCGCGCGCTGCTCACCGCCACCCACAACGAGTTGCTGGAGCGGATGGAGGTGGTGATGGAGACCGGGCTCGCCGAACGGGACCGGCTGGTGCACGGCGGTGCCGCGCACGACGACCCGGTGCCCAGCCACCGTGCCGTCGTCGACGCGCTGCGCGAGCGGGACGAGACCGCGGCCGAGACCGCCATGCGTGAGTTGCTGGACAAGGCCGTCCGCGACGTCGAGAAGGCACGGGGACAGAGGGGCAGTCAGTGAAGATCGAGCGGATCGAGACCTTCCTCGTCGCGCCACGGTGGTTGTTCTGCCGGGTGGAGACCGACGACGGGCTGGTCGGATGGGGCGAACCGGTGGTGGAGGGGCGCGCCGAAGTGGTGCGCAGTGCCGTCGAGGTGCTCTCCGAATACCTGATCGGTGCGGATCCACTCCGCATCGAGCAGCACTGGCAGGTGCTCACCAAGGGTGGCTTCTACCGGGGCGGCCCGATCCTCTCCAGCGCGGTCGCCGGCCTCGACCAGGCACTCTGGGACATCGCCGGGCAGGCGTACGGTGCGCCGGTGCACGCACTGCTCGGCGGGCCCGTGCGCGACCGGGTGCGGATCTACTCCTGGATCGGCGGGGACGAGCCCGATGAGGTGGCCGACGCCGCCGCCGCGCAGGTCGCCGCTGGTCTCACCGGCGTCAAGATGAACGCCTGCGGGCGACTCTCTCCCATCCCCACCTCCGCCGAGGTGGACGCGGTGGTCGGCCGGGTCGCCGCCGCCCGGGGGGTGCTCGGCCCCGACCGGGACATCGCGCTCGACTTCCACGGCCGGGCCGGGCTGGCCGCGGTACGCCGGATCCTGCCCGAGCTGGCCCCCCTACGCCCGTTCTTCGTGGAGGAGCCGGTCCTGCCCGACCAGGCCCACCACCTGCGCGACATCGTCGCCAGCACACCGATCCCGGTGGCCACCGGCGAGCGGCTCTACGGCCGCTCCGAGTTCCTCGGCCCGTTGCAGGCCGGGGTCGCCGTGGTCCAGCCGGACCTGTCGCACGCCGGGGGGATCTCCGAGGTCCGTCGGATCGCCGCGCTGGCCGAGACGTACGGCGCGCTGCTCGCCCCGCACTGCCCGCTCGGCCCGATCTCCCTGGCGGCCAGCCTCCAGGTGGCCTTCGCGACGCCGAACTTCCTGATCCAGGAGCAGAGCATCGGCATCCACTACAACGTTGGTTCCGAGCTGCTGGACTACGTGGTCGACCCGGAGCCGTTCCGGTTCGTGGACGGGCACATCGCCCGCTTCGACCGGCCCGGCCTGGGCATCACGGTCGACGAGGCGGCGGTCCGGAAGGCCGCCCGTACCCCGCATTCCTGGCGGAACCCGGTCTGGCAGCACGCCGACGGGTCGTTCGCCGAATGGTGATCGGCGGGAAGCCGGTGCCGCTGCGCGTGGCGTATGACGCGGCGCACGGCGGACGGTGGACCGGCCTGCGCGGCGGCGGCCGGGAGTGGCTCTGGCGTGGCCCGGAGCCCGGCCGGCACGAGGTGCGCCCCGACGACGCGTTCGTCGACGCCGGCGGGTTGGAGGAGTGCCTGCCCACCGTGCGCGGTCGGCCCGACCACGGCGAGGTGTGGTCGCGCCCGTGGGCAACCGCAAGCCCCGACACCCTGGTCATCGAGCGGCCAACGTTCACCCTGACCCGCCGGATCACCGACTCGGACGGCGTGGTGGTGGCCGACTACGGACTTGCCGCCGACCCCGGTCAACGGTTCGTCTGGGCCGCGCACGCCCTGCTCGACCTCTCCCCCTCAGCCCGCCTCGACGCACCCGCCGGCACCCCGACCCGACTGCACCCGGAGGCCGCCGCGCTCCTGCCACCGGGCACCTGGCCCGCCGGCGACCCCTGGCTGACCGGCCCGTGGCCGGCCCCCGCCGGGCTGACCCTGGACACCCTCGGCCCGGACGACGGGACCGCGCTCGGCGCGGTGCTGCTCGACTGCCCCCGCGTCCAGGTAACCGACGGCGTCGACCGGCTGACCCTGGAGCTGGAGTGCACGGACCAGCCCCGCAGCACCGCGCTCTGGCGCAACCTGGGCGGGTGGCCGGCCAACGGCCCCTACCGCAGTGTCGGCGTCGAACCGATGCTCGGCGCCGCCTTCGACCTGACCGACGCCGGCCCGGCCGACGCGGCTGTCGTTCCGCCCTCCGGTGAGGTCACCTGGCGACTCACCATCTCCGCCCACCGCATCCACTGAGGACACCCGTGATGAACCTGCTCGACGAGCTGCGTACCCACCGGCTGCTGGCCATCGTGCGCGGCCCGGACCCGGCCGCCGCGCTGACCGCCGTGCTCACACTGGCCGAGAGCGGCGTCGCCCTGGTCGAGGTCTCGCTGACCAGTGCCGACGCGCTCGGCGTCATCCGACGCGCCCGGGCCGCCCTCGGGCCTGACTTCGCCCTGGGGGCGGGCACCGTGCTCAGCGCGGAGGACGCGCGCGCCGCAGCCGACGCGGGCGCCGGCTTCCTGGTCACTCCGGCGCTCGCGCCGAGCCTCGCCGAGGCCGGCCAGCTCGGGCTGCCGGTGCTCGCCGGGGCGCTCACCCCCACCGAGGTGGTGCAGGCCAACGGTGACGGGGCCACCGCGATCAAGCTCTTCCCGGCCTCCCTCGGCGGGCCCGACTACCTCGGTGCACTGCGCGACCCGTTCCCCGGCACTGCGTTCGTGCCGGTCGGTGGAGTCGACGCGGACGGCGCGCGGCGCTACCTCGACCGGGGAGCGGTAGCGGTCGGCGTCGGTTCCCCGCTGCTCGGTGACGCCGTTCACGGCGGCGACCCGGCGGCGCTGCGGGAACGCGCCGCCGCCTTCCGCACGGCGGTCCGGCAGTGACCGACCTGCTCACGCTCGGCGAGACGATGGCGGCTTTCCGCACCACCGGCCCGCTACGGCTGGGCGGCACCGCCGGGATCTCCGTCGCCGGCTCCGAGTCGACGGTGGCGATCGGGCTGGCCCGGCTCGGCCACCGGGCCGCCTGGGTCGGGGTCACCGGCGGCGACGAGCCCGGCGAGCTGGTCCGCCGTACGCTGCGCGCCGAAGGTGTCGACCTGACCTGGTCCCGGGTCGACCCGACCGCCCCCACCGGGCTGATCCTCTTCGAGAACCGGGTCGCCGACATCAACCGGGTCACCTACCACCGCACCGGGTCCGCCGGCTCCCGGCTGCGCCCGGCCGACGTGACCGGTGCCTTCGACGCGCCCGGGTCGCCGCCTCGGCTGCTGCACGTCACCGGCATCACCTGCGCGCTGGGCGTCGAGCCGTACCAGGCTGTGGTGGAGGCCGTGCGGCGCGCCCGCGCGGCGGGCAGCACGATCTGCCTGGACGTCAACCACCGGCAGCGACTCTGGTCGGTCGCCGAGGCCGCCGCCGCGCTGCGGCCGCTGCTGCCCTCGATCGAACTGGTGGTCGCCTCCGACGACGAGTTGGCCGTGTTGACCGACGCGACCGACCCGGTCACGGCGCTGCTATCGGCCGGCGTGACCGAGGTCGTGGTCAAGCACGGCGCCGGTGGGGCGACCAGCCACAGCGCGACCGGTACGGTGCACTGTCCAGCCCGGACGGTGCCCGTGGTCGACACCGTCGGCGCCGGTGACGCCTTCGTGGCCGGGCTGCTCTCCGCCTGGCTCGACGGCGCCGACGCGCCAGCCCGGCTGGACCGGGCGGTCACCACCGGCGCATTCGCGGTGGCCACCCGGGGCGACTGGGAGGGTCTGCCCGACCGGGCCGAGCTGGGCCTGCTCGACCACGGCCCCGGCGGTACCGTCCGCTGACCCGGTGCCGCCGACGATCTTTGAGGAGCGAACGTGGAGCTGACCGAGCCGACCATCTGGAGCACCGACCGGTTGGAGCTGGGCGAAGGGCTGCGCTGGGTCGACGACCGGCTGGTCCTCGTCGACCTGCTGGCCGGACGACTGCTGGAGACCGACGGCGACGGCCCGGCCCCGCTGCGGGAGCTGCGCCGCCTCGACGTTCCGCTCGGCGCGGTCGCCCCCGTGGCCGACCGGCCCGGCGACTGGCTGGCAGCCGCCGGGACCGGCGTCACCCTGCTGCCCGCCACCGGCGACCCCCGACCGGTCGTCGAGCTGGTCGCCGACGCGCCCGAGCCGACCCGGATGAACGACGCGGTCGCCGACCCGCACGGCCGCTTCTGGGCCGGCAGCATGACGTACGCCGGGGCGGCCGGCGGGGGCACGCTGTACCGGCTGGCCCCGGGCGCGGCCCCGGTGCCTGCGGTGACCGGGCTGACCATCCCGAACGGGCCAGCGTTCGACGCCGCCGGCACCACCATGTACCTGGCCGACACGCCGCGCGGCGAGGTCGACCGGTTCACCGTCGACCCGGGCACCGGGGCACTGCACGGGCGGGAGCCGTTCCTGCGGCTCTCCCCCGCTGACGGCGGCCCGGACGGGATAACGGTCGACGCGGCGGGCCACCTCTGGATCGCGCTGTGGGGCGGCGCGGCGGTACGTCGCTACCGGCCCGACGGCACGTTGGAGCGGGAGATCCGGCTGCCGGCGAAGCAACCTGCCGGTATCTGCCTCGGCGGACCCGACCTGCGCCGACTCTTCATCGGCACCGCCCGCGTGGGGCTGGCTGCGGCAGGCCCGGCGGATGGCGCGCTGCTCGCGGTGGACGTCCCGGTCCCCGGCCTGCCCACCGCGCACGCCACCGCACCGGTGCGCTGACCGCCTTCCACGCTGGCCAGCTTCCGGACTGACCGCTGCCCGGGCTGACCGCCTTCCCGGCTGACCGCCGACGAGCCTGACCACGGCGAGGCATACCGGACGCCCGGGCGGGAATAGCGGCATGCGGGTCACCCGGCCAGCGTGGGTCGGGCCCACCGGCAGGGGGCGAGACGATGAGCAGTGTGGGACGGGCGTCATGAACGGGCCGGTGGGCGACGAGCCGATCGGCGAGTTGGAACTGGTGCACACCTTCACCGGCCCGATGCCGACCGGGGTGAGCGTCTCGCACCGGGGCCGGATCTTCGTCAACTTCCCGAAGTGGGGCGACGAGGTGCCGGCCACCGTCGTCGAGCTGCGCGACGGCCGGGAGGTGCCCTACCCCGACCAGCCGTGGAACGACCCGTCCGGCGTTGACGACGCGGGTGCCTTCGTGTCGGTGCAGAGCATCGTGGTGGACCCGGCCGACCGGCTCTGGGTGCTGGACACCGGCAGCCCGATGTTCCAGCCCACGAAGCCCGGCGGCCCGAAGCTGGTCCGCGTCGACCTGGACACCGACACCGTCGCCCAGGTGATCACCTTCCCGGCGGACGTGGCGCTGCCGACGACGTACCTCAACGATGTCCGCTTCGATCTGCGGCGGGGCGAGGCGGGGGTTGCCTACATCACCGACTCGGCGGCCTCCGGGCCGAACGGCATCATCGTCGTGGACCTGGCCAGCGGGGCCTCCTGGCGGCGGCTGCACGACCACCCGTCCACGAAGGCCGAGCCGCTGGCGGCGTTCCGCCCGGTGGTCGAGGGCCGGCCGTTCCTCGAACGGCCGGCGGACGGGCCGCCGAAGCCAGTGATGATGGGCTCCGACGGCATTGCCATCTCGGCCGACGGCAACCGGCTGCACTACTGCCCGCTGGCGTCCCGACGCTGGTACAGCGTTTCCACCGAGGCGCTGGCCGACCCGGGCGTCACCCAGGAGGCGGTCGCCGCGACCGTTCTCGACGAAGGCGACAAGGGCACCGCCTCGGACGGGTTGGAGAGCGACGACGCGGGCCGGCTCTACCTCACCTCGTACGAACACAACGCGGTGCTGCGTCGGCTGCCGGACGGCGAGTACGAGACCCTGGTCCACGACCCACGGCTGCTCTGGCCGGACACCATGTCCGTGGCCACCGACGGGTACCTCTACGTCACCGCCAACCAACTGCACCGGCAGCCGCAGTACCAGCGTGGCCAGGACCTGCGTCGCCGGCCGTACGCGCTGTTCCGCACCCGCATCGACGCCGGCCCGGTGCTCCTGCGCCGCTGAGTGCGGCACCGGCGTAGTACGCAGTGATCAAAGGTTGAAAAGTAGGTCCCCAGACCGCCTCCGACCTACTTTTCAACCTTTGATCACCACACTTCACGAAGGTCAGCGCCGGACCGCCCGGCCCTACTCGTCCACCTGGCGTCGCTCCAGGCGGACGCCACGGCCGACCTCACCGCGCTCAACCCAAGCACCCCGCCGGCTGGCCCGGCCTCGCGTTTCGTCGGCTGGGCCCAGGCTCGCTAGCTTCCTCCGGACGGCCCGCGCTGGCTGTCAGGTGGTCGGCAGGGTGCGGTCCAGCAGGTCGAACAGGGCGACCCAGTGGCGCTCGGTGGCCTGCTCGTCGTACGCCGGGGTGTCGGCCATGGTGAAGCCGTGGTGTGCGCCCTCGTACACCTCGGAGCGGTATCGCACGCCGGCGGCGTCGAGGGCCTTCTCCAGCGTGGCGATCTGCTCACGCGTCATCGACTGGTCCTCGTCGGCGTGCCCGAAATACACCTCGCCGGTGATCGAGTCGACGCCCAGGTGCGGGCTGTCCGGCGCGTCGGTGACGATGCGCCCGCCGTGGAAGCTGGCGATCGCGGCGATCCGGTCCGGGTACGCCTCGATGGCCCGCAGCGCGTTCGTGCCGCCCATGCAGTAACCGGTGATCACGACCGGACCGGGCCGGACGTCGTCCCGGGCCGCCAGGAAGTCGAGGTACGCGGCGGTGTCCCGGCTGATCACGTCGGCGGTCAACGCGCCGATCAGAGGCATGGCCTTCGCGAAGATGGCGGCACGCTGGTCGGCCTCGCCGAGGCGGGACAGGTCGAACAGCGGTGCCCGGCCGCCCCGGTAGAGCAGGTGGGGCGTCAGCACGAGGTAGCCCCGGGCCGCGATCCGCTCGGCCATCTCCACCAGGCGCGGGCGCGGCCCGATGGCGTCCATGAAGAGCAGCACCGCCGGGAACGGGCCGTTGCCGTCCGGCCGGGTGAGGGACGCGTCCGCGACCCCGTCGCCGGTCGGAATGTCCACCGTCGTCGTCTGCACCGGAGCCTCCTCGTACGAGAGATGTTGATCGTCAAGAACGCTACTCGCCACGCAGCCGGCCCGATTCGTTACCCGGCCCGAGCCGGGGACCGCCGATCCCTGGACAAGACCGCCCTGGGTGATGGCCGGCGACCGACCCAGGCTTGTCCACGACCGATGAGGGACACCGTCGACCTGGGGGTTGTTGTGCTCGACCTGACCGTTCCGGACCTGACTGGAAAGCTCGCCGTCGTGACCGGCGGCAGTGACGGCCTGGGCCTCGGCCTGGCCACGCGGCTGGCGCGTGCCGGTGCCGAGGTGGTGCTGCCGGTCCGCAATCCGGCCAAGGGCGCCGCCGCGCTGGATGCCGTCCGGGCCGCCGCGCCGGGGGCCGTCGTATCGACGCGGGAGCTGGATCTCGCCTCGCTGGACTCGGTGGCCAGGCTGGCCGACTCGCTGCTCGGCGAGGGTCGACCGATCCACCTCATGATCAATAACGCGGGCGTGATGACACCCCCCACCCGGCATGCCACCGCCCAGGGCTTCGAGCTCCAGCTCGGCACCAACCACCTCGGCCACTTCGCGCTGAACGCACGGCTGCTGCCGCTGCTCCGGGCCGGGCGGGCGCGGGTCACCACCATGTCGAGCAGCGCCGCCCGTTCCGGCCGGCTGGACTGGGACGACCTGCAGAGCACCCGCCGGTACGCGGCGATCCGCGCGTACAACGCCTCCAAGCTGGCCACCCTGCACTTCGGGCTGGAACTGGACCGGCGCAGTCGAGCCGGCGACTGGGGAATCGTCAGCAACGTCGCCCACCCGGGCACCACCATGACGAACCTCTACGCGTCCGGTCCCAACCTGGGCCGCAGCCGGCCCTCGCTGCACCACTCGGTGATGACTCGGCTGGCCCGCTGGGGCATCCTGGTGCACTCGGTGGATGCCGGGCTGCTCCCCGCCCTCTACGCGGCCACCAGCCCACAGGCGCAGGGCGGTCGGTTCTACGGCCCGGACGGTCTGGGGCAGTTCACCGGCGCACCGACCGAGTTGGCCGTCTACCGCCCGGCCCGCAGCACCGGTGACGCCGCCCAACTCTGGACCGTTTCCGAGCAACTGGTGGGCGTCGAGTTCCCCGGCAACTGACCGGGGCGCGCGGCGCGTGAACACCGCGTCAAGAATTGGCGGTGGCCCGTCGAAACGGCGTATCGACGGGCGCACCACCGTCGCCCGGTGGTGACGATGGGTCCATGAGTCCTTGGCGGATGACACGCTGGGAACGCGGAGACCTGCCACCCGGCACCGAAACAGACGACAGCCCCGGCGAGCCCGTGACCAGGGCAGGCGAGCCGGAGCGGCGGCACGAGGCGCTGGTCAGCGTCCGGCTCGGCCCGTCCGCGCCCGGTAGTCACCTCGTGGAGTACCTGCGGCACGAGCCGTGCGCCGTCGCCGCCTGGTGGATCGCCGCTGACGTCGATGCCGTGGTGCGGCTCTCCGCCGACAGCATGACCGTGCTGCACCGCGCCGTGGCCGACCTGCGCCGCCGCGCCGGAGTGGAAGTGGCGGTGGCCAACTACATCCTCCGCGCGCTCGACCTGACCACGCCGGCGGACCCGCGTACCGCGAAGGACGCGCCGGCCTGGGTGGTGCCCGCCGCATGAGCAACCCAGCAGTCGCCCGACGGATCGTGGTGGGCGTCGACCGCTCGTTCGCCGGAATGCAGGCACTGCGCCGCGCGATGCAGCTGGCCCGGCGCGAAGGCGCGCAACTGGACGCCGTACGCGCGTGGGTCTTCGCGCCGACGTGGCGGCCCGGCACCCTGACCTGGCGCTGGCAGGACGAATGCGACCGGGCGGCCCTGGTCTACCTGCGCGGTGTCTTCGACGCGGCACTCGGTGGCATACCCCGGGACGTGGCCGTGCGGCTGGTGGCGACCCAGGGGTACGCCGGTCAGGTGCTGGTCGACCACGCGCACCGGGAGTCCGACCTACTCGTCGTCGGCAGCCCCGATCGCGGCCGGTTCGGCCGGTCGCGCGGCCACGTCACCCGGTACTGCGTGACCAGGGCGGACGTGCCGGTCGTCACGGTGCCCGCGCCGTCCTGGGCGCGGGCCGCGACGATCCGCCGCTTCGCCCGCGACCTCGAACGATTCAGCCGATGACCGCCGCGGCGCACAGCCGATCACCGCCGCGGCGCGCACAGCCGATGACCGCCGCTGCGGCGGCACAGCCGATGACCGCCGCTGCGGCGGCAGGAATGGAAAGGATCAGCCCCACCATGGACGAGGCCCCGATAATTTACGCCGTTCCGGTGCGCGACCTCCCGGGACGGCTGGTGCGGACGGTGCGAACCGGCCGTTCGCCGCAGGGCCAGCGGCTGGGTATCGCCTTCACCCGGCCGGAGCTGCTGGCCGCCGCGATGGGCGCCGACCAGCAGTGGGAAGAGTTGTGCGAGTCCGCGCTACGCGGCATGCTGCGCCCGCTCGGCATCGACGTGATCCAGGTCGACCCGCTGCTGGTGGCGCCGCCACTCGACCCGCGCAACGGAGACCGGGCCGCGCCGACCGTGCCGGCCCAGAGCCCGGCCGCACTCGCCGGCCCTCGGTCCGAGGTCAGCGCGGTCCCGGTCAGCACCGGATCGGGCGCCGGTCAGGGGCGGTAGCGGTAGCCCATCCCGGGCTCGGTGATGAGGTGCCGGGGCCGGGCCGGGTCGTCCTCCAGTTTGCGCCGCAGTTGGGCCAGGTACTGCCGCAGGTAGTTGGTCTCGTTCTGGTATTCCGGCCCCCACACATCCTGGAGGAGTTGGCGCTGGCTGACCAGCTTGCCGGGGTGGCGCAGGAGCTTCTCCAGCACGCTCCACTGGGTGGGCGTCAGCTTGACCTCGGTGCCGTCGTCCCGCAGCACGCTGTGGTCGGCCAGGTCGACGGTGTGCTGACCGATCCGCAGCGCCGGCACCGCCTCGCTGGACGCGCCGAGGCGGCGGGTCACCGCGCGGATGCGGGCCAGCAGCTCCTCCACCCCGAACGGCTTGGTGACGTAGTCGTCCGCCCCGGCGTCGAGCGCCGCGACCTTGTCCTCGCTGCCGGCCCGGCCGGAGAGCACGATGATCGGCACGGCGGTCCACCCGCGTAGACCTCGGATCACCTCGACCCCGTCGATGTCGGGCAGGCCGAGATCCAGCACCACGAGGTCGGGCGGGTGGCTGGCGGCGGCCTTCAACGCGGCGGCACCGGTTGCGGCGATGTCCACCTCGTACCGGCGGGCGCGCAGGTTGATCCGCAGGGCACGCAGGATCTGCGGTTCGTCGTCGACGACCAGGATGCGAGTCATTCCTGCGGCCCCTCCGAGCTGGTCTGCGCGGCTGGCAGCCGCAGCACCAAGGTGAGCCCACCGCCGGGGGTGGTCTCGGGGGTGATGCTGCCACCCATCGCCTCGGCCAACCCCCGGGACAGGGCAAGACCGAGACCGACACCGGTCTGGTTGTCCCGGTCGCCGAGGCGTTGGAACGGCAGGAAGACGTGCTCCCACTGGTCCTCCGGAATGCCCGGACCCCGGTCGATCACCCGCAGCTCGACCTGGCCGGCGTGTGCGCTGGCGGTGATCATGGGGGGCTGGTCGGGCGGGCTGTAGCGCAGCGCGTTGGCGACGATGTTGACCAGCACCCGTTCCAGCAGGCCCGGGTCGGCGGTAGCGGCCGGCAGGTCGGCCGGGATGTCCGTGCCGACGGTCGCGGCCGCCGGGCCAAGTTCGTCCAATGCCAGGGGTACGGCGTCCTCCAGGCCGATCGCCGTCGCCGTGATGCCGAGGACGCCGGCCTGTAGTCGGCTCATGTCCAGGAGGTTGGCGACCAGCCGGGCGAGGCGGTCCAGTGACTCCTCGGCGGTCTCCAACAGCTCCTCGCGGTCCTGTTCGTCGAACTCGACGTCCTGACTGCGCAGGCTCGTCACGGCCGCCTTCGCCGAGGCTAGCGGCGTACGCAGATCGTGGCTGACCGCGGCGAGCAGCGCGGTGCGCATCCGGTCCGCCGCCGCCAACGGTTTGGCCGCGGCGGCCTCCTCGGCGAGCCGCTCCTGACGCAGCGCGACGGCGGCCTGGGCGGCGAACGCCTCGACGATCCGTCGGTCGGCGGCCTCCAGCCGCCGGCCGCTGAGCACGACGGTGATCCGGTCGTCGACCGGGACCGCGGTCTCACCGCCGTCGGGCGTGCAGGCGGGCTGCTCGCCAACGCTGGCCACGACACACCAGGCGTGCTCCTCGTGGGCTCGCTCCGGGCGACCACTGGCCTCCTCGGCCAACTCCAGCACGCTCACCGCGCGCAGCCCAAAGGTTTCCCGAAGCTGTTCCAGCAGCGCGGGCAGCGGGCGTTCGCCGCGCAGTACGCCACCGGCGACGGCGGCGAGGGTCTGCGCGTCGGCGGCGGCGCGCGCGGCCTCCCGGGTCCGCCGTGCGGCCACGTCGACGATCCAGCTCACCGCCAACCCCACGCCGACGAAGACGGCCAGGGCGAGCAGGTTGTCCGCCTCGGCGATGGTCAGCGTGCGGTAGGGCGGGGTGAAGAACCAGTTGAGCAGCAGCGAGCCGCCGAGCGCGGCGACCAGAGCCGGCCACACCCCGCCGACCAGGGCGACACCGACGACCCCGGCCAGGAACAGCAGGATGTCGTTGGTCAGCGTCAGGTCGGGCAGGGTCTGCAACAGCAGGGTGAGCAGCGGCACGCCCAGCACGGCCAGGGCGAAGCCGAGCAGCCGCCGACGCCGGGACAGCGCCGCCGGCACGGCTGCCGCCCAGCGGCCCTTGCCGGCCTGCTTGTGGGTGACCAGGTGCACGTCGATCGACCCGGAGAGCGCGGTGGTGGTCACGCCGACACCCCGGGCGAAGATCTGCGCCAAGCGGCCCCGCCGGCTGGCGCCGAGCACCAGCTGGGTGGCGTTCACGCCCTGGGCGAAGTCCAGCAGCGCGGCCGGCACGTCGGTGCCGAGCACCTGGTGGTACGTGCCACCCAGGCTCTCCACCAGCACTCGCTGGCGGGCCAGTTGGGCAGGGTCGGCGCCGGCCAGGCCGTCGCTGCGGCCCACGTGTACGGCGAGCAGGTCGGCGCCCTTGCTCCGGGCCGCGACCCGTGCCGCCCGGCGGATCAGCGTCTCGCCCTCGGGGCCACCGGTCAACGCGACCACGACCCGTTCCCGGGCCTCCCAGGTTGCCGCGATGCCCTGCTGGCTGCGGTAGCGGTCGAGCTGCTCGTCGACCTTGTCGGCCAGCCAGAGCAGCGCCACCTCGCGCAGCGCGGTGAGGTTGCCGACCCGGAAGTAGTTGCCCAGCGCGGCGTCGATCTTGTCGGGTCGGTAGATGTTGCCGTGCGCCATCCGCCGGCGCAGCGCCTCGGGGGTCATGTCGACCAACTCGACCTGCTCGGCGGCGCGGACGATCTCGTCCGGCACGGTCTCCCGCTGGGTGGTGCCGGTGATCTGCGCGACGACGTCGTTGACCGACTCCAGGTGCTGCACGTTGACCGTGGACAGCACGTCGATTCCCGCGTCGAGCAACTCCTGGATGTCCTGCCAGCGCTTGTCGTGCCGGGAACCCGGCACGTTGCTGTGCGCCAACTCGTCGACCACCGCGATCTCCGGCCGGCGGGCCAGCACCGCGTCCAGGTCCATCTCGGTGAACTCGGCGCCCCGGTAGGTCATCGTGCGGCGAGGCACCTGCTCCAGGTCGCCGAGCATCGCGGCCGTGTGCTGGCGGCCGTGGGTCTCCACGAAGCCGATCACCACGTCGGTGCCGCGCGCGGCACGCCGCTGGGCCTCCTCCAACATGGCGTACGTCTTTCCGACGCCGGGGGCGGCCCCGAGGTAGATGCGCAGTTCTCCGCGTGGCACGCGAACCATCCTTCCTGGTCAGGATCGCCGATGCGAGAACCGGACGAGGCCGCTCCGTGGAACGGCCTCGCCCGGTGTCGTGCTCAATGCGTGCTCAGCGCGCGGGGAACTGCTTGTCCAACGCGATGTTGAGTTCCAGCACGTTGACCCCCGGCTCGCCCATGAAGCCGAGCCCTCGTCCGCCGGTGTGCTCGTCCACCAGCTTGCGGACCGCTGCCGGGTCCGCGCCGCGCTCCCGCGCGACCCGGTTCACCTGCAGTTCGGCGTACGCCGGGCTGATCTGCGGGTCGAGGCCGCTGGCGCTGGCGGTGACCGCGTCGGCGGGCACAGCCGGGTCGGCGGGCGCGTTGCCGCGGATCGGGGTGACCACCCCGCCGGCGGCCACGTAGTCCTCGCCCGGCTGGGCGAGCTCAACCGGCACCCCCTGGTACGACGACACGAACGGGGTGGCCGGGGCGGCCTGGTTGACGCTGACCACCCGGGTGACCGGACCGGTCAGACCGTCGGCGCGGAAGACCGCGAGCACGGCACCCACCCCTTCGTCGGTGCAGAAGGGGCGTCGGCCGTCGACTCCATTGAGTTCGCCGACCTCCTTGCTGCGCCCGCACACCTGGGTGAGCAGGCTCTCGCTGGACTCCTCCGGGTCGGTGGCGAGGGTGTCGACCACGCTCTCCGGGCCCAGGTTGCTGGCCGAGGTGGAGGTCGGGTCGTAGCCGTCGCCGGCGGCCGACGGGCGGGACTGGAAGTAGCGCGGGATGGGGTTGCCGTCCGCGTCGGTGAAGGACTGGCCGATCAGCGCGCTGCCGACCGTCGTCCCACCCGATTCGATCAGCGAGCCGTCGGCCTTGTGGTTGAGGCCGGGCAGCTGACCAACCGCTACCAGGGCCAGCGGATAGACCAGGCCGAGCAGGACCGTGAAGACGAGCACGGCGCGCAGGGCGGCGAGGTGTTGGGCGAGCCAGTTGGGTAGGCGCATCACGAAATCCCCGGGATGAACTGGATGAGCAGGTCGATGAGCTTGATCCCGATGAACGGCACGATGATGCCGCCCAGTCCGTACACCAGCAGGTTGCGGCTGAGCAGCTTCGACGCGGCGGCCGGCCGGTACCGCACGCCCCGCAGGGCGAGCGGGATCAGCGCGATGATCACCAGGGCGTTGAAGATGACCGCGGACAGGATCGCCGACTCCGGGCTGGACAGCCGCATGATGTTCAGCGCATCCAGGCTCGGGTAGAGGCCGGCGAACATGGCCGGGATGATCGCGAAGTACTTCGCGATGTCGTTGGCGATGCTGAACGTCGTCAGCGCGCCACGGGTGATCAGCAACTGCTTGCCGATCTCCACGATCTCGATCAGCTTGGTCGGGTCGGAGTCGAGGTCGACCATGTTGCCGGCCTCCTTGGCGGCCGACGTACCGGTGTTCATCGCCACCCCGACGTCAGCCTGAGCGAGTGCCGGCGCGTCGTTGGTGCCGTCGCCGGTCATCGCGACCAGGCGGCCGCCCTCCTGCTCCCGCTTGATCAGCGCGAGCTTGTCCTCCGGCGTCGCCTCGGCCAGGAAGTCGTCCACCCCGGCCTCGTCGGCGATCGCCTTCGCGGTACGCGGGTTGTCACCGGTGATCATCACGGTCCGGATGCCCATCCGGCGCATCTCGTCGAACCGTTCCCGCATGCCGGACTTGACGACGTCCTTGAGGTGGATGACACCCAGCGCGCGGGCGGGCTCACCGTCGATGTGCTCGGCGACGACCAGCGGGGTGCCGCCGGTGCTGCTGATCCCGTCCACGATCTCGCCGACCTGCTCGGTCGGGTGCCCGCCGTTCTCCCGTACCCACTTCATCACCGCGGCTGCGGCGCCCTTGCGAACCCGGCGGGCCGTGCCGACCGCGCCGCCGTCCACGCTGGCGTCCGGGGTCATGTCGACGCCGCTCATCCGGGTCTGCGCGGTGAACGGTACGAAGGTGGCGTGCGGCATCACGCCGGGCTCGCGCTCGCGCAGCCCGAACTCGTTCTTCGCCAGCACGACCACCGAGCGCCCCTCGGGGGTCTCGTCGGCCAGGCTGGACAGCTGCGCGGCGTCGGCCAAGGCCTCGGCGGTCACCCCTTCGACGGGTACGAACTCGGCAGCCTGCCGGTTGCCCAGCGTGATGGTGCCGGTCTTGTCCAACAGCAGGGTGTTGACGTCGCCGGCCGCCTCGACGGCTCGGCCGCTCATGGCGAGGACGTTGCGCTGCACCAGCCGGTCCATGCCGGCGATGCCGATGGCGGAGAGCAGCGCGCCGATGGTGGTCGGGATCAGGCAGACGAGCAGCGAGATCAGCACCACCCCGGTGACACCGGAGTCGGTGATCGCGCCGCTGTCCGGGGCGGCCGCCTGGTACGCCTTGGAGAAGATGGCGAGCGGCTGCAGGGTGACCACGGCCAGCAGGAAGATGATCGTGAGCGCGGCGAGCAGGATGTTCAACGCGATCTCGTTCGGCGTCTTCTGCCGATTGGCACCCTCGACCAGGGCGATCATCCGGTCGATGAAGCTCTCCCCCGGCTTCTGGGTGATCTGCACGACGATCCGGTCGGAGAGCACCTTGGTGCCGCCGGTGACCGCGCTGCGGTCACCACCGGACTCCCGGATGACCGGGGCCGACTCGCCGGTGATGGCCGACTCGTCGACGCTGGCGATGCCCTCGACGATGTCGCCGTCACCGGGAATGATGCCGCCGGCCTCGACGAGCACGAAGTCGCCCTGACGAAGCTCCGGCGCAGGGACCGCCTCGTCGCGGTAGGTGTTGGCCCGTGCGCCGGGCTTCCAGTCGACCAGCCGGGTGGCGATGGTGTCCTTCTTCGCCTGCCGCAGCGCGGCGGCCTGGGCCTTGCCCCGGCCCTCGGCGACCGCCTCGGCCAGGTTGGCGAAGAGCACGGTCAGCCAGAGCCAGATGGTGATCGCCCAGGCGAACACCGACGGGTCGGTCACCGCCAGGATGGTGGTGAAGGCCGCGCCGACTTCCACGATCAGCATCACCGGGTTGCGCCACAGCGTTCCCGGGTTGAGCTTTCGTGCGGCGTCCGGCAGGGACCGGATCAGCTGCTTGGGGTCGAGCAGGCCCCCGCCGACCCGGTTGCCCTGGGTGGCAGGGGTGCCCGGGAGCTGCTCTGTTGGCGCGGACGTGACGGACATGTCCTCGTTCCTCATGATGGTCAGAGCCCCTCTGCCAGCGGGCCGAGCGCGAGCGCAGGCAGGAAGGTCAGCGCGACGAGGACCACCGTGACGCCGACGACCATGCCGATGAACAGCGGTCGGTGGGTCGGCAGGGTGCCCTCGGACGCGGGGGTGGGTGCCTGGCGGGCCAGCGAACCGGCCAACGCGAGCACGAAGATGATCGGCAGGAACCGGCCCAGCAGCATGCACAACCCGAGCGCGGTGTCCCACCAGGTGGTGTTGACCGTGATGCCGCCGAAGGCGGAGCCGTTGTTGTTGCTGGCCGAGGTGAACGCGTACAGCACCTCGGAGAGGCCGTGCGGGCCGACGTTGAGCGCGGTGGAGTTGTTGCCGGTGGCGAACGCGGCCGCCGTACCGACAAGCACCAGGATCGGCGTGACCAGGAAGTAGAGCGACGCGAACTTGATCTCCCGCGAGCCGATCTTCTTGCCCAGGTACTCCGGGGTGCGGCCCACCATCAGGCCAGCCACGAAGACCGTGATCACCGCAAGGATGAGCAGGCCGTAGAGACCCGAACCGGTACCACCCGGCGCGACCTCACCGAGCATCATGTTGACCATGGTCATCATGCCGCCGAGCGAGGTGAACGAGTCGTGGAACGAGTTCACCGCACCGGTTGAGGTCAGCGTCGTGGCGGCGGCGAAGGTGGCCGAGTTCGACACGTCGAACCGCACCTCCTTGCCCTCCATCGCGGCACCGACCGCCTGCGGCACCGTGCCGTGGCCGGCCAACTCGAAGATGTTGGTGAGAGCGACGCTGGCGAACGCGAGGATGCCCATCACCGCGGCGATGGCGTAGCCCTGCCGGTTCTGCCCGACCATCCGGCCGAAGACCCGGGGCAGGCTGAACGGGATCAGGAGAATCAGGAAGATCTCCAACCAGTTCGTCCAACTGGTGGGGTTCTCGAACGGGTGGGCGCTGTTGACGTTGTAGAAGCCGCCACCGTTGGTGCCCAGCAGCTTGATTACTTCCTGGCTGGCGACCGGGCCGCCTGTGACGGTCTGGGTGCCACCGGTCAGCGTGGTCACGTCGGTGCCGCCGGACAGGTTCTGCACCGCCCCGCCGAGCATCAGCGCGATGGCGCCGAGCACCGCGACCGGCAGCAGGATCCGCAGCGTGATCCGGGTCAGGTCGACCCAGAAGTTGCCGAGCTGCCCGGTGCGGCTGCGGGCGAACCCACGCAGCAACGCCACCGCCACCGCGATGCCGACCGCCGACGAGACGAAGTTCTGCACCGCCAGCCCGGCCATCTGCACCAGGTGGCCCATCGTCGACTCACCGGAGTACGACTGCCAGTTGGTGTTGGCCACGAACGACACGGCGGTGTTCCACGCGCCGTGCGGCACCACCGGGTCGAAGCCCAGCGACAGCCACAGGTGGTTCTGCACCCGCTGGAACAGATACAGGAACAGGAGCGAGATCGCGGAGAACGCCAGCACGCTGCGGGCGTACACGCCCCAGGTCTGCTCCGCGGCCGGGTTGACCCCGACCAGTCGGAAGATTCCCCGCTCGACCCGCGACTGCTTGGTGCCGGAGACCGCCCGGAACATGTAGTCGCCGAACGGCTTGTAGACGACCACGATGGCCGCCACCAGCGTCAACACGAAGATGACGCCCGCTGTTGTCATGGTCATCAGAAGCGCTCCGGAAACAGCAGGGCGAACACCAGGAACGCGCCCAGGACGATCGCGAGCACCAGGCCGACGGCATTGACCGCGTTCACAGCTTCTCCACCGCCCGGACCACCAGGGCGAGCGCTGCGAACAGCGCCACCGTCAGGACCACGAACACCACGTCAGACACGCTGACTCCTCATACCGGAAAGGTTCGTCGCGACCGCCTTCCGGTCGCGCCGGGCAATCAAAGCCCCACCACCTGCCGGACGACAGGGGTCATAACGCGACCATGACGGTGGCGAACCTTTTCTTGACGTGGTTTTCACACCTGCCCGCCAAACAGGTGAAACGCCGCCACAAACCCCCGGGGGCGAAGCCCCCACCCCCCGCGTCGATCTAGGGCGAATCGTTGTTCGAGGAGATCAACTCACGACGATCTGCCCTAGATCGACGCGGGGGTGGGGCGGCGCGGGGGCGCGCGGGCGCGCGGGGGCGCGGGGGCGCGCGGGGGCGCGCGGGGGGCGGGGGGGCGGGGCGGGGCGGGGGCGGTCAGGCTGGGCGGCGGGCTACCAGGACGTCACGCATGATCGACTGGTCGACCCGGTGCCGCAGCGCACGGTAGGGCTCGGCGTCGACCACGGTCAGGCCGGCGTCGGCCAGCGCCGCAGCCGCGTCTTCGCGGCTGGCGACGTGGGTGTTCCAGGAGATACCGAGCGCACCGCCGGGGCGCAGCAGCCGCGCCCAGACCGGTGCGGCGTCCGCGAGCAACGCCAGCGGATCGCGGGTCAACCCCTGCTGGGCGGTACGACTGCCGTGCTGGACGCCGTACGGCGCGTCGGCGACGACCAGGTCGACGGTCTCCGGGCGGAAGAACTCCGCCGCGCGGGTGGTGTCGGCGTTGACCACGTCCAGCAACTGCGTCTGGCCGGCCTTGTGCTCCTCGCGGCTCGGCGCCAACTCGATCCGGACCCGCCGGCCGACGACCTTGCGCTCCCGCCGCACCGGCCCCGACTCCAGCACCCGGTGCTTGACGCGCTTCTGCTTCAGCCAGGTGGTGATGAACGCCCGGTACGCCTCGACGTCCTTCTGGTCGCGCTCGATCCCGGCGGCGTCGAAGCCGTACATCAGCGCCTGGTTGAGGGTGGTGCCCCGACCGCACAGCGGGTCGAGCACCCGGAACCGACGGCTGGTCAGCTCAGTGGCCCAGTCCGAGGCGAGCAGAGTGACGTTGAGCAGCAACTTGGTGAACTGCTCGTTGGTCTTGCCCGGGTACTTCTGGATGGTGAGCAGGTCGTCGTCGTAGCGGTCCAGCCGGCTCCACTCGATCGGCCGCAGCAGCTCGCCGACGATCTCGAACAGCGCGTAGCCCGCGGAGAGGTTGCCGAGCACGGTCAGGTCCCGCTCGGTCAACCCGTCACCGGTGAAGGTGACGTAGGAGGCCCCGCCGACGACCTCGGTGTCCAGCTCGCCGATCCGGCCGTCGAGCGCCGAAAGGCCGAAGATCTCCAGCTCGGCCCGGGTGAGGTCGACAGCGGAGCGGGCGTACACCCGGTTGGTGGCGGGCAGGATCAGCAGGCCGTAACGCGTCATGATCCGGCGAGTATTCCACAACGCCCCCCGGTCGCCGGGAACCGGAGCGGCCTTCGGAGCGACTACCGATACATGGGGTGTGAGCAGTGGCGGGAGGTCCTGTCCGCGCAGTTGGACGGGGAGGAGACCGCCGCCGAACTGACGGCGGTGCAGGGGCACCTCGACGGGTGCGCCGATTGCCGGGCCTGGTTCACGGCGGCGGCTGCGGTGACCCGTCGGGTCCGTACCCGGTTGGTCACCGAGGTGCCCGACCGGACCGAGGCGATCCTGGCCGCCATCGCTGCGGCTCCGGCCCGCCGGTCGTGGTGGCAGCGCGTGGCCGGGCGCGGCCCGCTGGTCGCCGGGCTGCGCGCGGTGCTCGGGCGCGGTCGGCTGGTCGCGGGGCTACGCGCGGCGCTCGGGCTGCTCGGCGCGGTGCAGTTGGTGCTCGGCCTGGCCCAGGTGGGCCGGGGTGCGACCGCCGATCACCTGCACCCCACCGGCCAGCACCTGTGGCACGAGTCGGCCGCGTGGAACGTGGCGGTGGGCGCCGGGTTCCTCTTCGTGGCGGTGCGCCGCAGCCCTCCCGCCGGGCTGCTGCCGATGCTCAGCGCGTTCGTCGGCACGTTGCTGCTGCTCTCGGTCAACGACCTGGCCACCGGATCGGTGGGCGGGGAGCGGCTGGTCAGCCACGGGTTCCTGGTGGTCGGCTACCTGATCACCGTGCTGCTGTCCCGGCCCGGTCTGCGCCCCGGTGGGCCCGCTCCGCAGCGGCAGCCGGCACCGTCACGCTGGCGGTTCGGCGCCGATGAGGTGGACCGGCCGCTGCGGGTGGTACGTCCCGAGTCGTACCCGGCGCAGGCCGCCGACCGCCATGCCGCCCCGGCCGCGCGTACCGGGCATGCCGCCCCGGCGGCGGGTACGGGCCAGGCCGGCGACCGGCGCGCCGCCTGAGCGGGCGCCCTCAGCGCTCAGCCCTCAGCGCTCAGCCCTCAGCCCTCAGCGCTCAGCCCTCAGCGCTCAGCCCTCAGCGCTCAGCCCTCAGCGCTCAGTCCTCTGGCCGAGCCGGTTCGCCGCCGGCGATGACCTGCGGGATGACCTGTTCGACGATGGTCAGCAGCGTGGTGGTGAGCAGCAGGTGCACCTGGGCGCGGGTCAGCGCGCCACGCTGGAGCCACTCCCGGGCGGTCGACGTGGCCAGCCCGCAGTACGCCCGGACCATTCCGCGCAACTCCTCGTGGTGCTCCGCCTGGCCGGCCAGCCCGACGGCGACGAGCATCCGGTCCGCGGCGACCTCCTCGGCCTCGGCGAGGACCCGCTCCACGTCGGCGTCGCCGCCCATCCCCCGCGCGGTGACCGCCGCCAGCCAGGAGGTGCTGTGCCGGGACACCACGTCGAGGAACCAGGTGACGCTGGCGTCGACGCGAGTCCGCAGGTCTCCCTTGGGCAACCGCTCCACGGCGACCTCCGGGATGGTCACCATGACCCGGACGACCTCCAGGTAGAGATCCTTCTTGGCACCGAAGTAGTGGTTGACCAGGCCACGAGCGACACCTGCCTCGCGGGCGATGTCGGTGGTCGACACGTCCGCGTACGGGCGTTCGCCGAACAGCCGGACCGCACAGGCCAGGATCTGCCCACGCCGGGCGTCCGGCTCCAAACGGCGGCGGCGCGGAGCCGTCTCGACACTCATCTGCCCGACCCTATCGGCAGCTCACGCCGCCGGCCTCGGCCTCAACCGCCGCGCCACCTTGATCAAGTGATGGAAAGTTGGTGCCAGGAGCCTTGATCGACTCCGTCTCATTGAAGTCGGGGTATCCCAGCCCTGCGGACAGCCCGACTTCAAGGAACCGGAGTCGATCAACGCAGGCCCCGCCTCCTTTGACGCGGAACGGCCGAGACCAAGCGGACCAAGCGGACCAAGCGGGCGGCCAGCCGCGTGCGTCGTGGCGAGGCCGAGGCCGAGGCCGCCTGCCCTCTGCGACCGCCCGACGACCTGCGGCCGGCTGCTGATCGCGACTTATTGACATGCCGCCAACAGCGCGCGAGGGTGGTGCACATGCCGACGCCCCCGCCCGACGGTCCCCCCTCGCCCTGGCGCGAGCCGGAGCACGACGACCTGGCAGACCTGGCCCGCACCTTCTTCACCAAGGAGGTGTTGCCGCACACCGACCGCCTGCTGGCGCAGGGCCATCCGGACCGCGAGCACTACCGGCGCGCCGGTGAGCTGGGGTTGCTCGGCCTGTCCGTCCCGGAGGAGTACGGCGGTGGGGGCGGCGGCTTCACCCACGAGGCGGTGCTGCTGCACGAACAGGCGTACACCGGGGAGAGCAGCCTCGGGCTGGCGGTCCACAGTGGCATCGTCACCGGCTACCTGGTGGCGTACGGCAGCGAGGAGCAGAAGCGGCGCTGGCTGCCCGGCCTGTGCAGCGGGGAGCTGGTCGGCGCCATCGCGATGACCGAGCCGGACGGCGGCTCCGATCTTCAGGCGATGCGTACCCGGGCGGTCCGCGACGGCGACGACTACCTGGTCACCGGCGCGAAGACGTTCATCACCAACGGCGGCCTGGCCGATCTGATCATCGTGGCGGTGAAGACCGACCCCGAGCAGCGGGCGGCCGGTGTCTCCCTGCTGATCTGCGAGGTCGGTGGGGACCCGGAGGGCTTCCGCCGGGGCCGACTGCTGTCCAAGATCGGGCTGCACGCCAACGACACGGCCGAGCTGTTCTTCGACGAGTTCCGGGTGCCGGTGGCCAACCTGCTCGGCGGCGCCGAGGGGCTGGGCTTCATCCAGCTCATGCAGCAGCTTCCGCAGGAACGGCTGGTCATCGGCGTCGGCGCGGTCGCCGCCATGGAACGCGCGGTCGCGCTGACCGTCGCGTACGCCAAGGAGCGCACCGCCTTCGGCAAGACGCTGATGGGGCATCAGAACACCCGGATGGTGCTCGCCGAGTGCGCCACCCGTACTCGGGTCAGCCGGGTCTTCCTGGACGACTGCATCGTCCGGCACACCCGCGACGACCTGGACGTGGCCACCGCGGCGATGGCGAAGTCATGGCTCACCGACGGGCAGTGCGAGGTCATCGACCGGTGCCTACAGATCTTCGGCGGCTACGGCTACACGACGGAATACCCGATCGCCCGGATGTACGCGGACGCCCGCGTCCAGAAGATCTACGGCGGCACCAACGAGATCATGAAGGAGCTGATCGCCCGTGCCCTCTGAGGCGTACGTCTATGACGCGGTCCGCACCCCGCGCGGACGCGGCCGGGACACCGGCGCGCTGCACGGGGTCAAGCCGATCTCCCTGGTCGTCGGTTTGATCGACGCGCTGCGGGAGCGCAACCCCGGCCTGGACGTCGGCCGGTTGGAAGACCTGTTGCTCGGCATCGTCACCCCGGTCGGCGATCAGGGCGGCGACCTGGCACGGGCTGCGGCCCTGTTGGCCGGTCTTCCGGACCAGGTGGGTGGGGTGCAGCTCAACCGGTTCTGCGCCTCCGGGCTGGAGGCGGTCAACTCCGCCGCCGCGCGGATTCGCTCCGGCTGGGAGCACCTGCTGCTCGCCGGCGGGGTGGAGTCGATGTCCCGGGTGCCGATGGGCTCCGACGGAGCGGCCTGGGCCACCGACCCGCAGACCGCGCTGGCCACGTCGTTCGTGCCGCAGGGCGTCAGCGCCGATCTGATCGCCACCCTGGAGGGCTTCACCCGCGACGACGTGGACGGCTACGCGCTTCGATCGCAGGAGCGGGCCGCCAAGGCGTGGGCCGGCGGGCACTTCGCCCGCTCGGTGGTGCCGGTACGCGACGGCAACGGTCTGGACATCCTCGCCGTGGACGAGCACCCGCGCCCGGAGACCACCCGGGAGGCGCTGGCCCGGCTCACGCCGTCCTTCGCCACGATGGGCGAGGCGGCCGGCTTCGACGCGGTCGCGCTGCAGAAGTTCCACTGGTTGGAGTCCATCGAGCACGTCCACCACGCTGGCAACTCGTCGGGCATCGTGGACGGCGCGGCGCTGGTGCTGATCGGCTCGGGCGAGGTCGGCCGGGACCTCGGCCTCACCCCACGCGCCCGGATCGTCGGCGCGGCGGTCACCGGTGCCGACCCGACGCTGATGTTGACCGGCCCGATCCCGGCCACCCACAAGGCGCTCGCCGTCGCCGGGCTGACCCTCGACGACATCGACCTCTTCGAGATCAACGAGGCGTTCGCCGCGGTGGTGTTGAAGTACGTCCGCGACCTGGGCCTCGACCCGGACCGGGTGAACGTCAACGGCGGCGCGATCGCTCTCGGCCACCCGCTCGGCGCGACCGGAGCGATGCTGCTCGGCACCGCGTTGGACGAGTTGGAGCGCCGCGACCTGCGCCGCGCCGTGGTGACCCTCTGCATCGGCGGCGGTATGGGCGTCGCCACCGTTCTTGAGCGCTGCTGACCCGGAGGACGACCATGACCAACACCATCCGGTACGACCGCGGCGCCGACGGCATCGTCACGCTCACCCTGGACGACCCCGACCAGTCCGCCAACACCATGAACCGGGCGTACGCCGCGTCCATGAGCGGGGTGCTCGACCGGCTGGAGGCTGAGCGCGACGAGCTGACCGGGGTCATCGTGACCAGCGCGAAGTCGACCTTCTTCGCCGGCGGTGACCTGCCGGAGATGATCCGGGCCACCCGTGCTGACGCGCCGGCGCTGACCGAACTGCTCAGCACCATCAAACGGGACCTGCGCCGACTGGAGACGCTGGGCCGGCCGGTGGTCGCCGCGGTCAACGGCTCCGCACTCGGCGGTGGCCTGGAGATCGCGCTCGCCTGCCACCACCGGATTGCGCTGGACGCGCCCGGCAGCCGGCTCGGGCTGCCCGAGGTGACCCTGGGCCTGCTGCCCGGGGCGGGCGGTGTCACCCGGACGGTACGGATGCTCGGCCTGGCCGGGGCGTTGACCACGGTGCTGCTCACCGGTCGACGGATGCGTCCGGCAGACGCCCTGGCCGCCGGGCTGGTCGACGAGGTGGTCGCCACCGAGGCAGAGCTGCTGGACAGTGCGCGGGCCTGGATCGCGGCCAACCCCCACCCGGCGCAGCCGTGGGACCGGCCGGACTACCGGATGCCTGGCGGCACCCCGGCCAGTCGTTCGCTGGCCGCGCAGCTGCCCGCCTTTCCGGCCACCCTGCGTAAGCAGCTCAAGGGTGCCCGGCTGCCCGCACCCGAGGCGATTCTGGCCGCCGCCGTCGAGGGCGCACAGGTCGACCTGGAGACCGCCCTGACCGTGGAGACCCGCCACCTGGTCGGTCTACTCACCGGGCAGGTCGCCAAGAACATGATCGGTGCGTTCTTCTTCGACCTGAAGGCGGTCAACGGCGGCGCGGCCCGACCGACCGGGGTGGACGTCGCCCCGGTGCGCCGGGTGGCGGTGCTCGGCGCCGGCATGATGGGCGCGGGCATCGCGTACGCCTGCGCCAGCGCCGGCGTGGACGTGGTCGTGAAGGACGTGACCCCCGAGGCCGCTGGCCGTGCCCGGGAGCACGCGGAACGGCTGCTGGCCCGCAAGGTACGCAAGGGCCGCGCAACGGAGGCGGACGCCCGCGCGGTGCTGGACCGGATCACCACCACCGACCAGGTGGACGCGCTGGCCGGCTGCGACGCGGTGATCGAGGCGGTCTTCGAGGACCCGGCGTTGAAGCGGACCGTCTTCGCCGAGGTGCTGCCGGTGCTGGCACCGGGCGCCCTGCTCGCCTCCAACACCTCCACCCTGCCGATCACCGCGCTGGCCGCCGGGGTGGACCGGCCGGCCGACTTCATCGGCATGCACTTCTTCTCCCCGGTGGACCGGATGCCGCTGCTGGAGATCGTGGTGGGCGAGCGGACCGGCGACGCGGCGCTGGCGCGGGCGTTCGACCTGGGCCGGCGGATCGGCAAGACCCCGATCGTGGTCAACGACGGTCGGGGCTTCTTCACCAGCCGGGTGATCGGTCGGTTCCTCGATGAGGCGGTCGGCATGGTGGCCGAGGGTGTTCCCGCCGCGTCGGTGGAGCAGGCCGCCCTCCAGGCCGGCTACCCGACCGGGCCGCTGGCGTTGGCCGACGAGGTCAGTCTCACCCTGATCCAGCGGATCCGCCGCCAGTTCGAGGCCGCCAGTGAAGAGTTCCTGCCGCTTCCGGCGCACCGGCTCGTCGACGAGCTGGTCGACGCGTACGACCGGCCGGGGCGCGCGGCCGGACGTGGCTTCTACGCGTACGACGATGGCACCCGGGGCCGGTTGTGGCCCGGTCTGGCCGACCTGACCACCGACGCGGGCCGGGCGGTGCCGTTCACCGACCTGCAGGAGCGGATGCTCTTCGCCGAGGCGCTCGACGCGCTGCGCTGCCTCGACGAGGGTGTGCTGCGTACCGAGCCCGACGCCAACATCGGCTCGATCTTCGGCATCGGTTTTCCCGCCTGGACGGGAGGGGTGATCCGCTACGTCCGGCAGTACGCGGGCGGCCCGGCCGGCTTCGCGGCCCGCGCCACCGAGCTGGCCGACCTCTACGGCGACCGGTTCACGCCCCCCACCGACCTGGTCGACCGGCTCGCCGCCTCGGCCGACCGCACCACCGAGCCGGCGGGCGTCGCGTGACAGCGCCCTGGTCGGCCCCCGGCGGGCCAGAGACGGCCGACGACTCGGGTGCGACGGCGCGCGGTGGGCCGCTCGCCGGGGTGCGGGTGGTCGAACTCGCGAGCCTCGCCCCGGCGCCGTTCGGTTGCATGGTGCTCGCTGACCTGGGCGCGGACGTGGTGCGGGTGGACCGGCCGGGTGGGCCGGGTGCGGGACGGCTCGCCGCGCCAACCGGCGGGCCGTTGCAGCGCGGCCGGCGGGTCACCACGCTGGACCTGAAATCCCCGACCGGAGTGACGGACTTGCTGCGTCTGGTGGAGCGGGCGGACGTGCTGGTCGAGGCGTACCGGCCGGGGGTTGCCGAGCGGCTCGGCTTCGGGCCGGAGGTCTGCCAGGCCCGCAACCCCCGTCTGGTGTACGCGCGGATGACCGGCTGGGGTCAGGACGGCCCGCTGGCAGCCCGAGCCGGGCACGACATCGACTACATCGCGGTCGCCGGGGCGTTGGAGCCGCTGGGCCGCGCCGGTGAGCGCCCGTACGCGCCGATGAACCTGCTCGGTGACTTCGGTGGGGGCGGCATGCTGCTCGCCGTCGGCGTGCTGGCCGCACTGCTGGAACGGGAACGCTCCGGTCTCGGCCAGGTGGTCGACGCGGCGATGGTGGACGGCTCGGCGCTGCTCACCTCGTTCCTGCACGGGCTGCTCGGCACCGGCCTGTGGGCCGCGCCGCGCGGGCGCAACATGTTCGACGGCGGGGCGCCGTTCTACGACACGTACCGCACCGCCGACGGTGGATTCATGGCCGTCGGCGCGATGGAACCAGCCTTCTACGCCGTACTCCTCAGCGGCCTCGGCCTCGCCGACGACCCGGACCTGCCCGACCAGTACGACCCGAGCGGCTGGGACGAGTTGCGCCAGCGGTTCACCGAGCGGTTCGCCGAACGGACCCGGGCCGAGTGGACGGCGGTCTTCGCCGACCTGGACGCCTGCGTCGCGCCGGTGCTCGCCCCGGGCGAGGCGCACCACCACCCGCACAACGCCACGCGGGACACCTTCGTCGAGGTGGGCGGCGAGATCCAGCCCGCCCCAGCACCCCGCTTCGACCGAACGCCAACCGCCCGCCCGACCCCAGCCCCAGACCCGGAGCAGGACGCCCTACCGGTCGAAAAAATCCTCACCGCCTGGCCGCAGCGCACCTGACCCCCGGACCTCTCCCGGGGTTGATCAAGAAGTTTGCGTCAAGGATCCGTCCTCTGGTGACGCAAACCTCTTGATCAACGGGGAGGGCCGGGGGTGCCGCGCCCGGGTCGGGCGGTTGTACCAGGCGGCGAAGAGGGCTGTCGCCAGCAACAGCTCTGCCAGGTCACCGCCGTAGTACATGAGCTGGGCGGCCGACTGGAATGCCGCCGGGTCACGGCTGGTGAGGCCGGGCGGGAGGCTTCCGGCTTGCGCGTACAGGTACTTGGCCAGCACGGCGTGGCCGGCCGCCGCACCGAGTAGCGCGCCGACCCGGACCGCCAGTCCCGGGCGACGCGGCGCCGGGTCCGGGCCCGCCAACGACCAGGCGAAGAGGTATCCGGCGGCCAGGTAGTGCAGGTGCAGGGCGTGGTGCAGAGCAGGCTGACGCTCCGCCGCCGCGTACAGCGGGGTGAGTAGGACCAGCGCGAGCCCGCCCGTGCTCAGCAGCGCGGCGGTGACCGGGTGGGCGATCAGGTGCAGCGGGCGGGCGCGCAGCAGCCGGCCCACCGCCCGGCGTACCGGCGTCGGGGCGACCCGCAGCAGCAGCGTCACCGGGGCGCCGAGGACCAGCCCGAGCGGGGCCAGCATGCCGAGCAGCAGGTGCTGCGCCATGTGCCCGCGTGGGTCCTCGGGGAGTTGGGCCAGCGGCCCGACAGCAACCGCCAGTAGGGCGCAGCCGACCAGCCAGGCGGCGGTACGGCGGTGGTCCCACCCCCGTGGGTCGCGTACGGCGGCCAGCAGGTAGCCGCCCGCCAGCAACGCGACCGGGAGCAACGGAAACCAGCTCGGCGCATCCGCCCCGTGTCCGCCGTGCGCGAGCGTGGGCGGCGCGGACCAGCCCGGCAGGCCGGCGAGGACCGCCGTCACCGGGGGCCGTCGTCCGGCCGGCGGGACCGAGCCCACCAGACCACGGCGGCGCCGGCCAGCAGCAGCACCGCGCCGGCCACGTTCCACACCACGTCGTACGGCACCAGGTGTACGCCGTAGCGGATCTGGTGCAGCCGGAGCACCTTGTGGTCGACCAGCCCGTCGAAGAGTTGGAAGCCTCCGGCGCCGAGCAGGAAGCCACCCCAGGCCAGCCGGGCCGACAGGGCACGTCGCCGGCGCAGGTCGGCGAACCAGAAGAACCCGCCGACCAGGGCGATCACCTCGGCGGCGTGCAGCAGCCCGTCCGAGAGCAGCGCCACTGACGGGGTGGACCGGTCGTAGAAGTGGTGCCAGGCCAGCAGCTGGTGAAAGACGATCTCGTCCACCGCGGCCATGATCGCGATGCCGATCAGGACGCCGACGAGCGTGGAGGAACGAACGTCGACGGTCCGTGCGCCTGGCAGGCTCCGATCGGCCATCACACACCTCGCATCCATGCCGGTTAAGGACGGAACTACCCCGAACCGGACGGATCATGTCCTCCGGCGTTACTGCGGACGATCGATATGAGTTCGGTGATACCGAGGTGTCCGGTGACATCCCCGTTTCGCGACTCCCGCACGACTCACGGCATGATCATTGAACCTGGAGGGGCAGCGGATCCCGAGAAGGCAGCGAAGCGCGAGAAGGAGGTGCCCGTGCCGGACGCGGACGAACTCGTCGCCAACGCACTCGCGGCGGTGCGCGGTACCGACGTACGGCAGGCCGAACGGCAGCTGGACCAACTGATGGTCGGCACCGGCGCGGCGGACGGCACCACGGCGGTGGACGCCGCGTTGCTGCGTCGCCTGGTCCGCGGCCTGAGCTGGCTCTGGCCGCGCGGTTGGCAGCCGGTCGACGTGGACCGGATCATCAGCCGGCGGCTCGACGCCCGCTCGGCCCGGTTGGTCCGCGACGCGATGGCCGTCCAACGCCGCGAGCAGGCAGAGCCGGTCCCGGCCTGGTGGGACGAGCAGTTGCGAGAGCTGGCCGCCGAGGTGCGGTGGGACGACGACCGGGCCGTGCTGACCTACTGGTCGGCACACGCCGGGCTGGACCGGCCCGACGCGCTCCGCGCAGCCGTGGACGTACTCGCGCTGCTGGAGGGCCTGCCGCCGATCGCGGTGCTGCGCCCACCGCCGGGCACGACCGGCGCGGCGACCGCCCGGACAGCCGGTAGCACCCGCAGCGGGTCGCCGATGCTGAACCGGGTACGGGCCCTGCTGGCCAAGGCCGAGTCGACGACCTTCCCGGCCGAGGCGGAGGCGCTGACCGGTAAGGCGCAGGAGCTGATCGCCCGGCACAGCATCGACGAGGCGCTGCTGGCCGCCGGGTCGGAGCGCGGCGACCTGCCCGGCGGGGTGCGGCTCAGCACCGACACCCCGTACGCGGGCGCGAAGGCACTGCTGGTGCAGGAGGTGGCGGCGGCGAACAGGTGCGAGGCGGTCTGGTCCGACGATCTCGGCTTCGCCACCGTGCTGGGCTGGCCGGCCGATCTGGTGGCGGTGGAGTTGCTCTACACCTCGCTGCTCGTCCAGGCCACCGGGGCGATGCTGCGGGGGCGCGCCGAGCGGCGGGCGGGGTCGGGGCGGCGGACGAAGGTCTGGGACGAGTCCTTCCTCAACGCGTTCGCGCTGCGGATCGGCGAGCGGCTGCGCGCGGCCACCGAGGCGGCAACGGACGCGGCGGACCGGGCGGCAGCCGAGACGGCCGGGTCGGAGCGGCTGCTGCCGGTGCTCGCCGCGCGGGGCGAGGCGGTCCGGGAACGGCTGGACACGCTGTTCCCGGGTGTCACCCGGCACCGGCTCAGCGTCCGGGACGCTGAGGGCTGGTCGTCCGGCACCTCGGCCGCCGACCGGGCGTCGTTGGACGTGGGCGGGGGCCGCAAGCCCCGACAGGTGCCCGGTCGGCCAGACCCGCGCTGACCCGACCGGCGTGGGACCGCCACCGGCGGACTTTTCTGCGATTTTCTTCGGTACGCCGTAGGGAACGGGGTCTCGGCTCCGACCCTCCGGTGAACCGCCCCCCGACCGGGGTGCGATCAATGCCTGAGGAGCATCGCCGTGAAGTACATGCTGCTGATCTGGAACCGGCCCGGCTTCACCGAGGAGCTGACCGAGCAGGACCGTACCGCCCTCTTCGGCGAGGTCGACGAGATCATGAAGGAGCTGACCGAGACCGGTGAGCTGGTCGACGGCCAGGCGCTGGCCAACCCGTCGCAGACGTTCACGGTCCGGCTCGTGGACGGCAACCCCGAGGTCGTCGACGGGCCGTTCATGGAGAGCAAGGAACAGTTCGCCGGCTACCTGACCGTGGACTGCGACAGCCCGCAGAGGGCCGCCGAGATCGCCGCCCGCTGGCCGGACGTACGGCACGGCGGCGCCATGGAGGTCCGCCCGGTCATGGAGCAGGCCGGGACGGAGATGTGACCGACGACCGGACGGTCGAGGATCTGCTGCGCATGCTGGCGCCGCAGGTCCTCGGCCTGCTGGTCCGCCGGCACGGCCAGTTCGACCGCTGCGAGGACGCGGTCCAGGAGGCACTGCTCGCCGCCGCGACACAGTGGCCCGGTCAGGGCCTACCGGACAACCCCCGCGCCTGGCTGCTCACCGTGGCAACCCGCCGGCTCACCGACGAGTGGCGCAGCGAGAGCGCCCGCCGGGACCGCGAGGTGGCGGTGGCACTGCGTGAGCCGGCGTACGCCGGGGTGGCGCCGGCGGCCGACGCGGAGCCGACCGTCCCGGACGCCGACGACACACTCACGCTGCTGTTCCTCTGCTGCCACCCGGCGCTGACCGGATCGGCGCAGGTGACGCTCACCCTGCGTGCGGTCGGCGGCCTCAGCACCGCCCAGATCGCCCGGGCGCACCTGGTGCCGGAGGCGACGATGAGCCAACGGATCCGCCGGGCCAAGCAGCGGATCGAGGCCGCTGGGGCCCGGTTCGTCATGCCCGAACCGGGTGAGCGGAACGAGCGGCTGCGGACGGTGCTCCGCGTGCTCTACCTGATCTTCAACGAGGGGTATACCGCGTCCAGTGGCCCGGACCTGCACCGGGCCGAGCTGACCGGTGAGGCGATCCGGCTGGCCCGCATCCTGCACGGGCTGCTGCCCGACGACGGCGAGGTGGCCGGGCTGCTGGCACTCATGCTGCTCACCGACGCGCACCGGGCGGCCCGGCTCGGCCCGGACGGGGAGCTGGTGCCGCTGGCCGAGCAGGACCGCACCCGGTGGGACGCAGCCGCCATCGCGCAGGGGATCGCGCTGATCACCGAGGCGTTGACCTGGTCGCCGCCCGGCCCGTACCAGCTCCAGGCGGCGATCGCCGCGGTGCACGCCGAGGCGTCGACGGCGGCCGAGACGGACTGGCGGCAGATCGTCGCGCTCTACCGACTGCTGGCCCGGATCGCGCCGAACCCGATGGTCACCCTCAACCAGTCGGTGGCGGTAGCCATGGTGGACGGGCCCAGGGCCGGGCTCGCCCTGCTCACACCGCTCGACGCAGACGAGCGCACCGCCGGGCATCACCGGCTCGCCGCCGTCCGGGCCCACCTGCTCGAATTGGCCGGGGACGCCGAGGCGGCGCGGGCGGCCTACCTGGCCGCGGCGCGCGGCACCACGAGCCTTCCCGAGCAGCGGTATCTGGAGCTGCGGGCCGCCCGATTGGCCACGCCGCGATGAGTTCCGGCGATCGCCGGAGTCGAAGGGACATGAACATGGTGAGCAGTCAGTTGTCGATCTCGCTGGACGGGTACGTGGCGGGGCCGGAACAGAGTCGGCAGGATCCGCTGGGCCGGGGAGGCCTGCGGTTGCACGAGTGGGTCTTCGGCCTGGACACCTGGCGGGCGCAGCACGGGCTGACCGGCGGTGACCGGGGTGTCGACGCGGACATCGTCGAGGAGATGACCCGCGACGTCGGCGCGTATGTGATGGGTCGTCGGATGTTCGGCGGCGGGGACGGCGACTGGGACGAGAGCTGGCAGGGCTGGTGGGGCGACGACCCGCCGTTCCGTACCCCGGTGTTCGTGCTCAGCCACCACCCCCGGGCGCCGCTGGTGATGCGGGGCGGCACCGAGTTCCGATTCGTCACCGACGGGATCGACTCGGCGCTGCGGCAGGCGCGAGAGGCGGCGGGCGACCGGCAGGTGTCGATCGCCGGCGGGGCGAGCACGGTCCGGCAGTATCTGGCCGCCGGGCTGATCGACACTCTGCACCTGCACCTGGTGCCGATCGTGCTCGGGGGCGGCGAGCGGCTCTTCGACGGCATCGCGCCGCACCTGGAGCAGGTGGCGGTGGTGGCCGGGCCGACAGTGACGCACCTGAGCTACCGCGTCGTGCGCTAATCGAGTTTCGGCGCGGCGCGGACGTGTGCGCGTTCGCCCTGCTTCCCGATCAGGCTGAGGAACTCGACGGGACCAGAGCTGGTGGCCCCGAACCAGTGCGGGGTGCGGGTGTCGAACTCGGCGGCTTCCCCGGCTTGGAGGATGAGATTGTGCTCGCCGAGGACGAGACGCAACGTGCCGTTGAGGACGAAGACCCAGTCGTAGCCCTCGTGGGTGCGCAGGTCGGGTACGCGGTCGTCGGACCCGGTCGGGAGGACGAACTTGTAGGCCTGGATCCCCCCGGGTCTGCGGGTCAGGGGCAGGATGGTTGATCCGTCGCTGGTGGCGATGGGGCGCAGGTTGATACGCGGGTCGCCGGTTGGTGGCGCGCCGACGAGTTCGTCGAGCGTCACGCCGTGGACCCGAGCGAGCGGGAGGAGTTGCTCGAGCGTGGGGCGTCGCAGGCCGGCTTCGAGCCTGGACAGCGTGCTGGCGGAGATGCCGGTCTCCGCGGCGAGGTCGGTGAGCGTGATGTCACGGCGGAGCCGAAGGTGCTTCAGCCTCGGCCCGACAGCATCGAGCGTACGGTCCGAGTTCTCGTCCATGCCCCCATTTTGCCATTCGGCAAGAAGCTTTGCGTCTCGCTCCCGTGCCGGTCACAGTCGGTGGTGACCCGCGAAGGAGCACAGGCAGATGACCGAGCAACACGAATTCGACAAGGACTACTGGGAGCGGCACTGGCACCAGGGGCACCACGACCGTCCCGGAGCCATGAGCGGGAGTCCCGCGCACCCGTACCTGGCCCGTGAGACCAGCGGCCTGGTGCCGGGCTCCGCGTTGGATGCCGGGTGCGGCGCCGGAGCCGAGGCGATCTGGCTCGCCTCGCACGGCTGGCAGGTCACCGCGGTCGACATCGCTTCCGAACCTCTCACCCGAGCCGCGGAGCGCGCGGGCGACAGCGGGGTGTCCGAGCGCGTGCGGTGGGTGGAAGCGGACCTGACGACCTGGGACCCGCGCGCGCAGTTCGATCTGGTCACGACGCACTACGCGCACCCCGCGATGCCACAACTGGCCTTCTACGACCGCATCTCCGCGTGGGTGGCGCCCGGCGGCACCCTGCTGATCGTCGGGCACCTGCACACCTCCGGAGCCACCGGGCACGGGCACCACCCACCGGACGAGGCGTCGGTCACCCTCGCCGACATCACCGCCGGACTGGACAGCACCAGGTGGGAGATCACCACCGCCGAGGAGCACCACCGCACGGTGACCGGCCCCGGTGGCCAGGGGAACACGCTGCACGACGTCGTCGTACGCGCCACCCGACGCCCCTGAGCACACCGCTGCCGGCCGTCCGGCGGAGCTGAACGCCGGACGGCCGGCAGGGCGCGGTCACACCTCGGGTTCGATGGCCGGGCAGGTGGTCCCCGGGGCCGGCACCACACCGTCGATCAGGTACGAGTCGATGGCTCGCCCCATGCACGCGCTGGTGGTGTAGCTGCCGTGCCCCCACCCCTGGTACGTGAGCAGCACGCCGTGCCGGCCCAGTTGCCGCGCCACGTTGGTGGCCCAGTTGTACCCGCTCGCCGGGTCGTGCACGGTGGCGGCGAGCAGCAGCGGCACGTCGGTGCGGACCCGCAGCCGGTGCTGCGGATTGGCGACCGGCGTCGGGGTGCCGAGGCAGGTGACCAGGGCGAACAGTGCCGGCGGGTAGCGCAGGTCCGGCGCGAGCCGGGCCACCCGGCGCAGGTGTCCGGCGTACTCCCGGTAGTCGCGGACGGGCAGGCTCCAGTCCTGGCAGAAGACCGCGAACGGGTACGGCGCCACGGCGTCACCCGTCGCCCTGGCGTCGGCCGGGAGCGCGGTGGTCGGCGAGGCGGAAGCATCCATCTCGCCGAGCCACTCGGCCAGCCCCGGCCACCGCCAGGTGTCATAGAGCTTCTTGTGCGCGAGCCGGCTCAGCTCGAACGGGGGGAGCAGTACCCCGACTCGGTCCGGGTCGGTCAGCGTGCCGCGCTCGGCTCTGGCGTGCAGCCCGGCCCAGATGGCACGGACATCGCGGTCGTGCAGGGCGCAGTCGGTGGAGCGGGCACACCAGGCCACGAACTCGTCGAACGCGCCCTCCGCGGTGACGGCCTGGGTGTCCAGGAAGGCGCGAGTGCCGACGCTGTGGTCCATCGTGGCCTCCAGCACCACGGCCCGGACCCGGTCGGGGTACAGCTCGGCGTACCGCTCTCCGAGCAGGGTGCCGTACGAGCTGCCGTGGAACGTGAGCTGCCGTTCGCCGAGCGCGGCGCGGACCGCGTCCAGGTCGCGAGCGGCGCTGGTCGTGTCCACGTGGTCGTAGAGCGCCCCGGTGCGGGCTCGGCAGTCGTCGCGCAGCAGCGCGTTTCCGGCCAGTGTGGCGTCGAACTGGGCCTGATTGGCGATCAGTTGCGGTTGCCGGGCGAGCAGGTCCCGTGCGCAGATCACCGGGTGGCTGCCACCGGTGCCGCGCGGGTCGAAGCTGACGATGTCGAACCGGCGGCGCAGGTCGGCGCTGAACCGGGAACTGCCGTTCACCACCCGGTCGACCCCGCTGTCGCCCGGACCGCCGGGGCCGAAGACCAGCGAACCCTTCCGGGCGGCCGGGTCGGTGGCGACCCGGCGGGCCAACGCCAGGTCGAAGCGCTCCCCCCGTGGTCGGTTCCAGTCGACCGGCAGCGACAGGGTGCCGCATTCGGCGGGAGCGTCATCGGCGAGGGCGTCCTCGGCGCAGGGCCGCCAGTCGATGGTGAGCCGGGCGGCGGCCGGGCTGGCCGGAGTCAGGCCGGCGGCCGTGAGGGCCAGGGCGATCGCCCAGCCAACAGCGGATTTGCGTACGCGCAGCATGAGGTGCTGTCCTCTCCTCGAAGGAGCGTTACCGGTGAAACTCGCCCACTGGGCGAGGTGATGCTGCTTCCACCCGGGCCGTCGAGTAGCCGCTCGACGGCCCGGGGCTTCCCGGGGGACAGGTCAGTCGACCTCGCGCAGGACGCGTTCGAGCGTGGTCATCCGGGTCTCCATCCCGCCCAGCCGGCCATCCATCGCCGCGAGCAGTCGGGCGTTCTCCGCCTGGGCCTGAGCGGCCGTCTCGGCGAGCCGGCGGTAGTCGTCCGCGCGGGCCGATTCGAGCCGGGCCCGCCGGGTCTTGGCGAGCTGGACGACGGTCACCGTGAACACGCTGATGAGCAGAGCGAAGATGCCGATCGCTCCGACCACCTCGGTCCAGTCGTGCTCGCTCATCGCTCCGCTCCCGGCTGCTCGCCCGAGTCGGGCACGGTGAGCGTCTTGACCGCCGCCGCGATGACCTCGGGGGTGAGTGTGAGCACGAACGGCTTCACCTCGTAGTAGTTCATGGCCTTCCCGTCCTCCGACAACTCCAGGCTGGCGGTGACCAGACCGGCCGCCGCCAGCTTCCGTAGGTGGACCTGCAACAGCGCCCGGCTGATGCCCAGTTGCCGGGCCAGCCCGCTGACGTAGGCACGCTCGCGGGCCAGCGCGGCGACGACCCGCAGCCGGTGCGGGTTGGCCAGGGTGGCCAGCACCCGGACCAGGTCGTCGCCGGTCGGCGGTGGAGCGGCGCTCATAACCAGCCCTTGCACATGCCAACAGAAGTTAGCAGGTATCGCCGCGCGGCAGTGCCGGTCGGAAGCGGAATCAGGGGGATCTCAGGGTCGCGGAAAAGGCCGGACACACAGCACGCCGGGCCGGTGAATGATCACCGGCCCGGCGTGCGGGTTACGTCGTACGTCAGCTCTTGAAGGCGTCCTTGATCTTCTCGCCGGCCTGCTTGAGCTTGGCGGCGGACTGGTCGGTACGACCCTCAGCCTCGAGCTGCTCGTTATCGGTGGCCCGACCGGCGCCTTCCTTCAGCTTGCCGGCCGCGTCCTCGCTGGCGTTGTTGATCTTGTCGTCGATACCCATTGCCAACCTCCATTGCGAGCGTCGCTACGCCCTCAGCAGTACCCCCGCCGTCGCCGGTTCAACCATTGCCGCCGTCACAGATCACCGGCGGCCGGACGGAACCGGCGCAGTCGCAGACTGTTGGCCACCACGAAGACCGAGGACAACGCCATCGTCGCACCGGCGATCATCGGGTTGAGCAGCCCGGCGGCGGCCAACGGCAGGGCCGCCACGTTGTAGCCGAACGCCCAGAACAGGTTGCCCCGGATGATGCCGAGCGTGCGGCGGGACAGCCGGATGGCGTCCACCGCGGCGTCCAGGTCGCCCCGGACGAGGGTGAGGTCGGACGCCTCGATCGCCACGTCGGTGCCGGTGCCCATGGCCAGCCCGAGGTCGGCCTGGGCCAGCGCCGGGGCGTCGTTGACCCCGTCGCCGACCATCGCCACCGACCGCCCCTCGGCCTGGAGCCGCTTGACCACGTCGACCTTGCCGGCCGGCAGTACCTCGGCGATCACCTCGTCGATGCCCACCTCGGCGGCGACCGCGCGGGCCACGATGGTGTTGTCCCCGGTCAGCAGGACCGGGGTGAGCCCCAGCGCGCGCAGCCGGGCCACCGCCGCCCGACTGGTTGGCCGAACCACGTCGGCGACCGCGAGCACGCCCCGCGCTCGCCCGTCCCAGCCGGCGACGATCGCCGTACGGCCGGCGGCCTCCGCGTCGCGCACGGCCCACTCGACCTCCGGCGGTACGTCGATCTCGCGCTCGCGCAGCAGCCGGACCCGGCCGACCAGCACGACCCGCCCGTCGACCGTGGCGGTCACGCCCAGCCCTTCGAGATTGCGGAAGCCGGTCACCGGGGGCAGCGCGCCCGCCTCGGCGGCACCCGCCGCGACCGCACGGGCGATCGGGTGCTCGGAGGCAGCCTCCACCGCGCCGGCCAGCCGGAGCAGCTCGGCCCGGTCCTCCCCGCTGGCCGGCACCACGTCCACCAGGGTCATCCGGCCGGTCGTCACGGTGCCGGTCTTGTCCAGCACCACGGTGTCCACCCGGCGGGTCGACTCCAGCACCTCCGGCCCCTTGATCAGCACACCGAGCTGGGCGCCCCGGCCGGTGCCGACCAGCAACGCGGTCGGCGTGGCCAGCCCTAGCGCGCAGGGGCAGGCGATGATCAGCACGGCCACGGCGGCGGTGAACGCGGCAGTCGGGCCGGCGCCGGTCCCGAGCCACCAACCGAGGGTGCCCACGGCCAGCGTGATGACGATGGGCACGAAGACGCCGGAGATCCGGTCCGCCAGCCGCTGCACGGCCGCCTTGCCGCTCTGCGCCTGCTCGACCAGGTCGGCCATCCGGGCGAGTTGGGTGTCCGCGCCAACCCGGGTCGCGGTGACGACCAGCCGCCCGCCCGCGTTGATCGTGGCACCGACCACGCCGTCGCCCGGGCCGACCTCGACCGGCACCGACTCGCCGGTGAGCATGCTGGCGTCGACGGCAGAGGTGCCCTCGTCGACCACACCATCGGTGGCGATCTTTTCCCCGGGGCGGACCACGAAACGGTCACCGACGGCGAGCCGGTCCACGGGGATCAGCGTCTCCACCCCGTCGCGCAGCACCGCCACCTCCTTGGCCCCGAGTTCGAGCAGAGCGCGCAGGGCGGCACCGGCGGTCCGCTTGGATCGTGCCTCGAAGTAGCGGCCGGCCAGGATGAAGACGGTGACCCCGGCGGCCGCCTCCAGGTAGATGTTGCCGGCACCGTCGGTGCGGGTGATGTCGAAGCGGAACGGGTGCGTCATCCCGGGCATCCCGGCGTCTCCGAGGAAGAGCGCCCAGAGCGACCAGCCGAACGCGGCGAGGGTGCCGAGCGAGACCAGCGTGTCCATCGTTGCCGCGCCGTGCCGCAGGTTGGTCCAGGCGGCCCGGTGGAAGGGAAGCCCACCCCAGACCACCACCGGGGCGGCCAGGGTCAGCGACAGCCACTGCCAGTAGTCGAACTGCCAGGCCGGGACCATGGCCAGCAGGACCACCGGCACGCTCAACGCCACCGAAACCCAGAGCCGGGTACGCGGGGCGCTCAGCGGATCCGCCGGCGGCTCGGCGGTCGGCGGGGCCGGCAGCGCGGCCTTGTACCCGGTCTTCTGCACGGTCTCGATCAGGTCGTCCGGCGTGACGCCGTCGGCGTACCGGACGGTCGCCTTCTCGGTGGCGTAGTTGACGGTGGCGCTCACCCCGTCCATCCGGTTGAGTTTCTTCTCGATCCGGGCGGCGCAGGCGGCGCAGGTCATCCCGCCGATCGACAACTCGATCCGGTTCGGTGCCTCGGGCAGCGGTCTGCTGGTGGTGGTCATCGTCTGGTCCCGTCAGTTGTGCCCGTGTCCGGGGGTGCCGTGGTCGGCGCCGCCGGTCGGTGCGGGTCCGCTCGGGTCGCCACTGGCCGGCGGAGCGTCGGCCGGTGGGGTGCCGGTGACGACGGTGAATTCGGCGGTGTGCACCGCCCCGCCGTGCCGGAAGTCGAGGTAGAGCCGGTAGCTGCCAGCCGAGGGCACGTCCGCGAGGAAGGTGACCGCCGGGCCGGGCTGGGTCCGCCCGTCGCCGGGCGTCCCGTCCGGGTGCACATGCAGGTACGCCAGGTCGCCCCGGCGCAGAGCCACCAGGTGCCCGTACGCGCCCAGGTAGGGCTCCAGGTCGGTGACCGGCTGCCCGCTCCGGCTCACGGTGAAGGTCAGCGGCGATGTGCTGCCGGGTTGCGGCGCACCGGTCAGGGTGACCGTGTAGCCGTCGACGGTGGTGCTCGTCGCCGGGGCGGGCAACGGCCGTTCGGTCAGCTCACCGGGAATCGTCACGTCCACGCCGAGGGTCAGCGGCTCGCCCCCGGTCGGGGTGAAGTCGGCGAACGCCCGCCACTGACCGGGGCCGGCCAGCGGGGTGTCGACCCGCCAGGTGCCGTCCGGGGCCAGGTCGGGGTGCACGTGGCGGAAACCGGAGAGGTCCCGTCGGGCGACGATCAGGTGCATCCGCTTGTCGTGCGCCACGTCGTACCGGGTCACCGGGCCGCCCGGCCCGACGATCCGGAAGGCGAACTCGCCGGCCGGGGCGTCGACCGGTTCGAGGGTGTAGCCGCGGTCGGAGACGAGCAGGCCGCCGGGGAGCCGGTCGACCGACTCGCCGTGTTCGCCCGTCACGGGGGCGACGCCGCCGTCCCGCCGGCTCTCGGCGACCGGGGCGGGGTCGTCGACCAGCCGGCCGACCCCGTACGTCGCGCCGAAGACCGCTACGAGGCCGAGGGCGAACCCGCCCAATTTGGTCACCGTGTTCATGCCGACTCCCATGATCAGGCGTCGACGAGGTTGTAGCCGGCCTCGTCGACGGCAGCCCGGACGGTCTCCACGTCCAGTGGTTGGTCACTGTTGACGGTGACCCGACCGGTGGCCAGGTCGACCTGGACATCGCTCACCCCCGCGATGGCGCCCACCTCGGCGCTGACCGCGCTGACGCAGTGCCCACAGGTCATGCCCTGCACCTGGTACGTCGTGTTGACCATTGGATCGTCTCCCTCGCGGTACCGGTACCCGGTGGGGGTATCCCACCAGAAGCGACCCTACCATACCCCCCAGGGGTACGCTATCCTGGTTGCTATGACCGCACCCACCCCGATCCGCGGGTACACCGCCAGCAAGGACCAACTGCTCGCGCGGCTCCGCCGTGTCGAGGGGCAGGTCCGCGGCATCGAGAAGATGGTCGACGACGACCGCTACTGCATCGACGTGCTCACCCAGATCTCCGCGATCCAGGCCGCTCTCGACAAGGTGGCGCTCGGGCTGCTCGACGGGCACGCCCGGCACTGCATGCACGAGGGCGCGGCCGAGGGCCGGGCCGACGAGATGGCCACCGAGATGATGGCGGCAGTCGGCCGGTTGATGAAGCGCGGCTGACGGCCCTCAGTCCGGCACCGGGTCGAGACGGACCCGGCGCAGCAACTGGGCGTTGAGCGCCACCACGATGGTGGACGCGGACATCAGCACCGCGGCCACCGCCGGGCTCAACGCCACACCGGCCCAGGCCAGCACCCCTGCCGCCAGCGGCAGCGCCACCACGTTGTAGCCCGCCGCCCAGGCCAGGTTCTGTCGCATCTTCCGGTACGACGACCGGGACAGCCGGACCACGGCAGCCACCCCGCGTGGGTCCGAGGACGCCAGCACCACCCCGGCGGACTCGATCGCCACATCGGTGCCCGCGCCGATCGCGATGCCGACGTCCGCTCGGGCCAACGCCGGCGCGTCGTTCACCCCGTCGCCGACCATCGCCACGACCAGCCCTCGCCGCTGGAGGTCGGCCACCCGGTCCTCCTTCTCCGCCGGCAGCACCTCGGCGAAGACCTCGTCGACGCCGGGCCGGAAGCCGAGTTCGGCCGCGACCGCTTCGGCCACCGGCCGAGCGTCACCCGTGATCATGGCGATCGTCCGGACGCCCTCGGCACGCAACTCGTCGACGGCCCGCCGGGCCTCCGGACGCACCTCGTCGGTCAACGCGAACGCGCCGAGCACGGTCTCCGGCAACCGCACCAGGTGCAGCACCGCAGCCCCCCGCGCTGACCACCGCCCGGTCGCCGCCTCCAGCTCCGCCGGGAGCGACAGGCCCAGTTCCCGCAGCAGCGCCGGCCCGCCCACCGCGTACTCCGTACCGTCGATGATTGCCCGCACCCCACGGCCCGGCAGCGACCGGAACCCGGCGGCCGGGGCCGGGCCGGAGCGCCCGGCCGCCGCCACGATCGCCCGAGCCAACGGATGTTCACTGTCCGACTCGACGCCCGCCGCGATCCGCAGCACCTCGTCCCGCTCGACGCCAGGCACCGTCACCAGGTCGGTGACCGCGTGCTCGCCCCGGGTCAGCGTGCCGGTCTTGTCGAAGAGCACCGCGCCGACCGTCCGCATCCGCTCCAACGCCAACCGATCCTTGACCAGGATCCCGGACCGCGCGGCCAACGCGGTGGAGAGCGCGACGACCAGGGGGATGGCGAGACCCAGCGCGTGCGGACAGGCGATCACCAGGACGGTCACCGCGCGGACCACCGCCTCGCCGGGCTGGCCGAGTGCGGTCCAGACCAGCACGGTCAACACGGCAGTGCCGGTAGCCAGGTAGAACAGCGCGGCGGCGAACCGGTCAGCCAGCAGTTGGGCCCGCCCGCCAGAGCCCTGGGCCTGCGCGACCATCCGTTGGATGCCGGCGAGCGCGGTCTGGTCACCCAGCGCCTCGACACGCACCCGGATCGCCGAGTCGGTGGCGACGGTGCCGGCCACCACCCGATCGCCCGTCGATCGGGCGACCGGTCGCGACTCGCCGGTGATCATCGACTCGTCCAGTTCGGCGCCACCGTCGACGATCCGGCCGTCCGCCGGCACCCGACCCCCCGGACGGACCAGCACCACGTCTCCGACCCGCAGACCGGTCACCGGCACCGCCTCGACCCGTCCGTCCGCCGCCACCCGCTCGGCCTCGTCCGGTAGCAGCGCGGCCAGCGCCGCGAGCGCTCCCCGCGCCTGCCCGATGGCCTTCATCTCCTGCCAGTGCCCGAGCAGCATGATGGTGACCAGCGCGGCCAACTCCCACCAGAAATCCAGGTCGAAGGCGCCGACGCTGGTGGCCAGTGACGCGGTGTAGGCGACGGTGATCGCCATCGCGACGAGCAGCATCATGCCGGGCGCCCGGTCCCGCACCTCCCGGACCGCGCCGACCAGGAACGGCCAACCGCCCCACCAGAACACCACCGAGCCGAGCACCGGGCCCACCCAGGAACGGCCGGGGACCTCCCCGCTCAGGCCCAGCTGATCCGACACGAGGTGGCTGGTCAGGACCACCGGCACGGTGAGCACCAGGCAGACCCAGAAGCGGCGACGAAACATCGCGGGATCGTGCCCGGCGTGCTTGTCGTGCCCGGCGTGCTCGTCGTGTTGCATGGGCGCGGCGGGGGCAGCGTGCTGCTGGGGGTCGGGCGGTGACGGAGCGGGCATGTCTCCAACATGCCGCGCCGGGGGCCGCCCCGTGGGCGGTTCAGCCGCCGACACTCCGCCGCGCCCTGCAGCCCCGGATCGGGCTGGTTAGCATTCCCCACGATGACCCCCCGTCCGCCGTCGCACAGTCGACCACCGGTGCCTCCATTTTGTGGCCCGGTCCCCGGCCAGCCGGGCCCGGCACTGACCGTCCGTGATCAAGTGCTCGTCAGCCAGCGATCCGGCGCGCCTCTCGGTCCGTTTGCGCGGTGACGGTGAACCGACCGGCCCGCTGACACGTACCCCGCACCGGATCGTTGGGAGTCTCGCCTTGGGTTCCGACCACACCCGCCCCGCTCCGTCCGCCCCGCCCCGGGTGCGACGGATCCTCGTCGTGACCGTGGTGCCCCTGTTCGTCGCTACCGTGCTCGCCGCAGTGCTGCTCTGGCCGCGCGGTGGTCCACCGCAGACCGACGGTGGGGCGGACGTACCGCGCTATCCCGGCACGGTGACCCGGGTGGTCACCGAGCCGTGCCCGCCGGTGCCGTCGACTCCTGAGGGCGCGCCGAGGGGCGGCGCCGGGCCGTGCGGCACGGTCGACGTCCGGGTCGACGACGGGCCGACCGCCGGCCAGAAGGTGCAGACACCGGTGCCCGACGGGCCCGGTGCCCCCAGGGTCGACGTCGGCGACGAGGTCATCCTGGTCGAGCTGACCGATCCGACCGATCCCGCCCTCAGCAACTGGAACATCGCCGAACACCAGCGCGGCACCCCGATGGTGTGGCTGGCGGTGGTCTTCGCCGCGGCGATCGTCGCGTTCGGTCGGTGGCGGGGCCTGGCCGCGCTCGCCGGGCTGGCCGCCAGCTTCGCCATCCTGCTCACCTTCGTGCTGCCGGGCATCGGCGCCGGCAGATCGCCCCTGCTGATGGCGGTGGTCGGCGCGGCCCTCATCATGTTCGTCGTGCTCTATCTGACGCACGGGGTCACCGCGCAGACCTCGGTCGCGGTCCTCGGCACCCTCGGCAGCCTGGTGCTGACCGGCGTGCTCGCCACCATCGCCACGGCCGCAACCCACCTCACCGGCTTCGGCAGCGAGGATGCCACCACCCTGTCGATGTTCCAGGGAGACGTGGACCTGCACGGCCTGCTGCTCGCGGGAATCATCATCGGCTCGCTCGGGGTGCTCGACGACGTGACGGTCACCCAGGCGGCCACCGTCACCGAACTGGCGAACGCGAACCCCGGGCTGACCCGGTTGCAGTTGTACCGTGCGGCCACCCGGGTCGGCCGCGCGCACATCGCCTCCACTGTCAACACCATCGTGCTGGCGTACGCGGGCGCGTCGCTACCGCTGCTGCTCCTGCTCACCGCCGACTCGCGGCCGATCGGGCAGATCCTCACCAGCGAGTTCCTCGCGCAGGAAATCGTCCGCAGCGCCGTCGCCACACTCGGTCTGATCGCGGCCGTGCCGCTGACCACCGGGCTGGCCGCGGTGGTGACCGCCGCAGGGCGCGCAGACGAGCCGGATCAACCGCGGACCCCGCCCCCATTCACCGCCACCGACCGGTGGCCGGAGTCGAACAGGAGCACGGAAACGGCATGGTGACACTCCTCAGCGTGACCAGATCAGGTAGCCGCCCTGAGAACCACGTCACTGGTCACTCAACGCTATGGCGAAATGACACTTTTGGTCGGCATCCAGGCGTAGCTCACCCGGTCGACTCTCGGGTAACCTCGCTGCCGGTTACCGATGAAGGCGCGACGCGGCGCCTGCGGTGCCACCGCCCAATCGCCAAGCGGCGAGCCGGGGACCCAGGTACCTGGGGTGAATCCGCGTCAGCGGTAGGGGCCACTTCCGCCCCGAACCCGTCAGCTAACCCGGTCGGCGGTCGACGGAAGGGAACATTGTGACGGCACCCCTACGCCGCTGGTTGACACCCGTGGTGGCCGTGATCGCCGCACTGACTGTGCTCGCCGGCCCCCTCCCGGCCAACGCCGCCCCGACGACCCCCACACCGTCCGGGCACGAGGAGGACAACGAGCCCAAGCTGCTCAACGACGTCATCGAAAAGGCCAACCGCGACTACTCCGCCGCGAAGTCCCAGTTGGACAAATCCAAGAAGCGGCAGCAGGAGTTGGCCCTGGAGGTCGACCGGGCCAAGGCCGACCTGGACGCGCTGGCCCCACAGGTCGGGCAGATCGCCGCCCAGTCGTATCGGACCGGCCGGATCGGGGCGATCGCGATGCTGCTGGAGAGCGACGCTCCCGACTCGTTCGTCGAGCGCGCCGCAGCGCTCGACGAGATGAACATGGTCAACGAGAAGAAGCTCGCTGAGGTCAACACGGTGAAGGCCCGCGCCGAGCAAGCCAAGCTGGCCCTCGACGCGGAGGTCCGCGAGCAGCAGAAGCAGACCGCCGTGATGGCGAAGCGGAAGAGCGAGGCGGACAAGGCGCTTTCCCTGGTCGGCGGGAAGGGCTTTACCGGCGGCCTGGTGGACGCCACCTCGATGGTCGCGAAGATCGGCCCGGGTCGCAGCGCCGACGGTGACTGGAAGCCCCAGTCGTGCAGCGAGAACGACCCGACCACGTCCGGCTGCATCACCGCCCGCACGCTGCACGCGTACAAGGAGGTCAAGCGGGCCGGCTTCAACCGGTTCGTCGGCTGCTACCGCTCCGGCGGGCCGTGGGAGCACCCGAAGGGCCGCGCCTGCGACTGGTCGCTGCAGAAGAGCGGCTTCGCCCCGTGGCACAACGAGGACACCCGGACGTACGGCAACAACGTCGCCGCGTTCCTCATCCGTAACGCCGATCGCCTCGGCATCTACTACGTGATCTGGAACCGGCAGATCTGGTTCCCGGCGACCGGCTGGAGTTCGTACAGCGGGCCGTCGAACCACACCGACCACGTCCACATGTCGCTGCTCTGACCCGCACAATTCCCCGTCGAGGGCCGTTCCGCGTCGCGCGGGGCGGCCCTCGACGCGTCAGGCGGCGGAAGGCGTGGCCGGATCGGGGGATCCGGTCGGCACGTCGAGCGTCCCGAAACCAGCCGGCACGGCGGCCACCGGGCGCACCGCTCCGGCGGCGAGTCGGTACGACACGCCCACCACCGCGCACCGCCCCTGCGCCACCTCCTCGGCCAGCACGGGCGACTGCCCCAACAGCGTCTCGACGGTCTGTGCGATGTGGATGTCGACGATGCCGTCGATGTCCTCCACGCCCTCGGCCTCGGCCCGGCGCAGGCTGGGCAGCACGGCGTCGACCACCGCCTGTAGGTGCCCGCGAGGCGGGGTGCCGGTCGCTGCGGCATCCCGGGCCGCCTGCACCGCGCCACACGAGTCGTGGCCGAGCACCACCACCAGCGGGGTGCCGAGCACGGTCACCGCGTACTCCACGCTGCCGAGCACCTCCGGGCCGGCGGTGTGCCCGGCCGTGCGGACCACGAACAGATCGCCCAGCCCGCGGTCGAAGATGATCTCGGCAGCCAGGCGGGAGTCGGAGCAGCCGACGATCACCGCGAACGGGTGCTGCCCGTCGGCCACGGCGGCCCGGTGCCCGGCGTCCTGGTTGGGGTGGCGTGGGGCACCGCTCACGAAGCGTCGGTTGCCGGCGGCCAGCTCGGCGTACGCCCGGGCCGGTTCGCCGAGCGCGTACGCCCGGTCGGTGGTCCGCTGCGGACCCGGCTGCCCGCCGGGCGTTCCGGTCTGGCTCATCCCCGCACCTCGTCTCGACGCATTTGACCTGGTCAACGGGCTCTTCGCCCGGCCGGCGGCGGGCGCTGGCCCGATCATCACCGTCACACGCACCGTAAGATACGTCAAGAGATACGTGATACAGATTTCATACGTTGACCCCGGGCCGACCCTGGGTAAGTTCTCGAGGGCAGGGCGGACGAGACTCCCGTCGTGGGCAGGACGGACATCCGGAGAGGCGGTCACACGATGGCGGGCACCGCGATGGGCGACACCGGCGGCGGGCGGAACTGGACATTCCTCACCAACCACGGGCACGTCCTGCTGGCCATCGGCCGCGACCCCACCGCCCGGCTGCGCGATGTCGCGGCCGAGGTCGGCGTGACCGAACGGGCCGCACAGGCGATCGTCGCCGACCTGGAGGCGGAAGGCTACCTGCACCGCACCCGCGTCGGGCGGCGCAACGAATACACCCTCAACCCGGCCGGCCGGTTCCGGCACCCCGCCGAGGCCGACCGCCGGGTCGGCGACCTGCTCGCGCTGTTCGCCGAAACACCCACCGCGAAGTCCAGCCCTCGGGCCTGACCCCCTCGCCGGGCCGCGGACCGACTGGGCACAGCGGTAATCTTTGCGGGTGCGCGAATGCCCGCCGTTGAGCGCGACCAACACGTCCCGCCGTACCGGACGTGCCGTTCGGGGCGTCCTCAGTGGAACGCTGGCGGCCCTGCTCGGCACCGGCCTGGTGGCACCCTCCCCAGCGACCGCGGCACCGCCCATCTGTGGCCCACGCGGTGATGAGCGCCTGACCGAGATGCCGTGGGCGCTGCGCCGGCTGGAGCCGTCCTCGGCGTGGCAGCTGTCCCGGGGCGCCGGAGTGACGGTAGCGGTGATCGACTCCGGGGTCTCCGCCACTCACCCGCTCCTTGAGGGCCGAGTGCTCGAGGGGCGCGACTTCAACAACCTGGCGGCCAACAAGGGCCAGTGCGACGAGGCCGGGCACGGCACGCTGATCGCCGGCATCATCGCGGGCCGGGAGGGCCTGGGTGTTCCGTTCAGCGGCATCGCCCCGGCCGCCCGCATCCTGCCGATCCGGGTCCTGCCGAAGCTCGGGGACACCAGCGACCCGAAGCTTCCCGGCGAGATCGCCGCGGCCATCGACTGGGCGGTCGCGCAGGGTGCCGACGTGATCAACCTGTCCCTGACGACAATTCCCAGCACCGAACTGACGGCGGCCGTCGAGCGCGCGCTGGCCCAGAAGGTCGTGCTGGTCGCTGCCGCCGGCAACGGGACCGGGCAGCAGACGGACCGGCCGGGATACCCGGCCGCGTACCCCGGTGTGATCGCTGTCGGTGGGGTGGACGAGCAGGGTGGTCACGTGGGCACCTCGATCAGCGGCGACTACGTCGACATCGCCGCACCGGGGTTGCAGATCATCGGGCCGGCACCCAACGGGCCCGGCTACCGCCTCGTGGCGGAGGGCGGCACCAGCTACGCCGCCGCGTACGTCACGGGAGTGGTCGCGCTGGTCCGGGCCGCCTACCCCAGTCTCAACCCACAGGAGGTCGCCGATCGGCTGAAACGCACCGCGGACAACCCACCCGAGGGTCACAACGCCGACATCGGCTACGGGGTGGTCAACCCGTACCGGGCGGTGTCGAGCCTGCTCGGCACCCGGGCGAATCCGCCCGCTGGTGCGCTGCCGGCACCCGCCGTGCGCGACGACCCGCTGAGCTGGCAACGCCCCGTCGCGATCTGGGCGGCGGTGATCGGCGGGCTGCTCACCCTGCTGCTGCTGATCGCCCGACCGATCGTGGCCCGCGGCCGCCAGCGCGGCTGGCGTCCGGGCCGACGCACGGACTCACCGGCTGCCGGCTGACCGGCAGAACGCCGCGCTGCCGACGCAACGCAATGCGGCTCCGACCCGGGTGAACCGGACCGGAGCCGCATCGGGCGAATGCCTCAGCCCCACACCTTGGAGTTGCTCATCTCGGTGCTGAGGTAGTTTTCGCGGGCGATGCCGACGGCACCGCCGATCTCGTTCAGGATCCGGTTGATGTCCTGGACCGCCGCATCCCACTTCGCCTGGTGCTGCTCGTAGGCAACCCGGTCCTCGCCGTCCCAGTGGAGCTTGGTCAGCATCGACCGCAGCGTGTCGAGCTTCTCCTCGAGCGTCTTCGAGATGGCCTGCATCTGCTGGTTGCTGCTCTCGAGGACTGCGTAGTCAACTTTGATCGTCACGATTTCCTCCTCTGCTGGTTGCGGATCACGGGTTGAGAGCAGAGTGGAACTTGTCCAGCATCTGCTGCTGCTCTTCGTCGTTGACCTGGTGCGTCGTACCCGACTTGTCGAGCAGGTCAGCGATGCTGTCCATCGCTGTCAGCAGCTTGCTCGTGTCTTCGCTCCAGCGCGTCATCAGCGACTGGAAGCCCGTGGACGCCTGACCCTTCCACGCCATGGCCAGGTCGTCGACAACGTTCCACAGCTTCTTCAGCTCGCCGTCGACCTCGCTGCGCGTGGACCGCACGTCACTCGCGGCGGTATGCAGAGTCGCAGCTTCGACCTCGAACGCCATGCTTCACACCCTTCCGTCTGTTGTGGTGGCGGCTTCGCCGCACCCCTCCCCCGCGGCAAGGCACCAACACCCCACCGACGGACACTCCTGTGAAGACCGTAGCGGAACCTGTCCAGCCACCGCAGCCCTGAGCGGTGCCGTTCAATGGATGGTGGTGAATCGGACCGGGATGGCTCACCACGCCCCACCAAACGACCGATCCGCTCAGGACGGCTCAGACCAGGCGGTCTGGATCAGCTGCTGGCCATCGCGGCGGCGGACGAGGGTGCCCCGGCCCGGCGGTTGCGGGCTCGGCCGCAACGTACCGAAGACCGCGCCCTCCTCCCGGTTGCCGGACATCAGCAGGCCCGGCGAGTCCAACTCGCGCAGCCGCTGCAGCACCGGCTCGTAGAGCGCCCGGGACACCCCGCCGACCCGACGCGTGACGATCAGGTGCAGACCGATGTCACGCGCCTGCGGCAACAACTCGTGCAGGGCGCTGAGCGGGTTGCTGCCACCGGAGGCCACCAGGTCGTAGTCGTCCACCAGGATGTACAGGTCCGGGCCCTTCCACCAGCTGCGATCGCGCAGCTGGGCGGTGGTCACGTCCGGGCCGGGCAGCCGGTTGGACAGCGCGCTGCGGATCGAGCCGAGGCCCTGGGCGAATGCCTGGTTGGACGGCGCGTAGTCGAGCAGGTGATCGCCCTCCACCGCCCCCAGCAGGCCACGCCGGTAGTCGGCGATCACCAGCCGGGCCTGAGCGGGCGTGTACCGCTCAGTGATGCCCCGGGCAATCAACCGCAGCAGGTTGGTCTTGCCGCACTCGGCGTCGCCGAAGACCGTCAGGTGCGGCTCGTTGACCAGATCCAGGTAGACCGGCGCGAGCGCGGACTCGTTGACACCGATCGGCAGACCGGGCGCCGACCGGTCGATGATCCGGGCCAGCTCGGCCACCGGCAGCCGGCGCGGCAGCAGCCGCACCTTCGGCGCCGGACGGCCAGGCCAGTTCGCCGCCACGTGCCCGGCCAGGGACAGCGACGCCTCGCTCAGGTCCTCGATGTCCCGACGGCCGTCGACCCGCGAGATCGCGGTGAGGAAGTGCAGCTTGTCCCGGGTCAGGCCGCGACCGGGCGACTTCTCCGGCACGTTCATCGCCGCGCGGCGGTCGATCTCGGACTCGGACGCGTCACCGAGGCGCAGCTCCAGCTTGGTGCCGAGCAGATCCCGCATGTTGATCCGGATCTCCGCCCACCGCATCGCGGTGAGCACCACGTGCACGCCGAAGCCGAGGCCCCGGTTGGCCAGCGTGGTGATGGTCTGCTCCAGCTCCTCGTACTCCTGGCGCAGCGTGTTCCAGCCATCCACCACCAGGAACACGTCACCGAACGGGTCATCGGCGAACTCGCCGGCGGCGCGGCGACGACGGTAGCTGGCCACCGAGTCGATGCCGTGCTGGGCGAAGCGGTTCTCCCGGTCGTCCAGGACGGCGACCACCTCAGCCACCGTCCGGCGTACCGCCTCGACGTCCCGGCGACCGGCCACCCCGGCCATGTGCGGCAGGCGCTCCAGGCTGCGCAGCGCGCCCCCGCCGAAGTCCAGGCAGAAGAACTGCACCTCACGTGGCGTGTGGGTGAGCGCGAGCGAGGCGAGCAGCGTACGCAGCATCGTGCTCTTGCCGCCCAGTGACCGACCGACGATGACCACGTTGCCACCGGCCCCGGCCAGCTCGACCATCATCGGGTCGCGGCTCTGCTCGTACGGGCGGTCGACCACGCCGACCGGCACGGTCAGCCGCCCGCGCCCGGACCAGGACGCCGTGCACAGCCCGTAGGTCGGGTCGACCGCCAGCGGGCCGAGCAGCTCGCCCAGACCCGGCGGGTCCGCCAGTGGTGGCAGCCACACCTGGTGGGCAGGGCGGCCCCGACCTCTGAGCTGGTCGATCAGCACGTCGAGCATCGCCACGGCCTTGCCATCGGCCGGCTGGTCCGGCTCCGGAGCGGTGTCCACCGGCGTCTGCGGGACCTGCGCCGGAATGAAATCGAGGCCATACGGCACGATCCGACGTTGCACCAGCGCCTGCGAGGCGGAAGCCTGCTGCCCCGGCGCCCGATACGCCCCGGACACGTACGCGGCCCGGAACCGCAGCATCGTACTGGTGTCCGTCTTCAGGTAGCCGTGGCCCGGCGCGTTCGGCAGCTCGTACGCGTCCGGCACGCCGAGCACGATCCGGCTCTCCACGGCGGAGAAGGTACGCAGACCGATCCGGTACGACAGGTGGGTGTCCAGGCCACGCAGCTTGCCCTCTTCGAGCCGCTGGCTGGCCAGCAGCAGGTGCACGCCGAGCGATCGACCCAACCGGCCGATCATCACGAACAGGTCGATGAAGTCCGGCTTGGCGGCGAGCAATTCGCTGAACTCGTCGCAGATGATCAACAGACTGGGCATCGGGGCCAGTGGCTCACCGGCCGCACGGGCCTTCTCGTACTCGAAGCGCGAGACGTAGTTGCCGGCCGCCCGCAGCAGCTCCTGCCGGCGCACCATCTCACCAGCGAGGGCGTCGCGCATCCGGTCGACCAGCGGCAGCTCGTCGGCCAGGTTGGTGATCACCGCGCTGGTGTGCGGCAGCGCCTCCAGCGAGGCGAACGTCGCGCCGCCCTTGAAGTCCACCAGGACGAAGTTCAGTTCCTCCGACGAGTGGGTCACCGCCAACGCGGCCACCACCGTACGGAGCAGCTCACTCTTGCCGGACCCGGTAGCACCGATCACCAGACCGTGCGGGCCCATGCCTTCGTGCGCCGACTCCTTGAAGTCGAGCTCGACCACGTTGCCATCCGGGCCGACGCCGAGCGGGATACGCAGCCGGTCCCGGTGACCACGCGGACGCCAGGTGTTCTGAATGTCCACCGTCGCGGCGTCACCCACGCCGAGCAGGTCCGGCAGCTCCGTGCTGCGGGCCAGCGGCTCGTCGCTGCTGGCCTGCTGCTGGGAGAGCCGGTAGGGGGCGATCTGGCGGGCCAACCCCTCGGCGGCCTCGGCGCTGAGCTGGTCGGGCCGACCCAGCGGCGACGACGAGCTGCCCCGGACCAGGTCGAGCGAGCTTCCGTCAGCCACGTCGAGGCAGAGCAGCCAGCGGCCGGCGTCGCGCGGCACCGTCCCGGAGAGGTCGATCACGGTGGCGCCGAGCAGCCCCGGGCCCACCAGCTGGCAGGTCGGCGAGATCTCGCCACCGTCGATCACCACGACCAGGTGCGGGGCGGTCGTCAGCGGCTTGGCCTCCGGTGCGAACCGAGGCCGCCCGGCCAGCTCACCGGCGAGCGACGCCTCAGCCTCGGTCAGGCTGGCGAAGACCAGCCGGCGTGCGCCGGCCGCGTCGGTCCGGCCACTGTGGTGTGCGTGTGGCAGCCACTTCACCCAGTCCCAGGACGACTGGCGGTCGGGCGCGGCGACCACCGCGATCACCAGGTCGTCCGGGGCGTGGAAGGTGGCCAACTGCCCGAGCGCCGCCCGGGTCAGGTCGAGCACGGCGTCGCGGTCGCCGCGCAGCACCACCCGGCTGAACGCGCGCACCGACAACGCCGTCGGCAGGTCGGGCACGGTGGAGTGCGCGCGTACGAAGCGGCGCAGCGCGATGGCGCTCATCGGCTCCAGGTCCTCCACCGGCTTCGTCTCCGGCGGGACGATCTCCACTGCCAGGCGCTGCGGGCCGAGCGCGATCCGGGTCTCGCCGAAGTCGTCCTCGGTGATCCGTCGCTCCCAGAGCCGCCGGGATGCGGCGATCGACCAGAGCGCGTCGGGCTCCGGGTGTCGCCAGGCCATCGCGGCCCTCTGCTGCTCGGCGGCACGGCGGGTGCGCTTACGCATCTGCGCCAGGTAGCGCATGTAGTCGCGGCGGTCCGCGTTCAACTCGGCCTTGTCCTTGCCACCGCTGTTGGCCAGCGAACCGATCGCCATGCCGAGCATCGAGACACCGAACAGACCACCGGCGACGTACGTCATCATGCCGCCGCCCTTGCCGGCGTAGAGGAACGCCATCGCGCCGACCCCGCAGAACATCGGCAGGATCATGAGCAGTTGCCCCATCCCGCGGGGCGTCGGCTCGGGCAGCTCAGGAGGAGACTCCAGCAGCACCTCGCCGCGCGGTAAGGCCGGCCCCGGCTGACGCGGGAGCCGGCGGAAAACCACCGTGCTCACGGCTGTCTCCTCCCCAGAAGCGGCCCTGATGACGTGCGCCCACGGAGCACAGCCCGCGGGTGGGCCTCGTACGTGCCCGTCATCGTAGGTAATCTGCCGTGGACGCGGTGGACCCGGACCGCAGCATCGCAGCCAGCCGATCACAGACGCACACCTGGAGGCCACTGTGGCGACGAAGACGGCGACCGGTGGTCTGAGCCGGATCACCATCGTGGCTCCCCGTACCCGGATGGACCTGGCGCTGCCATCGGACGTGCCGATGGCCGATCTGCTGCCCACCCTGCTGCGCTACGCCGGTGAGGACATGGCCGACGAGGGTGCGCGGCACGGCGGCTGGGCTCTGTCCCGGTTGGGCGGTGCACCCCTGGACGGCGGGCGCACCGCTGCGCAGCTCAGCGTCCGTGACGGTGAGGTGCTCTACTTCAATCCCCGGTCCGCGGCGGCCCCGGAAATCGTCTTCGACGACGTGGTGGACGCGGTCGCGACTGCGACAAATCAACGCCCCGGCGCCTGGCAGGTCGGCGCGACCCGGTCCTTCGCGGTGCTCTTCGCCGCGGCGGCGCTCGGCGCGGGCGCGCTGGCCGCGCTCTTCGCCGGCCCGCCGCACCTGCCCGGCGCGGTGGCGGCCCTGCTTGTCGCGGTGGCGCTGCTGGTAGGCGCGGCGGTGCTGTCCAGGGCCGCCGGTGACAGCCGCACCGGCGCGGTGCTGGCCATGGTCGGCCTGGCGTATGCCGCCACCGGCGGCCTGCTGCTGCTCGCCGGCGATCGACCGCTGACCGAGCTGGCCAGTCCGCACGTCCTGCTCGCGGCGACCGCTGCGGTGGTCGCCGGTGCGGTAGCCGTACTGGCGGTCGGCGACCGGTACCCACTCTTCTTCGCCGCGATCGGGGTGGGGGCCGCGACCGGCCTGGGCGCGATGCTGTGTCTGGTTTTCGGCCTCGACGCGCCAGCCTCCGCCGCGGTGGTGGCGGCGGTCGCGTTCGGCGTGATGCCGGCGTTGCCGATGGCGGCCTACCGGCTGGCCCGACTGCCGGTGCCGTCGATCCCGACCGGTCCGGACGACCTGAAGACCGACAGCGAGTCGGTGGATGGCCGGCAGGTGCTCCAGCAGAGTGAACGCGCCGACCAGTTCCTGACGGGTCTGCTGTGGACGGTGTCCCTGCTGGTGCTGGGCGCGCAACTGGTGCTGGCGCTGGACGGGCGCCTGTCGGCGGTGCTGCTGTGCCTGGTGCTGGCCCTCCTCTCGCTGCTCCGGGCCCGACCGCTCCTGGGCCGCGCCCAGCGCACCCCGGTGCTGCTGGCCGGCACCGTGGGGCTGGGTCTGGCCGCCGCGGCCACCTTCGCCGGTGGGTCGCTGCCGGTCCGGCTCGGCCTGATCCTCGGCGGGCTGGTGCTGGCCGCCGTGGTCAGCCTGATCTACGGTCTGACCGTCGCCGGCAAGCGCATCTCGCCGGTCTGGGGCCGGCTGCTCGACATCGCCGAGATCCTGCTGATCATCTCGCTGGTCCCGCTCGCCTTCTGGGTCTGCGGCCTCTACGGCTGGATCGTCAACCTCCGGCCCTGACCGCGCGTGCCGCCTCCCCGGTCGGCGCGGTCACGGACGGGTGGAGGCACCCAGCGCCGACGCGACCGGAGCGGTGGCGTAGACGCCCGGACCGTGTTGACCGTCCATGGGCCGGGTGGACGTGCCTGCCCGCTGCGCGACCTCACTCACCACCTTGACCAGCGCCTCGACGTGATTGTCCATCGCTGCGACCCGCAACAGCGGCGCCGCCACCCGGCCGTCCACCGATACCGTCGCGGCCACCGTGTGCGACGGCGCAGAGGTCGCGGTGATCGCGTCCACGAGCGGGCCGAGCGGCGCGTCCGAACGGCCCCGCAGGGACATGCAGCGGTGGGTCCAACCGCCGCCGCGCAGCCCTCGCCAGGTTTCCGCCGGCGCCTCCGGCACCAGGTCCAGGCCGGCGGCCGAGACGATCGCCGCCCGCAGTTCCTCACGGCCCAGCGGCCGATGGGCCAGGCCCGCGGAGGTGAGCGCCTTGCCGAGCCGGCCGATCCCCGCAGCCACGGTCCGGTGCACGCCGGGCAGCCCGCCGCCCCGGCTCACCGCCTCCACCCGGGCGTCGCGGACGGTGAGCCGCAGCGCCACCCACACGGTCCGGTGCGCCGCCGGCGGGGCGCCGGGCGCCGGATACCAGACCAGGGTGTGTGCGACAACCTGGGCCCGGGACACCGGGGCGCTGAAGTCCGCGAGCACCCGCAGCACGGTGTCCACGGTGGAGGCGTCCACCGAACCGACCGTCGCGCCACTGACGGACTGCAGCGCGACCGCGGCGAACCAGCCCTGGTCGTCCTGCCCGATGCCGAGCCGGGTGCCCCGGTCGGTCAACTCGATGACGCTCAACTCGGGGGCGAGCGCGGCCAACCGTGGGTCCGTCGCCGAGCCACCAGCCAGCGCGGCCGACGCGCGCTCGCCGCGTCGCCGCAGCCGCCGGCGCAACAGCAGGTCCTCGAACCACCATCGGCCACCTCGCCGGGCGAAGGCGGCAACAACGATCAGCACCGCCAGGGCGCCCACCGCGGCGAACACCCAGCTGGGCCCGGCCGCCGCCGCCCAGACACCGAGCGCGCACAGCTCCAGCACGACGAGCTGCCCAACCAGGACGGGGCCGACCCGTCCACGGCCGGGCCGGTCGGCCGGGGGCGCCGACCGCGTCGGAACGTCGGACGGGTCCGCGGTCGCTCGGGCGGGTCGCACCTGAACCTGTGTCATCGCTGACTGTCCCTCCTGCACGGTACGGCTCTGCGCCGGGTCGGTCCGGCGCCGGCCACGAGCGGTGGTCCCGAGGAACCGCCGTCGGCCCCTTATCGTAGGGAAGCCCGCGACGGCACCCCGACCTGATCGTCGCGGATCCACCCCGCCGGAGGTAAGTCATGCGGACCCGCCGCGATCAGGTGCAGGCGTACCGCTTCGTCACCCGTCGGATCGTCTCCGCGTTGCTGTCGGGCGATCCGGAGACCACCAACCTGCCGATGCGACGGCTCGGCATGGCCGTCTTCGGCAGTGTCGTCGCCGCCGCCGTCGTGCTCGGTGGGGTGGGCGCCTACGGCCAGTTGACCGGAAACGCCGCGCCGCTGCAAGACCAGACCCTGGTCATCGAACGGGAGACCGGCGCGACGTACGTGTTCATGAACGGGCAGCTGCATCCGACGCTCAACTACACCTCGGCCCGCCTGATCCTGAACAAGTCGGATGCGGTGCCGCGGACGATGTCCCAGGCGTCGCTGCGGGACCGACCACGCGGCGTCACCCTCGGCATCGTCGGGGCGCCGGACGCCCTGCCGGACCGCAAGTCGTTGACCGGGCTGCCCTGGTCGGTCTGCGACGTGCCCGACCCGGTCGACACGAAGCGTTCCAGCACCCGGGTGGTGATCGACCGTGCGCTGCCCGGCGGCACGCCGCTGGGCGACGGCGCGGCGCTGGTCGCGGTGGACGACCAGCAGTACGTGCTCACCAACAACACCCGGCTCCAGGTGCTCGGTGGGCCACGGACCAGCACTGCGTTGAATCTGCCCGACGCCGCGAAGCTGTGGGTCGGGCAGCAGCTGATCAACGCCGTACCGGCCGGGCCGCCGCTGCGCAAGCCGTCGCTGCCCGGCGAAGGTCAATCCAGCAGCCGGGACGTGGCCGGGCGGTCGTCCACCATCGGTCAGGTGTTCAGGGCCGCCGGGCGGCACTACGTACTGGCCCGGGAAGGCCTCGTCTCAATCAGTGAGATCACCGCGCTACTGATGGTCAGCGACGGCGGTCGGATCACCGACATCACGCCGAACCAGGCCGCCGATTCGTATGTCGAGCAACGGGTGGAGGAGGAAGGGCTGCCGCCGACGATGCCCACCTTCCACCAGACGGTTTCCGGTCAGACCGTGCTGTGCGCGACGTACCGGGCGGGCAGCGCGGGCGGCCCGCCGACCACCACCCTGGAGGTCTTCGACCGGGCGCCGGCCGAGCTGACCGCGAGCGATCCGGGGCTGGTGCCGGTGCGACAGACCAGGCGCGACGCCGTACGCACCGCCGAAGCAGTGCTGCTGCCCGGCGGGAAGGGTGTCATCGTGCAGGCCTCGCCCGGTGCCGGGACCAGCGGATCCGGTGCCGCCGGGTCGACGATCTACCTGATCACCCCGCAGGGCATCCGGTATCCGCTCGGCTCGGCGGCGACGCTGGGCGTACTCGGCTACGACGGGATCACCCCGCTGGCGGTGCCCGGCTCGCTGCTCTCGCTGATCCCGACCGGGCCCACGCTGAATTACGAGGACGCGCTGGCCGTCTTCTCACCCGAAGGGCCAGCCCCGACCGTACGGCCGTCGGCCGCGCCGCCGTCTCCGGCACTGCCGTCGGGGTCGACGTCCCCCGCGCCGCCTTCGGGGTCCGCGACGCCCTCGGGGTCGACGCCGTCCGTTCGGCCGTCCGGCTCGACGCCGTCCGCTCCGGTCAGCAGCGCTCCGCCGACCGGTGGGGCGGGGGGTGGGATGCCGATGGGATCGACCGGGGCCGACGGCTGAGCAGCTTCGACGGGTCGCCCAGAGTCGTAGCGGTGGACTAACCTGGATGGTGCTGACGGTTGTCAACCAGAACGACGGGGATGTTGCCATGACCGGGCGTACGGAAGTCGACCTGCTGTCCCTTGAGGACTTCCACCGGCACCTGGCGTCGCGCCTGACCCAGGTCGATTCGGTGCTGCGCAAACTCAACACCGAGATGCAGTGCAGCCCTCCGGCGTTGGGCTCGTTCTTCGACGCCACCGACAAGGCCCGCCGCTACAGCGAGGTCCACCAGTCCTATGTCGATCAGGCCCAACGGATCCGGCAGGCGGTGCTGGCGGCACAGCAGGCGACCAGCACGATCCTGACCAACTACCGCACCGCCGAGGCGCGTAACGCAGCCAACGCCACCGATGTCACCGCCGCGTTGAACGGGGTCGACCGGGCGTTGCAGCCGAAGGAGGACGGGCGTGTCTGAATACACCCAGCGTTACCAGGGCAGCAGCCACCAACAGCTGTACGACGGCGTGATGGCGGGCAAGCCGGAGCAGATCGAGGGCGTAGCCGCCCAGTGGGCAGAGCTCAAGGGAATTCTGGACGGTGTCGGCCGGGAGTTGAGTGGCGACCTCGAGAAGCTCGGCAACACCTGGACAGGTTCGGCAGGTCGGGAGTTCCATCGGCGACTCAGCCTGATCGTCGCCCACTCCGATGCGTTGGGCGAGGGGATGGCCGGCATCAAGCAGGGGCTGACCATGATGGCCGACCACCTGCGCGCCGGCCAGAAGCAGGCCGAGAGCCCGGAGGAGACCGACGACAACGACAAGGCGGTCTCCGGTGCGCTCAAGGGTGCCGCCACTTTCGGTCTGCCCGGCGCTGTCGTCATGGGCGTCCTGGGTCACCAGCAGGACAAGGAAGAGCAGGACAAGGCCCACCAGCGGATGGTGAACCTGGTGGCCGAGTTGGCCTCCGGTTACGAGCTGTCCGCCTATGACCGGGTGGTCGATCCGCCCCAACCTGACCCGGACACTCCGAGCACGGTCAGCAAGGATCCGACGACGCCCCAGAGCGTTTCGGCCATCGCCAGGGTGACCTCAGGGCCCAACACCACCGACGGCAGCGCACACACCGGTGGCAAGACCATTGCGACGCCCGTTCGCGCGGCCCCGACGCCGGTCGTCGGCGAGGGCTCGGTCCCTGTTGACAACGGTTCGGGCACCGGTGGCACGCCTGCTGTCGTCACCGGCCCGGATGGTGCAGGCACCGACTCCGAGTCCCCCGGCACCTCACTCGCCGGTGCGGACCCGCTGATCGGCGGCGCGCTGCTCGGCGGGGGTGCCGTCGGGCTGGCCGGCCTGTCCGGGCCGACCACGGTGACCCCTGGTGCCGGCACCGGTCCGGGTCTGCTCTACGGAGCACAGGGCGGGGCACCGGCCGGCGGAGTGCTGCGCACGGCCGCGCTCGCCGGTTCGGGCAGCACGCCCCCACCTCGGCTCGTCCGACCGGTGGTGCGGCCCCGGCAGAGAGTCGCTCCGCCAGCGGGGTCGGGCGCAGCATGGACGGCCAGCGCGGCACCAGCGGCGGGCGGGCGGCCACGACCGGCGGCAACGCCCGACCGGGCTCCGGCAGCGGCGCCGGGCGGCCCGGGGTGCTCGGCGGGCGCGGCGGACCTCAGGACGACGACTCCGATGAGCGGCTGACCTGGTTGACCGAGGACGAGATGGTGTGGCGGGACGGCGGGAACGCCGCGCCTCCGGTGCTCGGCACCGGGGACTGACCACGATCCGCCGCCGGCAACGTTGACCACCGGCGGTGCCGTACGAACGATGCGCGGTGCCCCCGACCGGACCTGATCCGGCCCGGGGGCACCGCTGTTTCCGGGTGTCGATCGATGCCGTCCACAGTGCGCATGGTGGTGGCGGTCACGCCAGACCGGAGCGTCGCCGTGCTGCGACATGCCGAGGTGGGCGATAGGTTGGTCTGGTGTCGTCCGCAGCGTGTGTCCGCCCAGCCCGATGGGCTGTGCTGCGGTCACTGCGGGACCTGACCCGGCTGGCGGTCACCGCGCTGGTGCTCGCGGTCGGCCTCGGTGGCGCTCTCGCCGCGACCCCACCGCCGGCCCCGACGCAGCTGCGGCCCAGTGCCGTGAGCAGCCGGGTGGCGACTGTCCGCCCCGATGCCGGCCCGGCCACCGAGCGGGCGGGCCAGCCCGTTGCCGCCCCGCCGGCTGGCACGGTCGATACCGCCGCGGTGGCCGCTCCGTTGACGGAGGGCCCGGGGCACACGCCGGCCATCGATCCCGGCCGTGGCACTCCGACGCGACGGGGCCCACCCGCCCGCTGATCCAGGCCCGGCGATCTCCGGGGCCCGGTCCCGGGTAATCCGTCGCGCGCACCTGAGTTGCCGCCGACGGGAGACCCCGCCACTTGGCCGACCGGTGCTGTCGGGCCCCTCCTGCCGCCCGTCGATACCCGCCTTCGACCGCGAGGTGCTGATCATGCAATCCCTCCTCTCCGCCGCCCTGCCCGACCTGTCCCGCGCCGCCGTCATCTGGCTGAGCCTGCTCGGGGTGGTCGGGGTCGCTGTCTCCGCTCTCCTCCTGCTGCGGCCCGGCCGGCTCCGCTTCGACCCGGGCGCTCGGATCCGCCGCGCGGCCATGCCGAGCCAATTCGAACAGGCCCAGGAGGAACGGGAGCAGAGCCGCTACGCGCAGGAGGTCGCGGTGGCCGCGGAGGGGGCGACGAGCACCGCCAAGCGCCGCCGGGCGGAGTGGGTGGCCGCGCAGGAGGCGGTCGAGGCGGCCTGGCAGACGTACGAGGCGGCCGAGGTGGCCGTGCGGCGGCTCGGCGGCGCGGCCGCGATGCCGCTCCCGCACACCGCCCGGACTCCCTCCGAGTACGTGGACCGCGAGCGCTACCTGCACCGCGCCGCCCTGGACGCGTACTGGCGGCGGGAGCTGTCGGTGGAGCAGCTCAGCGACGTCTTCGCGCACCGCGACGGCTGGGACCCTCGGCTGCACCCGGTCGAGCAGGAACTGGTGCTGCAGCGAGCGATCCGGGACAACCTGGCGGCCAAGCACGCCGCGGCCCGCGAGCAGGAGCAGATTGCCTGGCGGGCGGCGGAGCTGGCCGTGGCGGCGGCCCGCAGTCTGCGCGAGGAGGCCCACGCCGCCGCCGGGCGACGGGTCGCGGAGTCGGCGTCGGTGCTTCCGCTCAGCGAGGTTGCCCGGCCGTCGGTCGAGCAGACCCGGGACAACAAGGTGATCGCCCACGGCCGCGCGACGGTGCCCGCGTTCTGAGCCGAGCGGTGTCGGGTGGGTTAGCGTGACGGCATGTCCCGACAGGCGTGGGTCCTCGTGGTGATCGCCGGCATCCTGGCGATCGCCACACTGGTCGGTGCCGTGGTGCTGGCGGTGCGGGTGGTGCGTACGCGACGGCTGCTGACCGGGCTCGGCGCGGGCGGCAAGATCGCCTTCTACGGGGCGCTGATCTACACGATCTTCCCGATCGACGTGCTCCCGGATCCGATCTACCTGGATGACATGGGTGTCCTGGCCGCCGCGCTGATCTACCTCACCCGGCTGGTGCACCAACGCCGGGCGGCGGATCGCCAACTGCCCGGTCAGCCGGACGCCCCGCCGGAGCGGGACCGGGTACGCCGCCGCGTGCCATGATCGAGGTCGGTTCGGCGGACAGGGGACGGGCATGGCGGGCGATCATCGGTTGGATGTGCGCGATGAGCGCGTTGTCGCCTTCTGCGCGGAACGGCACCTCGCGACGCTGACCACCCTGCGTGCCGACGGCACCCCGCACGTCGTACCGGTCGGGGTGACCCTCGACCCGGCGGCCGGACTGGCCCGGGTCATCACCTCCGGCACCTCCCGCAAGGCCCTTCACGTGGCGGCTGCCGGCGCGGCTGGTGCGCCGGTGGCCGTCTGCCACGTGGATGGCCGCCGCTGGCTGACCATCGAGGGCCGCGCGGTGGTCCGGTCGGATCGGGGCGCGGTGGCGGAGGCGGAGCGCCGCTACGCCGAGCGCTACCGGCCCCCGCGCCCGAATCCGGAGCGGGTCGTCATCGAGATCACCGTGACCGGGCTGCTGGGGAGTCTCTGACCTGCCGCGTGGCCACAGGCCGTACCAAGTATCGGATTTGTACCTTATGAGCCACTTTGCCGACGGTGCCTGCGAGGAGATGCAGGAATCCCTCCCCGCCGGCAGCCGTTACACCTGATCGCGACGCCCGTACCCCCGCCCGCCAGCGGAATGCCCGCCGGAGCGGGGCCGTTACGTACCTGGTACGCCCAGGTCCGAGATCACCCCTGGTCGTCGCCGCGCTGTGCCGAGCGCCATTCCCGGTGCTGCCGCCCTCCTCAAGTCGGAAGGCGCCAACCCCCGAACGGAGACTCGACCATGAACCCGATCGTCCAGAAGAGTGGTCTGTCCGTTGTCGGCCTGCTGGTCGCCGGCGGCTGCGCCCTCGGTCCGGCGGTAGCCGCACAGGCCGCCCCGGTGCAGGTCGCCCCGACCTCGTCGAGCCAGACCGACCGGTCCGCGGAGCGGATCCTCGGCATCGACTACCAGGCCCAGCCGAACTTCTACTACTGCGGCCCGGCCGCGACCCGGATCGCGTTGTCCGCCCAGGGCAAGGCGCTCTCCCAGGACAAGGTGGCCCAACTGCTCGGCACCACCGAGGCGGGCACCCCTTCGGCCCTGGACACCACCCGGGTGCTGAACGAACTGACCGGCGGCAAGTACCGCACCACCGAGATCCGTGACTCGGTGGCCCGCCCGGATCAGGTCGAACAGCTACGCCGGGACGTGCTGGCCGCGGTGGACGCCGGCCGACCGGTGGTCGCCAACATCAAGGGCACGACCGTGGACACCGACGGCAACCCGCACTCGTACGAGGGCGGCCACTACCTGACCCTCGTCGGCTACCGCGATGGTGGCGACACCATTCGGGTCGCCGACCCGGCGGACCCGGCGCTGGGCGAGTACTGGATGAGCCTGCCGAAGGTCGCCAACTGGATCGCGGAGCGCGGCTACTCCTCCTGATCCTGGCGGTTCACCGGGCCGGTCTCCCTTCCTGGGAGGCCGGCCCGTCCTGCGGATGCATCCGGGCAGCAAGGTGCGCACGTCGACGAACTCGGGCGGCCCGCGTCGGACGGGCTCGATGCAGCTGCAGCCGGACCAGCGGGTGGACGGCCGCCCCGCCCGCGTTGGCCGCCCGGCGCACGATCCGATTGGCGTCGTCAGGTTCACAGCCCGATGCCCGGAGCAGGTCGCTGGCGGCGGTACGCAGGCCGGTGACGAGCGAATCGCCGAACGACTCGAGCCCCTTCGCGGCGGCGCGTCCGGCCAACTCGGCGCACTGCTCGACCAACCGGCGGGTGCGCTGGGGGTCGTCACCGACCTTGCGCTCCGTACGCATCTCCGTCACCGCCTGACCCAACCGGCCCATCGCGTCCGGCAGTTCAGGTGGGATCGGCTCGTTGTACTGCAACGCGGTCACCGACCAGCGAGCCATGGCGCGGCTGTCCAGCAGCAGCCGTTCCAGGTGATCCGCGCTGCGGGCGTACCGGTGGTACTGCTGCCGGCGATGCCAGCGGGCCGGAGCGATCGTCACCACCTCCTCCGCCCCGCTCAGCGCATCGTGCAGCCGACCCAGATCATCCTCGGTGCCACGGAGCCGTTCCAGGACGCGCATCATCCGGTCGACGTCGCGCTCCCGCATCGCCTGCGCCAGCTCGGCGAGTTGCTCGCTGAGGATCGCGTAGATCGGCGCCGCGGCCCGGTCGAGCACTCGCATCGGATTGATCGGCAACAACAGCGCGACCACCACCAGGCCAACCGCCCCGCCGACGAGGGCGTCGAAGATCCGGGGCACCTCCAGGCCGCGGTCCATCGGGGCCAGCGTGGCGATCAGCACGGCGGTACCGCCGGCCTGACCGACCAACGGACCTCCCTTACCGGCGACCAGCAGTGCGGCGGCGATGGCCAGAGCGACCACCACGCCGGTCTGCCACGGACCCGAGCCCAGGATGAAACGCAGCGTGTCACCGATGACGATGCCCAGGGAGACACCGCCCAGCAGCTCGAACGTGCGTCGGGCGCGCTGCCCGATGGCGGTGGCGATCGTACCGACGGCGGCTGCGGGAGCGAAGACGTGCGATCCGGGGCCGAGTAGGTTCTTGGCGAGCAGCGCGGCGATCGCCGCGGCCAGCCCGGCCTGGATCGAGATCACCAGGGTGACCTCCCACTGCCGGGCCCGGATCCGGCCGGCCTGCCCGCTGCGATGCCGCACCCGCTGGACCGCGTCGCCGCTCCGCTCGGCGGCCTCGTTGAGCCGCGACTGGTCGCGGCCGGCGGGTGAGCGGTCGTCGGCCATGGCGGCGGTTACCCCGGCAGCAGCGGGGCAGTCGTGCCGATCCGGCTCCACCGACACCACAGGCACCACCGAACACATCGTCGAGCTTGGGTTTGTGCAGCCCCGTGGGGGTACCAGGGCCTCACCCTCCCACCGATCCGCAACCGGTAAGGGGCCGTGAGATGAGCAACCCGCAGACCGCCGACGACCACGACGTCGTCGACATCCTGATCGCCGACCACCGTGAGGTCGAGACACTCTTCGTCGAATTGGAGACTCGGCGCGGCACCCCCGAGCACCGCCGCCAACTCCTCGACGTGGTGATCGCCGAACTCGTCCGCCACTCGGTGGCGGAGGAGGCGTACGTCTATCCGATCGCCCGCAAGGCGCTGCCCGACGGCAACGAGATCGCCGACCGTGAGATCGCGGAGCACGCCGACGCCGAGCGGACCATGAAGGAGTTGGAGTCGATTGACTCGTCCGACCCTCGCTTCGACGAGCTGCTGACCCACCTGACCAGCACCATCCGACAGCACGTGCGGGAGGAGGAGAACGAACTCTTTCCTCGGCTGCGCGCGGCGACAGCCCGGGAGGAGCTGATCGATGTGGCCGACAAGGTGACGGCGGTCAAGAAGATCGGCCCGACCCGGCCACACCCGGGAGCACCTGACCACCCGCCGGCGAACAGGCTGCTCGCCCCCGGCATCGGTCTGGTCGACCGGCTGCGCGACGCGCTGAGCGGCAGACCCACCTCGATGGACGAGCTACGCGACAAGCGGCGCTGACCGGCGCAGTGTCCGGACAGGACGCTCCCGGGTCGCCGACAGCTCGGCGGCCCGGGAGACGTCTGGCGCGTCAGCGGACCTGGTCGCCCTCACCGGTGCGCGCCTGGGCCTGGTCGACGCCCTTGTCGATCTGGTCGTCGTACTTGCCGCCGGTGCGCTTGTCGGCCATGTCGCCAGCCTTCTCCGCACCCTGGTCGACCTGCTTGTCGTGCTTGTCGGCGAAGTCCTTGGCCTTGTCCATGAAGTCACCCACGGCGCTCCTCCTCCAGTCGGTATCTCTCAGATGCGTTCCCTTGGACAGACAGTGCAAACGCGGTCGTTCCGGATGTGGTCCGCGAACAGCCACCCAGGACGTCGCGGCCGGCGTACGATCCGCGCGGGTAGCGGCCCGCGCAGCGGTGGAGCGATACGGGTGTCGGCGCACGTCCGGCCGGGTACCGACCTCGTCGAGATCGAGGAGGACCGACATGGCGGCAGAGGAACCCGAAGTGACGACGGGCGGCCCCGGGCCGCGCCAGACGTGGGCGGCGCTGCCCTGGCTGGTCCGGACCGCGGTGTCGTGGAGCGCCTGCCTGGTGGTGATCGTCGCCGGGCTCTACCTGCTGGGCCGGATCGCCGTCCTGCTGGCGCCGCTGGCCATCGCGCTGGCCGCCACCATCTTCCTCACCGCGCTGCTCGACCCGGTGCTGCGACTGCTGCGCCGGCTGCGCCTGCCGGCGGCACTGGCCGCCCTGTGCACCGTCCTCCTGCTGCTCGGCATCCTGGTCGGCGTCGGCGCGTTGGTATGGAACCTGACTGCCAGCCAGTTCGACCAGCTCAGCCAGGAGCTGACGCAGGGGGTTGAACGCACCCGGGACTTCGTGACCTCCACGCTGCCGGTCACCGACGCACAGCTGGACCGGCTGGTCGACCAGGCCCGAGAAGGGCTGGGCGGCAGCTCGCCGGACCCGGTGGCGGGTGCCCGGACCGCGACCGAGGTGTTCGGCTCCGCACTGCTCGCCCTGGTGCTGCTCTTCTTCCTGCTCAAGGACGGCCGGTCGATGTGGCACTGGGTGCTGTCGCGGGTCTCCGGCCCGAACCAGCCCGTGATGGCCGAGGCCGGCCGGGCCGGTTGGCAGACGTTGGGTGCGTACAGCCGGGGCACCATGTTGATCGCCGCGATCGACGCGATCGGCATCGGCCTGGCTCTGGTGGTGCTGGGGGTGCCGCTGGCCCTGCCGTTGGCCCTGATCACCTTCCTCGGCGGTTTCGTGCCGATCATCGGGGCGACGGTGGCCGGCGCGGTCGCGGTGCTGGTCGCGCTTGCCGCGAACGGCCCCACCACCGCACTGCTCACCCTCGCCGCGGTGATCGCCGTGCAGCAGATCGAGGGCAACCTGCTGGAGCCGCTGGTCATGAAGCGGCAGGTCCGACTGCATCCGGCGGTGATCCTGGTGGCGGTCACCGCGGGCACGCTGATCGCGGGCATCGCTGGCGCCTTCGTCAGCGTCCCGATCACCGCCGTCCTCTGGCGCGTCATCGACACCGTCCAACAGCGTCGCTCCACCTCGACCCTCCTGCCGGCGGATTGATCATCGGCTGAGGTGGGTGGCGAACCAGCTGCCAGCCTGGTCGGCGACCTGTTCAAGGGTGCCGGGCTCCTCGAAGAGATGGGTCGCGCCGGGGACCACACGTAGCTCACCGACCTCCCCCAACTCGGCCAAGGCCTGCTCGTTGAGCGTGATCACTTCCTCGTCCAAGCCGCCGACCAGCAGCAACGTCGGGGTACGCACCTGGGCCAGCGCGCCCTCTGCCAGGTCCGGCCGACCGCCCCGGCTGACCACAGCACTCACCCGATCCGCGCGGGACGCCGCCGCGACCAGGGCGGCGGCGGCACCCGTACTGGCCCCGAACAGGCCGATCGGCACGTCACCGGCGGGGCGCTCGACCGCCAGCCAGTCGACGATCCCGGCGAGCCGACTGGCCAGCAGCCCGATGTCGAACCGCAGTTCCGCGGTGCGGGCGTCCACCTCGTCCTCGATCGGGGTGAGTAGATCCACCAGCACCGTGCCGAGCCCTCGACCGTTCAGCGCGCGGGCCACCGCCACGTTGCGCGGGCTGTGCCGGGAGCTGCCGCTGCCATGCGCGAAGAGCACGACAGCGACCGGTTGAGCGGGCAGCATCACGTCGGCGGGGAGTTGAGCGTCCCCGACCGGGATGGTCACCGTGTTGCGCTGCTCGTCCATGCCCCACCTCCGAATGCTCGGCTGCGGCCCGGTTACCCCGCCCGCCGCGCCGCACGCACCGGGTGGACCCCGCCGCAGGCCGCGTTTGCGGAAAGGGCCGTCGGGTACGCGACGAACGACCGCAGACCGTGTCGGCGCAACCGCGCCCCGACGGATCGCGAGGATCGCCATGGCCAAGCAGCAGACGTCCCGGCAGCAGCAGATGGACGAACGGAACCGGCGGGAACAGGACGCCGAGCGCAACAAGGACTTCGGAGACCGGGCCGTCGAGGCCCGCCTGCCCGATGATCCCCGGGCGATGGCGCCCCGCGACGCGATCGGACGCCCGTCGACCGGAGAGCCGATCTGACACAGGCGCGAGGCGGTCGGGGCGGGAGCACTCCCGCCCCGACCGTCACTGCTCGTGCTCGGGCAACCGCAGCAGCGGCGACCTGCCCGGTGGCTGCTCGGGCCGAGGCCCGGACGGATCGGCCGGCGGCACCGGCACCGTCACCGGCTCGTCGCAGGTGACCCGTAGCATCTGGTCGTGGTGGCGCAGTTCCACCACGTCATCCGGGCCACCGTGGCGGAGCGAGTATGTCGTCTGGTGCGGCCGGACATCCACCCGCAGCGACAGCCCCCGCCATTGCAGGGAAAACTCCAGCCGGTTGAGCCGGCTGGAGAGCCGGGGCGCGAAGGACAGCTCGCCTTCATGGTCCCGCAGACCGCCGAACCCACTGACCAGGGCCAGCCACGCACCAGCCAATGAGGCCATGTGCACGCCGTCCCGGGTGTTCTCGTTGAGGTCGTGCAGGTCCATCAGTGCGGCCTCGCGCAGGTAGGTGTGCGCCAGCTCCGGGTCGCCCACCTCGGCGGCGAGCACCGCCTGGGTGCAGGCCGACAACGACGAGTCGCGTACGGTACGGCGCTCGTAGTAGAGGAAGTTGCGCACCTTCTGCTCGGGGGTGAACGCGTCCCCTCGCCAGTGCATGGCCAGGACCAGGTCAGCCTGCTTGACCACCTGCTTGCGGTACAGCTCGAAGTACGGGTAGTGCAGCAGCAGCGGGTACTTCTCCACCGGTGTGTGCGTGAAGTCCCACTCCTGGAGACGGGTGAAGCCCTCCACCTGCTGGTGGACGTCGAGCTCCTCGTCGTACGGGACGTGCATCGAGGTTGCGGCGTCCCGCCAGCTCGCGGCCTCCTCGTCGGTGACGCCGAGGTGGAACGCCTCGTCCCGGTGGCGCATCACCGCGTCGGCGGCGGTCAGCAGGTTCCGCTGCGCCATCAGGTTGGTGTAGATGTTGTCGTTCTTCACGGCCGTGTACTCGTCCGGGCCGGTGACACCGTCGATGTGGAACTGCCCGTGCCGGTCGTGGTGGCCGATCGAGCGCCACAGCCGGGCGGTCTCCACCAGCAGCTCCAGCCCGATCTCCCGCTCCAGGTCGGTGTCTCCGGTGACCATCACGTAGCGGCGCATGGCGTCGGCGATGTCGGCGCCGATGTGGAAGGCTGCCGTGCCAGCCGGCCAGTATCCGGAGGATTCCGGCCCCTCGATGGTCCGCCAGGGGAAGGCGGCACCCCTGAGGTTGAGCGTCTCGGCACGCTCCCTCGCCGAGTCCAGCGTGCTGTGCCGCCACTGCAACGCGCTGCGCACCGCGCTCGGCTGCGTGTACGTGAGCACGGGCAGGACGAACATCTCGGTGTCCCAGAATGCGTGCCCGTCGTACCCGGGACCGGTCAGCCCCTTCGCCGAGATCGGCCGCTGCTCGGCGCGGGCGCCGGCCTGGAGCACGTGGAAGAGACCGAACCGGACCGCCTGCTGCACCTCCGGGTCACCCTCGACCAGCACGTCGGCCGCGTCCCAGAACGCGTCGAGGTAGTTGCGCTGTTCCCGGTGCAGCCCGTCCCAGCCGTCCAGCCGGGCACCGGCCAGTGCCGCGCCGACCTGGTCCCGCAACGCGGGCAGCGACCGCCGGCTCGACCAGCTGTACGTCAGATACTTGATCACCCGCAGCTTCTCGCCGGGCTTGAGCACGCAGGCGATGGTGGTGCGTACCCAGTCCTGGTATCCCTCGGACTCGATGGTGGTGCGGTCCGGGCCGTGCACCTCGTGCTCCATCGCGGCGGCGACCCGCAGGCCAGAGACCTTGGTGCGGTGGATCAGCTGCCCCCCGTCCGGGGTGGTGAGCTCCTCCTCGGACTGCAAGGGCGATTCCAGCACCGCCGCGACCCGGGGGTCCTTGCTCTGCGCGGGCAGCGACTCGTTGGCCACCAACTCGGACTGCACGATCAGCCGCAGCGGGCCGTCGACGGCCTCCACCTCGTAGCTGATGGCGGCCACCGATCGCTGGGTGAACGAGACGAGGCGGGTGCTGCGGACCTTGACCTCGCGACCGGCGGGCGAGCGCCAGTGCAGCTCCCGGTGCAGGGTGCCGGCCCGCAGGTCGAGGATCCGCTCGTGGGCCAACAGCTCCCCGTAGCGCACGTCGAGCGGTTCGTCATCGACGAGCAGGCGGATCAGTTTGCCGTTGGTGACGTTGACGATGGTCTGCCCGGACTCGGGGAACCCGTAGCCCGCCTCCGCGTACGGCAGCGGACGCAACTCGTAGAACGAGTTGAGGTAGGTGCCGGGCAGGCCGTGCGGCTCACCCTCGTCGAGATTGCCCCGCAGCCCGACGTGCCCGTTGGAGAGCGCGAAGACCGACTCCGACTGGGCGAGCACGTCCATGTCCAGCCGGGTTTCCCGGACGTGCCACGGTTCGACCGGATAGGCCCGCTCCCGGATCACGCGGGGCTCCCTTCGGCGGCAGCGCTGCGGGTCGGTGCCGACGGATCGGCGGCATCGAGCAGGTCGGCGAGGTCCTTCACCACGATGTCGGCGCCGTGCGCGAGCAACTCGTCGGCCTGCCCGACCCGGTCGACGCCGACCACGTAACCGAAGCCGCCGGCGCGGCCGGCGGCCACCCCGGAGAGCGCGTCCTCGAAGACGGCGGCTTGGGTCGGGTCGACGCCGAGCAGCCTGGCCCCGGCGAGGAAGCTGTCCGGGTGCGGTTTGCCGCGCAGCCCCTGAGCCCGGGCGACCAGCCCGTCGACCCGGGCTTCCAGCAGTGGTTCCAGCCCTGCTGCGGCGACCACCTCGCCTCCGTTGGCGCTCGCGGTCACCACGGCCCGGCGCAGCCCGGCGGACGTCGCCGCCTTCAGGTAACGCACCGAGCCTGGGTAGACCTCGACGCCGGAGGTGCGCAGACGCTGTAGCAGCAGGGCGTTCTTGCGGTTGCCCACGCCGTTGACGGTGTCGGCGTCCGGTGGGTCGTCCGGGCTGCCGTCGGGCAGCACGATGCCACGGGAGGCGAGGAACGACCGGACGCCGTCAGCGCGGGGCCGGCCGTCGACGTAGCGGTTGTAGTCCGGGCCGGGATCGAACGGTTGGAACGGTTCCCCGGAGGTCGTGGCTCGCTGCCGGAGGAACTCGTCGAACGTCTGCGTCCAGGCGGCGTTGTGCACGCTGGCGGTCTGCGTCAGCACACCGTCCAGATCGAAGAGACAGGCGGTCACGTGAGCAGGTAGGCCCAGCACGGTACGAATCTATCCATCCCACTGGGCCCGCAAACCCGTTTCCGCCGCGCCGGCACGGCTCAGTTCGGTCGCAGTGTCCAGACCACGGTCATGGCCGAGGTGGGTTTGCCGTCCTCGGTCGTGATCTCCACCTCGACGGGGAACTCCGGCCGCCGGCCGGAGTCCAGCTCGTCGATCACCTCGAGAGCCGGCCGGCCGAGCCGCGCGGTGGCCAGCACCGGGCCCATGGCGAGCTTGCGGTAGGCGATCTCGGCCCGGACGGCGAGCGGCACGGCGCGGTCGAACAGCTGCCCGAAGGCGGCCAGCACGACCGCGCCGGAGGCCGTCTCACCGAGGGTGAACATGGCACCGGCGTGCGGGCCGCCGATGTGGTTGTGAGTGGCCGGCGAGTCGGGCATCCGGACGACTGCCCGCACCCCGCCCTCCGCCTCGGGTGCCACCTCGACGAATTCGAAGCCGAGCGTACGGGCGAAGGGCACCGCTTCGAGCATGCCGGCCGCCACCTGACGAGAGTCGATGGTCATGGCCTGACGTTACTAGCCAGTAACCACGCCGGCAACCAGGGGCTTTCCCGATATCGACAGGTGCTCAGAGGTTGCCGATGGTCCGCAGGATCTCCGCGTAGAAGTTGCCGTCGATGCTGCGGAAGAAGGAGAAATCCTGCCCCGGGTCGCCGAAGAACGGGCGCAGCGTCCACGCCAGTTGGGTGCCGACGAAGCCGAAGAGCAGGATCCAGACGTAGAGCAGGGTCATGCTGGCCGGCCGCTGCGGCGCCTCCCCGCGTCGGACCGGGCGGCCCTCCCACGGGCGCTGCGGTGCCGGGTAGCCGGGCGGCAGCATGCCAGGCGGGAACGCGGTGCCGGCCGGCTGGCCGGTCCACTGCGCCGGAACCGGAGCTGGAGCTGGAACCGGAGCTGGCGCGGCGGTGGCCGCGCCGTTCGAGGCCGACCCGGCCACCGCCGCTCCGCCCGGCACGGCGACCGGCTCGGCACTCTGCACGGCGACGGGCGCCGCAGCCGGCACCGAACCGGCTGCCACGGCAACCGGCACAGGCTGGGCCGGAGCCTGGGCTTGGGCGAGCGCCTGAGCGTTGGCGGCCTCCGGGGCGAGCAGGCCGTTGTCGTTGAGCACCTGCATCCCGCCGGTCAGGAAGCGCAACCCGACCAGCGCCGACAGGGTCAGGATCGCCACGTTGAGCAGCTTGAAGAAGCCGTAGTCGTTGGCGGTGATCAGGAAGAAGAGGCTGATCGGCGCGAACGCCACCGCGAGCATCGAGGTGACCGTGATCGCCACCATCACCAGCGCCAACGACTGACGCACCGAGAGCCGGGCACCGAAGACCAGGTTGAACAGGTAGAGCGTGGGCAGGCAGATGGTCAGCGTGACCAGGAACAGCAGCGGCAGCTTGAACGCGGAGGTCAACGCCATCAGAGGGCTGTGGAAGAAGCCCAGCACCGCCCCGTAACAGGCCAGCGCGATGGCGGAGCTGGCCAGCATCCGCCCGGTCAGCGCGTTGAGGTCACGCTCGGCCACGATCTGCTGCCAGATGCCCTCGCGATCCCGGAGGATGCGCTCGATGACGAGCGGGCTGGGACGGTCACCCGACACGGGTGCACCCCTCTCGGTGGACTTTCACTGTGGACTGGGTGCGCAGACCGTAGGACACCGGGTGGCAGGCCCGCCACCCCGCTCCGGCGAGTCGTCAGCGCCAACCCACGTCGATCCGGGCGCCACGCTCGTCGAAGAAGTGCAGCGCGTCCATCCGCACCGAGACGGCGAGCGGGTGACCCGCGGTGACCGCCGGGTACGGTGCCAGCCGCACCGCCAGCTCCGCCGGTCGGCGGTGGTGCCGGCCGGGATCGGGAAGCACACTGGTCTGGGTGCCCCCACCACCACTGGGCACCTCCTGCGCCTCCACCGGTTTGCCGGTGAGTCGCTGCATCACCGAACCGAACCGACGTAGGCCGCGCTGGCCCACCGGCGGCGGCTCGAGCGGCGCGCCCATCTCGTCGACCACGATCGCGGTCGCGCCGATGTCGAGGAACGCCAACGACTCGTGCCCGTGGTGCTCCAGGTAGCGGATCCGTCCGCGCAACACGTCACCAGGGCTGTCCGGGGCGACCGGGGTGAGCGCCTCGGCACGCATGCCGACCACGATCCGCTCACCGTGGTAGTGCGCCACCGCCCGACTGCGGATGTCGTTCCAGGGCAGGTAGAGCGACTGGTCACCGAGGTTGAGCGTGACGTACCGGTCGAGGTGGACGTAGACCGACGCCTCCAGCAGGTTCATTCGCGGGCTGCCCAGGAAGGCGGCCACGTAGAGCGTCGCCGGCCGGCCGTACACCTGGGTGGGTGTGCCCACGTCCTGGAGCACGCCGCGGCGCATGATGGCCACCCGGTCAGCCATGGTGAGTGCCTCGGCCTGGTCGTGCGTGACGTAGACGGTGGTGACACCCAGCTCCCGCGTCAGGCCCGAGATCTCCGCGCGCAGCTCGGCGCGCAGGCCGCTGTCCAGGTTGGACAAAGGCTCGTCCATGAGGAACAGGCCGGGCCGGCGGACGATCGCCCGGCCCATCGCCACCCGCTGCCGTTGCCCACCGGAGAGCTGACCCGGCTTGCGGGCCAACACGTCACCGATGCCCAGCGCGCTGGCCACATCACTGACCCGCTCACCCCTCGGCGCCGGCTCGATCCCGGCCAGCCGCAGCGGAAAGGCGATGTTGTCGCCGACGGTCATGTGCGGATAGAGCGCGAAGTCCTGGAAGACCATGGCGATCTTGCGGTCCCGTGGAGGCAGGTCGTTCGCCAACTCCCCGTCGAGCAGGACCGCGCCCTGGGTCGGATCCTCCAACCCGGCGATCATCCGCAGCACCGTGGACTTGCCGCAGCCGGACGGCCCAAGCAGCACCATGAACTCGCCGTCGTTCACATCGAGATTGATGCTGTCGACGGCCAGCGTGCCGTCCCTGAAGACCTTGGTCACATCCTTGAGCGATACGGTGCTCACCGTCTCCCCCCCAGCTTGTGGGCCGACCCCTGAAGACTGTGACCAGGATCATTAGATAAGCACATCGGGTAAACGTCTCATGTTCGGCTTATGACGCTGCTATTACACGACAGACGGCGGCGCGCGGGGCGATCAACAGCGCGACGAGCGCTCGCTCGGCTCCCCCAGGAACACCCGGCGCACCACCCGCTCCGCCGCCCGCCCGTCGTCCAATGTGCAGAACCGGGCCCGGAAATGCTCGCGGGCCTTGCCCGCCGCGTCCGAGCGCACCGCGTCGGTACGGAACAGGTCGAGCAGGTCGGTGAAGGTGGTGGCCACCGCGCCGGGCGGCTCGGCCGTGACGTCGAAGTAGACCCCCCGGGCCAGCCGGTACGCCTCCCAGTCCGGGGTATACAGCACGATCGGACGGTCCAGCACCGCATAGTCGAACATCGCCGACGAGTAGTCGGTGACCAATACGTCGGCCACCAGGTAAAGATCTTCCACCCGCTGGTAGCCGCTGACGTCGCGAACCCGCTCCCAGTCCTTCGGGCGGCCGGGACGTCGATCACGATCGTGGAAGTAGTGGCTGCGCATCAGCAGCCGGCCCGAGTCACCCAGCGCCCTCACGAACCGGTCCGGGTCGAACGGCGGCCGGTAGCCGGGGAGGTGCTCCCGGTGCGTCGGGGCGTACAGCACGACCTGCTCGTCGGGGCTGAGGCCGAACTCCGCGCGGAGCCGGCGCACCTCGTCCGGGCCCGCCGTGACCAGGCGGTCGTTGCGCGGGTAGCCGACCTCCAGGGTCGTGTAGTTGGCCGGGTACGCCCGGTCCCACATCTGGGTGGAGAAGCTGTTCGCGCTGACGCTGTAGTCCCACCGGTCCACCCGGCGCAGCAGCCCGCCGAAGTCCATCCGGCCCGCACCGATCGGGTAGCGCTGCTGATCCAGCCCCATCACCTTGACCGGCGTGCCGTGGTGGGTCTGCAGGTGCACCTGGTCCGGTCGCTTGCGGACGAAGTCCGGAAAGTTGACGTTGTTGACCAGCCATCGGGCGCGGGCGAGCGCCCGGTAGTACGCCGGGGTGCCGGCGACCACGTACTCGACCCCGGCCGGCACGCTGTCCACCCGGTCCCGGCGCACGATCCACACCCCGCGCACCTCCGGCGCCAACCGGCGGGCGACCTCGTAGATCGCCGCCGGATTGCAGGAGTACCCCCGGTACCAGTAGGCGGCGTACACCGCGAGCGTCGGATCGACCGGCCGACGCAACTCCGCCCGGTAGTACTCGCGCAGCAGCCCGTCGCGGGTCAGCCGGGCACCGCGCCGAGCGACCGGGCCGACCCGGCGCCGGGCGGTGCGGGCCTGCCGGCGGGTGGCGTCGCGGGCCCGGCTGGCAGCCCGCAACGCGCTGAAGGTACGCCAACGCCCGGAAGCGACGAGCCGGTGCTTGATCCCCTCCACCCCGTCCGGCACCGGATAACCGCCGGGTGGCAGCCAGCGTTCGTAGTCGGCGGTGATCTGCGCGAAGAACGCCGGCCGCAGCTCCGTGGCGATCCGCTGGCCGTTGCCGAGCACGGTCAGGTAGTGCCAGATCATCCGCTCGAAGACCGCCGGCCGGAGCGCGTCCGTCGCCGACCCCCACGAATCCATCAGGTGGAAGACCCGGTGCCACTGTGGGAAGACCTCGAAGTGCCGGTCACCCCGGGTCCGGGTGATCGCGCCGGCCCGGCGTTGCCGATAGTTGACGCAGACCCGATCGAGTACGCCGATCCGCTGCGCCGCCATCAGCACCGGGTAGCTGAACGAAACGTCCTCGTACCAGCCGGGCGCGAAGCGCAACCCCAGGTCGACCAGGAACTCCCGGCGGACCAGCCGGTTCCACGCGGTGTGCAGCAGACGCATCGCCTCCGGCCGGTCCCGCAGTCGGAAGTTGCCCGCGCCGGGCGACTCCGGGAACACCTCGGCCATCGCGCTGCGGGTGGCGGTGTCGTTCCAGTGGGTGCGGACGTGATCGACCAGCAGCACGTCGGGGCGGGCGACGCGCAACCGCTCGGCGACCTCCGTCAGGCACTCGGGCGCCAGCCAGTCGTCGCCGTCGAGGAACCACACGTACTCGCCGACGGCCCGGTCCAGCCCGATGTTGCGGGCTGGACCGAGGCCGACGTTCTCCGGCAGCCGGACCGAGCGGACCCGCTGGTCGCGGGCCGCGTACTCGTCGATGATGTCGCCGCTGGCGTCCGGCGAGCAGTCGTCGACGGCGAGCACCTCGATGTCGGTCTCCGGCTGACCGAGGATGGAGTCCAGGCATTCGCGCAGGTAGCCCTGCACCCGGAAGGCCGGCACCACGAAACTGATCAGGGTCATCCGGCCGTCCCTCCGTCAGCGCGGCGCGGCACCTCCAGCGCCCACCGGCGCGACCGACGCCCGCGCGCTACGGGCCGGTCGGACGAACCAGGCCAGGACGACGCTCACCACGAAAACCACGAGAAGGTACCCACCGAGTGTAGCCAGCCCAACACCCGCGATACCGGCAATCGCCGCGAGGGCCAGCAGTACCGAACGTCCCTCCCAGCCCAGCGTGGCCGCGTGCAGCGGCGGTGCCACCTGCCGTTTCTCCAGCCGGGCGGTCAGGTCGTAGTGATGCACGGTGAGCACGAAGACGTACCCGAAGATCAACCAACCTGGCGCTCCGCCGACCACCCCGACCGCGATGGCGAACAGGAACTCGGCGGCCCGCAACGCCGCGGGTACCAGCCAGTCCAGCGGGCCGTTGTGCGCCGCCCCGGCACCCAGGCCGCCGACCAGCAGCACCAGCAGCGCCACTGGCACCGCCCAGCGCAGATCGTCGGGCGCGTCGCCCAGCAGCGCCGCGACCAGCAGCACCGCCGGGCCGAGCGCGGCGATCACCGCCAGGGTGAGCGGCCCCACCGGGCGGACCACCGGCAGCCCACGGGCCAACGGCCCGTCGTCGCGGTGCAGGGTGGCATCGACCGTGTCCAGCACCGGCACCCACATCCAGCGGGCCCGCAGCGTCCGCAGAGCCCCGGTGTACGCGAACGCCAGCACACCCCAGACCAGTACCGCGATCAGGCTGACCAGCGGGTTGAACAGCGCAACGGTCACCGCGATCAGAGCCCACCGCTCACCGATCGGGAAGACGACGGTCCGCTTCAGCCAGTACGACACCGAGCCGGTGTCCGCCTGCACCCGGGTGGACGCCGCGTTGAGCCGGTCGCCGATCCCGCCGCTGGCACCCGTCGCCGTTCGCGGTCGGCGGGCCGCCTCGTCGTGCAGCACCCCGTACCAGGTGTCGGTCATGTGCCGGACGGTCTGCAACGTCATCGCGGCGATCGCGAGCGCCCAGCCGTTGCCCAGCCCGGCGTGGCTCACCCCGAAGCCCAGCCCGGCGTAGACCAGGTACTCCTTGGCCCGATCGGCCATCGTGTCCAGCCAGCCACCCCAGGCGCTGAAGTGCCGGGTGTAGCGGGCCAACTGGCCGTCCACGCAGTCCAGCACGAAGCCGAGGTAGAGCAGCACCGCGCCGCTGACCAGCGCGGGTCGCCCGCCGATCCCGAACAGCACCGCCGCGGCCAGCGCGAAGAGCACCGAGATCACCGTCACCCCGGTCGGGGTGAGCCGGAGCCGGGCCGACAGCCGGACCAGGTACGGAGACCAGGTGCTGACGAAGAAGGTGGAGAAGAAGTCGTCCTTCTCCTTGACCGACAGCCGCAACTCGGCCCGGTCCTCGTCGACCGCGGTCACCGCCGCCTCCGCAGCGGCCAACCCGGCCGCGTCCTCGACCCGGTGCGCGACGAGCAGGCGTACCCGCTGGGCGAAGATCAGGGTGCCGAGCGCCGCGAGACCCGCGAAGAGCCGGTCCACGGCGGACCCCGGGCCATCGGCGGCGCGGGCGGCGGCGGCGAGGGTCGGCAGGTCGTCGACGCCGACCCGCAGCGCCCCGCCGAACACGCCTGTGGCGTTCCCGTCGAGGGCGTCCAGCGCGCCGGCGTCGACCACCTGGCCGCGCTCCTCCCGCACGACGGTGCGCCCGGGCACCGGAGGGTCGCCGAGCACCAGCGCCACCGTGGGTCCCACCGGGCTGGTGGCCAGGTGGCGCAGCACGGCGGCGTGCGCGACCAGGTCGGTGCCGGTGATCAGCACGGGGGCGGTGGCGGTGGCGACCAGGGCGGTCAACTCGTCGAGGTTCGCGGCGAAGCGCACCTCGTCCGCCCCGGCTTGGCGCAACTGGGCGGCCAGGCGGTCGGCCAGCGGCTCGCCGGTCGCGGTGGTCAGGCTCGCCGCGGGTGTCCCGGCGGCGAGCACGATCGCGAGCGTCACCGCGGAACCGCGGCGTGGTACGCGTCGAGCGCCTCGGTGATGGTTCCGTCGAGCGTCAACCGGCCCGCGTCGAGGTACAACCCCCGACGGCAGAACCGGGTCAGGTCCTTTTCGTTGTGTGACACCAGCACCAGCGTGCGCCCCTCCCCGAGCAGACGATCAATCGTCGCGTAACACTTCTTGCGAAACTCCGCGTCTCCGACCGCGGTCACCTCGTCCATCAGCAGGATCGGGTGCGGCAGATGCGAGATGATCGCGAAGCCGAGCCGCACCTTCATTCCCGACGAGTAGTGCCGCACCGACGTGTCGATGGCCCGTTCCACCTGCTCACCGGCGAACTCGACGATCTCGTCGAAGTGCCGCTTCAGATAGCTCGTCGACAACCCGTGCAGCCCACCGACCAGGTGCAGGTTCTCCCGCCCGGTCAGGTCGTTGGAGAAACCGGCGGACAACTCCAGCAGCGGGGCCACCGCGCCGTGCACCCGGATGCTGCCCTCGTCCGGGATGAGTACCCCGGCGATCAGCCGCAGCAGCGTGCTCTTGCCGGTGCCGTTGCGGCCGATCACTCCAATGGTCTCGCCGGGCTCGACGGTGAAGGACACGTCGCGCAGCGGCCAGAACTGGCCCGGCAGGGCGCCCCGCGCGCCCCGGTGGATGAACAGCTCCCGCAGTCGCAGTTGGCGGCGACGGTTGCGGACGAACCGGATGCCCAGGCCATCGGCTTCGATGATCGGCGCGGCCACTCAGAGTTCCTTGAGCACGGCGGGTTCCAACCGGCGGAACGACCACCAGCCGGCGGCCAGCACCAGCAGGCTGCCGACGACCGTGGTGGCGAGCAGCCGGGCGTCCGGGAACTCGTCCGGATACCAGATCGCGTGGTGCAGCTGGAAGATCCCGACCAGCGGGTTCAGCTCGTACACCACCTTCAGCCAGCCGGGCAGGCCGGACTCCCGGACCAGGCTGAGCGGATAGATGATCGGCGTGGCGTAGAACAGCACCCGGATGATCAGCCGCATGAGCCGTTCCACGTCGCGCATCAGCACGTTCCACGCGGACAGCAGCAGGGCGAGCCCGGTCAGCAGGACGGCCTGGACGGCCACCGCGAGCGGCAGGGAGAGCAGCGACCAGCCGGGGTGGATCCGACCATGCGCCGCGTAGATCACCGCGATGGCGATGAGGATCGGCAGGCCGGCCGCGTACTCGGCGAACCGGCCGGTGACCCGGCCGATCGGAAAGACCTGACGCGGCACGTTCATCGTGGTGATCAGCCGGGACTGGCCGGTCAGGGCGTTCGTCGCCTCGCTCAGCGCCGAGCTGGTCCACATCCAGGCGAAGATCCCGGTGATCAGGAACAGCGGGTACGACTCGGCTGCCTCGCCGAGATGCCGACCGGTGTCCCGGGAGTAGAGCACCCCGAAGACGAACCAGTAGATGGCGCCCATACCGAGCGGTTCGATCAACGACCAGAAGTAGCCCAGCACCGACTGCTGGTACTTGACCGCCAGATCCCGCCTGACCAGGATGCGCAGTGAATTGCGGTGCGACCACAACGCCGCGACGCCAGAGGTCACCGCAGCCTCCCGCCTCCTGAAACGGACGACAGGTTAGCAGTCGGTGAACGAATGCCCCGAATCCATCGGACTCAGCACTCGATCACGTTGACGGCCAGACCGCCACGCGCCGTCTCCTTGTACTTGACCTTCATGTCGGCGCCCGTCTCCCGCATGGTCTTGATGACCTTGTCCAGCGACACCTTGTGCACACCGTCGCCGCGCAGCGCCAGCCGCGTGGCCGTGATCGCCTTGATGCTAGCCACCGCGTTCCGCTCGATGCAGGGGATCTGCACCAGGCCACCCACCGGGTCACAGGTCAACCCGAGGTTGTGCTCCATCCCGATCTCGGCTGCGTTCTCCACCTGCTCCGGGGTGCCACCGAGCGCCTCGGCCAGCCCTCCGGCCGCCATCGAGCACGCCGACCCAACCTCGCCCTGGCAGCCGACCTCCGCACCGGAGATCGACGCGTTCTCCTTGAACAACACGCCGATCGCACCGGCCGCCAGCAGGAACCGCACCACCCCGTCGTCGGAGGCACCCGGCACGAACCGGGTGTAGTAGTGCAGCACCGCCGGAATGATCCCGGCCGCGCCGTTGGTCGGCGCGGTGACCACCCGGCCGCCAGCGGCGTTCTCCTCGTTGACCGCGAGGGCGAACAGCGTCACCCAGTCCATCGCGTGCAGCGGGTCGGGCGTCCCGGCGTCCGCCTCCAGGCCGCGCCGCAGCTCCGCCGCGCGCCGCCGGACCTTCAACCCCCCAGGGAGTACGCCATCCCGCTCGCAACCGGCCTGCACGCACTCCTGCATGACCCGCCAGATCTCCAGCAGGCCGGCCCGAATGTCCGCCTCACTGCGCCAGGAACGCTCGTTGGCCAGCATCACCTCGCTGATCGACAGGCCGGTGGCGGTGGTCTGCTCCAGCAGTTGCGCCCCGGTCAGGAAGGGATACCGCACCGCCGTGCTGTCCGGCTTGATCCGGTCCGCGCCCGCCGCCGCCTCGTCCACCACGAAACCGCCACCGACGGAGTAGTAGGTGCGGCTGCGCACCTCGGCACCGGTCCGGTCGTACGCCACGAAGGTCATCCCGTTCGGGTGGTACGGCAGCGAACGGCGGCGGTGCAGCGTCAGGTCCCGATCCGGGTCAAAGTCGATCTCGTGCGCGTCCAGGATGTTGATCCGTCGCTCGGCCCGGATCCGCTCGACCCGAGCACCGACGGTGTCTGTGTCGACCGTCTCCGGGGACTCGCCGGACAACCCGAGCAGCACCGCGCGGTCACTGCCGTGACCATGCCCGGTGGCGCCCAACGAGCCGAACAGCTCAGCCTGCACCCGCGCGGTGTCGGTGAGCAGCCCGTCGGCCTTGAGCCCGGCAACGAACGTGCGCGCGGCCCGCATCGGCCCTACCGTGTGCGAGCTGGACGGCCCGATACCGACGCTGAAGAGGTCGAAAACACTGATCATGGCTGCGCTTCCTCGCCGTCGTCCCGGCGTACGGAACCCCGGCCGGGTCGTGGCCACCGGTCTGGCGGCCCCGCTCTTGGCCGCCCGGGGGTGTGGGTGCCGGACACCCGGGGTGTGGGTGCCCGATCAACCAGCCTACCCGCCCAGCTCAGCGCCCACCCGGCACCGGGACGTGAGCTCTCCCCGCCACCGCAGGTCTCGGGGAGGCGTCAGTGAGGGGCTGCCCGGGTAATGCACCTACGGGTCCACGGGTTGCCGCTCCTCCTCGGGACCGAGGGCGAGCTGGCCAACCCCTTCTACCGTGGATTGCAGACGCGGCGCACCGCCGCAGAGTGGGAGTACGACGATGAGTCGCAAACTGGTCCGGCCCCGCGAGGGGCGCATGATCGCCGGTGTCTGCGCCGGCCTCGGTCGGCGGTTCGGCATGTCCGCCGGGATGGTCCGGCTGCTGTTTCTGCTGTCACTGCTGCTGCCCGGCACCCAGGTGATCGTGTACCTGGTCCTCTGGCTTCTCATGCCCAACGAGGACCGCTACCTGGCCTCCACCCAACACTGACCGACGTCCCTGCCGCACTGCGCCCCACCCTGGGCCGCGGATCTTGGGCAAGGGGAGGCGGCACCTGACGAAAGCGCCCGCACCGACGACAGTCGGTGCGGGCGCTTCGGCGTACGGGGTGCGGCAGGTCAGGGAGCTACGTAGGTGACCGTGATCTGCTGGAAGCCGAGGGAGCGCAGCAGCCCCTCCAGCATCTTGCGGGTGTTTTCCTCGGCTCGGGCGGAGAGCCCGCTGTCCCGGGCGGCGGCGGTGATCCGGTCCTCCGCGAGCTGGTAGACCTGCTGCTGCCGGTTGGGGTCGTTGCCGACCACGTCACCGAGCCGGTTGAGCAGACCACGCTGCTCCGCGAAGACGTAGCTCTTTTCCATGTCGAGGTTGGTCTCGCCGAGCTGCGGCGCGGGCAGCTTGATCTCGACGGACTTGCCGTCGGCGGACTGGACGATGGCACCCTCACCGATCTTGGTGAAGTCGACGTACGCCTCGACACTGCCGGCCCCGACGAACAGGGTGCGCTCGTTGAGCAGGAAATCCGGAACGTTGCGCCGGTCGTTCTGGGTGTCGACCACCACCTGGAAGTTGCCCTCGGCGGCCACGTAGCGGCTGAGGTCCTGGATCGACTTCAGCAGCGGTGGCTGGCTGCGGTCGGTCTGCTCCTTGGCGAACGGGTTGCGGAACTCCGGCAGGAGGCCGGTCGCCTGAATGCCGAGCAGCACAACCACGGCCAGCGCGGCGGCGCCGAGCAGCAGGAGCAGGCCACGGGCCGCCCCACCACCACCGCCACCGGTCGCCGGGTCGCCGGGGCCGCCCGGTGGGTCTGTGGTCGGCTCGGGTGTCGCGGCCGACCGCTCCTTGAGATCGTCGCCGGTCGGGTAACCGGGGAACTCCCTCGTGGGCTCGTTGATGCCAGCGTCGCGGGCCATCACGCTCACCGTCCTCGTCAGACACGTCGTCTGTCAATGACGGTACGGCCCCCGTACGACAGCCGCGCGTCGAGCGGCCGGAAAGCGTAAACGGGCAGGTCAGGCGAACGCGGAAAGCCCGGTGAGCCGCTGCCCGACGACCAGCTGGTGGATCTCGGAGGTGCCCTCGTACGTCAGCACGCTCTCCAGGTTGTTGGCGTGCCGCATCACCGGGTATTCGCCGGAGACGCCGTTGGCGCCGAGGATGGTGCGGCACTGCCGGGCGATGGCCAGGGCCTCCCGCACGTTGTTCAGCTTGCCCACGCTGACCTGCTCGGGCCGCAGCCGGTGGGCGTCCGCGAGTCGACCCAGGTGCAGCGCGAGTAGTTGCCCCTTCACCAGCTCGACGGCCATGTCGGCGAGCTTCGCCTGGGTGAGTTGGAAGCCGGCCAGCGGGCGACCGAACTGGGTGCGGGTGGTGGCGTACGTCAGGGTGGTTTCCAGGCAGTCACGGGCGGCGCCGACCGCGCCCCAGACGATGCCGTACCGGGCCTCGGTGAGGCAGCTCAGTGGCGCCTTGAGCCCGACCGCCTCGGGTAGTTGGGCGTCCGCCGGGAGCCGGACGTCGTCGAGCACGATCTCGCCGGTCACCGACGCGCGCAGCGACATCTTGCGGCGGATCTCCCGGGCCGTGACACCGGGCGTGTCCATGGGGACGAGAAATCCGCGTACGCCCCCGTCGGTGCGCGCCCAGATCACCGCGACGTCGGCGATCGGCGCGTTGGTGATCCACATCTTCCCGCCGGTGAGCACCCAGTCGTCGCCGTCGCGGCGACCCCGGGTGGCCATCGAGGCGGGGTCGGAGCCGTGGTCCGGTTCGGTCAGGCCGAAGCAGCCGATCGCCTCACCGGTGGCCATCGGCGGCAGCCAGCGTTGCTTCTGCTCCTCGCTGCCGAAGCGCCAGATGGCGTACATGGCGAGCGAGCCCTGCACCGAGACGAGGGAACGGACGCCGGAGTCACCGGCTTCCAGCTCCTGGCAGGCCAGCCCGTACGCGACCGCGGAGGCACCGGCACAGCCGTAGCCGGTGAGGTGCATGCCGAGTAGTCCGAGTTTGCCGAACTCCCGGGCCAGCTCGCGGGCCGGCACCTGGCCCTGTTCGTACCAGTCGGCGACGTGCGGGCGCACCCGGTCGTCGACGAGTTGGCGGACGACGTCGCGGATCTGTCGCTCTTCCTCGCTGAGCGACGGGTCCAGATCGAGCAGGTCCAGCGGAGCGGTCATGGACGCCACACTAACGAAGGTTCAGCGAGCGACAGAAGGGCTCGTCACTCGATCGGCTCGGAGAGCACCAGCACCCGCGCGTGGATCTGGTTGCGCTGCTGCAGGGCGGCGCGCAACGCCCGGTGCAGCCCGTCCTCCAGGTACAGCCCGCCGTTCCACTGCACGACGTGCGGGAAGAGGTCACCGTAGAAGGTGGAATCCTCGGCGAGGAGCTTGTCGAGCGCCAGCTCACGCTTGGTGGTGATCATCTGGTCCAGGCGCAGTGGCCGCGGAGGGATCTCCGCCCACTGCTTGAGCGTCAGATTGTGCTCCGGATAGGGACGCCCGTCCCGAACCGCTCTGAAGATCACGACGGCACGCTCCCCTCCCGTGGCTGGGCCGATTGACGGCGCCGAGCCGGGCCGCGGCGGGCACCGCGCGGCGCGGCACCGATGACCGTGCCAGCCTAGCCGCCCACCGCACGCTGCGTTCTGCTCCCTGATGTCAGTTTCGCTACCGGTCGTCCGTTCTCTAACCGGACGAACGGGACGTCCCACTCAGGTCCACCGGCCGCGCCGCACCACCTCGTCCACCGGACGGCGCCCACGGCGCAACGATGGTGACCTATGGTCGGCCGCTCGGTAACCGATCGTGACGGCACCGATGGGTTGGTACTCCGCCGGCACGCCGAACGCGTCCCGGTAGGTGGCCAGCCGCTGCGGCGGAATGCCGAAGAAACACGCCCCCAGCCCCTCGTCCACCGCGGTGAGCAGCATCAGCAGCGCCGCGAAACCGGTGTCCACGTGCCAGTACGGCACCGGCCAGCGGTCGGTGGACCGGTCCGTCCAGCCCTTGTCCGGCTCGGCGTAACGCTGCAGGTAGGCCGACTCGTTGGCGTGCGGCACCACGATCAGCGGCGCCCGACGCATCCCCGCGAGCCAACGCTCCCGCCCGCCGCCATCCGGTGTGGTGGCGGCCCAAAACCGCTCCCGGTCGGCCGGCTCCTCCAGCACCAGGAAGCCCCAGCCCTGGGCGAACCCGGCCGACGGGGCCCGGATCGCGTGGTCGAGCAGCCGGTCCACCACGTCGGGCGGGACCGGGCGGTCCGGGTCGTAGTTGCGCACCATCCGTCGGCGCCGGACGACCTCGGCGAACTCCATCAGGCCCCGGGCCGGATGCCCCAGGCACCCCGCCAGGTCGTACCAGGCTTGAGCGTGAGCACGTCCTTGCCCGAGCGGAACGCGTCCGGCGGGCAGGTCATCGGCTCGATCGCCACCGAGCGGCGATGCCGCTCACCCGTGAGCGCGTCCCCGGTGAACACCTGCCACCAGCCGAACTCCGCATCCGCCCAGATGCTCACCCCCGCCGAACCGTCCGGCGCGGAGAGGCTCACCGCCGAGCCGCCGTCGGCGTCGCGGATCACCTGACCGAAGCAGAGGTCCAGCTCGGCGGCGCCGATCCGGCGCGGGCTGGTCCAGTCGTACTCGGTGCTGGCCACCGGGGTCGCGCCGACCGGCAGCAACCGGCCGTCCACCAACAGCCGGGTACGGCTCGGCAGCCGCATGACCAGGTCGTCGACCGCGACGCCCGGCAGTTGCAGGTACGGGTGCACGGAGAAGCCGAACGGCGCGGCCTCGCCACCGATGTTGGTCACCTCGTGCTCGGCGCGCAGGCCGTCCGCGCCGACGCTCCACCGGCTGAGCAGCCGCAACGGCCACGGGTAGCCAGGCTGCGGCGGAAGGTCGTACCCGACCGTCACCGCGTCCTCGGACTGCTCCACCAGACGCCACGGCACCCAGTTGACCAGCCCGTGGATGGCCACGTGCCGCTCCGGCTCGGTCAGCGGGAGCTGGTGCGTCCGCTCGCCGAACGGGTAGCGGCCATCGCGGATCCGGTTCGGCCAGGGTGCCAGCACCTGCCCGGCGCAGCCGGGGCAGACCTCGTCGGTCTGGTACCCGTCGACCAGGTCGACACCGTCGTGCCGGTACGTCCGAAGCCCACCGCCCACCTCCACGATGACGGCCTCGTGGCCAGCGGCGGAGATGGTCCACTGGGCGCCGGAGAACGGGCGCTGATCGGGGCTTTCCATGTCGGCGACCCTAACCGGTCACGTCCGGTCGCCGCTCGACGCCGCCGCGGCCCGGTAGCGCAGCAGTGCCGGGAAAGCGACCGCGAGCACCACCACGAGCACCGCCGACGCGAGCCCGCCGGCCACCCAGGCCACCCCGCCGCCGAACCCGGCGGCCATGGTGCCGGCCCGCAGATCGCCCAGGCGCGGGCCACCCGCCACCACGACGGTGTTGACGCCCTGCAGCCGGCCGCGCATCCGGTCCGGTGCGTAGACCAGCAGCATCGACTGGCGCAGCACCGCGCTGACCAGGTCGGCGGCACCGGCCACGGCGAGCAGCAGGACCATCAGCCAGAGCTGGTGGGCCAACCCGGCGGCGGCGATCGCCAGTCCCCAGGCGACCACCGCAACCACCAGGCCGAGCCCTTGCCGGCGGAGCCGACCGATCCAGCCGGAGGTCAGCCCGCCGATCATCGAGCCGATCGCGATGGCGCTGTAGAGCAGACCGACCGCACCACCGCCGCCGAACCGTTCGTGGGCGATCTCCGGGAAGAGCGCCCGCGGCATGGCCAGGATCATCGCGATCAGGTCCACCCCGAAGGACAGCAGCAGCACCGGCGTGGTGGCCAGGTAGCGGAACCCGTCGATCACGCTGGCCAGGCCAGCGCGACGGGGCTCGCCGTCGGAGGTCGGCTCGGGCGGCAGCGCGGGCAGGCGCAACGCTGCCCAGAGCATCGCGGTGAACAGCAGAGCGTCCACCCCGTACGCGATCGGCAGGACCACTGCGGTGTCCGGCGAGGCGGCGAGGATCAGACCGGCGGCGAGCGGTCCAGCGACCGAGGCCGCGGTGAAGGTCGTGTAGTTCAGCGTGGTGGCGGCCGGCACCAGATCGTCCGGCACCAGCCGGGGCAACATGGCACTGCGGGCCGGCGAGCTGATCGCGAACGCCACCGACTGCAACGCCATCAGCGCCAACAGCAGCACCGGGCTGCCCACGTCCAGCAGTGCCTGGACCAGCAGCCCGAGGGTGGACGCCCAGAGCAGCACCGACCCGCCGAGCAGCACCGCACGGCGGTCGCGGGCGTCGGCGATTGCGCCGCCCCAGAGCCCGAAGATCAGCAACGGTACGAAGGCCGCGACGCCCAGCAGGCCGACCCAGAACGAGTCCCGGGTCAGGGCGTACATCTCCACCGGTACCGCGACGGCGGTGAACTGGAAGCCGAACATCGCCACGGTGTTGCCGAGCCAGAGCCGTCGGTACGCCGGCACGCGCAGCGGACGTACGTCGAGCGCCCAGCGGCGCGCTCCGCGCGGCCGAGCCTCCTGCACACCCGTCACGGCGCCAACCGCTCGACGATCCAGCCGCCCTCATCGAGGCGGCGGAAGCGGAGTCGGTCGTGCAACCGGCCGGCCCGGCCCTGCCAGAACTCCACCGAATCAGGTTGGACCCGCAACCCACCCCAGTGCGGCGGGGCGGGGATCACGGCCTCGTCGGCGAACCGCTCGGCCACCGCCCGGTAGCGCTCCTCCAGCTCGGTTCGGCCCGGCACCACCTGCGACTGCGGGCTCGCCCAGGCTCCCAGTTGGGAGCCGCGCGGCCGGCTGGCGAAGTACGCCTCGCTCGTCGCGCGGTCGACGTGCGCGATCCGCCCGCCGACCACCACCTGACGCTGCATGGGAAACCACGGGAAGACCAGGCTGGCGTACGGGTTGGCGGACGCCTCCACGCCCTTGCGCGACAGGTGGTTGGTGAAGAAGACGAAGCCCTCGGGGTCGTACCCCTTCAGCAGCACGGTCCGTCCGCTCGGCCGGCCGGCCGGGTCGGCGGTGCCCACCACCATCGCGTTCGGTTCGGGTAGCCCGAAGGCCACCGCGTCGGCGAACCAGCGGTCGAACTGGGTGTGCCAGTCGGCGGCCAGGTCAACCTCGGTCAGGCCCCGGTCCGCGGCGTACTCGTTACGCATCGCGGCCGGGGCGGGTGTGTCACCCGTCACGTCCCCACTCCTTCTCGGCGACCCTGCCAGCGCCCTCCCGCGCTGACCAGCCCGCACCGCCCAGTCTCACCGAGGGGCGCGGAGATTGCGCATCCGGGGATGTCGCGTGCAGCACAGTCGCAGCGGGTCGCGTATCCCTTACTCAGCAGGCAGTATGTTCCGAACACATCCCTGAGGGTCGCCTAAGGCGCTCGGCCAATCGGGCCGGATGAGCCGATCGGGCGCACCGACCAGATCCAGGAGAGCGACATGGCTGATTTCAAACCCGGGCTGGAGGGCGTCGTCGCCTTCGAGACCGAGATCGCCGAACCTGACCGTGAGGGCGGCGCGCTGCGCTATCGCGGGGTCGACATCGAGGATCTGATCGGGCAGGTCTCGTTCGGAAACGTGTGGGCGCTGCTGGTCGACGGCCGGTTCGGGCCGGGCCTGCCGCCGGCGGAGCCGTTCCCGGTGCCGGTGCACTCCGGTGACATCCGCGTCGACGTGCAGTCCGCGGTCGCGATGCTGGCCCCGTACTGGGGGCTCAACCAACTGCTGGACATCTCCGACGAGCAGGCCCGCGAGGACCTCGCCCGGGTATCGGTGACCGCGCTCTCCTTCGTCGCCCAGTCCGCCCGGGGCCTCGGCCTGCCGGCGGTGCCGCAGAAGGAGATCGACAAGGCGCAGACCATCGTCGAGCGGTTCATGAAGCGCTGGCGCGGAGAGCCCGACCCGCGGCACGTCAAGGCCGTCGACGCGTACTTCATCTCGGCCGCCGAGCACGGCCTGAACGCGTCCACCTTCACCGCTCGCATCGTCGCCTCCACCGGGGCGGACGCGGCTGCCTGCATCTCGTCGGGCATCGGCGCCCTCTCCGGCCCGCTGCACGGCGGTGCCCCGTCCCGGGTGCTCAGCATGCTGGAGGCGGTGGAGCGCAGCGGTGACGCGGAGGGCTACGTCAAGGGTGTGCTCGATCGCGGCGAGCGGCTGATGGGCTTCGGCCACCGGGTCTACCGGGCCGAGGACCCGCGTGCCCGAGTGCTCCGACGCACCGCCAAGGAGTTGGGCGCGCCGCGCTTCGAGATCGCCGAGGCGCTGGAGAAGGCCGCCCTCGCCGAGTTGCAGGCCCGCCGCCCGGACCGGGTGCTGGCCACCAACGTCGAGTTCTGGTCGGCCGTGGTGCTGGACTTCGCCGAGGTGCCGGCACACATGTTCACCTCGATGTTCACCTGCGCGCGGATGGGCGGCTGGAGCGCGCACATCCTGGAGCAGAAGCGCCTGCAGCGGCTGGTACGCCCGTCCGCCCTCTACGTCGGTCCGGAGACCCGTAAGCCGTCCGACGTCGAGGGCTGGGCCGCCATCCCGCACGGCGCCTGAGCTGCGGGAAGGGGCTCCTCCTCAACGGCTGCCGTTGAGGAGGAGCCCCTTCCTCATTTCGACCGAGCTGATCGCGCCGGTGTGGCGAAGGACTCAGACCGGCCGTCGGGGGCTCGGCTTGCACCGATGGGTCCGGGTGCGAGGATGGGGGCCGGCAGTGTCGCCGGGCCCGCCCTCGCGCTTTGCGGAAGGATCTTCAAGACCGTGGCTGACGCACCGACCATCCGGATTCCCGATGACATCAAGCCCGCCGACGGACGCTTCGGCTGCGGCCCGTCCAAGGTCCGCCCGGCGGCCGTGTCCGCTCTTGCCGAGGTAGCCACCAGCTACCTGGGCACCTCGCACCGGCAGAAGACGGTCCGCGACCAGGTGGCCCGGCTGCGCTCCGGCATCGCCGAGTTCTTCTCGCTGCCCGAGGGCTACGAGGTCGTGATCGGCAACGGTGGCACCACCGCGTTCTGGGAGGTCGCCACCTTCGGCCTGATCCGCGACCGGGCCCAGTTCGCCAGTTTCGGCGAGTTCGGCGCCAAGTTCGCCAAATCGGTCAAGGACGCGCCGTTCCTGGGCGAGCCGACCGTCCGCAGGTCCGAGGCGGGCAGCGCGCCGACCCTGGTCGCCGAGTCCGGCGTGGACGCGTACGCGACGCCGCAGAACGAGACCTCGACCGGTGTGGCCGTCCCGATCAACCGGGTGGCCGGTGCGGACGAGGGCGCGCTGCTGCTGGTCGATGCCACTTCCGGTGCGGGTGGCCTGGAGGTCAACGTCGGCGAGACCGACGTCTACTACTTCGCTCCGCAGAAGTGCTTCGGCTCCGACGGTGGTCTCTGGTTGGCCCTCATGTCGCCGGCCGCGCTGGAGCGGGCCGCCGAGATCAAGGCGTCCGGGCGCTACATCCCCGCCTTCCTCGACCTGGTCACCGCGATCGACAACTCGCGGCTGGAGCAGACCTACAACACCCCGGCGCTGGCCACCATCTTCCTGGCCGCCGAGCAGACCGACTGGATGAACGCGCAGGGTGGACTGTCCTGGGCGGCCAAGCGCACCGCCGAGAGCGCCGCCACGCTGTACGGCTGGGCAGAGCGCTCCACTGTGGCCACTCCGTTCGTCAGCGACCCGACGCTGCGCTCCAACGTTGTCGCCACCATCGACTTCGCCGACGGGGTGGATGCCACCGCGATCGCGAAGGCGCTGCGCGCCAACGGCATCGTGGACACCGAGCCGTACCGCAAGCTCGGTCGAAACCAGCTCCGCATTGCACTGTTCCCGGCCGTCGAGCCGGCCGATGTCGAGGCGCTGACCGCGTCCATCGACTACGTGGTCGAGCGACTCTGAGCTTCGTCACGGTCGGTGTCCGTTGGGGCCTCCACGGACACCGACCGTGATCATTGCCGCAGCTCAGTCACGACATGCGGGGTGTCGCTTCCCCCACCCCGAGACAGATGCGCGTACGGTGGTGCGAGACGCCTGGGTGGCCGACTCGTGGCGTACGGCCAGCGAAGCGGGACGGAGGCAACGCTATGCGCCCAGTACGCTTCGTCGCCCTCTCCGAGGACGGTCAGGCGCTGGTGCTCGCCGACGAGGTCGGGCGACTCCTCGCCCTGCCGATCGACGAACGCATCGCCGGCGTGATGCACCCCGAGCCGGGTGCCCCGCCGCTCGCGGTGGCACCGAGCACCGTCGACCCGATTCCCTCACTGTCCCCCCGGGACATCCAGGCCCGCATCCGCTCCGGTGAGTCCGCCGAGGACGTCGCCCGGATCGCCGGGGTGCCGGTCGACCGGGTGCTGCGCTACGCCGGCCCGGTGCTTCAGGAGCGGGCGATGCTCGCCCAGCACGCCCGACGGACCCGACTCAAGGGTGCGGAGAAGCCCACCCCACTGGCCGAGGTGGTCAACGGCCGGCTGAGCCAGCACGGCATCGACACCGAGAAGATCTCCTGGGACGCATACCGGCGTGACGACGGCACCTGGCGGATCATCGCCACGTGGCCGTCCGGCAAGGCCACCGCGCAGGCCATCTGGGACATGGACAAGGCCCGGCAGGTGGTCGCGCCGCACGACGACATGGCGCAGTACCTGTGCGCCGAGCGGCCCACGCCGATCCTCGGTCAGGAGCCGGCACCGGAGCGGGGCGGGCACGCCCTGCCCGGTCCGTCGCGCGGCGAGCCGAGCCGTGGTGGGCACGGGTTGCCGGCGGCGTCCGAGCACCCGCGCTCCGGTCGGGATCCGATCCGGGCTGGCCGGGACGCGCTGCTCGCCTCACTGGACCGCCCGCTGGGCGGCTCGTCGGGTCGCGGTCTTGAGCCGCGTACCCCGGCTGCTCTTGCCGGGTCGGACGCGCCTCGGCAGCGGCCGGTCGGTGGGGGTGCCGCCGCGCTACTCGGCGGCGGCCAGGGGTCGGCCTTCGACGACGACTCGGACGCGCCCAAGGAGGTGCCGGCCGTGCCGTCGCTGGCGGTGCTCCGGCCCCGCCGGACGGCCACCGCGGCGGCCGCCGGCGAGTCGACCGACGCCAACGGCAAGCCGCGTAAGCGACTGCCGAGCTGGGACGACGTGCTCTTCGGCAGTGGGCCGGCCGCGCGCGAGTCCTCCTGACGCTTCCGCGTCGTCGGGCGGCCCGTCACTGCCTCACGCACACGATCGACTCGGTTTCCTTGAGGTCGCGGTGTCCGCGCCTCAGCGACACCCCGCCTTCCGGGAAGCCGGGTCGATCAGGGCGGCCTCAACGAGCCGCGACCGTCGGGTTGCTCAGCGGTGCCGTTGCCGGTGCCCGGCCCGGGCTGCCGGCAGGGACAGGCCGGCCGCGTGCAGCACACCCTCCACCCGGACCCGCTCGATCTCCTGGTCGACGCCCTCCAGTTCGGCGAGGTGCTCGGTGAGGCCGAGAGCGCGGCAGGCCAGCCGGAGCCTGTCGTCGTACACCTGGAGCAGCTCGCCGTGCCAGATCATCGACCGGCCGGTGCCGCCGAGCCGCTGACCGCCGAGGCGGCGCAGGTCGGCGGCGACCTGTTCCAGGGGCCGACGGTCGACACGGTCGAAATCGCTGAAGTCGATGTCCCGGGTCAGCGCGTCGGCCTCGACGGCCCGGTCGAGTCGGGCGATCGTGCGTTCCTCCCGCCGGCGCTCACGCCACTCGGACCAGCCGCACACCACCCGGTCGAGGATCTCGTCATAGCAGAAGAGCAGGGCGAGTGCCGCCGGCAGACTGGCCACGGCGAGGAACGCCAGGGCCAGCATCAGCGCGCGTTCGACTCCCACGTATCGACGCTAAGCCCCACCGTGCCACCCCGCCAGCGATTTGGCCGCATCCGCACAATCCACCCCGAGCGGACGCGGCCCGGCTCGCCTTCGGTGAACCTCAGCAGTCGGTGGAGGTGACGTAGAAGCGGGGCATCGGCAGCACCCGGAAACGCAGCCGGGCACCGGAGTGGCGCAGCTGCCAGGTGAGCGCGACCAGCGCGGTGGCCAGCGAGAGCAGACCACCCATCCAGATGCTGGCGCCGGCACCGTAGCGCTCCGCGATCCAGCCGATCAGCGGCGCGCCGACCGGGTTGGTACCCAGGAACACCAGCACCCACAGGGCCATCACCCGACCCCGGAAGGCCGCGTCGACGCCCATCTGGATCCGCTGGTTGGCGGCCTGGGCGAAGAAGACCATGCAGAAGCCGGTCGGCACCAGCAGCGCCACGACCAGCCAGTACGTCGACGCGAAGCCGACCAGGGTGCCGAAGCTGGCGCAGGCGATCGCGGCACCGAGCACCAGCCAGACCGACGGACGACTACGCCGGCCGGTGCCGCTGAGCGCGCCGCCCAGCGCGCCGACCGCCAGCGCCGTGCTGAACAGGCCGAAGGAGGCAGCGCCCGTGTGGAAGACCGTCTTGGCCAGCGCGGCAAGGGTGAGCTGGAAATTGAACAGCGACATGCCGATCACCGACATCATCGCCATCGGCATCAGCAGATCCGGCCGGCGCCACACGTACCGCAGCCCGTCGACGACCCGGGCGGACGCCCGCTCGTCGCGCGGCAGCAGGGCGTCACGGTGCAGATCGGTCGTTCGCATCCGGACCACGTTGACCAGCGGCGCGATGGAGCTGAGGGCGGTGAAGAGGAAGACCGGGCCCACGTCGAAGGCGGCGATGGCCAGCCCGGCGACGGCCGGGCCGACGATGCGGGCGGAGTTGAAGACGGCCGCGTTCAGCGACAGCGCGTTGGGCAGCAGTGACGTACCGACGAGTTCGGAGACGAACGCCTGGCGGACCGGGGTTTCCACGGCGTTGGCGGTGCCGAGCAACGCGGCGAAGGCGAAGACGTGCCAGAGCTGCACCATGTCGGTGAGGACCAGCACGGCCATGCCGAGCGCCAGCACCGTCCAGAAGGCGTTGGCGGCGAAGAGCAGCACCCGCTTGTCGTACCGGTCGGCGAGCCGGCCGGAGAGCAGGGTGAGCAGCAGCACCGGGGTGAACTGGCAGGCGGTGACCACGCCAAGGGCGGTGGCCGAGTTGTCGGAGAGCTCGAGGACGAGCCAGTCCTGGGCGATGAACATCATCCAGACGCCGATCAGTTTGATCAGCTGCCCGGATGCGAAGAGGCGGTAGTTGCGGACCTGTAGGGACTGGAACATCGTGCTCAACTTGGCCTGCACTCTTGGTGCGCCTCCTCCGGACGTACGCGTCATCGACAGGTGACGGCACGAACCCGGTGGCGCGGGTGTGGCTCAGGCGCGGGCGAGCTTTTGAAGAATCTCGGCGGCCCTGTGCAGGGTCTCCCGTTCGTCCTCGGTGAGCTCGACCAGCCGGCGGGCCAGCCATTCGTCGCGGACCCGCTCGAACTGCTCGATCACGGTCCGCCCCCCTTCGGTCGCCGCGAGGATGACCTGCCGGCCGTCGGTCGGATGGGGTGTCCGCTGCACAAGGCCACGGTCCTCCAACTTCGCGACGATCTTGGTCATCGTCGGTGGCTGCACCCGCTCGACATCGGCCAGTTCCCGGGGCGTCAACGCGCCCGCCAGCCGCAGGCTGGTGAGCGCGGAGAGCTGGGTGACCGTGAGGTCGCCGACCGGTCGGGCCTGGCGGACCCGCCGGTTGAGTCGGGTGATCGCATCACGCAGCTGGGGAGCCAGCTGCGCCGGTGGCACGCGTTCCGCCGTCACCGTCCGCTCCGTCACAGTAGTTAGCTTAACTAATGAGCATGGCTAACGACATCCGTTATGACCAGGCTCACGAGGGGATTCATGATGTTACGGGCGGGGAATCCTGCTCGATTCCCCGCCCGGACGCACGTCAGAGCACCAGAGACTCGATGGGCCCGCGCAGGAAGTACAGCACGAACAACGCGGCCACCCCGTACAGCAGCGAATGGACCTCGCGGGCCTTACCCCGGGCCAGCTTGACCACCACGAAGGTGATCAGACCAGCGCCGATGCCGTTGGAGATCGAGTAGGTGAACGGCATCAGCACGATGGTGAGGAACGCCGGAATGGCGATCTCGTAGTCGGACCAGTCGATCGTCCGCACCGCGGTCATCATCAGGAAACCGACCACCACCAGGGCCGTCGACGCGGCCTCGAACGGCACGATCACCACCAGCGGCGCCAGGAACATCGCCAGCAGGAAGAGCACGCCGGTGACCAGGTTGGCCACGCCGGTCCGGGCACCCTCCGCGACACCGGCGGCGCTCTCGATGTACGACGTGTTGCTGGAGGTGCTGGCCGCACCGCCGGCCGCCGCGGCGATCGAGTCGACCAACAGGATCTCCTTGGCCCGCGGCGGGGTGCCCTCCTCGTCGAGCAGGCCGCCCTCCTGGCCGACCGCCACCATCGTGCCCATGGTGTCGAAGAAGTCCGTGATCAGCAGCGTGAACACGAACATCAGCACGACCAGCCAGCCGGCCCGGCCCCACGAGTCCAGCACGTTGAACTTGCCGAGCAGCGACAGGTCCGGCAGGTCGACCACCGTCTTCGGCAGCTCCGGCACGTTCAGCGACCAGCCCTTCGGGTTGGGCTGACCGTTGACGAACGACGGGCCGATGTTGCCGATCGCCTCCACGACCACCGCCAGCACGGTCGAGGCGAGGATGCCGATCAGGATCGCGCCCCGTACCCGCCGGACCACCAGCACCAGGGTGATCAGCAGACCCACCACGAAGACCAGCATCGGCCAGCTCACCAGCTTGCCGCCGATGCCCAGGCCGACCGGGACGGTGGTGTTGGCGGCGTCCGGGATCCGCCGGACGAAGCCGGCGTCCACCAGACCGATGATGGTCAGGAACAGACCGATACCGACCCCGATCGCGGTCTTCATCTGGGTCGGCACCGAGCGGAACACCGCGGTCCGCAGACCGGTCAGCACCAGCACCGCGATGATCACACCCTCGATCACCACCAGGCCCATCGCGTCGGCCCAGGTCATCTCGGGGGCGATCTCGTACGCCACCAGCGCGTTGACGCCCAGACCGGCGGCGAGCGCCAGCGGGAACCGGCCGACCACACCCATCAGAATGGTCATCAGGCCGGCTACCAGCGCGGTCGCGGCAGCCAGGGCGGGAATCGGAAGGGTCTTGCCGTCACCGTCGACGGCACCACCCAGGATCAGCGGGTTGAGCACCACGATGTACGCCATCGTGAAGAAGGTCGCCAGGCCACCGCGTACCTCGCGGCTCAACGTCGAGCCACGGGCGGAGATCTCGAAGAACCGGTCGAAGCCGTTACGCGGGTGGGCGGGGTTGGGAGGGGTGCCGTTCTCGGGCGGCGCTACTGCCATCAGGTCCTCGCAGGTGATCTTCCGGTTGTCGCGCGCATCGTCCCAGATCACTGAGGGGCAGGGGAAGTCGATCGCGTACGCTTGCCGGATGCCGAACGAGCAGCCACCGCGGCCCGCACCACTGGACCCGCCGATGGTGCCGTTCGCCCTCGCCGGGTTGGTCGCGTGGGCGGTGGCCGGGCTGGTCCTGCTGATCTTCTTCCGGGGCTGGCTGACCGACCACGGTCACCAGAACTGGCTCTGGACCTGCCTCGCCGGCTTCCTCTGGGGCTTCCCAGGGCTCGCCACGATGATGCGGCACGACGCCAACCGACGCCGCCGCCGCGCCAGCTGACCTGGCCACTGCGCCGGAGCACCCCGGCGCGAACGATCAGGAGTGCCCGTACGGCTCCGCCGGCTCGGCGGCCTCTACCGATCCCGGTGCGCGGCTGACCGACATGGCCTCCACCGCGCTGTCGTCGTACACCGTGGGCAGCTCGTCGACCGCGGTCTCGGCCGCCTCGATCAGCGTCTCGGAGTGGGCGCCGCAACCGTGGTCGGCGCTCACCACCCGGCCGTCATCGGGGGCGTAGAAGTTGCCGCACGCCCCGAACGCCTGCCGCATCGCACCGGCCAGCGGCAGGTAGAAGCCGCAGGTGCCGCAACGGGCAGCGGCCGGCGCGGCGGTCGAGATGGGCGCGGCGGGGCCGTGGTCGCCGTCGTACCAGCGCTGCGCCGCCTCGATGCGGCCTTCCCGGGAGAGCACCCGCGCTCGCCCGAGGCCCAGCTCCCACGCCGTCTCCTCGACCGCCGGGTCGTCGGAGAGCAGGTAGCCGGGGACCAGCCGATCGTCATCCGGCGAACTCGGCAGCAGATCGCCGGGGCCCAGGTCGCCGGGCTTGAGCCGCTCCTGCCAGGGCAGCCAGCCGGGCGCGAGCAGCGCGTCCGGGCCGGGTAGCAGCACCGTCTCGCAGATGGTCACCGTCTTGCTGCGCGACACCCGGGTGACGGTGACCGCCCACCGCCAGCCCTGGTAGCCGGCGAGGCGGCACTCGAAATAGTGGGTGACCAGCCGTTCACCCTCAGCCACGACCTGCAGGTGGTCACCGACGTCGTCGGCGTCCACCTCGGTGATGCCAGCGCGGGCCACCTCGACGGCAGCGGCGCAGACCTGGTCGAGACGGGCGGCACGGGTGGAGACAGGCCTGGTCACCAAACCATTGTTCCCTATGCGCCTCGCAGGGGTGACAGGGACTCCCGAGGAACCTTTCCCCGCAGTGGTGCGGCGTACCTGGATCGAATGGGCGAGGATGGTGCACATGCCGTCGTACTCCAGCTCCGGGCGATCCGTCCTCGGGCGGACCGTCGGCACCGGCATCCGCGCCATTCGTCTGCTGCTGCGTGGTTCGGTGGGCAGCGGCCGCTGGGTGACCCGCCGGGCCGGTCGGGCCCGGGCCCGGGGTGCGGGCGGCGAGACCGGCATGGTTCGCCTGTTCGACCTGCACGCGGTCTCCTGCGCCGGGGACACGCTGATCGCCATCGGCCTGGCCGGGACGATCTTCTTCAACGTGCCGCTGGGCGAGGCCCGCAGCAAGGTCGCGCTCTACCTGCTGGTGACCATGGTGCCGTTCGCGATGCTCGCCCCCGTGGTGGGCCCACTGCTGGACCACTTCCGACACGGCCGGCGGTACGCGCTGGCGGCCACGATGCTCGGCCGCGCGTTCCTGGCCTGGTTGATCTCCGACTACATCCACGGCTTCGGGCTCTACCCGGCCGCGTTCGGGGTGCTCGCGCTCTCCCGGGCGTACGGCGTGGCCCGGTCCGCGGCCGTGCCCCGGTTGCTGCCGGAAGGGCTCGGCCTCTCCCAGGTCGGGGCTCGGGCCAGCGTCTACGGCACGGTCGCGGGTGCGCTCGTGGCGCCGATCGGGTTGGCCGCGTTCTGGTTCGGGCCGCAGTGGCCGCTGCGCGTCGCGTCGGTGATCTTCCTGGTCGGCATGGTGATCTCCCTGCGGCTGCCGCCGAAGGCCGACTCGGAGCCACCGGAGCGGGTTCCCCGGCCACTGCGGGCGCTGGGCCGCCGCCGTGGCGACCGGCCGCTGGGTCGGGGTCGGCCCGCCGGCCGGGTGGTGATCGCCACCCTGATCGGCGCCGCGACGCTCCGCGCGGTGTACGGCTTCCTGCTGCTCTTCCTCGCCTTCGCGATCAAGAAGGGCGACCTGACCACTGTGGTGTTCGGCCGGGATCTGGGCGCCGAGTGGGCGTTGGGAGTGGTCGGGGGCGCGCTCGCGGTGGGCAGTTTCCTGGCCACCGCCATCGGCACCCGGCTGCGCATCCACCGGCCGACCGCCATCCAGTCCAGCAGCATGATCATCGTGGCTGGGGTGGCGGTGCTCGCCGTCATCCAGTTCTCACTGGTGATGGTCGCTCTGCTCTGCCTGGTCGCCGCGCTGGTCAGCGGGATAGCAAAGCTGGCCGTGGACGCCTCGATCCAGGAGCGCATCCCGGAACGGCTGCGAGCCAGTTCCTTTGCCCACTCCGAGACGGTGCTGATGCTCGCCTTCGTCGTCGGCGGCGGGCTCGGGCTGGTCCCGTTCGAAGGCCGGATGGGCATCGCCGTCGCCGCCGGGGTGGGCATACTGGCCGCGATCCGGGGTGTGCTGGTCGCCGCCCGGCTGCGCGGCGAGAAGCTGGCCGGCCGGCCGCTCGGCGACGACGAACTGACCGAGGACGAGCCAGCCGACGAACCCGGGGACGTCGCACCCACCTCGCCGGCACCGGCCCAGGCCAGCTCTCCGCAGCACGACGGCCCTGGCCTGACCCCGCCGGGCTACCACATCTACCGCCCGTCCTCGGCGGTCGGCGGCCCGGGTGGCGGAGCCGACGACGAGACCCGCCGCGAGTCCCCCGGCTCACTCTCGTGACCGGCCTGCTGGTGGTGACTGCGGTACCAGCCGAGGCGGACGCGGTCCGCGCCGGGCTGACCGACGCCACCGTGACCGTCACCCCGGTCGGCGTGGGCCCGGCCGTCGCCGGGGCCGCCACCGCGCGACTGTTGGCGCTGGCCGAGGCCGCCGGACGCCCGTACCGCGCGGTGGTCAGCGTCGGCGTGGCCGGCGGCTTCACCGGGCGGGCCGAGGTCGGCGACACGGTGCTCGGCACCGCCAGCATCGCCGCCGACCTGGGCGCCGAGTCACCGGAGGGTTTCATCCCCGTCGACGAGCTGGGCATGCCGCCCGCGCTGCTCGGTGGCGGCAGCGTCGTGCCGACCGACCCGGACCTGCTGGAGGCACTGCGCGCCGCACTGCCGGCGGCCACGACCGGCCCGGTGCTCACGGTCAGCACGGTCACCGGCACCTCCGCCAGCACCGAGGAGCTGCGCCGGAGGCATCCGGAGGCGGTCGCCGAGGCCATGGAGGGGTACGGCGTGGCGGTCGCCGCCGCGCAGGCCGGGGTGCCCTTCGCCGAGCTGCGCACCATCTCCAACCCGATCGGCCCCCGCGACCGAAACGCCTGGCGACTGCGCGAAGCCCTCACCGCGCTGACCACGGCGGCCCCAGCGCTGCGCTGACCACGGCTCAGCTGTAGCGCCCTCGCGGCTGCGCCATTGTTCGTCGCGGATCACAGTGGGCGGGGTGGGCGCGGGCGGGAAGACGGGGTCGGGGCTAACGTGAGGGGCGTGGCGCTCTCCCTGGCGATCTCGCCCTGCCCCAACGACACGTTCGTCTTCCACGCCCTGGTGCACGGGCGGGTGCCCGGCGCGCCACCGGTCGAGGTGACGTATGCCGACGTGGACGTGACCAACACGGCGGCCGAGCGGGGCGCGTTCGACCTGGTGAAGGTGAGCTTCGCGGCGCTGCCCTGGCTGCTCGACGACTACCACCTGCTGCCCTGCGGTGGCGCGCTCGGTCGCGGCTGTGGCCCGCTGGTGCTCACCCGGGGCGACCACGACGGCGGGCCGGAGCGCACCGACCTGACCGGCGCCACGGTGGCGGTGCCGGGCGATCGGACCACCGCGTACCTGCTGTTCCGGCTCTGGTCGGCCGGGCGACCGCCGGCCCGGATCGAGGTCGTTCCGTTCCACGAGATCATGCCGGGCGTCGCGGCCGGCCGCTACGACGCTGGGCTGGTCATCCACGAGGCCCGGTTCACCTACCACCGGCACGGCCTGAGCGCCCTGGTCGACCTCGGCGAGTGGTGGGAGGCCGACACTGGCCTACCCATCCCCCTCGGCGCGATCCTGGCCCGACGCGGCACGGTGGACCCGGAGGCCGCGGCCGGCTGGGTCCGCGAGTCGGTCCGGCAGGCCTGGGCGGACCCGGCGGCCAGTCGGGAGTACGTGCTGGCGCACGCCCAGGAGATGGAACTCGACGTGGTGGACCGGCACATCGGCCTCTACGTCAACGAGTTCACCGCAGACCTGGGCGTGGCCGGTTTCGCCGCGGTGGCGGCACTGCTCGACCGGGCCGCCACCGCCGGGCTGGTGCCTCAGACCTCCAGCTCGTTCGCAACCGCGTGGACCAGCTGAGCGATCTTCTGCGCGGCCTTCCTGTCCGGGTACCGACCCCGGCGCAGGTCCGGCTGCACCTTCGCCTCCAGCAGCTTGATCATGTCTTCGACCAGGCCGTGCAGCTCCTCGGCCGGCCGACGGCGCAGCTCCGCCATCGACGGCGGCGCGTCCAGCAGCTTGACTCCCATGGCCTGCGAGCCCCGGCGGCTGTCCACCACGCTGAAGTCGACCCGCTGGCCACCCTTGAGGTCGGTGACACCCGCCGGCAGCGCCCCCTTGGGTAGGAACACGTCGCCGCCCTCGTCACTGGTGACGAAGCCGTATCCCTTGGCCGTGTCGTACCACTTCACTCGACCCGTAGGCACCTGAAAACCCCTGCTTCACTTGAGCCGCTACTGCTTCAAGGCTAGCTGGATCATCCGGTCGAGCGCCGCTGGGAATTCGGTGAGCTCGTCCAGCACCACTTCCGCCCCGGCCGCGCGCAGCTCATCGGCGGAGCACGGGCCGGTCGCGACGCCGATGCCGGGCACCCCGGCGGCCCCCGCAGCCACCATGTCCGCGACGTGGTCACCGACGTAGTGGGTGGCGTCGTGCTCCCGCAGGGCGACCGCCTTCTGCTCGGCGAACAGGTCACCGGCCAGCTCGTCGACCGTGAGACCGAGGTGGTCCAGGTGCAGCCGGGCCAGCCGGCCCATCTTGGCAGTGACGACCAGCACACGGCCGCCCTGTGCGTGGATCGCGTTGATGGCCTCCCGCGCGCCGGGCAGCGGGACCGTCGGGGTGATCGCGTACGCCGGGTACAGCTCGCGGTACACCCGCACGGCCGACTCGACCTGCTCCGGCGGGAACCAGTACGCGATCTCGGTACGCAGCGGCGGCCCGAGCCGGGACACCGCCAGGTCGGCGTCCACCGGCACGCCGGTCCGCGCGGTCAGTGCCCGAAAGGTCGCGGCGATGCCGGGGCGGGAGTCCACCAGGGTCATGTCGAGGTCGAATCCGACGGTCAGTGCGGGCATGTCGAGAAACGTACCCGGGGACTCTCGGTTGGCCGGACGTCCGAGGGGCGCGGAAGCCCGGTGCCGGGCTAGCGTGGAAAGACGATGACCACCTCACTCGCCGACCACCTGCGGTCGCTGCCCGACGAGTCCCTGGCTGCGCTCCTCCAGCTGCGGCCCGACCTCGTCGTGCCCGTGCCGGCCGACGTCTCCGCCCTGGCCATCCGGGCCCAGTCCCGGGTCTCGGTGGCCCGCGCGCTGGACGGACTGGACCAGTTCACCCTCCAGATCCTCGACGCCGCCCGCCTGACCCGGAACCCGGACGACGGCACCACGACCACCGAGTCCGTGCTCGCCATGGCGACCGTCGGGCCGCACCCGCCGGCGCCGACGGCCATCCGGGCCGCCGTGGGCCGGCTGCGCGCGCTCTTCCTGCTGTACGGCCCGGAGCACGCACTGCAGGTGGTGCCCGCCGTCGACGAAGTCGCCCCGTACCCCGCCGGGCTCGGCCGACCGGCCGCGGAGCTGGACCCGCGCACGGCCGCGCTCTGCGCGGACCCGGCGAAGCTACGACGGACGCTGCTCGCCGCCCCGCCCTCGGCCCGGGCGATCCTGGACCGGTTGACGGCCGGCCCGCCGGTGGGCAGCGTGCCCCCGGGCGCGTTGCAGGCGCCACCGCTCGGCGCGGAGGACCCGGTCCTCTCCGACCCGACCAACGGCGGTGCCCCGACCGGCTCCCCGGTGCGTTGGCTCGTCGACAACCGGCTGCTGGTCCCCGTGACGACCGGTTCGTCGACGGCCAGCGGCACGGTGGAGCTGCCCCGCGAGGTCGGCCTGCTACTGCGTCGCGACAGCGGCCCGCTCGGGCCACTGCGCACCAGCCCACCGCCGGTGGCCGCCTCGCCGCGTGAGCCGAAGGCGGTCGACTCGGCCGGAGCCGGACAGACCATGGAGGTGGTCCGGCACACCGAAGGGCTGCTGGAGCAACTCGCTGACGAGCCCGCTCCGGTGCTGCGCTCGGGCGGCATCGGTGTCCGTGACCTGCGTCGGTTGGCCCGTACCGCCGGGCTGGACGAACCGACCACCGCACTGTTGCTGGAGGTCGCGTACGCGGCCGGGCTCGCCGGCGAGCTGGAGTTGCCCGGCGCGACCACGAGCCGGTACGGGGTGGATCAGCAGGTGGTACCGACCGGCGGGTACGAGGTGTGGCGGGCCGCCTCGCTGGCCCAGCGGTGGGAGCAGCTCGCGAGGGCCTGGCTGACCATGACCCGGCAGGTGGGGCTGGTCGGCCGCCGCGACGACCGGGACCGGCCGATCACCGCGCTCTCCGCCGAGGCCGAGCGGGCCAGCGTGCCGGCCACCCGGCGGGCGGTGCTCGGCGTACTCGCCGACCTGGAGCCGGCGACCGCGCCCACCGCCGAGGAAGTGCAGGACCTGTTGGACTGGCGGGCGCCGCGACGCAGTCGGGGTCGGGACGCCGCCCACCGGGAGGTACTGGCCGAGGCCGCACAGCTGGGCGTCACCGGCCTGGGGGCGCTCACCTCGTACGGTCGGCTGCTCCTGGGTGACCTGACGTCGACCGACGAGCGGGGCGGCGGCGACCCGCTGGGTGTGCACGCGGACGTCGAGAGCGGCGACCCGTCCAGTGCCGCCCGGGCGCTGGACGCCCTGCTGCCCGCCCCGGTCGACCACTTCCTGGTGCAGGCCGACCTGACCGTGGTGGTGCCGGGCCCGCCCGAGCCGGCGCTCGCCGCCGAGTTGGAGTCGATGACCGACCTCGAGTCGGCCGGCGGGGCCAGCGTGCACCGGGTCAGCACGGCGAGCGTGCGCCGAGCACTGGATTCCGGCTACACGGCCGACGACCTGCACGACGTGTTCCGGCGACGGTCGCGTACCCCGGTGCCGCAGGGGCTCACCTACCTGGTGGACGACGTGGCCCGTAAGCACGGCGGGCTGCGGGTTGGTCTGGCCGGGGCGTACCTGCGCAGCGACGACGAGACGCTGATCAGCGAGGTGCTGGCCGACCGGCGACTGGAGTCGTTGGCACTGCGCCGGCTCGCACCGACGGTGCTGTGCACGCAGTACCAGGTCGGCCGGTTGCTGGGCGCGCTGCGTGACGCCGGGTACGCCCCGGTGCAGGAGGACGGCACCGGCAGCACCGTGCTGGCCCGGCCACGGATCCGGCGGGCCCCGGCCCGGGTGTCGGTGACCACTCGGACACTCGATCCGTTGGCCCCGAAGCTGCCCATGCCACGGCTGCTCGGGGTGGTGGAGCACATCCGGCGGGGTGACGCGGCGGCGCGGGCGGCCCGACGGGCACCGGCGGTGGTACGCGGCGGTGCGGCGGGGCTGGGCGGCGGCCCGGTGCCGGCGCACACGCACAGCGAGGCCCTCGCCGTGCTCCAGCAGGCGGTTCGTGACAAGGCGCTGGTCTGGGTCGGTTACGTCGACGCGCACGGGGCGACCGCGTCCCGACTGGTCAAACCGGTCTCGATCGGTGCCGGCTACCTACGTGCCGAGGACGAACGGACCGAGATGCTGCACACGTTCGCGCTGCACCGGATCACTGCGGCGGTGCTGGCGGACTGACCGGCTCGCACTGGACTGACCGGCACCGCCGCGGGGCGGTGCCGGTCAGCGGCGGCTGCGGCGTACGGTGCCGACCACCGAGACGATCAGAAGCAGTGCGAAGCCGGCGCCGGCCGACTCTCCGACCGAGTCGATGAAGCCCTGCTGGAGCACCAGCCAGCCGAAGAGGAACCACCCGACGAGGAGTGTCGCCGCGACGGCGTAGGCGATCACGGTCGCGCGGGACACCTCGTCGGATGGTGCGTGCTCATGTTCTGCGATCACGTCACGGTCGACCGTCATGCCAGCCTCCCCGCCCGGTCCGGCCCTGGACTCCCAGGGTGACACTCGAAAGACCGGTCGGACAGGGGGTTATGCCCCCGATTCGCTCCGTGTCGGTCAGGTGCCGGGGCGGCGGCCGATCAGCACCACCCGGGTGCCGACCTTGCCCAACTCCCACATTCGGACGGCGTCGGCGTGCAGCAGGTTGACGCAGCCGTGCGAACCGATCGACTTTTCGTGCAGGTAGGTGGTGGTCTCGTGGAAGCCCATCCCCTGGGTGAAGTGCTGCCAGTACGGCAGCCACACCTCGTACGGGTCGGACCACTCCTTCGGGTTGCGGTAGTTGACGGTGAACGTGCCGGCGGGGGTGCGGTAGCCGGACATGCCGGTGCGGGTCACCGTCGGCGCCATGATCACCTTGCCGCCCCGGATCGCCCAGACGGTCTGCCGGGTCAGGTCGACGCAGAACGTGGTGCCCGTGCCGGCCTTGCAGCGGGCCGGGTCGGTGGTGGCGAGGCGCTGGGCCACGTCGAAGGTGGTCGGTCCGGCGCGACCCTCGACGGGGCGAATGCCGTACCTCTTCTGGAACTTCTTGATCGCGGCGCAGTCGGCGGCGGACTGCCGGCCGTCCACGGTCACGGCCCCGAACCCGCCCAACCGGGCCAGGTAGGTCTCCACCTCGCGCTGGTGCTGGCCCTGGGGGCAGCCGGCGACTGTCGGCGTACCGGTGCTGGGGGTCGGCTTCGGCGGTGTACTGCGGGTGGGCTTCGGCGTCGGTGGCCGGGTCACCTTCGCTGTCGGGGTGGGCGCGGCCGGCGTGGGCCGGCCGCGCTGGTCCGGGCCGGGCGTGTCGCTCGCCCCCGTTGCCTGTTCCGCCGGACCGGCTTGGGCGGCTCCCCCACCACCACTCCCACCGGACTGCGGATCGAACGCGCACGCACCGGCGCCGACCAGCACAACCACCGCCAGGGCGACCAGCCGGGAAGTGATCCGAACACGCCTCATGTGGCCTCCCCTGACAGTCGTCCCTTTACTAGACGTTCGTGAGTGCCATCACGGTTGCGGCCGGTGAGCATCTTTCTTCCAACATCCCGCATCGTGCAACACTGGATGGTCGGCCGACGGCGGGTATGCGACCCGTTCCGGCCGGACGGCCAACCGAGGAGAGGACGCTGGCGTGAGCGGTGGACCACTGATCGTGCAGTCGGACAAGACCCTGCTGCTGGAGATCGACCACCCTGACGCGCAGGCGTGCCGGATGGCGATCGCACCGTTCGCCGAGTTGGAGCGCTCACCCGAGCACGTGCACACCTACCGGCTGACCCCGCTGGGTCTGTGGAACGCCCGGGCGGCGGGGCACGACGCCGAGGGTGTGGTCGACTCGCTGATCAAGTACTCCCGCTACCCCGTGCCGCACGCGCTGCTGGTGGACGTCGCCGACACGATGGACCGGTACGGCCGGCTCCAGCTCGCCAACGACCCGGCTGAAGGCCTGGTGCTGCGCGCGCTGGACCGGCTGGTGCTGATCGAGGTGGCCAAGAGCAAGAAGCTCGCCGGCATGCTCGGCGACAAGATCGACGACGACACGATCCGGGTGCACCCGTCCGAGCGTGGCCGGCTCAAGCAGGCGCTGCTCAAGCTGGGCTGGCCGGCGGAGGACCTGGCCGGCTACGTCGACGGTGAGGCGCACCCGATCGAGCTGGCCGAGGCCGGCAAGGACGGGCGCAAGCCGTGGACGCTGCGGTCGTACCAGCGGGAAGCCGTCGAGGCGTTCTGGGCCGGCGGGTCGGGTGTGGTGGTGCTGCCGTGCGGCGCAGGCAAGACCCTGGTCGGCGCGGCAGCGATGGCCGAGGCGAAGGCGACCACCCTGATCCTGGTCACCAACACGGTCGCCGGGAGGCAGTGGAAGCGGGAGCTGATCGCCCGCACCTCGCTGACCGAGGAGGAGATCGGGGAATACTCCGGCGAGCGCAAGGAGATCCGCCCGGTCACCATCGCCACGTACCAGGTGCTCACCGCACGGCGCGGCGGCGCGTTCACCCACCTCGACCTGTTCGGGGCCCGCGACTGGGGTCTGGTCGTCTACGACGAGGTACACCTGCTGCCCGCGCCGATCTTCCGGTTCACCGCGGACCTCCAGGCCCGCCGCCGGCTGGGCCTCACCGCGACTCTGGTACGCGAGGACGGCCGCGAGGGTGACGTGTTCAGCCTGATCGGCCCCAAGCGGTACGACGCGCCGTGGAAGGACATCGAGTCGCAGGGCTGGATCGCGCCGGCCGAGTGCACCGAGGTCAGGGTGACCCTGACCGACGCGGAGCGCATGTCGTACGCGACGGCGGAGGCCGAGGAGCGCTACCGGATGGCGGCGACCGCGCGCACGAAGCTGCCGGTGGTCAAGGCGCTGGTCGACCGGCACCCGAACGACCAGGTGCTGGTGATCGGCGCGTACATCGATCAGCTGCACCAGCTCGGCGAATACCTCGACGCGCCGATCATCCAGGGCTCGACGACCAACAAGGAGCGGGAGCGGCTGTTCGACGCGTTCCGCACCGGTGAGATCCGCACGCTGGTGATCTCCAAGGTCGGCAACTTCTCGATCGACCTGCCCGAGGCGGCGGTGGCGATCCAGGTGTCGGGGACGTTCGGGTCGCGCCAGGAGGAGGCGCAACGGCTGGGTCGGGTGCTCCGACCGAAGGCCGACGGTCGACAGGCGCACTTCTACACGGTCGTCTCCCGGGACACGATCGACACGGAGTACGCGGCACACCGGCAACGCTTCCTCGCCGAGCAGGGTTACGCGTACACGATCGTCGACGCCGACGACGTCCTAGGCCCGAAGCTCCCCACCGTCGACTGATCGCGCGCGCGGCCTTGATCGACTCCGTTTCCTTGATGTCGCGGTATCCGAGGCACTTGGAAGCACCGATATCGCCGATACGGAGTCGATCATGTCCCGAGGCGGCACCGAGCGGGGGCTTCGCCGGCGAGTCGGGTCAGCGCCGGCCGGACTTGGACTCCGCGACGAAGACGCCGCGACCTGGCCGGCCGACAAGCACGCCCTCGCCTCGCAGTCTCGCCACCGCGCGGTGGATGGTCGACACGGACACGTCGTAGTGATCGGACAGTTCCTGGGTGGACGGAATCTGCAACCCGGGTTGGAACTCGCCGACCTTGATCCGCCTCAGCAGATCGTTGATCAACTCGTCCATGGTTGGCGGAATCGGCACGCGGTGGCCCCTTGCAGTCGGTTGGCCCGACCAGTATCGAGCACCAGGTGAAAGAGCGGCAATAACTGGCAGCGAAGATGCAGTCAGCGCATCAGCGAGATCTGGCAGGCAAGAGAGCGTTGACAGAGGTGAGAGGTATCGGTAGCGTCGCTCTCGGTGATGCGGTGCTGCTGCGGTCGGTTGGCGCCTCTCGTACTGGTCTCGCATCGCCGCCGAGACCTCACCCGCCGCGCTCCCCCGGCGCGGACCTGCTGCCGTACCTCCGGAACGGCCGCGGGGCGGGCGGTCGCCGCCGACCGCAACCGGCGGCGGCCGCCCCTCACGTCGATCCAACCGACGAAGGGCAGTCACCGTGCGCAACCTGATCCGTCGGCTGGCGAGGCGACGCGACGAACCACGTCCGGCAAGCGCATTCCAGCGTGGGAGACCGCTGAGGCCCTGGCAGATCCGCGAACGGCGCCGATACCGATGAACGACCGTTGGGTGATCCACCTGCCGATCACCGCGCCGGACCTGCTGCGCGCCCGGATCTTCGCGCGCACCGCGGCACGGGTGCTGATCCGGCTCAGCGCACGGGTCGAGCCGGGCGGCGTCACCGTCTCGGCCGAGGACGCGCAGGACGTACGTCATTGGGTCTTCTGCGACCGACCACTGCCCGGCGGCGCGCGGTGTGCGCTGCCCACCGACCACACCGCACACTGCGCGCGACGCGCGCCCTGGCTCAACCGTCGGTGACCGCTCAACGGGAGAAGCGTTGCACCAGCACCGCCAGCCGCCGGTCGTGCGCGGCGCGGCGGAGCCGGCCGCTGCGCATCAGCGTGACCAGCCCGTGCAGACCGCTCCAGAACGTCTCGGCGAACGTCTCCAGGTCGTCGTCCCCGGCCATCGGGCGGACCGTCTCGGCCAGTTCGGCGAAGCCCCGGGCCAGATCGCTCGGGGCGTCCTGGCTGGCGAACGGCAGGTCCACGGCGAGGGTGAACATCGCGTCGTAGAGGGCGGGCCGCTGCTCGGCGAACCTGGTGTACGCCGCCGCGACGTCGGCGACCGCCTGCCGGGGACCGGTGGCCGAAGCGCGGGCCGAGGCTAGTGCGGTAGCCAATTCGGCGAAGCCGTCGACGGCGACCGCCGCCATGATGGCGTCCTTGCCCTTGAAGTGGCTGTAGAGGACAGGCTGGCTGTATTCGATCTCGGCGGCGAGCCGCCGGGTGGTCACCGCGTCCCAGCCTTCCGCCAAGGCCAGGTCGCGCGCTGCGGTGACGATGGTCCGTTCCCGCTCCGCACGCTCGCGCTCCCGGCGCGCCTGAGTAGACATGGCGCAATTCTAGCATTGCTAGCGTTGCTGCCAGTGCTCTGCTAGCGTCGCTTCTGCATCTAGCAGCGCTAGGAATTGGAGCGAACCATGCTGACCCCTCTCGCCTACGGGCTCGCCATTGTGCTCAGCCTCTTCGTCGTCCTGATCGGTGCGCGGTTCCTGCTGGCGCCCGGGGCCGCGGCGGCCGGGTACGGGGTGCCGGCCCGGCCGGACGGAGACCCCGCCTACCTCACGGTCAAGGGCCTACGCGATCTCAGCTACGGGCTGCTCGGCCTCGCCCTGATCGCCTTCACCACCGCCGACGCGGTCGCGTGGTTCATGCTGATCGTCGCGCTCAACCCGCTGGGCGACACCGTCGTCGTACTACGGAACGGCGGTACGAAGGTCGTCGCATTCGGCATCCACTTCGCCACCGCCGTCGTCGTCCTCCTCGACGCCGCCCTGCTGTTCGCCCTGTAAAGACCGGAACCACCCCGCCGGGCAACACCTAGCCGCGTTGATCAAGAGGTTTGGGTCACCGATCGCTCGCAAGATGACGCAAACCTCTTGATCAACTGAAAGCGTCACGACGTGGGTGGTGGGCAGCGGTCGGGGAGGGTGACTGCGCCGGGGCGGTGGTCGAACGTGTCCATCGTGAACCACTCGTCCAGCTCCGGGTCGAAGAGGTTCTGTAGGCCGAACTGCAGCACCTGCCACCACCGGCTCGGGTCCCGCTGGTCCACGTAGATGTCACCGAGCGCGAGCGGGAACCGGAAGAACTCGCCCGGCACGGTGGAACCCCCGACGACCCCGACCCGCCAGTGGTCGACCTGCCGGTCCTTCTCGCCTTGCAGGATCTCCGGCCCCACGAAACGCGCGGTCTTCAGCTTGTCGTTGAAGATCTGGCGGTTGAAGAACCCCGGGACCTTGCTGCACGCGCGCGGCGGGAACAGCGGGATGTTCGGCCACTTGTAGGTGAGCGTGTAGAGCGTGTTCTCGTAGATCAGGTTGGTGAACCAGATCGGATACTCGGCACCTCCGGCGATCATCTGGCTGTTGCCGTCCCTGCCCTGCCAGGTGAACGGCACGTCGATGCCGAGGTCGCGCACGATGTACCGGCCGGTGCCCTGGAAGTCTGCCGGCAACTGCGGGGGACGCGGCTCCCGCGAACCGGGGGCATCAACGCCGTCGGCCTGGGCCGCAAGGGGCAGTGGGGCGGCGGCCGGGCCGGGCGCGACCACACCGAGGGCGAAGAGTGCGCCGGCCACCGCCGAAACCACAGTCCGACGTGTACGCCTCGACGCCATTGCCCCTCCGCCGTGTGGAGAGTGCGCTCCGACCGCGCACGTGCCTGCGGCGAAGCGTAAGAGCAGGCGAAACGTGAGAAACGGTGGAACGCGTCGACTCCACCGGACGGGTGAGGTAGTTGCGATAGCGGGCCTCGGTGCCGTTGCCACCCATCTCGAAGGCGAAGTGGGCGGTGCCGGCGGTCTTGTCGGCGCCGATCTTGTCGCCGTCGACCGCGAGGGTCGTCACGGAGTCGTTCTCGGTGACGGGTGCGACGACGACGGGGACCTTGCCCTCAAGGTTCTGCCCGTCGTTCAGGCTGATCAGCGGCGCGTTGCCGCTGGTCGGGGCCGTCTGTGCTTCCGCCAGTGTGGGGCCGAAGGCCGTTGCCGGTCCGGCGATGAGGACGAGCGCCATCGCGGAGAGGAGTCCGCGTGTTCGCTTCCTACGCGCACGTGTTTCGTGCGTCATGTGCCGTTCGATGACCCTGCCGGCTCTGTGCAAACTCGCCAGCCAAGCCTGATGAGAGGCGGACGCTGTAGGGATGAACAGTTAGTTGATCAACAACACTCTGTTCGACTGCTCAGGCGGCGCGGAGCTTACGTAGGACGTACTGGTTGAGACTCATCCCGTCCTCGGCGGCCTCGATGGCGAGCTCACGATGCAGGCTCTCCCCGACGCGGAGGTTGAACTTGCCTGAGTAGCTGCGCTCCGCGAAGGGCTGCGGCACCGCCTCGCCCTGCTCCTCCATGTCCGCGATCGCGTCCTGCAAGAGACTCTGGAGGCCTTGCAGCGCCTCCACCTGTGCGGGGGCCAGCCAGGAGAGCGACGGAAACTCGACGCAGGTGGCGACGAACTCCTGATCATCGACCGACCAGGTGACGCGGTATGTGTAGTGCGTGATTTCGGGACGGGAATCGGGGTGCATCACATGGCCTCCTTCTTGTCGATCGCCTTGAGGACCTGTCGGACCTGGTACGCCTTGGCCTTGCCCTTGTCGTCCTGGATGTTGACGCGTGGATCACCGGCCCACGGCATCCTGAACACGGCATGCGAGGTGCCTACCTGCCGCGGCTTCCCAAAATAGTGTTCGCACACCCGATAAAGATCGTTGTAGGCGATGTTCTGCTGGCGCTGACGCATCGCTTCAACGAGCTTGGCTATCGAGGGCACATCGCGATAGTACTACCTGCGGTACCATCGCTGCACGCTTTGACCGGCCGGACGGCTCAGAGGACCCGGGTGATCTGCTCGGCGGCGACCAGGGCGTCGCGTCGCGCCGGGTCGAGGTTGGCGCTGATCACCACGGACGCACCGGCGGAGAGCGGGGCGAGCAACCACTTCAGCGGCTGCTCGTGCTCGGCGGCGTCGACCAGCAGCCGATCGCCGGCACGCAGGTCCAGCATCGTGGCGAACTCCTGGGCGAGCGCACCCCACTGACCGTAGGTGGTGCCGTCCGCGCTGGCCGGGTCCGACGGGTGGATGGCCGTGTGGTCGGGCGCGCCGTCGCCGTGCCGAAGCACCTCGGCGGACCAGTCCAACCAGCCCAGGGGCACGTCGTCCAGCCGCCCCGGCCCGGTGCCGACGAGATAGCGGTGCGGCGCGTCCGGCACCTCCTCCAGCCAATCGTCCTGCCGCTCCGGCGTCACGAAGACCGCGTCGAACGGCCGGTCGCCGCCCGGTTCCAGCACCGGCAGGCCCGCGGTGGCGCGGGGCCGGAACGACACCGCCAGGCCGGACGCCCAGGCGCCCAACAACACGGCGGCGGTACGCCAGTGCGGAGGCAACAGCACCGCTACGCGGCTGCCCGGGCCGAGCCCGCAGCCGTCCCGCAGCAGACTCGCGCTCCGCGCCGCCCAGGAACCGACCTGGTACGCCGTCAGGTCGACACGCTCGCCGGTCGCCTCGTCGCGGTAGCTGAGCAGCGGGCGCTCGGCGTCGGCGGGCTGAGCCGCCAGGTCGGCCGTGATAGTTGGCTGCATCTCCACGCTCCCCGAGTGCGACGTCGGCCCACCCTACCCAACGACTTTCGTCGCACCCGTCGTCTGCCGATGGCCGTAGCGGCTGCCCGGGTGGCCCCGGCACGGTACGAGGTGACCCGCCAGCCGCCGAGGAGCGCCCATGCCGGCCAAGCCCCATCCCGCCACCGACCGCGCCGCCACCACCGACCGTCTTCCGCTGCGCCGCCGGCTCCTGCCGGTGATCGCGTTACTGCTGCTCGCGCCCTGGGCGGCCGAGTGCTCGTGGGGTGGCTTCGCCCTCGACGACTTCCTGCCGGTGCTGATCTTCCTCGGTCCGATGTACGGCGGTGCGGCGATCCTGATCAGGGAGACCGCCCGGCACCTCGGCGCGGGTTGGCCGACGATCGTGCTGCTCGCCGCCGCGTTCGGCGTACTCCAGGCGGGTCTTGTCGACCAGTCGCTGTTCAATCCCGACTACCTGGACGACACGCAGTACGCCGACACCCGTTCCGCCGCCGAGGCCACGTTGGTGCCGGGGCTCGATTTCAGCCTCCGGCAGGCCTTCGACTACGTGGGCAACCACATCGTGCTGACCATCTGCGCGCCGATCGTGCTCATCGAGTCGTTCCTCGGGTCGGACCGTCGGCTCCGGCCATGGCTGGCCCGGCCCGGGCTCACCGTGATCGGCGTGATCTACCTGCTCGGCAGTCTGCTGATCTTCTCCGACAGCAGCGGCCGGAAGGGCTTCCTGGCCAGCCCGCTCCAGCTGGCCTTCGCCGCCGTGGTGGTCCTCGCCCTCATCGCGGCCGCCCTGCTGCCCCGCTGGCGCCACCCCCGCCCGCGACCGGCGGAGACGGGCACGGCGAGACGCAGAGACCGGGTGCCGCACCCGCTCTGGATAGGTGCGGTGGTGGTCCTGGTCCGAATCGGCGCCGACCTGACGCCCGGCTGGGCGGGGGTGGCCATCGCGCTGGCGCTCGCCGCTGCCGTCGGAGGGCTGATCGCGTACTGGTCGTCGCGCGGCGGTTGGGGGCAGCGACACGTGCTCGCCGCCGGCACGGCGAGCCTGGTCAGCGCCGCCGCGTTCGCGTACCTGGTGCCGCCGTACTCCCCGGCCTCCCCGGCGGCGGCCCTGGCCGGCGACGTCGCGGTCACCATCATCACGGTCGCCCTGGTCGGGGGTGCCTGGTGGCGGCTGCGGTACCGCTGCCGGCCGCCGTCCAGAAACCCACCGTCACCACGACCGCACGCGGATGCCAGAACGGGGCCTAGCGTCAGCTCGGAAGTTCCGGGCCTCCGTCGAGCAGTGGGGCGAGCAGGTCGTCGTACTCCTCGACCCGGGCCAGGACCTCGGCGGCGGTGAACTGGCGGACGGCCGGCTTCCGGCCGCGTGCGCCGGCCTCCACCTCGTCCCAGGTCAGCGGCGTCGACACCGATGGCACCGACTGGGCGCGCAGGGAGTACGGCGCCACGGTGGTCTTCGCCGCGTTGTTCTGACTCCAGTCGATGAAGACCTTGCCCGGGCGCAGGTTCTTCGCCATCTTCGACACGATCAGCTTCGGGTGGGCCTTCTCCAGCTCCTGGGCGATGCGTCGGGCGTATTCGGAGACGACGTCGGACGACTGGGTGCCCGCGATCGGGCAGCAGAGCTGCATGCCCTTCTTGCCGGAGGTCTTCGGGTACGAGTCGATGCCGTCGGCAGCGAGGCGGTCGCGCATCAGCACCGCCACCGGGCAACACTCGGCGAGCCCGGCCGGCGGCCCCGGGTCCAGGTCGACCACCATCATGTCCGGGTGCTCGCCGACCTTCCACTGCGGCGTGTGCAGCTCCAGGGCGGCCAGGTTGGCCAGCCAGACCAGGGTGGGCAGGTCGTCGGCGACCACGTAGTCGATGGTCTCCCGGCCCTTGGTCGACCCGGGCGCGGGCAGATTTTCCACGCGCACCCAGTCCGGGGTCGCGGCCGGCGTGTTCTTCTCGAAGAACGACTTGTCGTCCACCCCGTTGGGGAAGCGGATCCGGGTGACCGGTCGGTCCCGCAGGTGCGGCAGCAGCACCGGGGAGATCCGGGTGTAGTAGTCGATCACCTCGCCCTTGGTGAAGCCGGCCGCCGGATAGAGCACCTTGTCCAGGTTGGACAGCTCCAGTGGGCGGCCCTCGACGTCCACCCGTAGCCGCTCAGCCGGCATCGTCGACCTCCTCCGGCGGCTTGTCCGGGCGCAACCGCAGCACCCGGGGGAAGCGCAGCCGGCCGTCGGGGGTGCGCTGGCCGTACTTCACCTCCACCACCACGTTGGGTGTTACCCAGATGGCACCTCGGGCATCCTCGCGCGGCACGCCCGGCGCGAACGGGGACACACCGGAGCGCAGCGGCTCCAGCTCAGCGAGGAGCTGGCGTTCGATAGCGGCGCCGATCCCTCCACCGACCCGCCCCCGGTAGATCAACCGACCGTCCGGGCCGGGCACCCCGACCAGCAGCCCACCGATCCGACGCGCGCCCGGTCGCCAACCGCCGATGACGAAGTCACCGGTCACCTCCAGCTTGACCTTCACCCAGTCCGGCGAGCGCACCCCCGGGCGGTAGACGGCCCCGACCCGCTTGGCCATCACGCCCTCCAGGCCGTGCTCGCCGGCCGCCTCGTAGGTGGCCGGCCCGTCCGCGAACATCGGAGGCACCGCCCACCGGGCGCCGCCGAGCGCGAGCGCTTCCAGGGCCTCCCGGCGGCGCTCGTACGACCAGCCGGTCAGGTCATCGCCGTTCAGGCGGAGCAGGTCGAAGATCATGTACGTCACCGGCATGACGGCGGCCAACCGGGCCGCCTTGTTCCGGTCCCGCACGTGCATCCGCTCGGCCAACGCGGTGAACGACGGTTGGCCGCCCTCGCCGAGCAGCACCACCTCGCCGTCGAGCAACGCGTCGCCGACCTGCTCGGGCAGGGTCGCCAGTTCGGGGTAGGCAGCGGTGATCTCCACGCCGGAGCGGGCGTACAGGTGCTGTCCACCGTCGGAGATGTCGGCGAGCGCGCGGACCCCATCCCACTTGAACTCGTATGCCCAGCCGTCACCCGCCGGGAGCGGCCCGGTCATCGCGAGCATCGGCTTGAGCGGCGCGCCGGGCACGACCCGACTGTAGTAGCAGGCCGAACACCTCGCGTCCGGTTCTTTCGGATGCGAGCATGGTCGATACCGGGGAAGGGAGCGCAGGATGCGTGCCATCTGGAAGGGAGCCGTGTCGTTCGGGCTCGTCTCGATCGGGGTGAAGCTCTACTCGGCCACCGAGGAGAAGGACATTCGGTTCCACCAGGTGCACCGTGAGGACGGTGGCCGGATCCGCTACAAGCGCACCTGCTCGGTCTGCGGCGAGGAAGTCACCTACGACGACATCGCCAAGGGCTACGACATCGGCGGCGGCGAGATGGTGATCCTCACCGACGAAGACTTCGCCGAACTGCCGCTGACCAGCTCGCGCGCGATCGATGTGCTGGAGTTCGTTCCGGCCGAGCAGGTCGACCCGATCCTCTACAACAAGGCCTATTTTCTCGAGCCGGAGGGCGCGGCGACCAAGCCGTACGTGCTGCTGCGCGACGCGCTGATCGACTCGGAGCGGGTGGCCATCGTCAAGGTGGCGCTTCGCCAGCGGGAGCAGCTCGCCACGCTGCGGGTCCGTGAGGGTGTGCTGCTGCTCAACACCATGCTCTGGCCGGACGAGATCCGTACCCCGGACTTTGGTTTCCTCGACGAGGACCTCAAGGTGCGCCCGCCGGAGCTGGCGATGGCCAGCTCCCTGATCGACTCCATGACCGGTGAGTTCGAGCCGGACGTCTTCACCGACGACTACCGGGCCGCGTTGCAGGAGGTCATCGACGCCAAGGTGGAGGGTCGGGAGGTCGTCCAACCGGAGGAGGTCGAGGAGGCGCCAGCGGCTGCGGTGGACCTGATGGCCGCGTTGAAGGCGTCGGTGGAACGCGCCAAGGCGGCCCGCGGCGAGCAACCCGCAGGCGGTGGTGGCGGCGGTGTGCCGACACCCATCTCGTCGGCCCGGTCGGCACAGAAGGCGGCCGAGAAGAAGGCCGCCAAGGCACCGGCGAAGAAACCAGCGGCGAAGAAGACCGCCGAGAAGAAGACAGCGGAGCCGGCGAAGAAGACCGCCGCCAAGAAGACGGCCGCGAAGAAGGCGGAGCCGGCGAAGAAGACGGCCGCGCGCAAGACCGCACCCCGCAAGAGCGCCTGACCGTACGGCCGCGACGGCGGTGTCCGCCGAGCCGGGTACGCTCCGCCGGCCGCTGGCCACCGGAGGAGCCCTCATGCCGTACACCCCTGATCTGGACCGGTTGCTGACGCCCGGCTCCCGCTTCACCGACGAGCACGGCGCGTACCTGATCGAGGCCCACCCGGTGGGAGACATCGTGCTGCCGACCGGCCAGGTGGTTGGCTGTGACCCGCTGGTCTGCCCGGAGGCCGAGCCGTTCACGGTGACCGTGCCCCCGGGGCGGCATCCCGCCCGCGCCTGGGTGGCCGTGGTGCTCCGCGAGGATGCCGAGGTGGACCGGCGGGTGGCCGCGCTGGAGCTGGTGGTCTCCGACGAGCCGACGACCCGCTGGGAACCGGCCGTCGCGGGCGACCAGGACGTCAGCAAGCTCGGCGCGGACGACTACTTCGGGTACGGGGTGGACGCGGGCGCCGGCACCCTCGCCGACCCGACGGCGCTCGCCGTCCTCGAAGGCTGGGACGAGGACCAGGTCGAGGAGGTCTTCATCCCGACCGAGCCGCCCTCGTCGCCGGTCCCGGGGCTGATCACCGCTGTCCTGGACGAGGCCACCGGCGCCAACGTCGTCACCGTGGCCACCGGCTGGGGCGACGGCTGCTACGGAACCTGGATCGGGCGCGCCGCCGACGGCCGGGTCACCTCGTTCGTGACGGACTTCATGGTGGTCCCGGAATAACCGCCCGGGAACGCACCGGAACTGCCCCACTGAGCGATCCGAGGAGTCCGCGGCGGGCACGGTAGGCCGCGGTGCGGGTACCGTGTGCGTCGGCTTTCCCCCCGGCACCAGGTGCCGGCCACACCTCAGCAGGGAGTCGACGACGTGAGCGAGCGGACGCAGCAGAACCGGTCGGCAGGCCAGGACCAGAGCACGGCGACCAAGTCGGGGCGCCGGCTGGCCGCCCAGCTGGCGGAGAAGCAGGCGGCCGACGCGAAGCGGAAGCGCAACGCGGTGATCAGCAGCCTCGCCGCCCTCGCCGTGGCCGGGGTGTTGATCGCCGTCTTCGTGACGATCGGCGGGGGCAAGGACAAGCCCGCCAACCAGGCCGACGCGACGCCGTCCGCCTCCGCCCCGGCTCCCGACGCGGCCGGCGCACCGCCCGCCCCGCAGCTGCCCGAGGGCGCCGACCCGGCGCTGGGCACCAAGCCGACGGTCGCCGCGGGCACGGGTGAGCTCAAGAAGCTCGCGGTCACCCCGCTGATCAAGGGGACGGGCCCGGCCGTGCAGAAGGGTCAGACCATCACCACCAACTACGTGGGGGTGTTCTTCAAGGACGGCAAGGAGTTCGACTCCTCCTGGAAGGCCGGGCAGCCGGCCACCTTCCCGATCGGCGTTGGTCAGGTCATCCCCGGCTGGGACCAGGGCCTGGTCGGCGTGACCGTGGGCAGCCGGGTGCAGCTCGACATCCCGGGCGAGCTGGCGTACGGCAACGACGAGGCCGCCGCCGGTGGACGCCCGACCGGTCCGCTGCGCTTCGTGGTGGACGTGCTCGCCGCCCAGTGATCTGTCCGGATCGCCCCGGTTGTCGCCGGGCTGCGATGGAGTTGTTCACATGGGGCTTCCGGCCCGTCACCCTGCGGCAGTAGGTTCGGCGTCACCCCGGGCGGTTCACCGCCCGGGGTGAGCATCCGGGACCGGGACGCGGAGGTACATGTGACGGCGCTGGACGAACCTGGGCGGACCGCCCGGTTGATGTGGGCGTACTTCGAGCCGGTGCACGCCGTCACCTACTTCCACCCCCGGGCCCGAGCCGCGTACGAGGCGGTCGGGCTGCGCGGCTACTGGCGGGGATACTTCGCCGGCCGGTCCGCTCCGCTGGGCGCGACCGAGGCGGCCCCGGTGATCGCCGCCTTCTTCAGCTTCGCGCCACCGATGGTTGCCCGGGCGCTGCCCGCGGTGTGGCGGTTGGCCACCCCGCAGGAGGCACTGCGTGCCCGGCTGACCGGCGCGGTGCAGGCCCTCGCCGAGCTGACCTACGAGCTGCCGGAGACGCACCTCTCGGAGGCCGCAGACCTGCTGGAGGAGGCCGCCAAGGCGGCGCAGACGGCGGGCCGGGTGCTCGGCGGGGCCAACGCGGCGCTGCCGATCGGGGAGTACCCGCTGGCCCGGATCTGGCAGGCCACCACCACGCTGCGCGAGCACCGGGGCGACGGGCACGTGGCGGCGCTGGTGGCCGCCGGCCTGGACCCGGTGGAGACGCTGGCCTGGCGGGTCGCGGTGGACATGTCGCCGGTGAACCTGCTGGGCCGGGGCTGGTCCGAGGAGCAGTGGTACGCCGCCCGCGAGCGGCTGGCGCAGCGGGGCTGGCTGACCGGGGACGGCTCGGCCACCGAGCACGGCCGGGCCGAGTTCCAGGCCGTCGAGGACGCCACCGACCGGGCCGCCGCGCACCCGTGGCAGGCGCTCGGCCAGGACGGCGCGGGCCGGGTTCGGGAGCTGCTGGAACCCATCGCCCGGTCCTGCCACACGTTGATCCCGGCGGGCAGCCCGATCGGGCTGCCCGCGCTGCCCGGCTGACCGGGCACCCACCGGTCGGGCAGGATGGGCCCGTGGCGGATGCGGTGGTCTTCGACCTGGACGGCGTGATCGTGGATTCCGAGCCGGTGTGGGAGGAGGTCCGCCGGGCGTACGTGGCGGCGCACGGCGGGACGTGGCAACCGGACACGCAACGGCGGCTGATGGGGATGAGCACCGGCGAGTGGGCCGACTACCTCAGCGGCGAGCTGGGCGTCGGCCGCACCGCTGAGCAGGTCGCCGGTGAGGTCGTCGAGGAGATGACCCGGCGCTACCGGGACCACGTACCGCTGATCGACGGCGCCGACCGGGTCGTCCGCCGGCTGGCCGCGCGGTGGCCGTTGGGGTTGGCCAGTTCGTCGCCGACCCGGCTCATCGAGGCGGCGCTGGCCGCCACCGGCCTGACCGACGCGTTCGGCGCGACTCTCTCCACCGAGCAGACCGAGCGGGGCAAGCCCGCGCCGGACGTGTACCTGAGCGTCGCGCAGCGCCTCGGCGTCGACCCGGTCCGGTGCGTGGCCGTGGAGGACTCGTCCAACGGGGTGCGCTCCGCCGCCGCGGCGGGGATGCGGGTGGTGGCGGTGCCGCACGGGTCGTACCCTCTCGACCCGGACGCCGCCCGGCTGGCCGTGGTGACGCTGGACGCGATCGGTGAGCTGACCCCCGAGCTGGTGGACGACCTGGGTTGACGGAGGCTGAGCGGGGTACGGCAGCCAGCGGTGCTCGACCCGGGTGCCGCGCGCCGGACGGGTGAGGAGACCACGCATGAAAGCCATCGTGTACGAGCGCACCGGCGACCCTTCGGTGCTGGATCTGGTCGACCGGACGGTGCCGGAGCCGGGGGCGGGCGAGGTCCTGGTCCGGATGGCGGTCGCGGGGGTGAACCCGACCGACTGGAAGTCCCGCCGCAGCTCGCCACCGAAAAGCTGGCAGATCCCCGGGCAGGACGGCGCGGGGGTGGTGGAGGCGGTCGGCGAGGGGGTCGGCCGTGAGCTGATCGGCGAGCGCGTCTGGATCTGGGAGGCCGCCTGGCAGCGGCCGTGGGGCACCGCAGCGGAGTACACGCTGGTGCCGGTCCGGCAGGCGGTACGCCTCGGCGACGCCTCGTTCGAGCTGGGGGCCGCCCTGGGCATTCCGTTCCTCACCGCGCACCGCTGTCTGACGGCTGGCGAGTTCATGCCGGACGCGCTGCGCGCCGGTGCGCTGGCGGACCACACCGTGCTGGTGCAGGGCGGGGCGGGCGCGGTCGGCAACGCGGCGATCCAGCTCGCCCGATGGGCTGACGCCACGGTGATCGCCACGGTGAGCAGCCCGGAGAAGGCGCAGCTCGCGGCGGCGGCCGGCGCATCCTTCGTCATCAACTACCGGGAGCAGGACGTGGTCGAGGAGGTCCGCAAGATCGCTCCCGACGGCGTGCACACGATCGTGGAGGTCTCCCCCGCCCGCAACGCCGCGATCGACGCACAGGTGCTGCGGCACGGCGGCGCGGTCTGCATGTACGCCGACGACGGCGGGGGCGAGGTGACCATCCCGATCCGGCCGATGATGGTGCCGAACGCGCGTTGGCAGTTCGTGCTGGTCTACACGGAGCCGAAGGCGGCCAAGGCGCAGGGCGTGATCGACGTGGCGGCGGCGGCCAACCAGGGTGGCATCCGCGTCGGCGCGGATGCCGGCCTGCCGCTGCACTACTACCCCCTGGCCGAGACGGCTGCGGCGCACCAGGCGGTGGAGGACTCGACAGTGGGCAAGGTGCTCATCACCACCAGCGACGCCTGATCGGGTCGCTGACCACCCTATTTTCCCGTCATCAGGACAGAGGCGAACAAATTTCGCAACAATGACGGTGCGGGTCACCCCGCGTGGAACGGGCGGCCCCGGCGCGGTGCGAACGCCGGGGCCGCCCCTGGGGAGGAATGTTCAGGAGTACCCCCGCCCCAACAGGCGAGAGTGCCGGGGAAAACGTTACGGGGCTGTCAGCTCTCGGACAGTCAGCTCGCCCCCGGCGTACTGCGAACGGACGACCTTCTTGTCGAACTTGCCCACGCTGGTCTTCGGCACCGTATCGATGAACGCCCAGCGCTCGGGCAACTGCCAGCGAGCCACCGAGCCGGCCAGGAAGTCCCGCAGCTCCTCGGCGGTCACCGAGGCGCCCTCCCGGACCACCACGGTGGCCAGCGGTCGCTCGTCCCACCGCTCGTCCGGCACACCCACCACGCACGCCTCCAGCACCGCCGGGTGGGCCATCAGCGCGTTCTCCAGCTCCACCGACGAAATCCACTCACCCCCGGACTTGATCACGTCCTTGGCGCGGTCGGTCAGCACGATGTATCCGTCCGGCGAGAGGGTGCCCACGTCGCCGGTGCGCAGCCAGCCGTCGCGGAACTTCTCCTCCTCCGGGGTGTCGTCACCGACGTACCGGGCGGTCACCCACGGCCCACGGACCTCCAACTCGCCCACGGCCTTGCCGTCGGCGGGCAATGGCTCGCCCGACGGCCCGACGATCCGCGCCTGCACGCCCGCCGGCACCCGCCCCTGGGTGTAGCGGTAGCGCCACGCCTGCTCGCCGGTCGCACCTGCGGGCGGCCGCGAGACCGACCCCAGTGGGGACATCTCGGTCATCCCCCAGGCGTGGATGACGTCGATCCCGCGCCGCTCGTCGAACGCGTGCATCAGCGCCGGTGGGCAGGCCGAGCCGCCGACGATCACCTCGGTGAGCGAGGAGGTGTCGACGTCGTGGCTGTCCAGGTAGGCCAGCAGGTCGGTCCAGATGGTCGGCACCGCGCCGGCCAGGGTGGGCCGCTCGGCGGCGATCATCTCGGCGATCGGCGCGGCCTGGAGGAACCGGTCCGGCATGATCAGCGACGCGCCAGAGAGGAAGGCCGCGTACGGCAGACCCCACGACATGGCGTGGAACATCGGCACGATCGCCAGCTCCCGGTCGGTCGGCGCGAGACCGAAACCCTCGGGCATGCAGACCTGCAACGAGTGCAGGTAGATCGACCGGTGCGAGTAGGCCACGCCCTTCGGGTTGCCGGTGGTGCCCGACGTGTAGCAGAGCGCCGCGGCGTCGCGCTCGTCCACCTCGGGCCAGTCGTACGTGTCGGGCCGGTCGGCGAGCAGCGCGTCCCAATGGTGCACGGTGATCCGGTCCCCGGCCGCCGCCACCAGAGGTGCCGGGTCGCCGCCACCGACCACCACCACGTGCCGCACGGTGGTCAGCTCGCCGATCACCCGGGCCAGCAGCGGGATGAGCGTGCTGTCGACCAGCACCACCCGGTCCTCGGCGTGGTTGGCAATGTAGACGACCTGGTCGGGAAAGAGCCGGATGTTGAGCGTGTGCAGCACCGCGCCCATGCTCGGCACCGCGAAGTAGGCGACCAGGTGCTCGTTGTTGTTCCACATGAAGGTGGCGACCCGCTCGTCGCCGGTCACCCCACACTCGTCGCGCAGCGCGTGTGCCAGCCGGGCGGCGGCGCGGCCCACCTCGGCGTACGTCATTCGGCGGGGTTCGGCGCCGGTCCAGGTGACCACCTCGGCCGTCCCGTGCACTCCTGCGCCGTGGTCGAGGATCCGGGAGATCTGCAGAGGGGCGTCCATCATCGTGCTACGCATGGGTAACAAGCTAGTGTCGCCGGTCACACGTTGGGAACCCCCGTAAGTTGTCGCAGGTGAGCATCTCCTGGGCCGACTCGTACGTGGGGCAGTTACGCGCGCTCGCCGGGAACCGGACGCTGATGTTCGTGGGGGCCCGTGCCGTGGTCAGCGACAACGCCGGACGCATCCTGCTGATTCAACGCTCGGACAACGGCCAGTGGGCCATGCCGGCCGGGGCGATGGAGTTGGGCGAGTCGATCGCCGACTGCGCGGTACGCGAGGTCCGCGAGGAGACCGGCCTGCGCGCGCTGCGGGTCTGCGCGTTCGCCCTCTACACCGGCCCGGACCGGACCAGCACCAACATGTACGGGCACACCTACCAGGTCTTCACGACGGCGTTCAAGGTGGAGGAGTGGGACGGGCAGCTGACCCGGGTCACCGACGAGACCACCGACGCCGGCTTCTTCCCTCGCGACCGGTTCCCCGCCCCGCTCTCCGCCTCGGTCAATGAGACCTTGGCCGACCTGGACGTCTTCGAGCAGACCAACCGGCTCATCCTGAAGTAGGACCGGGCCCGGTCCGACGGCTGAGCGGCGGACCGGGCGACCGGGTCACTGCGGCAGGCGGAGCCCGGCGAAGAAGCCGTCCTGGATCCAGTTCGGGTACGCGACCGGCAGCTTGGTGGCCTCGTCCAGCTCGGTGAGATCCTGCGCGGTCAGGGTGAGGTCCGAGGCGGCGATGTTGTCGACCAACTGCTCGTGCTTGCGGGCACCGACGATCACGCTGGTCACGGCCGGTCGGGACAGCAACCAGGCGACCGCCACCCGGGCCGGGCTCACCTCGTGCCGCTCGGCGACACCCTTGAGCACGTCGACCACCGCGAAGGCGTGCTCCGGGTCCATTGGCGTGAAGCTGGCGTAACCGGGCTGGGCGCTGCGCGCGCCACTGTCGGCGACGGCGCCGCCCCGGCCCACCTTGCCGGAGAGGAAGCCACCGGCGAGAGGGCTCCACACGGTCAGCCCGACGCCCTCGTCGAGCGCCATCGGCACCACGTCGCGCTCCACGTCGCGGCCCAGCAGGGAGTAGTACTCCTGCACCGAGACGAAGCCGGCCAGCTTCTCGCGGGCAGAGATGCCCAGCGCCTTGGACATCTGCCAGGCGGCGAAGTTGGCGGCGCCGATGTAGCGGACCTTGCCCTGCCGGACCGCGTCGTCCAGCGCCCGCAGCATCTCCTCCATCGGGGTGATCTGGTCGAAGTTGTGGATCTGGTACAGGTCGATGTGATCGGTGCCCAGCCGGCGCAGGCTGTCCTCCAGGTTCTGCATGATGTGCAGCCGGGAGGTGCCCACGTCGTTCGGGCCGGGGCCGGTCCGCGAGTGCACCTTGGTGGCCAGCACGACGTCGCGACGCCGCTTGCCGAGCGCCTGGCCGAGCAGTTCCTCGCTCTCGCCGTCGCTGTAGCCGTCGGCGGTGTCGATGAAGTTGACCCCCGCGTCCAGCGCGGTGTCCACCATTCGCTGCACGTCGGGCAGCGCCAGCCCGCCGAGGGTGCCCCAGAGCGGGTGGCCGCTGCCACCGAAGGTCATCGCGCCGAGCGAGATCTCCGAGACGTACACCCCGGTGGTGCCCAGCAGTCGGTACTTCACGTGTGTTGCTCCTCGTGGTGGGTCGGAGGCCGAGGTCAGGCACTCCGTGGTCACTATGTCGGACACTGTGTCCGGCAACGAGCGTACGTCGCCCACCCGACCCCCGGCCACCTAGGATTCCGGCTATGCCCTCGATCACCCGCCGCCGTCCCCGCAACCCCGATGGGCGAGCCGCCGTCGAAGCGCGGGTGCTGGCGGCCACCGAGCGGCTCCTGCAGGAGGGGGTCCGCTTCACCGACCTCGGCGTGCAGCGGATCGCCGCCGAGGCCGGGGTGGCCCGGTCGACCTTCTACACCCACTTCCGGGACAAGAGCGAGCTGCTCATGCGCCTCGCCGGCACCATGCGGGAGAGCTCCTTCGGCCGCACCGGCGACTGGGACCCGGGCGGCCCCGGCAACCCGCTCGCGGCGCTCACCGAGGTCTTCGCCGACGTGATCCGGATCTACCGGACGTACGCCCCGGTGCTGGCAGCGATCAGCGAGGTCGCCGCGTACGACGAGACGGTCCGGGAGTACTGGGCGGCAGGGCTGGAGCAGTTCGTGGCGCGCACGGTCGAGGTGCTCCGCGTCGAACAGAAGGCCGGACGTACCCCGGCGAGCCTCGACGCGGAGACCGCGAGCCGGCTGATCGTGTCCGGCGGCGAACGCTTCCTCGCCGACCACGTCAGTGCGACCTCGGCCGACCCCGACACCGACGCGGCAGCCGCCCGGGAGTTGGCCGCGACCTGGTGGTACGGCGCCTACCGCCGCCCCGTCTGACCAACGGCCCACTCAGATCATCGTCTGGGACTTGGCCTCCATGTCGGCGGCCGCTTCCTCCTTGGATTCGCGGGTCAGCGGCTTGCCGCCCGGTGCCGGGGCCTCCCCGCCGAGCGGGTCCGCACCGCCGGTGGCGCCCTGCGGGCCGGCACCCCGCAGCTTCGCGTTCGGCAGCGTCAGGGTGACCACCACCGCCACGATCGCGATCAGGCCGGCGGTCAGGAAGACCATGTCCAGCGCGTCGACGAAGGCGCCCTGGATGGCCGCGCGTACCGGCCCCGGCAGGGCCAGGATGGTGGCCGGATCGTTGATCGAGATGTTCGTGCCGCCGCTCGCCGCCACCGCGGCCTGCTCCTGCGGCGGAAGCTGTGCGATCGCGCCGGGCAGCCGGTCCCCCAATCCGCTGCTCAGCCGGGACGAGAGCACCGTGCCGAGAATCGCCACCCCGAACGAACCGCCCAGCGACCGGAAGAAGGTCGCCGAGGAGGTGCCGGCCCCCAGGTCGCGTACGGAGACCGCGTTCTGCACCGCCAGGATCAGCGACTGCATACACAGGCCCAGCCCCACGCCGATCACCACCATGTACCCGAACGCCACCCAGAGCGAGGTGCCCACCTCCAGCTGGGTGAACAGGAACATGCCGATCAAGAGGGTCACCGAGCCGGCCACCGGGAACCACTTGTACCGGCCGATGCGGGTCATCGCGCGGCCGGTCAGGATCGAGGTGATGATGATGCCAGCCATCATCGGCAACATCAGCAGACCACTGCGGGTCGGCGAGGCACCCTTGACGATCTGCAGGTAGAGCGGGATGAAGATGATCGAACCGAACATCACCAGACCGATGATGAGAAGTGCCGAGTTGGCCAGCGCGAAGGTGGCGCTACGGAACAGCCGCAGCGGCAGGATCGGCTCGGCGACCCGGGCCTCCTGAAGCACGAAGAGCACCCCCAGCACCACACCGGCGACGAACAGCCCGATGATCACGCCGGAGCCCCAGGCGTACTCGTTGCCGCCCCAGCTCAGCGCGAGCAGCAGGGAGCTGACCCCGGCGACCAGCAGGCCGGCACCGAGCCAGTCGATCGAGTGGTCCCGGCGCTCGAACGGGATCAGCCGCATCACGTGGTAGCAGACCACGATGGCCAGGATCGCCAGCGGCACGTTGATGTAGAAGATCCACCGCCAGTCGGTCTCCGCGAAGTAACCACCGACCAGCGGCCCGGCCACCGAAGAGATCCCGAAGACCGCGCCGAACAGACCCTGGTAGCGACCACGCTCCCGAGGTGACACCACGTCCGAGATGATGGTGAACGCGAGCGTCAGCAGACCACCGGCCCCGAGGCCCTGGATGCCCCGGGTGATGATCAGCTGGGTCATGTTCTGCGACAGCCCGGCCAGCAACGACCCGACCAGGAACGTGCCGATCGAGAAGAGGAAGACGGGTCGGCGCCCGTACAGGTCGGCCATCTTGCCGTAGAGCGGCGTCGACGCGGTCGAGGCGAGCAGGTACGCGGTGACCACCCACGAGTAGTGGTTGATCCCGCCCAGCTCGCCAACGATGGTCGGCAGCGCCGTACCGACGATGGTCTGGTCGAGTGCGGCCAACAGCATGCCGGTCATCAGGCCGATCATGAGCAGCCGGATCTGCTGACGATTCAGCACCGGCGCGTCAGAGGCTTCCGTGGTCATGTGCCCTTCTATCCCGCAGGCCGCAGAACATGCGCCCAACCGCCCCCTCTCCGGCGTTGATCATGAAGTTATTGCCACGACACGCCGGGCGGGATGGCAACAACTTCATGATCAACGGGGCTGAGGCGGGGTGGGGTCGCGGTCGGCGGGCAGGTTTGGCCTGGGGGGCGCTGGGGACCCGGGGAGGCATGGCAGGAGCAGCAGCGGAACAGCGCCGGCTCGCCACCGTCGTGGAGAGCTGGCTCGGACGCCCAGTCCTGATCGTCGGAGACGCCATGCTGGACGAATGGCGGTTCGCCGACTCCGACCGGCTCTGCCGGGAGGCGCCCGCCCCGGTCCTCACCCTGCGCCGACGGATCTCCGCCGCCGGTGGGGCCGCGAACACCGCGGTCAACGTCGCCACCCTCGGCGGCCGGGCGGTGCTGGTGGCACCGGTCGGCGCGGACGTGGCCGGCGACGAACTGCACGACTGTCTGGACCGCGCCGGCGTCTGGGACCGTACGGTCAACCAGCCCGGACGGCCCACCCCCGTGAAGCGGCGAATGTTGGCCGGCAACCAGATCCTGCTGCGCGAAGACTCCGGCGACCCGGACGACGCACTCGACCCGGAGGGCGTGACCCGGCTGCTCACCGCCCTGGACTGCGCCACCGAGGAGCTGCGCGCCGCCGCCGGTGGTGAGGCGCCGACCCTGGTGGTCTGCGACTACGGCCTGGGCGCGCTGCCCGCGCCGGTTCGCGCGTGGCTGGTCGAGCAACGCGAGCGGTACGCCACGGTCGCGCTGGACGCCCACGACCTGGCCGACTGGCGGGGCCTCGCGCCGACCGTGGTCACCCCGAGCTTCGCCGAGGCGACCCGCCTGCTGGCCCGGGCTGGCGGCACGACCACCCGACCGACGGCTGGAACCGAACTGCACCTGGAGCACCTCGACGGTGACCCGGCCGACGGGCCGTCCGAACTGACCGTCGGTGCCGCGCCAGGCGGGGTACGCGCCGACGACAGCGCCGCCGAGCCGACCCTGGAGCCGCCACGGGCCGGTCGCCCCGGGCCGGTCGGTGAGCCCACTCCGGGTGAGAGTCGGGTGGCCCTCACCGGCGACGGGCTCAGCGTCACCGGCACCGGCGTCACCGTGAACACCCAGGCCGGGGAGGGCGTCGACCGGGCCGTCCTGGCCGAGTCGCGCCTGGCCGAGTTGCGCGCGCACACCGGCGCGGACGTGGTCGCGGTGACCCTGGACACCGACGGCGCGGTGGTCGGCGGCGCCGACGGGGAGCCGCGACGCAGCCACAGCATCCCGGTCCCGGCGAGCCACGCCGTGGGCGCCGGCGACGCGTACCTGGCGGCGATGACGTTGGCCCTGGCCGCCGACGCACCCCTACCCACCGCCGCCCAGCTCGCCCAGTTGGCGGCGACCATCACCGTCTCCGACACCGGCACCTGTGTGTGCCGACGGGAGGATCTGCTCACCGCTCTCAACCAGCCGAACGAGACCACGAGCCATCCCGCCCTGGTCGGCGGCGACGAGTTGGACGCGATCGTCGCCGAGTACCGCGAGGCGGGGCGGTCGGTGGTCTTCACCAACGGCTGCTTCGACGTGCTGCACCGGGGGCACGTGCGTTACCTGGAGCAGGCCCGCGCCTTGGGCGACCTGCTCATCGTGGCCGTCAACTCGGACGACAGCGTCCGAAGGCTCAAGGGTCCGGACCGGCCGGTCAACCCGGTCGAGGACCGGGGTGCCCTGCTCGCCGCGCTCGCCTGTGTGGACCATGTGGTGGTCTTCGAGGAGGACTCGCCCACCGCGCTGATCGAGGCGGTCCGGCCGGACACCTACGTGAAGGGCGGGGACTATCCGCCGGAGCTGGTGCCGGAGGCGCCGCTGGTGCGCCGGCTGGGCGGCCAGGTGCGCACCCTGGGGTACGTGCCGGACCGGTCCACCTCGGCGATCATCGAGCGGATCCGGTCACACAGCCAGGACCGGGAGCCCGACCCGTCGGCGTACGCCAAGGATCGGGAGCCCGACCCGTCGCTGCGCACCCGCACCCAGGCGTCGTGAACCGCCCCCTCGACCTCGGCACCCCGGAAGGCTTCCGCACCGACCGGCTGGTCGACGTGCTGATTCCGACCCGGAACCGGCCCGCCGAGCTGGCGGTCACCCTGGGCGGGCTCGCGGCTCAGGACGGGGTGCCCGGCTTCGGGGTGGTCGTCAGCGACCAGTCCGACGGGGATCCGGCGTACGCGCATCCCGCCGCGGCCACCATGGTCCGGGCACTGCGCCACCGGGGTCACCCGGTGCTGCTGACCCGCCGGCTACCCCGACGAGGGTTGGCGGAACACCGGGCGTACCTGCTCGCGGCCTCGGCCGCCCGGTACGTCCTCAGCCTCGACGACGACATCTGGCTGGAGCCGGGGGCGTTGCACCGGCTGGTCACGGCGATCGGTGAGCTGGGCTGCGGGTTCGTCGGCAACGGCGTGCACGGGCTGTCGTACGCCGACGACGTGCGGCCGGAATCGCACGGGCACTACGAGGAGTGGATCGGCCCGCCCACACCGGAGCGGATCCGGCCCGGCACCCCGGAGTGGAACCGCGCTCGGATCCACTCGGCGGCCAACCTGCTGCACATCACCGAGCACCTGGCGCTGCCGCCCGGTGCGTGGCGGGCGTACAAGGTCTCCTGGATCGGCGGGTGTGTGCTCTACGACCGGGCCAAGCTCGTCGACGCCGGTGGCTTCGACTTCTGGCGTCGGGTGCAGGAGAAGCACCAGGGCGAGGACGTGGCCGCGCAGCTCGCGATGTTGGCCCGGTACGGCGGGGCGGGAATCGTGCCCAGCGGCGCGTACCACCTGGAGTCCCCCACCACGGTCACCGACCGGGACGTGGAGGCGTGGGAGGTCGTCCTCGCCGACGAGGACACCCCGCAGCCGGCCTGAGCGCCGTCACTACGGGCTGAGCAACTCCTGGGCGGCTTCCAGCACCTCGATCACCGGTACGTCGGTGACGAACGAATCCCGGTGGGGGCACTCGCCGTCGCCGGGCCGGTGCGGATAGATGCCCGGTGTGCAATCCACCCCGCAGACCGGGCAGTGCACCGTCCAGGAGCAGATCGGCCGGTGCCGACCACGCAACGGATTCGCCGTGTTGATCAGGTTGCCGACCCAGAAGATGCCCACCGTCGGCGCACCGACCGCCGCGGCCAGATGCAGCGGGCCGGTGTCGTTGGAGACGACAAGCGCGCAGTCGGCGTAGCAGCCCACCAGCCCACCGAGGCTGAGCGTGCCCACCTGCGGCCGGACCGGCACCCCCGCCGCGGCGACCACCCGGTCCACCACCTCCTGCTCGGAGGGCGTGCCGGTGACCAGCACCTCGTAGCCGTCGCCGTGCAGCTCACGGGCCACCTCGGCGAAGCGCTCGGCGGGCCAGCGGCGGCGTGTGTCGCTGGCCCCCGGATGCAGCGCCACCCGGGGCGGCCCGCCGGACCGAGCACCTGGGCCGCCTCGGCCCGGTCGGCGTCGGTCACCGCCAGCGTCGGCACGATGGTGGTCGCCGGCGCTCCCACCAGCGCCACCACCTCCAGGTAGCGGATCACCTCGTGCTGGTAGTAGACGTACCGGAGCCACCGGTCCAGCGGCGGCGCGTCCTCGGCGCGCAGGCCGACGGTCACCCGGGCGCCGAGGCGACTGATCAGCGGGTTGGAGTTGGCGCCACCGCCGTGGATCTGCACCGCCAGGTCGAACCCCGCACCGCTGGCAACGGCCAGGAAGTCGTCCATCGACGACTCCGCCTCGCCCGGGTCGGGCGTACGGATGCCGGGCGCCGGCGGGATCACCAGCACCCGGTCCACCGGGCCGGGCCGGTCGCGCCAGAGCTTCGCGTGCCACGGCGCGCCGAGCAGCACGATCTCCGCCGAGGGGTACGCGGCCCGCAACGCGTCCAGCGCCGGCAGCGCGAAGATGAAATCGCCAAGCGCGTTGGCGCGCAGCACCGCGATCCGCTGCACGTCGGGAAGGCGCTCAGCGGCCGGGCCGAGCACGGACGGGGTGGCCACCCAGCCCGCTAGCGGCGGTCGGTATCGCCGACGGTGTCCGGGCGGTGCAACTCCCGGTCCGCGGCGGGATCGGCCGGCATCGGCGTACCAGTGGAGAGGTCGCCGGAACGCGGCCCGGTGCGGCCCACGGTGATGGTGCGCGGCGCGGGCCGGGTCGCCCGGGGCAACCGGACCCGGAGCAGGCCATGGTCCATGACCGCGTCGATGCCCTCCGGGTCGACCCGCGACGGCAGGTTGACGCGGTACTCGAAGCCGCGGGTCTCGAAACCGCCGGGGATGCCCTGGTCGGCGTTGACCTCCGCCTCGGAGCGGGCCCGCACGCACAGCTCGCGGTCGTCCAACTCGACCGCCACCTCCTCCGGTGCCACCCCGGGCAGCCGGACGACGACCTCCCAGCCGTCCGAAGTCTCGGTCAACTCGACGTCCGACGCCCCGGCCCGACCACCGACCAGGCGGCTCAGCTCGGAGCGCAGCGACTGCAACTCCCCCATCGGGTCCCAGCCCTGCTGCCGGCCTCCCCGCCATCCCCGGCCGAGACCGCCGGTCTGCTGCTCGCTCATCGCGCCTCTCCGGTCCGGTTGGTGGCCGCCTGCGGCCGCAGTGAGCTGGGCGCGTCCAGGCCGGCGTCGCGGTCGACGCCCACACCGAGCCGGTCGACCAACTCGCCGCCGAGCCAGGCGCTGATGCCGAGGATCGCCACCGCGACCACCTCGACGACGAGCAACGCGCCGCCAGCGGCGCGGGAGTCGGCGTTGAGCCGGACGACCCAGATCGCGGCGAAGAGCAGGATCACCGCGAGGTTGGCCCCGGCGTGCAGCAGGCCCACCCGCTTGGCGCGGGTGCCCGTCGGGATCGCCAGCAGGTCGAACGAGCCGGCCACCGCGGCCAGCAGGCCGCCGATCAGGCCGACCGTGATGTTCCAGTACGCGACCTCGCCGAGGAGGTCGGGGCCGCCGACGGTGTCCACCACGTCGAACAGCACCGCGGTGAACAGCAGTGCGACCGGGAACATGACCAGCATCGGATGGACTGGGTGGCCCAGTATCTTGAGTCGGCTCTCCATCTCCCGGCCTCCACTGGTCGGCGTCCTGCGGAACGGTCACGTGCGGCGGGCGCGATCGGTGAGGCCGTACCCCCGGCGACCCGGCACAAACCTCGCGCTGGTCACGGCGGCCTAGGCTGACGAATGGTGGCGCCCGCAACGGGTCAACGGCTGAGGGAGGACCAACGTGACGGTGGAGATCACCTCGCACGAGGAGTTGCGCGAGTTGCTCGGCGTGCCGAACGCGCGGGCCGCCAACAAGGAACGCCCCCGCCTGCACGAGCGGGACCGCGACTGGCTCGGCGCATCGCCGTTCTGCCTGATGGCCACGGCCGGCGCGGACGGCAGCTGCGACGTCTCACCCAAGGGCGACCCGGCCGGCTTCACCCTGGTGCTGGACGACACGACCATCGCGCTGCCCGAGCGGCCAGGCAACAAGCGGGCCGACGGCTACCGCAACATCCTCGACAACCCGCACATCGGGTTGCTCTTCATGATCCCCGGCCGGACCGACACCCTGCGGATCAACGGGCGAGCCCGACTGGTGAGCGACGCGCCCTGGTTCGACGACATGGTGGTGAAGGGTCACCGACCGGTGCTCGCCGTGGTGGTGGAGATCGAGCAGATCTTCTACCACTGTGCGAAGGCGTTCCTCCGGTCCGCGCTGTGGCAACCGGAGACCTGGCAGCCCGACGCGCTGCCGTCCCGAGCACGCCTGATCAAGGAGGTCGAGGCGCCGGTGGAGAGCCTCGACGACCTGGAACGGCACTACGGCCCGGAGTACGCCAAGAAGATCTACGTCTGACTCCGGCGGTCCCCGTGCCTAGGCGGGCCGGTTCGGGGTCGCTGGATTCCTTCCACGATGACGTCGGTCAGGCCGACAACCAACCGGCCGGGTTGCCGAACGATTCCCGGGAGATGCCGGAGCCGGTCTCCGGCCAGGAGCCGAACCGGTCGTTGTGCAGGTGCGCGAAGAAGTAACACATGCTCTCGCAGTCGGCGTCCGGCAGAGCCATGGCGGGATCGGCGCGGACCGCCTCGTAGTAAGCCCGGCCGAGGGCGACGATGAAACCTCGGCAATAGAGGAAGCCGTCGTCCGACCCGTCGGTCACCTCGTGGATGTCCTCCCGATCGATGTCGTGCAGCTTGCGCTCCACCACCCGGTCGAGGTCGGTCAACTCCTGCCCGGTCAGCTCGGCGGTCAGGTGCCCGAGGCGATCCAGGAAGGCGTCCAGCCAGGCGTCGATCGCATAGGACGGGCCGTCTTCGTCGTGGCCGTCGTCGTCGGCGGGGTCGCGCTCGACGAGGGCCTGCCGCAGCGCCAAGGGCTCGGCGCCCAACTCGGCCCACGCCGACTCGATGAGCGCCCACAGCCGGGCCTCGTCGGCGGGGGTGGGCAACGTCCCAGGGGCATCGATGGTCACGATCACCGCCAGACCGTATCCAGCACCACCGACACTCTCCGACCGCTCGCCGGACCGGCAGGTCAACCGTTGTCGGCCCTCTGCCACCCCTGATAACCTAAACCGCGAACGCTGTTAGCAGTATTCGACCCGAATGAGGTACTGATGGCGGAGGACGCACGTCCCGTCTGGGTACTCGGCGGCGGAGGAGTGGCTGGCATCGCCTGGGAGGTGGGCATCCTCGCCGGGCTCGCGGACGAGGGAGTGACCGTGGCTCCGGCGGCGGTCCTCATCGGCACAAGTTCCGGTGCCGTCGTGGGTGCCCAGATCGCCAGCGGGACGCCACTGGCGGAGCTCTTCGAACGCCAGCGCCGAGGCGTCGCCCACGAGACCTCGGCCGCGCTGGGCTTCCTCGACCTCCTCCGGCTCGCGCGGGCGCAACTGTTCACTCGCGGCCCGGAGCAAGCCGCCCGCCGCCTCGGTCAACTCGCTCTCGCCTCGCGCATCGACGACCCGTCGCGGCAGCGCCGGATAGCTGAGGCCCGACTGCCGGACCACACCTGGAAAGACGCCGACCTCCGCATCGTCGTCGTCGACACCGAGTCGGGCGTCAGCCGCATCATCACCAGACACGACGGCGTACCCCTCCCGGATGCCGTCGCCGCGAGTTGCGCCATGCCGATCTCCGCCGCTCCGGTCACCATCGAAGGTCGCCGTTACATGGATGGGGGCATGCGGTCGACCCTCAATCTCGATCTCGCCCCCGGAAACGGCCCGGTGATCGCCCTCGCACCGAGCACCGCCGCCATCGGACCGTGGGCACGCATCGGGAAGCAGCGAGCCGCACTGGGCGAGGGTCGCCGGGTGGAAATCCTGCTGCGGGACCCGGCCTCGAAGCGAGCACAGGGGACGAGCGTGATGGACAGATCCGTAGTGCCCGCACTCGTGGCCGCCGCCCGGGACCAGGGTCGGCGCGAGGCATCACGCGTGGCCGCCGCACTTTCGACGAGCAGCGATTCATAGGCTCCCGGCCGCTCAACGACACGCAGAACACCCAGGTCATGATCGGCGATCAGGCGCGTGACGGCACTACGGCCCGGAGTACGCGAAGAAGATCTACGTCTGATCCCACCGAGATCGGGCCGCTACTCGGCGGACACCATCCACAGGTGACCGTCGGGGTCGGCGAAGGTGCCCGCGTACCCCCAGGGTTGTGCTGTCGGCTCGGTGACCACCTCGGCACCGGCGGCGCGGGCGCGCTCGACTATCGCGTCCGCCTCGGCCGGAGAGGCGACGCCGAGGCTGAGCAGGCACTCGCTCTGGCCGCGCGCGGCGACCTCGTGCGGGCCGATCACCCAGCCGAAGCCGCCGGTCGGGATGAGCATCAGCCGAAGCCCGACGTTGACCACAAACTGCAACGGCTCCGGAATCCCGTCGTCGGCCAACTCCCCTACCGTCTCCAGGCCGAGGCCGTCGCGATAGAAGCGGTACGAGGTCGGCCGGTCGGCGATGGGCAGACTGATGATCACAGGCGCGAACGGCATGAACAGACTCTCCAGCATTTCGGGGGGCGCGGTCACAGCATTGCCCGGTCCTCGGCCAGCGGTTCAGGTCTACCAGAGATTGTCGATCATCACGTTGTTAATCCGACTGTCGGCCAGCTGACCAATACGTGGATCTACATGCGAACCGCAGCACACTGGAGACGCCGTGAGCGAGGGGGAAAGCAAGCATGTCAGATGGGGATCCGATCATGCTGGCACGGGTCGACTTTGCCTGGCGATGCCACAGTGCACAGGAAAGCTGGACCGCAAAGGTCGACACGAAGGCTTCCATCTTGCTGACGGCCGACCTGATTGGAGTCGCTGCCCTGCTGGCTCGACTATCCAACCCGATGTCCGATTCGCCCAGTTGGCACCGGATCACGGACGGCGCAGCAATCGCACTCGTGGGTTTTGCAGTTATCACCACGATCGCCGTCATCTTCCCACTGCTCGGCACGCGTACGTCTGCCGCCACCCCGGGGACAATCTACTTCGGTCACCTGCGCAGGCGCGACCCCGAGGACGTGGCACAGCAACTCCTCGGCGCCACGCTCATTAATCAAATTGATCAACTGTCCAGGCAACTGGTCGCGATGGCACGAGTCAACTGGATCAAGCACCGTCTCTTGCAGGCGGGGCTGGTCCTTTCGGTAGCCGGCTATGCGATCGCGGGCCTGTCCGTAATCTTGTGAAGCCACCCGGTCGGGCATGTTGCGCAGTGGGCTGGTCACGTACCGTCGATACGATCGTCCTGAGTCTAGCGGCCCCTCTACAGGGGAGGACCCTCCCGTGACCAATGCACTATATGAGCCAAAACACCATGCGATCCTGACGATCGACATTGAAGGATTTGGTTCACCCACACGCACCGACCCCATCCGAGCCGGTCTTCGCCGCGACCTCGATGCGCTGCTCCGAAGTGCGTTGAAAGGCATGCCGCAGCGGGACGTCGTCTCTGCCGAGGGCGACACCGGTGACGGCAAATGGCTGCTATTTCGTCCCGACCTGCCGAAGACCTCGATCCTGCACCACCTCGTGCCAGGAATTGAGATGGGCATCCGCCACCACAATCGCAGCGCGAGCACGGCTGCAGTGCTCCGACTGCGGGTTGGCGTACACCACGGCGAGGTGACCGTCGACGAGCGTGGCGGGTACTCCGGCGAGCAACTCAACCACGCTTTCCGCATCATCGACAACGATGTCATTCGGGATGCCTTGAGGACAATGAGCGGGGATGTCATCCTCGCCATTTCCCACGATTTCTTCCAGAAAATCGTCCAGCCCGGTTACGGCGCCTTGGACCCTGATGACTACGCCCCAGTCATCATCAAGGTCAAAGAGACCAACACCGTCGTCTGGGTCAAGCCGGCAATCGAGGTGCCCGCGACGGCCCCGATAGGGGCGTCGGGCAGCCGTTCCAGCGCGGTCCAGAATGCACACCAACAGGTCTTGACCCTCCGTGACCTACCACCTTCCACGCTCTACGTGGCGATCACCGACGTGCACAACACGGCCCTCTACCGGCGGCGCTTTCCAGAGGCTCCTGTTCAGCAGCACCTAGAGGCGGCACTGCTGCTAGCCGACAAGGTCGTCATCCACTGCGCGGATCCCTACCGGTCGAGCCAAGTGGCGGCAACTCTTGAGCAGTTGCTGCCCTGTGTCAGCTCCGGAGACATGCTCTTCCTGCTGGGCGAGAACACACAGAACCCTCGCACCCACTTCCGGGGCTACATCGATCAGAAGATTCAGCAGTACGGAAAATCCGAGCTCGGGCAACGCGACGTTGCATCGCTGGAGAACGTCGAGAACGACGCCGTCGAGCGCGCCGAGGCGCTGCTCGGCACCAGTCCCTTCGGCCTGATCCGGGGATTCTCCGGTGCAGACGGGTTCAACCGCGCGGTGCGCCGCGACCTGCAACCCACGGAGCCCGTGACCATCTGCGAGCACTTCGCGGCAAGCATAGTCAGCCGGCTCAGCCTCACACTGCGGCAACTACTCGATCTGACGCATCAGTCGAGCGATGGCGCGTTCAGCCGGGTGGTCGCTGATTCCGCAACAGTTGGCCGCGTCCAAGCCGACATCAACCGTCTGGCTAACCACAACTCGTTTTCCCGGCAGATCCTCATGGCTGCTATCAGGCGCAGCACCGGGATCGAGGACGATGCCGTTTGCGAGGCTTTCGAGGAGCGGGTGAGTCTCCTTCATCTCGCGGGAACCACGGGCGGGCTGCCACACATGGAGGTCACCAACCGACGCGACCGGTTGAGCGTCTATTACTTCGAGCACCTCCTGAACCATCTCAGCGCCATATCGGAGGTGCCACACCCCGGTTACTTTGGGACGGAGCTCGTAATGGAGTTGCGGTCGCTGCCGATCTGGCGGTTCTTCGCCGCTCACCACGTACGGCTGGTGAGCCATTTGATCCACCAGGCTCGCGATGAGCCACCAGCCGGTGGCGCGAGCGACGCCTACACCTGGTCAAGACGGATACCGGAGTTCGAAGGAGTACGTACCGTGGTACGCCGCTACTGGGAAGAAGCCTCGTGACTGCCTCGGACCAACCACCGGTCCCATCTACCAATCTCGGTACGTTTGGTCGGCTCGCTGACGCCTGGCTGGCCTGCGTGGAGCTCGTTCTCCGGCAAGGTCACGAGACGCACGACAACGAGGTCGCGTTGAAAGAACTGCTTAACGTGTCGCTGTCTGCGGAGAGCTGCGCGGACGAACACCTGCTCGAGGTAGGCGCGGACCCGGCTCGCCTGAAGCTCATGATCGACAAATACGCTTCCCTGTCCGTGCTTCCGATGTACAAGGTGAGCTACGGAAAGCTGTTCCGAGACCACGCCGGGATCAACCAGCTCGCGTGGTTGACCCGGCGACTTAAACTCCGTCCCGAGGCGAAGTCCGCAACAATCGGCTTCCACAGCCCTGGAGATGAGATGCTCAGTTGTATCTCTCTGGTCGACTGCAAGCTGCGATCCGGCCGCCTGTACCTCACTGCGATCTTCCGCAGTCAGAACGTCTTTGCGAGCCAGCCGGGGAACGCAGCAGCGCTGCGTCGCATCCAAGCCGAGGTTGCCCACGCGCTCGGCGTTCCACCGGGGCCTTTGACCCTGCACATCATGTCGGCGCACGTCTACGAAGGAGACTGGGATGCCGCGCGCCACCTCGTATCCGTCCGCCGAGGGGCCGGTGCTGGGGTTAGAGACGATGAATAGGCGACGGTCTCCCCGGCCGGTGCAGGCCCGGACGGACGAGCAACTCGCGGCCGAGTGGGATCAGGTCGCCGCAGGCCGCGACCAACTGATCGCCGAGGGTCGGGACCTGAGCTACCACTACATCCTCCTTCCCGCCCTGCTTCAACTCAGCACGGAGTGGCTCAAGCCGAACCACCGCATCCTCGATGCCGGATGCGGCACCGGCAAGTTCGCTTCTGAGCTGGCACGCGACCACCCAAAGAGTCAGATCACCGGCGTCGACCCCAGTGCCTCAAGCATCGAGATCGCTCAGGCGAACCGGCCGGTGGTCGATAACGTGGAATTCCACTGCATGAGCGTCGAGGCATACGTCGCAGCCAAGGAGCTTCAGCCGTTTGATCTCATCATCGCCAACATGCTGCTGCAGAATGTCAGCTCCCTGTCGTCGGTGTTGGATGCCTGCGCACGCGTCCTGTCACCCACTGGTGCATTTGTCTTTGCAGTGCCCCATCCATGTTTCTGGCCGCGTTACTGGAAGTACGAAAAGGCACCATGGTTCCGCTACAACAAGGAGACCTGGATCGAGGCACCGTTCCGTACTTCTTTGGCCCCTGACACTGTTGTGACCACCTCCCACACGCATCGGCCCCTGCAGAGCTACTTCGAAGCCTTTACCCTCGCCGGTCTGGTGGTCGAGGAGTTGATTGAGCCGTACCCCGACCAGGGCGTCGAAGGTGCGTATCCAATCGCCTGGGAGTTTCCTCGGTTCCTGCTCGGCAGGTGCCGCCCCCAACGCAGGGAAACGAGCTGAGCAGTGCATTGCCGTCCGACGGTGTTGCCTGTGTCCTAGGTGACATCGCGGTCGACCCGACGGCGATGGTGCCCGATTTTGAGAGCCAACGTAGGAGATGACGACGCGTCGACACACGCCCAACCGCCCCCCTGTGAGGTGCTGCACCTACTCGCTTGGCTGCTCAGCCTCGCGACGGCGAGCAAAAGGCCCAGGTCATGATCGGCGATCAAGCCGGTGACCTGGGCCGTTCAGTGGAGCCGCCTGACGGAATCGGACCGTCGACCTACGCATTACGAGATCAAATTGCCCACCCCGGTCTACCTGCTTGGACCCCGGCTGGCCTGCGCAAACCCCTCTCGTCATCTCTCAGCGCCAGCGGTCGAAGGTCGACCTCTTGAGGACTGGATGAGGACTGAGGCAGGCGAGTGTGCAGGGAAGCGGACATAGACGCACCGTCGAAGCGCACGGTGCAGGACGGTCACCGGAGCGAGGGTGACCACGCGCGGGCGGCCAATCGTTTCGTCACCTTCCCCGGACCGCTGGTGGGCGCTACAGCACCACCGCGAGGGGTTCGATCCAGCAGCTCGCCACGTGCGGCTCGACCAGTCGCTTCGCCTCCTCGGCGTCCGTCTCGGTGAGGAAGACGCCCAGGTTGTGCCGTCTCCGGCGGTCGTCCTGCTCGGTCACCGCCGTGAGCAGGTGCACGTAGCGGTGCCGCTCCCGGCGTACACCCTCCGGCAGACCGGCGAGGAACGCCTCCGCCACCTCCTGCGGTGAGGCAATGTCGAACTCACCGCCGACTCCGGCGAGCGGCTTGACCGGCCACACCGGGTAGTACGCGCTGAACCTGTTGAAGAACGACGGCTGCAGGTCCGACAACACGCCTTCGCACCACCCCACGGCACCGGTGATGACGTAACCGGTCACCTCCTCGCTCTCCAGCATGAGCACGCGGGCTTCCTCCGAGCGGCACCAGTCCGAGATGTCCCGGTCGATCCGCGCGGCCTCCTCCTCGGTCGCGCACCGGATCACAAGGCCGCGGTACGCCCCCTGCATCTGCACCGCGTGGACCGGCTTGAACAGCACCTCCGTCGTCGTCCGAAGGCGGTGGGCAGCGCCAGGCGTTGCGTCTGCCCGCAACAGCAGCTGGCCGTGGGTCGCCGAGTACGACCACAATGCGAAGTGCCGCTCGCTGCGGAAGAGTTCGGCGCCCGGGCGGAAGTCCTCATCCTTGTAAAGCCACACGCTCGACGTCATCTCGTCACCATCAGACACCCGGACGGCAGACGTCAAGATCAGGAGCGCCGGTCGGAGCTCTCGCAGACCTCGGAGCGTCGGTCCCCATCCCGACGGCCAGGCGAGGAGCCCCTGTGCCCCACCGACGGGGATGGGGCTGACTGCCAGATTGGGAATCTCACAAGATCGGCTGTGAGTGCCCCCTGACACCTGTTCGGCGCGCTCTCTCGGCATCTCTCAATGCCGGTGGTCGGGGTCCGGCCTCTTGAGGACTAAATGAGGACTGATGCCAGTGCGGCGCCGACGGGCGGATCGAACGGTCTGAGTACCGATCCGCGATCATCGGGATATGAGTCAGTACTTTCAGGCGGGCGACCTCGTCCTGTGGAACCCTTCCAATCGAGTGGCCGAGTTGTTCGTCCGTACCAGCAAGGCGGTCGCTGAACTGGTTGACGTACCGACCGGGATCGGCCCCATGCGCGCCGACGACTATGAGATTGACCTCGACGTGTTCGTCGGCTTCCTGGATGCGCTGGTCGCGCAGTACCTGTCCTCAAGCCACACGATCCTCAGGTCCATGCTGGAAGGGTTCATCGCCACCGCGCTCGTTATGGTTGACCGCGCCGGCCGAAACGTGCCCTCGCTCCGGGCCACTGTCACGCTGGACCCGAGGGACGTCTCCGTAGGCTCAGGAGGCATCCGCCCTCTGGGTGACCCCGAGCGCCTGTACGAGCTTGTCAGCAAGCACGCCGCGGCCATGCCACGTTGACCACATCGCGTGATCGTGTCCGTACACCGGCCGAGAACAAGTGAGAGTGACGAGATGGCGGACGTGTCGGTCGAAATACCATCGCCCCTGAGCAAGTGCATCATCTTTTGCGAGGTCGAGTGTATCCGCGAGTGCTGCGGGATCGACGCCGTCTCTACCGATCCCGCCCTTATCGAGGCGTGGTGCCGTCAGGTGGGGTCAATCGCGGTGGTCGAGGCTCGGCTTCAACTCGCCGAGCTGATCGAGGTGGTCGAGGACCGCTCGCACCGCGTCACGTCGACATTCCTGAACCACCGCACGCACGACTACGCCGCCCGGCGTCAGTTGCTGGACTTCCTGGCCGCCTTCGAAGCGGGACTAGCGGCCGGCGATGCGTCGTGAGCGGTCAAGGCACCCCGACAAAGCGCCGGGAACCCGTGTCGGCGCGGCACAGCCCGCTCCGGACCTCCGACCCGCCGCGTACCCGCCCGTCCGACCCCACCGAGCGGCTAGGCCGTATCCCAGTCTGAGGAGGCCGAGACCTCGTAGGGGATCGTCACCAAAACCTCGGTAGGCCCCTCCAACTTCCACATCCGGACGCAGCAGCCGCAGCCACCTTCCTCTTCGGCGTAGGTCAGAGCGTCTCGGTTGGCGTTCAGCCAAGCCTCAGCCGCCTCGACCTCGCTCACCGACCACCGCGCCGACCGCCGCGAATGGGTCAAGGCGCTCCTGGGCGTCACCACCGACGCCGACACCGCCCCACCCGGCGGCGAACAACGCCACGCCTGGGAACTCGCCAAACCCACCGACGCCGACGTCGCTCCGCTCGGGCACCGGGTCCTGCGCGCCATCTCCGAACGCATCCAATGGCGCGCCCAGCTCGACGCCGCGAGACGCAACCAGGCACCACCCGATGTTTCGGTAACCGTCACGACGCAGGGGGGAGCAGCATGAAGACTCGGACCATCGAACCGCTGTGGACGGTTGAGGACGTGTCGACCTTCCTCGGCATCCCGGTGAGCACCCTCTATCAGTGGCGGTACCGCAGGATCGGACCCAAGGCGTCCCGGGTGGGCCGACACCTGCGCTACGACCCGGCCGACGTGCGGGCGTGGCTCGCCAAGCAGGCGGGGTAGTCGTGAGCATCGAGAAGCGGCGAATCGGAAGTGGCGGGCACGGGTCCGGGATGCCTCTGGTAAGGAGATCGCTCGGCACTTCGATCGGAAGTCGGATGCGGAGCGGTGGGAGGCGTCGGCCAAGGCTTCCATCACCCGGGGCGACTGGATCGACCCCGCTCGGGCGAGGGTGACCGTGGGCGCCTGGGCGGCGGCTGGACGAGGCGGTCGCGGCACGGGATGCGGACTATTTGCGGACTGGCACGTCCGGCGGCGCTGTCGTGGACCTTGGGAAACGGCGAAGCCCAGGCCAATGACCTGGGCTTCTGTACCGAGCCGCCTGACGGAATCGAACCGTCGACCTACGCATTACGAGTGCGTCGCTCTAGCCGACTGAGCTAAGGCGGCAACGATCAGCAAGTGTACGGCACCCACGGTCCCCCGACCGAACGGGATACCCCCTCCCGGCCCTCTTACCCCCAACCGGACATCGGCCGCCATCTGGACGTTTACCGGACAGCGGATGATCGGGTGCGGGACTACGCTGCGGCGGGTGAGCGACGAACGCGACGACCCCGACCGCCAGGACGAGGCGAACGAACGTCCTGACCGTGCACCGTCCAGCGAACGCGCCGCCCGCCGGCCGCGCAGCACCGACCCCCTGGAGTTGGGCTTCACGCCGCGCAAGCCGGTGCCGTGGCTGGCGCCGTTCCTGCTGATCAGCACCGGCATCCGGACGCTGCTGGCGATGCTCTTCGGGGCGTACCTGGACAAGCGCGAGTTGCAGAACGCGTTCGGCGACGGCGTCTTCCGCCAGGTCGGGCCGGACGGCGGGCTGTGGCTCGACTACGTGGCCGACCTGGGTGACGGCTTCAACGCCACGTACTCGGTGGCGTACCTGCTGGCGCAGCCGGAGCTGACGGTGGACGGGCACCGGCTGCCCCGGGCGCAGACCCTGGTGATGGGCGGCGACCAGGTCTACCCGTCGGCGGCCTACGCCTCGTACGAAGACCGGTGCAAGGGCCCCTACCAGGCCGCACTGCCGGTGGCGCCGCCCGAGAAACCCACGCTCTTCGCGGTGCCGGGCAACCACGACTGGTACGACGGCCTGACCGCCTTCCTGCGGTTGTTCGTCCGCTCCCGGGACCGCAACTTCGCCGGGTGGGGCACCGGGCAGTCACGGTCGTACTTCGCGGTGGAACTGCCGGCCGGGTGGTGGCTGCTCGGCGTGGACGACCAGTCCGGCTCGTACCTGGACGACCCGCAGCTGGCCTACTTCGACGAGGTGGCCCGGCGGCTCGGCCCGGAGTCGAAGGTGGTCATCGCGGCGCCAGCGCCGACCTGGGTCAAGGCTGCCGACAACCCCGCGGCGTACGACTCGATCGACTACTTCATCCGGACGATCATCGACCCGACCGGCGCGCAGGTGCGGCTGTTGCTCTCCGGCGACCTGCACCACTACGCCCGTTACTCCGGGCCGGACCGGCAACTGATCACCTGCGGCGGCGGCGGCGCGTACCTCTACCCCACCCACAAGCTGCCGGAGCGCATCGAGGTGCCGCCGCGGGACACGCTGACCCGGCGGGCCAGCTCCGCCCAGCCGTACGACCTGGTGGCCCGCTATCCGGACGCGGCCCGCTCCCGTCGCTACGGCTGGGGCATCTTCGCCCGGCTGCCGTTCCGCAATCCCGGCTTCACGACCCTGCTCGGCACTCTGCACACCCTGCTGATGCTGGCCATGGCGGGTGCGACGGCGAACTGGTCCGACAGCACCAACCAGCGGCTGTTCAGCGTCCCGCTGGTGCTGATGGTGCTCGTGACGGTGCTGGCAGCGGCCCTGTTCGCCAAGCCACCCAGCGCGAGCGGCAAGCGTCACGCACGGCACTGGATCCTCGGCGTCGGCCACGGCGTGGCCCATGTGGCCCTGGCTGCGGCCGGCACCTGGGCGTGGTTGGCGCTGCCGTTCTACCACTGGCCGTGGCCACTGCCTGCGGTCGCCGCAGCGGTGCTCTACGGCCCGGTGATCGGTCTGGTCGCCAGCCAGCTGGTGGCGGCGTACCTGCTGGTGGCGGGTTCGTTCGGGGTGAACGTCAACGAGCTCTTCGCCGGCCAGGGCATTGAGGACTCCAAGTCGTTCCTGCGGCTGCGCATCGACCCGGACGGAACGCTGACCATCTACCCGATCGCGGTAGACCGGGTGTCCCGCGACTGGCAGGTGAGCCAGAACCAGTCCCCCACCACAAGCTGGCTACTCCCCAAAACCCCCCTGACCCCCCACCTAGCCGAACCCCCCACAGTCCTGCACTAACCCCCCCAACCCCAACCCTCAATCCCCAAGCCCCGCCTCTCCCCGTTGATCATGAAGTTATTGTCCCGACACGCCGGCCGGGATGGCAATAACTTCATGATCAACGGGGCGGGGTCGGGTCCGGGGGCGGGAGGGGAGGGGTGGGCGGGTTTAGGGGGTGTAGTGCTGGTCGTGGGCTTGGCGGGGGGCGCAGACGGAGGCGCGGGAGCAGGAGCAGCGGGAGCCGTCGGCGTCGAGCCTTACCGTCACCGCGTCGCGGGGGACGCTGTGGCCGACGACCCGGCCGTCGCCCTCCGGCGTGGTGACCCGGCTGCCGACCGCCGGGGCGGTCTCCTGGAAGCGCTGATACAGCGGGTGCTCGTACTTCAGGCAGCACATCAACCGGCCGCACGCGCCGGAGATGCGCAGCGGGTTCAGCGGAAGGTCCTGGTCCTTCGCCATCCGGATGGTCACCGGTTCGAAGTCGTTGAGGAACGTCGCGCAGCACAGGTCCCGGCCGCAGGAGCCGATGCCGCCCTGCACCCGCGCCGAGTCACGTGCGGAGAGCTGGCGCAGCTCGACCCGACAGTGCAGGGTGGCACCCAGGTCACGGACCAGGGAACGGAAGTCCACCCGGTGCGGGGCGGTGAAGTACACGGTGCTGCGCTCACCGCCGCCCTCGGCGGAGCCGAGCACATGGTCGACGGCCACCACCTTCATCGGCAGGCCATGCGAGCGGATCAGCCGTTTCGCGGCCACCTTGGCCTCGGCCTTGCGGCGACGCAGCGCCTCGTCCCGGCGTAGGTCGTCGTCGCCGGCCAGCCCCACAACCCGGGGGAAGCCGTCGGTCTCCTCGGTCACCCACTGCGCGGCCCACACGCACTCCGCCACCTCGGGCCCGTCGTCGGTGGGCACCAACACCTTGTCGCCCACCTGCGGACGCAATTCACCGGGGTCGAGGTAGTAGAGGCGCCCGTACCGGTTGAAGCTGACCGCGCAGAGCATGCCCATCCCCCCACCCTACGACGGTCGACCGCCAAGGGGTGCGGCGGCGGTCGTCAGACGATTACGCCCCGCTGCCATTCATGACCGTCGACTTGACCGATTGCCGGGCGGCCCGTCGTGCCATTGCTCCTCGCCCGGACGGTTGAATCCGGCCCCGGGGAGGAGACAAAACGCGTTCGGGCGGCGTTGAGTGGAGGCAGACCTGCGGGGGTGCAGGGGGAAGACCACGGCGTCGCCGTGGGTGCCGGCCACGGTCGGGTGCCCGCGAGCGACGCCGTGGCCTGTCCGCGGCTCGGCCGCCGCGACCGAAAAGACGCTTGGACCGGCTACCAGCCGACCCGGGTGGGCTGGTCGTAGCGGGGCCGCCCGTCCGTCGGCGGCCGCCACGCCATCTCGGCGAGGCTCGGCGCCCACTGACGCAGCAGCGTCTCCGCACCGTCGTACGCGACGCAGAGCACCGCCAGCACCCGCGCGGCGATCTCAGCCGCGTCGGCCACACCCGGCCCGACCGGCCCGGGGCGGGTCGACACCCCTGTGGCGGTGGCGGCGACCACGGCGACCGCCTCGGCCGAGCGGAGCACGTCGGCCAACGTCCGGGCCAGAGCGAGACGGCTGCCCTCCACCCAGTCGGCGAGCGCGTCCGCGTAACCCGCGGTGGATTCCAGCCGCCCGACCAGGCTGTCCGGCCCCTCGTCGAGGTGGCGAAGCAGCGCCGCCCGCTGCTGCCCGTACGCCGTGGCGGCCGGGCCGGACCAGAGCACCGAGTCGGTGAGCGTGGCGGAGACGTCGTCGTACCCGCGGACCAGCCGGCGCACCGCGTGCCCGGCGCCGGCGAGCGGCGCGGGGTGAAGGTCGAGGAAGCCGCGGACCGCGTCGCCCGGCAGCACCTGCATCCGGCGCAGCAGCGGCCAGACCCGGTGCCCCTCCGGGACGCCAGCGGCGATCAGTGCGTCCACCCGGCGCAGCAGATTGAGGCCGGGCTCGGCGAGCCGGTCCAGCGCGTCCATCACGGCTCTCCGGCGAGCCTGCGGCGGGCCGCCTGGTCGACCTCGGCATAGCGGTCGGCGGCTTCCCGCACCGCCGAGGCTGCGGCGGCCAGCCGACCGGCGGCGGCGCGGGCCTCCCGGGCCCGGTCGTCGGTGGCGGTCGTCCACTGTCGGTGCAGCGCGCGACCGATCTCGCCGGGACGGCCGGGGGTGTCGACACCGAACGCGGCCTGGGCCGGATCGCTGGCAGTGACGGTGCGGGAAACGGCGATGAGCGTGGCGCCCGCTTCGTCCAGCCGAGCGGAGAGCGCGCGCAGTGTGTCCATCTCAGGCCCCCGCGAGCGGTCGGTAGGCGGCGAACGTCTCGTTGTGCAGCTTCTCCCGAGCCCACTCGGCGGCGTCGGCCGCCGCGGTGACCGCGGCCTGCACGGAGCCAGCCACGTCCCGTGGGCTGCGGGTGTGCAGCGGCCCGAGGAACCGGACGTCGGTGATCCGCCCACCGGCGGTGACCACCACCTCGACCAGACCGTCCGGCGACCGGACGGTCACCTCGACGGTCGACACCGCCTGGTCGAACTCGGCCTGGAGCGACTCGATCCGGCGGTAGCGCCGCACCGCCTCCTCGATCCAGGCTTCGTCGATCTCCCCCCGCGGCATCGGCCGACTCCTCCCGGGTGATCCCTCACTCAGCGTGCTGTCACCGTCACCACGGCACACCGGACCGTACCGCACAGTAAATGCGCGTGTCGATGCCTGTGGATGACCGGTCCGGCTAGCGGGACCACGGCCGAGGAGAGCGGGTCAGCCCTTCCAGAGGGCGAGCATCATCGCCTCGACCGCGATCCGCGGCTTGACGTTCGCCTCGATCGCCGCACGGCAGGCGAGCACGGACTCCAGCCGACGCAGTGACCCCTCGGCGTCCCACTTCTGGGCACCAGCGCCGGCCAGTGCGGCGGTGTCGGTGTGCACCGGGGCGACGGGCGCGCGCAGCGCCATGGTGAGCGCATCCCGGTAGAAGCCCGCCAGGTCGACCAGCGCCCGGTCCAGCGCGTCCCGCTGGGCCCGGGTGGCCCGGGACTTCTGCCGCTTCTCCAGCTCCTTGAGCTGCCCGGCAGCACCCCGTATCGCGCCAGCCGCGCCCCGACCGGTGCCGCCCGCGCCGAGCGCGGTCTCCAGTGCCGTCCGCTCAGCCGTGTCGGCGTCGGTAACTGACGCCTCGGCCTCCGCCTCGGCTGCCTCGATCAGCGCGGACGCCGCGTCGAACGCCGCCCCGACACCGGTCAACCGGCGTGGCACCGCGAGCACCGCCTCACGCCGCTTGCGGGCCTCCGGGTCGCGGGCCAGCCTGCGGGCCCGACCCACGTGCCCCTGCGCGGCCGCCGCCGCCCACTGCGCCACGTCGGGCGCGATGCCGTCGCGACGAACCAGCACCTCGGCCACCGCGGCGGCCGGCGGCTGCCGCAGGGGTACGACCCGACAACGCGACCGGATGGTCACCGAGATGTCGTCCGGGTGGGTGGACGGGGCGCAGAGCAGGAAGACGGTACGCGGTGGAGGCTCCTCGATCGCCTTGAGCAGCGCGTTGCCGGCCGCCTCGGTGAGCCGGTCGGCGTCCTCGATGACCACCACCTGCCAGCGCCCGCCGGACGGGGTGCTGGCCGCACGGAGCACCAGCGCGCGCATCTCGCCGACGCCGATGGAGAGCCCTTCCGGCACCACCAGTCGGACGTCGGCGTGGGTGCCGCCCAGCGTGGTACGGCAGCCGGGGCACTCACCACAGCCGGTGCCGTGCACGCACTGCAGGGCGGCGGCGAACGCCCGTGCGGCGACCGAACGGCCGGAGCCGGGCGGCCCCGTGAAGATCCAGGCGTGCGTCATTCCGGCGGACGGATCCACCCCGCCGGGCGCGGCGGCGCCGGCCGTGGACGCGGACTCGGCGTCGCCGGCCGGGCCGGCGGCGATCAGCGCGGGTGCCCGGTCGGCCGCGCCAGCGCGCAGCACGGCAGCCGCAGCGGCGGCGGCCCGGCGCAGCTCGGTCACCGCCTCGTCCTGACCGACCAGGTCGGCGAAGACGTCCGTCATCAGGTTTTGTGCTCCATCGTCACAAGCTCCGCGTCGGATAACTCAGGCTGCACCGAGGTGTCCGGGCCCTGCGCCGGCCGAGGGTGCACGATGCCTCCCGGCTTGCCGAGCATCTCGTCGACCCGCCGGACCACCTGCCGGGTGATCTCGTCGGTCGATCGGGACGCGTCGAGGACCAGGTACCGCTTCGGGTCGGCGGCGGCGAGGTCGAGGAACGCGTACCGGACGCGCTCGTGGAAGGCGATCGACTCGGCCTCCAGCCGGTCGGTGCCGGCGTTGCGCGAGGCCACCCGGGACAGGCCGGTGTGCGGCTCGACGTCCAGCAGCACCACCAGGTCGGGCTTGAGCCCACCGGTGGCCCAGGAGGAGAGCCAGGAAACCTCGTCGACGGGCAGCGTCCGGCCGGCGCCCTGGTATGCCAGGGACGAGTCGACGTACCGGTCGCTGATCACGACACCACCCCGGACCAGCGCGGGCCGGACCACGGCGGCCACGTGGTGCGCCCGGTCGGCGGCGTAGAGCAACGCCTCGGCCCGTGGGGACGGCGCCTCGTCGCCGGAGGTGTCCAACACCAGCGACCGGATCCGCTGACCGACCGCGGTCGCCCCCGGCTCGCGGGTGACCACGACGTCGCACCCCTGGCCGCGCAGGCGCTCGGCGAGCGCGGCCAGCTGGGTCGACTTGCCGGCACCCTCGCCGCCCTCGAAGACCACGAAGAGCCCGGCGGAGACGAACGGCTCGGAGGGCATCAGCGGACGGCCCCGGATGGAGCCCCAGAGGTCGGCGAGGACGGGGACACCCTTCTTGTCGTCCATCTGGCCGAACGCGCTGATCCCGGCGAAGATGCCGGCGGCACCGGCGGCGAGCAGCAGCAGTCGGGTCGACGAGATGGAAATGCCCAGGTCGGCGATCTCCAGCTTGCGCGAGCCACCGACACCGACCAGCAGGCTGCTCAGCCCGATGGCCAGGATCAGCACCAGTCGGGTGCCGATCTGCACCACGGCGAAGACCCGGCCGCGCACCTCGTCGGCCACCTCCCCACCGAGCAGGGTGGTGCCCGCCAGGAAGGCCATTCCGGCGCCGGCGCCGACCAGCACCGCGCCGACGATCGCCATGGAAAGGTGGATGGCGAAGGCGAGGGTCATCACGGCGGCGCTGGCCAGCACGATGCTCATGCCGAACCAGCGGCGCCGGGACATCTCCTTGACCACCATCGGGCCGAGGCCGATGCCGAGCGCCAGGCCGACGAAGATCGCACCGAAGAGCAGCGAGAACGCGGCGTCACCGGCGCCCAGCGAGTTGGCGAAGAACTTGGCCGTGCCGACCACGATGCCGCCGCCGGCGAACGCGCCGAAGATGCCCAGCACCAGGCCGCGGACAAGCGGGGTCTGGCCGATGTACTTCCAGCCCTCGGAGAACTGCCGGAACATGCTCTGCTCGGCACGCTCCGCCTCACCGCGCTGCGCCTCGCTGATCTCCTTGATCCCGAACGCCACCACCAGCGCGGTGGCGAGCCGAGAGAAGGAGTTGATCCAGAGTGCGAGCTGAGCCGGCTCGGCCCAGGAGGGTAGGTCGCCGCCGACAGCACCTCTGACACCACGGTCGAGCACGGCAAGGCCGATGGCGGCAGCGATCGGGGTGAGGCCGTAGGTGGTGATCAGGGTGAGCTGGTTGGCCGCCTCCAGCCGGGCGCGTGGGATCAGGTTGGGGACCGCCGCCTCCTTGGCCGGGATCCACAGCAGGGTGAGCGACTCGATCAGGAAGGTGGCGATCAGCGCCCAGCCGACGACCAGGCCGCCCGAGGCGCCGGTGAGGGCGTAGAGCGGGATGGACGCGAAGAGCACGAAGCGCAGCAGGTCACAGATGACCATCGTCCAGCGCCGGTCGAACCGGTCGGCGAAGACGCCCGCCACCGGGCCGAGAACCAGCGCGGGCAGCAGCCGGATCGCGGTCACCCCGCCGAACGCGGCGCCCTGGGCGGTGCTGCCCTGCACCTGCGAGGCGGCGAAGAGAGCGGTCGCCAGCAGGCCGAGCCAGTCGCCGAAGGAGGCCGCGCCGAGCACGATCCAGAGCCGCCGGAACGGCCGGATCCGCAGGACCGAGCGGATCGCCGCGTAGCCGGACGGATCGACCTGGCCGGTGCTGGACTGGTTGGCGGCGTTGCCCGACTGGTCACCCGAGCGCGACACGCCGGGCGACTCGCCGCTGTTCTGGCTTTCGATGGCCGTACCTCCACGTGCCGGCCCATCCCTGGGCATCCTCGGTGGAACACTCTAGACCCGGTGGGGGGCCGCCCCACCGGCGACATTCTCCTGCTCGCTGAGCCTAGGCCGCCGGAGGCACCGACCGCAGCCCGGACGTACGCGAGGGTATTTCGCATTCATCGTCGGACAGTTAGCGTGCTCACGTGGCCATCGAAAGCGACAAACTTCGCGAGCGCCTGGATCGGGCGACCGCTCACCTCGACCCGCCGTACGCGGTGGTCGACCTCAACGCCTTCGACGCCAACTCGGCCGCGCTGGCCGAGCGCGCCGCCGGCAAACCGGTCCGACTGGCCAGCAAGTCGGTCCGTGCCCGGGAGTTGATCAGCCGAGCGCTCACCCGACCCGGCTGGCACGGCGTGATGGCGTTCACCCTGCCCGAGGCGATCTGGCTGGTCCGGGCCGGCGTGACCGACGACGTGCTGGTCGCGTACCCGAGCGTGGACCGCGCGGCACTCGCTGAGCTGGCCGCCGATCCGACGCTGGCCGACGCGGTCACGCTGATGATCGACAGCACCGGGCAGCTCGACCTCATCGACGACGTCCGCGCCCCCGGGCAGCGCGCCGAGCTGCGGGTCTGCCTGGAACTGGACGCATCCTGGCGGCCGGTACGCGGGGTGCACGTCGGCGTCCGCCGTTCACCGGTGCACAGCGCTCGGGCGGCCGGCTTGCTTGCCGCCGCCGTCACCCGCCGTGCCGGCTACCGGCTGGTCGGCCTCATGTCGTACGAGGCGCAGATCGCCGGTCTGGGCGACGCGCCGCCGGGGCAGGCGCTGCTGGCCGGCGCGATCCGGCTGGCCCAGCGCAGGTCGTACCGCGAACTGCTGGCCCGCCGGGGCGCGGCGGTCGCCGCGGTACGCGAGCACGCCGACCTGGAGTTCGTCAACGGCGGCGGCACCGGCAGCATGGCCGCGACCAGCGCCGACCCCGCGGTCACCGAGATCACCGCGGGATCGGGCCTGTACGGGCCGACGCTGTTCGACGCGTACCGCGCCTGGCGGCCCACCCCTGCGGCGTTCTTCGCCTGCGCGGTGGTCCGCCGGCCGACGCCGGAGTTGGCGACCGTGCTCGGCGGCGGCTGGATCGCCTCCGGCCCGGCCGCCGACAGCCGACTGCCCCGACCGTGGCTACCGGCCGGGCTCAAGCTGGTCGGCACCGAGGGTGCCGGCGAGGTGCAGACCCCGTTGTCCGGTGCGGCGGCGGCCACCCTGCGCGTCGGCGACCGGGTGTGGTTCCGGCACGCCAAGGCCGGTGAGCTGTGTGAACGGGTCAACGAGCTACACCTGATCAAGGGGAATGAAATCGTGGCAACCGTCCCCACCTACCGAGGCGAGGGACACGCCTTCCTCTGACCCGTCGCCCCGTCCCGGCCCTGCCAGCGCCACCCGCCCCCGTCGATCTAGGGCAGGTGGCTGTTCCAGGAGATCAACTCACGACGATCCGCCCTAGATCGGCGGGGCGCGGCTCGGGGCTGGGGCGCGACTCAGGCGGGCTGGGGCGCGGCTCAGGCGGGCTGGGCCTGCTGCTCGGCGGGCTGGCCGCTGTCGTGGCCGTCGACCTGGCGGTGCAGGTATTCCCGGATGAGCGCCTTCGCCTCTAGCAGCACCCGCTCGTCGCCGTCGGACCTCCGCCGGAACGCGAGCTTGATCAGCGCGTCGGCCGCCTCGACCGCGATCTCCAGGACGAAGCGCAGCTTCGGTACGTTAGTGAGCCCAAAACGCTCGGTGAGCACCCGGGCCAACTGGTCGGCGATCACGCCGTTGTTGTCCCGCTGCTCGTCGAGCAGGTGCAGGTCGACCACGTCGCCGAAGTGCAGAGTACGGAAGCCGGGGACGGTGCGGTGCATCGTGATGTATTCGTCGATCCCCGCGTCGACGCCGTCCCACCAGTGGGTCATCTCGTCGGAGGCGAACCGCTCGTCGAGGCGCTGAAGGTAGGACTCCATCGTGCGCAGGGTCAACGCCTGCACGATCGCCCGTTTGTCCGGGAAGAACTGGTAAACCGACCCGATCGCCACTTCGGCACGCTCGGCGAGCAGGGTCGTGGTCAGCCCCTCGTACCCCACCTCGTCGACGAGTTCGGCGCAGGCATCCAACATGCGCTGTACGCGCGCGACACTTCGACCCTGCACCGGTACGCGGCGCAGCGGCCCGGTCGTGGCGGCTGGTGTGGACACTCGGTGCCACCCCCCTTCGACGGATGAACATATCTCCACGTCACGAGTCCGTGACTACCGGTACAACGAGCGGATCGCAATTGCGGTATTTACCAGCTAGAACGTTCCTGATATGAAGTCAGTTCATATTCATGAATGAGGAGCGCGCATGGCCGGCACCGCATCGCTCACCGCACCGTGGTCCAACTGGGCCGGCAACCAGCGTGGCAGCGCCACCGCGATCCTGCGCCCCGGCTCGCCGAGCGACGTCGCAGAAGCCGTCCGATTGGCTGCGGCTGACGGCGGTCGGATCCGCGTGACGGGCAGCGGCCACTCGTTCACCGCCGTCGCGCTCGCCGACGACCGCCGGATGGAACTGTCCGAATTGAACACCACGGTCAGCGTCGACGTCGCACACCGGCTGGTCACCGTACCGGCGGGAATGACCCTGCACGCCCTCAACGGCCTGCTCGCCCGGCACGGCCTCGCGCTGCCCAACCTTGGCGACATCGACGCGCAGACCGTCGCCGGGGCGATCTCCACGGGCACCCACGGCACCGGCGCCGGGTGGGGGTGCCTGTCCACCTTCGTCGAGGCGATCACCCTGGTCACCGGCACCGGCGAGGTGCTGCGCTGCTCCGCCGACGACAATCCCGACGTCTTCGCCGCCGCCCGGGTGTCGATCGGTGCGCTCGGCGTCCTGGTCGAGGTGACCCTGCGCTGCGTGGACGCCTTCGTGCTGCGCGCCCACGAACGCCCGGCCGAAATGTCCGAGGTGCTTGGCGACCTGCCCGCGCTGATCGGCCGGCACGACCACGTCGAGTTCTACTGGTTCCCCTACACCCAGCGGGTCCAAATCAAGACCAACGACCGGGTACCCGCCAACGACCGGCCACTGCCCCGCTGGCGTGGCTGGTTGGACGACGACTTCCTGGCCAACACCGTCTTCGCCGGCGCCTGCCGACTCGGCCGGGCCGTGCCCGCGCTGGCCCCGGGGATCAGCGCGGTCTCCGCCCGCGCCCTCACCGAACGCCAGTACACCGGCCGCTCCGACCGGGTGTTCTGCACCCCGCGCCGGGTCCGGTTCGTGGAGATGGAGTACGGCCTGCCCCGCGAGGCGCTGCCCGAGGCACTAGCCGCGCTCCAGCGGATCGTCGACGGGCTGCCGTTCAAGGTGCTCTTCCCGGTGGAGGTGCGATTCACCGCCGCCGACGACATCTGGCTGTCGCACGGCTACGGCCGGGACAACGCCTACATCGCCGTGCACCAGTACGTCGGCATGCCGTACGAGCCGTACTTCCGGGCCTTCGAGGAGGTTGCCGCCGGGCTGGGGGGCCGCCCGCACTGGGGCAAGCTGCACTACCGCGATGCCGCCTCACTGGCTGACGCGTACCCGCGCTTCGCCGACTTCCAGGCGATCCGCGACCGGCTGGACCCCAACCGCGTCTTCACCAGCCCCCACCTGAACCACGTCCTCGGCGCCTGACGACGACGGGGCCGCCGGCGCAAGAGCGCGAGCTCGTCCAATGCCTCGCCACCGACCGAGCAGCGTCAGACCGAGCGCACCGAGCGTGATCGACTCCGGATCGCTGAAACCGGGCTATCCCCGACCGCGGGATACCGCGACTTCACCGAAACCGTGACGATCACGCTAGGAGGGTCCTCGGCGGGTCACTCCGTGCTGGTGGCGGCCTTGCGGGGTGCGGCCTTCTTGGCCGGGGTCTTCTTGGCCGCAGTGGTGGCCTTGGCCGTCGTGGTCTTCTTCGCGGCGGTGGACTTGCTGGCGGCGGCCGTCTTCTTGGTGGCCGTGGCCTTCTTCGCCGGGGCCTTCTTCGCCGCCGCCTTCTTACGCGGCGCCGGACCCTTCGCCCGCTTCTCGGCCAGCATCTCGGATGCTTCCGCGAGGCTCAGCTCCTCCGGAGTCTGCCCGCGCCGCAGCGACGCGTTGAACTCGCCGTCGGTGACGTACGGGCCGAACCGGCCGTCCTTGATCACCAGCGGCTTCTCGGTCGCCGGGTCGACGCCCATCTCGCGCAGTGGCGGTGCCGCAGCGCGCCGTCCACGGGCCTTCGGGGCGGCCAGCAGGGCCAGCGCCGCGTCCAGGCCGACCGTGAACATCTGGTCCTCGGACTCGAGCGAACGGAACTCCTCGCCCCGCTTGACGTACGGGCCGTAGCGGCCGTTGTTGGCGAAGACCTCGACGCCGTCGGGCGCGACACCGATCAGCCGGGGGAGGCTGAGCAGCTTGAGCGCCTCCTCCAGGGTCAGCGAGTCCGGTGTCTGCGTACGCAGCAGCGAGGACTTCCGCTCACCGCTGGACACGTACGGGCCGAACCGGCCGGACTTGAGCACGATCGGCTCGCCGGTCGCGGGGTCGTCGCCGAGCTTGCGCTCGCCGCTGCCGCCGAGGAACAGCTCGTGCACCTTCTCCGGGGTCAGCTCGTCCGGGGCCAGGCCCTCCGGGATCGGCGCCCGGTCGCCCTGGGCGCTGCCTTCCTCGCCCTCGCCGGAGGCAGCCGGTGTCGGCTGCTCGCCGCCGGGCAGCTCCCGCTGCAGGTACGGCCCGTACCGGCCGACCCGCACGACGACCTCGCGGCCGTCGTCGTCGGTAAAGAGCGGGATGGAGTTGACGCTGCGGGCGTCGATGTCGCTGAGGTTCTCGGTGACCAGCTTCTTGAGCCCACCGGAGCGAGCGATGCCCTGGTCACCGGCGCCGTTGGAGCTGCCGAAGTAGAACGCGGTGAGGAAGTCGACCGCGGCGTGGTCACCGCCGGCGATCTCGTCCAGCTCGTTCTCCATCGTGGCCGTGAAGTCGTAGTCGATGAGGCGGGGGTAGTGCTGCTCCATCAGCCCGATCACCGCGAAGGCCAGGAAGGTAGGGATCATCGCCTGGCCGCGCTTGGTGACGTACCCCCGGTCCTGGATCGTCTGCATGATCGACGCGTAGGTGGACGGGCGGCCGATGCCCAGCTCTTCTAGGGCCTTGACCAGCGACGCTTCGGTGTAGCGCGACGGCGGCTGGGTGTGGTGGCCCTGCGCGGCCAGCTCGTCGGCGGTCAGCGGCTGGTCCTTGACCAGGGTGGGCAGCCGGCGCTCGGCGTCCTCGGCCTCGGCGGTCTCGTCGTCGCTGGACTCGACGTACGCGCGCAGGAAGCCCGGGTCCGTGATGGTCTTGCCGGTCGCGCCGAAGTCGGCTTCCTCCTGCGAGGTGGAGACCGCGCGGATGCGCACCGACACGCTGGAGCCGACCGCGTCGGTCATCTGCGAGGCGATGGTGCGCCGCCAGATCAGCTCGTAGAGCTTGAACTCCTCGGCGGACAGTTCCTTGGCGACCTCACCCGGGGTGCGGAAGTTGTCCCCTGCCGGGCGGATCGCCTCGTGCGCCTCCTGCGCGTTCTTCACCTTGCCGGTGTAGCGGCGCGGCTCCGGCGGCACACTGCGCTCGCCGTACAGCTCGACGATCTGCCGTCGGGCCGCCGAGATGGCGGTCTCCGACAGGTTCACCGAGTCGGTACGCATATAGGTGATGTAGCCGTTCTCGTACAGGCGCTGCGCGGTGCGCATCGTCTGCTGCGACGACAGGCGCAGCTTGCGGGCCGCCTCCTGCTGAAGGGTCGAGGTGATGAACGGCGCGTACGGGCGGCGACGATAGGGCTTCTCCTCGACCCGGGTGACGGTGAACGGCCGCCCCGCGAGCCGGGCCGCCAGCCCACGGGCGCCGCTCTCGTCGAGGTGCACGACACCGGCACCGGGCTTCACCCGGCCGGTGGTCGGCTCGAAGTCCTTGCCGGAGGCGATCCGGTCGCCGTTCAACGCGATCAGGGTGGCGGTGAACGCACGCGGACCCTCACCGGCGTTGGCCACGGCGAGGGTGGCCAGGATGTCCCAGTACTCGGCGGTGCGGAAGGCCATCCGCTGCCGCTCCCGCTCGACCACGATGCGGGTCGCCACCGACTGCACCCGGCCGGCCGAGAGCCTCGGCATGACCTTCTTCCACAACACCGGGGAGACCTCGTAGCCGTACAGCCGATCGAGGATCCGCCGGGCCTCCTGGGCGTCGACCAGGTCGCGGTCGATCTCCCGGGGGTTGGCCACCGCCGCCTGGATCGCCGGCTTGGTGATCTCGTGGAAGACCATCCGCTTGACCGGGACCTTGGGCTTGAGCGTCTCGACCAGGTGCCAGGCGATCGCCTCGCCCTCGCGGTCCTCATCCGTCGCCAGGAAGATCTCGTCGACTTCCTTGGCCAGCTTTATCAGCTTGCTGATCTGCTGCTTACGGTCGGCGGAGACGACGTAGAGCGCGTGGAAGCCGTTGTCCACGTCCACCCCGAGCCGGGCCCAGGGTTCCTTCTTGTATTTGGCCGGCACATCGGCGGCGTTGCGCGGCAGGTCGCGGACGTGACCGAAGCTGGCCTCCACGACGTACCCCGGGCCGAGGTAGCCCGAGATCGTCTTGGCCTTCGCCGGTGACTCGACGATGACCAGACGGGTGGTTCCAGCGTTACTTGGCACGTCTCTCCCCGACCTCACTCCTGCTCGTGGTCTGCCGGCGCCCGGACAGCGACCGCTTTCGACCCCGCCGTCGCACCGGCGGTCCGGATGTCCAACGTAACGCGCCGCCCGCGCTTCGGGTTTCGCGGGCCGCAAACCGCTATGGCGCGGCGGTCGACGCCCGCCCCGCCGCGCTCAGCACTGCCGGACGGCGCCACCGTACACCGTGAGTAGGGCTCGAAGCGGGCCACTGTGAGGATGGCGGGCCCACGGCCGGGGTCCGACCCGCCCGTTTTCCGCCTGGATCGGCCCGCCCGCTGTCCGGCACCGGACACCCGGCCGCCGCTCCCACACCGTCGACAACCTGGGCGAAATGACCGGTTCAGGGTCGGGTCGGCCACGCGTCGGCAGGCGCCGCGCGCGGCGGCCCACCGACCAGCTCGGCGAGCCGGCCCAACCTGCGCCGACCAGTGATCCGGTACGCCGGGCCGCCCTCAGCCGGGCCGACCAGCGTGCCAGCGAGCCCTGCCGCGGCGAGCGCCACCCCGATCGGCTCCCAGCACTCCTGGTCGTCCGCACCGAGCCGCAGCAGGAAGCCGCCGGGTTGCTCCGGCGTCCCGGCGGCGGCGAGCCACAACCGCAGCCGCCGGCCGGTCAGATGAAAGGTGGCCGGTGGGCGTTTCGCCGGACCGTGCAGCCAGGCGGCCGCGAGCGGCTTCAAGACCCGGGTGTACGACGTACGGACGGCGTGTCGCTCGCCCTCGGTCGGCTCCCAGCTCGCCGCCAGCCCCCGCGACGCCAGTTCGGCGACGAGCACGTGCACCCGCCACGCGGCGTCCACCTGCACCGACAGCCGGGCCGTGCCGCCCATCCGTACCACCTCGCCCGGCCCGGCGAGCAGCCCGGCCAGGTCGGCGACCGTCGGTTCGGCCGCCTCCGCGCCGAAGAAGACAAGTTGCCGGCCCGCGTCCTCGGTCGGCGGGGGGCCGGGCTGAGCTGGCCCACTGCGGCGGCGCGGCGTGCCTGGTGTCGGCTCACCGGGTGTCGGCTCACCGGGTGTTGGCTCACCGGGTGTCGGCTCACCGGGCTCGGGGACGGGAAACAGCGCCGGCGGCTGCGCCGCCGGGGAATCGCCGAGCCCGCTCAGCGACACTCCGGCACCTCGTCGAAGGCCTGTTTCAGCTCCTCGGAGTTGAGCTTGCTGGTGTCCAGCGCGCTGGCGTCGTACTCCTTGTTGAGGGTCTCCACCGCGGACCGCACGCCGTCGTAGAAGACCGTCGGCTCGCCGATGCCCAACCCGTCGATGGTGTCCCGGGCACGGCCGTAGGCGTCCCGCATCTTCCCCAGTGAACTGCGGAAACCGGCGGAGATGGCCTCGCCGTTGTCGGTCTCCGGGACGCCCGCCTGCTCCACCTTGCGGCGCGCGGCCTCACTGGCCTGCTCCGCCCCACCGAAGAGCCGCACCAGGTTCTCCTTGGCCTGCGCCGGCGTGGTCCGTGCGGTCATCTGCTCGTCCGTGCTGCTGGTCAACTTGCTGATCTCGGAGCGCCACGGGGTGAGCGCGCCGCAGACCGAAGCCGCCCAGGCCCGTGGGCTGGGCCCCCCACCACAGCCGGCGAGCACGACGACGATCGTGGCCAGGACCACCGTGAATTTTCCGGCGGCAGACGCCCGGCACGTACGCATGCGTTGCAGCGTACGGCCTTTGGCCAGGTGTGGCACCGGGCCGGTGCTGGATCAGGCGTTGACCGTCTCCGGTCGGTGATCGGTGCTCCCCGCGCCGGTGTTGCCATCGGCGTCGGAGTCCATCGCGATGCCCTTGCGCTTGCTGAACACCACCGACGCCACGATGATCAGCGTCGCGACCAGCGCGATGCCGACCCGCAGGCCGACGTTCCGGTCGTCGCCGACGCTGTACGCCACCACGGCGGGCGCGATCAGCAGCGAGACCAGGTTCATCACCTTGAGCAGCGGGTTGATCGCCGGGCCGGCGGTGTCCTTGAACGGGTCGCCGACGGTGTCGCCGATGACCGTGGCGGCGTGCGCCTCGGAGCCCTTGCCGCCGTACGCGCCGTCCTCGACCAACTTCTTGGCGTTGTCCCAGGCCCCACCGGAGTTGGACAGGAAGACCGCCATCAGGGTGCCGGCACCGATCGCACCGGCCAGGTACGCCGCGAGCGCGCCGGGCCCGAGGCCGAAGCCGACCGCGATCGGCGCCAGGATGGCGAGCAGGCCGGGGGTCATCAGCTCGCGCTGCGCGTCCCGGGTGCAGATGTCGACGACCTTGCCGTACTCCGGGCGCTGGGTGCCGTCCATGATGCCGGGCAGCTCACGGAACTGCCGGCGGACCTCCATCACCACGGCGCCGGCCGAGCGGGACACCGCGTTGATGGCCAGCCCGGAGAAGAGGAAGACCACCGCGGCACCGATGATCAGACCGACCAGGTTGCGCGGGTTCGCCACGTTCAGCGAGTTGAGGATCTCGGTCCCGACGTCGCCCACGCCGGCGTCCGCGTACGCGGTGCGCAGCGAGTCGGTGTAGGAGCCGAACAGCGCGGTCGCGGCGAGAACCGCGGTGGCGATCGCGATGCCCTTGGTGATCGCCTTGGTGGTGTTGCCCACCGCGTCCAGTTCGGTGAGCGTGCGAGCGCCGTGCTCGTCGATGTCACCGGACATCTCGGCGATGCCCTGAGCGTTGTCGGAGATCGGCCCGAAGGTGTCCATGGCGACGATCACGCCGACCGTGGTGAGCAGGCCGGTGCCGGCCAGCGCCACCGCGAACAGCGACAGCGTGATGGAGCTGCCACCGAGGAGGAACGCGCCGAAGACGCCCGCGCCGATCAGCAGCGCCGAGTAGACGGCCGACTCCAGACCGATGCTGATGCCGGCCAGGATCACGGTGGCCGCGCCGGTCTGTGAACTCTTGCCGATGTCCTGCACCGGTCGCCGGTTGGTCTCGGTGAAGTAGCCGGTCAGTGCCTGGATCGCGGCGGCCAGCACGATGCCGATCACCACCGCGCCGATGGCCACCAGCCGCGGGTTGCCGGAGGCGTCGGTGAGGCCGCCATCGAACTCGCCGAAGGTCGCCGGCAGGTAGGCGTAGGCGGCGATCGCCACCAGCACCGCGGAGAGCACCGCCGAGATGTAGAAGGCCCGGTTGATCGCGGTCAGGGCGTTGCGGTCGGACGCGCGAAGCCGGGTGACGAAGACTCCGAAGATCGCGACCAGCACGCCGATGGTGGAGATGATCAGCGGGAAGACCAGGCCGTCCTCGCCGAACGCGGCGCGACCCAGGATCAGCGCGGCGACCAGCGTGACCGCGTACGACTCAAACAGGTCGGCGGCCATACCGGCGCAGTCGCCGACGTTGTCGCCCACGTTGTCGGCGATGGTGGCGGCGTTGCGCGGGTCGTCCTCGGGGATGCCCTGCTCGACCTTGCCGACCAGGTCGGCGCCGACGTCGGCGGCCTTGGTGAAGATGCCGCCGCCGACCCGCATGAACATCGCGAGCAGCGCGGCGCCGAAGCCGAAGCCCTCCAGCACGGTCGGCGCGTCACCCCGGTAGACCAGGACGACCAGCGCGGCACCGACGAGGCCGAGGCCGACGGTGAGGAAGCCGACGACGCCACCGGTCCGGAACGCGATCTTCATGGCCGCCTCACGGCCGCCTACCCGCTCCCTCGCGGCGGCGGCCACGCGCAGGTTGGCGCGGGTGGCCAGCCACATGCCGGCGCCGCCGATGAACGCGCTGAACAGGGCGCCCACGACGAAGAAGAGCGAACGGCCGATCTTCACCGCGAGTTCGCTGCCAGCGGTGTCGTGCACCGGGAGCATGAAGAGCAGCACCACGGCAACGACGACGAAGATCGCCAGGGTGCGGAATTGGCGGAGCAGGTAGGCCGAGGCGCCCTCCTGGACCGCCTCCGAGATCTCCTGCATTTTGTTGGTGCCCTTACCAGCGGCCAGCACCGTTTTTGTCAGGGCGGCAGCGAAACCGAGCGCCACCAGCGCGACTACCGCGGCGATGACGACGTAGGTGACATTGCTTCCGGTAAGGGAAAGCCCGCCGCCGTCGGCGGCCAAGGTCCCGGACATCTGTGTCCTCCTGTTACCGAACAATCGCGCCGGTGAGTGGAGACGCACTGACCGACGCCTGGATGCGGACTCGCAAGCGCGCGCCAACCCACCAGCGGACCAGCGATGACCACCCATACCCGCTGGCTGCGGGATGGATCACTTGCTGACAACCCGGGTACTGTAGCCCTCCGCAGTGTTGGAGGTCACACGCAGGTGCCACCGTGTCGCGATGATCTTCGTCGCTGTGTTATGAAACGAAATCTGATATAGGGAACGGTCCATGAAAACAAGGCCGCATCCCCAGCTGGGGATGCGGCCTACGAATCGGAAAGGGTCAGCGGCCGACCGGCCACACCATCCGCACCTCGGTGCCGATGCCCTCGTCGACAGGGCGCACCTGCAGGTCCTCGACGAAGCCGGCGAGCAGCGCGAAGCCGACGCCGGTGGTCAACGCCTCATCGGTGAGCGACTCGTTGGCCAGCTCGTCCGGCGGCAACGCGGTCAGACCGATGCCAGCCTCGATCGGCGCCCGGTCCACCACCCGCACCGAGTACGAACCGCCGTCGGACATCTCCACCAGCACCGGGTCGGGCAGGCCGTACTGCCGATGCAGGGCCACCGCGCGGGTACACGCCTCGCCGATGGCCAGGCGCACCTCGTCCAACAGATCCTCCCGCACGCCGGCACGCCGGGCGACGGCAACGCCGACGAGCCGGGCGGTGCGTACATGCACCGGGGCGGGCGAGAACGAGAGCTTGACGGTCGCCATCACGCGCCGGCGCCCGCCGAGTCGGCGCTGATCGCCGCGTCGACCGTCGGGTGCAACGGAAACACCTGGTCCAGTGCGGTGATCCGGAAGATCTTGAGCAGGGGCTCCTTGTCGCAGACCAGGGCGAACGAACCGCTGGCCGCGCGGAGCCGCTTGAGGGCGCCGACCAGCACGCCCAACCCGGTGGAGTCGAGGAAGTCCACCCGACCGAGGTCAACCACCACGTGACGGGCGCCACCGTCGATCAGTTCGAGGAGTCGTTCGCGAAGCCGGGGCGCGGTGTAGACGTCCACCTCACCACCGACCTCGAGCACCGTGTGCTCGCCCACGGTGCGGGTCGCCAGTGACAGCTCCATCGGTCCTCCTCGCCAGAGCCGTAAACTCTCGTGGGCATCTAACCACTACCGCCGGTGCGGCCTGCGGACGCCAGCGGAGGCTTCCCCTTACCCCCCGGCCCGACTTTTCATCTCCGAACACCAGTGCGAGAGTGCAGGGCGTGACCTCCAACGACTCCAGCTCGGCGCGTCCTACGCCGCGCCACGACCTGGAGTCGTCGTCCGCGGCCACCGTATCCGCTGGTCCCGGCACCGGGCCATCGCCGGTCGACCTGCTGCGCCGGCTGCGTACCCGGGGCGCCGGCGACCCGGTCACCCACGTCGAACGGGTGCCGGCCCGCGCCGGGGTGCCCGCGCCGTGGCCGTCGTGGGCACCGGTGGAGTTGCGCACGGCGTTCACCCGGCGCGGCGTGGTCGCGCCCTGGCAGCACCAGGCCGAGGCCGCCAACCTGGCGTACGAGGGCGAGCACGTGGTGGTCGCCACCGGCACCGCGTCCGGCAAGTCATTGGCGTACCAGCTCCCGGCGCTGGCCACCCTGCTCGCCGACCCCCGGGCCACCGTGCTCTACCTGGCGCCGACCAAGGCGCTCGCCGCCGACCAGTTGCGGTCCGTCGCCGCGCTGGAGCTGGAGGGAGTCCGCCCAGCCTGCTACGACGGGGACACTCCGCGCGCCGAGCGGGAGTGGATCCGCCGGCACTCCCGGTTCGTGCTGACCAACCCCGACATGCTGCACCACGGCATCCTGCCCGGGCATGCCCAATGGTCCGGTTTCCTGCGCCGACTCGCGTACGTGGTGATCGACGAGTGCCACACCTACCGAGGGGTGTTCGGCTCGCACGTGGCCCACGTCCTGCGTCGGCTGCGCCGGCAGTGCGCCCGGTTCGGGGCCACCCCGGTGTTCGTACTCGCCTCGGCGACCTCCGGTGACCCGGCGACCGCGGCCGGGCGGCTGACCGGCCTGCCGGTGACGGCGGTCACCGAGGACGCGTCACCGCGCGGCGGGGTGACCTTCGCACTCTGGGAGCCGCCGCTGCTGCCACCCGACTCGTCGGCGTCCTCGGCGGTGCCCGCACAGGCGACGGGCGGGCACGACGGCGTGACGGACCTCGTCCAGGTCCGCCGGTCGGCGCTGCGCGAGACCGCGGACCTGCTCGCCGACACGGTCGCCGAGGGGGTACGCACACTCGCGTTCGTCCGCTCCCGCAAGGGCGCCGAGGTCGTGGCGGCCAGTGCGCGCCGGGCGCTGGACGACGCGGTGCCCGGGCTCGGCGACCGGGTGGCCGCCTACCGGGGCGGCTACCTGCGCGAGGAGCGGCGCGAACTGGAACGGGCGCTGCTGCACGGCGACCTGCTCGGCCTGGCCTCCACCAACGCGCTGGAGCTGGGCGTGGACCTGGTCGGGCTGGACGCGGTGCTGATCTGCGGCTACCCGGGCACCCGGGCGTCACTGTGGCAGCAGGCGGGCCGCGCCGGACGCTCCGGGCAGGAGGCCCTCGCGGTGCTGGTCGCCCGGGACGACCCACTGGACACCTACCTGGTGCACCACCCGGAGGCGATCTTCGGCGCGCCGGTGGAGGCGACGGTGCTCGACCCGGCCAACCCGTACGTGCTGGCACCGCAACTCGCCTGCGCCGCGGTCGAGGCCCCACTCACCCCGGCCGACCTGACACTCTTCGGCGACGGGGCGAAGGAGGCGGTCGACCAGCTGGTGGCGGCCGGGGCGCTGCGGCAGCGGCCCACCGGCTGGTACTGGCGGCACCGGGAGCGGCCCGAGGTGGACCTGCGCGGCCAGGGCGGCGCCCCGGTCTGCGTGGTGGAGTCGTCGACCGGCCGGCTGCTCGGCACGGTCGACGGTGGCTCCTCGCACTTCCTGCTCCACTCCGGCGCGGTCCATCTGCACCAGGGAGTCTCGTACGTGGTCGACGAGCTCGACCTCGCCGACGGTTGCGCGTTGGTGCACGCAGAGGAACCGGACTGGTCCACCCACGCCCGCGACGTCACCGACCTGTCCGTGGTGTCGGTGCGCTCCTACGTGGACGCCGGGCCGGTCGGCATGTTCCTCGGCGAGGTGGACGTGACCAGTCAGGTGGTGTCGTACCAACGGCGGCGGATCGCCACCGGCGAGGTGATCGACACCCGACCGCTCGACCTGCCCACCCGGGAACTGCGCACGGTGGCGGTCTGGTTCACCCTGTCCCCGCAGTCGTTGGCTCTCGCCGGAGTCCAGTCGGCCGACGTGCCGGGCGCGTTGCACGCCGCCGAACACGCCGCGATCGGTCTGCTGCCGCTGATGGCCACCTGCGACCGGTGGGACATCGGCGGGCTCTCCACCGCGGTTCACCCGGACACCGAGGCGCCGACCGTCTTCGTCTACGACGGGCACCCGGGCGGCGCCGGGTTCGCCGAGCGGGCGTACGGGACGGCGTCGGCGTGGCTGCGGGCCACCCGGGACGCGATTGCCGAGTGCGGCTGCGAGGCCGGCTGCCCATCCTGCGTGCAGTCCCCGAAGTGCGGCAACGGCAACAGCCCGCTCTCCAAGCCGGACGCGATCCGGGTGCTCGACGTGGTGCTGGCGAACCTGCCCGCCTGAGTCAGGCTTGCATGAATACGCCCGACGCGGGGCACAATGTGTGGGAGCGCTTCCATCGATGCCTGTCCTGCCGTTCACCCCCGCGCCCCGAGGAGGAGCCGTGGCCGACACCATCGCCGAGACCGTCGACCTGCTCTATACCATCGACCAGGAACAACTCACTCTTGACCAGCAGATCGCGCTCGGATCCGCGCTGGCTGCCCTGGCCCAGGCGGAACGCCTGGAGCAGATCAACGAACGGCTGCGGGGCATCCATCAGGTCCTCAACGGCTGGGCGCTGCGGGCCGCGACAGCCGACGGTCGCTGACGTCTTCTCCCCGATCCGGCACAGGCACCAGGGATCACTTGATGCTGGGTAGCTTCCAGGACCATCGGACGACTACTCAGCATTCAAGTGAGCGTGGAGAGCAGACAGGAACGCAGAGGTTGGCGGGCTGTGCGAGACTCCGGCGGACCAATCCCTGAGGAGTTTGAATGCAGCTCGACAATCTGCAGAACCAGCAGCAGTTCTACATTCGCCAGCGACTGCGCATGATGGTCAACCAGTACGAGGTTCGGGCGGTTTCCCCGGACGGCACCGAGGGTGAGCTGCTGGCGTTCGCGCAGCAGAAGCGGCTCGCCTTCAAGGAGCAGGTGACGATCTACACGGACGACTCCAAGCAGCAGCCCCTGCTCGGGTTCAAGGCCCGCCAGCGCATCGACCTCGGTGCCACGTACGACGTCACCGACGCGGCCGGCAACCCGATCGGCTTGTTCCGCAAGGACTTCGCCCAGTCGCTGCTCCGCTCCACCTGGCACGTCGAGCAGGCCGGCCTGCCGCAGGTGACGGGCCAGGAGCGCAGCATGCCGGTGGCGCTGCTGCGCCGGTTCGTCGACTCGCTGTCCTGGCTGCCGTACCACTTCGACTTCACCGCTGGCGGCCAACCGGTCTTCACCGTGGTCAAGAAGTGGGGCCTGCGCGACAAGTACATCGTCGAGGTGCAGAACCCGCAGATCGATCGCCGCCTGGTCATCGCGATGGCCGTCGCCCTCGACGCGCTCCAGGCCCGCTGACACACCCGGCCTCACCGGCCGCCCGCTCCTCGGCCGCCGGCCGGGACACGGCCCTCGGCCTGGTCCCGGCCGGCAGGCCGTCGGCAGCTGGGCCTGGTCCCGGCAGGCCGTCGGCAGCTGGGCCTGGTCCCGGCATGCCGTCGGCAGCTGGGCCTGGCCCCGGCAGGCCGGCCGTCGGTAGCTGGGCCTGGTCCGGCCCCTGTCTCGTTCAGCCGCGCACTGGGCCGGCGCGGGCCGTCGACGTGACGACCCGGGTCAGCCCGGGAAGTGGCGTGAACGCCACCTCGACGGTCACCAGCACGTCCAGTCCGTCGAGGCGACAGCCGATCAGCCGACCACCGTTGCGGCGGGTGATGTCGGCAGCGGAGGCGCAGGCCGTCGCGTCGCCGTCGAGTGCCCGGGTGGCCCCGGCCAGCGCGCCGAGATCTGCTGCCACCGCCGCCCGCTGACCTGCCATCCCGACTGCGACGATGGCGGCGGCGTACGTCCCGAACAGCACGAAGACCAGCCCTATCGCCAACAGCAGGACCGTCGCACCACCCCGCTCCGCGTCCGGCCGACCATCATCGAGTCGCTCGGCGTTCGGTCTGTCGCCGAAGCGGAGTGACCGACCATCAGTTCGTCGCACTACCAACTCCCCTCGGCAGAGCCCGGTTCCACGGCTGCGACGGCGGTGGCGACCACGGTGATCCGCGGTAGTCGGCCGCCCAGCGTGCGGACGGGCGCGCGTACCGTCGTCTGCACCCGGTCGCCGTCGACGGACACCGACACCTCCGCCCCCGGCGGCGCCGCGCGCCCGCCTTCCGCGCTGCCGTCCGCACCCCGGGCGGCGGCCAACGCTGCCTCCCGGGCCGCGTGCAGGCAGCTCGCCTGTGCGCTGACAGCGTTGACCGCGGTCAGGCCGGCCAGCAGGAGCAGGAGAAGCGCCGGCAGGCCGGCCGCCAGTTCGGCGGTGAACGACCCTCGGTCCCCGCCGGCGGCGCGTTCGGCAGCGCGGAATCTCCACCCGTCGCCAGCCGGCCGACCAGGAGCGCCAGACCTCGGATCGGGGCCGGCCTGCCGGCGCCCGATCACTTCAGCGCCCGGTCGATGACGGCGGTCAGTGCCGACTGGACGTTGCCGGAGGTCAGCACCTTCAACAGGATTCCGGCGAAGGCGACTGCGGCGAGCGTGCCGACGGCGTACTCGGCCGTGTTCATTCCGGCGTCACCGCGCAGACGTGCGAAGAGTTTGCGCATGGCTGTTTCCCTTCTCGATGGGTCAGAGCACGTCGCCGAGAACGGCGACGATCACCGGCACCAGGCCGGCGAGAATGAACGCCGGCAGGAAGCAGAGCCCCAACGGCAGGACGATGAGCACGCCGGCCCGACGAGCCGACGCCTCGGCAGCGGTGGCCCGGTCGGCACGTAGGTCATCGGCGAGCCGGGTCAGTGCACCGGCCAGGGCGGCACCACTGTTGGCCGAACGCAACGCCGCTGCGGTCAGGCGATCCGCGCCGGGCACCCCGTCCAGCGCGGACCACGCCTCCGCCGGGCCACCGCCGAGGAGCAGCGTGCGGCCGACTCGGGCCAACCGGCCGGTGAGCGGCCCGTCCAACGCTTCGGCGACGGCCAGCACCGAACGATCCACCGGAGCGCCCGCCCGCATCGCCGCAGCCAGAAGGTCGACAGCGAGCGGAAGGTCGGCGGCTTCCTGGAGCCGCCGCTTACGCACGCTCGGCGACTCGATCCGCCGCAGCAGGAGATCCAGCAGGAAGGCGGTCGGGACCGCACCGAGCAGCCCAAGCCAGCCCTCGACGACCACGGCCACGGCGAGACCGCCCAACGCCGCGGCGATCCGGATCGCGTCCGGCCGCCGAATGGCTGAGCTGCGTCGGCTCGCTGAGCTGCGTTGGATTGCTGAGCTGCGTTGGCTCGCTGAGCTGCGTTGGCTCCCCGGGCGCTGGGACATCATCCGGCCCGCCCCGGTGCCGCGCCCAGCCGTTCAGCCCAGAGGAGACCCACGACCTGCAGGGCGACCGCGAGAATCGCACAGGCTCCGCCGACCGTGCTGTGCAGAAGTACCGCCACGGGGTCGACGCCTATCCCGTACCCGAGCCCGATCCCGCCGATCGGCAACGCCGCCAGCAACCAGGCCGTGGCCCGGGCGCCGGCGGCCTGGGCCGCTGCGGCGGCCAGACCCCGGTCTGTCGCCCGAGCGTCGGCCTCGATCCGCTCGACGAGTTCCGCCAGCGGCGCGCCGGTCCGGTCAGCCAGTCGCACCGCCGCAGCGGTCAGCTGGCGCAGCCGGTCCGACCCGTCCCGCTCAGCGGCGGCGGCTTCGAGCGCGTGCGGGACGGGCAGGCCGGCCCGAAGGTCCGCCGCTAGGCCGCAGAGCTGGTCCAGCCCACGTCGTCGGAATCGCTCGGCGCTCCGGTGCACTCGCCAGCGCAGCACGGCGCGCACGGCCAGCGTGCCGTACCCGGCCACCGCGACCGCAGCCACCGGGCCGCCGACCACGGCACCGACACCGCCTCCCAGCAGGCCAACCAACGGCAGCACACGCGCCGTCGACCGCGAGCCACGCACGAAACCCGCGCTCGGCCGACCGGCCGGGGCGACGGAACGGTGGCCACGGAGATCGACATCCCTGCGCCCCTCGACCGTTGCCGCGCCGAATGTGTCGCCTCGACGGTCCGCCGCGACGCCTCCGCGTCCATCGGCCGTCGCCGTGCCTGAGGCATCGCCCCAACGGTCCGCCTCCACGCCTTCGCAGTCGAGGGTGATCGCAGCCGGGGATGTGCCTCCCCGTCGTTGCGCGTCCAGGATCGTGGCCTCCGGCCGGGCGGTGCCGGCGGGTCGCCGGGGATCCCGGCGGATCGGCGGGCGCGTCGGGCCGGCCGGACGCGTGGGCCCCACCGACCCGCCCGTCGCCCCGGGCCAGCTCGGGCTAACGGTGGCGTCCCGGCTGGGCCAGCCGAGCGCCGTCCGCCTCCCGTTGGAACCCGCAGTGGTTACCGCCTCCACTGGAACGCCGACCAATTGACCTGGGGTCGGAGCGTCGCCAGACCCGCCGACCGGCTCGTCCGGCGCGCGACCGAGTTCTCGGATCCACTCCACCAGCGCGTCATCCGGATCTGTGCCGCCGCTTCCGCGTCCCGTCGCGAACACGCGACGTCGGCGGGCCCGGATGCTGTGCACGGGCCAGGCCACCAGGGCGGCGGTGACCAGGAGCAGCGCCGCGACCAGCATCGTCCCGCCGGTCATGCCGGTCATGCCGGGCCTGCCGATCCAGGCCACGGCTCGCTGAGGATCGGAGGCACCGCCACTCCACGGTCCCGCAGTAGCGCCCCGAGCGCACGGGCGGCCAGCCCGAGCCCTCGGCCGCGTACCCAGGCGGGCACCACGGTCACCAACCGTTCGGGGCCCTCGGGCAGCAGCAGGCAGACCGACTCCAGGACGCGTCCCCGGTCGCCACGGCGCACCTGGAACAGCACCTGCAGAGCGGCGGCTACCTGAGCGTGCAGCGCGGCGCGGGGCAGCCCACCCAGCATGCCCAGCGCCTCCAGCCGGGCCGGCACGTCCGACGGGGTGTTGGCGTGCAGCGTGCCGGCGCCCCCGTCGTGGCCGGTGTTGAGCGCCGCCAGCAGGTCGACCACCTCACCGCCCCGGCACTCCCCGACCACCAGGCGGTCCGGTCGCATCCGCAACGCCTGCCGGACCAGGTCGCCGAGACTGACGACGCCCGTCCCCTCCACATTGGCGGTACGCGCCTGAAGCCCCACCACGTGTGGGTGCCCCGGATGCAGCTCGGCCGCGTCCTCCACCAGCACGATCCGCTCGGTGGTTGGCACCAACCCCAGGAGCGTGTTGAGCAGGGTCGTCTTGCCCGACCCCGTGCCCCCGGTCACCAGGTACGCCAGCCGGGCCGCGACGACGGCGGCGAGCAGTGGCGCCACCGGCCGGGGCACCGTCCCGTGGCGCACCAACTCGTCGAGGGTGAAGGGCCGGTGTCGGAAGGTCCGCAGGGACAGGTAGGGACCCTCGGTCGCCACCGGCGGCAGCACGGCGTGCAACCGGGTGCCGTCGGGGAGCCGGGCGTCCGCGTACGGGGAGCCGTCGTCGAGCCGCCGCCCGGCGCTGGCGATCAGTCGCTGCGCCAGCCGGCGAACGTCCTCCGCCGAGCCCACCGGGATCGCGACCTGTTGCAACCCCGAACCACGGTCGACCCAGACCCGAGTCCCGTTGACCAGGACGTCAGTGACCTCCGGGTCAGCGAGCAGTGGGGCCAGGGGCCCGGCACCGACGAGGTCGTCGTGCACCCGGTCGGCGATCCGCAGCACGGCGGTGTCGCCGAGCACTGCGGCGGTGGGTTCGGCCCGTACCGCGGAGACGATCGCCGCCGGTGTCACCGGGGTGGTGGCGGCAGCGATCCGCTGACGCACCCGCGCGGCGAGGGTGGCGTCCTCCGGCCGGCCGGTCATGCCGCACCCGTCGCGGGCACACCGGTGAGGTCGGTGACGATTCGTTGGCAGAGGGCTGCCAGTGGGCCCTTGCCGGCGGCGGCCGGCGCCTCGCCTCGTTCCAGCCCGCGGCAGAGGCCTGGCTCGGGGCGCAGGGTGCCGGCCAGGGGAAGCCCGAGCGCCCGTGCCACCTCGGTCGCGCGCAGCCGGCCCGGGGCCGGCCCGCGCACCACCACCGAGAACGCGGCGCAGTGCGGGGCGGCTGCGGCCACCACCCGGGCGGCCGCAGCGGTGGCACGCAGCTCGGCCGGAACGACGACGAACGCCTGGTCGGCTGCCTGCAACGCCACCACGGCCGCTTCGTCCAACTGACGGGGCAGGTCGACAACCACGAAGTCCCGACCACGTCGGGCGGCGTCGATGGTTGCCGCCATCGCCGCCACCGGGAGTGGCAGCATCTCGCCGCGGTCCCAGGAGAGCACCACCAGGTCACCTCGGCTGGGCAGGGCCTGCACCAGCGCCGGGGCATCCACCCGCCCGTCAGCGCCGGTGAGCGACGGCCAGCGCAACCCTTCCAACTGCTCCCAGCCGAGCACGAGGTCGAGGCCACCACCGAGCGGGTCGGCGTCGACCAGCAGCGTGCGCAACCGGGCTCGGGCTGCGGTCACGGCAAGACCGCCGGCGAGCACACTCGCCCCTGCACCGCCCCGGCCACCGAGCACCGCGACAACCCGGGCGCCGACGCCGGACGGACGGTCCGGACCATGCTCGGCGAACCGGTCCACCAGCCACGGCTCCGCGGCGGGGAGCATGGCGACGTGCTCGGCCCCGATCAGCTCAGCGATCTGCCAGCCGGGGTCGAGCTGGCCGGCCCGGCCAACCAGCACCAGCCGGGGCCGCTGCGGCAAACGGGCACGCAGACACGACTGCGCCTGATCGGCGCCGAGCAGCACGAGCGGCGCGGGAAGCCACCGGGTGCGGGCGGCCGCAGGGTCGCCGGCGAGCTCCACCTCGGTCCCGCCGGCGGCGGCGAGCCGCAGCACATCATCGAGCAGATCGTCGTCGCCGGTGACGACCAGCGGAAGCCGGCGGATCGGCGGAACCGAGGTACGGGATGGCATCGCGGCCTCCAGCGGTCGGGCTCTGGTATGCCGCCGACCCTGCTCGGAAACCACCGCACAAACCGTCCCGACCGCGCCGCCTGTGGACAACCTCGCGGGCTGTGGACAACGCCCGCCGAGGCAGTTGATCTGCTACGCGCGCGGCCTGTCCTCCGGAGCCGCCGCAGCTGGACGGAGCACGACGGACGCCCCCAGAAGGAGCGGCCCGGCACCGGCAACCAGCGGACGCGACGCGGTCACCCGGCGGCGGGGTCACTCCCCAACTGGAGCACCTACTGTCGGCACGATGCTCTGGGCCATGCCGCGGCGGAGCTGAGCCGCCCTCGATGGCAGGCCGGCAAACCTGCGGGCATGCTGCGGTGTCTTGCTAACTGACGAGACCGGAGGTCAGATGCGAGATTCGCGGGGTGCGGAGTTCGACGAGTTCGTCCGCACACGGTCGGTGGCGCTGTTGCGTGTCGCCTACCTACTGACGGGCGATCGGCATGCAACCGAGGATCTGCTTCAGGAGGTTTTGGAGCAGCTGTACGTGCGCTGGCGTCGGGTAGGGATCAGTCCGGATGCCTACGCCCGACGCGCGTTGGTCGACCGACCGATCAACCGATGGCGGAGACGTGCACGGCGGCCGGAGCAGACTCTCGGGAACTACGACGTGGTCGCACGGGACCACGCGGACGATGTCGCAGACCAGCTCCGGACGGGCAGGAGGACGACCTGTGAGCTGCGGTGGCGCGCTCCCCAGAAAGGGACGACCCCCGTCGGGGGGAGACGGGGGTCGTCGAAGGTTCGGCTCCGGGGGGGTCGAGCCGAACCACTCAGCGGTCACGGGGGGTGCAACCGCTGAGGGTCTTGTCTGTTTTCGAGGATGTGAAAACTCGTCGTGCGGACAAGTCTGCCTGAGCGGGCCCGTCACGTCGAGTGTTGCTGTCTCCACTCACTGCGAAAATCTCCTCGCAGAGTGTGAGCGTGATCACGCGGAGCGGAGATATTGGTGCCAGCCCGCAGGTCTGGGGGGTGGCCTGACCCCGGGCACCCGCCGACGATAGACCATCCGGCTAGACTTTCGCGCCGTGGGCCGAAGTGCCGCTTTCTTCGATCTGGACAAGACCGTCATCGCCAAGTCGAGCGCCCTGGCGTTCGGTCGGCCGTTCTACCGGGACGGGCTGATCACCCGGCGTGACGTGGTCAAGTCGGCGTACGCGCAGCTGATGTTCCGGCTGGGCGGCACCGACGAGCAGACCATGGCCCGAACACGGGACTACCTGGCTGCGCTCTGCAAGGGCTGGCAGGTGGAACAGGTCCGCCAGATCGTCGCGGAGACACTGCACGAGCTGATCAACCCCTACGTGTACGCCGAAGCCGCCGCCCTGATCGAGGAGCACCAGGCTGCAGGGCGGGACGTGGTGCTGGTGTCGGCGTCCGGCGAGGAGATGGTCCGGCCGATCGGCGAGCTGCTCGGGGTGACCGACGTGATCGCCACCCGGATGACGGTTCGGGACGGCCGGTACAGCGGCGAGGTCGAGTTCTACGCGGCCGGTCCGCGCAAGGTCGAGGCGGTCGGCGAGTTGGCCGCCGCCCGGGGTTACGACCTGGCCGACTCGTACGCCTACTCCGACTCGTACAGCGATCGCCCGCTCTTGGAGTGTGTTGGCCACCCGAGTGTGGTCAACCCGGACCGGCAGCTGCGCAAACTGGCTTCGGAGAACGCGTGGCCGGTGCTGGAGTTCCGGCACCCGATCCCGCTGGGCCGACGCCTACGGGAGCGGCCGGCGGTCCCGGTCGCCGCGGCAGCCCTGGGCGTGGGCGTGGGCGTGGCCATCGGCATCGCGTGGTACGGCCGCCACCGTCGCACCCGCGCCGCCACCACCGCCTAACCCCCCGCATCCCCCACTCCCGGGTCGATCATGGACTCGTGGTGGGCGTATTCGTCCCTCTCGCGCCTTTTGTGAGGCACCACAACTCCATGATCGACGCCCCGAGGCGGCAGGGCGGGCAGGGTCGGGGGCTTTGGTCGGGCTGGCCTCGTTCAGGCGGCGGCTAGGATCTCGTCGCCGATGGTGGGGAGCTGGTCGGCGCCGACCTCGACGGCTGCCATGTAGTGGCGTAGCCAGGAGCGCAGCCCGTCCGGGGTGCCGGTGGCGAAGGCACCGGCCGAGCCGACGTACTCGGGCTCCCGCTCGCGGTGCCCGACGTCGACGGCGAGCAGGCCGCGCGGGTCGAGGCCGCTGGCGAGCAGCACCAGCCGGGCGGCACCCCGTGCCACCACGCCGGACGGCCCGGCGAACGGGCGCAGGTTCAGCAACTCCCCGTGTACGACGGCGGCGAGCACCAACGGGGAGACCTTCGAACCGCCAGCAACCAGCCCAGCCAGCCCGTCCAGCCGGGCGGCGACCACCGGGTCGGCCACCGGGCGGCCCAGCTCGGCTTCCGACACCATGTCCCGGGCGGCGAGCACGTGCAGCTTCGCGAGAGCCTGCCGGGGGGCCTTCGGCCACAGCTCGCTCAGGCCGGGCAGCGCCCCGGCGACCCGCAGCGCCCCCTGGAGCACGGGGTCGGTGACAGTGCCGGCGCGGACCGCCTCGCGTTCGTGCGCGGACCCCTCCAGGGCGGCGCTGGCCACCGCGGAGCGGAGGCTGACCTCGGCCGCGACCTGGCCACCGTGCCGGCGCAGCGCACGGTGCCCGAGCGCCCGGTCGAACCGCTCGCGGGCCTGTTCCACAGCGGCGGCGATATCGGCGAGCGCGAGCAGGGGCGCGAGCGGGTCGGTGGTCACCCCGCCACGCTAGCGACCCAGCCCGATCTCCCGGGTCGCACCCGCCCGCAACGCGACCCGGGCCACCCGACGACCCCGACCACGGCAAGGTCAACACGGGTTCAAGGATGTCGGGGTATCCCACCCGCCCGGATACCCCGGTGTCACCGAACCCGTGTCGATCAAGCGGGCGGGGAGCAAGCGCACGTGCCAGCCGCGCACGAGCCAGCCGCGCACGGCCAAGCGCGCGGGCGCGGCGCGCGGGTGGACGCGGGCCACGCCGGCCGTCGGGCGCGCGGCGGGGGCCGCTGGGCGCGACGGAGTGGGCAGCCGTGGCCGGTCGAGAGCCCCGCGACTACCCTCGTGCCCAGCGAGACGCAGGTCACCCCGAGGACGAGGAGTCACGGCATGAGCGAGGCATTGGCAAATCTGCTGAACGAGACGCGCCAGTTCCCCCCGCCGGCCGAACTCGCGGCGCACGCCAACGTCACCGTCGACGCGTACGCCGAGGCCGAGGCCGACCGGCTCGCCTTCTGGGCGAAGCAGGCTGATCGTCTGGCCTGGTCGAAGAAGTGGGACGAGGTGCTCGACTGGTCGAACCCGCCGTTCGCGAAGTGGTTCGTGGGCGGGCAGCTCAACGTGGCGTACAACTGCCTGGACCGGCACGTCGAGGCGGGCCGGGGTGACAAGGTGGCGATCCACTGGGAGGGCGAGCCGGGCGACACCCGCACCCTCACGTACGCCGACCTGCACGAGCTGACCTGCCGGGCGGCGAACGCGCTCACCGACCTGGGGGTGACCGCCGGTGACCGGGTGGCCATCTACATGCCGATGATCCCGGAGGCGGCGGTGGCGATGTTGGCGTGCGCCCGGGTCGGCGCCGCGCACAGTGTGGTCTTCGGCGGCTTCTCGGCCGACTCGCTGAGCAATCGCATCCAGGACGCCAGCGCCAAGGTGGTGATCACCGCGGATGGTGGTTACCGGCGGGGCAAGCCGTCGGCGCTGAAGCCCACCGTGGACGAGGCGGTGGCGAGCTGCCCGTCGGTGGAACACGTGCTGGTGGTCCGCCGCACCGGCGAGGACGTGGCGTGGTCGGAGAAGGATCACTGGTGGCACGAGACGGTGGAGACCGCGTCGGCGGAGCACACCGCGCAGCCGTTCGACGCCGAGCACCCGCTGTTCATTCTCTACACGAGCGGCACCACGGCCCGGCCGAAGGGCATCCTGCACACCACCGGCGGTTACCTCACCCAGGCGTCGTACACGACGCATGCGGTCTTCGACCTGAAGCCGGAGACGGACGTCTACTGGTGCACCGCCGACATCGGCTGGGTCACCGGGCACTCCTACATCGTGTACGGCCCGCTCTCCAACGGTGCCACCCAGGTGATGTACGAGGGCACCCCGGACACCCCGAACAAGGGCCGGTTCTGGGAGATCGTCGACAGGTACGGGGTGAGCATCCTGTACACGGCCCCGACCCTGATCCGGACGATGATGAAGTGGGGCGACGACATTCCGGCCGGCTTCGACCTGTCCTCGCTGCGCCTGCTGGGCAGCGTCGGTGAGCCGATCAACCCGGAGGCGTGGATCTGGTACAGGCAGCACATCGGCCGGGGCGAGCTGCCCGTCGTGGACACCTGGTGGCAGACCGAGACGGGCGCCATCATGATCTCCCCGCTGCCGGGGGTGACCGCGGCGAAGCCGGGTTCGGCGATGACTCCGCTGCCGGGCATCGTGGCCGACGTGGTGGACGACCAGGGCCAGTCGGTGCCGAACGGTGGTGGCGGTTACCTGGTGTTGCGCGAGCCGTGGCCGTCGATGCTGCGCACCATCTGGGGTGACGACGACCGGTTCATCGACACGTACTGGTCGCGGTTCCAGGGCATGTACTTTGCTGGTGACGGGGCCAAGAAGGACGACGACGGGCACATCTGGCTGCTCGGCCGGGTGGACGACGTGATGTTGGTGTCCGGGCACAACATCTCGACGACCGAGGTGGAGTCGGCGTTGGTGTCGCACCCGTCGGTCGCCGAGGCGGCGGTCGTCGGTGCGACCGACCCGACCACCGGTCAGGCGATCGTCGCGTTCGCCATTCCGCGCGGCAGCACGGACATCGTCGGCGAGGCGGGTGAGCAGCTCATCGCCGACCTGCGCAACCACGTGTCGAAGACGCTCGGCCCGATCGCCAAGCCGCGGCAGATCATGCTGGTGGCGGAGCTGCCGAAGACCCGCTCCGGCAAGATCATGCGCCGGCTGCTGCGGGACGTCGCGGAGAACCGGTCACTGGGCGACGTGACCACGTTGCAGGACTCGTCGGTGATGGACCTGATCTCCTCGGGGATGAGCGGCGCCAAGTCCGACGAGGACTGACGGTAGGCGTACCCCAGCGGTGGGTGGCGGTCCGGACGGACCGTCACCCACCGTTGTCTTTGGTGGAGGTACGTCCGCAGCGCGGTAATCGACGGATAACGCATCGATCACGATCCCGCCGCACGGGATGTTTGTCATTTAGTTTCACGCTGGCCGGGCGGTCTCGATGCGCCTCACCGCACACCGCGACCGGCCGACGTCCTCTGCCGAGAAACGGAGTGGCATGAACAGAAAATCCCATCCGGGGTCGCGCCGACGACTACTCGTCGCGTTGCCCGTCATCGCCCTCGCGGCCACGTCACTGACCGTGACTGGCAGCGCGGCCGCTCAGTCGTCCGGCACCCCCCGGGCGGTGATCGGGGCCGACGAGTACTACATCAACTACGCCGAGCCCGAGGTGCAGCCGGACACCACCGGCCGTGAGGTCAAGGGCAAGGGCGGCGTCTACACCCCGGCCGCGGAGTCCGCGCGCGAGTTCGACCAGAAGCACGCCCGGGGCAACCCGGTGACCGCGCGGCAGCTGGCCAAGGACGAGGCCAAGTCGCTGAAGACGGGCCAGAACCCCCGGAAGTTCAAGAAGGCGCCGACCACGCAGACGGCGAAGCTGCTCACGCTGCTGGTCGAGTTCAACGACAAGGCGAACGACGACTTCACCGGCGTGATGGTCCCCAAGACGGTCTTCGAGGACCGGACCTGTGTCCCCGGCACCGTCCAGAACGGCCCGAAGCACAACAAGATCCCGAACCCGGCGACCCTGCCCAACGAGGACAACAACTCGATGTGGGTGCCGAACTTCTCGCCGACGCACTACAACAAGATGCTCTACACCAAGAAGGGCATCACCGAGCGGGTCCGCACGGACCTGAAGGGCCCGGACGGCAAGAAGGGCATCGACCTGTCCGGCCGCACCATGCACAACATGTACCTGGAGATGTCCAAGAACGCGTACACGGTGGACGGGCAGGCCAGCCCATGGATCACCGTGCCGCACTCGGAGGGCTGGTACGCCGCCAACCGCTGCTTCCAGGACGAGACGGGCGCCTGGGTCGCCGGCCGTGAGCAGTCGATGAACGGCCACCCGGACAACCCGGCCGGCGCGGGCCGACTGGCGACCGACGCGATCGACGCGCTCGTCGCAAAGGACCCGACCTTCCCCTGGGCCGACTACGACATCGAGGACCAGGCCGACCGGGACGGTGACGGCAACGTCTACGAGCCGGACGGCGTGATCGACCACCTCGTGCTGGTGCACGCCGGTCAGGGCAAGTCCCGCGGTGGCGGCGCCGAGGGTGTGTACGCCGTCTGGGCGCACTCCTCCACGGTCGCCGGTGGCTACACCATCCCCGGCACCAACCTCAAGGCGTCGAACTACATCGTGCAGCCGGAGGACGCCGGTGTCGGCGTCTTCGCCCACGAGTTCGGCCACGACCTGGGCCTGCCGGACCTCTACGACACGTCCGGCAACGCCGACTCCGACATCGACTTCTGGGACCTGATGGCCTCGGGCTCACACTCGGGTGAGATCTTCCAGGCGCTGCCGACGCACATGGGCATCTGGGACAAGTGGGTGCTCGGCTGGGCCGACCCGCTGACGATCCGCCCCGGGTCGAACCCCCGCGAGGTGAAGCTCGGCCAGACGTCGCGTACCCCGATCGACTCCGAGGACGGCATCAAGGTCGACCTGCCGGACAAGGTGACGACGCTGGCCACCCCGCACAGCGGCACGAAGATGTGGCACAGCAACAATGACCAGGAGTGGGCCGACGTCAAGCTGAGCCGCTCGGTCGACGTGCCGGCGGCAGCGGACTCGAAGTTCTGGATGTGGAACAACTACATCATCGAGGCGGACTGGGACTACGGCTTCGTCGAGCTCTCGACCGACGGCGGCACGTCCTGGACCGAGCAGAAGGTGTACAACGAGGCCGGCACCGTGGTCACCACGCCGGACGGCTACCCGGACCCGAACGGCCGGATGAACGACTTCGGCGGCAAGAAGTACGGCCTGACCGGCAGCACCAACGGCTGGCGTCACGACTACGTCGACCTGTCGGCGTACGCCGGGACGACCGTGCAGGTGCGGCTGCGTCTCGCCACCGACGAGGCGTTCGAGGAGCGCAACTGGTTCGCCGACGACTTCTCGGTCACCGGCGGCGGCACCACCACCTGGAGTGACGACGTCGAGGGCGGCGCCAACGGCTGGACCGCCACCGGCGGCACCTTCGTCGACACCACCGGCGCGGGCTGGAAGGTCTCCAGCGGCACCGAGATCCACGCCCAGTACTACCTGGCGGAGTGGCGCAACTTCGACGGCTTCGACAAGGGCCTGAAGTACGCCTACGACACGATCTACTCGCACGAGGCGTGGAAGGTCGACCGGATCTCCTACAACGCGCCCGGCATGCTGGTCTGGTACCGGGACACCGCCCTCGGCGACGTCAACCACGTCACCGGGCAGATGACCGCCCTGCCCAGCTACGGCGCGAAGGGCGGGTTGCTCATCGTCGACTCGCACTTCGACCCGTACCGCCGCACGGGCACGGCGGCCGAGAAGGACCCGTCAGTGACGGACAACCTGCCCAGCCGCCCGCAGTCGTCGAACGCGGCCTTCACGTTGCAGCGGACGTACCCCTTCACGGAGTGCCTGGAGGCCGCGGACGAGCCGTACAGCGCGTACTGCACCAAGTTCAAGGGGCTACCGCCGGTCAAGTCGTTCACCGACGCGAAGGGCTGGTACCCGGGCATCGAGATGCGCGATGGTGCTGCGTACGCCCGGGACAACGACGCGTCGGTGGTCCTGCCGTCGCGCAACAACGCGCCGTACACCACCCGGGTCACCCACCCGGACGGCAGCCCGGCGCCGGAGTTCTACGGCGTCACCCTGGGCGGCGGCGCGATCGTGCTGGGCACCGGTAACCCCGGCGACCAGGGCGTGAACTACGGCGTCTCGCTCACCGTCAAGAAGGCGGCAGGGGACAACTCGTCGGCCACGATCTACGTGACCCCGGCGAAGAAGTGACAGTTTCTGCTCAGCAGTAACTGACAACAGCAGTGTCGGTGGGGCCGGTGGCGGAGACGCCACCGGCCCCACTGTCTTAGGTCGATCAAATCAATCGATAATAGTCGTTGTATACCTCGACGCTCGGTCCCCGCTGGTCAGCGTGGCTGATGAAGCGCGGGTATGTGACGGTGAAAAGCATTCCCAACAAAATCTTGCAACAAATCGACGCGTGCATCTTCCCACCCGTCCCGCCAGTGTCTAAGTTCACCATTGGTCCCACTAGTGGGATCGTTCTCCCACCGGCCCGTACCCCCGTTGGGCCGGTTCCCTCACACCGGAGGTACCACGTGCGCAAAGTCGCAGTGGGTCTGCTCGGGCTCTCGCTGACGGCGACGGGGCTGGTTTACGGCCCGTCCGCCTCGGCGGCGCCTCAGCCCAAACTGCCGGCAGCAGCACCTGCCACTGCCGAACCGCAGGCGCTGAAGGACGAACTCCCCGACAAGCTCGAGGAAAAGCGCCGCGCGCTGCGGCAGCAGGGTCTCAGCGACGTGCTGAGCGGTCGCAGCAAGCCGATCGAGCGCAACGGAAGCACGGTCGTCAAGGTCGGCGAGGTCGGCAAGACGGGCGCGCCAGGCGCCAACGCCCGCTCCGCCGCTGGCGCTCAGCAGAGCAAGGACCAGTACGTCGAGCTCGAGCGTGAGCGGACCGACAAGATCTTCGTGATCCTGGCCGAGTTCGGCGACGAGCGGCACCCGTCCTACCCGGACAAGGACACGGACCCGAACATCGCGGGCCCGGCCACCTTCGAGGGGCCGCTGCACAACAAGATCCCGCAGCCCAACCGGGCCGTGGACAACTCCACGATCTGGCAGCCGGACTTCAGCCCGGAGCACTTCCGCCAGGTCTACTTCGGCACCAACCCGGGCGACGAGTCGCTCAAGCAGTACTACGAGGCACAGTCCTCGGGTCGCTACACCGTCGAGGGTGAGGTGACCGACTGGGTCAAGGTTCGTTACAACGAGGCCCGCTACGGTCGCTCCGACGACCCGAAGGCCGACGACGACCCGACCGGCGACCCCGCTGTCTGCGGCGACAACGTCTGCTCGAACACCTGGGCTCTGATCCGCGACGCCGCGAACCAGTGGGTCGTCGACCAGAAGGCCAAGGGCCGGACGGACGCACAGATCGCCACGGAGATGAAGTCCTTCGACCAGTGGGACCGGTTCGACTTCGACGGTGACGGCGACTTCAACGAGTCGGACGGCTACATCGACCACTTCCAGATCGTCCACTCCGGCGGCGACCAGGCCGACGGTGACCCGCAGCAGGGTGAGGACGCCATCTGGAGCCACCGTTGGTCGGCCTTCAACAGCTCGCCCGTTGGCCCGCCGAACTTCCCGATCGGTGGCACCCAGATCGGCAACACTGGCGTCTGGATCCGCGACTACACGATCCAGCCGGAAAACGGCGGCCGCAGCGTCTTCTACCACGAGTACGGCCACGACCTGGGCCTGCCGGACGACTACGGACCGGCCGACAACAACAACGAGCACTGGACCCTGATGGCCCAGAGCCGGCTCGGTGCTAAGAACGACGTGGGCATCGGCGACCGTGGCGGCGACCTCGGCGCGTGGAACAAGCTCCAGCTCGGCTGGCTCGACTACGAGGTCATCGTTGCCGGGGACAAGCGCACGCTGAAGCTCGGCCCGCAGGAATACAACTCGAAGGAAGCACAGGCCGCCGTGGTCGTGCTTCCCCAGAAGGAATACACGTTCAACTACGGCGCGCCGTTCGAGGGCGCCAAGCAGTACTTCTCCGGTAACGACGACGACCTCGACAGCAAGATGACGAGGACGTTCGACCTCACCGGTAAGTCCGCGGCGGCACTGTCGCTCAAGGGCAAGTACAGCATCGAGGAGAACTACGACTTCCTCTACTTCGAGGCGTCGACGGACGGCGGTCAGACCTGGGCCGACCTGGACGGCACGGTCAACGGCGCGCCGATCGGCGTGGACGGCGCTGGCCGCCCGGCCCTCGACGGCACCAGCAACGGTGCATGGGCCGACATCAACATCCCGCTGACCTCGCTCGCCGGCAAGGTGGCGCAGATCCGTCTGCACTACGTCACCGACGGCGGTGTCTCCGAGGGTGGCTTCTTCGGTGACGCGATCACCGTGACCGCCGACGGTCAGACCGTGTTCAGCGACGGCGCCGAGACCGCCGCTGGCTGGGCACTGGAGAACTTCCAGGTGGTTGGGGCGACCTACACCCGGCTGTTCGACAACTACTACATCGCTGGCAACCGGTCGTACGTCTCGTACGACAAGTACCTGAAGACCGGCCCGTACTTCTTCGGCTACGCGAACACCCGCCCGGACTGGGTGGACCACTACGCGTACCAGGAGGGTCTGCTCATCTCGTACTGGAACACCCGCTGGACGGACAACAACACGGTCGCCCACCCGGGTGAGGGTCGGAACCTGTACATCGACGCGCACCCGCGCCCGATCTACAACCTGACCGGAGCTCCGTGGCGTGCCCGTATCCAGGTGTACGACGCACCGTTCAGCCTGAAGAAGGCCGACTCGTTCACCCTGCACCTCAACAGCCAGCCGCAGTACATCCGCGGTCAGGATGCTGCGCCGCTGTTCGACGACACCAAGAAGTACTTCTACGAGGAGCTGCCGAACCACGGCGTCAAGCTCCCCGCAACCGGTGTCAAGATCAAGGTTCTGGAGCAGGACGGCACCCAGATGAAGATCCGTATCTCCTAGTTTCTTCAGCAATACACGGCAGCGGCGCTCGGGACTCCCCGGGCGCCGCTGTTCGTTTCCGGTGCCGTCGTGACGGGCGGCCCTCACAGCGGGCCGACCAGACCTGAGCTCCGCTTGCGTCGGAACCGGGGCACCCCGAGCAGCGTCGAAAGGGCGTGCCCACCATCCCCCGCGCCCTGCTCCTGCTCATCCCGCTGCTAACCACGGTCGCGTGTGCCAGCCCCGGGGACGTCGGTACACCATCCGAGGACCGACCCGTCCCGTCCAGCGCCCCGCCCACGCCGAACGCAACCCCGACGCCGTTCCTCGACCCGACCAGCCCGCCAGCACCGGCCGCCACCGCATCGTCAGCCCGGCCTCCGCTGTCCGCCACCGAGCCACCGACAATGCGCCCACCCGTCGCCAAACCGAGCCCACCCAGCGACCTGCGGCAGACCGACCTGGTCAGCGGCACCATCACCCGGGGCGGCGCGGGCCCCTGCTACGGGCTGGTCAGCGAGGACGGAACCGAGTACGCGCTGCACGGTCCGGACACCGGCGAACTGCGGACCGGGAGCTTTGTAACGCTGCGGATCGCCCCGGCGCGGGCCCGCATCAGTTGCGGCCCGGGCCTTGCGAGGAGCATCGTGTCGCAGTGAGCCGCCGTACGATGCCCGGCCGAGCAGCGCCACTGCGGACCGGCCCGGACCGCGCCCTGCGCAGGGGCCCTAGGCTGGGCGCATGACCGACCAGCGCGGCGAAGTCGTCGATGAGTCCTGTGTCCTCACCGAGGGGCCGTGGACGCACCGCTTCGTCGGCGCCAATGGCACCCAATTCCATGTGGTCGAGGCCGGCACCGGGCCGATGGTGCTCTTCCTGCACGGCTTCCCCGAGCACTGGTGGGCATGGCACCAGATGCTGCCGGCGGTCGCCGACGCCGGCTTCCGGGCGGTCGCCGTCGACCTGCGCGGCTACGGCGCCAGCGACAAACCACCCCGGGGGTACGACGGGTACACCCTCGCCGCCGACATCGCCGGGTTGATCCGCGCACTCGGCGAGCGGTCGGCGACGATCGTCGGCAGCGGCATCGGTGGCATGGTGGGCTGGACGGTGGCCTCGTTCCACCCGTCCCTGGTCCGCCGGCTCGTGGTGCTGGGGGCGCCGCACCCGCTGCGGCTGCGCACCGCCACCTTCGCCGATCCGCGCGGGCAGTTCGCCGCCTCCACCCTGGCGCTGAAGTTCCAGCTACCCCGCTACGAGCACGTGCTGACCCGGGACGGCGCGGCGGCTGTCGCGGAGATCCTGCACCGCTGGGGCGGGCCGCGCTGGGTGGCCGGGTCGGGCTTCGAGGCGTACGCCGCGCGGTGCCGAGAGGCGATGTGCATCCCGCAGGCAGCGTTCTGCGCCATGGAGGGTTACCGCTGGGCGTTCCGCTCGCTGCTACGGCTGCACGGCTACCGGTTCGTCCGCCTGATGCAGAAGCCGCTGATCACTCCGACCCTGCAACTGCACGGCGCTCTGGACGTCGCCTCCCTGCCCCGGACCGCCCTGGGCTCCGGCCGCTACGTCGTCGCCCCGTACGAGTGGCGACTGCTCGACGGGGTCGGGCACTTTCCGCACCTGGAGGCACCAGAACTGGTGCTCGGCGAAATCCTGCGCTGGGCCAAGACCTGACCGGTCAGACCCGCTGCTCCCGCAGGTCGGTGACCTCGGCGGCCGGTGCCCAACCCTGGTAGACGCCGAAGTCGAAGACCTCCAGCCGCATCGCCTCAGCCACCGGCCAGCGGCCACCGGTGTATTCCACCCGCAGCCAGGCGTCGTGCTCCCCGAGCACGATGAACGGCTGCCCCTGCCAGGTGCAGGTGGTCCGCACGTACGCCAGGTCCTCGATGTCGCTGGCCGGCAGCACCCGGACGTACCTGCCCGCGCGGACCTCCTTGAAGCCCTCGCCCGGCTCGGGCTGGTAGAGGCGGATGTCGTCGCCGTCCGGGCTGGCCTGGTATTCCCGGCCCTGCCAACGGGCCACGTATCCGTCGCGCATCACGCCTCACCGACCCGTCGCCAGACCACCGTGTCGGTGTCGAGCTCCGCGACCACCCGCTCGGTGCCGTCCGCGCCGATCCGCCACAGCTGTGTGCCGTGCGGGAGGCGCGCGCTGTCCACCTTGAACTCCGCCACCACGTCGCTGCTCTCGCCCGGGGCGAACCCGTTGCCCCGGAACGGTGGACGCTCGATGACCCAGCCCTCCATGGCGCGCATCGCCGGCTCGTTCTGACCGCCGTACGGGATCCGGTAGAGGCTCGGCCGGTGCGCCGGCCACCGCAGCACGTAGATCTCCTCGGCTTCCCGGGTGAACGGCGACCCGGGGTAGCTGAGGCCGAGCGCGTCGTGCACCTGAGCCGGCGTGGTCAGGTGGGCCAGCTCACCGGCCCGGTGCACGAAGCCGGAGACCCGGTCATACCCCCGATCCAGGTAGTACGCGAGCTGACTGGGCGCGATCGCCTTCTGCATGACCGTCGGTCGGGTCGGGTCGACCGCCGCCGGGGCGTACCGGGGGCGGGCGGTGGGCTCGGCCACGGCCGGCGCTTCCTCCGGGTCCACCTCCAGGTCGTCACCGAGCCCCACCTCGGCGGCCCAGTTGGCCAACGCGACGATCTGCTCTCCGGGCAACTTCGCACCGACCGGGGTGCCCGGGTTGACGGCGAACGACCAGTCCTCCTCGGGCCAGCGCCGGATCAGTTGGGCGAACTTCACCCGGACCGTGTCGACGTCACCCTCGGTGTGGTCGGCGAGGCGCTCGGGCGAGGTGTAGACCACCACGTACGTCTCGCCGTCGAGCTGCCCGGTACGCCAGACGAAGCCCGGATCCCCGGGGCGGCTCCCCCGCACCGACTCGGGTGCCGCCGGCAGCAGCACCCGGGCCAGCAGCAGGGTGGACAGGAACGTGTCCGTGCTGCCGACACCGGCGGCGCCGAGCAGGTCCTCCTCGACCGTGTTGGCCGGCTCGAACTCGACCGGCGCCGGTTCGTCGGCCGGCGGGCGCTGCCCGTCGCCGTCCGTGATCGTGCTCTCGTCGCTGCCGACCCGATCCGAGCCGGTCACGCCGACCGACGAACCGCCGAGGTCGGCGCGATCGCCGCTGGCCGGGACGCCGGGGCGGTCATCGGTGCGCACACTGCCCACCTCGGCGCCAGCAAGGTCGGCCTGCGCCGGAGCCGTGGGGCGTGGGGCGTACGGGCCCGGACCGGACTGGCTGGGACTGAACGACGACGGACCGGGAGGGCTGGGACTGAACGACGCGGGACCGGGAGGGCTGGGGCTGAACGACGACGGACCGAACAGGCCCGGACCGGGGGGCACCGAGCCGAACGGCGGCGGGGCGGCCTCGGCGGGGGCGGGCCGGCGGGTCGCATCGACCGGGCCGCTGCTCTCGACCGGGTCGGTGAGGTCGCGGGACTCGATGATGGTGCCCTCGATGACGATGGGCGTGAAGCCGCGGCGCGGCGCGGGCGGGCCGGAGACCGGTTCTGCGACGGACGCCGACAACCCGTCCACCGGCCCGAACCGGCTCGGCCGGTCACGCGGGATCGCCTGGGTCTCGTCCGCCGAAGGGCTGGGCCGCTCCGACGCCCTGGTCAGCGGAGGCTCACCGGTCATCCGGAACGCGCGGGTGGGCTCCTCGGCCACCGGATCGGGCCAGCGCGGAGGCAGGGGCTGGGTGATCTCCTCGCCGGATGCCGGTGCGCGTACCCCTCGGGACGCGCCGAGGTCGCCCGCCGGCTGCCGCAGCGGCCGGGTGGCGTCCGGATCCGTCATGGGGAAGGCCCGTGTCGCGGTCTCGTCGGCCAGCGCTTCGGGCGGACGGCGGCGTGGGAAGGGCTGGCTGCCTCGGCCGAAGCGGGTCGGTGGGGCCGCACGGTCACCGGACCGGCCGCCGCTCGGGGTCGGGTCGGGCACCCGATCCCGGGCGGAAGTGGGTTCGAAGAAGGAGCGCCGAGGGGCCTGGGGACCGCCGTTGCCGTTACCCGCCGCCAGGCCGTCGACGTCGCCCGGCCGATTCGCCGCCGGCCAGCCCGGGGCCGGGCCATCGGCCGGACCGACACCGGGGCGCTCGGGGGCGTCAACGGTGCGAACCGGGACGGCCGGCCCGTGCGGGGCAGGGCGCCGGTGCCCGACGGGCCGGTTCGAGGCGGGTCGGTTCGAGGCGGGTCGGTTCGAGGCGGGTCGGTTCGAGGCGGGTCGGTCGGATGCCGCTGACCGGCAGCGGGCATGTCCTCCTCGCCGGATCGGCGCGACGGCTCAGCGGGGCCGGGTGTCCGGAGCGCCGGACCCGGCACCGACGGGGCGCCCACACGGGGCACCGCGCCCCGAGCGGGCCTCCGCGGTTGGATCGGGGAGGGCGGAATCGGGGCGGACGGGATCGGGGCAAGCGAGGTCGGGGCGGGCGGAATCGGGGCGGGCCCGGACGACGCCGCACCCATCGCGGGAGGCGATCCAGCGGCTGGCGCGCCGTCCCGGCCGGGCACGCCGGTCCGGGTGCGGGCCAGGGTCTCCGCCCGCTCCAGCCGAGCGCGGGCGCCCATGGCACGGCCGGGCAGTCGCACGTCGCCCCGGGAGAGTTGGGACACGAACCAGGCCGGCAGGTAGCCCTCGACCGGCAGCCCCGGGTTGACGGCGAGCCACCACTCCTGGTTGGGCCAGCTGACCGCGAGGTCGGCGAAGGGGATGCGCCGGTTGCTGCCGGAGTGCTCGCCGAGGCAGGTCCGCAGTGCGGCGGCGGAGGTGAAGGCCAGCACGTGGGTCCGGCCGCCGGTGGTCCAGGTGCCCCAGCCAGCGGGTGCCTGGCCGGGCTGCGCTGGCGCGGCGACCGGCAACAACAGATCGGTGCGGGACAGGAGCCGGAAGTAGAGCTCCTGATCGTTGGCGCGCAGCGCGTCGCGCATCGCCACCTCGGCCTCCGTGGCCGGCTCCCATTCGGTCACGGCCACCTCTCCTTCCGAGAACAGGCCACAGGTATCGCGTACAACCTACAAGGTGGCATCAAGATCACAATTGCTGGCCGTCGGCGGTCTGCCAGGGCGCGGACAAGGCGATAACATCCCGTCCCGGAGCCGACACGATACGGAGGCTGTCGATGTCCCGATCGATCACGCGGCCGGTCCTCGCAGGTCTGGCCGCCAGCCTGCTGACCGTACCGGCCCTCCCGATCGTCGCCGCCACCGCCGCCAGCCTCCGGGCGGCACCGGCCTGCGCGACCCCACTCGCCCCCGTCCGGCCGGTCACGGCCACACCCTGGCCACAGCAACGGTACGACCCCGCCCGGCTCGCGCCGCTGGCCACTGGCGCCGGGGTGACCGTCGCGGTGGTCGACTCCGGCGTGGACCGGGTACACCCTCAACTGGCCGGACGGGTGCTGGCCGGCACCGACCTGCTCGACCCCGGCGGCGACGGCAGTCGGGACTGCGCCGGGCACGGCACCGGCGTGGCGAGCATCATCGCGGCGGCACCCCGCGACGGAGTCGCGTTTCGCGGCCTGGCGCCGGGTGCCCGGATCCTGCCGGTACGGGTGAGTGAGCAGCAGGTGGTGCAGGGGCGGGAGTCGGGGCGCACGGTCAGCGCCGACGAGTTCGCCCAGGCCATCCGCTGGGCCGTCGACCACGACGCCGACGTGGTGAACCTGTCCGTGGTGCTGTACGCGGATGACCCGGAAGTCCGCTCTGCCGTGCGGTACGCGGTCGACCGGGACGTGGTGCTGGTGGCCGCCGCCGGCAACCTGCACGACGGCGGGGACCCCCGGCCGTTCCCCGCCGGTTACGACGGGGTGCTCGGCGTGGGGGCGATCGGGGCGGACGGCGAGCGGGCGACCTTCTCCCAGACCGGGTCGTACGTCGACCTGGTCGCACCGGGCAGTGCGGTGCTGACCGCCGCACCCGGCGCGGGCCACCATCGGGTCGAGGGCACCAGTTACGCGGCGCCCTTCGTGGCCGCCACCGCTGCGTTGCTGCGCGAATACCGGCCGGATCTGACCGCCGCCCAGGTCGCGGAGCGGATCGTCGCCACCGCCGATCCAGCTCCTGGCGCCGGCCACGGCGGCGGGTACGGCGCCGGCGTGCTGAACCCGTACCGTGCGGTCACCGAGACCAGCGGCGGCCGCGCGGCCGACCCTCGGCCGGTGGCCGTGCTCGCCGACGACCGTGTCGACCCGGCACTGCTCGCCCGCCAGGCCCGCCGGGCGACCGCCCGGGATCGGGCCCTGCTGGTCGGTGCGGTGGTCGGCACGACGGCGGCCACCGTGGCACTGCTCGCCCTGGTGTTGCCCCGTGGCGCACGCCGACGCTGGCGCCCCGCCGGCCAGGCCTGACCCCGCCGGCGCACCGCCCTGACCTCTGACCCGCAGCGGCCAGGGCGCCGACCCGGACACGGTCAGCGCTCCCGGCCCACCGCGGTCACTGGAACAGCCCGGTGTTCTTCTTTTCGGTGTCCAGGTAGTCGGTGGCGGAGTCGTCCACCGCGAACTTGATGTCACGCAGCATCGCCTGGAGGTCCTGTGAAGCGGACCGCCACCGCGCCTGCCGCTGCTCGTACGCCTGTCGGGCCTCGCCCGTCCAGCTCGACACCAGCGGGGCCGCATCGCGTTCGAGTTGGCCGAGCTGCGAGTCGAGGGTGTTCAACGCCTTCTGGATGTCCGCGCCGGCCTGCTGAAGCGCGGCGAAGTTGACGACCAGCACACCATGGTCCATCGGATTTCCCTCCCGAGCGGGATCAGAGCGGCAGCTGGATGCCGCCGCGGTTGGTGCCGGCCACGCGGCTGGCGACGTCGTCGTCGGAGGCGTCGTAGTGCCGGCCGGCGGTGCGGATCGCCCCGGCGGTCTCCCGCAGGACCCGGTGCAGCGCCGCCTGGTCCTGTGACCACTGGCGCTTGACCTGCTCGAACGACCGGCCACCGGCGCCACGCCAGGCCTGCTGCAACACCTCCAGCTCGGCCAGCAGGCCGGTCAGCATGGACTGCAACGACTGGTCGACCTGCTCGAACTTCGCGGCGGTCTGCTGCATCACCGCGGCTTCTGCCTGGGTCTGGGACACCCCGACGTCACCTCGTCTCTCTGATCGCACCTGGCCGTCAACGCGCCCGCTCTGGGGAACGCGTCGTTCGCTTGGCCCGGCCGTCGAGCACTGAGACACGGGTCAGCGATGAGCTTCGTGGCTGACGGTAGCGGCCTCGTAGCGGTTCTGCTACCCCGCGCACCTCCCCTGTGGACAACCACGTCGGCCATCGGTCGCTTACGATGTGCCGCAGCCACGTCGCGGCGCGTGACGGGCCGTCGGAGGGCGGCCGGCCGCCTGACATGGTCCGCACTGGTCGAGGAGGCACGGTGCCGGCGATCACCACCGGAGGACCGCACCCGGCGCCCCCGGTCGGGCCCGGGCCAAGCGCCGTCTCGCGGGCAATCGGTCCGGGCACGCCCGCCGACCGCAGACCTGGCTCAGTCGATCAACGCACACCTCGTCGTCGGTCGCCCGTCGACCGCTGGGCCTCGGTGGCGCGGCGCGCGGGCGCAGGAGTACGGGCCGGCCAACTTGTCACCGCACAGGTCGCGGCGGCGCTCGTCCTCACCGCCCTCGGCCGGGGCGCACCGGTCATCGTGGCGGCCGTGCTGGTGGCGGTGCTGCTGGTGGGGGCCGCCTGGGTCCGGGTCCGGGGCCGGTGGCTCTTCGAGTGGTTGGGCACCACCGTCGGGCACCTGACCCGCCGTCGGGCCTTGACCGGGCCGGCCGGATCGGCCGAACTGCTCGATCTGGTCGCTCCCGGCACCGTCGTCCGGTCGACGGAGCTGACCGGCGGGCCGGCGGCGGTGCTGGAGGACACCGCCGGCATGGTGGCACTGCTGGAGCTCGGCGACCCCGGCGACCTGCTCGGCGACGTGTCCCGGGCGATCCCCGCGCCGTCCGCGTTGCTGCCCCCGGCCGTGCCGACCGTGCCCCCGCTGCGGATCCAACTGCTGCTCGCCGGGGCACCGGCGCCGGTGCCGGCCGCGGGTGGCACGGTCGGCACGTCGTACCGGCAGCTCACCGACGGACGGCTCGCCGGGCGGGAGCGGGCCGTGGTGGCGGTCCGGGTGCTGCGGGTGGACGGTTGGTCTGAGGAAGACCTGCGCCGCGTACTCGCCGGCACGGTACGCCGGATCGTCCGCCGGCTCGGGCCGCTGACCGCGCGACCGCTCGGCGTACCGGCGGCGCTGCGCGTCCTGGGCGAGCTGGCCCACCACGACGGCCATGGGGTGCGGGAGTCCTGGCCGGCGCTCCGGTCCGGCAACCTGGTCCAGGCCACCTTCCGGCTGGCCCAGTGGCCGGACGCGGACGGTCCGGGTGGTCGGCGGCTGGTGCCCCGGCTGCTCGCGCTGCCGGCGACCGCGACGACGGTGTCGATCTCCGCGGGTCCGTCGCCGAGCACCGGCGCGGTCGGCGTGCCAACCGAGCTGACCGTACGCCTGGCCGCCGGGACGGCGACCGAGTTGGCAACGGCCAGCGAGGCGCTGAACCGGCTGGTGACCGACCTGGGTGGGGAGTTGCGACGGCTCGACGGCGCACACCTGACCGGGCTGGCCGCCACGCTGCCGTTGGCGCTGACCGCACCCGGGGCGCAGCCCCAGCCCGCGATGGACGACTGGGAGCTGACCCTGGGCGACGCGGGGATGATGGTCGGCACGAACCGGCACGGCGGAGCCATCACCGTGCGGCTGTTCCGGCCGGAGAGCACCCGGGTGCTGTTGGTCGGCGGGGTGCGCGCCGCCCAGTTGGTGGCCCTGCGCGCCTTGGCACTCGGCGCCCTGGTGGTGGTGCAGACCGCACGGCCACGCGCCTGGGAGCCGTTCGTCCGAGGGGTGGGCGCGCCGGGCGGCACGATCCCGTTGATCCCACCCGGTCGGCCGGTCGCCGACGGGGTGGGCACGGCGCTGCATCCGTTGCTGCTGGTCGTCGACGCCGGGCCGGTGGCGGCCGAGGCCGAGCCGGGCCCGCCGTGGCGGGCCACCCTGGTCGTACGGGACGAGCTGACTCCAGCGGACGTGGACGCGTTGAGCCGGGCCGACCTGGCGTTGCTGCAGCCGCTGAACGCCGCCGAGGCCGCGCTGGCCGGCGCCGCGTTGGGGCTGGGCGGCTCGGCCGAGTGGCTGACCCGGATCCGGGACGACATGGTGGCGGTGGTCAACCGGCGGGCGCTGCGCTGGGCACTGCTCTCCCCCACTCCGATCGAGTCGCAACTGATCGGGCGGCCGGCGCGCGGCTGATCCACCCGGGTGGTCAACTGCCGGGTTACGCCGGTGCGTCGTCCGTGGCACGATCCCCGCCATGGGTTTTCTGAAAGGTCTGCTGATTCGGCTGGCCAGCACAGCGCTGGCTTTCTGGCTGGCCACACTCCTCATTCCGGGCATCTCTCTGGAGTCGAACTCCGCCGTCGAGACGGTGACCACGCTGCTCCTGGTGGCGGTGATCTTCGGTGTGGTCAACGCGGTTCTCCAGCCGGTCATCAAGACCGTCGGCTGTGGCTTCTACCTGCTGACCCTGGGTCTCATCGCGCTGGTGGTGAACGGGCTGCTGTTCCTGCTCACCAGCTGGATCGCCGACCAGGTCGACCTGCCGTTCTCCGTGGACGGTTTCTGGCCGGCCGCCGTGCTCGGTGCTCTCTTCGTGAGCATCGTGACCTGGATCCTCGGCGCCGTCCTCGACCGCGACTGACCGGTCACCGGCCAGCACCCCGACCCGGCCCGCCCGGGGCTCCGACCACGGTCGGGGTCCGGGCGGGCCACTGACCAGAGTTCGGGAATTGGCCGGCGTGGGTGCCCACCTCGGCAGTTAGCGTCGCAGCGTGTTCTCGCTGACCCGCACCGACGGCCACCTGCTCAGCACCGACCCCGCCCGGCTCGATCTGGACCTGGTGCACCACTGGTTGTCCACCGACGCGTACTGGGCGCTCGGACGGGATTGGGAGACCACCGCCCGCGCGTTCGCCGGCTCACTGCCGTTCGGCGTCTACCGGCCCGAGGACGGCAGCCAGGTGGCGGTGGCACGGGCGGTCACCGACGGCGCCACCTTCGCCTGGCTGTGCGACGTGTACGTCGACCGCGCCGCCCGGGGTCGCGGTCTGGGCGGGTGGCTGGCCGGCGCGGTCAGCGACCACCTGGCCGAGCTCGGCGTACGCAGAATCCTGCTGGCCACGAACGACGCACACCAGGTCTACGCGGGTGTGGGCTTCACTCCGCTGGACGTGCCGGAGCGGTGGATGCAGCTCGACCGGCGTCCGCCGGTGACCCGGGTCACCGGAAAGGAACAAAGCGGCGGTACGCCCCTTACGGTGGAGGCGTGACGTCACTCCGCCAGGGATACCTCTACGGCCTCGGCGCGTACCTGCTCTGGGGCTTCTTTCCGCTCTATCTCAAGCTGTTGCGACCGGCTGGCCCGCTGGAGATCCTGGCCCACCGGATCGTCTGGTCGGTGATCTTCGTAGCCCTGCTGCTGGCGGCGCTGCGCAACGTCGGCTTCCTACGGGCGCTGCTGCGTCGCCCCTGGGCGGTGGCCGGGATCGTCGCCGCCGCCGCGCTGATCGCGGTCAACTGGGGCACCTACATCTACGGGGTCAACTCTGACCGGGTGGTGGAGACCGCGCTCGGCTACTTCATCAACCCGCTGGTCGTGGTGCTGCTCGGGGTGACGGTGCTGCGGGAGCGGCTACGTCCGGCGCAGTGGGTGGCGCTGGGGATCGGCGCGTCGGCGGTCGCGGTGCTCACGGTGGACTACGGCCGGCTGCCCTGGCTGGCGTTGACCCTGGCGTTCAGCTTCGCTGGCTACGGCCTGGTCAAGAAGCGGTTGGGGCTGCCCCCGGCGGAGGGGCTCTTCGTCGAGTCGGCGGTGCTGGCGCTGCCGGCGCTGGGTTATCTCGCCTGGCTGATGAGGAGAGCCGACTCGACCTTCGGGCACGTCTCGGCCGGGCACACCGCGCTGCTGGTGCTGGCCGGTGTGGCCACGGCGATCCCGCTGCTCCTGTTCGCCGGGGCGGCCAACCGGCTGCCGCTGAGCAGCCTCGGCATGGTCCAGTATCTGGCGCCGATCATTCAGCTCGGCTGCGGTGTGCTGATCTTCCACGAGCCGATGCCTCCGGCCCGCCTGGCCGGCTTCGCGCTGGTCTGGCTCGCCCTCGTCGTCTTCACCGCCGACGCCGTCCGCACCTCCCGCCAGACCCGCCGAACCCGCACCCACACCCCCGCAGTCCCAGTCCCCACCCCCTAACCCGCTCCACCCCCACCCCCTGACCCGCCGCGATCTTGCAGTTCCGGTCGCCACTATGGGCGCTATGTCCCTTGTGGTGGGACAGAAAGTGCAAGATCGCGGCGGGTCAGGGGACGGCGTAGGTGAGGATGGGGGTGCCGTCGGCTTTTTGGAGTTCTACGCTGACCAACTCGGCGTCGGTGAATCTCGTGGCACCGGTGAACCTGAGGTCGTCGCCGGGGGCCGCCAGCCAGGAGCCGATCTGCTCGGTGGCGCCGTTGGGGCCGCGCGCCACCAGCCGAAACGGGTACGCCTTGCCATAGCTCGTCCGCGCGTCGTACCCGCAGCGCATGGTCACCTCGGTACCCCACTCGGTGCCGGTGAGCCCGAGGTCGGCGTGCACCGGCCCGGCGGCAGCCACCGGCCGCATGGCGACCATCGACATCTGCGGGGCAGGTGCGGTGCCCTGCGCCCCGGGTGGGCCGGTCGGGCCGGCCTGGCGGGGCAGCACCACGGCTGTGCCCACACCGACCAGCAGGGCCAGCCCGGCGGCGGCCAGTGTGGTCAGCGCGTACCGTCGCCGGTCCGCGGAGCGTTCCTGACGCCGCCGACGGCGGGCCTCCTCCAGCAGTGCGGGCACCCGGGGCGGGGCCGGCGGCGGCAGGATCTGCTCCAACCCCGCCGGGTCGAGCCGCCCGAGCAACCCGGGCAGGACGGCGATCTCGGCGACCGCCTCCCGGCAGGAGGCGCAGCCGCCGAGGTGCCGCTCGTAGGCCGCCCGTTCGGCGGGGGCCAGGGCACCCAGCACGTACGCGCCGTCGTCGTACGCGAACTCGCACCGGGTCATCCCGTCACCCCCATCTCAGCCAGGACCAACCGTAGAGACCGCAGCGCGTAGTGGGTGCGGGACTTCACGGTCCCCGGCGGTACGCCCAGGCGGGATGCCGCCTCGGCCACCGACCGCCCCTGGTAGAAGCACTCGACCAGCACTTCCCGGTGGGTCGGGCTGAGCCTGTTCAGTGCCTCGGCGACGGTCCACGCCTCGACCGCCCGCTCGGCCTCGTCGATAGCCTCGGCCGGTTCGGGCAGGTCGTCGGTGAACACCTCGCCAACCCGGGTGGACCGCCGCCGCCACGCGTCGATGGCCAGATTGCGGGCGGTGGTGAACAGCCAGGACCGCACCGAACCGCGCCGCGGGTCCAGTGACTCCGGATGTCGCCAGGCCCGCAGCAGCGTCTCCTGCACCAGGTCCTCGGCCCGCTGCCGGTCCCCGTTGACCAGCCGCAGGGCATGGGCGTACAGCGCCTCCGCGTGCTCGTCGTGCAGCGCGCGCAGCAGTTGGGCGTCATGGTCGCTGATGGCGGTCTCCTCGCTTCCGGCGCGCGTCCGGCGGTGCGTCCGCTCGTGAATACGTGCGGTCACGCCGATCGGTTCAGCCCGAGGTCAGACCGGCTGCGTGCCGGTTGCCGCCCACAAATGTGTTCATGCCCGGTTCACACCGTGGCCGACGAGCGCTCACCACGTCCTCCTAGCGTCCGGCTGGTACGCCGCCTGTCGTGCCACCGACTCCCTGGAGGCTTCTCCCATGAGCGACCGTCCCCGGCTGCTCCCACTGTTGAACGGCACCCGCCATGGCACCCGAGACGCCATGACCTGCCTGTACCGCTGCGGAAACGCCTGTGACCACCCGGTACCGAACACCTCCGACAACGCGTACTTCGGAGACGTGGTGAACGCGGAGGTCTCGCGGCGTGGCGTGGTCCGGGCCGGCGCGGTCGGCGCGCTGGTCCTCGGTTTCGGCGGCGCGGCCGCCGGTGCGCTCGCCGGTGCGGCCCCGGCCATGGCGGCCCCCACGACCCCGGATGTCCCGGAGGCCTTCGGTTTCGGCCGTCCGAGCACCGGCGTCGGCAGCGGCGCGCTGACCTTCAAGCCGATCCCACCGAACAAGCTGGACACCCTGGTCGTGCCGAATGGCTACGACCACGCTGTGGTGATCAAGTGGGGTGACCCGGTCCTGCCGGGCGCACCGGAGTTCAACCTGCACCACCAGACCGCCGCCGCGCAGTCCAAGCAGTTCGGTTACAACAACGACTTCGTGGGCGTGCTGCCGCTGGACAAGCAGGGCAAGCGGGCGCTGCTCGTGGTCAACCACGAGTACACCAACGAGGACCTCATGTTCCCGGGCTTCCCCGGCCTGGACGGGCTCTCGGTGGAGCAGCTCCGCACCGCCATGGCCGCGCACGGCATGTCCGTGGTGGAGCTGGAGCGGGTCGCGGGCACCGGGCAGTGGAAGCCGGTCGAGAAGGGCCCTCGGGCGTACAACCGGCGGGTCACCGCGCTCAGCACCAAGTTCGACCTGACCGGTCCGGCCGCCGGCTCGGCCTGGCTGAAGACCGCCGCGGACCCCAAGGGCCGTACGGTCGTCGGCACGCTGAACAACTGCGCCGGTGGCGTGACCCCGTGGGGCACGGTGCTCTCCGGCGAGGAGAACTTCAACCAGTACTTCGTGGGCGCCGACGCCGCCCCGGCCGACCTGAAGCCGAAGCTGGACCGCTACGGCATCAGCACCGCCAGCCGCTACCCCAGCGGCAGCCGCAAGTGGGAGCGCGCGGACGAGCGCTTCGATCTGGCCAAGCACCCCAACGAGGCGCACCGGTTCGGTTGGGTCGTCGAGATCGACCCGTTCGACCCGGAGAGCCGCCCGCGCAAGCACACCGCGATGGGCCGGTTCAAGCACGAGGGCGCGAACGTGATCGTGGCCAAGGACGGCCACGTGGTCGCGTACATGGGCGACGACGAGCGGTTCGACTACCTCTACAAGTTCGTCTCGGACAAGAAGTTCATGAAGGGCAACTCCTGGGCTGCCCGCAAGCACAACCTGACCCTGTTGGAGTCCGGCACGCTCTACGTGGCGAAGCTCGACCAGACCAGCGCCGCCGAGATCGACGGGTCGGGCAAGCTCCCCACCGACGGCGCGTTCAACGGCCGGGGTCGCTGGATCAAGCTGGTCAGCGGCAACCGCTCGTTCGTCGACGGGATGACCGCCGCGGACGTGCTCACCTTCACCCGGCTCGCCGGTGACAAGGTCGGCGCAACCAAGATGGACCGCCCGGAGGACGTCGAGCCGAGCCTGCTCACCGGCAAGGTGTACGTGGCGCTGACCAACAACACCAACCGAGGCGTCGGCAGCAACCCAAAGCCGGACGAGGCGAACCCGCGCAACGCCAACAAGCACGGGCAGATCCTGGAGCTGGTCGAGGACCGCAACGACAACGCCTCGGAGACCTTCGCCTGGTCGCTGCCGATCGTCTGCGGCGACCCGACCGACGCGTCGACCTTCTTCGCCGGGTACGACAAGACCAAGGTCTCCCCGATCTCCTGCCCGGACAACGTCGCCTTCGACGCCACCGGCAACCTGTGGATCTCCACCGACGGCAACGCGCTGGGCAGCAACGACGGCCTGTTCGCCACCGCCGTGGAGGGTCCGGAGCGGGGTCACCTCAAGCAGTTCCTGACCGTGCCGCTCGGCGCGGAGACCTGCGGCCCGTTCATCACCGGCGACAACCGCTCGGTCTTCGTGGCGGTGCAGCACCCGGGTGAGATCACCGGCGCCTCGGTGGAGAACCCGGCCTCGAACTGGCCCGACGGTGACTACGCCAAGCCGGGCGTGGTGGTCACCTGGCGCCTCGACGGCGGCCCGGTGGGCAGCTGACGTTGCCCCCGCGGCCGGTGGGCCGCTGACGTTGCCCCTCGGCCGGTGGGCCGCTGACATTGCTCAGGCGGTTCGGCGCTGGACCGCCACGAGAGGCCCTCTCCCAGCCTGGGAGAGGGCCTCTCGGCGTCGTTGCGGTCAGTTGTCGGAGGCGATGCCGTCAGCGACGCTGCGGGCCACGGTGAGCAGCTTGGCTCGTACCATCCGGGCGGAGGTCATCATCTCGCTGGCCGGCAACGCGCAGGCCAGCACGACGCGGCGTTCCATGTCCTTGTCCGGCGCGACCAGCATCGCAGCGCAGGCCACCCCCTGGCGGAACTGCCCCATCTCCAACTGCATGCCGCGCCGGTCGCCGGCGGCCAGGTCGGCCTCGAACGTCTCGGTCGTGGTCAGCGTGGCGGTGGTGAACGGGCGCATGCCGTACTCCCGCAGATAGCGGTAGCGCTGGTCTGCGGTGAGGGTGGCGAGCAGGGACTTGCCGAGGGCCGTCGCGTGGGCGCCCTCGTCGAAGCCGGGAACCAGGTCTTCCAGGTAGGGCGATCGGTGCCCCTCGGCGACCGCCGTGAGGGCCACCTGACCGCCGACGAAGCGACCCAGGTAGTGGCTGTAGCCGGTGTCCAGGGCGGCCCGCCGCAGCGTCTCACCGACCGCTGGCGGCCCGCGGAACGCGGTCACCAGCTCCCGGTACCGGTCGGCCACCTCAAGGCCCACGATGTACGTGCCGTCCTCGCGACGGATCACGTAGCCCTCGTAGGCGAGCGTGCGGACCAGATGGTAGGTGGTGGCCACGGTCAGCTCACACCGCCGGGCGATCTGCTTGACGGTCAGGCCTTTCGGGGCGCGACCGACCGACTCCAGCACCCGCAGCGCTCGGGACACGCTGCGGATCAGGTCCGAAGGTTCTGCCAAGGGGTCGCGCACAACCACCTCCGCCGCCGGGGACTTACACCATATGAAAAACAGGCCCGGTGCGAAATGCCTGTTCGGGTCGAGGATGCCAGATCACCATCCACAGCTTGTGCCCCGCCGGTCACCAGGAGTGGTCTGAGGGGGTCTCGCGTAGGTTTGCCGGACGATGACCAACACCGCCACCACCCCCGACCCGACCATCGCCCGACCCCAACCGGTCAGGGCGAGTGCCGGCGCAGTCGCCACCACCGTGGCCTGCGTACTCCCCGTCTTCCTGCTCGGTGGTCTCGCCGTGCAGATGGGCAGGGACCTCGGCTTCTCCCCGGCCGGCCTGGGCGTGGCCGTGGCCGTCTACTTCGGGGTCAGCGCGCTCGCCTCGGTGCCCTCCGGCCGTCTGGTCGAGCGGTACGGACCGGCCCTGGTGGCCCGCTGCGGCATCGTGCTGGCCGCCGGGTCGATGCTGGCCGTGGCCGCTCTCGCCCGGTCGTACCCGGTGCTGGTCGGCTTGCTGGCGCTCAGCGCCGCGGCGAACGCCCTCGGCCAGTTGGCGAGCAACGCCGCGCTGGCCCAGCACGTGCCGGCCCGACGGCAGGGGCTGTCGTTCGGCGTCAAGCAGGCCGCCATCCCGATCTCCACCCTGCTGGCCGGGGCGGCGGTGCCCACCATCGCGCTCACCGTCGGCTGGCGCTGGGCGTTCGTGGCCGCCGCCGTGGCCGCGTTGACCACACTGCCCGCCGTACCCCGGCCATTGCCCGGCCTGGCGCGGCGGGCCGGCGCCACCCGCGCTGGCCGGGCGACGGCGGCGCTTGTGGTGATCGGCGCGGCGGCGACGTTGGCCGCAGCCGCAGCCAACGCGCTGGGCACCTTCCTGGTGGACTCGGCCGCGGCCCGGGGCCTGTCGCCGGGCCTCGCCGGCCTCACCCTGACCCTGGGCAGCGCGGTGTGCGTGACGGCCCGGGTGGGCGCCGGCTGGCTGGCCGATCGTCGCGACACCGGTCACGTCGCTCTCATCGCAGCGATGCTCGTCGTCGGCGCGGCCGGGCTGGGGATGCTCGCGTTGACCGGCCCGGTGCCGCTGGTGGCCGGCGTGGTGCTCGGCTTCGGCCTGGGTTGGGCCTGGCCCGGCCTGATGAACTTCGCGGTGGTCCGGCTCCACCCACAGTCACCGGCCGCCGCCACCTCGATCACCCAGACCGGGGTGTACGCGGGCGGCTGTCTCGGCCCGCTGAGCCTCGGCCCACTCGCCGCCCACCTCGGTTACCCGGCCATGTGGACCACCGCGGCGGTGGCCATGCTGCTCGCCGCCGCCCTCATGCTCGTCGGTAGCCGCCTGTTGACCCGCGCCGCCGCCGGGGCGAGCCGGCACGTGGATCAGCTGGTGCGGTCGGCGATGTAGTCGCAGAGCGATTCGAGAGCGTGGCGGGACGGGCCCTGCGGAAGCGGGGCCAGCTGCGCGCGGGCATCCTCGGCGTAGCTGCGGACGGTCTCCCGGGCCCGCTTGAGCGCCGGGCTCTCCCGGAGCAGCACCAACGCCTCGGCGTGCAGCGCGTCGTCGGTCAGCGGGCCGATCGCCAGGATCTCCCGCAGACGCACCGAGGCCGCGTCGGAGTCGTCGGCCGCGCGGGCGTAGAGGACCGGCAGCGTCGGGACGCCCTCGCGCAGGTCCGTGCCGGGGGTCTTGCCCGACTGCACCGACTCGGAGGCGATGTCCAGCAGATCGTCGGAGAGTTGGAACGCGACGCCGATCGTCTCGCCGTACCCGGCGAGGGCCTCCACGTGCTCCGCGGAGGCGCCACCGAACATGCCGCCGAACCGGGCCGACGTGGCGATCAGGGAGCCGGTCTTCTCGGCGATCACGTGCAGGTAGTGGGCCACCGGGTCGTCGCCGGCACGCGGCCCGACGGTCTCCGCGATCTGGCCGTGCACCAGCCGGGCGAAGGTACGCGCCTGCAACCGGACCGCCTCGGGGCCCAGGTCGGCGGCGATGTCCGCCGCGCGGGCGAAGAGGTAGTCGCCCACCAGGATCGCGACCGAGTTGGTCCAGCGGGAGTTCGCGCTCGGGGCACCCCGGCGGACGGCGGCCTCGTCCATCACGTCATCGTGGTAGAGCGTGGCGAGGTGAGTGAGCTCCATCACCACGGCGGCCGGGACCACCTGCGCGCAGGTGGGGTCACCGAACTGGGCGCCGAGCGCCACCAGCAGCGGCCGGAAACGCTTCCCCCCGGCCTCGACGAGGTGTCGGGCAGCCTCGGTGACGAACGGGTCGGCGCTGGACACACTGGCCCGCAACTCGACCTCGACCGTGTCCAGCAGACCCAGCACGGACGCCTCGACGCGGGGATCGGCGAGGTTGAGGCCAAGCGCGCCGAACTGACTCGTGCTCGCCCGACCCCGCCGACCGCCGGAGCCGGAGGAACCTGAACGCTCGCCCGCCGGATTCACCACGCTATCAACCATGCCACACCCGTTCGACCTGCTCCGGGCCGGGGATACGCACCGAGGGCCGGCACGTGAACACGCGCCGGCCCCCAGTGATCGATCCTTCGGTCATCGAACGAATTCAGCAGCTCCGGTAGCCAGATCGAGCAGCGGCGCCGGGGCGATGCCCAGCACCAGGGTGGCCAGCACACCGATCATCAGCGCGGCGGAGGTGAGCCCACCGGGCACGGTGACCGTCGGGGTGGACTCGCCCGGCTCGGAGAGCCACATCATCACCACGACCCGCAGGTACGGGAACGCCAGCACCATGCTGGTCAGCACACCGGCGATCACCAACCAGGCCTGACCACCCTCCAGCGCCGGCCCGAAGATGGCGAACTTGCTGGTGAAGCCGCTGGTCAGCGGGATACCGGCGAAGGCCAGCAGGATGAAGGTGAACAGCGCGGCGAAGAACGGCGACCGCCGGCCCAGCCCGGCCCAGCGGGACAGGTGGGTGGCTTCCCCGTCGGCGTCCCGCACCAGGGTCACCACCGCGAACGCGGCCAGCACCGAGAAGCCGTACGCGACCAGGTAGAACATCGTGCCGGAGAGCCCTTCGCGGCTCGGCGCCAGCACACCGACCAGCAGGTAGCCGGCGTTGGCGATCGAGGAGTACGCGAGCAGCCGCTTGATGTCGGTCTGGGTGACCGCGAGCACCGCACCGACCAGCATGGTCAGCACCGCCACCACGCCGAGGATCGGAGTGAAGTCCCAGCTGGCGTCGGCGAACGCGACGTGGAAGACGCGCAGCAGAGCACCGAACGCGGCGACCTTGGTGCAGGCGGCCATGAAGCCGGTGACCGGGGTCGGCGCTCCCTGGTAGACGTCCGGGGTCCAGACGTGGAACGGTGCCGCCGCGGCCTTGAAGAGCAGCCCGATGGAGAGCAGCGCCATGCCGGCGAAGAGCAGCACCTGGCTGGCCGGAGACTCGCTCACCGCCGCGTTGATGGTGGCGAAGTCGACGCCGGCCGGACGGCCCGGGATGCCGGCGGTGAAGCCGTAGATCAGGGCCACGCCGAACAGGAAGAACGCCGAGGCGTACGCGCCGAGCAGGAAGTACTTCATCGCCGCCTCCTGGCTCAGCAGACGGCGGCGACGGGCCAGCGCGCAGAGCAGGTAGAGCGGCAGGGAGAAGACTTCCAGGGCGATGAACATGGTCAGCAGGTCGTTCGCCGCCACGAAGATCAGCATGCCGCCGATCGCGAACGTGGTGAGCGGGTAGACCTCGGTGAGGCCGTTGCGCCCCTCGGCCTGCCGCCGGTCGTCGGCCGACTCGGGGGTCACGGCGGCCTGGGCGACGAACGCCCCACCCCGTTCGACCGAGCGGTCACCGATCAGCAGCAGCGCCATCGCCGCCAGCACCAGGATCGCGCCCTGGAGGAACAGCGTCGGTCCGTCCACCGCGAGTGCCCCGCCGGCGGTGATGAGCCGCTCGTCGGAGTGGAGGACCACCATGGTCAGCGCAGCGAGCACCGCCAGCAGCGCCAGCGTCAGCTGCACCAGATGGCGCGAGCGCCGGGGCACGAGGGCCTCGACCAGCACACCGAGCAAGGCGGTGCTCAGCATGATCAGGATCGGAGAGAGCGCCGCGTAGTCGATCGACGGCAGTTTCAACTCGGTCACTTTGCTGCCTCCTGGACGGTGCCCACCGAGGGGGCCGGGTCGGTCCTGCCGATGTCGTCCATGGTCGCCTGCACGGCCGGGTTGATCACGTCAGTGACCGGCTTGGGATAGAAGCCGAGCAGCACGATCAGCGCGATCAGTGGGGCGACCACGAACTTCTCGCGCAGGTTGAGGTCCCGGCGCATGCCGTCGACCTCGGTGAGCGCCGGGTTGAGCGTGCCCTGGGTGGTGCGCTGCACCATCCACAGCACGTACGCGGCGGCCAGGATGATGCCGAGCGTGGCGATGATCGCGACCGGCTTGTTCACCGTGAAGGTGCCGATCAGCACCAGGAACTCGGAGATGAAGGGTGCCGTACCGGGCAGCGCGAGCGAGGCGAGACCGGCGAAGAAGAGCACCCCGGCGAGGACCGGGACCAGCTTGCCGGCACCACCGAAGTCACTGATCAGCGACGAACCGCGCCGGGAGATCAGCATGCCCACCACCAGGAAGAGCAGACCGGTGGCCAGCCCGTGGTTGAGCATGTAGAGGACCGCGCCGGTGCCGGCCTGGGTGGTGAAGGCGAAGATACCCACCCCGATGAAACCGAAGTGCGCGATCGAGGTGTACGACACCAGCCGCTTGAGGTCGTTCTGGCCGACCGCGAGCAGCGCGGCGTAGACGATGCCGATCACGCCCAGCGCCAGCGCCCACGGCGCGAACCACTTCGACGCCTCGGGGAACAGCGGCAGGCAGTAGCGCAGGATGCCGAACGTGCCGACCTTGTCCAACACACCGACGAGCAGCGCCGCGGCGCCTGCCGGGGCCGCACCACCAGCGTCGGGCAGCCAGGTGTGGAACGGGAAGAACGGCGCCTTGATGGCGAACGCGAGGAAGAAGCCGAGGAACAGCCATCGCTCGGTGCCGGTGCTGATGTCGACCTGCGACAGCGCCTGCCAGTCGAAGGTCTTTCCGCCGACCACCCACAGGCCGATCACCGCGGCCAGCATGAACAGACCACCGACGAGCGAGTAGAGGAAGAACTTCACCGCCGCGTACTGCCGCTGGTGGCCGCCGTAGCTGCCGATGAGGAAGTACATCGGGACCAGCATGACCTCGAAGAACACGTAGAACAGGAAGACGTCGGCGGCCGCGAAGACGCCGATCATCGTGCATTCGAGGACCAGCAGCAGCGCGAAGTAGACGGGCACCGACCGCTTCGACGACTCGGCGTCGTGCCAGGACGCCAGGATCACCAGCGGCACCAGCACCGCGATCAGCATCAGCATCACCAGCGCGATGCCGTCGGCGGCGAAGGTGAAGCTCACACCCCAGTTCGGGATCCACGAGTACGACTCGCGGAACTGGAACCGGTCACCGCCAGCGTTGAAGCTGACCCACATCACCACCGAGAGCACCAGCACGAGCAGCGACCAGGCGAACGCCACCTGCTTGGCCAGCTCCGGCCGGTGGCGCGGCAGGAAGGCCACCACCAGGGCGCCCACCAGTGGCGCCACGGTGAGCACCGAGAGGAACGGGAAGTTGGACATTATGCGGCCTTACCTCCGTCGTCACTGCGTGGTCCGCCGGCGGGGGCGGCCGGAAAGAGGTCGATCACGCCAACCACCCCGCCTGCACCGCCAGGAACGCCGCCATCACCAGCAGCGCACCGGCCAGGATCGAGGTGGCGTACGAGCGGACGAAACCGGTCTGCATCCGCCGGAGCCGACCCGAGCCACCGCCGACAGCGGCGGCGAGCCCGTTGACCAGCCCGTCGATGCCCCGGTTGTCGAGGTACACCAGCGCCCGGGTGAGGAAGATGCCCGGCTTCTCGAAGACCGCCTCGTTGACCGCGTCGGCGTAGAGGTTGCGTCGGGCGGCGGTGACCAGCACCCCGGCGGGCTGCGGCGCGGTGGCCGTGCCGGCCCGGAACAGGAACCAGGCCAGCCCGGCCCCGAGCACGGTGACCAACAGCGACAGCGTGGTGATCACGGTGTGCGAGAGGACCGCCTCGTGCTCCGCGTGCTCGCCGCCCAGCCCAGCGGTCGCCGTCAGCCAGTCCGGCACAGACGTGGCCAGCAGGAAGCCGGCACCGACCGAGCCGACCGCCAGCAGGATCAGCGGAATGGTCATCAGCTTCGGCGACTCGTGCGGGTGCTCGATGTCCTCGGTCCACCGCTTCGCGCCATGGAACGTGAGCACGAAGAGCCGGGTCATGTAGAACGCGGTCAGCCCGGCGCCGAGCAGCGCCGCCCCGCCGAAGAGCCAGGCGGTCCAGTCCTCCCGCTCGAAGGCGGCCACGATGATGGGCTCCTTGGAGAAGAAGCCGGAGAACGGGAACATGCCGATGATGGCCAGCCAACCCATCATGAAGGTCAGCCAAGTGATCTTCATGTACTTCGAGAGGCCACCGAAGCGGCGGATGTCGACCTGGTCCTTCATCCCGTGCATCACCGAGCCGGCGCCCAGGAACATGTTGGCCTTGAAGAAGCCGTGCGCCAGCAGGTGCACGATGGCCAGCGCGTACGCCCCACCACCGAGGCCGACGCCGAGGAACATGTAACCGATCTGGCTCACCGTCGACCAGGCGAGCACCCGCTTGATGTCGTCCTTGGCCGCACCGATGATGCAGCCCATCAGCAGGGTGAGCGCGCCGACACTGACCACCACGAGCTGGAGCGTCGAGTTGGCGGAGAAGATCGGGTTGGAGCGGGCGATCAGGTAGACGCCCGCGGTGACCATGGTGGCCGCGTGGATGAGCGCCGACACCGGAGTGGGGCCCTCCATCGCGTCCGGCAGCCAGGCCTGCAGCGGGAACTGGCCGGACTTACCGGCAGCGCCGAGCAGCAGCAACAGGCCGAGGACCAGCACGGTGGCGCCGGTCAGCGCACCGACACCGTTGAACACCTCGTCGTACTGGGTGGTGCCCAGGGTCGCGAACATGATGAAGATCGCGATGGCCAGGCCGGCGTCGCCGACCCGGTTCATCAGGAACGCCTTCTTGCCGGCCGTGGCGGCGCTCGGCCGCTCGTACCAGAAGGAGATCAGCAGGTACGACGCCAGACCGACGCCCTCCCAGCCGACGTAGAGCATCACGTAGTTGTTGCCGAGCACCAGCAGCAGCATGGCCGCGACGAACAGGTTGAAGTACGCGAAGAACCGGCGACGGCCCGCGTCATGTGCCATGTACTCCACCGCGTACAGGTGGATGAGGAAACCCACCCCGGTGATCAGCAGCACGAAGACCGCGGCCAGCGGATCGAACAGCAGGCCGAAGTCGACGCGCAGGTCACCGACCGCGATGAAGTCCCAGAGGCTCAGCTCGACCGACTTGTTCTCCAGGCCACGCAGCTGGAAGAAGTAGGTCAGGCCGAGCACGAACGCAGCACCGATGGCGGCGACGCCCAACCAGTGCCCCCACCGGTCGGCTCGCCGGCCGAGTAGCAGCAGGATGGCCGCGCTGAGCAGCGGGATCGCCACCAGCAGCCAGACGCCCCCGAGCAGCCCCGTGGCCTGGGCGTATTCCACAGTCTCTTCCACCGGTGGACCCCTCTAGTACTTGAGCAGGTTGGCGTCGTCGACACTCGCCGAGCGTCGCGTGCGGAAGATGGACATGATGATCGCGAGCCCGACCACGACCTCGGCCGCCGCCACCACCATCACGAAGAACGCCATGATCTGACCGTTGAGGTCACCGTTGATCCGGCTGAAGGTGACCAGCGTCAGGTTGGCCGCGTTGAGCATCAGCTCCACGCACATGAACAGGACGAGCGCGTTGCGCCGGACCAACACCCCGGTGGCGCCGATGGTGAACAGCACCGCCGCGAGGACCAGGTAGTAGTTCGGCTCGACCGAGAAGAACGTTTCCATTACTTGGTTCGCCTTCCGTTCGCGACTGCGGGGCTCCGCTTCGCTGCACTCCTCGCGCTCACCGGTCCGTCCCCTTCAGCGAGGTCTCCTCGGCGGTCAGCTCGCGCTGCGGAAGGATCGCCGGGGTGCTGCGGTCGGTCAGGCGCCCGTCGGGCAACCGTGCCGGGGTGGCCACCGAGGAGGACGTCGCGAAGACGCCCGGACCCGGCTTCGGGCCGGGGTAGTTGCCCGGGGCGAAGCGAGCCCGCATGGTCGACGGCTGGTCGACCTTGTCCTGCTTACGCCGCTCGACGTGGGCCAGCACCATGGCACCGACCGCCGCGGTGATCAGCAGCGCCGAGGTCAGCTCGAACGCGAAGACGTACTTGGTGAACAGCAACCGGGCGATGCCCTGCACGTTCCCCTCCGCGTTGGCCTGCTCCAGGCCGACCGTGACGCTGTTGTCGAGTGCCCGGTAGACGCCACTGCCGACCAGACCGGCGAAGCCCAGGCCGAGCACGATCGCGGCGACCCGCTGGCCGCGCAGCGTCTCGATCAGCGAGTCCGTGGAGTCCCGACCGACCAGCATCAGCACGAAGAGGAAGAGCATCATGATCGCGCCGGTGTAGACGATGATCTGCACCATGCCGATGAACGGACCGGCCTGGAGCACGTAGAACACGCCCAGACAGAGCATGGTCAGCACCAGCCACAGCGCCGAGTGCACGGCGTTGCGCGCGGCCACCATCCCGATCCCGCCGACCAGCGCGAGCGGGGCGAGGATCCAGAAGGTGACCGCCTCGCCGCCGGATACCGAACCCGCCGCGGCGAGCACCGTAGACGTGGTCATGCTCCCTCTCCCTTGCCGGCCGCCACGCGCTGGGCGGCCTGCTCGGCGCCCGGGAACGTCACGCCGGGGTGCTCCTCGACCTGATAGCGGCCGGGACCCATCGGGGACTTCTCCGCACCGGCGGACGTGCCCGGGTTGTCCAGCGCGCCGACGTAGTAGTCCTTCTCGCTGTCGCCAAGCCGCATCGGGTGCGGCGGCTGCTCCATGCCCTCGAGCAACGGCGCGAGCAACTGCTCCTTGGTGAAGATCAGGTCCTGCCGGTTGTCCCGGGCCAACTCGTACTCGTTGCTCATGGTGAGCGATCGGGTCGGGCAGGCCTCGATGCACAACCCGCAGAAGATGCACCGGGCGTAGTTGATCTGGTAGATGCTGGCGTACCGCTCACCCGGCGAGAAGCGTTGCTCGTCGGTGTTGTCGCCACCCTCGACGTAGATCGCGTCCGCCGGGCAGGCCCAGGCGCACAGCTCACAACCGATGCACTTCTCCAGGCCGTCCGGGTGCCGGTTGAGGATGTGCCGCCCGTGGTAGCGCGGCGCCGACACCGGCGGCTTGAACGGGTAGTCGGTGGTGACGACCTTCCTGAACATGTGCGAGAAGGTGACACCGAATCCCTTGAACGTTCCGGTGATCGCGCCCACGTCACACCTCCCTGGAGTCCGAGCCGGCGACGATGTTGGCCGGCTCCCGCTCGGCGACCACGCGCGTGATGCGCGGGCTCGGTGGTACCTGTAGATCCATCGGCGGCAGCGGGAAGCTCCCGTACGGCCGGCTGTCGACCTGTTCCTGCGCCGTCGGCTTGGGCTGCGGGCGGCGGCTGGGCCAGAACAGCGTGACGAGCAGCAGGATGCCGGCCGGGATACCGACCGCGACCACCTTGCCGGTCGTGTCCCAGTCCTCGATGGAACGCAGGCCCGACAGGACCAGGATCCAGACCAGGTTGATCGGCAGCAGCACCTTCCAACCGAGTCGCATGAACTGGTCGTAGCGCAGCCGGGGCAGCGTGCCGCGCAGCCACACGAAGACGAAGACCAGCGCGATCACCTTGCCGAAGAACCAGAGCATCGGCCACCAACCGGAGTTGGCGCCCTCCCAGATCGTGATCGGCCACGGCGCCCGCCAGCCACCGAGGAACAGCGTGGTGGTGACCGCGGACATGGTCACCATCGCGACGTACTCGCTGAGCATGAAGAGCGCGAACTTGAGCGAGCTGTACTCGGTCATGAAGCCGGCGACCAGCTCGGACTCGGCCTCGGGCAGGTCGAACGGCGCCCGGTTGGTCTCGCCCACGGTGGCGATGAAGAAGATGATGAAGCTCGGCAGCAGCAGGATCGCGTACCAGCCCGGCGCCGGGATCGACTGGCCGAAGATGGTCAGCTGGGTGGCGTCACCCTGCGCGGCGACGATCCCGCTGGTGCTCATCGTGCCGGCGGTCATGAAGACCGCCACGATGGAGAGCCCCATCGCGACCTCGTAGGAGATCATCTGGGCACTCGACCGCAGACCACCGAGCAGCGGGTACGTCGAGCCGGAGGCCCAGCCGCCCAGCACGATGCCGTAGACGCCCATCGAGGAGCAGGCGAGCAGCAGCAGCACCGCCACCGGCACGTCGGTGACCTGCAACGGCGTGTGGTGGCCGAAGATGCTCACCATCGGGCCGAACGGCACCACCGACAGGGCGGTGACCGCGCAGATCACCGAGATGGTCGGCGCGAAGAAGTAGACGACCTTGTCGGCCGCCTTCGGCAGGATGTCCTCCTTGAAGGCCATCTTCAGACCGTCGGCGAGGGTCTGCAGCAGGCCGAACGGGCCGACCTGGTTGGGGCCGGGCCGCACCTGCATGTAGCCGACCACCCGCCGCTCGAACCAGACACCCAGCAGGGTGGCCAGCAGACCGAAGGCGAACGCGAAGACAATCTTGCCGAGAACCAGCCACCACGGATCCCGGCCGAAGTCGGCCAGCGTCGGATCCTGCGCCAGGTAGATCGGACTCACTGGTTACCCCCGGTGTTGAGGAGCGGACCCGGGAGACCGGTCTCGTCGGCCGCCACGCGCCCGGCCGGGATGGCCGTACTCGCTGCGGGGACGGAGATCCGGACGACCGTGCCGGACGTCGCCCCGAGGCTGCGTCGCACGGTCGAACCGGGTGAGTTGGTCGGCAGCCAGACCACACCGTCCGGCATCTCGGTGAGCTCCGCCGGCAGGGTCAGTGCCCCCCGGTCGGTGCCGACCGTGACCGCGTCGCCATCGGCGACACCGAGTGCCTCGGCGGTGCCCTTGCCCAGCCGGACCACCGGCGGACGGGCGGTGCCGGCGAGATCCTCGTCGCCGTCGGTCAGGGTGCCGAGGTCGACCAGCTGGTGCCAGGTGGCCAGCACGGCCTCCCCGTCACCCGGGTGCGGCACCCGGCCCGGCGCCACCGACGGCGCGGCCGGGCGAGACAGACGCGTCGCCGGCAGCGTGCCCAGCTCGCGACGCACGCTCGGCACGTCCGCGGTGCCGAGCCGCACGTCGAGCAGCGCGGCCAGCGCGTCGAGCACCCGACCGTCGGTCATCGCGGCGGTGTTCAGCACCGCCTCGAACGGGCGCAGCCGGCCCTCCCAGTCCAGGAAGCTGCCGGCCTTCTCGGCCACCGGGGCGATCGGCAGCACCACGTTCGCCCGCCGGGTCACCGCGCTGCTGCGCAGCTCCAGGCTGACCAGGAACGGCACCGCGTCCAGGGCGGACTCGGCCAGTCGCGGGTCGGCCAGGTCGGACGGGTCGACACCGCCGACGACCAGCGCGCCCAGCTGGCCGTTGGCCGCGGCGGCGAGGATGCCGTCGGTGTCCCGACCGGCCTGGCTCGGGATCACCCCGGCCGGAATGTCCCACGCCTCACCCAGCTCGGCCCGTGCGGCCGGCTCGGTGACCAGCCGTCCACCGGGGAGCAGGTTGGGCAGGCAGCCCGCGTCGACCGCACCGCGGTCACCCGCGCGCCGCGGCACCCAGGCCAGCTTCGCGCCGGTACGCCGAGCCACGTCCGCCGCGGCGGAGAGCCCGCCCGGCACGCTGGCCAGCCGCTCGCCGACGATCAGGATCGCGCCCGGTGCGCTCAGCGCCTCGGTGACCGTGGCGTGCTCGGCGAGCACGCTGGCCTCCTCGCCCGGCACCACCCGGGCCAGCTTGGCCCCGAGCTTCTCCAGGCCACGGGTGGCGAACGGTGCCAGCGCGTACACCGTCAGGGTCTTCTTCAGGTACGCCTTGCGCAGCCGCAGGAAGAGGATCGGGCACTCTTCCTCCGGCTCCAGGCCGACCAGCACGACCGCCGGCGCGTTCTCCACGTCGGTGTAGGTGACGTCGGTGACCCCGGCGACCGAGCTGGCCAGGAAGTCGGCCTCCTCGCGGGAGACCGGCCGGGCCCGGAAGTCGATGTCGTTGGTGTTCAACGCGACCCGGGCGAACTTGGCGTACGCGTACGCGTCCTCGACGGTCAGCCGACCGCCGGTGAGCACCGCCGTGCCCTGCCCGCTCTCCCGAGCCGCGTGCAGCCCCTCGGCGGCCACGGTGAGCGCCTCGCTCCAGGACGCCTCCCGCAGCTCACCGGTGTGCTCGTCGCGGACCAGCGGGGTGGTCAGCCGGTCGGTGGCCCGGGTGTACTGGAAGCCCCACCGGCCCTTGTCGCAGTTCCACTCCTCGTTCACCGCCGGCTCGTCGCCGGCCAGCCGGCGCAGCACCTTGCCGCGCCGCCAGTCGGTCCGCTGGCTGCAGCCGGCCGAGCAGTGCTCGCAGACACTCGGGCTGGAGACCAGGTCGAACGGGCGGGCCCGGAAGCGGTACTGCGCACCGGTCAGCGCACCCACCGGGCAGATCTGCACGGTGTTGCCGGAGAAGTAGGAGTTGAACGGGACGTCCCCGGCGTCGCCCTCTTCGCCGTACGCGTCGTCCCGGTAGATGTTGATTTCCTCGGCGGACGACCGGCCCATCAGGTCGATGAACTTGTCGCCGGCGATCTCATCGGAGAACCGGGTGCACCGCTGGCAGAGCACGCAGCGCTCGCGGTCCAGCAGCACCTGGCTGCTGATCGCCATCGGCTTCTCGTACTCCCGCTTGTGCTCGTGGAAGCGCGAGTCGGTGCGGCCGGTGGACATCGCCTGGTTCTGGAGCGGGCACTCACCGCCCTTGTCACACATCGGGCAGTCCAGCGGGTGGTTGAGCAGCAGCAGCTCCATCACCCCCTCCTGCGCCTTCTTGGCCACCGGGGAGGTGATCTGGGTACGCACGACCATGCCGTCGGCGACGGTCTGGGTGCAGGAGGCGACCGGCTTACGCTGGCCCTCCACCTCGACCAGGCACTGCCGGCACGCTCCGGCCGGGGCCAGTAGCGGGTGGTCGCAGAACCGGGGGATCTCGGTGCCCATCTGCTCGGCGGCCCGGATCAGCAGCGTCCCCTTGGGGGCGGTGACCTCGACACCGTCGATGGTGAGCGTGACAGTCTCGGTCTGCTTGGCTACGTCCGTCACAGTGCTTGCCTTTCGCTCGCGACTGCGGTGCTCGCTTCGCTCACTCCTCGCGCTCGCATCAGTGAGCTCCAACTAGCTGCTTGTCCGACAGCTTCGGCGCGGTACGTCCCTCGATGTAGTCGAGGTAGTCCTGCTTGAAGTACTTCAGCGACGAGGTCACCGAGCTGGTCGCGCCGTCACCCAGGCCACAGAACGAGCGGCCGAGGATGTTGTCGCAGGTGTCCAGCAGGGTGTCCAGGTCCTCGTGGGTGCCCTGACCGGCGAGGATCCGCCGGTAGACCCGGACCATCCAGTAGTTGCCCTCGCGGCACGGGGTGCACTTGCCGCACGACTCGTGGTGGTAGAACTCCAGCCACCGGTACGTCGCGTAGACCGGGCAGTCCTGGTCCGAGAAGATCTGCGTGGCCGTGGTGCCGAGGATCGAGCCGGCCGCCGCCACCCCCTCGAAGTCCAGTGGCACGTCGAGGTGCTCGGCGGCGAGCAACGGCGTGGACGAGCCGCCCGGGGTCCAGAACCGCAGGTTGTGCCCGGGCTGCATCCCACCGGCCAGCTCGAGCAGCTCGCGCAGCGTGACGCCCATCGAGCACTCGAACTGGCCCGGGTTGACGATCCGGCCGGACAGCGAGTAGATCATCGGCCCGGAGGACTTCTCGGTGCCCATGGTCTTCCACCAGTCGGCCCCACCGAGCACGATCGGCGGCACGCTGGCGATGGTGCCGACGTTGTTCACCACGGTCGGGCTCGCGTACAGGCCGTGGGTGGCCGGGAACGGCGGGCGCAGCCGGGGCTGACCTCGGAACCCCTCCAGCGAGTCCAGCAGCGCCGTCTCCTCGCCGCAGATGTACGCCCCGGCGCCGGAGTGCACCACCAACTCCAGGTCGTAGCCGCTGCGCAGGATGTTCCGGCCGAGGTAACCCTTGTCGTACGCCTCCTGGACGGCGTTGCGCAGCCGGCGCGCGGCGTGCACCGCCTCGCCCCGGATGTAGATGTAGGCGCGGTTGGCGCGGATCGCGTACGACGCGATGATCACGCCCTCGACCAACGCGTGCGGGTCGTGGGTCATCAGCGGCAGGTCCTTGCAGGTGCCCGGCTCGCCCTCGTCGGCGTTGACCACCAGGTAGTGCGGCTTCCCATCGCCCTGCGGGATGAAGCCCCACTTGAGGCCGGTGGGGAAGCCGGCGCCGCCCCGGCCACGCAGCCCAGAGTCCTTGATCAGCTGGATCAGGTCGTCCGGGTGGGCCTTGAGCGCCTTGCGCAGCGCGGCGTAGCCGTCCAACTGCTCGTACGTGCCGATCTGCCAGGCGTCCGGCGACAGCCAGCGCTTGGTCAGCACCGGCGTCAGCTTGGCCAGCGTCTCCGGGCGGGGAGTGGTCACTTCTGGGCCCCCGTTTCGCTCGCGGCGGCGGAGTTAGCGCCACTGGCGCTCGCCGACGCTTCGTTGAGGTTGCGCTCCTGCGGGCCGGTGGAGTCACCGGCGGGCTTGCCGTCGCTGGCTGGCTCGTTGGCCGCCACGCCGGCGGCCTCGGCCTTCTGCGCGTCACGCGGGGCCGGCGGCGAGGTCTCCGCCGGAACCTCGGCGGAGGCGCCGTCGCCACCCTTCACCGGGCTGGCCGGCTTCGCGGGCTCGGCGGCAGGCTTCGCGGGGGCCTCGGCGGCCTTCGCCTTCGCGGCTGCCTTGTCCGCCTCCGCCTTGCTGCGGATCGGGGTGTTCGGGTCGAAGCCCGGCACCGAGACGCCGTGCTGCTGCGCCAGCCTCAGCCCGCGCAGGGTGGGCTCACCCGGCCCACCGTCGGCGACCGCGCCGTCGCGTTCGTCGGCGAAACCGGCGAGCTGCACGGCCATTTCCTTGAGGGTGCAGAGCCGAGCGCCCCGGGTCGGCATCGGCCGCGAGCCCGCCCGCAGCTCGTCGACCACGCCGACCGCGGTGGACGGGTCCACGCCGTCGAAGAAGTCGTAGTTGACCGTCATCACCGGGCCGTAGTCGCACGCCGCCAGGCACTCGGCGTGCTCCAGCGTGATCGTGCCGTCGGCGGTCGTCTCGTCGTGTCCGACGCCCAGGTGCTCGGAGAGGGTGTCGTAGACCTCCTGGCCACCGAGCACATTGCACATCGTGTTGGTGCAGACGCTGACCAGGAAGTCACCGGTCGGCTTGCGCTTGTACATCGTGTAGAAGGTGGCCACCGCACCGACCTGGGCCTTGTTCAGCCCCAGCACCTCGGCGCAGAACGTGACCCCGGCCGGGGAGACGTACCCCTCTTCGGCCTGCACCAGGTGCAGCAGCGGCAGCAACGCCGAGCGGGACCGGTCCGCCGGGTAACGGGCGATGATCTCGCGCGCCCGCTCCCGGGTCTCTTCAGTGAAAGTCGTCATCGGTCACAACCACCCATCACGGGGTCCAACGAGGCACCGCCGGCGATCACGTCGGCGATCAGGCCACCCTCGGCCATCGCCGGGAGAGCCTGGAGGTTGACGAAGCTCGGCTCCCGGTAGTGCACCCGGTACGGCCGGGTGCCACCGTCGGAGACCGCGTGCACGCCCAACTCGCCGCGGGGCGCCTCGATGCCGACGTACACCTGGCCGGGCGGAACCCGGAAGCCCTCGGTCACCAGCTTGAAGTGGTGGATCAGCGACTCCATCGACTGACCCATGATCTTCGCGACGTGCTCCAGCGAGTTGCCCATGCCGTCCACGCCGATGGCCAGCTGCGCCGGCCAGGCGATCTTGCGGTCGGCGACCATCACCGGGCCCGGACGGAGCCGGTCCAGGGCCTGCTCGACCAGCTTCATCGACTCCCGGATCTCGGCGAGCCGGACCTGGTAGCGACCCCACACGTCACCGTCGGGGTGGGTCGGCACGTCGAACTCGTACGTCTCGTAGCCGCAGTACGGCATGGTCTTGCGCAGGTCCCAGGCCAGGCCGGCGGAGCGCAGCACCGGGCCGGTGATGCCGAGCGCCACGCAGCCGGTGACGTCCAGCACCGCGACGTTCTTCGTCCGCTCGGTCCAGATCGGCTGGCCGGAGAGGAGGTCCTCGTACTCCTTGAGCTTCTTCGGCATCATCTTGAGGAACTCGCGGATCTTGCGGACCGCGTCGTCGGGCACGTCCTGCGCCACACCGCCCGGCCGGACGTACGCGTGGTTCATCCGCAGACCGGTGATGGTCTCGAAGATGTCGAGGATGTACTCCCGCTCGCGGAAGCCGTACAGCATGATCGAGATCGCGCCCAGCTCCATGCCGGTGGTGGCCAGCCAGACCAGGTGCGACGAGATCCGGTTGAGTTCCATCATCAGCACGCGGATGGTGGTGGCCCGCTCGGTGATGTCGTCGGTGATGCCGAGCAGCTTCTCGACCGCCAGCGCGTACGCCGTCTCGTTGAAGATCGGGGCGAGGTAGTCCATCCGGGTCACGAACGTCGAGCCCTGGACCCAGTTGCGGTATTCGAGGCTCTTCTCGATGCCGGTGTGCAGGTAGCCGACGACGGCGCGGGCCTCGCGGACCGTCTCGCCCTCCAGCTCCAGGATCAGCCGCAGCACCCCGTGCGTGGACGGGTGCTGCGGACCCATGTTGACCACGATCCGCTCGTCGTTGATCGGGTCGGTGCCCGAGACGATCGTGTCCCAGTCCCCACCGGTGACGGTGAAGACCCGACCCTCGGTGGTCTCGCGCTCGCTGGCGTAGTTCGACGTCGTCACTGGTAGGACCTCCTACGGTCCGGCGGCTGGATCTCCGCGCCCTTGTACTCGACGGGGACGCCGCCGAGCGGGTAGTCCTTGCGCTGCGGGTGGCCCTCCCAGTCGTCCGGCATGAGGATCCGGGTCAGGTTGGGGTGGCCGTCGAAGACGATGCCGAACATGTCGTACGCCTCGCGCTCCTGCCAGTCCGCGGTCGGGTAGATCGCGGTCACGCTGGGCAGGTGCGGGGCCTCGACGGAGACCGCGGCCTCCAGCCGGACCCGCCGCCGGTACGTCATCGAGGTGAGCAGGTAGATCACGTGCAGCCGGCGCTCGTCGGCGCCCAGGTAGTCCGCACCGGACACCGAGGAGCACAGCTCGAACCGCAGCGCCAGGTCGTCCCGCATCACCTGGCAGACCTCGGCGATCCGCTCCGGGCGGACGTGCAGGGTCAGCTCACCCCGGTCGACCACGACCTTCTCGATCGCGTCACCGAAGGCCGGGTACGCCTCCTCCAACGCGTCGCGGACCTCGTCGAAGTAGCCCCCGTACGGCCGGGGCGCCTCCTCGATGGGCTGGCGCTGGCGGACCAGGCCGCCGTAGCCGGACACGTCGCCGGTGCCGTGGTTGCCGAACATCCCGCGCCCAGCCGGGCTGGCCGGTGGCAACTCGGCGGGGGCACCACTGGAGGCGCCGGCCGGCACCACCGGCACCGGTACGCCGCCGTCGTTGGGCTTGTCGCTCATTTGGGGCCTGCCTGCGGGTGGAGGTGGTTCTGAGCGTTCATCCAGTTCTCGATCCGCAGCTGCTCCTCGCGGCCGTCGCGGACCGCCTGGGTCCACTCGGCACGACGGGCCTTGTCGCTGCGGTACGAGGAGGGCATGGAGCCGTAGGGCACGATCGGCACCTCGCCGCGCTCCTGGCGGGCCGCCAGCATCTTGCGGCCGTTCGGGCCCAGCGGCTCGTACATGATCTTCTCGCGGAGCTTGAGGATCGCGTCGATGAGCATCTCCGGCCGGGGCGGGCAGCCGGGCAGGTACATGTCGACCGGCACCACGTGGTCGACGCCCTGCACGATCGCGTAGTTGTTGAACATGCCGCCGCTGCTGGCGCAGACGCCCATCGAGAGCACCCAGCGGGGCTCGGCCATCTGGTCGTAGATCTGGCGTAGCACCGGCGCCATCTTCTGACTCACCCGGCCGGCCACGATCATCAGGTCAGCCTGCCGGGGAGACGCCCGGAAGACCTCCATGCCCCAGCGGCCCATGTCGTAGTGCGGACCACCGGCGGCCATCATCTCGATGGCGCAGCAGGCCAGGCCGAAGGTAGCGCCCCACACGGACGACTTCCGAGACCAGTTGACCAGCTTCTCCACCGAGGTGAGCAGGACGCCGGCGGGAAGCTTCTCCTCGATGCCCATCTGACGTTCCTTCCTCAGTCCCAGTCCAGGCCGCCGCGCCGCCAGACGTAGGCGTACGCAACGAAGACCGCGACGATGAACAGGACCATCTCCACGAAGCCGAAGATCGGCAGGGCGTCGAACGAGACCGCCCAGGGGTAGAGGAAGATGATCTCGATGTCGAAGACGATGAAGAGCATCGCCGTCAGGTAGAACTTGATCGGGAACCGGCCGCCGCCGACCGGCTGCGGGCTGGGCTCGATGCCGCACTCGTAAGCCTCGAGTTTGGCCCTGTTGTAGCGACGGGGACCGGCGAAGCGGGCGGCGCCAACGGAAAACAGCGAGAACGCCGCGGCGAGGGCGAACAGCCCGATGATCGGTACGTAAGGCGAGAGCGACATCGTTTTCTCCTGCTCGTCCTTCCCTGCCCTCGGTGCTTGACGAAAATCACACTATTCACGTCCCTCGCAGTGGCAGCCGGCGGGGGTCGATCTTTGTCGGCGCAGGGCTGTGACCAGCCATGACGCCGTTTGTCTATACCGCTGGTGCTGCCTTCGTCATCGCATTGATGACCCGGTCCATCGCGTCTCCGCCGCGCGGATCAGTCAGGTTTGCCAACAGCTTGAGCACGAAACGCATCAGCGTCGGGTGCGGCATGCCGTGCTTGGTGGCAATCCGCATGATCTCCGGACGGCCGATCAGCTTCACGAAGATGCCACCCAGCCGGTAGTAGCCGCCGAGCCGCGCCTTCAGCTCGTTCGGGTACGCCATCAGCGCCCGCTCGCGCTCCGGACCGGCCGGCCGGGCGAGAGCCTGGAGCGCGACCTCCGCGGCCAGTTCGCCGGACTCCATCGCGTACGCGATGCCCTCGCCGTTGAACGGGTTGACCATGCCGCCCGAGTCACCGACCAGCATGACGCCACGGGTGTAGTGGGGCACCCGGTTGAAGCCCATCGGCAGCGCGGCACCCAGGATCGGACCGTCGGCGTTGGTCTCGTCGGTCATCCCCCAGTCCTCGGGAGTGTTGGCGAGCCAGTCGGTGAGCAGCCGGCGGTAGTTGGTCTTACCGAACGCGGACGACGAGTTGAGCACGCCGAGGCCGACGTTGACCCGCCCGTCACCGAGGCCGAAGATCCAGCCGTACCCGGGCAGCAGGTTGTCGCCTCTGTCCTTGCTGCGCAGCTCCAGCCAGGACTCCAGGTAGTTGTCCTCGTGCTTGGCTGGCGAGCGGTAGTAGCGGCGGACGGCCACACCGATCGGCCGGTCCTCCCGCTTGGCCAGCCCCAGCGCGAGCGGGAACCGGCCGGAAACCCCGTCCGCCGCAACGACCAGCGGGGCGTGGAAGGTGGTGGGCTCCTTACCCGGGCCGACCTCCGCCTCGACACCGGTGACCCGGCCGTCACCGTCGAGCACCGGACCCAGCACGTTGACGCTGGTCCGAAGCTTGGCACCGGCGGCCACCGCTCGCTGGGCGAGCAGGTCGTCGAAGTCCAGTCGCGTTCGCACCAGGCCGTAGTTGGGGAAGCTGGCGAGCTCCGGCCAGTCCAGTTCGAGGCGTACGCCGCCGCCGATGACCCGCAGGCCGCGGTTGTGCAGCCAGCCCGCCTCGGGCGAGGTGTCCACACCCATCCGGATGAGCTGGCGAACAGCGCGCGGGGTCAACCCGTCGCCGCAGACCTTCTCCCGTGGGAACTCGGTCTTCTCCAACATCAGCACCCGTACGCCGTGCCGGGCCAGGTGGTACGCAGTCGCTGATCCACCGGGGCCGGCGCCCACGACAATGACGTCGGCGTCATGTTCAACCGCGGTCATTCGCGCCTCCTCCCGCACGCTCGTGAAATGCTTCACAAGCCAGACGGGACGAGTGTATGACCGGTGTCATACCTGCGCAGGATCAGGGGTGCCTAACTCGCCGATGTGACAGCGAGGGACCGTCTACAGCAGTCAGGTGTCAGGCCGGGCTGGGGGCGTCCAGACCCGCATCGACCCGGATGGCCTCCGGCAGATGCTCGCGGAGCGCACCACCCGCCGCCCGATCCAGCGCCGCCAACACCTCGGCGACCACCTGCCGGACCTCCACCGGATCAGCTCCGGCCAACGCGCGCAACTGCGCGACGAGTTCGGCCGCGTCGTCGTCGGTGGCGGCCACCGGGTCCGCCGGGTCTGGTCCGGTCATGCGAACGAGCGTACGGGGCAGAGTAGACTAAAGACCGATATTCACGAAACCTGAATAATGTCCGTGCCGTCCCCGCGCAACGCCGTCCGCTGCTACTCGCGGATTCCCCGGTGCAGCGCGACCACACCACCGGTCAGGTTCCGCCACGCCACTCGTCCCCACCCGGCTGCGGCGACCCGGCCGGCCAGCGCGGCCTGCGCCGGCCACGCCCGGATCGACTCGGCGAGATAGACGTACGCATCGGGGTTGCTCGACACCGTGCGGGCGACCGCCGGCAGCGACCGCATCAGGTACGACAGGTAGACCGTCCGGAACGCCGGGTTGACCGGGGTGCTGAACTCGCAGACCACCAGCCGCCCTCCTGGCCGGGTCACCCGGGCCAACTCCCGCAGGGCCGCGTCGGTGTCGTTGACGTTGCGCAACGCGAAGGAGATGGTCACCGCGTCGAAGCTCGCGTCGGCGAACGGCAGGCGCAGCGCGTCTCCCGCCAACAGCGGCACCTCGGGACGGACCCGCTTGCCGGCGTACAGCATGCCCAGCGACAGGTCGGCCCCGACCGCGTACGCCCCGGACTGCGCCAACTCCCGCGTCGAGACGCCGGTGCCCGCGCCCACGTCGAGCACCCGCTCACCCGGCCGCAGCCCGAGCGCCGCGCGAGTGGCGCGTCGCCAGGAGCGGTCCTGGCCGAAGGAGAGCACCGTGTTGGTCAGGTCGTAGCGCTCCGCCACGCCGTCGAACATCGCGGCGACCTCGTGCGGCTGCTTGTCCAGGCTGGCGCGCTGGCCCTGCGGGGTACGGCTCACCCCTCCACTCTGCCAGCCGCCCTCCAGCCGACCCTCGGTGGGTGGTGCGGCACCCGAGCGGTACGCGAAAGGCGGTCCAGTCCGGGGGTTGATCCACTCCCGATCCCTGATAGCGCGCTATCGAGTCGCGGTTGATACCGCGCTATCAGGGATGTCGAGTGGATCTACGAGGTGGGACTTGTCAGTCGGTCGACTTCTCGTCGCTCGGGGCGACCAGGACGACCTTGCGCCGGCGAGAGAGCACCAGCAGCGCCCCACCCACGAGCAGGATGATCGCGCCAATGCCGCCGATCAGGCCGACCTGCACACCGGTCACCGGCAGACCGCCACCGATGGAGCCGCCGCCACCGGCAGCCGGCGACGTGGTCACGCCCGGCACCGGCGTACCGCTCGGGCTCGGCGTGCCACCCGGCGTCGGAGTAGCCGTCGCGGTCGGGGTGACCGACGGCGTTGCGGTGACCGTCGGCGTGGCAGTCGCGGTCGGGGTGGCCGTCGCCGTCGGCGTTGCAGTCACCGTCGGCGTTGCAGTCGCCGTCGGGGTGGCCGTCGCGGTCGGCGTCGGCGTGCCGGTCGGCGTCGGGGTCGGCGTCTCCGTCGGCGTGGGCGTCGCGGTCGGCGTCGGCGTCGGCGTGGGCGTCTCCGTCGGCGTGGGCGTCTCCGTCGGCGTGGGCGTCTCCGTCGGCGTCGGCGTCGGGGTGGCCGTCGGCGTGGGCGTCTCGGTCGGCGTCGGGGTGGCCGTCGGCGTGGGCGTCTCGGTCGGCGTCGGGGTGGCCGTGGGCGTCGGCGTTTCGGTCGGCGTCGGGGTGGCCGTGGGCGTCGGAGAGACCGTCGGCGTCGGGGTGGCCGTGGGCGTCGAGGTCGGTGTGGCCGTGGGCGTCGGCTGCACGGTCAGGTCGACGAAGACGTCGAAGATCGCCTGGTTGTCACCCTCGTCAACCTCGGTGAAAATCTTCTGCTGCGCCTTGGTGGCCCGCTCAGCCTTTTCCTCGGGCTGGCCGGTGGCGGCGTCCAGACCATGTGCCACCAGCTCACCGACCCGCAGCACCGGCTCGGTGACGTCCTTGCCGACCGTCACCTTGATGTCCGCCGTGTAGTACTCACCGGGCCGGATCACCGCGCCGTCGTCCTGGCAGAGCGCTTGAGCAACGCCGAAGGTCTGCGAGGTGCAGGTGTCGGGCAGGGTGTCGAAGGTGACGCCGGCCGGGAGCGTGAGCACGTAGGAGAGGCCGGTGGCCTTGCGGCTGCCGTCGTTGTAGACCGCCCAGTCGACCGGCACCGTCTCGCCCGGACGCACCGGCCGAAGGTCGGGGTCGTCGCCGGTGACGCCGTTCAACACGACGTTCGCGTTGACGTCCTGCACCCAGCTGGTCAGGTCATAGCCGGGCTCGGTGACGGTGATGTCGTGCTGGACCTTGTTGTCTTCCTTGTTGGGGTCGTCGGTGGACGAGCGGATCGTGACCACCAGCGTGCCAGCCGCGCCCCGACCGCCCGTGGAGAAGATGGGGATGCCGAAGTCCTCGCTGGTGCCGGCGGGCAGGTCGCCCAGGCGGCAGGTGAACTTCGTGCCGTTCACCCGGCAGCCGTCGGGCACCACGACCCGTACCTTGCCCGCCTTCAGCTTGCTGGTGTCCACGGTGTAGCTGACACCCTTGGCGTCTTCCTCGCTCCGGGTGTTGTCGACCAGGAACTTGAACGGCTTGCTCTTGGCCTCGGTCACACCCTTGGCCAGGTTGTAGCTGAGCGGCACCAGGGCCAGATCGGCCTGTTCGGCCGCCAGTACCGGGGCCGCCACGGCGGCCAGGCCACCGGCCGCGAGCAGCGCCACGACGCTGGCGCGGATCACGGTCGAGCGGTGGAACGCTGTCATCAGTCCCCCGGGGGTAGGGAAGAAAGAATGGTTGCGGAACGAGCGGACGCTATCGGAGGCCGATCTTCCACGCCAGCGGGCAGACCCGTTTTCATCCGTCCGGCCCGAGGTGGGAAACGGTACGGGCGGGATGGTCACCCATCCCGCCCGTACCGCCGTGCGTTATATGAACGACCCTCAGCGGGCCGATGGAGGACAGCCCACGACCAGGACCATCAGACCACCCGCCACCAGCACGGTCGCGCCGATTCCGGCGATCGACGATGGCGACGGATGTGAGCCGGGACGCTAGCCGCCGACGATCATCTCCACCACCCCCGCAGCGGGCAGCCTGACGCTGCGGCGGCGGGGACCACCCGTACCGCCGGGGCGACCGGGCGGGTGCATGAGCCTCGATCAGCCGAACGGCCGAACGGCGACCCGCGTCAGTTGACGTCGACCAGTGGCAGGGATCGGCCCGCGCCACCGCCGGGCAGCGCGATCGAGGAGAAGTGCGAGACCACCCGCTCGTCGGTCGGGTCGTCGGCCGGCGTGTGGTGCACGGCGAGCCGGTTGTAGAGGGTGTCCCGCTGCGCGGGGATCCGGTCTGCCGAGCGGATCATGCCGATCAGCTCGTGCAGGTTGGAGCGGTGCCGCGCACCGGCGGAGGAGATCACGTTCTCCTCCAGCATGATCGAGCCGAGGTCGTCCACGCCCATGTGCAGCGCGAGCTGCCCGACGTCCTTGCCGGTGGTCAGCCAGGAGGCCTGCAGGTGCGGCACGGTCTCGAAGAAGAGGCGGGCCACCGCGACCAACCGCAGGTATTCGAGCGTGGTCGCCTGGGTGCGGCCCTTGAGGTGGTTGTTCTCCGGCTGGTACGTCCACGGGATGAAGGACCGGAAGCCGCGGGTGCGGTCCTGCACGTCACGGATCATGCGCAGGTGCTCGATCCGCTCGGCGTGCGTCTCGCCGGTGCCCATCATCATGGTGGCGGTCGACTCGATGCCCTGCCGGTGGGCCAGCTCCATGACCTCCAGCCAGCGCTCGCCCGACTCCTTGAGGGGCGCGATGGCCTTACGCGGTCGCTCCGGCAGCATCTCGGCGCCGGCGCCGGCGATCGAGTCCAGGCCGGCGGTCTTGATCCGGGCGATGGCCTCGTCCAGGCTCACACCGGAGACCTTGGCCATGTGCAGGATCTCGCTGGGGCCGATCGAGTGGATGACCAGTTGCGGGTACGCCTGCTTGACCGAGGAGAACAGCTCCTCGTAGTACTCGACGCCGTAGTCGGGGTGGTGCCCGCCCTGGAGCATCACCTGGGTGGCGCCCAGCTCGATCGCCTCGGCGCACCGCCGCAGGATCTCCTCGGTCGGGTGGGTCCACCCTTCCTTGTGCTTGGGTGCCCGATAGAACGCGCAGAACTTGCACGCCGTCACGCAGACGTTCGTGTAGTTGATGTTGCGATCGATCAGGTAGGTGACGACGTTGTCCGGGTAGCGCCGCCGGCGCACCGCGTCCGCCGCCTCGCCCAACGCGTGGAAGGGCGCCTCGGTGTAGAGCAGCAGCGCCTCCTCGGGCGTGATCCGCCCGCCGTCCGCGCCACGCTGCAGGATGTCGTCGATCTCCCGGCTCACCGTCACGCCACCGAGCCTACGCCCGCCACGCGCCCCCTCCCTGAGGGGTGCTCGCTGATCGCGCTGCAACCAGGATCGAGTGGGATCGCCGGGTTGACGAGGCCACTGGAACGTGGATCGAGCATGACCTTGGCGTCGAAGTCCCCGCACCGGGCGGGCGGGTAATTCGAATCACATGCGGCGGGCACAGGGGCGCGTCGGCGGCGGTTCACGCGTCGTAGTCCACCGTGAGCTTGTCGGTCGTCGGGCTGGACTGGCAGGTCAGGACATAGCCGGCGGCCAACTCGTCGGGCTCCAGGGCGTAGTTGCGGGCCATCGTGACCGCCCCATCGACGACCTTCGCCTTACAGGTCGAGCAGACACCGCCCTTGCACGCGTACGGCAGCTCGCCCCGCACCTTCAGCGCGGCGTCCAGCACCCGCTCCTCGCGACCCATCGTGAAGCTCGACGATCGGCCGTCCAGCACGATGGTGACCTCGGCACCGGCACCCGCCTGGTCGACGGGGCGACGCACCGGCTCCGGCGGCGCGTCGACGTGGAACAGCTCGGTGCGAACCGCCGACTCGGGCAGCCCACGCGCGGTCAACACCTCCCGGACGTCGACCACCATGGCGTACGGGCCGCAGAGGAACCACTCCTCGATGAGGTCGCCCGGCACAATGGTGCCCAGCAACCGGCCCAGCCTCTCGGCGTCGATCCGTCCGGAGAGCAGCGGCGACTCGCCCTGCTCCCGGGAGAGCACGTGCACCAGGTGCAGCCGGGTGGGATAGCGGTCCTTCAGGTCGGCCAACTCCTCGGCGAACATCACCGTGTTAGCCGTGCGGTTGCCGTACACCAGGGTGAAGGTGCTGGCCGGCTCGACGGCCAGGGCGGTCGCGACAAGCCCGAGCACCGGGGTGATGCCGGAGCCGGCGACGACCGCGCCGTAGTGCCGCACCCGGTCCGGCGCGAACGCCGTGGTGAAGGTGCCCAGCGGCGGCAGCACCTCGACCGTGTCGCCACCGCGCAGCGCCCCGCACGCGAACGCCGAGAACGCGCCGCCCGGGATCTCCCGCACCCCGATCCGCAACCGGCCGTGCCGGGTCAGGTCGTCGGGGGTGGAGCAGATCGAGTACGACCGGCGCACGTCCGTACCGTCCTCGGCCACTCGCCGTACCGTCAGGTGTTGGCCCGCCTGGAACGCGAAGGTCTCCCGCAGGTCCTCCGGCACGGCGAAGGTCACCGCGACGGCGTCGTCGGTGAGCCGGTCGACGGCCGCGACCGACAACGGGTGGAAGACCGGCCGGCGGCGGACCGGGCGGGTGATGGTGACAGTCACAGCGCCTTCAGGTGGTCGAAGGGTTCGGAGCAGGAGCGGCAACGCCACAACGCCTTGCACGCGGTGGAGCCGAACCGGCTGACCTGCTCGGTCTCCGGCGAGCCGCACTGCGGGCAACGGACCGCGAGGGTCAACGACACGACACCGGCGGCGGGCACCGGGGCCGGCGGGGCGATCCCGGCGGCGGCAAGCTTGGCCCGCCCACCCGCGGAGATCCAGTCGGTGCTCCACGGTGGGCTGAAGACCGTGCGGACCTCGGCATCGGGGTGACCCGCGACCGCGAGCGCGCGGCGGATGTCGGCCCGGATCACGTCCATCGCCGGGCAGCCGGTGTAGGTCGGGGTGATGGTGACGGTGACCCGCCCACTTGTCGAATCTTCCTCGACCGCCCGCAGGATGCCCAACTCGTCGATGGTGATGACCCGGATCTCCGGGTCCACCACGCTGGCCGCAGCCGTCCTCGCGTCAGTCACCAGTGCGCTCCCGGGTGGGCGCGGTGCAGCACCTGCATCTCGGCGAGCAGGTAGGCCAGGTGCTCGGTGTGCACGCCGGCCCGCCCGCCGGCCGGGGACCAGCGGCTCTCCGGCCGGGTGAGCGTCGCCTCGGCCAGCACCGGGCCGACGGTCTCGTCGAACGCCGGCCGCAGGGTGGCCGGGTCGACCGGCGCCGCCGGGTCCGCGGCGAACAGCTCGTGGGTGTACGGCCACACCTGATCGACGGCCGCCTGCATCCGACGGTGCGACTCCTCGGTGCCGTCACCGAGCCGCTTGACCCACAACGCGCCATGGTCCAGGTGGTACGCCGATTCCTTGCGTGCCTTCGCGCCGATCGCGGCCAGCCGCTCGTCCGAGCAATCGGCCAGCGCCGTGTACAGCGGCAGCTGGTACGCCGCAAGGAAGAACAGCTTCGCCATCGTCACCGCGAAGTCGCCGTTGGGCAGCTCGACCAGGAGGGCGTTGCGGAACTCGCGGTCGTCGCGCAGGTACGCCAACGCGTCCTCGTCACGGCCGGCGCTCTCCAGCTCACCCGCGTACGACAGCAGCAGGCGAGCCGCGCCGAGCTGGTCGAGGGCTATGTTGGCCAGCGCGATGTCCTCTTCCATCTCCGGTGCGCGGGTTGTCCACTCGGCCAGTCGCTGAGCGGCGATCAGCGCGTCGTCGCCGAGGGCGAGAGTGAAGTCGAAGGGCCCGTTCACAGGTGGGCCACCCCGTCCGGCACCTCGTAGAAGGTGGGGTGGCGGTAGACCTTGTCGGCGGCCGGGTCGAAGAAGGCATCCTTCTCGTCCGGGCTGGACGCGGTGATCGCGCCGGCCGGCACCACCCAGATCGACACGCCCTCCTGGCGGCGGGTGTAGAGGTCCCGGGCGTTACGCAGGGCCAGCTCGGCGTCGGGGGCGTGCAGGCTACCGACGTGGGTGTGCGACAACCCGCGCCGGGCCCGCACGAAGACCTCCCACAGAGGCGAATGTTCGGTACTCACGCGGCTGCCACCTTTTCCCTGTTCTCGGCCCGCTTCGCGGCGTATGCCGCAGCGGCCTCGCGTACCCATGCGCCGTCGGTGTGCGCGGCCCGGCGGTGGGTCATCCGCTCCCGGTTGCAGGGTCCGTCGCCGGAGATCACCCGCATCAGCTCGTCGTAGTCCGGCTGGGTGTAGTCGTACGCCTGCCGCTCCTCGTTCCAGCGCAGGTCCGCGTCGGGGATGCGCAGCCCGAGGATCTCGGCCTGCTGGACGCACATGTCGACGAAACGCTGCCGCAGATCGTCATTGGAGAAGCGCTTGATCTTCCACGCCATCGACTGTGCCGAGTGCGTGGAGTCGCCGTCCGGAGGGCCGAACATGGCCAGTGACGGGTACCACCAGCGGTCCACCGCGTCCTGGGCCATCGCCTGCTGCGCCGGGGTGCCGTGCGCCAGTGTGTGCAGGATCTCGTAGCCCTGACGCTGGTGGAACGACTCCTCCTTGCAGACCCGGATCATCGCGCGGGCGTACGGGCCGTACGAGCAGCGGCACAGCGGCACCTGGTTGACGATCGCCGCGCCGTCCACCAGCCACCCGATCGCGCCCATGTCGGCCCAGCTCAGCGTCGGATAGTTGAAGATCGAGCTGTACTTCTGCCGCCCGTCGAGCAGCAGCCGGACCAGCTCGTCTCGGCTGATGCCGAGAGTCTCGGCGGCGGCGTAGAGGTAGAGGCCGTGGCCGGCCTCGTCCTGCACCTTGGCCAGCAGGATCGCCTTGCGCTTGAGTGACGGCGCACGGCTGATCCAGTTGCCCTCCGGCTGCATGCCGATGATCTCGGAGTGGGCGTGCTGGGCGATCTGCCGGATCAGCGTCCGGCGGTACGCGTCGGGCATCCAGTCCCGTGGCTCGATCTTCTGCTCGGCGTCGACCACCTCGGCGAAGTACGCCGCCAGGTCCTCGTCCGGCGCGGGTCCGCCTCGCCGCCCGCGCGCTGCCGCCGCCCGCAGTTCGGCCTCGGCGGCCTCGACCTCGCCCAGCAAACCGCCGCCCGGCCCGTCACCGGCGGCGTTGGCCGCGGCGTCACCCGCGGCGTCGGCCGGGGTGGAGAAGTCGTTGCCATACATGGGGACAAGTGTTACAGCTTGCGACCCAAGAAACCAGAGCGTGTAACAGGATTCCGAGGATCCCATCCGTGATGGAATGGGTGCTTTGCGTTACCTGGGCACCCCAATTCCTCCGTGACTTAGGCCACGAAACAAAGGTGAATCACCGCAAGAGCCGCATACCAGGTCCATATCCCGCCTTTATCGCAGGTTGCCTAGTGTCGAGCCCTGGCGAGTCACGCAACCGGACGTAGACTTTCCGCCGTCACACCGATCGGTTGGAGACGATCGCCGCCAGACAGAGGCCACTTCCCCCGGCCTCGGCGATCAGCCGATCTGTTCCGGACAACACGACGGTCCCCCGGCCCTGACACACCTGGAGTTCGCCCACTCATGCGATCCCGCGTGACCATGGTGCTCGCCATCACAGCAGTCCTCCTCGGCGGCGTCCTACTGGTCCCCACCGCGTACGCCCGGCTCTCCGACGGCGACAGCAGCGGAGGCGGAGGCGGCGGTGCCGCCTCGACCGTCGCCGCGCCCTCGCCCACTCCACCGCCACCGCCCACGCTGGCGGCCGGCCCGGTGTCGGTGAGCTTCAAGGGCGACTTCTTCTCGTGGGCGCTGCTGGATCGGCAGACCGGCAAGATCTCCGGGTCGCCGAACATGGCCGCGACCAGCTCCACCGAGTCGATGATCAAGGCGTGGATCGTCTCGGACTATCTGCGGCAGCTCAAGGACAAGGAGCCGACGGCGGCGCTGAAGAAGGCCGCCAGCCTCGCCATCCGGGAGAGCAACGACGACGCGGCCAACCTTGTCTACGCCGCCGCGGGTGGCTCGTACAAGGTGCCGGCGGGCGGCCAGCCGGGGCCGGTGATCCAGCGGGCGATCAAGATCTGCGGGCTGACCGACACCAAGCGCGGCAACGTGCCGAAGTACGAGGGCTACTGGAGCTTCACCCGCATGTCCCCCCGGGACGCCGTCCGGCTCGGCGAGTGCATCGCCGACGGCAAGGCCGCCGGCCCGAAGTGGACAAAGTGGGTGCTCAGCGAGATGAGCAAGGTGCAGGGCACCACCGCGGCCAAGGACCAGAAGCTCAAGTCCGGTGGTGGCCGATGGGGGATCATCAACGGCCTGCCGAAGTCGATCACCACCCAGGGCCCGGTCAGCATCAAAAACGGCTGGACGCCGCTCTACTACGACGGCAACTGGCACGTGAACTGCCTTGCCGTCACCGACAAGTGGAGCCTCGCGGTCATGCTGCGTTACTCGATCAAGAACGGGCTGGACTACGGCGCGCAGGTCTGCGCCAGCGTCGCCACCCAGTTGGTCACCCCGCAGCCGGGTGCCGCGCTCAAGGTGCCGCAGCAACCGGTCGGGAAGCTCTGATGGCCGGCAATCGTCGGGCCGACCGGCGCGGCGGCGGTGAGGCATCCCCGCTTCGGCTGATCGCCATCGCGGTCATCCTGATCGGCATGGTGCTGGTGTCACTGCGACTGCTGCCCGGGTCGCCGTTCGAGTCGACCGCCGCCGCCAAGTGGGGCAACGCCGGCACCACCACGAGCGACCGCCCCACCGGCGCGGGCACCGATCGCAGCGCCCGCCAGCCGTCCTCGCCGTCGCCGAGCCCCAGCCCGTCGCTGGAGCCACTGCCGTTCGTGGCCAAGGACCTCACCCTGGACATTGAGGGCTGGTACTCCTGGAGCGTGCTGGACCGTCGAACCGGGAAGATCATCGGCTCCAAGAACATGGGCGAGACCAGCACGACCGCCTCAATGATCAAGTCCTGGATCGTCGCCGACTACCTGCGTCGCTCGGCCGACGCCGGCCAGACGCCGAGCGACGCGAAGCTCGCCGACGCCACGCGGATCATCCGGGACAGCGACAACACCCGAGCCGAACAGTTCTACAACCTGGTCGGCCGGGACGCCTCGATCAAGCGGCTGATCTCCATGTGCAAGCTGACCGACAGCAGCGTTGCTCCCGACCGCGGTTGGAGCCGCACGGCTCTCTCCCCCCGGGACACCGCCCGCCTGGGCAACTGCATCGCCACCGGCACCGCCGCCGGGCCGAAATGGACCAAGTGGCTGCTCAACGAGATGAAGCTCGTTCGCGGCGCGGGCGACTTCGGCATCCGCAAGGCCTTCCCGGCTGCCGAGCAGAAGCAGATCGCCATCAAGAACGGGTGGATCGACCGGACCAGAGAGCAGGAGATGCACATCAACTGCCTGGCCATCGGTGACACCTGGACGATGGGCGTGATGGTCAAGTACCCGATCAACATGGGCTACGACTACGGCATGAAGAACTGCGAGAAGATCACCGAGGCGCTCCTGCGCCCCGGCACCTGACCCGCTCCGGCTGCTCGGTCGGCCGGCTGCTCGGTCGGCCGGCTGCTCGGTCGGCCGGCTCTCGCTGGTCAGCCGGCGAAGAACTCCGGGCCGCCGTCCGGCAGCTCCGGGGCCTCGCCCATCGCGGCGGCCCGCCGGGCCCACTCGCGCAGACCCGCGACCTGCCGGTCCCCCAGGGAGAAGTCCAGGGTTCGGAAGTACGTGGCCAGCGTCGCCGCGTCGAACGTCTCCCAGCGGGCGGCCGCCTCGGCCACCTGGTCCAGCTCGGCAAGGCAGAGGTCCCGAGAGCGCAGGAATGCCTCGTGCACCTCCTTGACCAGGCCCGGATGGGCGGCGGCGAAGTCACGACGAACCGCCCAGACGGCGAAGACCATCGGCAGACCGGTCCACTCCCGCCACGCCTGCCCGAGGTCGGTGACCGTGAGGCCCCGCTGCGGCGCCTCGTGGAGCGCCCGCAGCGCCACGTCCCCGATCAGCACCCCGGCGTCGGCCTCCAGCAGCATCTGGGTCAGGTCCGGCGGGCAGCGGTAGTAGTCCGGCCGCACGTTGTAACGCTCGGCGAGCAGCAGTTGGGCCAGCATCACCCCGGTCCGCGAGGTCGAACCGAGCGCCACCCGGGCGCCGTCCAGCTCGGTGAGCGGTCGCGTGGAGACCATGTTGACCGAGAGCACCGGCCCGTCGCTGCCCACGGCCAGGTCCGGCAGGAGCAGCAGCTCGTCGGCGTGCCGCAGGTACTCCAGCAGCGAGATCGGCCCGATGTCCAGGTCACCGGCGACCAGCGCGGCGTTCAGTTGGTCGGGCGAATCCTTGTGCAGGTCGACGTCGAGCAGGGCGCCAGAGCGCATCAGACCCCAGTAGATCGGCAGGCAGTTCAGGAACTGGATGTGCCCGACCCGCGGGCGTGCGATGCGCTCAGCCATGACCCGACCGTATCCCCGGCCTCCGGCTCCGGCTCGGCGGGCCGGCCCGGAGTGGCCAACCCCGCATCCGGCCCTGCCGCCCGGCGCTGTCGTCCGTCGGCGTCGCCCGACGACGGCCGCCTCACCACCCGGGCCACCACCGGCACGAAGGCCAGCACCACCAGGAGCCCGGCCGCGCCCGCTCCGGCGATCAGTGGCCGGGGCGGAACGGCCGTGAGCAGCGCGCCGCCCATCAGATAACCGGCCATCGAGCCACCCTGCACCGCCGCTCCGTAGCTGGCGTACGCCCGGCCGCGCATCGCATCCGGCACCCGGCGAGCAGTGAGCAGGTTGGCGAAGACGTTCTCGCCGCCGTTCGCCGCGCCGGCCACCAACCAGAGCGGCACCAGCAGAGCCGCCGTCGGCACCGCCGCGGCGAACATCACCAGCAGGCTGCACACAGCCAGTGTGGCCAGCACCCCACGGATGAACGCCGCGTCGTCGTCGAGCCGGCGGGCAAGCCGTGCGGCGAGCCAACTACCGGGCAGCATGCCGGCCATCCATGCGGCGCCCACCAGGCCGTACGTGGTCGCCGAAGCATGCAGCGTCTCCCTGATGAAGAAGACCTCGATCACGTTGATGCCGCCGACCGCCGCGATCACCACCGCGGTGCTCGCCACCATGACCAGCATCAGCGGGTCACGGCGCAACCGCCAGCCGGCGTCCGTACCGCTCGGGTTGGCCTGGCTGTTGGGGCCCTCTGGTCCGGCCGGTCCCGCCGGTCCTGCCTGTCCTGCCTGTCCTGCCGAGACGGTGGCGGGCTGCCGGCCGCCACGCCGGGTCCGCAGCAGCAGGCCCGCGACCACCAGCGCCAGGTAGGTCGCGGCATCCAGAAGCAGGGGTACGCGGGTGCCGAACTGCCCCACCAGCAGGCCGGCCAGCACCGGGCCGCCGAGCGCACCGAGGGACACCGCGTTCTGACTGATCGCACTGGCCCGTGGCAGATCGGCCGGGCGGACCATCGCCGGCAACAGCGCCGCCAGACAGGGCTGGGTCACCGCGAGTCCGCAGGCGAGCAGCGCGACGAGGCCCACTACCAGGGCGGGGTGGTCGGCGACGGCGAGCAGCGTACAGATCAACGCCTGCGCCAGCCCGACGGTCACCAGCAGGGTGCGGCTGTCCACCCGGTCGGCGAGGCGGCCGGTGAGCGGGGCGAGCACCACCAGAGGCAGGGTGGCCGCGAGCAGCAGCCCCGAGACGGCGAGCCCTCCGGCACCGGCACCCTGCAGTGCCAGCGCGAGCGCGGTGGCAGCAAGAAAGTCGCCGCAGATCGTGGTGCCACGCGCAGTGGCGGCGAGCCAGACGTCCGGCCAGCGCGACTCGACAGTTGTGAAGGACATACTTCGAAAATAATCCTTCACAACTGATCGACGCAACCCCCAGCTATGCCAGCGGCACCGTCCGGTACTGCACGGCGACAGTGCGCGCCCCCGGCGGCGGATCGGCCTGGCGCCGGCGCAAGCGGTACCGCCCGAGTAACGCCACGACCGCCTCGTTCACCTCGGCCAATTCCTCGGCGGTCAGCAGCAGCAGCGTGTCGTGGAACAGCGCCGTGTCGTACCACTCGGCAGGCTCGTCCCCAGCGCGCCGCAGCCAGTCCCGGGTCCGCTCCATGGCCCGAACCGCATGCGCCTCCACCAGCGCCTGCTCGGCCGCGCGCGCCTCAGGCCCGGCATCGCGACCCGCCTCGACCATCACACTCGCACTCGGCACGCGCCACAGCCGCTCGCGCGCGTCCCCCCGGCTCGGCGCATGCTCGACCAGGCCGAACTTCGCCAGCGCACGCAGGTGATAACTGGTCGCGCTCGGCGACAGCCCGACGATCTCGGCGCACTCGGTGGCGGTCCCACCGCTCTCGCGGCTACTCAGGTACTCCATGATCGCGATCCGGGCCGGATGGGCCATCGCCCGCATCACCTGCGGGTCGCTGATCGTCATCCGACGCGAATCGGGGCGGGCCTCGGTCATGAGTCCATGATCCCGGCCGGTCCCCCGACCCGCCATCACCCCCGCGTTCCAGGCAACCTTGCCGCTTCGGCAACCGACTCAATTTCCGACAGAGACCTGGGCAGGCGCGACGAACGGGCGCGACGAACGGGCGGCAGGCTCGGGCGCGACCAGCGGGCGACGGGCGACGGCTGGCGGGCGACGGGCGACGGCTGGCGGGCGACGGGCGACGGCTGGCGGGCGACGGGCGACGGCTGGCGGGCGACGGGCGACGGCTGGCGGGCGACGGCTGGCGGGCGACGGGCGATACGGGCGACGGGCGAGACGGACGGGCGGCAGGCTCGGGCGCGACCAGCGGGCGACGGGCGCGACCGGCGAGGGGCGCGGGGGGCTCAGCGAGCTGGGTGCCGGTTGCCGGGCAGCAGCGCGAGCGGGCGTCGGCGGATTAGGACGATCGGCCAATGCGCAACTGAGGCATTGATCAACATGGACAGAAAGTGTCGTACGTACGTTCTATTCTGTCTCCATGTTGAGAGCGTTGGCGCAGGCGGGTGGTGCCGTCGGCGACTGCGCTCAGGCCTCGCTGTGGGCACTCTCTGACGACGAGTTACTCGCGTCCCTCGATGCGACGCACGTGGTGGCGCAGCGGCTGGCCGCCGTCCAGCTCGGTCTGGTGCGCGAGTTGGATGCCCGCGGCCCGGCGGTCGCCCAGGGTGCCTCGTCCACGGCCGTCTGGCTGCGGGAGCGGCTCCGGGTCTCCGGTCGCTCCGCGCGCCAACTGGTCCAGCTCGCCGCCACCGTCGATGCCGCTCCACCGGCAGTGCGCGACGCGCTGCTCAGCGGCGCCATCACCATCGAGCAGAGTCGGGTGGTGGCAGAGACAATCGCGGCCCTTCCGGCCGAGGCTGGTCCGGAGGTGGCAGACAAGGCCACCGCACTGCTGATCGCCTGGGCCGACCGTTTCGATCCGACCATCCTGGGCCGGCTCGGGGAGCGCATCCTCACGCACGTCGCACCGGACTTGGCCGATCAAGCCGAGCTGGCGGCCCTCGAACGGGCCACCGAGCGAGCCAAGGCTCGTCGGCACGTCACGCTCTCCGATCAGCAGAACGGGCAGGTACGCCTCAGCGGAAACCTCGACACCGAGACCGCGAGTCTGCTGCGCGAGGCAATCGATCCGCTCTGCGCACCGGCCGGTGAGCACGACGACCGCAGCCCCGGTCAGCGCCGCGCCGACGCGCTGGGCGAGGTCTGTCGATTGGCGCTGCGCACCGGTCAGTTGCCCGACAATGGCGGGGACCGGCCGCAGCTCGTGGTGACCGTCTCGCTGGATGACCTGGTCAGCGGCGCACGTGCCGGCACTCTGGAGACCGGAGCGCCCCTCACACCGGGCGCGATCCGCCGTCTCGCCTGCGACGCGGGCGTGCTGCCTGCCGTGCTGGGCGGCAACAGTCAGGTCTTGGACGTCGGGCGCCAGCGCCGGCTCTTCACGGGCCCGCTGCGCCGCGCGCTGGTGCTGCGTGACGGTGGCTGCGCCTTTCCTGGCTGTGATCGGCCGTCCCGGTGGTGCGACGGTCACCACATCCGACACTGGGCCGAGGGTGGAGCGACGGCGCTGGGCAACGCCGTGCTGCTCTGCGGCTACCACCACCGGCTCGTCCACCGCGGTGACTGGACGGTCCGCATCGCTCCGGATGGCCGGCCCGACTTCCTCCCGCCCCGCTGGCTCGATCCGCTGCGCACGGCACAACGCAACCTCTACCACCGGCGCTGCTGATGACTGGCAAGCACCTTCGCCACCCAAGACCGGGACCAGACACACAGGGCCGCACCTGACGCGCACCAGCCCCCCGGGCCGTGCCCAGCGGCCGCCCAATGAGACGGTCCGACCCGCCGGCACCGTGCCACCTCGGCACGTCCCATCGGTGCGGTTCCACTCGGCACGGCGCCCACCTCGGCGCTGCCTCACCTGACACCGCGCCGAACTCGGCGACGCACTACGCGAACCACGCCCACCACGACTACCGCATCACCCCGACACCGCCCCACCAGGAGCCACCACCATCCGACACCCCCACCCCCCACCAGGAGCCACCGCACCACCCTGGGCCCACCGCACCACCCGGGGCCGCCCCCATCCGGGGCACCCCACCCGGCGCCACGCCCACCTCGGCGACGCACCACGCGACAACACGCCCACCTCGGTGCACGGCCCTCATCTCGACCCCGTCCCACCCCGCGCCACGCCCACCTCGGCGCACCACGCGGACCTCGACGCCGTCCCACCCGACGCCGTCCCACCCGACGCCGTCCCACCCGACACCGACCTCGGCGCCGCCCTACCCGGCACAGGCGCCGCTCTCGGTGCCGTCCCACTGGCAACACGCCATCTCGGCGCCGCCCCACCCGGCAACACGCCATCTCGGACGGGTGGTTGCATGGGTAATTCGGTGGAAGGCGTGGGCCTGGGAGCGTAAGGTTGTAGCCCGCTTGACGGCCGAGGTGAGCTGCACCGGAACGGACGTCTTCGCGCCGGTGCCGGCCATCCGCCCCCGGACACGCGAGCGCGCAGCAGATGTGAACGATGGGACGTCAGCATGCCCGCACTTGACCTCGACACCCACCTCGACACGGATCTGGCCGCCGAGCGCGCGCACCTGGCCACCTCCCGGGCGGCGCTACGGCGGATGCGGGAGCGAGCCGAAGCCCTCTTCTCCACTGGTGACCAGGTGGCCGGCGACGCTTACGCCGCGGAGACGCTGGGCCGCACCCTGGCCCGTCGGGTGGCTGAGCTGGCTGACGATCCGACCACGCCGCTCTTCTTCGGCCGCCTCGACTTCGCCGAGACTGCAGAACACGACAGCACGGACCAAAACACCCCGGCCCGCACCACCACGGACCGCACCACCACTGACCGCACCACCACTGACCGCACCACCACAGACCGCACCACCACTGACCGCACCACCACGGACCACGCCAGCAAAGACCGCGACACCCCGGAGCGCAACACCCGAGACCGCGACACCCCGGAGCGCGACGCCACGGCGGGCGCGACCAGCGGCGAGGGCCCGGGCGCGAGCAGCACGGATCATGACGGTCGGCGGTATCACGTGGGGCGGCGGCACGTCTCCGACGAGCGCGGCGAGCCGCTGGTGTTGGACTGGCGGGCGCCGGTCTCCCGATCGTTCTACCGGGCCAGCGCGCGGGATCCGCAGGGCGTGGCGGTCCGGCGCCGGTTCGGGTTCAGCAACGGGGTGCTGACCAGCTTCGAGGATGAGCGTCTGGATCGGGGCGAGGAACTGGGCACGACCAGTCGAATTCTCACCGCCGAGATCGAACGACCGCGCGTCGGGCCGATGCGGGACATCGTGGCCACCATCCAGCCGGAGCAGGACGAACTGGTCCGGGCTGATCTCGCCGACTCGATCTGTGTGCAGGGAGCTCCGGGTACCGGGAAGACGGCGGTCGGCCTGCACCGGGCCGCGTACCTGCTCTATCTGCACCGGGAGCGATTGCGGCGGGCGGGCGTGCTGATCGTGGGGCCGAACAGGGCGTTCCTGTCGTACATCGCGGCGGTGCTGCCGGCGCTCGGTGAGGTTGAGGTCGAGCAGGCCACGGTGGAGGAGTTGATCTCTCGGGTGTCGGTCCGGGCGGTCGAGGCGTCGGCGGTCGCCGCGCTCAAGCACGACGTACGGATGGCGAGCGTGCTGCGGCGCGCGGTGCAGGCACAGATCGGTACGCCGACCGACTCGATCACGGTGTCGGACGGGTCGTTCCGGTGGCGGATCGGGTTGGAGCCGTTGCATCGGATCGTCGATGAGACCCGCCGGGAAGGGTTGCCGTACGGCACAGGCCGGGAACGGGTTCGGGCACGGGTGGTGAGCCTGCTGCAACGGCAGGCCGAGGCGCGGCGGGCGGAGTCGCCCAGCGATGCCTGGCTGCGTCGGATGGGCCGCTGCCAGCCGGTGATGGACTTCCTGGACGCGGTATGGCCGGCGCTCACCCCCGAAGGGCTGGTACACGGCCTGCTCTCCGATCCGGGCCGGCTCGCCGCCGCGGCGGACGGGCTGCTCAGCGACACCGAGCAGGCGCTGCTGACCTGGGCGAAGCCTGCTCGCACCCCGAAGGCGGCCCGCTGGACCACCGCTGACGCCGTGCTGATCGACGAGGCGACCGGGCTGCTGGAACGGCCTTCCGGGTTCGGGCACGTGGTGGTGGACGAGGCGCAGGACCTCTCCCCGATGCAGTGTCGGGCCATCGCCCGGCGCAGCGAGCACGGCTCGGTCACCCTCCTCGGTGACCTCGCCCAGGGCACCGCGCCGTGGGCGGCGACGGACTGGCGCGAGTCCCTTGCTCATCTGGGCAAGCCGGACGCCGTGGTGGTCCCGTTGACGATCGGTTTCCGGGTGCCCGCCGCGGTGGTCGCGTTCGCGAACCTGCTGCTGCCGGCGCTGGCGGTGGACGTACCGCCGGCCGAGTCGCTGCGTCACGACGGCGGCCTGGACGTGCGTACGGTGACCGACCTGACCTCGGCGACGGTCGCCGAGGTGCGCGCGGCGCTCGCGCACGACGGCTCGGTCGGTGTGATCGCCGCGGACGACGCGGTCGACGGGCTGCGTGCGGCGCTGGCCGCCGCCGGTGTCGCGACCGCGACCGCCGACGACGTGGCGACCGCGGAGCGGGTCACCGTGGTGCCCGCGACGCTGGTCAAGGGCTTGGAGTACGACCATGTGGTGGTGGTCGAGCCGGCCGCGATCGTCGCGGCCGAGCCGCGCGGGCTGCACCGGCTGTACGTGGTGCTCACTCGCGCGGTGTCCCGGCTGGCGGTGCTGCACCACGAGCCGCTGCCCGCCCCGCTCGTCGGCGGCTCAGCCGGCTGACAGGGCCGCCGCGACCTCCCGCAGGGGGCGGCCGGAGTCAGCCAGCGGCACGTGGAACGACAGCCACGAACCGTCGGCGAAGTCGATCCGCAGCCGCTTCCAGTTCAACCGGTACCGTCCGACCCGGGCGGCTACGGTCGTGCGCGGCACCGACCCGAGCAGTTCGACGTCGGTCTGCGCCCGTTCATCCGCCGCTGAGCTGGAGAGCAGCCCGACCGGTGCTGTCGCGCCGAGCAGCAACCGCTGATCGGTGACCCCCAGCACGAGGTCCCGGACGCCGGAACCCTTCGCCGCAACGGTCAGGGCGTGGTGCAGCAGGGACGCCTGTGAACCTGGTTCGCCTCGACCTCCGACACCGAAGAAGAGCCAGTCGACGGCCCCGTCCGCCCGACCAAAGGTGATGTTCGGCGACAGCACGTTGAGCAGGGCACCCAGTAAGCCCGGCCCACCCGGGGCAGGTGGCGCCGCCGGCTGCGGGGGCGCCGCCGGGGTCAGACCTCCGCCCGCTCGGACCCGGGCCACCGCACGCACCCGCTCTCCGGCCGATAGCAGCCGGGTGATCCCCTCGACGTACCGCGCCTGACTCTCGTCGAGCGTCACCGGTGCCCCTCGTGGCCCCCGGGCCGGCGCGGGCTGTCACCCTGCTCACCAATGACCTCACCGACCAGTTCGCGGACCAGGGCCGCGGCGGCCTCCTGCGCCCGGTTGGCGGCTGTGGTGAACTCCTCGGCCAGGCTGTAGGAGTCCAGTCGCATCGCCCGCGCGTTCAGCTCCGTAGAAACGATTTTCCCGTCTGCGGCGGCGGTGACCCGCACCAGGCCGGAGTCGCTCATCCCCTCGGCGCTGGTCTGCTCCAGCTCCGCCATCCGGTCGGCGAGCTGCCGCTGCCACCCGTCCAGGTTGCGGGCCAGCGCCTCGATTCGGTCCAGGGCGGGGAAGGTCATGGCTGCCTCTCAGTTCACGATGGAGTCGAAGACATTCTGCACACCCACGGTGTACGGGCCCAGGTCCTCGCGGTACGTGCCGTCCACCAGGTAGTTGCGGTCCTTCTGCCCGTCGGAGATGTCGTGCAGACCCACGCCGGTGTCCAGTAGTGCGCCGCCGAAACCGGGGATATTGACCGGCGAGACCTGGTTGATGACGAACCTGCCGGGAAAGAGGGTCTTGAACTTCTCGACCTGGAAGGCACGCCCCTCGGCCGTCCAGCCACCCTTGCTGAGCACCTTGTACTGCTTCTTTCGCTTCTTGAGCTCCATGACGGTGTCCGCGTACTTGCGGAGCTGCCCGGCGACCTTGCCCAACCGGGCGGCGAGGCGGGTGAGCACCTCGGCGAACCGTGCGACGATCTTGACCATCCGGCCCACGGTGGTGGCCAGCCGGGCCAGCACCCGGACCACCGTTGCGGCCAGCGAGACGCCAGCGCTCAGCGCCGCCGCCACCGCCGCGATGATCACCTCGGTGAGGAACCAGAGCAGGAACTCGAGGATCAGCTCGACCAGCAGGTTGAACGCGTCTACCGCGGCGTTCGCCGCCTCGACCAGCACGTCCTTGGTGCCGTCGAGCCCCTGGGCCAGCTCCTCGATCGCCTCCTCCATCGACTCCATCGAGGCATGGAAGCTCTCTGCGGCGTCGCCCGTCCAGGCGCCGCGCAACCGGGCCCGGTCGGCGATCTGGTCGCCGGCGATCTCCCGGACCGCCGCGCCGGTGTCCAGGCAGAGCTGCGCCGCCCGCATCAGGTCGTCCGGTTCTCCAGCGACCAGCTCCAGCAGTTGCTCGAATGGCCACAGCACCGCGTTGGAGAGCGGCTTGAAGGGTTCGGGAGTGCCCGACACGATCTGCTCGAAGTAGGTCTTGTTGCGCTGCAACGCCTCGGTGCTCACGCCTGCACCTGCCCACTCGGGCTGGCGCCGCCCGACGACCAGGGGCCGGGTGCGATGACGTCGGGAGCGGCCGGGCGGCCTGGCACGAACAGGTCGGTGTTGGCCACGTCGGTGCCGGTGTAGGCGCCGGCGGTGTCGTTGAGCCCCTCGGCGATGTCCGCCATCACCTCGGCGCCGTCGGCGAGCCCCTGCAGGCACGCCTCGAACTGTTCGGCGTACGCCGCCGCGAGGCCGAACGACGCCGGCATCACGCCGAACGCGTGCCGGGGCACGTGCCCGTCACCGAATGAACGGTGCAGCTCGCGAAAGCGAGCCCCCCGGTCGGTGGACGCCTTGGCGAACACCGTCAGGGCCTCCGGTTGGACCTCCAGCTCACCGCTCGGGCTCGACACGGACCCTCCCCTGTGTCCTGTGCGACGGATCAGCCGCTACGACTCCACACCATAGGCACAGCCCGCCGCAATCGGTGACCCCGCCAGCGACGTCGGGGTCACCCAGCCTCGACTTTGTGCCGTAAAGTAGTTTGCGTGGACCCCGACGACGATCTCCCACCCACCGACGCCGCAGCGGCGCTCCGCCTCATCCAGGACCAGCGATCGGCGACGGCACGCCGGCTCGATCCTGATTCCCGCCTGCTCTACTGGCCATGGGGAGTCGCCTGGCTGGTCGGCTTCGGGCTATTCTTCCTACGGTTCCCTCCCGGTGGAGGGGAGCTGCTCCCACTGCCGGACTGGCTGCCGCTGACCGTTCTCTTCGCGCTGCTGCTGGCCGCCGCAGCGGTCCAGGCGGTGGCCAGCGCGCGGGCCTACGGCCAGGTGACCGGTGACTCCGCCCGGCGTGGGCGCTGGTACGGGTGCGCCTGGGGCCTGGGTTCCGTGAGCGTCTACGCGGGGCTCGGCCAGATCACCGAGCACCTGCCGCCCAACCTGGCCGGGCTGCTCTGGTCGGCGACCGCCGTCGGGCTGACCGGCGCGCTGCACATGGCCGGCGGAGCGATCTGGCTGGATCGGGACCTGTTCCGGCTCGGCGTCTGGATCAGCGTGATCAACCTGGCCGGCGCGCTCGCCGGGCCGGGCTGGCACGCGCTGGTCGTGTCGGTGGCCGGCGGCGGCGGGATCCTGGTCGCCGGCGCCCTCGCCCGACGGCGACAGCGACTCCGGTCGTGACCGAGCTGGACCCGGTCATCCACGCGCAGGCACGGCTGCGGGTGGTCGCCAGCCTCTCCGCGCTCGGTGACGGCGACAAGATCGCGTTCCCCCGGTTGCAGGAACTGCTCGCGATGACCGCCGGCAACCTCTCCGTGCACCTGCGCAAGCTCGAGGACGCCGGTTACGTGGAGATCAGCAAGACCCACCGTGGACGCACCCCGGCAACCCTGGTCCGGCTCAGCCGGCGGGGCCGGCTGGCGTTCGAGGAATACACCGAAGCGATCCGCACCCTGCTCGACCCCACCCCGTCGAAGGAGCAGCCATGACCCTCGCCCGCGCCGACCAGGCCAGCCGCCGGTACGGCGACGTTCTCGCCCTCGACCGCGTCGACCTCGAAGTCCGGGCTGGTGAGCTGGTCGGCCTGCTCGGGCCGAACGGCGCCGGCAAGAGCACGCTGATGAATCTGCTGGTCGGCCTGCGCCGGCCCAGCTCGGGGCGGGTCGAGCTGTTCGGCGGCGACCCCCGCGACCCGGCGACCCGACGGCAGATCGGGGTCACCCCGCAGGAGACCGGCCTACCGGGGACGCTGCGCGTCGGGGAGGTCGTCGACTTCGTCTCCGCGCACTACCCGGACCCGGTGCCCCGCGGTGAACTACTCGACCAGTTCGGCCTGGGCGACCTCGCCCGACGGCAGACCGGCGGCCTCTCCGGTGGGCAGCGCCGACGGCTGGCGGTGGCGCTGGCGTTCGTCGGCCGACCCCGGTTGGTGCTGCTCGACGAGCCGACCACCGGCCTGGACGTGGCCGCCCGGCACACCCTGTGGGAGGCGATCCGCGCGTTCCACAACGACGGCGGCACCGTGCTGTTGAGCAGCCACTACCTGGAGGAGGTGGAGGCGCTGGCCCACCGGGTGGTGGTGATCGGGCAGGGCCGGGTGCTCGCCGACGACACGGTGGACGCGGTGCGCGGCATCGTCGGCGTACGCCGGGTCAGCCTCGTCGCCGACCAACTTCCCGACCTGCCCGGGGTCGTTCGCAGCGAACGGGTCGACGGCCGGCTGCACCTGCTCACCGCCGACGCCGACGAACTGGTCCGGGCGCTGGTCATTGCCGGGACCGCCTTCACCGACCTGGAGGTACGGCCGACCTCGCTGGAGGAGGCGTTCCTCGCCATCACCAGCGGGGACCACCCCGTCGGGGGCCAGCCCGCCACCGAGGACCAGCCCGCCACCGCCGGCACCGGCGGCCGACCCACCACCGTCTGAGGAGGCCACCGTGCAGCTCACCCTGGTCCACGCCCGCTATCAACTCCTGGAGATCATCCGGATCCCCGTGGCCGTCTTCGGCAGCGCCTTCTTCCCGGCCGCCGCAATGATCTTCTTCGTGGTGCCGTTCGCCGGTGACGATCCGGCCGGTGCCACCTTGGCCACCGCGTCGATGGTCACCTTCTCGGTGATGAGCGCCAACATCTTCCAGTACGGCATCGGGGTCGCCGAGGACCGCGACCAGCCGTGGAACCCGTACACCCGGACCTTGCCGGCCGGGCCGGCACCCCGGTTCGCGGGCCGCGTGCTGGCCGGCCTGGCGCTGACGTACCTCTCGCTGATCCCGGTCGTGGTGATCGGCGCGACCCTGACCGCGGCCCGGATCACCCCGGCGGCTTTTCTGCTGACCGCCGGCACCGTGGCCGTCATCTCGGTGCCGTTCACACTGATGGGGCTCGCCATCGGCTACTCCCTGCCGAGCAAGGCGGCGATCGTGATCGCACAGGTGGTCTTCCTGCCGCTCGCGTTCGGCGGCGGCCTGCTCTCCGCGCCCGGTGAGGCACCCGGGTTCATCGAGACGATCGCGCCATTCCTGCCCACCCGGGGCGCGGCGGAGCTGATGTGGTCAGCGGCCGGCGACTACGCCGTCCAGCCGCTGGCGGTGATCATGCTCGGCGTCTGGGTGGTGCTGCTCGCCACGCTCGCCGGCTGGGCGTACCGACGGGACGAGGGTCGCCGGTTCAGCTGACGATTCGTCCGTTTCCGCCCCGAGCCGCAGCGGGACGGTGCCAGGATTCCGGCAGGGGGGCCGCCGTGGCCACCCGGTCCGAGAGGGGTCTTGACGTGAGCACCGTCCCGCCGGGTACGCCCTGCTGGGCCGACCTGGCCACCCCGGACCTGACCGACGCGCGGCGCTTCTACCCGGAGCTGTTCGGTTGGACCGGCCGGGTGACACCCGAGCCCGAGGCGGGCGGTTACACGGTCTTCCTGCTCGACGGCAAGCCGGTGGCCGGGGCCGGGCCGCCAGCCATCCCCGACCAGGTGCCGATCTGGTCGACCTACCTCGCCACCGACGACGCGCAACTTGTCGCAGGCCGGGTCGAACGGGCCGGCGGGCAGGTCGTCGTGCCGCCGTTCGAGGTGTTCGACCGAGGCTGGATGGCGGTCTTCGCCGACCCGGCCGGCGCCACGTTCAGCGTCTGGCAGCCGCTGACGATGACCGGCGCCGAAGTGTTCAACGTGCCGGGCGCGATGAGCTGGAACGAGCTGGTCACCCCCGACCCCGAGGGCGCCAAGGTCTTCTACGAGCTGGTGTTCGGCTGGCAGCCGGACGACCAGCCGGTCGGCGGGATGACGTACACCGGTTGGCGGCTCGGGACGCAGATCGTCGCCGGAATGATGCCGCCGCTGGCCGACGACTTCCCGGCCGACCTGCCCGCGTACTGGACGGTGTACTTCGCGGTGGCCGACGCGGACGCCGCAGCGGCCCGCGCCGCAGAGCTGGGCGGGACGATCCTGGTCCCGCCCCGTGACATTCCGGCGGGCCGGTTCGCCGCCCTACGCGACCCCCAGGGCGCCCTCTTCTCCGTCATCGACCTGGGCCCCTGACCTGCCCGGCACCTCGGACGTCAGCGACGGGGGTGGGGGCGGACGGGGACCACCAGGGGGCCGTGGGTGCCGGGGACGACCCGGACACTGGCCCGGTAGTGGGTGGCGAGCAGGTGTTCGGTCAGCACCTCGTGTGGAGTTCCGGCGGCCACCACCTGACCGTCGGCGAGCATCACCATCCGGTCGGCGTACTCGCCGGCCAGGGAGAGGTCGTGCATCGTGGCGAGGACGGTCAGGCCGTGCTCGCGGCGCAACTGGTCGACGAGCTCCAGCACCTCCTGCTGGTGACCGATGTCGAGTGCGCTGGTGGGCTCGTCGAGCAGCAGCAGCGTCGCCCCCTGGGCGAGTGCCCGGGCGAGGAACACCCGCTGCCGTTCGCCGCCGGAGAGGGTGGCCAGCTCGCGGCGGTGGAAGCCGCTCAGGTCCAACAGGTCGAGCACCTCGTGCACGGCGTCGACGTCGGCGGTCGACTCCCGGCCCAACGTCGGGATGTACGGGGTGCGGCCGAGCAGCACGTAGTCCAGCACCGACATGCCGGGCGGCACCACCGGGGACTGTGTCACCGTGGCCACCACCCGGGCGCGGTCCCGGCGGCGCAGCGCGGCGCTCGGCGTACCGAACAGGGTGATCGCCCCCGGCGCGGGCAGCAGGCCGCCGACGGCGCGCAACAGGGTCGACTTGCCGGCGCCGTTCGGGCCGATCACGGTGACCCATTCGCCGGCCGCGACGGTGAGGTCGACGCCGGTGAGGATCGGTGTGCCGTCCAGGCTGACGTGCAGCCCCCGCACCTCGACCGCCGGCACGCCGCCGTCGGCTGACCGGCCGGCATCGGACGGACCAGCGGCGGGCTCGGGGCTCACGTGAGCACCCGCCGGGCGGTCCGCAGCACGAGGACGAAGAACGGGCCGCCCAGCAGGGCGGTCACCACTCCGATCGGCACCTCGGCCGGGGCGGCGGCGGTGCGGGCCACCACGTCGGTCAGCGCCAGGAACGCACCACCGAACAGCAGCGACAACGGCAGGATCACCCGGTAACTCGACCCCGCGAGCAGGCGGACGGTGTGCGGCACGATGATGCCGACGAAGCCGATCAGGCCGGTCGCGGAGACCGCCGCCGCGGTGCCCAGGGAGGCGGCGGCGATCAGCAGGTACCGGGTGCGCTGCGGGTGCAGGCCCAGGCTCCTGGCCTCGTCGTCGCCGACCGCGAGGACGTCCAGCTCGCGGCGGTGCAGCAGCACCACCACGGTGGTCAGCGCGGCGTACGGCAGCACCAGCAGCACGTCGTGCCAGCCGGCGGTGGCCAGCCGGCCGAGCAGCCAGGAGTAGACCGGCTGGATGCTGTCGGAGTGTCGTTGCAGCAGGTACGTCTGCCCGGCGGAGAGGAACGCGGAGACTGCCACCCCGGCCAGGATCAGCATCGCCGGTGAGCCGTTCCGCCCGCCAGCCGCGCCGAGCACATAGGTCATCGTCACGGCGAGCAGCGAACCGGCGAACGCGGCCAGCGGGATGGTCATCGGCAGCCCGGAGATCGAGCCCTGCCGGCCGGCGCCGCCGAGGGCGATCACCGCGGTGACCGCGAGGCCGGCGCCGGCGGCCACACCGAGCAGGTACGGGTCGGCCAGCGGGTTGCGGAACACACCCTGGTAGCAGCCGCCGGCGAGGGCGAGCAGGCCGCCGACGAGCAGGCCCAGCACCACCCGGGGCAGGCGCAGCTCGGTGACGATCGCGATTTCCCGCTCGGACAGCCCGCTGTCGAGGTGCACCCACGGAATCAGGTTGAGCAGCTCGGCGGCGACGCTGCCCGGGGGCAGGCTCACCGGGCCGAGCGACACCCCGGCGACGAGCGCGACGAGCACCGCGAACAGCCCGGCGACCAGCCAGCGCAGGCGTACCCCGGCAGGCCGGGCCACCGACTGTGGCCCGGCGGACCGGGCCACGGACAGCGGCCCGGTCACCGACGGACGACGGTCACGCGGGCACCTTGGCGACCGCGTCGATGATGACCCGGAGCAGGTCCACGACCCGCGGACCCCAGCGGGAGGCGACGTCGTCGTCCAGCGCGACGACCTGGTTGTTCTTCACCGCGGTGAGCCCGGCCCAGCCGCTGCGCGCCTTGACCGAGTCGCCGTTCTGCTGGCAGCACTTGGAGTCGGCCAGGAAGACGAAGTCCGGGTTGGCCTTGACGATGAACTCCTGGGAGAGCTGCGGGTAGCCGGCGCTCTTGCCGTCCGCGTCGGCCGGGTCGGCGATGTTGGTCAGGCCGATCTGGCCGTAGAGCGAGCCGATGAAGGTCTTGCTGGTGGCGCTGTACAGCTCCGGGCCCAGCTCGTGGAAGTACGTGAGCTTCTCGGTGCGCTGCGGCAGGTCCTTGACCAGCTTGGCGATGTCGTCCTTCATCCGGGTGGCGACGTCGGTGCCCTGGTCCGCGTGCCCGGTCAGCGTGCCCAGCTCGGTGATCTGCCGGTACGAGTCCTCCAGCGTGGTCGCCGCCGGGGTCTGGTACACCGGAATCTTCAGCTTGCCGAGCTGTTCGACGATCTTGTTGCGGTCGTCGGAGAGCACCACGAGATCGGGGTTCTTACCGGCGATCGCCTCGGCGTTCGGCTGGAAGGCGGAGAGGTCGGACTTGGGCACGTCGGCCGGGTAGTTCGACTGGTCGTCGACGGCGGTCACCTGCGGGCCAGCACCGATCGCGAAGAGCATCTCGGTGGCGGTGGGCGACAGCACGACGATCTTCTCGGGACGCTTGTCGAGGGTGAGCGCACCGACCGTCACCGGGTAGGCGGCGGCTGCGGTGCCCGCGCTCGGCTGGTCGTCGGCCTTCTCGGCGCAGGCGCCGAGGGCGAGCGCGGCGACCGCGAGGGTCGCGGCGAAGAGCCGAGGTGTACGTCTGAACATGCGGGGCCTCCTGTCGGTCGAGGAGTGTGGTGCTTCGCCGACAGGGACTTTCGTACGCCCGCCCACGAGGCGCCCTTCCTCGAGAGCGCGAATCGCGACCGATCCGCAGGCGACCTGGCTCGTCCCCACCGTCTGGTGGGGCATCACAGTTGCGGGACAGCGCCGGGTTTCGCACCGGCTTCGCTGCGGACTGGTCGCTAAGACGGTAGCGCACCGCCGAGACCACCCCTGTTGATCTAGGGCATATCGTCGTGAGTTGATCTCAGATCACGACGATATGCCCTAGATCAACGTCGAAAGGGGGGTGGTGGGGCCCCGTTGGGGGGCGGACGGGGCCCCACCCGATCAGGAGGAGGTGATGGTGACGTTGTCCACAGCCGCCTCGACCAGGCTCGCGCCGGAGGCGTCGGCCGACTCGACGAGGATGCGTACCGACTGGCCGGCGTACGGGGTGAGGTTGAGGTTCGCCACCGCCCAGCTTCCGTTGCGGTTGGTGGCCGCACCGGCCTGGGTGAGCAGCGCCGTGGTGCCGCCGTTGTGCACCACGCTCACCCGCAGGTAGTCCGCCGACGAGGCGTTCGAGCCGTGCGCCAGGTACCAGGCCAGCGAGAGGCTCAGCGTGCCGGACGACGGCAGGGTCACCGCCGGGGACCGGGCGCTGGTCACGCCGCCATCGACGTCGTAGTCACCCGCCGCCGAACCGGCGAGCCGGCCGGTGACCAGGTCGTTGGCGCCGGCGTACGGGGTGAGCTGCTTGGCGCCGGAGGACGTGGTCGCCTGGGCGGCACCCCGCTCGAACGCCCCGGCCGTGGCGGTGTCGGTGCCGGACGGGTTGATGGTCCAGCCGGTGGCGGTCTCGAAGGTGTCCGACCAGACCGTGGTGCCGCCACCACCGCCGCCGCAGTACTGCGCCTGCTTGCCGATGGCCCGGTACGGGCAGTCGGCGTACTCGCTGAGCAGCAGCACCGCCTCCCGGTTGCGGGAGGTCTGCGCGGGGATCACCTCGTCGGGCGGGTAGAAGCCGCCACCGCCGGACGAGCCGGGATACATCTCGAAGGTGTACGCCCAGATGTTGTGGGTGGCCCACATCCAGTCGAGGCTGTCCCCGTCGGTGATGTAGAGGTCGCTGGACTGTTCCGGTGTGTAGCTGTTGGTGGCCGCCATCTGCTGACCGATGGTGGCGAAGGTGTTGTACTGGTCCGCGTTCATCCCCGTCGCGGTGTTCGCGGTGGTGTAGCCGTACGGCCAGAGCACCAGCTGCGAGTACGTGTGGAAGTCGATGTTGGCCTTGATCTGCTGGACGCCACCGACCACCCGGCCGTTGACGAAGTTGCGCAGTGCCTGCGTCTCGGGTGCGGAGAACGCCGACGGGCCACGGTAGGTCTCCGACGAGGTGGTGCCCGACGAGCCGCCGCAGCAACCCCAGTTGTAGGACCAGTTGCGGTTCAGGTCGGTGCCGACGTTGGACGAGCCGCTGTTGGGCTGCCGGTTCTTGCGCCACGACCGGTACGACCCGGTGGCGATGTCGTACTCGCTGCCGTCCGGGTTGACCGTCGGCACGATCCAGATCTCCCGGCCGTTGACGATGTTGGTGATCCGGGAGTCGGAGCCGTAGCTGTCGGTGAACAGGTTGAGCAGGTAGATCGCCATCTCGACGGTCAGGTGCTCACGGGCGTGCTGTTGGGAGTTGAACAGGATCTCCGGCTCGTTCTCGTCGGTGCCGACGTTGTCGGAGATCTTCACCGCCATCAGGTCGCGGCCCTCGTACGACGAACCGATGCTGATCTTGCGGGCGATCGCCGGATGGTCGGCGACGACCTGGTTCACGACGGCGGTCAGTTCCGCGTAGTCGTGGTAGTTGGAGTCGGCGGGCGGGAAGGCCAACGTGCCCATCTCGCCGGCGCCGCGCTCGGCGTTGGGCGGTGGGGCGAGCGGTTCGAGTCGGAAGCCGAGCTTGCCGATCGCGGCGGCCTCACCCGCGGTGGCCGAGATGTGCAGGACTCCGTGTTCGGAGTAGTCGATGGCGGCTCCGGTGCGGGCCACCGCGTTGCGGTCGGCGAGGGTCCGGGGCCCGAGCACCCGGTAGCTGGCGGCGGCCGGCTCTGCGGTGCGGTCCGGTGCCGGTCGGGCGGCGACCGGACCGGCGGCGACGGTGACGATTCCCAGCCCGGTGACAACGGCGAGCACCAGGACGCGGCGGAGAGGGATGGGCGTGCGGAGGGCCATGGACTACCTCCTCGATGGGCGGGAGATCCCGCTCGGTGAAGGACACTTCACCACCTGTCACATGGTCATATCAATATTGATCGTTGCCCAATGCATCCCGAGCTGATCATCCCGGCGGCAAGTTTTTTCCACGCGACAACCTATGGCGAAACTTCCCGCCAAGCGGAAAACTGACCAGCGACGATGCCCCTCTCGACACCGCGGAGCACTCATGGCCAGATCCCGCCTGCACGCGGCCGCCCTCGCCGGCGTCACCGCGCTCACCCTGCTCGCCACCACCGCACCCGCGACGGCGGCCCGCCCACCCGCCGTCACTCACGACGAGCAGATCACCTTCCAGGACTGGTCCGGGCCCGCCGACTGGCACCGGGGCAGCCGCGCCGGCACCCGCGTGGTGCCCGGCGCCCGAGCGGGCCTCACCCTGGCCCGACCGGCCGGCACCACCGAGTACGCCGACCCGCACACCGGTGCCACCCGCACCTGGGAGTACGGCACCTGGACCTCACCGGTGACCCGGATCGGGTTCGACGCCACCGAGCTGATCGCCTCGTGGAACGCGGAGACACCGGCCGGCACCTGGATCCAGGTGGAGATGCAGGGCAGCTACACCAGCGGTGATGAAACCCCGTGGTACGTCATGGGTCGCTGGGCGTCCGGCGACAGCGACATCAAGCGGACCACCGTCAACCGGCAGGGCGATCCCTGGTCGACGATCTGGACCGACACCTTCAGCATCGACGACGCCGCCGCCGGGGTACTGCTGCGGTCGTACCAGCTGCGGCTGACCCTCTACCGGGCACCCGGGCAGACCGCCGCCCCGGTGGTCCGGATGCTCGGCGCGATGAGCTCCACCGTGCCGGACCGGTTCACCGTCACGCCGAGCGCCGGGCACATCGCCTGGGGCGTCGAGCTGCCGGTGCCGCGCTACTCGCAGAACGTGCACTCCGGTCACTACCCCGAGTACGACGGCGGCGGCGAGGCGTGGTGCTCGCCCACCTCCACCGAGATGGTGGTCGAGTACTGGGGTCGCAAGCCTTCCCCGGCCGACACCTCCTGGGTGGACCCGACCTACCCCGACCCGACCGTCAACCACGCGGCCCGGATGACCTACGACTACGCGTACGACGGTGCCGGCAACTGGCCGTTCAACACCGCGTACGCGGCCAGCTTCCCCGGCCTGGAGGGGCGGGTGACCCGACTGCACTCCCTGGACGAGCTGGAACGGTTCATCGCCGCCGGCATCCCCGTCGTGACCAGCCAGTCCTTCCTCGCCAGTGAGCTGGACGGGGCGAACTACGGCACCTCGGGGCACCTCTTCGTGGTGGTCGGCTTCACCGCCGACGGCGACGTGATCGTCAACGACCCCGCCTCGTCCAGCAATGACGTCGTGCGCAACGTCTACAAGCGCGCGCAGTTCGAGCAGATCTGGCTGCGGACCAAGCGGACCAACGCCAGCGGCGGCGTCTCCGGCGGCCCCGGCGGCATCGCGTACCTGATCAAGCCAACCGCAAAGCCCTGGCCCAAGGTCCCGGGTTCCACCAACTGGTAGAGCGTGGTCGATCATGAAGTTATTGCCCGATCACCCGGCGTGTCGGAGCAATAACTTCATGATCACCGCGAGGGTTGGTCGGGGGTGGTGGGGGGCTGGTCGTCTTCGCCGGCCAGGGCGGAGCGGAGGCGCTCCTTCTCGGTGCGGCGGCGCTCGGCGGCGCTGGCCATCTCCTCGGCCATCTCGTCCCGCCAGCCACGCAGCAGGAAGAAGGAGAGCGCGGCGGAGAAGGCCAGTGCCAACATCAGCTTCAGGAACACGTTCATGTCGACCAGCCAGAGGGCCGCCAACACGGCGACGAACAGCCCGATCCGGCCCAGCGTGTACTTGAGCGCGGCGCTCACCTGCACCACTCCGTTCTCTCCGTCGCCCGCCGGTGCCGGCGGGAGGGTCGATCCGCCCGGCGGGCGGTCGCGGTCAGCCGGTCCGGCGGGCCAGCCAGCGGACGCCCGGGAACCAGACCGTCGCGTACGCCACCGTGAACGCCCCGGCCGCCAACGCGCCGGACAGCAGCGGCGGCAACCCGGAACCCAGACCGGCGATCAGCAGCCCGACGAACACCCCGACCGCAGCGGCGACCACCGCCGCCAGCACCCGGGCCGCGCCGAACTCCCAGGCGCGGAAATCGTCCCAGAACAGCCAGGCCGGCAGGATCACCGCCAACCAGCCGTTGGTGTGCCCGAAATCGCCGGCGCCGATCGAGGCGAACGCCCAGTCGAACAACACCAACGCCAGCGCACCGATGACCAGGCCGGCCAGGCACACCCCGAGCAGATCGCCCAGGGTACGGATGCGCCCCTCGGCGTCCCGGCGGGGAAACCCGCCCTGCTGCTCAGAATCGCGTTGCTCGGTCATCGACTGCGAGGGTACGTGGTGGCTCAGGCCCAGACCTGCTGCGGCTCGGCGCGCCGCTCGGCCAGCGACGGGGCCTTGTCGTACTCCCGGACCACGTTGTAGCGGGTGTCCCGCTCGACCGGCTGGAAGCCGGCGTCCCAGATCAGGTGCAGCAGGTCGTCGCGGTGCATGGTGTTCGGGGTGCCGTACGAGTCGGCGTCATGCGTGATCTTGTATTCGACGACCGAGCCGTCCAGGTCGTCCACGCCGAAGTTCAGCGAGAGCTGGGCCACCGACAGCCCGTGCATCACCCAGAAGTTCTTCACGTGCGGCACGTTGTCGAAGAGCAGCCGGGACACGGCGAACGTCTTCAGCGACTCGGCCGGCGAGGCCATCGTGGTGCGCGCCTGGATCCGGTTACGGACCTTGCCGTCCGCCGAGTCCACGAAGTCGTGCTGGTAGCGCAGTGGGATGAAGACCGCGAAGCCACCGGTCTCGTCCTGCAACTCACGCAGCCGCAGCACGTGGTCGACCCGGTGCCGGGGCTCCTCGATGTGGCCGTACAGCATGGTTGCCGGGGTCTTCATGCCCTTGCTGTGCGCCAGGGCGTGGATCCGCGACCAGTCCTCCCAGTGGCAGGCGTGGTCGACGATGTGCTGCCGGACCTCCCAGTCGAAGATCTCCGCGCCACCGCCGGTCAGCGACTCCAGGCCGGCATCCATCAGCTCGTCGAGGATCTCGTCGGCGCTCAGACCGCTGATCTTCTCGAACCACTGCACCTCGGTCGCGGTGAAGCACTTGAGCTTGACGTTCGGCAGCGCCGCCTTCAGCTCGCGCAGCACCTTCGGGTAGTAACGCCAGGGCAGCGTGGGGTGCAGACCGTTGACGATGTGCAGCTCGGTGAGCTGCTCATCCTCCATCTCCTTGGCCTTGCGGACCGCCTCGTCGATGCGCATCGTGTACGCGTCCTTCTCGCCCGGCTTGCGCTGGAACGAGCAGTACGCACAGGACGCCGAGCAGACGTTTGTCAGGTTGAGGTGCCGGTTGACGTTGAACATCACCCGCTCGCCGTTCAGCTCGGTGCGCTTGTGATGAGCCAACCGCCCCAACCAGGTCAGGTCATCGCTCTCGTAGAGCGCGACCCCGTCCTCCCGGGTCAGCCGCTCACCGGCGTACACCTTCGCTTCGAGCTCACGCTTGAGTCCGGCGTCCATGGCACGTCCCTTCCACCTGCGGTCCCGGTCGAGCGTACGTCGGAGGGCCGACACCCCCGGCAGCACGGTCGCCGACAGCGACCCACTCACCAGACTCTCAGCCTCCCGTAACCCGGCAACGCATCGACATCGCTGGCGGTGTGCGGTAGTAACAAGGTGGGGCGGAACACACACACTGGTACCGTCCCGCCGGCCGCGCCCACCGAGCGCGGCGACGAGCGGTGAGACGGGGAGCAGCATGGTCGACAGCGGGCGCGGGCGACGGCAGCGACGACGGAGCCCGGTGATCTCGCCGGTGCTGCGCCCGAAGCTCTGGGCCGCCCTGCTCGGCGCGATCGCCGCCGCCGTGCTGGCCACCCCCGTGTACGCCGAGCCCGGAGTGCCGACCACCGTGCCGGACACCGGTGCGCGCCCACCGGCCATCGGCACACTCCAACTGCCCGGTGGCGCTCCCACCGCCGGCGTGCCCGTCCCGCCGGTCGTCAACGTCGGCACCGGCCCGCTGGCCGCCGCCATCTCCGCTGGCGAGATCCAGGTCGGCGCGCTCGGCGAAGCGTTGCTGGTGACCCAGCAGAAACGCACCGACGCGCAGGCGCAGCTCGAAGCGGCCGGCAAGGTGCTCGCGACCACGCAGGACGCCCTGCTCCGGGCCCAACAGGCGGCCGACGTCGCCGCCTCGGACGCCGTCAAGGCCGCCGCCGCGCTGCCGCCTGGTGACCTCGCCCGGGACATCCGAGGGCTGAACCGCCTACAGCAGATCACCCGGGGCGAAAAGGTCGACGGCGGCACCACCGGAGTGGCCGGTGAGCTGTCCCGTGCCCGCGCCGGGGAGCAGGACGCCTACCAGAAGCACTCCCAGGCCAAGGATCTGCTCGCCGCCGCCGAGGCGGAGTTCACCGCGGGCGAGACGGCGCTCCGCACGGCCGAGGCGAGCCTGCTCAAGCTGCGCCGGGACAACGCCGCCCTGCTGATCGAGATCGAACGGCAGCAGGAAGCCGCCGAGCAGCAGATCGGCGCCGGCTACGTCGCTGGTCAGAACATCAGCGGCATGGCCGCGCACCCGCGGGCACTGGCCGCGGTCCGGTACGCGCTCGCCCAGCTCGGCGACCCGTACAAGTGGTCCGAGGAGGGGCCGGACCAGTTCGACTGCTCCGGTCTGATGTGGGCCGCGTACCGGTCCCAGGGCGCCGACTACTTCGACCTGCCCCGGGTCTCCCGCGACCAGTACGCCGCCACCCGGAGCCGCACCGTCCCGCAGACCGCGCTGCTCCCCGGCGACCTGCTCTTCTTCGCCTCCGGCAGCAGTTGGACGACGATCCACCACGTCGGCATGTACATCGGCAACGGCAAGATGGTGCAGGCGCCCACCACCGGCGACGTCGTCAAGATCTCGGTCGTCCGCTGGTCCGGGCTGTACGCCGCCACCCGGGTGATCGGCGCGGTGCCGGCACCGATCGTGACCATCCCGACCCCGCCGGTTCCGACGCCCAGCACGACGCCCACCCCGAAGCCGACGCAAACCACCAAGCCGACCACCAAGCCGACGCCGACCACCAAGCCGACGCCCACCACGACGCCGACGCCCACCACCAAGCCAACGCCGACCACAACGCCGACGCCGACGCCGACGAAGCCCACGCCGACGCCCACGCCAACTGGCAGCACCGCGCCGAGTTCGTCGACCAGCCCGAGCAACACGCCGACGACCCTGCCCTCGGCACCGACCAGCGCGCCGGGCAGCACGTCCCCGTCGACCACGCCGAAGGCCAGCACGAGCGCGACGGGCAGCGGCATCCCGACGGGCAGCCCCAGCACCGCGAACTGACCCGCCACGATCCGCTCCGGCTGTCCGCTCGGGGAGATCTGTGGCACGGTGACAACCAGGCACATCCGACTCGACGTCACGGGTCCGGGTGCGAGCATGGCGCGGAGGGCGGAGATGGCCGAGCAGAGAGTTCCGGCGGAGATTGTCGACCCCGGAATCGACCGAGCCGCCCCGCCAGGGCCGGCCATCGCCGAGCCGGCGCCCCCCTCCGACGCCGTCCCAGGTACCACCCAGGCTGGCCCGGCTACCTCTGACGCCGCCCCGGCCACCAGCAGCGCAGCCACGGCCACCACTGACGGCAGCGACCCCTCCGCGGTCACCAGCGCCGAGGACGTCTCCGCGAGCGCCGATGACGCTCCCGCCGGGGCCGACGACGTCCCCGCCGGGGCCGACGACGCCTCCGCTGGGGCCGACGACGCCTCCGCTGGGGCCGACGATGGTCCCGCCCGGGCCGACGACTCCTCCGTCGGAGCCGAGGACGCTCCCGCCGGAGCCGAGGACGTCTTGCCCAGCGCCGCTCCCGCCGGCACCGGCGCCGCTTCGGACGTTCCCGAGGCGGGCGCTGGGCAGCCCGCCGACGCTCGTCCGGATCAAGCCGCCGTGCCGGTACGGGCCCGCGCCAGCGTCGCCACCGCCGGGGCTCTTCGCAGTGACCTGCCGGCCAGCGCTCCGGTCACCGCGACCACGTACCGTGCGACCGGCTCAGCCAGCCCGGCCGATGTTTCGTTGCCCGGGCAGCGGAACGACTCGACCGCGCCGGCCCGGGCCAGTGCCACGGTTCCCGGCAGCAGCCGGGTCGCGTCCGGCGCCATGGGCACCCCGGAGCCTCGCGGGAGCACGCCCGCCGTCTACCGATCCGGGCCGGTGGGTCCCGAGCCGGAGCCAGCCCAGCCATCGACTCCGGAGCCCGCGCCACCCGGCCCCGGGCCGACCCAGCCGTCGCCACCCGAGCCGGAGCCCGCGCCGGCCCCTGGTCCGTATCCTCCCGGCCCGATGCCGACGCCGGGGCCGCGACCCACGCCGCCGCCCGGTCCGGTCCCGCCCGTCCCGGGTCCACCCATTCCGCCCCCTTCGCCGGTTCCGCCCATTCCGGGTCCGCCGGCACCGCCCATCCCGAGCCCACCGCTACCGCCACCCGGTCCACCGGTGCCCGCGCCGCCAGGCCCGCCCGGCCCGATGCCGGCACCGCCGTTTCCGCCGCCGCCCGCGATGATCGACACGCCCGGCGTACGGGCCACCGCGTCGGTCTCCGCAGCGCCGGCCGGGTGGCCGTCCACCGCCGGGGCGGCACGCCCGACGTCCAGCGGCGGATGGGCCGAGACACCCGTCTCCGCGCCGCCGGTGGTGCCCGCGCCAGCGCTGCCGAGTTGGCCGCCGTCCACCGTCAGCGCTCCCCAATCGGCCGGGAATGGCACCGTCAACACCCGAATGTCCGCGCCGACGGGCAGCCCTTCGGGCAACTCCGCCGGACGGGGCGCGAGCGCCCGTGCCGGGCGGCACGACGGCGGTTCGGACCTGGCCGGCACCGTCTACGGCAGCGGTGAGGGGCCGGGTTTCACCACGATCGCGATGTCTGCGAACGCGGTGGAGAATTCCGGCTCGCTGACCGGGCACATCCTGGCTCAGGGCTGGGCGGACACGCCGGCCGAGCGGTCCGGGAACGCCCGGGTGATGATCGTCCTGGCCGCCGCTCTGGCGGTGCTGGTGGCGATCAGTGTCCTGGTCGTCGTGCTCGCCGGTGACGCTCTGGACGGTCTGGTGGGTAGCGTGCTGAACGGGTGAGCGGTCGAGTGGCAACGATGGTGAGTCCGCCCACTACCGTCGGTCAACCGGCTGGCGACTTTGGCGGACCGCCGTACACTGGCTGAGATCACTGACCCGGCGCGCGTGGTGCGCGCCCCTGGGCGATCTTGCGGGCGATCCGGCGGCACAGCCGCGGCGGCCATCGCGAAGATGCGCCCCGCTCGAAAGGCTTTTGTTGACCACCTCTGCTGACCACAGCACCGTTACGTCCGTAATCAACCCAGCCCCGGCGGCCGACACCGCCCGGGGACCGCTCGACTCCTCTCCGAGCGGGGCCGGCACCGCGCCGGTAGGGACCGCCGGCCAGCCGGCCGAGCCCGCCCCGACGGAGACCGCCGATCCGATCAGCTTCGCCTCTCTGGGCCTGCCCGAGCCGCTGGTCCGCGCGCTGGCACAGCAGGGCATCACCAGCCCGTTCGAGATTCAGCGGGCCACCGTTCCGGACGCGCTCGCCGGCCGCGACGTGCTGGGCCGTGGGCAGACCGGTTCGGGTAAGACGCTCGCCTTCGGTCTGCCGATGATCGCCCGGCTGGCCACCCGCAACCGGGCCCGGCCGATGCGTCCACGCGCCCTGGTCCTGGTTCCCACCCGCGAGCTGGCCATGCAGGTCAACGACGCCCTGGTGCCGCTGGGCAAGTCCGTCGGCATCTTCCTCAAGACCGCCGTCGGCGGTGTTCCGTACGACCGTCAGATCGACGCGCTGCGACGCGGCGTGGAGATCATCGTGGCCACCCCTGGCCGGCTCGGCGACCTGATCGAGCGGGGCATCTGCCAGCTCGACGACGTCGAGGTCACGGTGCTCGACGAGGCCGACCAGATGGCCGACATGGGCTTCCTGCCCGAGGTGACCGACCTGCTGGCGAAGACGCCCGCAGGCGGCCAGCGGCTGCTCTTCTCGGCCACCCTGGACGGTGACGTCGACGCTTTGGTCAGGCGGTTCATGACCGACCCGGTGACCCACTCCACTGCGCCGTCGACCGCCTCGGTGTCCACCATGGACCACCACGTGCTGTTGATCCCGCCGCACGAGAAGTTCCCGGTCACGGCGTCCATCGCCGCCCGTGACGGCCGGACCATGGTCTTCGCCCGTACCCAGCTCGGGGTGGATCGGCTGGTCGAGCAGCTCGCGGCGGTCGGCGTACGCGCCGGTGGACTGCACGGCGGCAAGACCCAGCGGATGCGGACCAAGACGTTGGCCGAGTTCCGCGAGGGTCGGATGAACGTGCTGGTCGCCACGGACGTGGCGGCTCGGGGCATCCACGTCGACGGGGTCACCCTGGTGCTCCACGTCGACCCGCCGAAGGACCCCAAGGACTACCTGCACCGCGCAGGGCGCACCGCCCGGGCGGGCGAGTCGGGCGCGGTCGCCACCCTGGTGCTGCCCAAGCAGCGCCGCACCACCCTGGCGATGATGGAGAAGGCCGGCGTCGCGCCGGCCGAGGCCCGGGTCCGGGTCGGCGACCCGGCGTTGGCCGAGCTGGTCGGCGCCCGCGAGCCCAGCGGGGTCGCGGTTCGCGTCGAGGCGGAGCCGCGGGCTACGGCGACCGCTCCGGCGGCTCGCGTCGATTCGACGACCGCTCCGGCGGTCCGCGTCGGTTCGGCGACCGCACGGGCGGCGAGCGCCGCTACGGCGACCGGCCGACCGGCGACCGGCGCTACGGCGACCGCCCGACCGGCGAGCGGCGCTTCGGCGACCGACCGCAGGGTGACCGCCAGTACGGTGACCGACCGCAGGGTGACCGCCAGTACGGTGACCGACCGCAGGGTGACCGCCAGTACGGTGACCGACCGCAGGGCGACCGCCAGTACGGCGACCGCCCGCAGGGCGAGCGGCGTTACGGCGACCGCCCCACCGGGGAACGGGGCTACGGCGACCGGCCGGCCGGTGAGCGGCGTTACGCCGATCGGGACACCCGGGGTTACGGCGACCGGCCGCAGGGCGAGCGCCGGTTCGGCGACCGGCCGCAGTTCGGCGACCGGGACGGCCGGGCCGACCGCCCCACCGGCGAGCGGCGCTTCAGTGACCGGCCGCAGGGCGAGCGTCGCTTCGGCGACCGCGATGGTCGGGCCGACCGACCGGCCGGCGAGGGGCGCTTCGGCGACCGCGACACTCGGGGTGGCTTCCGCCCGGACAGCCGTGTTCGGGACGACCGGCCTCGCGATGACCGGCCCCGCGACGACCGGCCCCGTGATGAACGGCCTCGCGATGACCGGCCGCGTGACGACCGGCCCCGTGATGACCGGCCGCGCGACGACCGGCGCGGTTTCGGCGGGCGACCGCCGGCGCGTACCCACTGATCTGTCGATCCACTGATCCACCGAGCGCCGCCGCGAAGCCCAGGCTTCGCGGCGGCGTTCGCGCATGCCCTGCCGATGCCGGCCCGGTCGCGTAACGTCCGGCTCATGCCGACCATGCCGAAGTCAATCTTCTGGTCCCGGACGGACACCGCCGGCAGCGAGCAGGTCCTGCTCGACGACGGCAACGGGTTGGCGGCGCGGGGCACCCTGCTCGCCGTGGACCCGATCCCCTGGACCGCCCGCTACCAGCTGACCACCACGCCGGACTGGACCACCGCCCGCGTCGAGGTCGAGGCCGAAGGGCTGGGCTGGTTGCGCAGAGTGACGCTGGAGCGGGCCGCGAACCGGTGGCGGGTGACCACCGCCGAGCAGGGCGACCTGGACGCGGCGCTGGTCGCGGCCGGTCACCCCCGGGCCGGTCTGCCGGGCACCGACGACCCGGACCGGCTGGCCGACGCGCTCGACGTCGACCTGAGCGGTTCGCCGCTGTTCAACACCCTGCCGGTCCACCGGCTCGGGCTGGCGGCTGAGCCGGCCGACCTGGCACACCGGATCACCGTCGCCTGGGTGCTGCTGCCCGGTCTGGAGGTGGTGTCGGCCGAGCAGATCTACACCGGGCTCGGGCCGGGCCGGGTGCGGTTCGCCAGCGGCACCTTCACGGCCGACATCGATCTGGACGACAGCGGCTACGTGGTGCGCTACCCCGGGCTGGCCGAACGGATCGACCCGCGCTGAACGGCGCGGCCAGGGCTCAGGCGGGCCACGCGCCGCTGGTCAGAAAGCGTTCGATCGTGGCCAGGTGCGGCGTCAGGTCGAGGCCCTGGGCGGCCACCCAGTCGTCGGCGTAGTACGTGTCGGCGTACCGGTCGCCCGGGTCGCAGATCAGAGTGACCACCGAGCCGGTCCGGCCCTCGGCGAGCATCGCGGCGATCAGGCCGAACGCACCCCACAGGTTGGTGCCGGTGGAGCCGCCCACCCGGCGGCCGAGCAGCGCCGATCCGGCGCGCATGGCGGCCAGTGACGCCGCGTCCGGCACCTGGACCATCCGGTCCACCACGGAGGGCAGGAACGAGGCCTCCACGGTGGGACGGCCGATCCCTTCGATCCGGGAGCCCCTCCCGGTACGCAGAGACCAGTCGGCGGCCAGCCAGGCCGGGTAGAACGCCGAGTTCTCCGGGTCGACCACGCAGAGCCTGGTGGCGAGCCTGCGGTACCGGGCGTACCGGCCGATCGTCGCGCTGGTCCCTCCGGTGCCGGCGCCCACCACGACCCAGGCCGGGATCGGGTGCCGCTCCAGCTCCAGCTGGGCGTAGATCGACTCGGCGATGTTGTTGTTGCCCCGCCAGTCGGTCGCCCGCTCGGCGTAGGTGAACTGGTCCATGAAGTGCCCGCCGGAGTCCTCGGCGAGCCAGCGGGCCTCGACCACCACGGTCGCGGGGTCGTCCACCAGGTGGCAGCGGCCGCCCTGGAACTCGATCTGCGTGATCTTCTCGGGCGAGGTGGAGGAGGGCATCACCGCGATGAACGGCAGGCCGAGCATCCGGGCGAAGTACGCCTCGGAGACCGCCGTGGAGCCCGACGACGCTTCGACGATCGTGGTGCGAGGCCCGATCCAGCCGTTGCAGAGCCCGTAGAGGAACAGCGAGCGGGCCAGCCGGTGCTTCAGCGAGCCGGTGGGGTGTGACGACTCGTCCTTGAGGTAGAGGTCGACCCCCCAGGCCCGGGGCAGCGGGAACGGCAGCAGGTGAGTGTCGGCCGAGCGGTTCGCGTCCGCCTCGACGGCGGCGATCGCCTCCGTCACCCAGGTGCGGCTGGCGTTGTCGAACCGGTCGTGATGAGTCACGCCGGAAACGTAGCAAGCAGGTCGGAGGCGGTCAGCGCCGGTCCGATGACGCGGTCCGGCGGCGTTGTCGGCGCTGACCGGCCCGGCCGGCGGCCTGGACGAGCGGAGTCAGTGCGACGGCCAGCCGGGGCAGGGCGTCCAGCAGGCGTACCTGTGCTCCCCGCCAGCGGGGCAGGCTGACCACCGGGCGTGGCCGGCGGGCCAGCCGAACTGCCCGGGCCGCCACCCGCTGCGGGGTCAGCAGCGACCCGGTGAACGAGGCCAGTGCCCCCGGGTCGTCCAGCCGGTCGTGCAGCATCGGGGTCCAGATTCCGTCCGGGCAGAGGCAGGAGACGTGGACCCGCCGGTACCCGGCCATCCGCAGGTCGGACAGAGTACCCAGGCTGAATGCCAGCAGGGCGTGCTTGCTGGCCGCGTACACCGTCTCGCCGGGCGCGGCGATCAGCCCGGCCAGCGAAACGACGTTGAGCACGTGGCCGTGGCCTTGCCCGCGCATCACGGCCAGCGCGGCGAGGGTGCCGTTCATGGCGCCGAGGGCATTCACGTCGAACACCCGGCGGCGGGTCGGGCCGTCGTGCTCCCACGACGGCCCGGTGATCAGGATGCCGGCGTTGTTGACCCAGAGGGCGAGGTCGCCCCGGCTTGCCGCAATCGCGGCGATGTCGGCGCAGGCGTCCTCGTCCCGGACGTCCAAGGCGGCCGACCAACCGCCGAGCGGTGCCGCGGCGGTGTGCACCGCCGCCGGGTCAAGGTCGGTGAGCAGCACCGACCAGCCGTCGGCGTGCAGCGCGGTGGCGATGGCGTGGCCCAGGCCTCCGGCGGCGCCGGTCACCACGGCCACTCGGCGTCCCGGCGGCGTCATCGGCGCACGCTACCGCCTGCCGACCGGGTGGCACCAGGGGTACGCGGCGGTCAGGCCACGGGCGGGCCGACCGGCTGGGGGCGGTTCTCCCATTTCGTGGAGAGTGCGATGGCGGTACGGGTGGAGGCGACCCCGGGGGTCCGGTTCAGCCGCACGATCAGCTGCTCCAACTCGGCGATCGTGCCAACCCGCGCCTTGAGCAGGAACGACTCCACGCCGGCCATGAAGTAGCAGGACTCGATCTCGGGCAGCACCCGCAGTGATTCGAGCATGTCGTCGGAGTCGGCGCCGGAGTCCTCGACGATGCCGATCAGCGCGGTGACCCCCAGCCCGATCGCCTCCGGGGCCACGTCCGCGCGGTAGCCGCGGACCACGCCACTGCTCTCCAGCTTGCCGACCCGCTCGTGTACGGCCGGGGCCGAAAGGCCCACCTGTCGGGCCAGCTCGGCGTACGAGAGGCGGGCGTTGCCGCGAAGCAGGTCGACGAGGCTCAGGTCGATGGCGTCCACAGAGAGTGACCTTATCCGCTTACGCGTAACGCGACGTCTTCGGCATCCGTTGGGCTGAGTGGCGAGTCACTGTTCACAAACCGCCGGTCATGGCAGAGGTAGCACCAGTACCATTACTAACTCCCCACTCAGTGCATTTTTCGCGTTTGGGCGGACAGGCCATGTCCCTGGTGCTGTAATTGCCATACGTCCCTCATGACGGCTCTGGGCTACGCACCAGCCGGGGGCAGTGTGTTCAGCCAGGGGCTTCGTCGACGCGAGGAGGGGGCTGTGGACACTGGAGATCGCCTGCTGACACCGGGTGAGGTCGCCGCGCTGTTTCGGGTGGACCCGAAAACTGTGACGAGATGGGCGGCGGCCGGCCGGATAGGAAGCATCCGGACTCCAGGCGGGCATCGCCGGTTTCGGGAATCCGAGGTGCGAGCCCTGCTTGAGGGGGAGGGCATGCTGGACGAGGTGGACGAGGTCGGAAAGCCACGCAATGTGGGTCCGGCCGCATCCACGGGGCCGGGTCCGGCCAACGCCGGCATGTACTGAACTGGTGCGGACAACGTACGCGGACCGGACAGAAGTCCGGTCCGCGTCCCGCTTCGGCCGATGGCCAGGCGGCAGCGCGGCGCGCTGAGCTGGCCGGACGGTCAGCTGCGCGCGGCCCCGAGCTGGCCGGACCAGCGCCGGAACAGCGTGTGGGGGACGCCGAGCGCGTCCAGCACCTTGCCGGCCACGAAGTCGACCAACTGCTGGGCGCTGGCCGCCGCGCCAGCCCCGTAGAAGCCGGGGCTGGCAGGCAGCACCACCGCGCCAGCGTCGTGCAGCGCGATCAGGTGCTCCAGGTGGCTGCGGGTCACCGGTGTCTCCCGGGGGACCACCACCACGGGCCGCCGTTCCTTGAGGTTGACCTCGGCGGCGCGCTGCAACAGGTCCTTGGAGAGCCCGATCGCGATACCCGCGCAGGCTGCCGTGCTGGCGGGGACCACGGCCATCCCGCGTACCCGGTAGGAGCCGCTGCTCGGCCCGGCGGCGAGGTCGCCAGCCGGCCAGTGCCGTAGATCCGCCCCGGTCAGGTCCCGGTCGAGCCAGGCGGCGAGGTCCTCGGCCCAGTGCCCGTCGCGAAATGGTCGGCCGGTCTCGTCGAGCACGGTGAGTCGTGCCGCCCGGGACACGATCAGGTCCACCGCTTCGCCCGCGTCGAGCAGCCCTCCGATGACAGCCGCCGCGTACGGCGTGCCGGAGGCACCGGAGACCCCGACCACCCATGGTTCCCGCATGCCCCCAGCCTGCCTGGTCCGGCTGGTCCGTTGGTGAGCACCCCCGGGCTGGTCCGTCCGACATGTCCGGCGGGTACCTGCACATCCCGTCGACCTGACATGCTGCCGGTGGCGATTCGCACCGGAACCATCTCGCACAGGAGGCATCGGTGACGACCGGCGAGATCCTCTGGGCGCTGCGTGCCGAATGTCCGATCCCGTCCCGGCTCTCACCGCACGCCGACCGCGCGCAGGAGTGGCTGCTCGGTCTGCTGCCCGAGCTTGGCCTCCCACTAGACGACGCCGCGCTGCACCGGCTCTCCCGGGGAGCGTTCGCCCGGTACGCCGGGCGGCTCTACCCGGGCGCGTCCGAAGCCGACCTGCGGGTGCTGACTGCGCTGTTCACCTGGTTCTTCCTGGTCGACGACGCCTGCGACGGGCCGGACCGGCTCACCCCGGAGCAGATCCGGGCACTGCGCAACGGCACGCTGGCGCTGCTGCACGACGGCCCCCGGCTGCGTCAGTCGGGGCTGTCCGGCCCGCTCCGGCGGCTGCTGGTGCTGGCCTGGCGGGAGCCACGCCGCCGGATGCCGGCCGTGTGGCGGCTGCGCTTCGCCGACGCGGTGGCCCGGCACCTCGACGGCACCTGGCAGGAGGCGGTCAACAAGGAGGCTGGCCGCCGACCCAGCGTCAACGAGTACGTCGAGCTGCGTCGGGCGACGTCGGCGGCGGAGGTGTCGTACCCGCTGGTGGAATTCACCAGCGGCCGACCGTTGCCCGGCCCGGTCTACCATCACCCGCTGCTGCGCCAGATCGGCAGCCTCGGCAACGACCTGCTCTCCTGGTACAACGACCTGGCCTCGCTGGAGCGGGACCGGGCCACCGCGGGCGGGCACAACCTGGTCCTGGCCATGGAGGCCGAGCTGGCCGTGCCGTCGGCGGAGGCGATCGAGCGGGTGGCCGAGCGCTGGCGGGCGTCGATGCGGCGCTTCGTCGCGCTGCGGGCCGCGGTGCCGTCGTTCGGCCCAGCGTTGGACGAGGCGGTCACCGACCATCTCGACGGGCTCGCGCACGCCGTGCGCGGCACCATCGACTGGACTCTGGAGAGCGCCCGCTACCCCGCCGGCACCGCGCAGCCAGCCTCAGGCCCGTAGGTCGAGCCGGATCACCAGGTCGAGCAGGGCGAACACGAACAGCGCGATGCCGACGAACCCGTTGGCCGTGAAGAACGCCCGGTTGACCTTGCTCAGGTCGGTCGGGCTGACCACCAGGTGCTGGTAGGCGAACGCGACCGCGGTCAACGCCAGGCCGACCCACCAGAGCCAGCCGAACCCGATCAGCGCCCCGAACCAGACGAAGAGCCCGAAGGTCACCACGTGCGCGACCGTCGAGGCGTGCAGCGCGAAGCGCCGACCGTACCGGGCGGGCACGCTGTGCACGCCGATCTCCTGGTCGATCTCGGAGTCCTGGCAGGCGTAGATCAGGTCGAAGCCGCCGATCCACAGCCCGACGGCCGCCCCGAGGAGCCAGGCCGGCCCGGAGCCGTTCAGGGTGCCGGTGACGGCCAGCCAGGCGCCGACCGGGCCGACCGCCTGGGCGACCCCGAGGATGGCGTGCGGCCAGTTGGTGAACCGCTTGGCGTAGGGGTAGACGACCAGCGGCACCACGGCGAGCGGCGCGAGCACCAGGCAGAGCGGGTTGAGCAGGGCAGCGGCGGCGAGGAAGACCACCAGTGCGACGGCCGCGCCGGTCCAGGCCGTCCGCACACTCACCGCCCCGGTGACCAGTTCCCGGCCTGCGGTACGCGGGTTCCGCGCGTCGATCCGCCGGTCGAGGATCCGGTTGGCAGCCATCGCGAACGTCCGTGCCCCAACCATCGCCACGGTGATCAGCAGCAGGTCCCACCACCGCACCCGCCCGCCGTTGACCTGCATAGCCGTCAGCGCCGAAAGGAACGCGAACGGCAGCGCGAACACCGAGTGCTCGATCGCGACGAGCTTGAGGAAGGACTTGACCCGGCCCGGCTTCTCGGCCGGTGCGTCGAGGACGGCCATCAGAGCCCGTATTCCTTCCAGCGCTTGTCGACCAGGGCGGTGACTTCCGGGCTCATGCGCATCTCCTCCGGCCAACCGCGGGTGTAGCCCTCGGTGGGCAGCTTGCGGGTCGCGTCGACGCCGGCCTTGCCGCCCCAGAACTGCTGGTACGAAGCGTGGTCGAGGTGGTCGACGGGCCCTTCGGTGAGCAGCAGGTCGCGGCCGTAGTCGACGTTGCCGAAGGCGCGGAAGGCGACCTCGTTGTAGTCGTGCACGTCGCAGTCCTCGTCGACGATCACGATCAGCTTGGTCAGCGACATCATGTGCGCGCCCCAGATCGCGTTCATGACCTTCTGGGCGTGCTTCGGGTACCGCTTGCGGATCGACACGATCGCGCAGTTGTGGAACACCCCGGCGGCGGGCAGGTCGTAGTCGACGATGTCCGGGATCAGGAAGCGCAGCAGCGGCGCGAAGATCCGCTCGGTGGCCTTGCCGAGACCGTGGTCCTCCTGGGGCGGCTGCGACGTGACGATCGAGTGGTAGACCGGGTCGCGCTGCATGGTCATGCACTCGATGTGCATCACCGGGAACGGCTCCACCGGGGTGTAGAAGCCGGTGTGGTCGCCGAACGGGCCCTCCGGCAGCCGCTCGCCCGGCTCGATGTAACCCTCGAGGACGATCTGTGCGTGCGCCGGCACCTGCAGCGGCACGGTCAGGCAGTCGACCATCTCGACGCGCTCACCGCTCAAGAAACCGGCGAACAGGTATTCGTCGATGTCGGCCGGCAGTGGCGCGCTGGCCGAGTAGGCGACGGCGGGGTCGGCACCGATGGCGATTGCCACCGGCAGGCGCTGCCCGAGCCGCTCAGCGACCGCGTGGTGCGCCGTGGAGTTCTTGTGGATCTGCCAGTGCATGCCGATGGTGTTGCGCGAGTGCTGCTGGAGCCGGTAGAGCCCAAGGTTGCGCTTACCGGTCTCCGGGTGCTTGGTGTGGGTCAGCCCGAAGTTGTGGAAGATCCCGCCGTCACCCGGCCAGATCTGCAGCCCCGGCAACCGGTTGAGGTCGACGTCGTCGCCGCGGTAGACCACCTGCTGGCAGGGGGCCGTCTTGACCTTCTTCGGCGGCATCGACTTGAGCTGCATGACCTTGCCGAGCCCGCCCATCATGCCCGAGAAGCCCTGCGGCAGCTCCGGCTTGAGCAGCTCGCCGATGCGCGCGCCGATCTCGTCGAGATTCTCCACCCCGAGGGCCATCGCCATGCGCTTCTCGGTGCCGAACAGGTTGATCGCCACCGGCATCTCGCCCCGGGTCGGGCGCTCGAAGAGCAGCGCCGGGCCGCCGGCCCGCACCGTGCGGGTGACCACCTCGCTGATCTCCAGGGTGGGGTCGACCGGGACGTCGACCCGGCGCAACTCCCCCGCGCGCTCCAGCGCCGCGAGGAAGTCCTTGAGATCGGTGTACGGGAAGCCACGAGCCGCCATACCCGCCAGTCTCCCGCACCGGGTGCCGCGCGACCCAAGCCGGGTGCTGTGACGCTCGCGATTGCCCTAGATCCACTCGGGTTTCACGAAACTGCGGTGTCCTGCGGCCTGGGACACCGCGACTTCATGGAAGCCGAGTGGATCAACGGGCAGGGCCCGCATCTCGCGGGCATGGCGGGCGGTTGAGCGGGTAGGCGGCCAGGCGGTGGGCAGACGGCGCGCGCGGGCACACGGCAGGACGGGCACGCGCGGGCACACGGCAGGACGGAGGCGGCGATGGGCGGGGAGCGGGTCCCGGCGGGGTTCACCGAGCAACGGGCACGGGTCGGCCAGATCACCATGAACTACGTCCGTGGTGGCGCCGGCCCGCCCCTGGTGCTGCTACACGGGTATCCGCAGTGTTGGTACATGTGGCGGCACCTGCTGCCCGAGTTGGGGCGCTCCTTCGACGTGGTCGCGCCCGACCTGCGCGGCTTCGGGGGAAGCGACGCCCCGGACGGCGGGTACGACAAGAAGACGGTCGCCGCCGACCTGCACGGACTACTCGACCAGCTCGGCCTGGACGGTGACCTTCGGCTGGTCGGGCACGACCTGGGGACGATGGTGGCGTACGCGTACGCCGCCGCCCATCCGCAGCGGGTGAGTCGGCTGGTGCTCAGCGAAGCGCCGATCCCCGACGAGAGCATCTACACGTTCCCCGCGCTCACCTCGGCCGGGCCCGGGGTGTGGAACTTCGGCTACTTCTCCATCGGCAACGGGCTTCCGGAGGAACTGGTCAACGGGCGGGAGTCGCTCTGGGTGGACCGGTTCACCGATGCCCTGATGGTGCACAAGGGCAGCATCGCCGCGCCCGACATCGAGGAGTTCGCAAACCATCTGCGTGACCCGGCGCATCTGCGGGCCAGCTTCGCCTACTTCCGGGCGTTCGAGCAGGACATCGCCGACAACGTGGCGTACCGGGACACGAAGCTGACGATGCCGGTGCTGGCCGTCGGCGCGGCGGCCAGCCTCGGTGGGCAGGTCGCAGAGCAGGTTCGCCGGTACGCCGACACCGTCCGCGGCGAGGTGATCGAGGACTGCGGGCACTGGTTGTACGAGGAGCGCCCGGACGAGATGCTCGCCCTGCTGCGCGACTTCCTCGGGGCGTCCTGAGCAGCGGCCGGCACGCGTCCCCGGTCAGGCCGCGGGCGTCCAGGCGTGGGCGGCCAGCGGCGGGTCGAGTGGTGCCTGGGTGAGTCGGTTGGCGAAGGTGGACATGGTGTACGCGCCGACGCCGAGCACCACGTCCAGCGCGTGCCGGGACTGGTAGCCGGCGGTCAGGAAGTCGTCCAACTCGTCGTCGGGCACTGCGCCTCGGTGGTCGAGCACGGCCAGGGTGAACCGGCGCAGCGCTTCCAGTCGCGGATCGGGGAGCGCCGAGCCGGCACGCAGCGCGGTGATCAGCTCGGCGGTCGCTCCGAGTTGGGTGAGCTTGCCGGTGTGCAGGGCGACGCAGACGTGGCACTCGTTGGTGGTGGAGACCGTCAGGATGACCACCTCCCGCTCCAGCGGGGCGAGGTCGGTCTGCTCGAAGCCCGTGCTGGCGGTGAGGAAGCCGGTGAGCAACTGCGGCGAATCGGCCATCAGCGCGACCGGGGTGGGCAGCCAGCCGAACCGGCCGCGTACGCCGTCGATGGCTCGTCGGGCAGTGGCGGGCGCGGTTTCGGCGGTGTGAGCGGTGAAGACGGGCATGGCTACCTACTTTCCAGAACGTGGATCGGGGGACGTAAGATAGTCAACGTGGTTGACGAAATAGTAAACGTGGTTGTCGAACATGGCAACCGCTGATCCCGCGCGCCCCGGCTTCGCGCTACCGCTGCTGCTGTTGGCCGGCTTCCGAACGCTGATCGACGACCTGCACGCCGAGCTGGCCCGGGAGGGTCATCCGGAGCTGCGACCGCTGCACGGATTCGTGCTCCAGGCCGTCGGCGCGGACGGCACCACCGCCACCGAGCTGGGTCAGCGGCTGGGCATCTCCAAGCAGGCCGCCGGCAAGACCGTCGACCGATTGGTGGCCGTCGGCTACCTGGAGCGGGTCGACGACCCCTCCGACGCCCGACGGCGGCTGGTCCGGGTGACCCCGCGCGGTGCCGACGGGCTACACCGCTCGGCCGAGATCTTCGACCGGCTGCGGGCACAGTGGGCCGACACGCTCGGCCACGAACGGGTCACCGCGATGGAGGACGACCTCGGCACGGTGGCCTCGGCCAACTGGTTCCGGCTCGACGTGCCCGGCTGGTTCGGCGGCTGATCGCGACTGCCGGCCGACTGATGCGGTGGACGGTCAGCGGGTGCGGGTCAGCTCGACGAAGGCCCGCCATGCGGCCGGGGTGAAGGTCAGCAGGCCGCCGTCGCGGTCCTTGGAATCGCGAACGTGCACCCGGCCGGGCAGGTTGTCGGCGACCTCGACGCACGCGCCAGCGTCGTTGCCGCTCCGGGTGGACTTGTGCCAGCGGGCTCCGGTCAGATCCATGGCTTCACGATCTCCTCGAGCAGGTCGATCGACTGCTGCCGGGGCAGCGCGTCACTGCGCAGACTCTCCCACCTTCCGAGCAGGGTCGCCACCTCGAAGATGTCGTCCACGGCGGTGCCGCCGGTCTGGTTGTCGAGGAAGCCGAGCCAGCTGCCGTCGGCGGTGCGGCCGAGGATGAACGGCCCGAAGAGGCCGGCGTGCAGGCCCACGCCCTGCGGCAGCACGTGCACGCGGATGTACGGGCGGCGGGCGCACACCACCAGGTGCCGCAGCTGACCGGCCAGCACCCCGGCACAGCCCTCCGCGAAGCGCTGCAACGCGGCCTCGTCGATCACGGCGGTGAGCTGCGGCGGATGCTCTCGGTCGAGGATCGTCTGCCGCTCCAGCCGGGCCGCCACCAACTCCTCGACCCGGTCGGCGGTGAGCCCCAGGTCGAGCCGGAACACCGCCCGGGCGTAGTCGGCGGTCTGCAACAGCCCGGGAATCATCGTCGCGCCGAAGCAGCGCAGCTGGGTGGCGACCCGTTCGACCTCCAGCCAGGGGCGGAACCAGACCGGCTCGCCGTCGCGCCGGCCCAGCTCGCGCAGCGAGACCAGCAGGCCGCCGGTGTCGAGCACCTCGTCGGCCCGGGTCAGGTACGCCTCATTGGGCGCCGTGTGCCCCAGCTCGACGGCCGACACCATCGACGGCGAGTAGTGCGCCCGTTTGCCGTACTCCTCCTGAGTCAGCCCGGCCGCGAGCCGGGACCGCCGGAGCTGCTCCCGGATCAGCGCCGCCGGCGACACCACTGTGGTCACTGCGCCCCACCTTCCGCCGCGATCGTCGGGTCATCCGACCCCATCTGCGCACGGTAGCGAGCACCTGACAGCGTGTCATCCCATGACAGGCATATCGGGGTAACGCGAGCTACGGCTCGGCCCTACCGGCTGGTCCGGCGGCCACAACATCGCCGACCGGAACCAGGTCAAGCCCGGCGGGCACATCTCACCGTGGGTGGTGGAACAGCGGGCCGCGGGAGCAGGGTGGATCCATGACGGATGCGTACGTCGTCGGCGACCCGGACGGATTGTCGCCCCTGCTGGTCGAGCTTCGTGACGCCGTCGCCCGGGAGCTGCACGCCCAACTGGCGTTGCGCGGCGAGCGGATCGAGCTGGCCGACCTGCCGGAGGTGTCCTACCAGGTCACGATCCAGGTCGAGCAGACGTTACGGGTCTGGCGACCGGCGCGACAGTCACCGGACGAGTCCTGTTTCGACGGAGATCGCAACTCGGTGAACCGATCGAAAGATGTCACAGGCGATCTCTAAGATCATGGATGCCGGTCGGGTCGGGTGCTGCAGGCCCGGCTTCTTCCGATCGGCCCACCCCTCAGCAAGGAGATCGATGAGATCTGTGCACGTTGCGCGTGGCAGGCTCTTGCGCGGCCTGACCGCGCTGGTCGTGGGCACCGCCGGAATCGGTGTGGCGGCTGGCCCGGCTGCGGCCGAGGACGACCCCGGCTGGGTCAACGGCTCGCTGGGTGACGTCACGGTTGGCGGCCCCGGCGCTCTCGGCCGCACGGTGCCGCTGACCCTGACCAGCACCGGAGCCAGCCAGCCCCGGGTGACCATCGACCTGACCGGCCTGGCGGGCGTGGCCACCGCCAGCTTCCCTGACTTCTGTGTCACCCAGGGCACCGCGGTGACCTGCCCGATGCCACCGACGGCCATCGACGAGGGCGGCTCGCTCACCGGCACCGTGCCGGTGGTGTTCCGGCCCGCGCCCGGCGCGGTCGACGGCGCGACCGGCACCCTCGACTACACGGCGCTCGGCGAGCAGACCGAGGCGTACACCCAGCAGGCGACCGTCAGCGTGCGGTCCGGGCCCGACCTGCTCGACATGGTCAACGAGTACGTGACCGGTGTCGAGGTGGGCGACACGCTCCCCGTTCCGGTGGCCATGGTCAACGCCGGTGACCAACCGGCCGTGGACCTGCGGCTCACCATGCGCTTCTCGGTGGGCCTCGTGCCGGCCAACTACCGCAACTGCCGGTACGGCACCGACCAGGTGCTCGCCACCGTGGTCGTCTGCACCGTGCGGGGCACCTTCGCGCCCGGCCAACGGCACGAGCTGCGGGGCGGGTTCGCCACCACGGTCGGCCCGGCGACGCTCGGCAGCAAGCGGATCACCCAGGTCGTGGAGCCGCTGGCCAGTGCCGGGCCGCTCCCGAGCGGGGTGAAGCTCAAGAGCCGCGACGCCGACCAGGCCCTGCGACTGCGGGCGGTCGGTACGCCGCTCAGCGTGATCCCGGTCGAGGTGAACGGCGCTGGCGGTCAAACCTACCTGTGGGAGGTCCCTGGCGCCTTCGACATCGTCGCCCAGGGCGCGGCCGTCACCGGCGCCGTCGGCGACACTGTCCAGGCCACCGTGGGCATCCGTAATGAGGGGCCGGGCGTGCCGGATGGCACGAACTCCGGCGACACGGTCGGCGCATTCCTCTTCACCCCACCCACCGGGGTGACCGTGCTGGCCAACCCGCCGGGCTGCGCGTCGCTCGGCGGCGAGGAGGAGGACGGCGGAGCGGCCCCGACGACCTGGCGCTGCAACGGCCCGGGAGGCGTGTTCCCCGCCGGGACCAGCAAGACGGTGACCTTCGATCTACGGATTCACAGCCTCGACGGGTCCGCGGGGGAGGTCCAGCCAGCCAACCGCTACCCGCGGGTGGATGACAACCCGGCCAACGACATCGCCCCGGTCACGGTGAGCTGACCGAGGCCGGCAGAACGACGCGGGCCGGTCACGGACGAATCCGTGACCGGCCCGCATCGCGTTGCCAGGGTCAGTCCAGCCCGCCGTACGAGTGCAGGCCGGTGAAGAAGATGTTCACGCCGAACAGGTTCATCAGCATGGTGAGGAAGCCGAGCACCGCGATCCAGGTGGCCACGTTGCGCTTGACGCTGGGCGTGGCGCGGGCGTGCAGGTAGCCGGCGTACACGACCCAGGAGATGAACGCCCAGGTCTCCTTCGGGTCCCAGCCCCACGGCCGACCCCACGCCGCCTCGGCCCAGATGGCTCCGGCGATCACCGCGAAGGTGAAGATCGGGAAGGCGAAGGCGTGCAGCGCGAAGGTCAGCCGCTCCAGGCCGGCCGCGCCGGGCAGCCGCTTGGCCAGGGTGTACGGGAAGCTCCGCTTGCCCTGCTCGTACCCGTTGCGCATCAGGAAGCCCACGGCCGGCACCACACCGAGCAGGAAGATGCCGGATGCGAAGACGATGGTCGAGACGTGGATGATGAACCAGTACGAGTTCAGAGCTGGCACCAGCGGCACGATCGGCACGTACAGCACCAGCTCGGCGGTGGCGACCAGCAGCACCATCACCAGGGTGAGAAACAGCCCGAGCTTGCGCAGCGACGGTCGCTTCCACAGCACCACCAGCCAGGCGGCGACCCCGATGAACGTCACCGTGAGCACGAACTCGTACATGTTGCCCCAGGGCATCCGGTCGGCCGCGAGCCCACGGGTGACCAGCGCCGCCAGGTGGAGCAGTGCGGCGACCGCGGTGGCGCCCACCCCGATCAGGCCCGCGAGTCGGGCACGCCGCGCCGAGCGGTCGGCCGCAGCCGACGACGGAACGGGCGCGGGCGGTGGCGTCGGAACAACACCGCCGCCGGCACCGACCAGCTCGCGCACCGGAGCCGCCACGGCAACCCGGGTACGCGCATTACCCAGCGCGTACTCGACGGCGTGGCCGATCATCGCGATCAGGTACACCAGGATCGCGAAGGTCACCAGATTGTCGGAGAGTGCGGACATCACTCGGCTCCTTCTCGCACGCCGGCCCGGTCACTGGAGTCAGTACCCGCGCCAGCCCGCTCGGCCGCCCGTTCGTTCCCGCTGATCGCGGCGACGAGCTGGGCGAACTCTTCTGCGAACCCTGGATAGTCGGTGCGCGGCAACCCACCGGCCTCCATCAAGCTACTACCGCCCGTCGGAGATCCTTCCGCGGGGTCGGCCGGGGTCACCCGGAACCACACCCGGCGGCGCCGTCCGAACAGCGAGCCCATCAGCCCGACCAGCAGGACCCCGCAGCTGATCAGCAGCGGCGTCGCGCCGGGGTCGTGCCGGATGGAGAGAGTGACGTACCGCTCGGTGCCCAGGAACTCGACAGTTGTGCCGTCGTCCAGGGCCCAGGTTTCACCCTTGCGCAGCAGCTTGGTGCCGACCTCCTTGACCTTGCCGGTCCGCACCTGCCGCTGGTCCAGTTGGTAGACCGAGCCGGGGATGCCGGCGTCCAGGCCGAGGTTGCCCTGATAGGCGACCAGGTTGAGCACCGGGTTGCGCTCGGTCGGATACTGCGAGCGGACGAACGGTGCCTGCTCGGGTGCCGTGGGCAGGTAGATGCCGGTGAACGCCATCTGCTCGTCCGGCGCGCGCCTGCCGGTGGCCGGGTCGACGTTCGCGTCCGGGAAGGCGGCCAGACCCTCGCTGGTCAGCCCCATGTCGCCGGTGGTCAGGAAGGGCGTGGTGCTCGTCTGGCTGCGACCGAACCGGTCGGTGTAGCGGATCACCGGGGCGTACCCGTGGCCGAGCAGGTAGACGCTCGCGTCGTTCAACCGCAGCGGCGAGTTCACCGAGAAGTCCGCGCTGCGGGTCGGCTCGTCGGGGCCGTCGACGGTGACCGTGGCGTTGAAGAACTCCGGCTGACCGCTGTCGAGGAACCGGGCCTGGAAGTCGTCCAGCCGCAGGCAGAAGCGGGGCAGGTCGGCGCTGTCGACCTGGGGGCCGAGCTTGGCCTCGGCGTACTGCTGGCGGGTGTTGCAGAAAGCGTTGTCCGCGCCGGCCACCAGCAGGCGGTTGCCGCTCCAGCCGTACCACGAGCCGAGCGCGACGCCGATCAGCACGGCGATCAGCGAGGTGTGGAACAGCAGGTTGCCGGTCTCCTTGAGGTAGCCCTTCTCGGCGGAGACCTCGTCGCCGCGCACCTCCACCCGCCAGCGGCGCTTGCGCAGCACCTCGGCGATGGCCGCCGCGCCACCGGGCGGGGCGGGCAGCACGGTGTGCTGGGGCAGCCGTGCCATCCGCTTCGGCGCGACCGGCGGCCGGGACCGCAGCGCCCGGAGGTGATCGCGCAGCCGGGGCAGGATGCAGCCGATCAGGGACGTGAACAGCAGCAGGTAGATCGCGGAGAACCAGACCGAGCCGAAGACCTCGAACGCGCCGATCCGGTCCAGCCGAGGGGCCCAGTCCGGGTGGTCGGTGAAGTACTGGTTGACCTTCTCCGGGCTGATCCCACGCTGCGGCAGCACCGAGCCGGGGATGGCGGCGATCGCGAGCAGGAAGAGCAGGATCAGCGCGGTACGCATGCTGGTGAGCTGCCGCCACGAGTTGCGCAGCAGCGCCAGCACCCGGTTCGGCCGGCGCCGGGGCGCCGGGGCCACGGTCTCGGGCCGGTCGTCGACGACCGTCATCAGATACTCACCTCGCCCACCCCGACGGTGGTCTGCAACCAGATCACGAAGCTCTGCCATCCGCCGGTGACCAGCGCCAGGCCGATCAGGATGAGCAGGGCGCCGCCGACCCGGGTGACCCAGCGGCTGTTGCGCCGGACGGCGCGGAAGACCCCGAGCAGGCGTTCGAAGCCCAGCCCGAAGACGATGAACGGTATCCCCAGCCCGAGGCAGTACGCCACGGCCAGCACCACGGCACGGTCACTCTGACCGGACGTGGCCGCCATGCCCATCACCGCGCCGAGCGTGGGGCCGGTGCAGGGCACCCAGCTGAGCGCGAAGACCGCCCCGAAGACCGGGGCGCCGAGCAGGCCGGCCGACGGCAGCCGGGAGATCCGGAACTCGCGTTGCAGCGCGGGGATCATCCCGAGGTAGCTCAGCCCGGCCACGATGATCAGCACGCCGACGCCGATCTGCAGCTCTCGCTTGTAGTCGAAGAAGACCCGGCCGATGCTGGCGAACAGGATCGCGGTGGCGACGAAGACGACGGTGAAGCCGGCGATGAAGAGCAGCGTCCCCGCGAGCACTCGGCCCTTGACGGCCACTGCCGCAGCCCGCTCCCGGACGGCGACACCCCCGGTGCCCTGGGCAGGCGCGGGGTCGGTCTCCGGTCGGCGGCCCTCCAGGTCGGCGCCGGCGAGGCCGGTGACGTACGAGAGGTAGCCGGGCACGAGTGGGAGCACGCACGGGGAGAGGAAGCTGACCAGGCCGGCGAGCACCGCCGCGCCCATGGCGAGCAGCAGCGGCCCGCTCACGGCCAACTGCTTGAAGGCCTCGCCCATCAGTTCGGCGCCGGTTTCTCGGCCGCGATCCGCTCGACGATCGGTTGCAGGCCCTCCTGCTTGACGGCGGCCCGGATCACCGCCGCGATGCGGCCCTCCCGGTCGAGCACCACCGTCGCCGGAACGGTGTTCGGCGGGATGTCCAGGTTGAGCGCCAGCTTGCTCGGCGGATCGAACAGGCTCGGGAAGGTGACCCGGCCCTCCTCGAACGCCTTGGCCTTGTCCCGCTGATCCTGGACGTTGATGCCGAGGAAGGCCACCCCGGAGGCCTTCGTGGCCTGGTAGGTGGCTTCCAGGTCGTCCGCCTCGGCGCGGCACGGCGCGCACCAGGAGCCCCAGAAGTTGACCACCACTACCTGCCCACGTGCCTGGCTGACGTCGTAGGTGCCGCCGGTGAGCAGCTCACCGGCGAGCTTCGGGGGTGCCGAGCGTTGGTCCGGCGCGCACTCGAAGATCCCGTCGGTGGTGGTCGTGCAGGTCTTCTCCTGCCCCTTCGACGTGCAGCCGGCCAGCGCCACCGCGGCGACGGTGGCGAGCAGACCGGCGGTCCACCTCCGGGCGTTCATCAGGCCCCCTTGGCCGTCCGAGCGGTCGCGGAGAGAGCGATCAGGTGCGCGGCGGGCTCGCTGTAGCCGATGCCCTCCACCTTCGAGCCGTCGAAGTGGAACGAGGTGAGGCTCGCCAGCCCGCACTGCCGCTTACGCGGGTCGTGCCAGAGCCGCTTGCGCTCGACGAAGCGGCGCAGCGTCCAGATCGGGAGCTGGTGCGACACCAGAACCGCCTCACGCCCCTCGGCGGCGACCCGGGCGGCCTGCACAGCGGCGAACATCCGCTCGGCGATGACCCGGTACGCCTCGCCCCAGGACGGGGTCACCGGGTCGCGCAGCACCCACCAGTTGCGCGGGTCGCGGAACGACCCGTCACCCGGGGACACCTTCTTGCCCTCGAACCAGTTGGCGCTCTCGATCAGCCGCTCGTCCGCCCCGACCGGCAGCCCGAACTGGGCGGCGATCGGCTCTGCGGTCTGCTGCGCGCGTTCCAGGGGACTGGCCACCACGTGCACGATCTCCCGCTCGGCCAGGCCCTGCGCGGCGGCCTTGGCCATCTGCACGCCCAGCTCGGAGAGGCGGAAACCGGGCAGCCGACCGTAGAGAATCTGGTCGGGGTTGTACACCTCGCCGTGCCTGAGCACGTGGACCACCGTCTTGCTCACCGCTCGTTACCCCCCGTGACCAGCCGCTGCCGCCGCGTTGGCCGCCGTGGGCAGCGCGTCGGCGATGTGCTCCAGCGCGGCGTCGTCGATCGCCGCCGACACGAACCACGACTCGAACGCGCTCGGCGGCAGGTAGACGCCAGCGGCGAGCATCGCGTGGAAGAACGCCTTGAACGCCGGCACCTGCTGGGTGCGGGCGCTGTCGTAGTCGACCACGTCGGCGTCCGTGAAGAAGATCGAGAACATGCTGCCCGCGTACGACAGTCGGTGCGGGACCCCGGCGGCGGCCAACGCGTCGGAGGCCAGCTTGCCCACGACGGCGGCCGTCTCGTCGAGGCGGTGGTACAGCGCGTCGTCGGCGAGCCGCAGCGTGGCCAGACCGGCGGCGCAGGCGAGCGGGTTACCGGAGAGCGTGCCGGCCTGGTAGACCGGGCCGGCCGGGGCGAGCCGCGCCATGATGTCCGCACGCCCGCCGAACGCGGCGGCGGGCAGGCCACCACCCATGACCTTGCCGTACGTCCACAGGTCGGCGTCGGAGGCGTCGAGGCCGTGCCAACCGGCGCGGGAGACCCGGAAACCGGTCATCACCTCGTCCACCACGAACAGGGCGCCGTGCGCGTGCGCGATCCGGGCGAGTTGCTGGTTGAAGCCGTCGCGGGGTGCGACCACGCCCATGTTGCCGGCGGCCGCCTCGGTGATCACCGCCGCGATGTGCGGGCCCTCGGCGGCGAAGACCTCCTCCACCGCCCTGATGTCGTTGTACGGCAGCACGATCGTCTCGCTGGCCGCCGCGCCGGTCACGCCGGGCGAGTCGGGTAGGCCCAGGGTGGCCACGCCGGACCCGGCGGCGGCGAGCAGCGCGTCGACGTGGCCGTGGTAGCAACCGGCGAACTTGACGATCTTGGAGCGGCCGGTGAAGCCGCGAGCCAGCCGGATCGCCGACATGGTCGCCTCGGTGCCCGAGTTGACCAGGCGGACCTGCTCCATCGGGGTCCGGGCGACAAGCTCGGCGGCCAACTCCACCTCACCCGGCGTGGGAGTACCGAAGCTGGTGCCCAGTGCGGCGGCGGCCTGAACGGCGTCCACCACCTCCGGGTGCGCGTGCCCGAGGATCAGCGGACCCCAGGAGCAGACCAGGTCGACGTAGCGGCGGCCGTCGGCGTCGAACAGCCACGGGCCCTCGCCACGGACCATGAAACGCGGGGTGCCGCCGACCGCCTGAAAGGCGCGCACGGGGGAGTTCACCCCGCCCGGCACGATGGCGCGGGCGCGGGCGAACAGGGCCTCGGAGGCCGGCGCTTCGGCCGGGTAGCGGCCGGTACCGGCTGAAAGAATGTCGGTCACGATGCCGCCATTGTGTCAGCGCCGGACGGTCAACCAGCAGTGGGGTTACCGGGCTCACCCATGGCCGGTGCCCGTCAGCAGCGGTGACGTGGTGGGCTCGCGGCCTCGACGGGTGACGGCTCGCGGCCTCGACAGGCCGGGCCGGTCGGATCGCGCTAGGCTGACCGGGTGGATCGTGCCGAACTGTCCATCACGCTGCACCGGACGGGCGACGAAGCAGTTTTGCGCCTGGCCGGTGAGATCGACATGCTCACGGCGGCTCAGCTCTCCACCGTCGTCAACGAGGTGCTGGCCGACCCGCCCCCGCGGATCGTGCTCGACCTCGGCGGCGTCACCTTCTGCGACTCGCAGGGCCTGGGCACCCTGGTCGTGCTCAGCCGCAAGGCCAGCCACGCGCAGAGCCTGCTGATGCTGACCCACGTGGGCGAGTTCCTGATCCGCGTCCTCGACATCACAGGCCTCCGCAGCGCCCTGATGATCCGCAACGACCAACCCACCGGCTAACCCCGCCCTCCCGCTCCCCTCCCCCTCCCCCACCCCTCGGTCGCGTCGATCTAGGGGAAACCGTCGTGAGTTGATCTCCTCGGGCAACAACTTGCCCTAGATCGACGGGGGGTGGGGTGGGGAGGGGGCGGCGGGGGCGGAGGGGTGGGGGGTTAGGGGTTGGGATGTCTCGGGTTTGGAAGGCTTGGAGGGCTGTCGCGATCAGGGCTGCTGTCAGTGCTGTCAGGGTTGCTAGCGGGGTGACGGACCAGTTGTGGCCTAGGACCTGTGGGGTGTGGGTGAACGGGGAGAGGTCTAGCGCCCACTGGTTTAGCTCCAGCACCGCGCCTAGCTGACCGAGCAGCAGGCAGCCGGCGAGCACCGCCCAGGCGCCCCCGGAGAAACGGGGCAGCCAGCCGACCAGCAGCGCCGCCAGCCCGGCCAGCACCCAGGCCGCCGGCACCTGGGCCAGCCCGGCACCGAGCAGCCGCGGCAGTTCGCCGCCGACATCACCGACGCTGAGACCGTAGGCGAGCCCGGTGGCAAGCCCGGCGACCGCCAACACCACCGCCGGGCCGAGCAGCGCGAAGATCAGATGCGACGCCAGCCAGCGGGTCCGGCTCACCGCCGTCGCGAGCAGCGGTTCGGCCCGTCCGGCGGTCTCCTCCGCCCGCGCCCGCAGGGCGGCCTGGATGCCGTACCCGGCGGCGGCCAGGCCGGTCAGGCTCAACGTCCCACCGAGGTACGCCTCGGCGAGCGCGGAACTGCCACCGAGTCGGGACAGGATCTCGGCGAGCTGTTGGTTGCCCCCAACGGCGTCGCCAGCGGCGTCCGCCGCGCCGCCGAGCACCAGGCCGAGCAATCCGAAGCCGACGGTCCAACCGAGCAGTTGGCCACGGTGCAGCCGCCAGGCCAGGCCGAACGGGCCGGCCAGGCCCGCACCGGCGGTGGCCGGACCGAGCCGGGACGGGAACACCCCCGCGCCGAGGTCACGGCGGACCGAGACGGGGTACGCGACGAGCGCGACCACCACGCTGAACAGCACCGGCAGCAGCAGCACCCACCACCGCTCGTCGGCGTAGGCCCGGCCACGGGCCGCCCACCCCAGCGGCGAGAGCCAGCTCAGCCACTCGGCGCTCCCACCGGTGCCGCCGGAGGCCCCGGCGTCGCCGCCGAGCCGCAGCACGAAGGCCAGCCCGAGCACACCCAGGCCGATCCCACGTGCCCCGGCTGCGCTCTCGGTGAGCTGCGCGGTCAGCCCGCCGACCGTGGCGAAGACGATGCCGGTGAGCGCCACGCTGGCACCGAAGAGCACCGAACCAGCGCCGGGCATGCCGGCGGCGACCAGGCCGGCGGCACTGAGCAGGCCGAGCAGCACATTCGCGGCGTACGTCACCAGCAGCGCGGCGGTCAGCCCGGCGTACCGGCCCAGCACGGTGGCGCCGAGCAACTCCCGGCGACCGGCCTCCTCCTCGGTGCGGGTGTGCCGGACCACGGTGAGCACGCTGGCCAGCCCGGCGATCAGGGCCAGCAGACCGGCTCGCTGGACGGTCAGGGCACCGATGCTGTCCCCGTACACCGGGCCGAGCAGGGCGACGATCGACGGGTTGCTCGCCGTGCCGGCCAGGTACGCGGCCCGTTCGGCGGCGGTTGGGTACAGCTCGGCGTACGTGCTGGCGTAGCCGGCGGGCAGCACCGCCAGGAGAAGAACCCAGATCGGCAACACGACCCGGTCCCGGCGCAGGATCAGCCGCGCCAGATGCCCGGTGCCGGTGAAGGCGGTCATGACCGCACCTGCTCGGCCTGGTAGTGCCGCAGGAACAGTTCCTCCAGCGTCGGGGGCTGGCTGACCAGACTCCGTACGCCGATGTCGGTGAGCCTGCGCAGCGCGGCGTCCAGCGCGGCGTTCTCCACGTCGAAGCGCACCCGGTGGCCGTCCACCCGCAGGTCGTGCACCCCGGTGAGCTGGCCCAGACCGTCCACCGGGCCGGTCAGCTCCGCCTCGATCGAGGTCCGGCGCAGGTGGCGCAGGTCGGTCAGGGTGCCGGTCTCCACGTCCCGCCCGTTGCGGATGATCGTCACTCGGTCGCAGAGCGCCTCCACCTCGGCCAGGATGTGGCTGGAGAGCAGCACGGTGCGGCCGTCGGCTTTGGCCCGGCGGACCCAGCTCTGGAAGACCTCCTCCATCAGCGGGTCCAGGCCGGAGGTCGGCTCGTCCAGGATGAGCAGTTCGGCGTCGGAGGCGAGGGCGGCCACCAGGCCGACCTTCTGCCGGTTGCCCTTGGAGTAGGCCCGTCCCTTCTTGCGCGGGTCCAATTCGAAGGAGTCGAGCAGCTCGGCTCGGCGGGCCGGGTCGAGGCCGCCGCGCATCCGGCCGAGCAGATCGATGACCTCGCCGCCGGAGAGGTTGGGCCAGAGCGTCACGTCGCCCGGCACGTATGCCAGCCGACGGTGCAGGGCCACCGCGTCGCGCCACGGGTCACCACCGAGCAGGCGGACGACCCCCGCGTCCGTCCGCAGCAGGCCGAGCAGTGCCCGGATGGCAGTCGACTTGCCGGCGCCGTTCGGGCCGAGGAAGCCGTGCACCTCGCCGGTGCGGACGGTCAGGTCCAGACCGTCGAGTGCCCGTGTCCGGCCGAAGGTCTTGACCAGTCCGGACACCTCAATGGGAGTTTCCATGTATCGGAAGTTACACTCGTTTCACAAAGTTGTGAAGACAGTGCGAGCCGGGCACCATCGGGGCCCACGTGAGCACGTCAGGAAGGACCGCCATGCCAGCAGCTGACGGCCATGACCCGGTGCATCTGTTCGTCGAACGGATGGCGTTGACCTTCGCGGAGGTCGGCTTCCCGCGAATGGCCGCCCGGGTGCTGTTCACCGTGATGAGCGCGGACGACCCACTGACCGCCGGCGAGATCGGCGAGCGGCTCGGGGTGAGCGCGGCGGCGGTCAGCGGCGCCGTCCGCTACCTCACCCAGTTCGGGATGCTCATCCGTGAGCCGGTCCCCCGGTCCCGCCGGGACCGCTACCGAATGCCGGACAACCCCTGGTACGAGGCCACCATCACCAAGACCGGGCTCTACAAGACCTTCATCGACGTGGCCGAAGGCGGCGTGATCGCCCTCGACGGCCCCGACACGCCGGCCGGCGAGCGGGTAACCGAGATGCGCGACTTCTTCATCTTCGTGCAAGAGGAGATCGACTCGCTGGGTCAGCGCTGGCGGGACCGACGGGCCGCCACCGGCCACGTCCGGCCCGGCGAGGTCTGAGCCTCAGGCGGTGTTGCCCCAGCGGGCCTGTTCGAGGATGCGTACCGCCCGGTCACGGGCCTCCGGATCGTCCGAGCGGAGCAGGGTGGTCGCCTCGTCGACCGCGTCGGTGAGCCGCCGCCACTGCGTGTCACGCTCCCGGACCAGGTCCGACTGGGCTGCCAACTGCCGGGTCTTCACCCACAGCTCGACGAAGACCGACACCTTCGCCCGCAGCACCCACGGGTCGAACGGCTTGGTCAGGTAATCCACCGCGCCCACCTGGTATCCCCGAAGGGCGAGCTGTGCGTCCCGGTCAGCGGCGGTGAGGAAGATGATCGGCACGTGCCGGGTCCGCTCCCGGCGCTTGATGTGGCTCGCCGTCTCGAAGCCGTCCATGTCCGGCATCTGCGCGTCCAGCAGGATCACCGCGAAGTCGTCCACCAGGAGCTGCTTGAGCGCCGCCTCGCCGCTCTCCACCGCCACGGACTGGACCGGCAGGCCCTGGAGAATCGCCTCCAGGGCCGTCAGATTCTGCCGCCGGTCGTCCACGAGCAGCGCCTTGGCAATCTGGGTCACGAAGTCTCCTCGGTCCGGCTGCCGTTGATCCAGGACGACATCAACTCGATCAGGTCGTCCAGGTCGACCGGCTTGGTGATGTAGTCGCTGCCCCCGGCAGCGAGCGCCGACTCGCGGTCGCCCGGCATCGCCTTCGCGGTCAGGAAGACCACCGGCAGGTCGGCGAACCGGTGGTTGCGGCGAATCTGGCGGGTGGTCTCGTAACCGTCCTGGTCGGGCATCATGGCGTCCATCAGCACGATGTCCACCTCCGGGTGCTCGGCCAGCAGGCGGACACCGTCCGCCCCGTTGTCCGAGTACAGCACGGTCATCCCGTGCAGCTCCAACGCGCTGGTCAGGGCGAAGACGTTGCGGACGTCGTCATCCACGATCAACACGGTGGCGCCGTCCAGTTGGCGGGTTACCGGTGCCTCCGGTCGTTCCGACATCAGCTCCAGCGGCGGCATCAGCAGCGACGACGGCAGGCCGGCGCGCTGCGGAGACGGAAGCTGGGGCGCGACCACGGCGTCCGGGGCCAGCACCTGCGGCACGAACAGGGTGAAGGTCGAACCCTGACCCGGCGCGGACGACACGGTGATGGTGCCCCCGATCAGCCGGGCCAGGTCGCGGCTGATCGACAGGCCCAGGCCGGTGCCGCCGTAGCGGCGACTGGTCGTGCCGTCCGCCTGCTGGAACGCCTCGAAGATGATCGACAACTTGTCGTCGGAGATGCCGATGCCGGTGTCGATCACGGTGAACGCGATGACCTGCTGGGCGTTGGTCAGCGCCGGCACGTCGAAGACCGCGTTCTCCGCCGCCGGGGCGATCCGCAGCGTCACCGCACCGTTGTCGGTGAACTTCACCGCGTTGGAGAGCAGGTTGCGCAGGATCTGCTGCAACCGCTGCGCGTCGGTCACCAGCGCCGGCGGCAGATCCTTGCTCACCCGTACCTGGAAGTCCAGGTTTTTCTCCTCGGCCTGCGGCGCGAACGCCTGCTCGACGTAGCCGCGCAGCTCGGCGAAGCGGATCTCGGTCGGCTCGACGTCCATCCGGCCCGCCTCGATCTTGGACAGGTCGAGGATGTCGTCGATCAGGCGCAGCAGGTCGGAGCCGGACCCGTGGATGGTCCGAGCGAACTCGATCTGCTTCGGGCTGAGGTTCTGCTCCGAGTTCTCCGCCAGCAGGCGGGCCAGCAGCAGCAGCGAGTTCAGCGGCGTACGCAGCTCGTGGCTCATGTTGGCCAGGAACTCCGACTTGTAGGCCGAGGCCCGGGTCAGCTGCTGCGCCTTCTCCTCCAGGCCCAGCCGAGCCAGCTCGATCTCCCGGTTCTTCGTCTCGATGTTGCCCTTCTGCTCGGAGAGCAGAGTGGCCTTCTCCTCCAACTCGGCGTTGGTGCGCTGCAACTCCGCCGACTGCTCCTGCATCTCGTGCGCCAGCCGCTGCGACTGGGCCAGCAGTTGCTCCGTACGCCGGTTGGCCTGGATGGTGTTGACCGCGATGCCGATGGTGAGCACCAGCCGTTCCAGGAACGACAGGTGCAGCTCGGAGAAGGCCGACACGCTGGCGAACTCGATCACCCCGAGCAACTCACCCTCGAACAGGACGGGAAGCACCACCAGGTCGGACGGGGGTGTCTCGGCCAGGCCCGAACGCAGGGTGAGCCGGCTGTTCGGGGAGGCGCTGACCCGGATCGTGCGACGGGAGAGCGCGGTCTGCCCGACCAGCCCCTCACCCGGGCCGAAGGTGACGTCGGTCCCCCGCGCCACGTACCCGTACGAGGAGGTCAGCCGCAGCCGCATGCTGCCGTCGGCGTCGTCGGCCAGGAAGAAGGCGCCGAGCTGGGCGTCGACCAGCGGGGTCACCTCCGTCATGATCATGCGGCAGACCTCGCCGAGGTCGCGCTGGCCCTGCAACAGGCCACCGATCCGGGCCAGGTTGGAGTCCAGCCAGCCCTGCTCGGCGTTCTTCTTTGTCGTCTCCCGCAGGGTGACGATCATCTGGTTGATGTTGTCCTTCAGCTCGGCGACCTCGCCCTGCGCCTTGACCGCGATCCGCTGGGTCAGGTCGCCCCGGGTCACCGAGGTGGACACCTGGGCGATGGCACGCAGCTGCGTGGTCAGCGTCGAGGCGAGCTGGTTGACGTTCTCGGTGAGGTCTCGCCAGGTGCCGGAGACGCCCTTGACCTGCGCCTGACCTCCGAGCTTGCCCTCGATACCGACCTCGCGGGCCACCCGGGTCACCTCGTCGGCGAACGACGACAGCTGGTCGACCATCGTGTTGACCGTGGACTTCAGCTCCAGGATCTCGCCCTGGGCGTCGACCGTGATCTTCTGCGACAGGTCACCCTTCGCCACGGCGGTGGTCACCGAGGCGATGTTGCGGACCTGACTGGTCAGGTTCGACGCCATCGAGTTCACGTTGTCGGTCAGGTCCCGCCACGTGCCACTGACGCCCTTGACCTGCGCCTGACCGCCGAGCTTGCCCTCGGTGCCCACCTCACGGGCCACCCGCGTCACCTCGTCGGCGAACGACGACAGCTGGTCCACCATCGTGTTGACCGTCGACTTCAGCTCCAGGATCTCGCCCCGCGCATCCACAGTGATCTTCTGCGACAGGTCACCCTTCGCCACCGCCGTGGAGACCTGGGCGATGTTGCGTACCTGGGCAGTCAGGTTGGAGGCCATCGAGTTCACGTTGTCGGTCAGGTCCCGCCAGGTGCCGGCAACCCCGCGCACCTGGGCCTGACCGCCCAGCTTGCCCTCGGTGCCCACCTCACGGGCCACCCGCGTCACCTCGTCGGCGAACGACGACAGCTGGTCCACCATCGTGTTGACCGTCGACTTCAGCTCCAGGATCTCGCCCCGCGCATCCACAGTGATCTTCTGCGACAGGTCACCCTTCGCCACCGCCGTGGTCACCGAGGCGATGTTGCGGACCTGACTGGTCAGGTTCGACGCCATCGAGTTCACGTTGTCGGTCAGGTCCCGCCACGTGCCACTGACGCCCTTGACCTGCGCCTGACCGCCCAGGTTGCCCTCGGTGCCCACCTCACGCGCGACCCGGGTCACCTCGTCGGCGAACGACGACAGCTGGTCCACCATCGTGTTGACGGTGTTCTTCAGCTCCAGGATCTCGCCCTGGGCGTCCACCGTGATCTTCTGCGACAGGTCACCCTTCGCCACCGCGGTGGAGACCTGGGAGATGTTGCGGACCTGGCTGGTCAGGTTGCCGGCCAACTGGTTGACGTTCTCCGTGAGGTCACGCCAGGTGCCGGAGACGCCGCGTACCTGGGCCTGACCGCCCAGCTTGCCCTCGATGCCCACCTCACGGGCCACCCGCGTCACCTCGTCGGCGAACGACGACAGCTGGTCCACCATCGTGTTGACGGTGTCCTTCAGCTCCAGGATCTCGCCCTGCGCCGCCACCGTGATCTTCTGCGACAGGTCACCCCGCGCCACCGCCGTGGAGACCTGGGCGATGTTGCGCACCTGGGCGGTCAGGTTCGACGCCATCGAGTTGACGCTGTCGGTCAGGTCCTTCCAGGTCCCGGCCACGTTCGGCACCTCGGCCTGGCCGCCCAGCTTGCCCTCGGTGCCCACCTCGCGCGCCACCCGGGTCACCTGCTCGGCGAAGAGCCGCAGCGTGTCGGTGAGGTAGTTCATCGTGGCGGCCAACTCGGCCACCTCACCGCGCGCGCCGACCGTGATCTTCTGCGACAGGTCGCCCTTCGCCACCGCCGTCGCCACCTGCGAGATCGACCGCACCTGGCCGGTCAGGTTCGACGCCATGGTGTTCACCGAGTCGGTGAGGTCCTTCCAGGTGCCGGCGACGCCCCGGACATCGGCCTGGCCGCCCAGCTTGCCCTCGGTGCCCACCTCACGGGCCACCCGGGTCACCTCGTTCGAGAACGACGAGAGCTGGTCGACCATCGTGTTCACGGTGCGCCCGATGCGCAGGTACTCACCACGCAGCGGCCGGCCGTCGATCTCCAACGCCATGTGCTGGGACAGGTCGCCGTCCGCGACGGCCACGATGACCCGGGCGATCTCGGTGGTCGGTCGGCCCAGGTCGTCGATCAGCGAGTTGATCGCCCGCTGCCCCTCCGCCCAGGAGCCGTCCAGCCCCTCGTCGTCCAGTCGCTCGGTGAGCCGGCCGTCGCGACCGACGATCCGGCTGATCCGCCGCAGGTCCAGGTACTGCCGCTCCTGGAGCGAGACCACCTCGTTGAAGGCGTCCGCCACCTCACCGGCCGTGCCGGCGCGACGGGGGAGCCGGACCTTCAGGTCGCCGCGACGGACCCGTCGCAGTGCCTCGGTCAACTCACCGAGGAGCGCCTCGTGGTCGGGCGCGGACGGGTCCGCCACCGACTGCTTCGCCGTGGTCATCATTCCTCGCTCAACTCGGGGGCGCCGGTCCGTGCGGACACACCGACACCCCATATTGTGCCCGCGCGCGCCGTGGTGCCAGGGTGTGCGACCCGCCAGGTGGCCCTGATCGCCGTCCGATCCGCCCGATCGGCACCGAGCTGGCACGCCGGTCGCAAACCTCGCTCCGGATCCGGCACCCGTCGTTGCGACGCACCAGGCCGATTCGCCACGGGTGCCCGTGACCGATACGTCAGCCCGCTATTGGTGATCGGCTTGGCACCCGGTGGGGCGACGGTGGAGGATACGGGGGTGTCAGCCGAGACGGGGCCCGCGACGGCCGGGGCCCGGGACGGGGCGAACCGGCGTGTCCGGCTGCCCGCAGACCGCCGTACGCCGGCCGCCGCCCGCGCCGTGGTGCGCTCGGCGCTGACCGAGGCACACCTGGACGAGCTGGCCAACGAGGCCCTGCTGCTCACCACCGAGCTGACCACCAACGCCGTCGAACACGCCCGCACCGAGTTGGACATCGAGGTCGTCGCCGACGAGATCGGGCTGACGGTCACCGTCTCCGATTTCGCGCCCGGCTCGGGCGACGAGCTGACCGTCGGCACCCGCAACGACTCCACCGAGATCAACGAGGTGTCCGAGCGGGGCCGGGGCCTGCTGCTCGTCGACCACTTCGCCAGCCGTTGGGGCACGACATACCTGCCCACCGGGAAGGGCGTCTGGTTCCGGCTTGACCGCCCCGGCGCCGACCTGCCGGCCGAGGGCACCGCCGGTGGCGAGTCGACGCCGGCCAGCGCCGACCCGCGGGCGAGCACCGACAGCTCCACGCCGAGCGCCAGCGCGATGAGCGAGCTCATGCAGACCGCCCCCGACCTGTACGCGGACGACCCGCTGCCCGACTTCGCCACCAACCTGCTCAGCCGGGTCGCCGAGATGGTGGGCGCCGCTGGCGGCACGATCCACCTGGACCGGGGCGACGGGCAGGGCCACCAGGTGTTGGCCCGCTTCGGTCGGCCGCCCCGCCCCGGCAGTGAGCTGCTGCGGGTGCCGCTGACGGTGCACCGCCCGTACGCCGGGGAGCTGGAGTTGGACGCCGCGCCGTCGGCGTACGCCCGGCCGTTGGCGGTGCTCACCGCCGAGCGGCTGTCGCTGCACCTGGAGAACGACCGGTTGCGCAGGGCCGACCTCCGGCGGCAGGTGTGGCTGACGTTCCTGGCCGAGGCGAGCGAACTACTCGCCCAGTCGTTGGACGTCGACCTGACCATGGCGCTGGTGCCGCAGTTGGTGGTGCCGAGACTCGGCCAGTGGTGCGCGGTGCACACCGCCGACGAGTGGGGCCGGCTCCGGCTGGCGGCGGCGAGCCACGCCGACGAGTCGATGCTTCCGCAGCTGCACAAGGTGCTGGCGGAGACCGGGCAGGATTCGATCCAGGCCCGCCTCCGCGAGGCGTCCCGCAGCGCGGCGCAGATCCCCCTGGGCGGGCCGATGGAGGGTTTCGCGGTCCCGCTGATCGCGCGCGGGCAGCGGCTCGGCACCCTGGCCGTGGGGCGGCACCAACGGCACCGACACGACCCGGACGAGATGGCCGTGTTGGAGGACGTGGCCCGGCGGGCCGCGCTGGCCATCGAGAACGCCCGGATCCACGCCGAGCGCCGCCGTGTGGCGCAGACGCTCCAGCAGTCCCTGCTACCGCCGGTGCTGCCACTGGTGGAGGGGATCGGCTTCGCCGCCGAGTACGTCCCGACCGGTGACGACGCGGAGGTGGGGGGCGACTTCTACGACGTGGTGCCGCTGCCCGACGGTCGTTGGCTGGTGGTGATCGGTGACGTCTCGGGCAAGGGCGTCCAGGCCGCCGCGGTGACCGGGCTGGTCCGGGACGTGATCCGGGTGCTGGTCGGCGACGGCAAACCGTTGCCGGAGGCGTTGGCGCGGCTCAACGAGACGCTTGTCGAGCGGGGTGGCGGGCGTTACTGCACGTTGGCGCTGGCGGCGGTCGGGCCGGGCGAGGGCGACCAACTGGACGTGTCGCTGCATCTGGCCGGGCACGACCGGCCGGTGCTGCTGGCCGGTGCGGGTGGCGCCGGGTTCGTCGGCACCGGCGGCACCGCACTCGGTCTGCTCGACAAGATCACCTCACCGACGGCGAAGATCGCGCTCGCACCGGGCGATTCGTTGATCTTCTACACCGATGGCGTCACCGAGCGGCGGCGTGGCCGGGAGCTGTTCGGCACCGACCGACTGCGGGACGCGGCCGCGCCCCTGGCCGGATATTCGGCCGACGTGGTCGCCGCCAGGCTGCGCTCCGCCGCGATCAACTTCTCGGTCGAGCCGCCCCGGGACGACATCGCCATCCTGGTGCTCCGCAACGACGCCACCTGACCGTCGTCGGCGGCCCTCGAATTTCGGGCCTGCTCGGTAGATTGACGGTCATGTCGAGTGTCGCGCAGGCCACGTCGTACTCTCGGCCAGCGGTTCGCGCCCTGATCGCCGCCCAACTGGCGACCATCGGCGGGTTCCTCGCCGTGCTGCTGCTCTACCTGGGTCGGATGGCGGCCGCCGACGTTGGCCCGGCCGAGATGCTGACCGGCGCGTACGACCCCAAGGACGTGGTCCCGTTCGGGATGCACGGGGCGAACCCGTTCTACTGGCTCTACGCCGTGGTGTCGGTGCTCTACCTGGTGGGTGCGGTGCTCGGGCCGCCGCTGGCGCTCGTCGCGGTGGCACTGGCCGCCCGGGAGCGTGCAGCTCTCCCCCGGGCGACCCGTGCGCTGCTGCTGGCCGGCGCTGCCGGCACCCTGCTGGTGCTGGTGGTCCGGTTTACCCCACCGCTGCTGGACATGCACAGATGGTGGCTGGACTGATCGACCCGGGCAGCCGGCGGCGGTGTCAGAGGCCGCCGGGGAGGCGCCCGGGGGCGAGCCGGTGCTCCGGATCGAGGTGCTCCTTGGCCGCCCGCAACTGGGCCAGGCCGGCCAGCTCGCCCCAGAGGTCGACGGCCTGGCGGACCGCCGCAGGAGCGGAGACCACCACGCAGCGGCCCTGCCGAGCCAGCAACACCCCTCGGACGGCGGCCAGGATGGACGCCACCCGGTCGGGTGCCAGCGCGCCGGGCAGTGCCGCGTGCACCACGCCCAGCCCGGCGGACCCCCGCACCGGCACCGGGGCGCCGGCCGCGTCGCGTAGCGCGTAGACGGCGGCGTGCAGGTCGCCGATCGGCACCTCCAGGCGCAGCGCGGTGTCGCCGGGCGCGAACGGGTAGCGGCGCCACCAGGTCGGCGCGGAGTGGGCGACCGTCGCCTCCCCGTGCAGCAGGCCGACCAGACGCTCGGCGCGTTCGGTCACGTCGGCAGGGCCGCCCTCCAACAGCACGACGAGGCTGCCCGCCCGGGTCGGGGCGCTGGACCGGCCGGACATCGACGGGTGGCGTTCCCGGGCGGTGGCCGCCGGGTGGCCCGGCGGGTACGGCGTACGTGGCCGGGGCGTGCCTCCGGGGAGGTCCAACTCGATGGCTGCCGGGTCGAGGCGGGCGGCGAGGATCATCCGGACCAGGTCGTGCACCTCCAGCGGTGTCCACACCGGTCGGGACACCCAGAGCCGGCTCGCCGGCACCGGTTGCACCCGCAGGCTCGCCGAGACCAGCACGCCGAGCGCGCCCTGGGAGCCACAGAGCAGCCGGGCCAGGTCGAGGCCGGGCGCGCCACCCCCGGCGCTGACCAGCTCACCATCGGCACCGAGATAGCGGACACCGAGCAGTTGGTCGCAGGGGCTGCCGTGGCGGTGTTGCAGCGGGCCGGCCTCGCCGGCGGCGAGCACACCACCCAGGGTCGCGCCAGGTGACGGGGCGTCCATCGCGAGCCGCTGCCCGGTGCGCTCCAGCGTGGCCTGCACCGCCCGCAGCGGGGTGCCGGCGCCCACCTCGGCCACCAGCGCGCCGACCGGCTCGTGGCCGATGCCGGCCAGCCGGCCGGTGTCGAGCATGATGTCGACCTGCACCGGCGTGGCGCCCCAGTCGATCTTCGTGCCGGCGCCCCGAGGCACCACCGCCAGGTCGTGCGCGGCGGCCAGCCGCAGCACCTCGGCGGCGGCGTGCGGGCCGCCCGGCACCGCCACCCAGCGCGCCGGCCGCCCCGCCACCTCGTCCGCCGGACCGCCCATCCGGGAGAACGGCGGACCGCAGATCGCCGCCAACCGCCGGGTGATCTCGAGGGCTCCGGACCGGCCGAGGGAACTTGCTGCTGCCGCCATGGCGCTCATCGTACATGTGTTCGAATGGCGTGGTGACGACTATCGGGATGCCACTGGTCCGGCGGATCACGGGCGCCGGCCGGTAACGTGGCCGCCGTGACCACCGAGACTGCCCCGCCCGCGGCGAAACGGGTGCCCAGCGAGCGCACCCACCACGGCGACACCGTCATCGACGAGTACGCCTGGCTCGCCGCCAAGGACGACCCGGAGACGATCGCCTACCTGACCGCCGAGAACGAGTACACCGACGTGCGCACGGCGCACCTGGCCGAGCTGCGCGGCGAACTGTTCGAGGAGACCCGTCGGCGCACCCGGGAGACCGACCTGTCCGTGCCGACCCGCAAGGGCGGGCACTGGTATTACACCCGGACGGTCGAGGGGCAGCAGTACGGGGTGCAGTGCCGGCGCGCGGTCCGCGACGGTGAGATCGACCCGCCGGTCAGCGCGGATGGCGCCCCGCTCGACGGCGAGGAAGTGCTGCTCGACGGCAACCTGCTGGCCGAGGGGCACGACTTCTTCTCGCTGGGCGCGTTCGACGTCAGCCCGGACGGTCGCTGGCTGGCCTACTCCACCGACTTCTCCGGCGACGAGCGGTTCACCCTGCGCGTGAAGGACCTGACCACCGGCGAGTTGCTGCCGGACGAGGTACCGGACACGTTCTACGGCACCGCCTGGTCGACCGACGCATCGGTGCTGTTCTACGTGACGGTGGACGACGCCTGGCGGCCGAACCGGGTCTGGCGGCACACCGTCGGCTCGGCCGCCGCCGACGATGTGGTGGTCCACCAGGAGGACGACGAGCGGTTCTGGGTGGGCGTGGAGCTGACCCGGTCGGAAAAGTTCATCCTGATCGACGTCCACAGCAAGGTCACCAGCGAGGTGCTGGTCATCCCCGCCGGCAACCCGACCGGCGAGCCCGCCGTGATCGCGCCCCGCCGGCAGGGCATCGAATACGCGGTGGAGCACCACGGCCACCGTTTCCTGATCCTGCACAACGACGGCGCGGAGGACTTCGCGCTGGCCTTCACCTCGGCGGACGCGCCGGGCGATTGGGTGCCGCTGATCGAGCACACCCCCGGCACCCGGCTGGAGGCCGTCGACGCCTTCGCCAACCACCTGGTGGTGTCGTTGCGCACCGACGGGCTCACCGGGCTGCGGGTGCTGCCGGTGGGCAGCGACGACGCGTACGACATCGACTTCCCCGAGCCGCTGTACAGCGTCGGGCTGGACGCCAACCCGGAGTACCGCACCGGACAGGTCCGCTTGCGCTACTCCTCGCTGATCACCCCCGACTCGGTGTACGACTTCGACCTGGTCACCCGGCAGATGGTGCTGCGCAAGCAGAAGCCCGTGCTGCCCGGGCCGGACGGGCGGCCGTACGACCCGGCCGAGTACGAGCAGCACCGTGACTGGGCGCTCGCCGACGACGGCACGCGGGTGCCGATCTCACTGGTCTGCCGCGTCGGCACGCCCCGGGACGGCTCGGCCCCCTGCGAGCTGTACGGCTACGGCTCGTACGAGGCCAGCATGGACCCGTGGTTCTCGGTGGCCCGACTGTCCCTGCTGGACCGGGGCGTGGTCTTCGCGGTGGCGCACACCCGGGGCGGCGGTGAGCTGGGTCGACGTTGGTACGACCAGGGCAAGCTGCTGGCCAAGAAGAACACCTTCACCGACTTCGTCGCCTGCGCCCGGCACCTGGTCAAGGCCGGCTGGACGGCCAGCGACCGACTTGTCGCCCGGGGCGCCTCGGCCGGCGGCCTGCTGATGGGCGCGGTCGCCAACCTCGCCCCGGATGCGTTCACCGGGATCGTGGCGCAGGTGCCGTTCGTGGACGCCCTCACGTCGATCCTCGACCCGTCGCTGCCGCTGACCGTCACCGAGTGGGAGGAGTGGGGCAACCCACTGGAGGACCCCGAGGTGTACGCGTACATGAAGTCCTACACGCCGTACGAGAACGTGGCCTCGGTGGAATACCCCGCGATCCTCGCGGTGACCAGCCTCAACGACACGCGGGTGCTCTACTCGGAGCCGGCGAAGTGGATCGCTCGGCTGCGGGCGGTCGCCCCGGGCGGCGACTACCTGCTCAAGACCGAGATGGGTGCCGGGCACGGCGGTCCGAGCGGTCGTTACGACGCCTGGCGCGAGGAGGCGTTCATCAACGCCTGGATCCTGGACCGCATCGGCCACGCCTGACCCGTCGGGCCAGGTCGTGTGTGCGCGGGCGTTCCGCGCCGCACGGCCTGGCCTTTCCGGGGTCGCGGCGGATGTCGGGACCTAGACTTCCGGGGTGACCGGGGCTACGGATGGTGACGACAGGGCCGCCGAGGATGCCCGCCGACCGAGCGTGGCGGCGGTGGCGCGGGATCGTCGCGTCTGGCTGATCCTCGCCGTGGTCGCCGGCCTCCTGGTCTGTTGTTGCTCGGCCGTGGTCGGCGCGCTGATCGCACTCTCCGCCGGTCTGCTCAGCGCCTGACCTGGCCGAGCAGATCATGCCGGCCGGTGGGGACACCTCGGTTCAGGTCGTCCGCAGCTCGTCCAGGGCGGTGCTGACGCGCAGGAAGAGCAGGCCGACACCGACCGTCACCAGCACAGCCGCCAACGCGCCAGCGCCGAGCCACACCAGGTGCTCCAGGGGTACGGGAACGACTCGCTGCACCTCGGGTATGTGCACGATCCGGGTGTACTGCTCTCGGGTCGCAGGGTCGTCACAGAGCGCCGCCGTGGCCTCGCAGATCGACGTCGACCCGCCGCCCGCTGACACCTCCGTCACGAGCCCTCGCCCGAGCAGCGTGCCCACGGTGAGCGCGAGCAGGATCGCCGGCACGGCCGGCACCAACGCCTGCCAGGCCACCGAACGGCTCAGCGTGGCGCGGGGCACCCCGGTGGCGACCAACGCGGCGTAGGCGCGTCGACGGGCAACGATCCCCTCGACCAGCGCGACGATCAGCCCGCCCGTCGCGATCAGGATGGCCACGGCGATCGCACCATCGACAAGATCCATCGTCGACAGATAGAAGGGGTTGGCGCCACCACCGTCCACCCCGGCGAGTCGGCTCTGCTCCCGGTCGAGCTGGTCCTTGGTGGCAAAGTAGGCGCGCTGGGCTGCCGCACCCCCACCGAAGATCAGTGCGGCGAGCAGTGCCGCGAACGTGCGACTGCCCGCCCACGGGTCGGCCATCAGCCGGCCCGCCGCGAGCAGAGCCGCTGGACGGCGGGCGTGCCGACGCAACAACCGCCCACAGTTATACGAGATCCAGCCGGTGCCGATCACCACCCCGATCATCGCCGCGAACGCACCCACCGCGAACAACAGCGGCACCAGCCAGGCCAGCTCTTCGCTGTCGTCGAACCGATATACCGCCGGGCGGATCAGCGCGAACGATGCCACGCCGAACCCGATCAGGAGCCCGGCCCACGGGCCTGGACCGCGCTCGCGGGCGGCCTTGCGGCTCACCCCGAGCGGGCTCATGGTGACCGTACGCAGCATCAGAGCGGTGGCCAGCGCCGCGACGACCGGCAGACCGAGCACCACGCCGGCCAGCGCGCCGGGCGACGGCAGCACGTCGGTGGGCAGAATCAGTTGACCTCGCGCGTCCGGGCGGTGCAGCAGATCGCGGCCAACCAGGTAGACACCCAGCCCGACGAGCGTGCCGAGCAGAGCGGCCACGCCGGTCTCCAGCACCACCAGCCGGGTGACCTGCCCGGGAGTGGCACCGGCCAATCGGAGCGCGGCCAACCTGCGGTCCCGTGCCGGCGCGCCGAGCCGGGCGCACTGACCGGCCAGCGCCAGCACCGGGATCATCAGCATCAGCAGCGCGAACGCCGTACCGCCGCGCAGCCCGGGCTCGCGCAGCAACGCGTTGTGGTACTGCTCGGACTGCGCCCAGGCGTCGCCTGCGGGCTTCTCGATGGCCAGCACGGTGAGCGCCGCGAGCCCGGCCAGGGTCGCCAGCAGCGCGCTGAGCGCGGTGAGCACCACCCGGGCGGTGTCGGTGCGGGTGCCGGCGAGCGCGAGGCGGACCAGCGTCGCCGGTCTCACCGCGTGCCGCCGACCAACGGCACGTCGAGCCCCAGGCCGGTGTGATCCACCAGGCCGTCGCGCAGCACGATCTCCCGATCGGCGTACGCGGCGATCCGCGGCTCGTGGGTGACCAGCACGACGGCGGTGCGCTGCTCACGGGCGAGCCGGACCAGTTGGGTGAGCACCTGCTCGCCGGTGAGCGTGTCCAGTGCGCCGGTCGGCTCATCGGCGAAGAGCACCCGGGGCTCGGTCACCAGCGCCCGCGCCGTGGCGCATCGCTGCTGCTGACCACCGGACATCTCACCCGGCCGGAGGTCGGCCAACTCCGCCACGCCGAACCGCTCCAGCCAGGTGAGCGCCGCCGTCCGTGCCTCTCGCCGCCCCGTGCCGGCGAGGAGCAGGGGCAGTGCGACGTTCTCGGCCGCTGTCAACTCGGCCACCAGCTGACCAAACTGGAACAGCACCCCGAACTCGGTGCGCCGCAGCCGCGACCGGGCCGCCTCCGACCAGGTGTCGATGCGGTGCCCGCGCCAGGTGACCTCGCCGGCGTCCGGCCGAAGGATCCCGGCCAGGCAGTGCAGCAGGGTCGACTTGCCGCAGCCACTCGGACCGGTGACGGCGACGATCTCGCCCTCGGCCACCTCGAGCGTCACGCCGCGCAGCGCGGGCGTCGGGCCGTACGCCCGAACCACGCCGCGAGCCTGGAGTTGCGTCACGGATGCACCTCCCGGTGCCAGTCGGCGACGCGGCTCAGAGTGGCGTGCAGCCACCGCAGATCCGCGTCGAGGTGGGCGATAGCGAAATCGGCAGCGACCACGTCGCTCAGGGTGGCGGCCGGATCGGCCTTGACCGCGGTCAGCTCACGCAGCCGTGCGGTGTGCGCGACGCGCTGGGAGATCAGGTAGGACTGGGCCCGATCAACATCGGCGACCAGCAGCGCCACCACGACCTTGGCGAAGAGCGTGCTGGCCACGTACGGCATGGGTGCTTCCACTGTGGACAACCACTGGTCCAGCGCGACCCGCCCCTGGTCAGTCAGCGCGTACGCGGTGCGATCTGGCCCGCCCACCCTGTCCTGCCCGGCGGCAGCCACCAGCCCGTCCCGTTCGAGGCGGCCGAGAGTGGCGTAGACCTGCCCGAAGGCCAGCGGCCGAGCCCGCGGCAGCCGCTCGTCGTGCGCACGCTTCAGCTCATACCCGTGCCGGCTGCCCCCAGCAAGCAACCCGAGCAGAACATGCGGCGTAGACACGCCCCGAACTATTCACCGAGCGACTACCCAAGTCAACAACCCACCCAACCCCCACCCACCCCCACCCAGCTCCACCCCCGGCCCCACCTGGTTGATCAAGAGGTTTGCGTCACCAGCGCGCCGAAATCTGACGCAAACCTCTTGATCACCGAAGACGGCGGGTGGGGGTGGGAGGTGGGAGGTGGGGACGGGTTAGGGGGTGGGCCAGGTGGGGGTGCGGCCGGTTTGGGACAGGAGGTGGGCCAGGTCGGGGGCGGGAGCCGCCGTGGTGGGGGTTGGGATCGGGTCGGCGAAGACGCCCATCTTGCGGGCGGTGGGACCCAACTGCTCGACCAGCTCGTGCAGCTCGACCAACGCCTCCGGCGCCGGGCTGTACGGCTGGCCGGTGGCGACGGCGAGATCCCAGCCGTGCACGGTCAGGTCCAGCAGAGCCATACCGCCGATGACGGTCTGCGGCATGCCCATGCCCGGTGACACACCCTCCAGGGTGGACGGGTCCGACCAGGCGGCGACCAGACGGTCGGTCTCCGCCTCGAACCGGTCCCGCCAGCCGTCGCTCAGGTGGTCGGGCTTCTCGGCCCACTCCACCGGCTGCTTCGCGGCCAACTCCTGGAAGTTGACCACCACCTCGAACAGGTGGTTGAGCAGATCACGGACCACGTAGTCGTGGCACGGCGTGGGCAGGTCGAGCTGGTCGTCGGCGATGCCACGCACCACATCGACAGTTCGTGGCGCGGCAGCCGCCAGCAGATCGCTAGTCTGAGTGGTCATAGGGCCAGCGTATGAGGGTGGTCTTGAATAAATGCGACAGCAACCGCGTAGCGACAGTCGGGGGATCCTCGATCCCGGCCGCATGCTGCGCGAGGTGCGCTTCCGTCGGCACCTGCCGGTGGAGTCGCTACGCCCGTGGGTCGAGCACTACTGGTTGATCGACTGGGCGTTGAGCACACCGTTCGAGCAGCGGGTCGTGCCGCACCCGGCGGTGAACGTGGTGTTCCGGCGTGACGGCGACGGGCCCGAGTCCGGCGAGGTGGCCGGGGTGCGCCGCGACCTGTTCCGGATCACGCTCACCGGCACCGGCCGGGTGGGCGGGGTGCAGTTCCGCCCCGGTGGCTTCCACGCCTTCTGGCGTCGGCCGGTCACCGAACTGACCGGCCGCCGGGTGCCGCTGCCAGCCGGGCGACTGACACGCCCCGACTTCCCGGTCTGCGCGGCCACCGACGTCGAGCGCTGCCGCGCGTTGGACACCCTGCTCACCGCCTGGGAACCCGAGCCGGACCCGTTGGCCGAAGAGGCTGTCCGGCTGGCCGAGGCGATCCGTACCGACCGGATGGTGCTGCGGGTCGACGACTTCGCCGCGCGGCATGATCTTCCGGTCCGCCGGTTGCAACGGCTCTTCACGGAGTACGTGGGGGTCGGGCCGAAGTGGGTGATCCGCCGCTACCGGCTCCAGGAGGCCGTCGAACAGGCCGCCGGTGGCCCGCTGAGCTGGGCAGACCTTGCCGCGGACCTCGGTTACAGCGATCAGGCCCACCTGGTCCGCGACTTCACCGCCGTGGCGGGAGTGTCACCCGCCGCCTACGCCCGCTCGGTGCACTGAGGCCAGCAACGCACTGAGGGCCAGCAACGCACCGAGGGGCCAGCAACGCACCGAGGGGCCAGCAACGCACCGAACTACCAACGGCACCGGGCTCAGCGGCGGCGCAGGACGACCACGGCGACGTCGTCCTGGATCTCCGGTGGCGCCAGTTCCACCAGCAGTCGGGCGCAGAAGCGGTCCAGGTCCTCGTCGACCGTGGCGGAGATCGCGGCGAGCGCGGCCAGCCCCTCGTCGATGGGGGCGTCCCGTCGCTCGATCAGCCCGTCGGTGTAGAACACCAGCGTGGCCCCGGCCGGCAGGACGAACTCCAGGTCGGCCGGGCGAGGCGCGCGGACGCCGAGCAGCGGCGCGGAGTGCTGCACGAACTCGACCTTCCCGTCCATGCTGAGCACCGGTGGAAGATGCCCGGCGCTGGCCAGCCGGACCCGCCCGGTCGGCGGGTGCAGCAGCAGTACGCAGAGCGTGGCGATCTCGTTCGGCAGCAGTGTCCGCATCAACTCGTTGACCCGGTGCAGGATCTCGCCGGGCTGGTGGCCCTCGACCGCGTACGCCCGCACCGCGTGCCGCAGCTCGGCCATCACGGTCGCCGCGTGCAGCGAGTGGCCGGCCACGTCCCCGATCGCCAGCAGGAGGTGCCCGTCGAGCATCACCAGTTCGTAGAAGTCGCCGCCCACCTCGGTCTGTGCGCTGGCCGGCTCGTAGCGTACGGCGAGATCCAGTCCGGCCACCGTGGGCAGACCGCGCGGGAGCAGGCTGCGTTGAAGGGTGACCGCGATCCGGTGCTCCTCGTCGAACGAGCGCTGCGCCTCCACCGCCGCCGCCACCGCTTGAGCCAGCTGCTTGAGCACCGGGGTCCGAGCGGTCTGGGTGGCGGTCGGGACCACCACGTACAGCGGGGCCCGGTCCTCCCGCAGCTTGGCGGCGGCGACCGTCACCGAGTCGTCCGCCGGCCAGTCCACCAGCGCCCAGTTCGCCGGGGTCTCCACCCGGACCGTGGCACCGGTCGGCACACCGGTGTCGTCGACGACCCACGGCACCACGGCGGCCACCGCGCCCGGACCGGCGCAGATCCCCGCGAGACAGTCACCGTCGAACGTCTCGGCGATCACCGCCGCCGGGCTCTTGAAGATCTGTGCCGCACCCTCGGCGGCTGCCTCCAGCAGGCGTACGAAGGTGGGCGCGGCGTGTACCGCCACGGTCGTGTCGGCCAGCCCGAGCAGCCGCTCGGCGAGCAGTTCGGCGCGCTGCCGGGCCTGGTAGTAGCGCAGCACCGCCCGTGTGGTGGCGATCAGCTCTTCCGGCTCGATCGGCTCGGTCAGGTACGCGTCAGCACCCCGGGTCAACCCCTGGGCACGGTCGGCCACGTCCACGGCGTGCGCCGACACGTGGATCACCGGCATCGCCGGATGCCGCGCCTTGATCTGTTCGCAGACCTCGTAGCCGCTCAGGTCGGGCAACCGGACGTCGAGGACCACCAGGTCGATCCGGTCCACCTCGACCCGGTCCAACGCCTCGGCGCCGTTCTCGGCCTCGAGCACGGTGAACCCGGCCCGAGTCAGCCAACTCACCAGCAGGTAACGCTTGGTACGGCTGTCATCGACCACCAGGACGGTCGCCGGCATGCCGTCCATCCCGTCACGCCCCGCCGGTGGGCAGGGAGACTGTGAACGTGCTGCCCCTGCCCGGCTCGCTGCTCAGCTCCAGCGTCCCACCGAGCAGCGTCACCAACCGCCGGGCGTACGGCAGGCCGAGGCCGGTGCCGCCGACCCGGGTGGCACCCGGCACCTGGTAGAACTCCTCGAAGATCCGGTCGTGCAGCTCGGGAGCGATGCCGGGCCCGGTGTCGCTGACCTCGAAGTTCCACCGGTCGCCGTGCTGGCGGGCCCGCAGCCGCACCTCGCCGCGCTCGGTGAACTTCAACCCGTTGTGCAGCAGGTTGCGCAGCACCTGGCCGAGCAGCACCTCGTCGGTGCGTAGCAGGGCCGGCGTACTCGGCTCCTCCACCACCAGCTCCATCTCCGGGCGGGTGGCCAGCGCGCGCATCGTGCCGCGCAGTTGGCCGAAGACCGAGCGCAGGTCGACGTCCGTCAGTTCCGGCTCGATCCGGCCGGACTCCGCCTTGGCGAGGTCCAGCAGTTCGTTGACCAGACCGAGCAGATCTGCCGCCGAGGAGCGGATCAGGTCGACATTGCGGCTCTGCTCGTCGGTGAGCGGGTCGGAGGCGGAGTCGGTGAGTAACCGCCCCAACCCGATGATCGCGGTGACCGGGGCGCGCAACTCGTGGCTCACGTTGGCCAGGAACCGGCTCTTCGACTCGCTCGCCGCGCGGAGCTGGGCCGACTTCTCGTCCAGCTCGGCGTAGAGGGCGACGACGCCCCGGTTGGTCTCCTCCAACTCCTCGGTGAGCTCGTTGTAGAGCGCCAGCACACCGCGGTTGGTCTCGGCCAGCTCGTCGTTCAGCACGGCCAGCTCGTCGCGCTGACTGCGCACCTCGTCGAGTGCGGCGATGAGCTGCCCGTTCTGCGCAGTCAACTCGTCCAGCGCGCTGGACGGAGCGGTACGGCCGAGTTCGGTACGGAACTCGGCGAGCCGCTCCGGGGTCAGCGTCGGCGCGTTGGCCGGGACTCGTCGGGACATCCTCACGACGGTAACCCCCTCGACGGTCGACACGCTCAACGTGTCGACCAGTCGGGACACCGCGCCGGACTGCGGCTGGTAGCGGCCGTCCGGGAGCGGGGTCACCGGGGCCAGGTCTGCGCGCAGGTGGAACCGACTGTCGGCGCCCGCATCGATGTGGAAGGAGACGTCCGCACCGCCGGTCGTCTGCAGCAGGTCCCGGGCGACCTCGCTGAGCGCGGTGGCGATCCGAACCTGGTCCTGGTGTTCCAGGCCGACCACCGCGGCCACCTCGCGGCCCCGCTGGCGGATCACGAAGATGTCCTGCTCGACCCGCAGCGCCATCTGCAGCAGCGGCAGCGCGGCCGGCTCGCGGGTCATGCCCAGGACCTCGCGACCAGTACGCAGGCGTCGTCGCGTCGCACACCTGCGTCGCGCAGGAGGGTCGCCGCCATGACGAGCGGGGATCGCTCCGCCAGGCCCGGGTAGTCGGTCGACCGCCAACGGTCGACCACCCCGTCGCTGTGCATCACCAGTCGGGCCCCCGGACCGAACGGGTAGTCGTACTCCCGGATTGTCGGCCGCTGGTGACCGGCGATGCCGGGCAGCGACACCAGCCCTCGGCGGTGTCCGTCACCCTCGACGACCGAGCCGGAGATGTTGCCCAGGCCGGCGTAGTGCAGCACACCGGCCGCCGGCACCAACTCGGCGACCGCGAGCGCGCTGCCACGGGTGTGCGACATGCTCCGGTGCAGGTGACCGACCACCACCGCCGGTGGGCCGGCCGGGGCGTCACGGAATGCGGCCAGCGCCGCCTCAGTCGCGGCGGCGGCCAGCGGGCCGTGCCCCAGCCCGTCGCTGACCAGCACCTGGTGCCGCCCGTCGGCGACCCGGACGGCATACCCGTCACCGCTGACCGTCTCGCCGGTGAGCGGCCGGGAGAGGGCGCCGGCCCAGGACGGCCGCGCCGGCTCCGCCGGCCAGACCTGAACGGCGAAGACCGTGCCCCGGCCGGGCAGGGAGTAGCCGTCGAACCAGCTGGCCTGCCGGACGATGGCACCCAGACCGATGCCGAGCGTGCCGGTGGTGGAGTGCCCGTCCTGGGACGAGACGGTCAGGTCGGCCATGCCGGGTCCGGAGTCGATGGCCACCAGCTCCACGCCGGCCTCCCCGGCGCGACGCACCGGCCGGAGCAGCAGGACGCCCTCGTCGGCGTGCTTGACCAGGTTGCTGGTCAGCTCGGCTGCGACGATGGCCAGGTCGGCGATACGCGCCGCACCCATCTCCAACTGCGCACCGAGGCGCTCGGCGGCACGCCGGACAGCGCTCGCCGCGCTACTGGCCTCCACCCGGAACCAGATGCCACTGTCGGTGACCGCGTCGCCGTTCACCGGGACCACTTGGTGACCGTGATCCGCGTGCCGGTTTCCTGGGAGGTCTCGATCTCGAATTCGTCGACCAGCCGGCGGGACCCGCTGAGTCCGAGGCCGAGGCCGCCGCCGGTGGTGTAGCCGTCGGTCAGGGCCAGATTGAGGTCGGCGATGCCCGGCCCGGAGTCGGCGAAGACGATCTGGAGGCCCTTTCGGCGGCCGTTGTCCACGGTCGCCACCTCGGCCGAGCCGCCGCCGCCGTACACCAGGGTGTTGCGGGCCAACTCGCTCGCCGCGGTGACCACCTTGGTCTGATCGACCAGGGACAGCTTGACGGCCACCGCGACGGCACGGACCAACTGCCGGACGCGCACCACGTCCTCGTCGCTCTGGATCGCCTGTGCCTGTGGCTGGCCCAGGCCGAGGCCCGTGGTCACGGCGTGGCCGTCTCGGCGTCCGGATCGTCGTCGAGCTGGTAATCGAGCTCGTCGGCGTGGGCAGCCGCGATCAGCTCCATGCCGCGCTCGACGTTCAGCGCGGTACGGATGCCGTTGAGCGACAGCCCCAGTTCGACAAGGGTGATGGCGACGGCGGGGCGCATCCCGACCACCACCGTCTCCGCGTCGAGCACCTTGGAGATCGACGCGATGGTGGAGAGCATCCGCCCGACGAAGGAGTCGACGATGTCCAGCGCGGTGATGTCGATGATGACGCCGTGGCAGCCGGTGTCCACGATCCGCTCCGCGAGATCATCCTGGAGCTGGACCGCGGTCTGATCGGACATGTCCAGCTGGATGGAGACGAGCAGGATGTCGCCGATCTTGAGGATCGGTACGCGTTCCATCAGACGCCCCGGCGCGGCTGCCGGCGCACGGTCTCCACCCCGTTGAGCCGCAGCACGTGGCGCAGCGCGTCCGCGAGGCTCGCCTTGGTGGCGATGTCGCCGAACTCGATGCCGAGCGCCACGATGGTCTGCGCGATCTGCGGGCGGATGCCGGAGATGATGCAGTCGGCGCCCATCAGCCGGGCGGCCACCACGGTCTTCAGGATGTGCTGGGCGACCTGGGTGTCCACCGCCGGGACGCCGGTGATGTCGATGATCGCGTACGGCGAGCCGGTGTCGACCAGGGTCTGCAGCAGCCGCTCCATCACGACCTGGGCGCGGGCCGAGTCCAGGGTGCCGACCAGCGGAACGGCGACCACGCCCTCCCAGAGCTTGACCACCGGCGTGGAGAGCTCGAGCAGCTGCTCGGCCTGGTCGGCGATCAGGCTCTCCCGGGTGCGTACGAAGCTCTCGAAGGTGAACAGACCCATTTCGTCGACCAGCTTGGAGAAGGCGACGTAGTCGTGCAGCGCGTTGGCGCCGCCGGCCTCCTGCACCAGCTCGGCCAGCACGTCCTTCAGCGCGAAGATGCTGATCGTGGTCTCGGTGGCGGAGAAACCCTGGCGGGCCCGACCACGGGACAGCTCGGAGAGCGCGGCGCGCAGCTCGGCGGCGTTGTCGGCGGACAGGTCGATGTCACCCTGCTCGCCGGTGGTGACGATGGCGCTGTGCAGATCCTGGACCTGCCGGCGCAGCTCAGCCTGGCTCAGCCGGCCCCGCAACGAACTGGTGACGATCTCGGTCCACCGAGACATCACCCGTTCGGCCTGCCCGCTGAGCAGCGCGACGAGCCGACCACTTTCTTCGGTGCTCAACGCCATTTCGAACCCCCTTGACCTGGACCGGGCGGACTCTATCACCGGGGCCTGACCAACTACTTGCCCCGTAGCAACGGAATGATGATGGCCACCAGATCACGGCTCCCGTTCTGTGTGGAAGCCCGGTCGTGGGATACCGTTCCCCCGATAACAGCAGGAGGTCCGGCGAATGTCGCTGACGGTGCACACGGAACAACGCGACGACGTGGTCGTCGTGTCGGTAGCGGGCGAGCTGGACATGGCTACCGCACCGCAACTGCAGGACCAGATCACCGACCTGCTCGACAAGGGTCGCAACCGGCTGGTGTTCAACCTGGCGGACGTCTCGTTCTGCGACTCGACCGGTCTGTCGGTCTTCGTCCGCGCCAAGAACAGCTGCGACGAGGCCGGCGGCGTGGTCCGGCTGGCCGCCCCGCAGCGGGGTGTGTTGCGCATCCTCGAGGTGAGCGGGCTGGTCGAGGTGCTGCACACCTACCCGACGGTGGATGAGGCAGTCGCCGGCGAACCGACGCCGGCATCCTCCTGACCGCTGTCGTTCGTCACTCGTCCTCGATGTAGCGGGGACGAGCGATCGCCAGGCCCGCCACCGTCTGCACGGCGAGCGCGCCCAACAGGAAACCGATCGGCACTTTCCAGCCGCCGGTTGCCTCGTAGAGGATGCCGACCATCAGCGGGCCGAGGGCGGCGATCACGTACCCGGTGCTCTGCGCGAACGCGGAGAGCGCGACGGTCCCCTCGGCGGTGCGGGCGCGCAGACCGATGGCGGTGAGGATCAGCGGAAACGCACCCTGGCCGATCGCCATCAGGGCGACCCAGAGCAGCGCGGCACCGTGCGGGGCGAGCGCCAGCCCCAGGTAGGCCAGCGTCGACGCGGTGGTCAGCCCGAGCACCAACGGACGCAGGCTGCCCAGCCGGCCCGCCACTGTGGGCATCACCAGCGCGATCGGCACACCGAGCGCGGTCACCCCGGCGAGCAGCAGCCCGGCCGACTCCGGCTGGTAGCCGGCGTCGCGGAACAACTGGGCCAGCCAGCCCATGATCGCGTACCCGCTGAGCGACTGCGCCCCGAAGTAGACCGCCATCGCCCAGCCGAGCCGGGTCCGCGCCGGCCGGACCCGCGACGGTGCGACCTCGACCGCCGTCGGGGTCACTCGCCGCGCGGCGGCGCGAGCCCGCAGCGCCAGCGGCACCCACGGGAGTACGGCCACCGCGGCCATCGCGGCCCAGATGCCGAGCCCGGCCCGCCACGAGCCGAAGGCGTGCGCGATCGGCACCGCGGAGGCGGCGGCCACCGTCGTGCCCACGGTCAACGCCATCGTGTACGCCCCGGTGACCAGGCCGGTGCGATGCGGGAAGTGCTGCTTGACGAGCATCGGCAGCAGGATGTTGGCGACCGCGATGCCGGACAGCGCCAGCGCGCTGGTCAGCACGAAGATCAAGGCCGAGTCGGTGACAACCCGGAGCACCTGGCCGACGGCGAGGGCGAGCATGGCGACCACCAGCACCCGGGCCGGTGCCACCCGGCGGACCAGCCACGGGGTGAGCGCGCCGAGGCCGGCGAACGCGATGGTCGGCAGGGTGGTGACCAGACCGGCCATGGTGCCGGAGAGACCCAGCCCGTCGCGGACCTCGTCGAGCAGGGCACCGAGGCTCGTCACCACGGCGCGCAGGTTGAGCGCGACCAGCAGCATCCCGACCAGCACGAGCGCGCCACCGGTCGCCGGGTGGGTGCGACGGCCCGTACCGGGGTCGCTCGTCGGGCGAGGGTCGACGGCGACGGGCGCGGGCGGCGCCGAAGCGGCGGTTGGTGGCGGGGTCATGACCTCTAACCTACAATCATGGGATGAATTTGGGACCGGTGATGTAACCAGTGCCACCGTCGGTTAATTTCCCCTCCGCGCCGCCGGTGCCGCCCCGCGGCCAGCCCGCCGTGCCGCCCCGCGCCACCGGGTCCGGCAGACCACCGAGCAGCTCCGCGCCCGGATCCTCGGCGGCGAATGGCCCGTCGGCGGGCGCATCCCCACCGAGCCGCAACTGGTCGCCGCGCTGGGCGTGGGGCGCAACACCGTCCGCGAGGCGGTCCGAGCCCTGGTGCACGCCGGGGTGCTCGAGTGCCGGCAGGGCTCCGGCACGTACGTGGTGTCCACCGACGAACTGGCGCCGGTGGTGGCCCGCCAACTCGGCGACGACCGGATGGCCGAGGTCATCGAGGTGCGGCGCGCCTTCGAGGTGGAGGCCGCCCGGCTCGCCGCGCTGCGGCGTACGCCGAAGGACCTGGCGGCGCTCGACGGCGCGCTCGCCGAACGCGAGGCCGCCTGGCACGGCGGCCGGGTCGACGCGTTCGTCGAGGCCGACGCGGCGCTGCACACGGTGGTGGTCGCCGCCGCGCACAACGCCATGCTCGCCGAGCTGTACGCCTCGGTCGGCACCGCCCTGCGCAGCACCGTCGCCCAGGCCATGGGTGGGGCGCTCACACCCGAGCGCTACGTCGACCACACCCGGCTGGTCGAGGCGATCCGGGCCGGCGACCCGGGCCGGGCGGCGATCGAAGCCGGCGCTTTTCTGGAACCCGCCGAACGGGCATAGGTTGTGCCGGTCGGAAAACCGGACACCTCAGGAGTACGAATGCTCAAGGGCTTCAAAGACTTCATCATGCGCGGCAACGTCGTCGACCTGGCGGTCGGCATCGTCATCGGCGCTGCGTTCACGGGCGTGGTCACCCAACTCACCAAGTCGTTCCTCGAACCACTGATCAAGGCAATCGGCGGGGGCAGTGGCCTCTCGGCCGGGACGTGGAATCTCGGCGGCCAGGTCTTCGACTGGGCAGCGTTCATCAACGCCCTGATCACCTTCGTGCTCACCGCGGCGGTGCTCTACTTCTTCGTGGTCTACCCCATGAACAAGCTGGCCGAGCGGCGGCAGCGGGGCGAGGAGCCGCCGCCGGCGGCGCCGAGCGAGGAGGTCAAGCTGCTCACCGAGATCCGGGACGCCCTGGTCTCTGCCGGTCACACCACCCCGGGCCAGCAGCGCGGGGCACTGGACGACGTGCTGGGCCGCCGCACCGAACCGCCGGCGCCGCGCTGACCCCAGCGGATGCACATCGGCCCCTGCGGGATTCCCGCAGGGGCCGCATCTTCTCGTACGTGTGTTCGATAGAGTCCCGCCATGGAGCAGCGAAAGCACTGGTGGAACGGGAAGTGGGGGCGGCTGGCCCGGCGGGACGTCTTCCTGCGGGTGGACGCCGACCGGTGGCACGTCGAGCAGCGAGCCGGCGGCGCCGAGGGCATCTCCCGGTTCTACGAGTACGGCAGTGCGGACGAGGCCGAGGACACCGTCCGGGCGCTGCTCGACGGCCCGGACACCTGGCGGGAGTTGTCCCCACGCCCGCCAGGCAGCTGGACCCTCCCAAACAGCTGACCAGCTAGATAGCCAAGCGGCCTGGGCTGCCGGACGGTCTGGGCGGCCGCCGGTGTGGTGTGCCGCTGTCGGGCAGGCAGAGCGTCGGGCAGGCCGGCGACGGCGTTTAGCGGCGTGCCGCCCCGGGAACCGCGGTGGGATGGACCAGCAGGACGCGCAGCAGTCGACCATCTCGCGGATCACCACCGGGATGCCGGTGATCGACTCCGCCGGCACCGAGGTCGGGACCGTGGACCTCGTCCAGCGAGGCGACCCGAACGCGGTGACCGTGCAGGCGCCGGCCGCCGACCCGGGCAGCAGCCTGAACGAGCTGATCGAGGCGACCGCGGTCGAGGAGCCGGATGTTCCGGCCGATCTGGCGGCGCGGCTGCTGCACAGCGGCTACCTGAAGGTCTCCACCGAGTTGACCCGGACCGGCGCGGTCTACGTACCGGCCGACCGGATCGGGTCGGTGGCCGACGGCCGGGTCCTCCTGGCCGTGGGCGTGGCCGACCTGCCGCCCGAGGAGTGACCTCAGCACGGAGATCCCCACCAAATCAATGATGTCGGGGCGTCCGGGCGACCCGGATACCCCGACATCATTGATCCCGAGTGGATCAAGGAGTGGGTGCACCTCGGACAACGAGCGCGTACCGTCGCCGGATGTCGCTGGCACCACCGGAACCCGAACTGACCGACGGCCACGTTCGCCTCCGATCGTGGACGATGGATGACCTGGACTGCGTTCGGCAGGCTGCGACGGATCGGCGGATCACCGAGGCCACCACCGTCCCGGTCCGGTTCACCGAGGATGCCGGCCGTGCCTTCGTACGCCGGCAATGGAGTCGGACCACCGACGGCGCCGGCCTCTCGCTGGCGGTCGCCGACGCGGACACCGACGTCGCGGTCGGTTCGGTCACGTTGCTGCTGCGGCCTCAGCCGGGCGTGGCCGGTCTTGGCTACTGGCTGATCCCGGCCGGACGGGGGCAGGGCTTGGCCCACCGGGCGGCGCGGCTGCTCACGGCGTGGGCGCTGGAGACCGCCGGTCTGGCCCGGGTCGAGGCGTGGGTCGAGCCGGACAACCTGGCCTCCCGACGGGTGCTCGCGGCGGCCGAGTTCGTCGAGGAGGGTGTGTTGCGGAGCTTCCTCGCCTTCCCGGATCGCCGGGCGGACGCCGTGGTGCTGGCCCGGATCGCCGGAAGCAAACCGCGGAGATCGACACGGGATCAGTGATGTAGCGGTGTCCGGTCGTCGTGGACAGCGCGATTTCCTTGATCCGGTGTTGATCTTTGCGGCGCGTCGGGTAGTGCGTCGGCGGTGCGCGCGGGGTCTGCCGGCGCGGCGGGTGGACGGCGGTGGTGGAAGAGCAGCAGCATCAGGCAGCCCGCGACCAGGCCCCAGAACGCGCCGCCCACGCCGATCAGCGTCACCCCGGAGGCGGTCACCACGAAGGTGACCACGGCGGCCTCGCGGGTCGTCGGGTCGGTCACCGCCGAGGCGAGCGCGGTGGCGAGAGCGCCCAGGAGGGCCAGCCCGGCGACCGCCTCGATGAGGATCGGCGGGGCAACGGCGACCAGTGCGGTGGCTACGCCGGCACCCAGGCCGAGCAGGGCCAGTCCGACGCCGGCGGTGACAGAGGCGACCCACCGGCGCTCCGGGTCCGGGTGCGCGTCGGGGCCGGCGGCCAACGCGGCGGTGATCGCCGCGAGGTTCACCGCGTGCCCACCGGCCGGGGCGGCGAGCAGGCTGGCCAGGCCGGTGGCCCGCAGCGCGGCGCCGAACGGCGGCCGGTATCCGTAGCCGACCAGCACCGCCATGCCGGGTACGTTCTGCGCGGCCATGGTGACCAGGAACAGCGGCAGGGCGAGGCCGACCAGCGCGGACGCGTTCCAGGCCGGCGCGGTCAGCGTGATCGACGGCGTCAGCGTGGCACCGCCCAGACCGGCTGACGGCGTGGTCAACGCGATCGCCGCCACCGCCACCACCAGCGCGCCGGGCACCGCCCAGCGGCGGGCGAACCGGTGCAGCAGCAGCCAGCCGACCACCACCGGACCGGCCACCAGGGGCAGCTCGACCAGCGCGCGGACGGGGGCGGTGCACAGCGGCAGCAGCACCCCGGCGAGCATCGCACCGGCCACCGGCTTGGGGATCGCGGCCACCGCACGGCCGAGTGGCGGGAACAGCCCAGCCGCGACGATCAACACACCGGAGACGAGGAACGCGCCCACCGCGACCGGCCACCCGCCCGGCGGCGGCCCGGTCGCCACCAGCAGCGCCGCGCCCGGCGTGGACCAGGCCACGCTCATCGGAATGCGGTGCCGCCAGCCCAACCAGGCGGCGGCGAGCCCGCACGCCACGCAGAGGGCAAGCAGGCCGGAGGCGGCCTGCGCGTCCGACGCGCCGACCGCCCGGAGCCCGGCCAGCACGACGGTGAACGAGCTGGCGAAACCGACCAGCGCGGTCACCGCCCCCGCCAGCACCGGTTGTACGCGTCCGGTCATCCCACCCTCCCGACTGTTCCGTTTACGGAACAACAGCGTGTAGCACGATAGTCGGGTGCCGCACCCACCACCAGCCCGCCGTCCGGGCCTCGACGTGGATCCCGCCGTCGTCGGCCGCCGGGTCCGTGCCCTGCGCGAGGAGCGGGGGATCTCGCTGTCCACACTGGCCCGGCTCGCCGGCGTCGGAAAGGCCACCATCTCCGGCCTGGAGAACGGCACCCGCAACCCGACCCTGGAGACGCTCTGGGCGGTCACCGCGCGGCTCGGCGTACCGCTGACCGCCGTGCTGGCCGAGCCCGCCGCCGAGCCCACCGTGCACGGCACCGCGGTCAGCGCCACCCTGCTGGAGGTGTTCACCGACACCGACGCGACCTACGAGCTGTACCGGATGCGGGTCGCGCCCGGCCCCGGGCAGCTCTCCCCCGCCCACCAGTCGGGGGTCACCGAGCACGTCACCGTCTTCGCCGGGGTGTTGCGCGCCGGCCCGGCCGACGCGCCGCTGACCGCCCCGGCCGGCAGTCACCTCCGCTGGGTGTCGGACGTGCCACACAGCTACACCGCGGTGGGTGACGAGGAGGTCGCCGCCAGCCTGCTGCTGCGGTATCCACGCCGCTGAGGCCCGCCGAACGGCCCATATCGCAATCATTTTCTCGACCTACGCAGTAGGCGTAGAGACGAATGCGGGGTGTTCTTGGCAAGCTTGACCCCATGACGCTGATCCTCCGCTCGGTCATCCTCAACGACATCGGCCTGGTACGCACCAACAACGAGGACTCCGCCCTCGCCGGTGACCGCCTGATCGCCGTCGCCGACGGCATGGGCGGGCTGCCCGCGGGCGAGGTGGCGAGCGAGATCGTGATCCGAATCCTGGACGAACTGGCTCCGCCCACCGACCCCGATGGCGCCGCCGACGCCCTGCGTGCCGTGGTCAGCACTGCCAACCAGCGCATCCACGCCGCCATCACCGTCGACCCGAGCCGTGACGGGATGGGCACCACGCTCACCGCGGCGCTGCTGGCCGGGGAGACGCTGGTGCTGGCCCAGGTCGGCGACTCCCGCTGCTACCTGCTGCGCGACGGGGAGCTGACCCAGCTCACCCGGGACGACACGTTCGTGCAGGCGCTGGTCGATCAGGGCACGCTCACCCCCGAGCAGGCCCGCCACCACCCGCAGCGGTCCCTGGTGACCCGGGCTGTGCAGGGCGCCGACACCCCACCGGCGGTCGGTGTGCTCACCGTTGTCCCCGGCGACCGGCTGCTGCTGTGCAGCGACGGCCTCTCCGACTACGTCGAGAACGAGGCCATCGCGGCGGCTCTGGGCATGTACGCCGACCGCCAGCAGTGTGGGGAGCAGTTGGTGAAGCTCGCCCACCACGCCGGCGCACCGGACAACGTGACGGTCGTGGTCTCCGACGTCGTCGCCCGCTGACCCGCACGGCCCGCTCGGCGTCGCGCTGATCGGGCCAATCCGGTTGCTCAGGTCATCCGGGCAGGTTGAGATGGGCGAATGACCATCCGCCGGGTGACCGCCGACGACCGTCTCACCACCAGCTTCCCGCTGGCCGCGTACGCCTTCGAGTCGTCGCCGCTCAGTGCTGCCCGGGCCGAGGAGTTCCGCGACTACCTGCCCTACAACCAGGGCAACCGGACGCTGATCGCCGAGGAGGACGGCACCACGCTGGCCGCCGTGTCAGCCATCCCGATGCGGCAGAACCTGCGCGGGGTGGTGCTGCCGATGGCGGGCGTCGCCGGGGTGGCCACCCATCCGCTGGCCCGTCGGCAGGGGCACGTCCGGGCGCTGCTGCACCAACTCCTCGACGAGATGCGCGACGAGGGGCATACGCTCAGCGCGCTCTACCCGTTCCGGCCCAGCTTCTATGCCCGGTTCGGCTACGTCGGGCTGCCCAAGCCGCGCAGGGTCACCTTCACCCCGGCCAACCTGGGGTCGCTGCTCGGCGCGGACCTCCCCGGCGAGGTGGGCTGGGAACGTGTCGCCGCCGGCTATCCGACGTGGCGCGCGTTCACCGAGCGCTGCCTCCAGGAACGGCACGGCTTCTCGATCTTCCCGGACTATCGAGCGATCGGGATGCGCGACCGGGACGAGTACTGGCTGCTCACCGCCCGGATGGCTGGAGAGGTGACCGGCGCGGTTACGTACCGGATCGACGAGCACGGCGGCACGCTGCACGGCAACGAACTGCTGGTCGCCGACCCGCTCGCGCGGGCGTTGCTGTTGCAGTTCTTCGCCCGGCACGTCGACCAGATCGAGCGGATCACCGTCCAGGTCCCGCCCGACGAGTTTCCGGAGCTGTGGCTGACCGACCTGGACGTACACATCGAGGCACGAACGGCCGTACCGGGTTCGTCCGCCCCGATGGCTCGCCTGTTGTCGCTGGACGCGTTGAGCGGACTACCCGCCGGCCCCGGCCGGGTACGGCTCGAACTGACCGGTGACCGTTGGCTGGCCGGCACCCACCTGGTGGATGGCACGACCGGCGCGCTGGAGTTGGTCGCCGACACCGCCGGCCGCGCGCCGACCGCCACGCTCACTGCGGCCGGGCTCTCCGCCCTGGCGTACGGGGTGCTGGACCCCGCCGAACTGCCGTTGCGGGGGTTGGGCGACGTGCCAGCGGATGCGGCCGTCGAGCTGCGCGGCATCTTTCCCCGCCGGGTGCCGTACCTCTTCGCCGACTTCTGAGCCTTCCTCACAACCGGGTTTGTCGCCCCGGCAACCGTGGGTAGGGTCCCGCGAATGCCGGAGTGGTTACAGGCGGGTGGGTGGGGGCTGCTGGCCGGGTCGGCTCTGCTGGTCGGGGCGGCGGTCGGCTGGTTCGCCCGGGTGCCTCAGCGCGTCATCGCGTCGATCATGGCGTTCGGGGCGGGTGTGCTGCTCTCCGCCGTGTCGTTCGAGTTGATCGCCGAGGCGCACGCGCAGGGCGGGCTGCTGCCCACCGCACTCGGCGCTGCCGTTGGTGCGGCCGTCTACACCCTGGCCAACCTGGCTCTCGCCCGGCACGGCGCGCGGCACCGGAAGCGGTCCGGCGACCAGCAGCCCTCCGAGGACGAGCAGCCCGGCTCCGGGTCGGCGCTCGCGGTCGGCGCGCTGCTCGACGGCGTACCGGAATCGGTGGTGATCGGCGCGAGCCTGCTCGGCGGCGGCACGGTCAGTCTGGTCACGGTGGCGGCGGTCTTTCTCAGCAACGTTCCGGAGGGCCTGTCCAGTGCGGCCGGCATGCGCCAGGCCGGCCGGACCCGGCGGTACGTCTTCCTGCTCTGGACGGGGATCGCACTGATCAGCGGGGCGGCGGCGCTGCTCGGTAACACGTTGCTGGGCGGTGCCCCGCCGGAGGTGATGGCCGGGATCACGGCGCTGGCCGCCGGCGCGATCCTCGCGATGATCACCGACACCATGGTCCCCGAGGCGTTCGAGAACGCGCACCTACTGGTTGGTCTGATCACGGTCGCCGGCTTCCTGACCGCCTTCGCCCTCTCCCACAGCTGACCACCGGTCACCGCGTCTTAGCAGCGCATTAAACCGGCATGGCGGATTCGTCGCGACGCCGTCGGGGCTCCTAGCATCACGGGGTGCGCATGACGTCGCTTGCTGCCCTGCTCGTCCTCGGTGTCGCCACCGCGACCCTGCCCGCCTGCGCGCCCAACGACCCGGCTCCCACCTTCCAGCCCGGCTCGTCCGCCGAGCCGGAGGCGCTGTCGACCGGCGACCAGGGTGACGCGCCGGCTGGCCGGGACGGTCTCGGTGGCCCCGGGGCCAGTGCGAGCCCGAAGCCCGCCGACAAGGTGCTCGCGGCCGGCAACCCGAACGGCAAGGCGACCGTGCCGGCCGAGGCACGGGCGGTGGACACCTCGAAGCCGACCCGGACCATCGGCACGGGCACCCCGGCGAGTTGCACCTCCGCGGCGGTCGTGAAGGCCGTCGCGGCCGGCGGGGTCATCACGTTCAACTGTGGACCGGCCCCGACGACGATCAAGATGACCGCCACCGCGAAGGTCCGCAACGCCAACGGGCCGAAGGTCGTGCTGGACGGCGGCGGCAGGGTCACGCTGAGCGGCCAGGGGCGGCGCCGCATCCTCTACATGAACACCTGCGACGAGGCCCAGGGCTTCACCACCTCGCACTGCCAGAACCAGGACCACCCGCAGCTCACCGTGCAGAACCTGACCTTCGCCGACGGCAACTCCACCGGCGACAAGGTCGAGGGCGGCGGCGGTGGGGCGATCTTCGTACGCGGCGGGCGGTTCAAGGTGGTCAACTCGCGCTTCGTCCGCAACCGCTGCGACCGCACCGGCCCCGACCTGGGTGGCGCGGCCATCCGAGTGCTGAGCCAGTACGACAACAAGCCGGTGTACGTGGTGGGCAGCACCTTCGGTGGCGCCACCGGCCAGGGCGGCTCCTGCTCCAACGGGGGCGCGCTGAGCAGCATCGGCGTCTCGTGGGTGGTGCTGAACAGCATGCTCAGCCACAACGAGGCGATCGGCAGCGGCGCCAACCCGGCCAAGTCCGGCACGCCCGGCGGCGGCAGCGGCGGCGCGATCTACTGCGACGGCAACGAGTTCACCGTGCGGATCGCCGGCACCATCATCGAGAACAACAAGGCCAACGAGGGTGGCGGCGCGGTCTTCTTCGTGAGCAACAACCGCACCGGCACCATGAAGATCGAGAACTCGACCCTGCGCCGCAACCCCAGCGGCAAGTTCGAGACCCGTGGCTTCCCCGGCATCTTCTTCCTGGGCGCCCGCAACCCCACGGTAACCAATTCCAAACTGAGCTGATGCAGGCGTACCTCAGTAGGGGTTGCCTTGGCCTGGGGGGCGGGCTTGGAGGAGCGCTGCTGGACGGCCGGGCAGGTTGGGTGCGCCGGACAGCGGCGGGCTCGCCGTGTGGTCGCCGTCGGCCATTCCGACGAAGAGTTCCTTGAGCGCGGTGAGTGCGTCGATCTTGGGCTGCCAGCCCAGCTCGGTCTCCGCGCGCTCGCTGGACATCAGCGGGGCGTTCAGACCCAACTCCACCCAACCCGCGTCGACCGGTTGCAGCCGCGCCCGCCAGGTCAGCGCCGCCGCCACCCGCAGCACCGGCGCGGCGACCGGCACCGTCCAACCGTGGAAGTGCCGGGCCACCAACTCCGGGGTGAGCACCGGGTCCGCGGCGACGTTGAAGGCGCCGCGCGCATCACCCAGCACCGCCCTGGCGTACGCGTCGGCCACGTCATCGGCGTGCACCGCCTGCATCCGCAACCGGCGGTTCGTCGGCACCAGCGGGATCCGGCCGAAGCGCAGCAGCCGGACCGGCGCCAGCGGGCCGAGAAAGTAGCGGGTGATCTCCACACCGGCGGCCCGCTGGAAGATCAAGCCGGGTCGCATCCGCACCACCCGTAGCGTCGGGTGATCCCGCTCGACCCCGTCCAGCAGCGCCTCCACCTCGGCCTTGTGCTCGCTGTACGACGAGCCGGGCACACCGGTGGCCGGCCACCGCTCGCTGATCGGGTGGTCCTTCGGGCCGGGCGCGTAGGTGCCGACCGACGAGGCGTACACCAGTGCCGGCACCCCGGCCCGGACCACCGCGTCGATCACCGCCCGACTGCCCTCGACGTTGGTCCGACGGAGCACCCGCTGGTCGTGGCTGGGCTGGATCTGCCAGGCCAGGTGCACCACCGCGTCCGCGCCCGCGAACACCTCGGCGAGCTGCCCCGCCGCGCCCGGCGCGCCGATGTCGCAGGAGTGCCACTCCACCTGGTCGTACGGCTCGCCAGCGTCGGGACCAGGCAACCTCCGGACCACCCCGGCCAGCTCCACGCCCCGCTCCCGGCGCAGCCGCCGCAGCACCGCCGTACCGACGTTGCCGCTCGCCCCCACCACCACGATCCGCATGCCCGACCCCGTACCCGCCCAGCGCCCGCTCAACCGCGCGCTATGGCACGGCCCGCGCGTGCTTGATCCACACGACTTCCTGAAAATCGGGGTATCCGACCGGCAGGACAGCCCGACTTCCGGTATCGCGAGTCGATCAAGGGCGCGGCGAGTCCCGGACCCAGCCGTGCTTCTCCTTACCCCGCCGACCGGTGGTAGCGGCCAGGCAACGAGGGCAGATCCAGCCCACCGCGTCAGCCTCCGTGAGCACGTCGGTGCCGGAGTAGTCGAAGCGCACGTGCGGAAAGCGCCGCAAACGGGTCCGGCTCAGTGCCAGGCCGCAGACCGTCTGGTTCTGACCGGGCAGCCAGGCGTGCACCTCCCCACCCGGCTGGCGTACGCCGTCCGACCCGACTTCCTCCCCGGACGCCGCCACGGCCGGGGTGCTGTTCGATCTCATGCCCGTCCCGGTTCCCCACCCGCCCGCACCCATGCACCGTCAAGCGATGCCACTTGATGCACTCCACATCCCGGGCACGGGAATTCTCGCCGGGTGCGGAGGCAGCGCCGGTTTCCGCGCGGCTCGCCCCGCCTGTTCCGCTCTGTCCGAGCTTGCCCACCCGGGCCAACCAGAAGCGCCCACGAGTGATATCAATCCCCCATGTCCCGAACTCTCGCCCGCGGATTCCTCCACGGGACGTTGACGCTCGCCCTGGCCACCTCAACGACGGTCCTCGGCAGCACGGTGGCACACGCCGCCACCCCACGACTGGCGCTATCCGCGCTCTCCTTCGCACAATCCACCGTCGACGCGACCCAGGGCTTCGTGTCCAACCAGCTCACGTTCTCCGTCACCAACACCGAACCGGACGCGCAGAACCTCACGGGCACCGTGACGCTGCGCATGCGCAGTTCGGTGACGGGCGAATTGCTGGGTCACGACCGTGTCGCGCGCTTCGACTACAACTACCACTATGGCGACATGGAGCTCGTGTCGGGCACACCCCAGGAAGCAACGTTCGCCTACGCCATGCCGGTGCGGGCTTACTCCGACGCGGCCACGGCGACCTGGGAGGTCACCAAGGTCACCCTCCACGGCGACGACATTTCTGCGACGGTGGGTGCCGCCAAGCTGAGCACCTTCCCGGGCTACCGCTTCACGGCGAACACGCTCATCGACTCGTCCGCGCCGACGTTCGACTCTCTCGCGCTCTACAACGGGCGCGGCCCGTACTTCTATGTCAAGGACGACCCGGCCTACTTCGCGCTCAGCCTGACGATCAACGACTACCAGTCCGGGCTCTGGAAGGGTTCGATCAAACTGGTCGGCCCCGGCGGTCAGAGCATCAGCACGCAGATCAGCTGGGCGCGCGACGAATACAGCACCGGTTTCCGGTGCGGCCTGTCGGGCAGCGGCGACGCCGACGGCAATTATGTACCGTGCTCGATGGAGATGAAATTCCCGCCGGGCACGGCGCCGGGAAGCTGGCGGGTCGCCCAGGTCATCCTGATCAACAACGCGGGCGGGCGGGCCACCTACAAGAACCCCGCCGGCCCGTCGATGGTGGTGACGTCCAACTCGACCCTGCAGGCCACCGACTTCGTCGTGTCGCCGAACCCGGTCGACAACTGGCGCGCCGACGTGACCACCGAGCTCTCGATGGCGGTCACCGGCGCCACCCGCGGCATCTCCCAACTCGACGTCACCTTCGAGGACCAGTGCTCGACGACCGGGCAGCCCTACACCAAGGCCGACGGTAGGCTCGCCGTCCGGGTGTACGTGTCCAGCCGCGCACGTGGCTGCGAGGTGACCCAGCTGTCCGTCCGGGACGGTGCCGGCAACCTCGCGCTCTATGGTTCCAACGTGTCGGCACCGGACCCGCAGATCTCGATCGACCAGGTGGCGAGCACCGAGGCGCCGACAGCGCTGAGCGCCGCGCTCGACCCGGCGTCGATCCCGTTGAGCCAGCTTCCCAACCAGAACATCAGGCTCACTGTGCAGGCCGAGGTGAAGGTCGCGCCCGTCACCAGCATGCCCGTCTACGTGTACGACGCCGACGGAGACGTCGTCTTCCAGACGTCCGGAAACGGTGGCCAGGCGCCCGACGGCTCGCTCACGTACGACATCTCGCTCAGCTACTGGGGTCTGGAAGCTGGCGGGTACACGGTCGGTTTCATGCTGTCCGACGCCTCCGGCCTCCGCAGCTACTGGAACATGCCGGACGTCTCGAGCAGCTTGACGCTGCCGGGCGGTCCGGTGGTCCTCACGATCACCGAGGGCTGATCCCGGGGTAGGGCGGGTCGCCGGTTTCCGCGCGGCTCGCCCCGCCTGTTCCGCTCTGTCCGAGCTTGCCCACCCGGGCCAACCAGAAGCGCCCACGAGTGATATCAATCCCCCATGTCCCGAACTCTCGCCCGCGGATTCCTCCACGGGACGTTGACGCTCGCCCTGGCCACCTCAACGACGGTCCTCGGCAGCACGGTGGCACACGCCGCCACCCCACGACTGGCGCTATCCGCGCTCTCCTTCGCACAATCCACCGTCGACGCCACGCCGACGACCACAGCCGTCAATCGGCTCACGTTCACCGTCACCAACACCGATCCCGACGCCGAGACGGTCCGGGGTGCGGTGACGCTTCGCACGCGCAGCACGGTAACCGGCGAGTTGGTCGGTCACGAGCGCATCGCGAACTACGTCTTCGGCTCGACGTGGGAGGACGCCGACTTCGTCTCCGGCACGCCTCAACAGTCGACCTACGCCTACGACTTCCGGGTGCCGCGCTTCTCCGACGCGGCGACCACGACCTGGGAGGTCACCAGAGTCACGATCAAGGCCGGCGAGCGGGAGGCGACCGTCTCCGGCGACAGGCTGCAAGCGCTCCCCGGCTCCCGGTTCGCCGCCCAGACCCTGGTCGACGCGTCCGGCCCTACGGTCGAACCGATCCGCTTGGCCAACAGCGAGCCCTTCCTCTACGTCAGCGACAAGCCGGTCCCCTACGCCTACGAGTTCACCGTCCAGGACAATGGCGCCGGTTTCTGGAAGGGCACGCTCAAGGTCGCCGGTCCAGGCGGCCAGAGCGTGACGACACCGTTCACCTGGGAGCGGGACCCCACCAGCTCGGGGGCCATCACCTGCGGTGGGTCCTACGCCGGCGGTGGCGAGGAAGCCAACTACGTGGCGTGCACAGTCCTGGTGACGCTTCCGGCCGGTGCCAACCCCGGCAACTGGCGGCTCACGCAACTCGTGTTGTTCAACAACGCCGGCGTCCGCACGACCTACCAGAACCCGACGACGCCGTCGGTCACGGTGACGTCCAACTCGACGGTGCAGGCAAGCGAATTCGTCGTCTCCCCCGCTCAGGTCAACAACTGGCGCGAGGATGCGGTCGTCGAGCTCTCCATGGCGGTCACTGGCGCACTTCGCGGCGTGGCATCCCTCCGCTTGTGGTTCGAGGCCGGCTGCGGGCAGTCGGCCCAGCCGGTCACCAAGCCGGACGGTCGCATCGCCGTCGAGGTGCGGGTCAGCACCGGCACCGAGGCATGCTCACTGACTGGTGTCGCGATCGTCGACGGAGCCGGCAAGGCGGCGCTGTACGGATCGATGTTCGGCGCTCCCGACCCACAGATCAGAATCACCCGCGTCGTGACCACCGAACCCCCAACGGCCCTGGGAGCGGCCCTCAGCCCGACGACGTCGCCAGCCAGCGAACTGAGCAACCTGCCACCTGTTGAGCTCACCATCTCCGCCGCGCTGAAGATCGCACCGGCCCGTATCGCCACCACCTACGTCTACGACGTCGACGGCAATGTCGTCTACCAGTCGTGGGGCAGCGGAGACCAGGCCGAGGACGGCACCCTCACCGACCACCTCTACCTAGGCTGGTACGGCCTCGCGGTCGGCGAATACACGATCGGCTTCACCCTGACCGACGCGGCCGAGCGCACCACCAGCTACGGCGTGCTCGGCGACAGCTCCAGCGAGCCGGTGCCCGGCGGCCCGCTGGTCTTCACCGTCACCGAAGGCTGATCAGCAGTGCGCGCCCCCACCTGCCGAAAAGACGGCGAGGGCGCACACGTGCTCGCACACGCGACGTTCAGGCGATGGATGTTGCCGTCGCCCAGGCTCCGAAAGCAGGTCGCGGGCTCCGTGAAGACGCCGGTGAGGGGCTCGCCCTACATCCCCGAGCCGCAGCTGGAGGTCGACGGCCAGGTGATCCTCGACGCCGCCGCGCGGGCCGTCCAGCTCTGGCCCGGCACCGGCGAGACGACCAAATAACCACGCCCGGGCCCGCCGCCTGGGCACCAGAGGTAGCTGAGGTCTGCGGGAGGGTCACGCCTCTGCTGTCGCCTCCGGCCGGTGTCCGCAGGTCGGGCAGGCGTCGCCGCGAACTCGTCGACGTATGGTCCGGTGTCGGGAGGCTCGACCGGCGAGGGCTGCGGCCAGCAGCGCCGCGCCAGCCAGCAGGATCGACCCGGTCGTGACGGCGAAAGCCGCCGGAGTAGGTTCGCCGCCGCTGGTACCCCAGATCGCCTGGCTGAGTTGGTCGGCTCCGAGCAAGCCGGCCGGAGCAGCAAGCAGCAGGGCCATCCAGAGTCCTGCGTCGTCGGCCCGCAAAGCGAGGCCGAGCCCGACGAGCAGGACTAGTGCAAACATCAGCCCACCGGCCATCGCCAGCAGCTCGGGAGTTGACCTGTACGAGGTGAACCAGTTCCCGCCGTTCTCCGCGAGGCTGAAAGCCGCGGAAACGGCTGCTCCGAAACCGGCCGCGACCGCCGGCAGGCTACGTGCGATCCAGCCGGGATGGGAAGGCAGCGCGAGGGTGGCCAGGCCGAGCACGACGGCGGGGAGCAGCACGAAAAGCGGTGGTCGGGGTTGTCCGGTGAGGACGGCCACGGGTGGCACGGCGATGGTCAGCAGGAGAGCGCCGACGGCGGCGGTTCGGGTCCAGGATCCGGGCAGTGCCGTGGCGGTCAGGCCGACGACTAGCCAGCCCAGCCAAATGACAGCACCAAACGTCTGGAACGGGCCCGCCGGGTCCAGGCCGGTTACACCTGGGTCGTTCAGCTCAATCTGCAACAGCAGGAATACGGCCACCGTAACGAGGGTGTTCAGCGCGGCGGTCGCGGACAATGGGAAGGCCGCGGCCAGCCCGAGGGCGCCGTACCCGCGCAGTCGCTCCCGGATTCCGGCACCGAGCAGGTCGAGGGCGTCGTGTGGGGAGGGCCAGCGTCGCCCCGGTTCGACCGTGTCGAGGTACGTTCCGACAATCTCGTCGCCCCGCTCGGCCTGGTAGTCACCCGGGTAGGCCCGCAGAAGTCGCCGGTAGCGGGACTCCAGCGGTGACCCGGCCTTCTCCCGCGCGGGGTTGGGCTGGTTCACGTCAGGCCTCCGGTCGGTCGAAGGGCGGGGCGGGCGACCGCCCCCGGGAGGTTGACAGGGGCGCGTGAGGTGCCGCCGACGGCAGGGATGCCGGCGGGCCAGGCCCGCAGTCGCTGGCTGGCGGCCTCTACGTTGCGGCGTAGCCGTTCGGTCTCGGCGGTAAGCACGGATCGGCCCGCTTCGGTGAGCCGGTAGTAGCGGCGAAGCCGTCCCTCGACGATCTCCTCGTGGTCTCGCTCGACCAGCCCCTCGTCGGTAAGGCGGTCGAGTGCGCCGTAGAGGGTCCCGGGCCGCAGCGCCAGCCGCCCACCGGAGAGGGCCGCGACGTCGCTGATGATGCCGTAGCCGTGCATGGGCTCCCGCGCGAGCGCGGTGAGGATCAGGAACGTGGGTTCCCGAAGCGGCGTGGGTGTGGCCATGGCCTCAATATATCGGTGATAAAGCTATACCGGTTGCGAAGCGGTGAGAGAGTTTGCCGCAGACGTCGATGAAGGCAGCCGCAGACGCGACCCAAGCCGAGCCTCTTAGCTGTCGACCTGTGGGCCGTCGGTCACCGAACCGGCATCGGCGTCAGCGGCACCCGGCAAGGCCTGCGCTTCGTTAGTTGGTCGTCTCGGCAGACAATTCAACCCTGCAACGTCAACGGCGGTCATCCAACGCCTACACCTCGTCGCGGACGTAGATCAACATCGCTCCTCTAGACCGGGGGCGGACATCAGCCGGGGCGCAGATGGTCAGGTAACCTGAGCGCGCGGGCCGCTAGCTCAATGGCAGAGCTGTGGACTTTTAATCCATAGGCGTCGCCGGGCTGCAGTGGCAGTCGTCGATCAAAGATCCGGGCTTACCTGCGGTCTTGCGCCCGTTGACATGACGGTCATGTTCCTATGTGGACCCGGGCGCCTCGTGGGCTGCTCGCCTGTTCGTGGTGGAATTGGACGCCAGCAGTCCCTGAAGCGGACCAGCGGACCAGCGGACCAGCGGACCAGCGGACCAGCGGACCAGCGGACCAGCGGACCAAGAACCTGATCTTGGCCTAGTCATTGCATCCAGTCCGGTCGGGTGGGGTCCATCTGGCCGCGGTCGAGCCTTGACTTTACGGAGATAACGTCCCGCCCAGTCCTTTGAGTGCTGACTCGTCCATCGCGCCGGAGCACCCGCGAACCCCTGTCAATCCCCCGGGGCCACGGGCGATCGCCGTACACACGTCGCTCGTTCCCGACGTTCGGCAAGAGGCGACCGCCGAGTCGGTACGAGGCTTCAGCTGCGGCGCACCACCACCAGTTGGTCACGTGCCCGGGTCGCCGCGACGTAGGTCAACGATCGGCTCCGGAGTTCCGCGTCCGTTCGCTCGGACGGGTCGAGTATGGCGAGGCGCTCCGTCTCCGCTGGCGACGGTTTTCCTGCGGCGAGCACGACCTTGGGGAACTCGGTACCCTTGGCGCGGTGCATCGTCAGCACCGGCACCCGGCCTGGCTGCGGGCGGTCGCGGTCCACCGCGCGGGCGTCGATGCCGGCGTCGGTGAGTGCCGTGACGACACGGTCCCGGTGGTATCGGTCGGGCACCAGAACGGCGATGTTCTCCAGCGAGTCGCCGGCGTCGAGCCAGGCGCGCACATGTCGGACGATCACCGCCGTTTCTTCGGCGAGGGAGTCGACGAGCTCGATTACCGGGACCGGGCCGGTGCGGGCCGACCGGTAGCCGGTGCTTTCCGGCACGTTCTGCAGGTCGATGTATTCGCCGCCCGCGAGGATCGTCATGGCGTAGTGCAGGTTCTGCGCCGTGGTCCGGTAGTTCAGAGTCAACCGCTGGGAGCGGCCGACGATGGCCACGCCATACCGCCCGAGTACCACGCGGGTGCCGTAGATGCGCTGGTGCGAATCTTCCGCGATGAAGAGATCGTCGGAGCCCTCGCCGACAATGGCTCGGAGCAGGAGCCAGTGGGTGGGTGAAAGATCTTGACCCTCGTCGACGAGCACGTGATCAGCGGGGTGCGCGTCGCTTGCTCTCAGATGCGCCGCGGCGACTGCGGCGGCCTCGGCGAAGTCGAGGCTGCCGTCGGCGCGGGAGGTTGCCCGGTACGCCTCGATGAGTGCCCAGACGGCTCGGCGCTTGGCACGGTCCAGGGCGACGCCTCGGCCTGGTCGGCGTACCCGGAGGTACCCGACCTCGTCATGCACCTTGTTCGGCAGGACGACATGCGCGTACTCCGAGGCAAGGAACGTCTCGTTGGCGATTTCGTGTGGCAGCAGGGTGCCTGTCGATTCGACGACTTCCCGCCAGCGAGTCGGTGCGGTGCGGGCCAGCGGCATTACCCGCTCCTGACCAAGGACCTCTTGCATGGCAGGAGCGAGGCCGCGACCGGCAGTCCGCAACACTGCGGCGGCAAGCGCGTCCACGCCGGTCACATAGACGCCGGACTCACCGAGTGCCTGAGCCCGGGGCACGCGCGGGTCGAGCTGAGTGAGGCTGTCGCCCAAGGCGTCGGCGAGGTTGGTGGTGAAGGTGGTGAAGATGATCCGGGCGCCGGGGCGACGCCGGACGAGTGCACGGGCCCGATGGACAAGGACGACAGTCTTGCCGGTGCCGGCTCCGCCGGCGAGCCGGAACGGGCCGCTGTACGAACGGTCGACGTAGCGGCGCTGTTCGGGATGCAGGAAGATGCGCCAGGCACCAAAGTCCCCGCCCTCGATGACGCGACGCAGTTCCTCTTGGTCGTCGATGAATGCGTACTGCAGCGCGGCGGCCGGCCGTTTGAGAGACTGCAGCATGTCGGCATCGTCGTTCCCTGACGAGGGGGTCTTTTCGAGTTCCATGCGCTGGACGATCGCCTCGATGTCGTCCCCGGCGGCCAAGTCGACCAGAATGGTGCCGATCCAGCCGTCATGACGTTGCGCAAGGTCGAGAACTTCATCCTCGTTCGAGGCGACCACGGCTTGGGAGACGATGCTGTCGGGGAGACCGAGGCGCTCGATGAGGTCGATGCGTTCGTGGCCGAGCCGGGCGAACAGCGGCTCCTCGGTTCTCGCTATCGTCTTGGCCGCGGGCGAAGCCCGCGTCGGGGTCGGCGCCGGATCAATTTCTTCGATCTGCGGCAGGCCATTGATCGGGTTGACCCTCAGGCGTACGCGTTGCGCAATGGAATTGGCATCGTCGTGCGGCCAGATGCCGTGGATGACGTAGTGGGTTTCGCCGCCGCCGTCGAGGCGAAACATGACCGCCCGCCAGAACTCGTCGACCCGTCCGGTGCGAACCCGCGGGTCGGCGCTGTGCTGGATGGGTTCGATGTGCAGGCCGGGGGTGGTGTCGTCGGCCCCGAGTTTCTGCAGGAAACTCATCGCCTTGCCGCGGACCGATCCATCGATCTTGCTGGCGAGTTTTCCCATGATGATGGTCGGCATCAGTCTCCTTCGTCCATCTCGGTGGCGGCGCGAGTCAGGGCGGTGACGACCTTGGCGGGGTCGGGTTCCACCAGGTGCCATCCGTGCTGGGCCAGGTCGCTTCGGTCCTGTTGCGACATGTGGGCGAAGGCGACAGCCACCTGGAGAGCGGGCCAGCAGACGTCGAGCGGAATGCCGTCGGGCCCTTCCGCGCCGACTGTGGGCGGTGCGACGTTCTCGCCGGCCAGCGCGCTGATCAGTTCCTTCTCGTTCTCGGTCAACGCCGCGTCGTAGGCGTCGGCCCAGGCTCCGACCGGTCGGCCTGGTCCGGCCTGTTCGGGCTTCGCGGTCACTGGCTCGACCAGATTGGTCGTCGTCACAGTCGTCGGCCAGTCGCGCAGACCGAGCGCGTTGGCGAGCCGCAGCCAGGCCCGCCAGGAATCGGCGTGGTTGTCGCCGAGCACCTCGCTGCGATCGTCGAGCACCACGGCGACCTCGACACCGCCGTCCGTCATCTCGATGACCGCCGCGAGGGATCCGAAGCGGCGCAGGTGGACCCGGCGTTCACCGGCGGGTAGGTCCTCCCCGAGCAGCGCTGCTCGACCAATCTGGGGAAGGGCGACCGTGGTGGAGGTCTGGATCGGCTGGGCTCCGGCCGACAGGAACATCGGCACGGCTCGGGCGGCGGCCTGAACCGCAGCCGGGTTGGGATCGCGAACCCAGCCGACGAGCCAGTCGACCATGCCCTGTCCCAGGGCCTTGTAGGTTTCCGGCGGGGCCTGGAAGCCGGGGACGTTCATCAGGCTGCCGGCCAGGGCCGGATTCCACCATGGCGGTGCGATGTTCGTGGCGGTCTCGGCGGCGGCGACGTCGGCGCTGGTCAGTGCGATGACCAGGATGCCCAGCTCGCGCAGATGGGCCCGCTTGACGGCGTCGTCGGCGAGGCGGTTGACCGCGGCGGTCGCGTGGTAGGCCCGCCCGTCCGTGAAGATCGCGATGTCGGGCACGTTCATGTCGCCGGTCTTCAACAGGTAGTCCGGCCGGGAGTCCGCGACGTTGACCTGCGGGCTGAGGGTCCATTGGCGGTGCGTGCCGGGCAGGGTGAACCGGGCTGTGTTGCCGACCGGCGACGGGGTCTCGGTGACGGCGGCGCCAATGCGTCGTAGCCGACCGAGGAACACGCGGTGGAAGGAGCGTTCCAGATGTGACTCGGGTTCTTCGCGTGGAGCCAGCTTGGTCACCGTCCAGGTCGTGTCCTCGGCCGTCTGAACGTCGGCAGGCAACCCGAGCAGGGTACGGAGGTGACGCTCGGCCGATGCCCGCGAAACTCGCCGGGTCACTCCCGGTGCGGTGAACGGTAGCAGGCAGCGATGGCAGGCGAGACGCTCCTCGTGGCGGCAGGGGCAGTCCCGCACCCGGTCCCAGGCAAGGACCAGCAACTCGCGCAGGTGGTCCGGCTCGGCGATGCCAGCCAGGTAACCGGTGCCACCGGGCACGGTGTCGTGCAACAGGATCGCGTCGTGGTTGTCGTTGCCGTCGGACAGTGTCGGGTCGACGACCTGCTCGACCCGGATGTGGTCGGGATGACCGCCCATCTGCTCCCGCAGTCCGAGCAGCAGCGCCGCGGACAGGCTCGGCACCGCGAAATCGTCGCCGAGGCTGACCGTGTGCGGCAGCCGGATCAACAACCCTTGGGTATGCAGGGTCCGGGACAACGCGACGGTGCTGGTCACCTCGTTCGAGGCGGTCCGGTGCGGACACCATGGACGGTGTTCGTGGGCGCGATTGCGGCCGGTCTCGGTGTCGCGCTTTCCGCAGCCGGAGCAGACCCGGAACAAGGTCCCCTGCCGGTCGGCACCGGCGATGGTGCGGGTCGTGCCGTGTCCGGCCGGCCCGAGGTTCAGCCAGCGGATATCGACCGAACGTAGATGGACCCAGCCCAGCCCGGTTCCTTCGACAAACCGCCGGTCGTCCATGTGTTGCGGGGAGACATCCGCGGCGGTCACGATCTGGAACGCGACGCGACCGCGTTCGTCGTGCCGGTCCGAGATGGCGACCTCGTCCCGGCGTACTTCGGCCGAGACCCGGGTGAGTTCGACGACGTCGAGACGCTGCCCGGTGTCGTGAATGCCCCGGCTGCCACAGCGCGGGCAGGCAGCGGGAACATATTCGCGGCCGGTCGCGGCGATGTCGCACGCGTGACCACAGGCGGGGCAAAGCGCCCAGGTACGGATCGACGCACCATCCAGGCCGAGATCCACCGCATCGATCTCGATTTCCCAACCCCGGGCGTAGAAGGTGGCCCCGGGTGCGAACTCCCGCAGGGCCTGGGCCGAACCTCGTTGGAACTGGGCGCTGTCGTAGCGGTACTTGCCGTCGTCGGGGTCGATCCAGGACAGGCCGACGTCCAAGGTGACGCTGTCGTCGAGCAGGGTGTAGTTGGGCAGCAGCCCGTACTCTTCCAGGACACCGATCCAGTAGCTGCTCCGCAGATGAGCGAGCTGTCCTCTGGTCAACTGTCCGGTCGCCTGTGCCGAACGCAGCGCCTGCTTGTCGTCGTCGGTCGCCGCCGGCGACTGCACCCGGGCTTCCAGCTCGGGCAACAGCTTGGTAATCGTCGCTTGCCGATCTTCGAGCAGTGTCACGGTCTGCCGCCAGCGGTCACTCGCGTCGCGAACGCGGTGGGCGAAGCCGCTGCTGCGCGGACCGGCGACCGGTTTCAGCCAATCGCGAAGCCGCTCCACTACTTCGCCGGGAAGCTCGTCGAACGTCGCGGCGAACCGGTCCAGATCCGTCTCCCACGACTGCTCGGCGTGCAACACCAGGTCGCCGAGGAAGGTTCCCGGCGCGTACGAACCGATGGCCCCGGTGGCCTTGCGCGGACGACGGCGCCCGGGTTCCCGCGCGAACGCGTCGATCAGGTACGCCGTGTACTGCCGGCGCAGGATCTCCTCCGCGGCAAGGTACGTAGCCGGCGGTCGCACATCCCCGTCGATCACCGACAGCGGGTCGCCGATCTTCGGCAGGTGTTCGCCACGGCCGGTGACGAAGGCCAGATCGAAGGCGTTGCCGGTGAGCCGGCCCGCCCGCCCGACCCGTTGCAGGTAGGAAGCGACGGTACGGGGCAACGAGGCGAGGATGACCGCCGACAGGTCACCGATGTCGATGCCCATCTCCAGGGTGGGCGTAGCGACCAGGACGTTCGGCGACTGAGGGCTGGTCGCCGCGTCCCGGAAACCGTCCTCGTACGCCAGCCGGGTCGCGTCGTCGAGCAGGCTGGTGTGTTCCCGGGCGACGACACGGCGCATGTCCGGCGAAGCGTACAGACGCCGGTAGAAGTTGTTCGGCGACAGCGGTTGCTGGCGCAGCCGTCCGCGACAGCGCACGTTCAGGCAGGGCGCGTCAGTCATCTGGGTGACGGTGACGAGGCTGCCCGGGGTGCCGGCCCGGCAGGTGTCGCAGACCAGCAGGTGCCACCCGGCGGCGAGGTCGCTCTCCTGGGTGGGGGCCACCACAACCCCGGAAACGGGCAAGGCATAGACGGTCGCGCCGGACTGGCTGGCCGTCGTGGTGAGCACGCCGTCGCGGGCGAGCCGGTCGAACAACATCCGGGCGAGCCGACCACCGTCGAGCGGGGAGACGTCGAGCACCCGCGAGGTCCAGCGGGCATACCAGGACTGGGGCGAGGTTACCGGGTCAAGGCCACCGGTATCGGCGGAGCCGCCGACCTTCGGGTAGGCGGGGGCGGGGCGGTCGCGGGGGAAAGCAGGCATGCCGTCGCTCCGGGGCCGACCACCCCAGATCGACCAGCGGCGGCCGTCCTCCGCCCGATAGCGGTCGAACCATGGATGGTCGATCGCACCCTGGACCCGCATCCGGTCCAGGACACCGCGTACCCACTGCACCAGGGTGGGGTCGCCGACACCCACCTCGCCCAGACGCTCCTGCCACGAGGTGCCGCTCAGCGCAGCTCGGGCCAGGCCGGCGACGCGCGCCGGCAGCCCGGCCTCGACCTCGACGGTGACGGATCCGGTCAGTTCCAGGGTGCGGCCGGTACGCGAGTTCAAGCCGAACTCGAGGGCCGCGTCGAGGGCCAACCGTTTCCGCACCCGCGACTGCACCGATGGCTTGACCGCCCGCTGCCTAGGCTCCTGCCAGAACGGTGTGAAGGATTCCCGGTCGGCGCACTCCGGGGCCAGCAGCCGGTACCGTCGGACCGGATCGTCGCCGGCTTGCGCCAGCACCTCCTCGACCAGCCGGTCGAGAGTCAGCGCGCCGTCCACGACCGCTTCGCGCAGCACCGAACGCAGCGTCAAGATGTGCGATCGGGCCTGTACGAACCCAGCCCGATGCGCCGCGTCCTGCACCGAGTCGGTGAAGACCAGGGCCTTCTTCTCCTCGGGCGCCAGCTTCGGCGCCCCGAACAGGGTCGACAGCGACACCGACAGCAGCGTGGCGATGGCGCTGCCGAGGAACCGGATGCCGTCTTCCTGCCCGCACGACGGGCAGGTGTCCTTGCGGCTGAGTTCGTCGGCGGCGGCACCCACGTTGGTGAGCACCGGCAGGATCCAGCCGTCGCGAAGATCAGGGTCGTCCTCGGCGACTCGCTGCAACAGCTCCCGGGTGCGGATCGCGAACCACACCAGTCCGTCTGACGGTTCTTCGCCGTCGGACGGGACGATCGCCTCAGCAGGCGCGTACAGCAGGGGCCGGAACCGTCCCTCCCGGGTGGCGTGCTGGCGGCGAATGCCCTCGTCGTCCGGAGCGAGGCTGTCGCCCACCGGTGCGAGACCGACCCCCCAGCCGGAGCGCCCGCAATGCCGACAGTAGATCGCGGGGAAGGACGGCCGGGCCTCCTCGGCCTCGTCCGCAGCGACAGGCGGACCGTCGTCGCTCCACCGGAACGTAGCCGTCGCGGCCGCGGAACGGTCGATGCGGGTCAGCTCCCGCACCCACAGGTGCGCCTCGACCGAGAGCGCACCCCGGCCGAGAACCTTGCGTACGTGCCCCAGCATCGCCAACACCTGCGACAGCAGCGCCTCGGCGGACTCCGGCTCGTCCTGCGGGCCGAGCACCCGCAGGGCGAGGTCGCTGAGGGCGACAGCCTGACCGGCCGTACGGGCCAGCTCGACCACGAGCGGATGCGCGCGACACATCGCCGACAACAGCTCTGGAGTCGCACCGGCCAGCTTGTCGGCCGTCACCCCATAGAGCAGATCGAGTACGGCGTACGCGGCCTCCTCGCCGGAGGAGTCCGGGCTCACCTCCGGCAGCGGGCGGAGTCCGGCCGCGCGTAGTTCACCCACGGCGACCGGGGCGAACCCGGCTGCCGCCACCGCCTGGGCTGCGCCTTCGGTCCACTCCGTCAGGCTGAGTCGGGTCTCGGTGACCACCGACGTGGAGTCGAACCGTTCCCCGAAGACGGTGGCGGCGAACCCACGCATCACCGACGGGTCGCCTTTGTCGCCGAGCGTCGCGGACGTGGCGACCGGCGTCATCAGACCCAGCGGACGACTACGGGCCGCCTCGTCGATCAACGGGTCGTCGTCGCGCCAGTGACTCTGCAGGGCCAGGCCGAGCCGGCGCAGCAGCATCGCCACGTCGGTGCCCTGTGCACCGTCGTAGGTGTGGAACTCGTCCAGCACCAGGTAACGCAGACTGGTCGCGGACTGCCGCCAAAGCTCCTGATCCTCGGCCCGCAACAGCAACTGGTCGAGCATCTTGTAGTTGGTGAGCATCAGGTCCGGAGCAGTTTCCCGGATGACCGCACGATCGTTGATCAGACCGTCGGGAGTGACCGCCATGCGGGTGGCGGTCGCCTGCCCGGTGTAGAGCGCCGCCGTCACCCCGGCCAACGCCGGCTCGGTGGTGAGCAGCTTGGTCAGCCGCGCCGCCTGGTCGTTGGCGAGCGCGTTCATCGGGTACAGGATCAGCGCCTTGGTGCCGGCCACCCCGGCACGCCGGGCCCGCAGCACATGGTCGAGGATCGGATGTAGGAACGCCTCGGTTTTACCGGAACCGGTGCCCGTGGTGACCAGCGTCGGCAACGGCCGACGCGGCTGACCGTCTACCGCCGACGCCAGCCGGGCGAATGCCGCCGCCTGATGGCCGTACGGCGGGAACCCCTCGTACCACTCCAGGCTGCTCCGCCAACCCTCGTCGGCCGGGCGGAACGGCAACCGCAACCGCACGTAGGGGCCCTTGAACATCCCGGTGTCCGGGTCGGATAGGAACCTGTCCAGCCCGTCCCGCGCATCCCCGTCGGTCAGCCCGAACGTCGTCGTCAGATAGTCGACCAGCGCATGCTGGATTCGGGCCGTCTGGAAGGTGGGTAGTAGCTCGCTCACTACCGCTCCCGCAGCCGCTGCTCGAAGACCGCGTACGCCTGCCGCATGTCCGCCTCCCGGTTCAGGATGACGAACGGCAGCTCATAGGTGTAGGTGTGGCCGGCCTGGTTCGTCGCGGTCCGCTCCTCCGCAGTGATCCGATCACCCTTCTTCCGCCATACCGTGAGCACTAAGTTCGGCACAAAACGACCGTTGGCGTCGTAATAGTAGACGTTGCGGTCGTAACCGCGCAGCACCGCAAACTGTGTGCGGTAGATCGAGCACAGCTCGTCGGCGGTCAACCCGAGCATCAACGCGACCAGCGCGTCAATCTCGACCAGCGCCTGCCGCCGATCGGCCGCGATCCGCAACGGTGTCTCCGGCGTCCATTCCTGCCCGATGCTCCCGAGCGGCACGCGCCGCCGATGTTCAAACCCGCCCGCCCAGGTGTCTCTGACGAACTCGTCCAGGTAACACAACTGCCAAAAATCAGCGTCGGCAGTTGTGACGCAATTAAGGCGAAGTGTGCGAATAGTGAGATCAGGACTTAGAGGTGAGTCTGTGAAGGCGAGGCGATTCACGGTTCCCGGCGAGATGGTCGACTTCGGGGCAACACGCACGGAGAAGTCGTGACTCAGCGATGAGAAGAAACCAAGCACCTGAGCCAAGCGTTGCGGCGTCGAAGAAAGAGCCGCTGACCTAACGGTATGAACGTGTGCCGGACCCGGCGGGATAAGCGCCGGAATGAATGTGCGCTCACCCTGATTTGCCGCCATATCGCGCCAGGCGATTCGGTAATGGTCGCGGGCGGGATCGGGGTGGTCTTCGTCGCCCCAATCGGTGTATGCGCAGTCGTAGTCATAGCGGTCACCGATGGGCTGGTAGGCGGTGGCTGGGATGGCATCGGCCGGCAACTGCTCGAAGTCGGTCGCCGACCAGTCCTTGTTGCTGATCAACGTGGGATTCGGTGACTTGTATAGCGGGGTTGATACGTGCAGATGCGGCCCCTGCAGGATCACGTCGTCCCACGAGGCTGGCACCGCCCACTCCGACTCGAAGTAGCCTTTCGTTCGATCGTTCTTCTCGTGCCATCCGGCGGAGAACCGTAGCCCTAGGTCGGCGATGCGGGGCGCTTTGGCAAGCTTCTCTAGTACGGCCGCGCTGGATCGGTTCACGGCGTACACCATCCGGGTCTGCCAGAGCGGCACGTCGCCGGTCTCCATCGTGGCGTGCCATGCACGTAGCGTCTCATCGGTGACGCGAGTGATCCGTGAAGCATGCGGGCGGACGTCCCACTTTCCGTCGTCGTCCTTGAGCCCAGGCTCCGGCCCTGAGCCGTCGTGGGCGAGCGAGCGCATGACCGTGTCCGGGTGGTAGAGCCAGCCTGCCTGAGTAAAGGCGGGCTCCTCTTGACGAGATCCGTGCACCGTCACCCCGAAGTGAATTTTATTAAGAATCTCGAAGAGGGCCAGTTCGTTCACGAAGTGCCAATGGCGGCGGAGCCGCAGGTATAGCTCGGAACGGAGCGGTCCTGCTCCCTCATCGGTGAAGTGCGAGTTCGAGTGGATCATGCCAATCGTGCCGCGGGTCGACCCGTGCCGCCACATCACCTCCATGAAACAGCGATAGAGGTCGGGTTGCAGGCCCACGAGGTGTGGGTACTGCGCGGAGGCGCTCACGAACGCAGCTGTTGACAAAACGTCCGCCGTACCATTAACGACGAATTCCGTCATGCCGGGCAGGGCGAGCGTTGCGGCCCGCTTCGCGGCGACCTGAGCCTGAGTCGGCTTGAGCGCAAGCTGCCACCACGGGTCACCCTCGGCGAGCAGGGCGTCGATGTCGGAGCGGGGCCGCACCCAGGGTGGGTTACCGACTTGCAGGTCGAAGCCGCCGCGGGCGAAGACCGTGGCGAAGTCGAGGTTCCAGTGGAAGAAGCCCTGTCGTTGGGCGATTCGCTCGCAGACCACCAGCCAGGGGTGTTTCTGCAGCACCTCGTCAATGGATTCCGCGCTGGCGAAGCCCAGGTCCAGGCGTTCGGCCTCGCCTAGCTCGGCCCAGCTCATGCCGGCGCCGAATCGCAGCTCGACCGGCTTGCGCTTGTGCACGTCCGGGTTGCGTCCCAGCAGCGCCTGCAAACCGGCGATCCACTCGGTGACCGTTGGCGGTTTGATCACTTCGCCGTTCACGGTGGCGAGGGTGTCGGTGAGGGGCCAGAACCAGAGCGCGGTCCAGGCGTCCATCGCTCGGCGCAGCCGGGGGTAGGCGCCTTCTTCGTCGGCGAGGGCTCGTTCAATCTGTTCCCGTTGGACGCTCCCGCCGGCCGGTAGCTCGTTGACGCCCCAGACCGGGATCAACCGGCGGATCTCCTGCTCGGCGATGCTCAGCCGGCGGTAGGCGATCTGCCACAGCGTCTCGACCCGGTGTGCCAGCTCTGCGTACGCATCGACCTGGGTTTTGGTGGGTTTGGTCTTGGTGCTGCCGCGCCATTTCTTGAGGCGGGTCGCGGCGTCCGGAGCCAGGGCGGCGGCCTCTCTCGCGTCGGCGGCCGAACCCCAGCCGTCGGCTGGCAGCAGGAAGTGGTGGACGCCGTCGGCGGCGACCTTGCCGGCGTCGATGTCCTCGACCAGCCGGGTCAGCGGCACCTCCTGCGGCACCTCGCCCAGCCAAGACTTGTCAGCGACCTGGCTGCGGCTGTAGACGGCGCGGCGGGCGCCGATCAGTGAGTTGCCACGGCGCAGGTGCAGGCCGAACCACGGCGCGGAGAGGCCCTCGACCATGGTGTCCAGCCAGAGGGAGATCTCGGCGAGTTCGACTGCGGTTTCGTTGAGGTCGACGCCGTAGACGTTGTGCAGTGCCAGGTATGCCTTGACCTCCTGCAGCCGCTTCGGGTACTCGTCTGGGTCGATGCGCCGGTCGAGCTCCTTCTGGCGGCGCTTGAGGTATTCGTCGGCGAGTTGTCGGACCGCTTCGATGGCGAATGCTCCCGAGCCGAGTGCCGGCTCGCAGATTGTCATCGTGAGAATCTGCTCGGCCGGTGTGTCGTCGGTGAGCAGCTCCTCCAGGGCTTGTCCGACGGTGAAGCGGGTCAGCACCTCGGGGGTGTAGTAGGAGGCCGACTGTTGGCGCTCTCGGCCGGCCAGGCGGAACACGAACGTTCCCTGGCGGTGCAGCACCGGCCGCCGCTCGCTGGTCGCCGGGTCGATGGACGTCACGAAGTCGGTGGCGGCGATGCCGTCGGCGCGATCGACCGGCACCACCCAGGAGCCCTTCGACCCGTCGCCGTTCTTCGCGACCTCATAGAGGTCGGTGTCGGCGAAGAAGCCGGTGTAGGACATCAGGCCCTCGTAGACCGCGCCGAGCTGGTTGATGCCCAGTTCGGCGTACGAGATGAAGCCCCGGTCCCTTCCACGTTGTTCCTTGCTAAGCAGCAGGTGCGCCAGCACCTGCTGAACGGCGACGTTGCCTAGGCCCACCTCGTCGATGTGGGCGGTGGCCTCGGGTCGGAAAAGGTCGGCGCGCAGCGGGTTGAAGATCAGCCCGGCGGCGGACGTGTCGCTCTCCTCGGCGACGGCCGGGGTGTGGCCCTTGTCGACCAGGCGGAACAGTACGCCGAGCGACTCGTAAAGGTGGGTGCCGGCGCGGGCCCGGGGTGTGGCCAGCTCGACCTGCACCAGCTCACGCAGCCGGTCGAGGCTGTATCCCTGGTCGTACTCGGGTGCGCCGACCGGGAGGACGCCCAACTCCGGCGACGCCTCGGCGTAGAGCAGGAACAGGATCCGGTAGAGGAAGCGCAGCGACTGCCGGGCCAACGGTTGCGCCTCGGGTTTCGGCAGCGGCGGCAGGCCTTTGGCGCGGCGGCGCGCGACGACCTCGTCGGCGACGATCTCGATGGAGAGGCGTACGCCGTCACGCAGGTCCTGGGAGACGCCGACGGTGTGCTTGACCGACGCCTCCAGGACGCTGTGCCACCACAGCTTGCCGTCCGCGTCTGGGGCGATCGACTCGGCGCAGAGGCAGGTCAGCGCCCGGTCGATCTCGCCGCCCTTCGTGGTGTCGTTGCGTTCGCAGACCGATTGCAGATCGACGGCGAGGTAGCGGCCCTCGGCCCAGCGTTCACGTTCGGCGAGCAGCGCCCACCGGCCGGCCAGCACCAGCGCCACTTCGGGTGCGTCGTCGGCGACGAAGAGCGCGGAGAGCAGCCGGGCCGCGCTCTTGATTTCCTCGCCGTCTTCGGTGAGCTGAACCGCCTCCCCAAGCGTGACCGCGTCCCGGGCGAGCAGTTCCTCGATCGCGGCCACCGGAAGGGCGGCGAGCACGACCAGCGGTGCCAGGCCCGGAGCGCCGGCCGAGGAAACTCGGCTGAGCGGCCCGGATTCGGAGACGACCAGGCCCGGCGCGTCGAGACCGAGGATGTCGCGTACCGCGCGGAAGACCTGTCCCGGCACCTCGTTTGCGGTTCGGCTTCCGGACTGCTCGCTGGCGGCTGCCGGGTCGAACAGTTCGGAGAGGGTGGCCAGATCGATCTCCAACTTCCGGCGGGCCGCCAGGAATCGGGATCGCGGTGTTGACCGTCCGGCGTTTTCCTCGGTGTCCCATCCGGCGCGGCGTTCCAGGATCTTCGCCCGGAACGACTCCTTGGTGGCGTCGGTAGTGAAGTAGTGCTCGGAGATCCAGCCTTCGCCGACGAGGATCGCGTCCGACCTGCTCACTGGAGTTCCCTCTCGGTGTCGGGCACGACCACCAGCAGCGGGCGTACCAGTTGTCGAGCCGGTGCCATCGACTCGGTCAGTTTCCGTTCCTCGGCGATGCGTTCCCGGCTTGCCGCGGCATCGCTACGCCGGATCAAGACCGCCGTCTCTCCGTCCCATGCGTCGAGCTTGCGGCGCCACGCGTCAACGCGTTGCTGGGCGTCCCGGCTGGCCGCCTCGAAGACGGTCTTCTCCAGGTAGGCGGCAGCCTCATAGACCGCGGGCCGGATCAGGGGCTGAAGGTGATCGATCGTGGCGATGGCGCCCGGATTGGCCCGGGGACTGGTCCAGCCGAGCACCTGCAGCGCGTCGCGGATGGAGTCGTGTGGGGTCACCAGTGCGAACGACGGGTCGTCGGGAATGGGGAACTGAGCGGTCAGCCACGCGGTGGAGACCACTTGCCCGCGCTTGTTGGTCAAGGTGCCGAGCAACAGCACCGTCGGCGCGTCCACCTCGCCACGGACCGCGAACACCTCGTTGCGGCCGAGCGCCGCCAACGCTCGGTCGGCGGCCCAGTCGAGCACCGGATGCAGCGGGCTCAGGTAGTGCGCGTCCGGCCAGCTCGTGTCCTTGTCGTCGCGCAGCGCGGCGGCCAACCTGTCCTTGCCCCGGGCGGCGGTGGTGGCGAGCACCAGACGCTCGGTCACCTTGCGGTCGACGAGATAGCTCTGCGGCAGCACCTCCAGCCGTTGCACCAGATCGGGCGGTGGAGTCAGCTCCACGGTGCCGAATGCCTCGTCGCGGCGCCACCCGACTCCGCCGCGAGCCGGTGTCGCCGTCGGGTCGATGAACGCTTCCCGCAGCGCCTCCTCGAGGTAGGAGACTTCGTCGTCGTAAAGGCCGGCTCCGTTGTCCGGTACGACCTCCGATGCCGCAGCCGGCTCGTCGACCTGCCCTGGCGTGTCGAAGAGTTGGGCGAAGATCGCGGCGACGTCGTTGCCGGCGGCGACCTCGGTGACCGGCCGCAGGACGTCGTCGAGCTGTTTGGTGCCGGCGAGCACTGCCCGAATCTCCTCCTCTTCGCCCTTGATGTCGTAGCGGCCCATCAGCGACGCGACGTCGCCGAGGGCGGCGTGGGCCTCGTCCTCTTTCTCGATCAGCTTGGCCAGCACCCTGACGTCGCCGGCGAATCGCTCGCTGGCCGGGTCGAGCAGCAGGGCGGTGATCTGCGGCGGGTGTTTCTGGCCGTAGCGGTCGATGCGGCCGTTGCGTTGTTCGATGCGGATCAGGCTCCACGGGATGTCGTAGTGGATCAGCTCGTGGCACTGGGCGTGCAGGTTGACGCCCTCGGAGGCCACGTCACCGGTGACCAGCACGCGTACCGCCGACTGTTCCTGCTTGAAGCGCTCGACGAGCTCCTGCTGTTCGGAGTCGGTGAGACCGCCGTGCATCAACTCGACCGCCCCGTCCGGCAGGCCGAGGTCGCCCGGCAGACTGCGGTGCAGCCAGTACAGCGTCTCCAGCCGTTCGGCAAAGACCACCGCCCGGGTGGTGGAGCCCGCCCCGACGCCGATCTCCTTCAGGTACGTCACCAGTCGGGTGTACTTGGCTGACGCAGTACGCATAGTGCGCTCGTTGAGGTCGGCGAGGTGGCGAAGCGCCCGCAGCTCGACCTCAGCCCGGTCGGAGGGCAGCTTGGTGTCCTTGGTGACGCGCTCGATGCGTCCGTCGATCGTCTCCTGCAACGCCGCCGGTGACGACAAAAACGCCTTCGCCAGGGTCCACGGGAAGAACGTGCCGCGTGCACCCGAGTACGGGCTGCCGCCGGCGCCCGGCCACAGCCAGGTGTGTTCCAGTTCGCTGGCGACCGCGTTCTCAGCTGACGTGGCCGGTATCAGGATGTTGTTCGGTTCGCGTCGCTCGGCCCAGTCGGCGCCGACCTCGCTCGCGACCTCCGGGCTGTGCCGGTGGCGCCGCACGACGAGCCGCCGGATTTCGTCCCGGTCCAGTTCACCGCTCGGCGGGACGGCGACCGGGTCGAGCATGCGGATCAGCTCGGCGAAGGAGTCGGCCTTGCCGTTGTGCGGGGTGGCGGAGGCCAGGATCAGCGCTTCCGTGGTCCGGGCCAGCAGCCGGGCGAGCCGGTTGTTGAGCGTCTCGGCGTTCGACAGGTTGTGCGACTCGTCGATGACGACCGCGTCCCAGCGTTGCTTGCGCAGGCTGGCCACGTAGCGATCCGACTTCAGGGTGTCGATCGAGATGATTGCGCGGCGGTAATAGGTGAACGGGTTGCGGGTGGCGGGCAGTTTCTGCCGGACCCGTTGGATACCGGAGGTGTCCAGGCGCACGAACGGCAGGGCGAAGCGCGTCCACAGCTCCTGCTGCGTCTGTTCCAGTACGTGGCGTGGGGTTACCACGAGAATGCGGTCGCCTCGCCCACGGCGCACCAGCTCGGACAGAATCATGCCGATTTCCAGGGTCTTGCCGAGACCGACCGCGTCGGCGAGCAGAATGCGCGGTCGCAGGCTCGCCGGATCCAGGGCCTTCCGGACCGCCGACTGCTGGTAGCCGAGCGCATCGGCGAGGCCGCGAGTGGCCACCGACAGCGACTGATCGGCGAGCGGAACGGCCGTCTTGCGGAGGGTGGACTCCAGCCAGAGCCGGGCGGTGCGATATCGGGGACTGCCGTCCGCGACGACCCGGGCCTCGGCCGGGTCCAGTGGAGTGATGACGTCGAGGGTGTCGTAGAACGTCGCTGTCGTGTCACGTACCAGCTCGCCGAGACCTTGCACATGCACCGCGACACCATCGGCGGTGTCCTCGGTCGCTCGGACCAGCCACTCCTCGTCGCGGGCTACCACCATTGCACCAGGGGCGAGCCAACGCCGGACGTCAGGCTTGGATGCCGTCACAGACCTGATCTCCAATATATTGACAAAAGGAACACCAACCCATAAGTCGGTTGTTCTGTCCGGGCAGCCTAACCTCTGGACCGCGTCGCCGATCTCCCCAGATAGGTTGGAGAGATGGGCCGAAAGTCGACCATGCCAACACCCCTGGACACCGCCACCTCGGCCCGCCTGAGCCGGCAGGCCCGCGCCTCGACCAAACCGGAGCTGGCGTTGCGCCGGGAGTTGCATCGGCGCCGGCTACGGTATCGGATCAACCACCCCGGGTTACCCGGACGTCCGGACATCGCGCTGACCAGGGCGAAGGTGGCGGTGTTCGTAGATGGCTGCTTCTGGCACCGCTGCCCTGAGCACGGCACGACGCCCCGCAACAACCGAGACTGGTGGGTCGCCAAGCTCGACCGCAACGTCGTCCGGGACCGAGCCAAGGACGCCGCGCTGGCCGAACTGGGATGGATCGCGGTCCATGTGTGGGAACACGAGACGGTGACCGAGGCGGCCGATCGGGTGGAAACGATCTGGCGGGAGCGGATCATGTCGAGATTCGCAGGTAGCCGTTCCGCCCGAACAACACGCCGCGGTCCAGGAACCGATTGAAGAATCGACACGACGGCTCACCCAGGTGAACGCAGGCCGCACAAGCCCCACTGCCGATCCCACAACCGGGATCCAACGGACAGCGGTGTTCCGCATCGACGAACGCGGTCAACAGATCGTCGAGGTTAGACTCGAACACCGCCTGCATGCCGCCGAGCACGAAGTCACCCCGAGCGGCCGCGTACAGGAAGAAGCCGAGATGGTGGGGTACGAGGTACTCGCTGAGCGCGTCGCGTTCGATGCCGGAGAAGACGGCGGTCTGCCGGATGAGCCGGTGCGCGTAGGTGTGAATCAGCTTGAGCACGTCGGCGCCAACCGACTCCATCTGCGGATCGTCGCGTTTGTTGGGAACCTGGGCCGCCTCCAGGATGGCGACTCGGGCCACGACCGGGTCGGCGCACTCCGGCGTCCACCCCGCTAGCCGATGTCCACGTCCGGCCAGCCACGTCGCGACGCGGATTGGGTCGAGCCGGATCAGGAACGCCTCAGTCTCGGCGAGGTTGCCGTAGAGCCGGTAGCCGCCCCGCTTGCGCCGGAACGGCACCAGCCGGCACTTCGACGGATCGTCTTCACCCCGTGTGTAGCCGTACATGGCGTTGAGGATCGGAAATCTGTCGACCAGGTCGAGCCCGTCGATGCCGGCCCGACGCAGGGCCGGCGGGTACTTCTCCCGGTAGCGCTTCTCGAGCGGATCGTCGGGATCCGGCAGGCGCAGTGCCGTCGTCGGCGTCCGGCTCTCCGCCAACGCCATCGCGATGTCGACGGCCTCCCGTTCGGCCACCTCACGCCGGGCCGGAGGGAGCCGGTCGGTCGGGTGATCGCCGGCCTTGGCCAATTGGCCGGCCTGCTCGGCGACCGTTGCCATCTGCTCCGCGATTTCCGGCGGCATCTTGCTGCCGATCAGTTGGTCGACCAGTTCCTTACGGGTCTGCTTTGCCGTCACGTCGGCGGGCCTGGCCACCGTCAACCCCTCGACCACCCAGATCAACGCCTTACGCGAACCGCCGGCAAGTTTCAAGTTCTCCCGGTGTTCCGGCCGCGGTGGGTTGATCAGCACCATGCCGCGCGGCACGTAGACCATGCGGGCCTTGTGAACGTTCCACCGCACGAGGCCGTCACCGCACACGCACTTCTTGTTGAAACCCAGCCCCGCCGGCATGGTCGGCGTGTCACAAACGGGGCACACGAAACGGATGTCCGCGGCCTTGGCGCTCTTCGGCACGACCACCCGTACGTCGTCGTGCTGCGGGCAGCGCCGGATCCAGGGCTCGGTGATCGCACCGCATTCATGTACGCCGACGAAATGAAGCTGACCCCAGGCACGCTTGCCACACTTGCAGCGGGCATCCTCGGACTTACCGATGCGTTTGCAGACCCGGCACAACCAGACTCGGGGGTATCGCTCCACCGTCACGCCACGACGATCGTCGAGTTCGACGACCTCCACCGGCACCCTGCGCAGCAGATCCCCGGCCATGCCGCCGTCCTTGTCGTTGGCGGTCCACGGGCCGATCTCGGTCAACAGACTCCACCGCACCACATCGGAGTCGATCTCGATCGGGCTCGGGGCCGACCACTCGTCGACCCGGTAGATGTCACCACGCAGGTCGACCGTCTGCTCCGGCAGGAAGGTCCGCAGGATCTGGCTGCCGCTGCGAGAACCCAACTTCGTCATCTCGTCCGCCTTCAGTCGTGAATCGGAGCTTGGGCCTCGACGTCGCGGAGGCTTCTCATGGGGGAGGGGTGGCCGATCTGGCTGATGAACTGGGCCTTGGTGGCTGGGTCCTCAAGATCGGCGAACCAGTCGCGGACCCACTCGACGATCTGCTGCCGGTGCAGAATGTCCTCCGGACCGACGAGGCCGAGAATCTCAGCCACGGCCGCCGCCTCGTCATCGGGCGTCAGTTTCGCGTCGCGGACGTACTGGCGCAGCTTCGCCGGTGTGCTCAATCGCTGCTTGCTGGCCGGTTCGTGCACCATCAGGGTGCGAGCCGCGACCATCCCGGGAAGCGTGAGAGCCAGCACCCGCCGGCTGCGGCGCGTGATCGGAATGGCGTCGACGAACCGATCACCCTGGCTCACGTACTTGTCGAAATGCCGAAACGTCTGGGCGTCGCGTTCCCGACCAATCTTGTGCAGGACGTACACCAGTCCCGGGTGCCGGCGGCCGACGCGGGCGGTGGTCTGGATGAACTCGGCCGTCGTCAACGGCAGACCCAGCATGACCATCGTGTTGAGCCGGTCGATGTCCACCCCGTGCGACAACATCGAGCTGGCCGCGATCACGTGGATGCGATCCTCGAACTTCTCCTCGGGCTTCTCCAACCGCTCCAGGATGTCGCGCACCTCGTCGAAGTCGGTCTGTCCGGTGAGCTGCTCGACGTTGATGCCGTCGACGGTGTTGTTGCTGCCCAGGCTTCGACCGGCGGCCTCGACGTCGTAGAGGGTGGAGCCGTACACCACGTTCGTGCCATAGAGGCTGAGCAGCTCGTCGACATGCTTCGGATCGATACCGGCTTCCGCGCAGACGGCCGACGGCTCGTCGATCAGCCTGCGGACGCAGCGCTGCAAGGCATCCAGGGTCCGGTCGCTGACGTGCTCCAGCGTCACCCCGCGCGGTGCGACCGCGACGAAGCGTCGCAGTTTCTCTTCCTTGCGCACCGTCCAGAACGACTCGCCGGAGCGGGGGCCTTGCTGTGGGAAAACCCGGCCTTCGCGTTGGTAGAGGACCTTGACCTGGTGGGAGTAGCCGGTGAGGGTCGCGCTGCTGGCGACGATCTTGGCGTGGCTACCGGTCAGCTCGTTCTGCAGATAGTCGAGCAGGCTTTCGTAGTGCGAGTCAACGGCACCCAGACTGTCGCGGAGCAGGTGCAACTCGTCCTGCAACCGTAGCGACGGCGCGAACCGCTCCGCCGGCATCGGCAGCGGGTTGAGGGTTCCCTGGCAGTCGGGTACCAGACAGCCGTTGGGCGTCTTCGACCTGGTCGCGTAGGTGAAGCCGTGCCAGTCGACCGAGCAGAGCTTCTGCGGCGGCCCGACGAGGCCGCGCATCGCCTGCTGCAGGCCGATCGACGCGGCCTTGTCGAGCGTCCCCACCACCACGGTCGGGAGGAAGCGGAAAATCTCCTGGTCGACGATGTACACCGGCAGGGCACCCCGCTTCCAGGGACACTGCGTGTTGGTGCAGTGATGCTCCAGCTTCCAACGCTGACGGTCGAACCTCATCCGCAGGTTCTCGTTCCGGCAGAACGGACAGTGCAGCAGCACCCGGTACTTGTCAGGCATGCCCGGGCTGTCCGGGTCGATCTCGTTCTCCTCCGGCTTGGGCACGATCTTGTTGGGCGTACCAGCCTTGCCGACGAGGAACCCGAGGCTGAACGGAGCACCCTTGACGTTCGCCTCCTGGAGTGACACCGCCTCCTGGCGGACCAGCTCGGCGCCGGCGAGCGCATCGGCGAAACGCTGCGTCTGCTGCAAGCTCAGCAGCCGGAGAGGGAACCGGGACCAGGCCGTCACGCCGGTACGCTTGCCGGTCAGCCGATCGAGGAAGGCCGTCGTCAACAACAGCCCTAGGTAGGTTTCGGTCTTGCCGCCACCGGTGGCGAACCAGACGGTGTCGACGACCTTCGCGTCCTTGGCGGGTTCGGCGAGGAAGCGGATTGCGGACAGCAGGAACCCAACCTGGAACGGCCGCCAGGAGTCGTAGCCGCGTCCCTTCGCGCTCAGCCCGATCGCCCTGTTCATCAGCTGGAACGACAGGCGGATGTCCCGATTGGTCTGCAGAAGCTCCAGCCCGGTCCGCAGCCGGTCGAGTTCGGCGAACACCTCGGCTGCCGCCTTGTTCGCCTCGGCACGCATTCCCGGTGTCCAGCCCTCGGCCACCTCCCTGGCCGCCAACGCCGGCTCCGACCAGTGGGTGTGGTCGTACTCTTCGAGCGCCTCGACCAGGGCGGTGAGTTCCGGAATCGGATCGGCAGCGAGCCGCTCGAACGACAGCGTCGGCTCCGGCCGGCTGCTGTTCCAATATCCGGGGCGGACGGTCTGTACCGTGATGGTGTCGGAGCTGCGGAACACCCCAGGCGCTGGCACCTCGACACCGACGTTGATGCCGTACGCCGGCACGTCGCGGTCGTAACGGAAGCTGTCGGGCAGGGCCTCCAACTGGAACGGGGTGGTGGCGAGCCCTGAAACCTCCAGCTGCGTCTCGTAGAGGTGCGAGTCGGTCAGGCCGCCGCGCGACTTCTCCGGGCTGGTGTTTACCAGCTGCACGACAAGCTCGGTGTCCCGGTGCCAATCCTCCACGTCGACCCGAACTTCAGCGGTCAGGCCCGGCGCACCGACCGCGGCGAAGGCATCTCGTAGCTGCTTCGCGCCGAAGATCCCGCCACCGGCGCCGACCACGACGGAGATATCCTCCTCGACGAGACCGGTACGCCACCAGCGCCGGTCCGGGTCCGGACCATCCTTGGGGTCCTTGACCCAGGCGCGGGCCCGCACCGTCACCGTCATCGACCACGGCGGGGCCTCGGCCGGACGGAACCGGATGCCGATCGCGCACGGGTCGAGCCGCTCCGCTCGGTCGTCGCTGGTGCCCTTTCGCACCTCGTCCTCGCAGGCGAGCCGCCCCAGCCAGAAGGTCCCCGACGGATCCACTTCCAGTCGGTCCAGGCCATCGCCGCGACCCGCCGCCACCACCCGACGGTCCAGCCAGGCGACGAACCTGTCGCACGCCTCTTCGAGCGTCTGCCCCTTGCTGTCACTCATCACGCTCTCCCTTGACAGATCCAGTGGACAGGTCGGCCGCGGGACCGTCGGTCACGTAGGAACGCAGGGCTGCGGCACCTTTGTGCTCTCGGAGCGTCTTCATCGCCTTCATCTGAATTTGCCGGATTCGTTCACGGGTGACGCCGTAGTCGGCGCCGATCTCGTCCAGAGTCTCCTCCTCGCCGGTGCCAAGGCCGAACCGACGTCGGATCACACTCGCTTCCCTCTCGGACAGCAACTTCCGGAGGGTGCGTTCGATGTCCGAATTAAGCATCGCGTGACCGACAATCTCCGCCGGGTCGGTGCGTCCGTCGCGTTCCTGCTCGTGAACGAGAATGTCCGACAGCCTAAGGTCGCCTTCGTCGCCGTAGAGCATGTCGAGACTGAGATTCGGGCGCAGGTAGTCCAGCATCGCTTGCACCTTCCCAGCTTCCATCTCGGTCGCGTCGGCGAGCTCGGCAAGGCTGGGCTCCCGATCCAGCCGGGCAGTCAGCTTCCGGGCCGCCTTCGCGACCTTCCGCAGTTGCTGGTGGACATGGACGGGAATGCGGATGGTTCGTCCGTGATTGGCGATGCCTCGATCGATGGACTGCTTGATCCACCAGGTCGCGTAGGTGGAGAACTTGCAACCCTTGGAGCCATCGAAGAGGTCTGCCGCGTGCATCAGGCCGAGGTTGCCATCTTGAATCCGGTCGGCGAACTCGACGCCGCTGTGGTGGTACTGGTTGGCCTTGGCGATCGACACCACGAGCCGCAAGTTTGCAGACACCAACTCGGCGTGCGCCGCCCGCCCGTCGTCGACACGGTCACGCAGCGATCGTCGGTCTTTTCGTGAGAGTTCGCTCCAGCCGGCATCAAGTGTGCATCGCGCCGCCTCCCCCTGCCGAATCAGGGACCAGAGCTCGACCTCGCGTACGGCGTTGATCAGGGGATATCGGCCAATGGCCCGCAGGTATTGGCGGACACTGTCCCCTTGCAGCTCGTAGCCCTTGGCCGCGGATCTCACCGGGCGCACCTCTACGGGCGCGGGCAGTTCAACGCCAGCGCCCTCCAACAGGCCCAGCAGCTCACCGTGTTGATCGGCGGAGAGGCCACGTCGTGTCGCGAGCAGAGCGATCTCGGCCCGCGTCAGCTTGCCGCCCGTACGGCTCCAGTCACCGAACAGGTCCTCGAACGCCTTGCCCACCGCGTCGTCGGACGCCGGAAATGCGGACGGCTCAGGGACGTCTTCGAACATCCAGGCAAGGCTGTCCTCGTCTTGCTCCTCGTCTTGCTCGCCGACGGCCGAGACGAGGGGCGAGCAGCCCTGCAGGCTGGGGTCCTCAGCCTTCGCCGGACCGACGAGGTGGGCCGGCGAGGACGGCCCAGTTGCCGACGGGCAGGATGGCGACGCCGTGTGGCTCGCGGCTCGCTGCCGGGTCAGCATCACCAACAAGGCGTCGACATCGTTGTGGGTGAGGCGATGGCGGACGGCGAAGTCCGCCACGAGCGACTGCGCTCGAGGACCCTCGTGTCGATCGAGAATCCCCCGCAGCTCTTCAGCGAGAGCTGCGGACACACGCGCGGAAGGTGGCGCTGAAGCCCTCATGGCCGCCGTCATGTGCCCTCCTCGTCGTGTGAACCGAGCGTAGGGCTGGGCTACGACAGAACCGGACGAATGGAACAAGTGTTCCATTCGCCCAGTGGGCAGCGGCGCCTCACGTCGCAGCCAGCGCCGCTCCAGCGTCGATCATGAGTCATGTGGAAACGCTAGCGCTCCCACACCCGTCGAGCGACGGGCACATGTGTCGCACAGTGGACAGTTAGGCAGCCCACTGCAACTTCCGCTCGGGCCTGGAGCCTGGCGAGGACGCCAGCCAGCGTTGAAGGTCGTCAACCAACTAAGATCCGAGCATGGCCCCACGACCCCTCAAGATCGCCGCAGTTGACCTATTCTGCGGGGTGGGCGGCCTGTCGTACGGCCTACAGGACGCGGGCATTGACGTCGTCGCGGGAGTCGACATCGACGCCACCTGCGACTATCCCTACCGCGCCAACGTCCGCGCACCTTTTCACAAGAAGGACGTGCGGGAGTTGAAGGCCAGCGAGTTAGCCGCCATGTGGCCGAAGGGATCCGTCCGTGTATTGGCTGGTTGCGCCCCTTGCCAGCCGTTCTCTTCGTACCGGCGGGGTGCCGACACCTCCCAAGAAGCCCAGTGGCCGCTCGTGAACGAAGTTCGCCGCCTGGTGGAGGGCACAAGGCCCGAAGTCGTCACCATGGAGAACGTTCCCCGCATTGGAAGCACCGCGGTGTTCAAGGAATTCGTCCTCAAGCTGAGAGAGCTCGGCTACTCGGTCCACTTCGAGTCGTGCTATTGCCCCGCATACGGAGTTCCCCAACATCGCCGCCGAATGGTTCTCGTCGCTTCATTACTTGGTGATATTCGCGTACCCAAGGGCGCACTCGTGTCGACCGACTATGTCACCGTCGAACGCGCCATTCGGGGACTTCCCCCGCTCGCCCACGGGAAAGTAGACCCAACGGATCGTCTCCACAAGAGCCGCACGCTGACGCCGGTCAACCTGGAGAGGATCAGAAGCTCGAAGCCAGGCGGCACCTGGGAGGACTGGCGCGAGGACCTTCGCGCCCCGTGCCACCGTAAGTCATCGGGCTCCACCTTTCGCAACGTGTACGCCCGCATGACCTGGGATGAACCATCGCCGACCATCACGACGTTGTCCTACAACTATGGCGCCGGCCGTTTCGGTCACCCCGAACAGGACCGCGCAATCTCTCTGCGAGAAGCTGCGATCCTTCAGAGTTTCCCGCGCGGTTATGAGTTCGTCGCGCCCGAGGATCCGGTGCAGTTCGCTCCCCTTGGGCGGCTCATCGGTAATGCCGTGCCGCCGAAGCTCGCCCAAGCAGTCGGTGAAGCAATCGTGCAGCATGTGGAGAACGCCCGGACTCGAGTCACCCGAACCCACCGCCGCGCGACGGTCCCGCCTTCGTCTGCAAATGCGGCACGTCCTACGTTGTCGTCTCGCTAAAGGACGTCTCGTAACTCGGTGAAGGCGTTGCCCGGCACCGGCGCTGGTGTCACCCGAGCAGGATGATGTTGTGCGGGTGGGCGATGGCGGAAGCGGTATCGGTCAATGTGCTGGTAGCACGCCGGTAGTCCCGCAGGATCCTGAAGCTCTTCATGCGAGCCAGAGCGTGTTCGACCTGGGCGCGGACCGTGCGGTGTTGCTTGTTCAGGTCCTTCTTCCGATCGGGTAGCTCGCTGCCGTCATTGGGTCTGCGGTACGGGATCATCACCTCGGGGGGGGTCAGCTTCGACCCGGCCCTGGGTGATGTAGCGGTAGAGCAGGTTGAGGCTGTCGGTGTAGCCCAGTTCCCTGATCTCGGCGAGGAGTTGGGTAGCGCCGACGGCGGGATCTTGCTGCCGACGGCGGCGCAGGTGGTCGCGGTAGGGGTCAACGCTCCGTGTGCGGATCGCGGCACAGGCGTGAACACCGGCGGAGTCGCAAGGTGTGGCGACGTCGGAGACAGGGCTCGACGCGGCGTACGTCGCAGGTCCTGCCGTCGACCGACGTGCGGGCGCGGCGGTCTGCTGTTCAGCCTTGCGGCGGCCCGGCCTTTCGGCGCGGGGCGAAGGGATGGCCGAACGCGTCGGGCCCGTGGTCGGGGTGTTGCAGGAAGGGCAGCGCGTCGGCGAGGTCGGCCAGAGTGAGCAGGCCGTGATGGCCGTGCAGTTGCCACAGCGGTCCGGCGGGGCCGATGGCGGCCCGGGCGGCATGGTCGCGGCTGGCGGTGACCACGGGCGCGAACAGCGTCTGCTCTGCCAGTCGCTGGTGCAGGTGGTGGGCGCGCTCGGCGGAGTGCAGCCACAGCAGCACCGGCCACTGCGGCCCTCCCCAGCGGGCCATCTGGTGGTAGTCGTCGAGTTTGCGGACGAGCTCGGTCAGAGGTTCGGTGCCGGTGTCGTACTCGAGGAAGAACGGCACCTGCCGGTTGCCGGCCGTCCAGATGCCGTGGCCGTCGGGATGGACCGGGGCGGGACTGACCTGGAGTGCGACGTGAGAGTCGGCGTTGGCGAAGACACCGAGGTCGGCGCACCGCGCCTCCGGCCACCACCGCCGCAGTTGATGGTCGGGGTGAGTGCGGGCGTGACCGGCGAGGTCCGTGAAGAACTGGTTGACGCCGAGCCGGTGGTCCAGGATGCGGGCGACGGTCCAGCGGCGGCGTCGGGCCTTGGTCTGGCTGGGCCGTGGCGGTGGCTGGTCACGGTCCACGGCGACGAGTTCCGCGCCGAGTTGGTCCAGGACCCAGTGGTACGGGTAGGAGCCGCCGTCGGTCTTCAGCGGCCGGAACCGGTCGATGACGCCGACATCGTGGAGCCGGCGCAGCCGGCGTTGGGCGAAGTCCAGCGACGGGAACAGGGCGTAGGCGACCTGCGGCGTGGTCAGCACGCCGTGGTCGGCCAGCCAGCCGAGCAGGACGTGGTCGCGGGCGGTCAGCATGGACTGGGCACGAAGAATCTGATCGGACATGGTTGGTGGCTCCTGCGGGGGTGAGGGAGAGACCGGAAGGTCTCTCTGAGCTGGGACGGATCTGATCACTGGCGGTGTGTGCTGCGGTGTGAGCGGAACCGGGGGTCCGTTGCCGGGTCAGGTTCAAGGACGACCCCGCAACGGAGGCGGGCACTGACGCCGCAACTGACCTCGGCACGGTTCACCGGCCCGTTGATTACTGCGAGGGCGGCCGAGAAACGGCAACCGCCGGAGGCGTGTGAGACGAGATGCCGCTTGGTCCCATGAGTCCAGCGGGTACCGGGTTCCGTCAACGAGGGCCGCGACTCGGCCAGGCTGGCGACAGCGGGACAGTCCCGCCGTCGGTGGCAAACTCCCGCCACCCGCGGACCCCGAATCACGCCATCCCCCGGCGATGCGTCATCTGGCCGGTGATAGCCGGTGCCGCCCGACGGGGCAGCGAATGACGCGATGACACCAGGTCCGCAGGTCACGTCCTGCCCGGCCCGCGAGGCGGCCAGTCGACGGTCGCGGCCCGGTGGGAAAGCGGATCTACGAGCCGATACCGCGCCCGGACGACCGCTTGGGCGGTATGGCCACCGGTCGGCGCGGCCGGATAGACGGCCCCACGTGGTCCGGGGCAGCCGGCACGACGTATACCCGATCGGGGGCCGCACTGCGCTTGCACTTATATAACCGCCGTTTGTGTGCGCTGGCGAACGCCTGTCCGACTCACACCCACTCACAGCGCTGTGCCGCTCCGCGTCGACCGACAGCCGGCCCACGTTCCTACGGGGTCCCTGACCAGGGCTGTGAGTGCGTGCGGCCACGGCGCGAGAGCACGAGACGAGGGGCTATCCGGAGCCCTACCCACAGCGACTCACAGCCACTCACAAAGACTCACAGCGGCTCACAGCGACCGCCTCCCGTGCCGCCGAAGATGAGCCGTCCCTGGTCGCGGGAATCAACGGTTCAACTTCGCTGTCAACGGACAGGTGGGACGTACCCGCTGGAGCTTTGCGCGCATGAGCCGCGTGGGAGTGACCCGGGGTCTCGACCACGGTGACGCCGCCTGTTCACCCGGGGACATCGCTCAGCGCCTCATCCCACGCCAGGCGCAGTCGCACCTTGGGAGATGCGGGAGGCCAACTCTCGCGCCCGACCCGGGTGCCGCGCCACCGTCCGATGTCAACGACGTCCTTCGATTGACATGTTGTCCGCCGCGGCGTGGCGCGGCCACAGCCAAGATGGCAGAGCCGCCGACAGTGACACCGCGACGCGTGTCCAGACACGCACGCCGACCGCAGGCGCCGTCCATCCACACTCGGCGATTGACATCGCGTACGTAGGCGTTGTCCGAAACTGGTGGATCGTGTCAACGCGTGCCGCAAGAGGATGTCCGAGCGGTGGCATATGTCATCGACGCCAGTCGTTGACATTGTGTCCGACGCGGTCGCTGAGCAGGGCATTGACAGTCGGGATGTGCGCGCAACACGGGTCTCCGTTGACTTCCGGTTGGCCACGGGGCGCACCAGCGCCAGCGCCATCGGCACCGGCGTGACGCCGCTGCGCCGGCGCGGGCAGAACGACCGAAGGCCCGCCGCCAGTGGCGCGCACCTCGCAGTGCCACGTGTCCGCCAGCAACCCTTGATATCGACAAACATGAGTGGGTGCGCCCGCCGCGGCCACAGTCGTGTAACACGTTCACGCGGCCAACGGCACGTCATCGGGCGGGACATCAGGGGTCACTTCCAACCGCGAGGCGCCCGCTACACAATCGGCAGCTATCGCTGTCCGTGCGCCTCGGGCGGGCGCGTTGGCACCAGGCACGGTGCGTGGCGCGGACCAGAAGTCAGCGGTTGAACGGCGGCTCTGTGAGTCGCTGTGAGCGGCTGTGAGTGAGGCAGGCGTTCGCCAGAGCACACAAATGCGGGTTTACAAGTGTCAGGCCCGACTCGCCCGGCGCAGTCGACATCACCGTGAACGAGCACCACCTCGGACCACACGCCACCTGTCCAGCCCGCTAACCCGTACCACCTTCGTCCGTGTCGCGACCACTCGGCTTGCTCAACGATCCACCGACGCCCGGGCCACGGCGCGGACGCCGCCGGCATCTCCGCGCCGATCGCTACTGCCGGATCGACCAGCCGCCCGTGCCCGGAGACACCGTTAACGCTCCTGTCTTGATCACCGGAAGGACCACCGCACGATGAGCACCCCCGACCAGCACCGCCCCACCCCCGCAGCTCCTACCCGCCCAGCCGGCGACGGCGCCCACGACACCTGGACCACGCAGCGGATCCGCGCCCTGGGCGCGGTCACCGACCTGAGCACGGCCGCCCGAATCTTCGGGTTGTCCCGGTCCGCCGCCTACGACCTGGCCAAACGCGACCGGTTCCCCGTTCCGGTGCTGCGGTTCGGCACCCGCTACCGCGTACCGGTCGCGGGCATCCTCACCGCCCTGCACCTACCCGCCGCCGACGACCCGGGGTCCTCGACCGGACCGCCCGGCGACGACTTGACCACCGGCGGAAGTCACGCGTCGATCACCCCGTACCGAATCCGCAGCCCCCAGCTGCCGCACACCCCGATCGAAGGGAACACCTGACCATGGCGGAAGGATCCGTCTTCAAACGCTGCTCCTGCCGCGACAGCGACGGCCGCAAACTCGGCAACCGCTGCCCGCAGCTGCGCCGGCCCAGCGGGGCGTGGAGCCCCACCCACGGCCGGTGGGCCTACCAACTCGAACTACCCACCCACCGCGGCAAGCCGCGCCGGCAACTACGCCGCAGCACCTTCGACACCCGCGACGCCGCCACCGCCGACCGCGACCACGCCAAGGCCCTGCTCGCCCTCGCCAGCGACGACCCCGCCGTCGCCGCCGAGATCGCCGACCTGCTCCTCACCGTCGCCTCCGGTGCCCCGCTACCGGACCGCGACACCATCGCCCGCCGGGTCCGCGCCGGACTACCGGCCACCGTCACCACCACCGTCGGCGAATACCTGCAGTCGTGGCTGGCGTCGCGCCACAACCTGCGCAGCGTCCAACCCAACACGATGCTCGCGTACGAGTCGCACATCCGCACCCACCTGGTCCCCCACCTCGGTGCCATCCCCCTGGTCAAACTGCGGGTGGAGCACATCGAGGCCATGTTCACCGCCATCGCCGACCGCAGCACCGCCATCGAGATCGCCCGCCAGAGCGACGACCCCACCATCCGCGCCAGCGTCCGCGGCCTGCGCACCACCAAACCGGCCAGCATGCACCGCATCCGCGCCACCCTGCGCAAGGCACTCAACGACGCCATCCGCCGCGGCAACAACCGGCTCATCGACTTCAACCCCGCCGCCCACATCGAACTGCCCTCCGGGGTACGCCCCAAAGCCCGGGTATGGACCACCAAAGCCGTACAGCGGTGGCGCGACACCGGTGAGCGGCCCAGCCCGGTCATGGTCTGGACTCCGCAGCAGGCCGGCGCGTTTCTCGACCACGCCGAAGAGCACGACATCGCCCTCTACCCACTGTTCGCGCTCATCCTGCACCGCGGACTGCGCCGCGGCGAGGCCGTCGGACTCACCGACGCCGCCGTCGACCTCGACAACTCCCTGATCAGCGTCACCCAACAGATCGCCACTCACGGCTACACGCCCGTGATCAAGAAGGTCAAGTCCGAGTCCGGCAACCGGATCATGGCCATGGCCAGCATCACCCGCGTCGTCCTGCGCGCCCACCGCGCCCGCCGCGCCCAGTGGAAACTCGCGGCCGGTCACACCTGGCCCGACACCGGGCTGTTCTTCGTCCAACCCGACGGGCAGCCCTGGCACCCCTACGCCGTTACCGACCGCTTCGAGGTCCTCGTCCGCGACGCCGACCTACCCCCGATCCGGCTACACGACCTACGGCACTGCGCCGCCACCTACCTCAAAGCCGCCGGCGCCGACCTCAAAGACATCCAGGAACTCCTTGGCCACTCCTCCGCCGCCATGACCGACGTCTACACCTCCGTCATCGCCGAACTCGACGTCGAACGCGCCAAAGCCGAAGCCGCCGCCGAACTGCTCCCCCGCCGACGCAAGCGCGCCGCATAGACAGACAAGGCACCCGCCAGGCGGGGACGGCAGCCCAAGCTGCCGCCTCCGCAGCCGAGCCCGACGCCGTCCGCTGCGACGCTGCCCGCCGTCTCCGCGAGTAGCGGACGGAGCTCAAGCCGTCCGCCACTCCAGCGGCCACGGCGCGTCAGGCCTAGCCCAGATGGTCCGCTGCGGATAGCCGCCGCCCCACGGAGAGGGGCCTTTCAGGCAGAACCCCGGAGGAGGCCGCACAGGCCGACCGGCTGCTGTGAGCATGCGGTCGGCGATCAGGTGCGGTGCTCGAAATCGAAGCCGGCCACCCACTTCTTGAGAGCATCACGGATATGCGTGCGGACGTACGTCTGGAACCGGGTTCCCGGCATCGCGCCGAACTCGAACGGTAGATGGCCAGCCGTCTGGCTCAGGCACTTGTTGGCGGACGGGGAGAACGAGTTGGTCGCGAACAGGCTCGCCATCGTCCGCGGGAAGTAGGCCCGCACACCGACATACTTCAGTGCCTCGTCTCGTGGAACGCCGAGCGGGTAGTACTTGCCCTCGATCGTCAGCACACAGCCGGACGCCTTTGGCAGTTGCGTCTTATCCCGGCATACGCGCGCCGCTTTCGTATCGACGAGCAAAATGTCCGATTCTGCGTCGAATTTCTTGGCCTGCACCTGCACCCTCACCCGGAGATGGACCTCGATCGGGCGAGCGTCTCCGAAGTACAGCACCGCGTGGGTGAACGGTCGTCGCCGGGCGTGAATGAAGCCGGGGGCGCCTCGGAAGACGAGCTCCGACACTTCCTTCTCGTAGCAGTCTTCGTAGGTGACCCGGGCACCGCACTCGGCCGCCGTAGCGATCACCTGGGCGAACAGGTAACCCTCGTAGATGCGATCCGCCTCATCGGATCGGGTGAACGGTGTCGTCACACCCTGCATCGCGTCAGCCAGCTCAGTGAGCAAGTCGCCGATGGGATCCGTCATCCCGGGACCACCGCCGCCCGGAGGGCGATCAGGGTGCCGACAACACGCTGCCGGCCCTGCGTATCGGCTTCCAGGTCGGGCTGCCAGAGGATGACCGCTTCTTCGTTGTCCTCGTCGAGTGCCGTGATGATCTGCTCAGGCACCGCGACTCGACCCTGGAAGCCGTCGGTGAGCACGCGCACCGTCTCCGTGCGGAGGCTCGGCAGATCGCGGTAGATCGCGAGCATTGCATCCAGCAAGAGCAGAACCCGCTCTGTATCCGTGTACGGCCGCCACCGAATTTCGGGCTCAATCCGGCTGCGTTCGTCCGGCCGTATGCCATACCCGAAAAGACGGCCGCCGCGCCGCTGACCGTGGCTGCTGCTGCCTTCCGTCACCGAATCGGCGGCGCCCTCAGCAACGGCGGCATCCACCGCCTCCACCACCCAGGTCAATCCATGATCGGCACACAGTCGCCTGAGAGTCAGGTCTACCCGCGCCAACTCTGACGCCTCCATCGCTGGGGCCTTCCCACATCTCGGCATTGTCCAGGGCATCCAGCCCAGTCCAACCAAACACCATAGTGGTCAGTCTGGCCATCGGCTGCCCCCGATTTGCGCCCTCTGTTCGCCCAATCGGGTCCGCCAGAGGAGCGAAGATCGACGGCGATTCTTGCCGGTGGCTGCGGATTGCCGCTGGATCGCAGCGCATCTTCATGCAGGCCGGGGTGGCGCCGGGCATACAGGGCAGGGCGATCGACTTTGGCTTCGATTGCCTTCCAAGCTCCTCGACTGCCTTCCAAGCGCTCCTCAAGGGTGGTACCGGAATTTCGCAACGCCGCATAGAACGACCTGAGCGTCTCGGTGTCCAGCCGGCCCGCCAGCAGCTTGCCGAGCAACGGCCGCACGTGCTTGTTCAGCTTCTTGACGTACTCCTGCCGTGTCGACGTCTCCACGTCGCCGTCGTCATGAGGCCACCCAAGGCGGTCCACCACGTGAAGATCGACGATCGGGTGCCAGTGCTGGTGGGCCGGAGGTACCACCATGCGAACCAACCGGCGACCATCTCCGGTGACCCGTTGCCATCACGTTCGTGTAGTCCTCGTATGTTTCGGGAAGCCGGATGAGGGGGCTATCGGCCGTCGAGAACGTCGTCGAGCACGAGTCTTGCCCGGCTCGGGACACCTCCTCCTCCTGAGAGACCTCCGCGCACAGAGTGAGGACTACCTCAACGAGGCCCTCTTTTGTCGAAGATCAACGCCACGTCCGCCAAATCCGCCGCGATCCGCTATGCGATAGCCCGCCGCTCCATCGTCGAACGCCTGACTGAAGGTGGGGAAGGAAGGCATCGACCGCGTCGACCACCGGATCGATCCGGTGCCGATCGACCCCGCGGTTTCTCCAGCCGTACTGATCGCCGCCGGCCGGCGTGGCTGAGCGAGCGCGAATGGGCAAGTGGCGGAGGTTGACGGGAGCCGGCATCACCCGCAGCATCAAGGTCGCGTCACTGTGTAGTCGCGAGCGGGAGGGCTTCATGCTCATCAACATCATGGCCGGCCTGATCACGGCCGCCTTGCTCGCAGCCGGCGGCTTGGTCCTGCGCCACCGCACGCACCTCGGACTGCTGCGGACCACTCTGACGTCCGGGCGGCTGCGCGTGTCGGTTGCGGCGCTGCTGCGCATCAAGGACGACGACGGTTATGTCCTGATCCACCATCCGTTCCGGCCGGGCGTGTACGGGCCACCGGGCGGCGTGGTCAAGTACACCGACGAGGCGCGCGGAGCCCTGGACGCAGTGGGGTTCGTCGAGCAGCGCCCGGCCGGCCGCGAGCTGACAATGAGACGCGACTTGCGTGGATTTGTCCCAGCCCGGCATGGCATCGGATTCCTGCGCTGGTACGACCGCTGCGCCGGCCGCGAGTCCGGTCCCGAATGCCTGCGGCGGGAGCTGCGCGAGGAGCTGTCCGAGGCCGGGCACCCGGAACTCGCGCCGCTGGCCGGCAAGCTTCGATTCGAGCTGATCAGGTCGGTCGTCGACGGGCCGCGGCCCACGCCGGGCAAGCAGCACCGCACGATGCGGTCCTTCGAGGTGTACGACCCGATCCTCGACTCGCCCGAAGCCGTCGAGCTGCGGCGCCGCATGCTGGAGTTGGCGCACGACGCGGCGGAGACCGAGATCGTGCTCGCCCGGGTCGCCGATATCGAGGACGGTCGCCGCGAGCAGTTCCTGATCAGTCCGCAGTCGGCGTTCCTCCTGAGCACACGCCGAATCCATGAAGACCTGCCCGCTCTGCGCTGACCCTGCGGCCGACATCATGGAAGGAGGCGGCACCGGATGACGCCGACGGTCGATCCGCTCGCCGAGTTCCTGGGTGCGGAGGTGGCGTTGGCCTTGCGGCACTGGGCTAGGGCCGGTGGGGGCATCGTGGAGCTGCCGGACCACAAGTGGAGCGCGTCGGGTTTCACCGGTGCCGTGGTGACCGCAATTCTCTTGAAGGATCGGCACCCCGATGGTAGGTGGCGCTCGCGTAAGCAGATCATCAAGGTGATTCCGGCAGGCAAGGAGTGGGAGACGGGCCTGCACGAGCTGGCCTGGAAGCAGAACACCGAGTTCGCCACGCGTTATCTGGTTCGTCAGTTGGGCCGCCCCTGCGAGGTGGGCGACGGGCGCCACATCATGTTCCAGGACATCGCGGGCGACCTGTTGGACTATCGCCCGATCGACAAGCTGTCTCCCGAGATACAGGAGGCAGGCTGCGCGGCCGTAGCGCGGCTAGTCCTGACCGAGTGGAACGGCGACCGATGGCCGGACCGAGTGACGCTCGACCGGGACGCCGTCGACAACTATCTGCGTCACGAGCTACGAGAGCCAATCGAGCGGATTGAGCGCTGGGCGGACGAGCGCGGCCTGGTGCGGCCCGGGGACGAGCATGTCGGCGTTGACCGGCTGCCCAATCCCGTCGCGATGGTCCGATCCGGCCTATCCGTGCGGCATGTCGTGATCCAGTACATGTATGGCCTGAGCCACGGCGACCTGCACCGCGGGAACATCCTCGTCCCTGATGCCTTGCCGCTGGAGCCTAAGCGGATCAGGGTCGTCGACCTGGCAGCGTTCGACCCGGCCGCTTCGCTGACCCGCGATCTTGTTGCGCTATGCCTCTCGGCTGCCGCGGCCGAGCTCGGCGTCGCCCCTGAGGCGTCGGCGTCGGAGGATCTGGTCCGTCTGCTCCTGGCTGGCACCGGCGAACCATCTGGACAGGAGAAGACGGGCAAGATCCTCAGGGCCGTCCTACGGGCGGCCGAACAACCCGCGCCCTTCCGGGTCGAATGGCGGGCGCAGTATCTGCTTTCGTTGCTCGCCGGCGCCTTGGCGCAAACCACCTACCGGAACCACAGCGATGCCGTGCAGCGCTGGTTCTTCCATGTCGCGACCAGGGCCGGGGCGGAGTTCCTACGGTTCGCGGAAGAAAGGGACATGATCCCGGCAGAGCCGGAGACGGACGAGAAGCCGGAGCAGGTGATCGTGTCCCTGGTGTCGGCTGCGGCTGATCGAACCGCCGCCTACGACCTGCAGCGCCGGCTGGTTGACGTCGTCAAAGGGGCGCCGAACTGGACGATTCACGTCCTGTGGCACCGGGATGAGGCCGGCGAGTCGCCCCGCAGTCTGCGCCGTCCGGACGTTGTGGTGGTCCTGCTCTCCGAGCGCAGCGCCATAGACCCCGGCTGCAAGCGCGAGATCAGGGCAGCCTTGACCGGCGCCATCGATCTGATCGGTTTCCGGACCGGTGGGATCGAGGTGCCGCACGAAGACCTGCGCGGGGCGCCGGTGCTCGACTGCGGAGACGAGGGTTTTGCCGATCTCGTTGGCCGGATCACCGAGATCTCTATGCAGGGACGAGTGGGCCGGATGCTCGAGGAGAAGCTGTCCCGGACCGAGGCGGAGGAGCAACGGGCGGACGGCGCGCAGCGGCGAAGGCTCGCGATTCACAACCGTGAGCAGCGGGTGCGGCTGGAGGACGAACTTCGCCGCCGGAGCGCCGCCGGCCGCCGTCGTGACGCGGCCGGGCCCGCAGACCTCACCGAGGAGAACGTCTCGGACGGCCGCGTCCGGCTGGTCAACCAGGCGCCCATCGTCCCGGCGGCCGAGTTCCACGATCGGGTGTCCGAGAAGCACCGGGTAGAGGAGGCCATAGCCGACGCCTCAACCCGGGTGGTCGTGGTCCACGGGGCCGCGGGCGTGGGCAAGACCGCGTTCGCGGCGGAGCTCCGGCGCCGGCTCGCCGCGCGGGAGGCGGAGGCCGAGGCGGATGCCGTCGTCTACCTCTCGGCCGACGGATACCGTCCCATCAACGTGGCCGTCGTGCTCGCCGACCTGGCCCGGGCACTCCCGGAGAGTTCGGGCCGGGCACGGCTCGAGGAGCGTCTGAACGACCCGGTCGAGTGGCGCCAGAAGCTGACCGATGTGCTGGCAGCACTTCGGAACACCACGGTCGTGGTGATCCTCGATGCCGCGGAACACCTGCTCGATGACGGTGCCTTCCGAGACCGTGAGCTGGGCGCGTTGGTCATGGAGCTGGCCGGTCGCCCTGGGCACCCGACGACGCTGGTCCTGACGGTCGCGGGCGGACCGCCGCAGCAGCTCCGCCGCGACCTACCAGCCAATGTTCGATTCGTCCCGATGAACCCGCTGCCGTTCGACGACGCCATCGCCCTGCTGATCGCGCTCGACCGCGGGGCGGCGCTGGCCCTGTACCGGATGGAGCCGGTGGACCGGCAGCGTGCGTACACGCTGAGTCAGGGAAATCCGCGCATCCTCGAGTTGCTGGTCGGCGTGCTGCGGCAGGAGCCGGGCACACCGGTGCCCCGCCTTCTCGACGAACTGGAGCAGGTGCCACTGCCGGATGTCGAGGCGACGCTCCTCGAGGCAACCTTCAGCAACCTCGACCGCACGCAGCAGCGGGTCGTGCAGGCCCTCGCGGTCTACGGGCGGCCGGTCCCACCGGAGGCGGTCGACTTTCTGCTGGCAGCCCTGGTGCCAGGGGTCGACAGCGCCCCTATCCTCCGGGGGCTGCACGAACGGCGCGTTGCCCACCACGACCACGGGCACTACTTCCTGCCGCCTGCGGAGAGCGACCGAGTCGTCCGCGGCTTGGAACGTGGCGATCTCGACGACCACCGCCGGGTACCTCTGCCCTTCACCCGCTTTGCGATGTGGCATCACGCCGCAAGGTACTTCGAGGAACGCCGAGTGGCTCCGGTCCGAAGCCTGCTCGATCTGCGGCCCGCATTCAGCGAGATCGACCTTCGCATCCGGGCCTGGGACTGCCGTCGCGCGTACGAGGTCATGAACACCATCGAGGACTACCACCTGCGCCGCTGGGGGCAGAGCAACGCACTGCTTGAATGGCGGCGTGCGGTCCGGGGCCGGATCGGGGACGACACCGAGGAAGCGAACAACCACCGCCGCATCGTCGCGGCGCTGCAACAGCAGGAACGCATCGAAGACGCAATTGTCGAACTTGCGGAGGCCCGCCGGAAATGCTCATGGTTCGGCGCGCCCAAGGCCCGGCTCATGCTCGACATCCAGCTGGCGACCGTGCGCTTCGAAGCCGGCGAGTTCAGCCACGCCGCGCGACTCTTTCGCCGGCAGGTTTGGCAATGCCGCATTCTCGATAGAAGACGCGAGCTGGTGATCGTCCGCGCCGACCTGGCACTCTGCCTGGCTCGGGCTGGCCACCACGCCCAAGCGCTGCGCGCCTTCAGCACGGCGCTCGCGAATGCTCGCGCGCTGCTGGACACCGTGGAGCGCGAACGGATCCTCCCGTTGCTTCTCATCGACTATGCCTGGGCCCTCGGGCAGATCGGTGAGCCGCGATCGGCGTTGGCCCTGTTGCAGGAAGGTGCCGCCGTCGCCTCCGGAGCGGCTACCGAGGACGAGGTCGCCCTAGGGCTGTGCTTCAACGGCGAGGCTGCCGTCTACATCGACTCGGATGCGGCCGGCGAGGCCGTCGAGCCGGCCCGGCGTGCCGCCGAACTGGGAGTGCGTACCCGGGATCCGCGTCTGATCCGACAGGCCAACCTCAACCTGGGCCTGGCGTACCTGCGTCTCGGTGGCCGGGACGACGAGTCGCTCGCCGCCGCCGAGGTCAGCGCGAGGCTGGACAGCGGGGATCGTGCGGTTGGGGCAAACGGCCTGCTCGGGATTGCCGCGTTCCGCCAGCGGATGCGAGACCGGGCGCGGCTGGCATTCCTCACCTCGCGGGACGGGGCCAACCAGCGCATCGGCCGGGAACCCCGCGACTATCTCGCGTGGGAGGCCAAAGGACTGGCCTCCTTCGGCCTCGCTTTGATGGAGGAGTCACAGCGGCGCGGGCGCCTCGCCGAGGCTGGGGAAGCCTTCGAGCAGGCCCGGCAGATCACCTCGGCGCTGGGCGCCGTCAATCGCAGCGCTGTCCTGCTCGGCGCCTTCGGCGAGCGGGCCGATGACGATTTGGTCGCCGCAATGACAGCGGTGGCCCGGGGTCCGCGTCCCCCTTCTCTTACTAGATCTTGACCACCGACCGTACCGACACGTTGCTTACGGTCCCGTCGGCCCAGTGGACCTGGAGTCGGCGCAGGCCGGCCCGGTTGACGTGCACGACCTCGCCCGTAGGCTCCTGACCCGGCCGGGGCTGTCGCCGCCGGACCCAGTCACCGCGCCGCCATCCCTTACGATTCGAGGGAGCGTCGCCCGGGCCAATGGATCGGTAATTTTCATTGACCACTGTCGTCGCTCCTCGGTTGCATCCAAAGGCGCAGAAAGACCGCTACGCGGAACTGCTTGTCCGCCAGCGAGTAGGATGTCCGGCACGGTCAGAAGAATGGCGTCGCCAAGATACGTACACCTGAAGTTACGGTGCTAGCACTCTGCGCGTCTATGACGTCCTCGATGGCGGGGAAGTGCCATCCATGGCGGTATCCTGTCGCGGCCATGCCGCGTCGGCACCGCCTTCCGGCCTCCGCTCGCGCACCGACGAATAACGGTAGGAGCAGCTTGTCGAGTCGTCTTCGGATCGCCGTTTCCGATCCGCTTCCCATGTTCGGCCGGGGAATCGCCCAAGTAATGGGCGACACCGACCACGATGTCGAATTTCCCGGCGATCTATTTACCTGGAGCGGGTATGCAGGACAACATCTCATTTCGCTGACCCTGCTCGGCCCGTCAGATTGGACACTGCTTGCGACGCTTCGGGACAGCCGGCCGCGAACCGCGGTGGTTGCTGTCATCGAGAACGGCGATGTGGACCTATGCGTGCGAGCGCTGACCTCCGGCGCCGTCGGCGTGATGGCGCGGGAGGCCGACGCCGGTACGGTGCGCAGCGTCCTGTCGGCAGCCGCCTCGGGCCACAGCCTCCTTCCGGCCGACGTGGTCCGGGCTCTGACGTCACCCCCCCGATCAGCGCAAGCCGGACATGTCCCTACGGAGATCGAGATCTCGTGGATACGCCTGCTCGCCCAGGGCTTCACGGTCGCGCGGCTGGCCGCGCACGCGGGTTACTCCGAGAGAATGATGTTTCGCGTCCTGCGCGCCATCTATGGACGATGGGATGTCGCCAACCGCACCGAGGCAATCGTCCACGCACGCGGAAACGGCTGGATCTGAAAGCTGTCGGCGGGGGCGTGATCAGGCCGGCTCGTAGGCCCACACCATCAGCTGGGCACGGTCGCGGCAGTGCAGCTTGGTCATCGCGCGGTTTTGCCGTGAGTCATGGCGGTGAGCGAGCCGCTCACATGCTCGCGGCGATCGCGTCGTTGCTCAGCCCTCGGGCCATCAGCTCGACGATCTCCTACTCGCGGACGTTCAGAAGGTCCCGTCGACCGCCAGGTCGGGCGGCACGCGGTGACGAACTCGCTGATCAACGTATGGATGACCACCCGGGACAGCAGCGCCTCGCCGTGGACGACGACAATGACGGCGCGCAGCAGGTCAGCCGGGGCGACCTACTTGAGCATGTACCCGCTGGCGTCGCCGCAGCGCGGGGCTCGTGCTGAACAACAAGCAGTTGGTTCGCGCATCGCTCCATCCGACCTGCACGGATTCACAGGTCAGCAGGTTGTGGGCCGCCTGGGACTCGAACCCAGAACCTAAGGATTAAAAGTCCTCAGCTCTACCATTGAGCTAACAGCCCTCTCCGCTTCAGGCTACCCGACCACCTGCGCCCAGGTTGATGTCCGCCCCCCGGTCCAGACGAGCGATGCTGATCTACGCCAGCCGCGACTCCCGAGCGGTGATGACAGGCAGCCGCTCGCCGGCTGACTCGGAGTTGCGGCGCATCGGGTGCAGGGTTGGACCGCCCGGCAGGACGATCGGTGGGCGGGCGGTGTAGCCGTGCCGGCTGTAGAGGCCAATGGCCGAGGTGGTGCTCGTCCAGGACGGCAGGCCTACGTGGTCGAGGCGACTGCGGTGGTGGGCGAGCATGGCGGTGCCATAGCCGGCACCTGTGTTGCTGGGCCGTACCGCGAGAAACGCCAGCTCGTAGTGAGGCTCGGTGGGCCGAGCCTTGGCGAGCAGCCGATCGAGGATGTCGAAGCGGTCGGTGTGCGCGCCCGCCCCGTCAGCCAGCCGCATCTGATAGTTCGCCGGTGGTGGGATGCTGCGGTATCGGTGGAAGCCGACAGTGGCGGCGGCGTCGTCAGTGAGGTGGATGTCGCCGTAGAACATGGCGTGTTCGATCCAGATGCCGAGGACGTCGGTGAGGATCTGGCGGCGTGGTCCTGCGTCGGGAATCAGCCATTTTGCGAGAGGGCTGGGATGCAGTGCGTCGGCGATGAGCGCGGCGACGTGGTCTTTGTCCGCCCAACGGGCGGCGCGGATGCGCGTTACAGCGTCCATGGCGAGATTTCCCTTCGAGATTGCCGGTCGCACAGGTCAGGAGTTGCCGCTGCTGGTGGCATGGGCGTGGACGAGGAACAGGTGGTAGTCGTCAACCAGGGGGCCGGTTCGGTCGCTGCCCGGTGGTGGTGTGAGTGCGGTTCTTTCGTAGGCGAGTAGTCGCCGGTGGTGGGGTTGAGGATCAGCAGGAAGCGGATGGCGTTGGAGGTGGCGCTGACGCCGATGCCGGTTCGGCCTGCGCGGTCGGTCACCGAGCCGTGGTACGCGATTCCGGGGGTGTCGCTCAGGACGGTGAGGACCGCGGTGCGGGCGGCTTGGTTGGGAGTACGCCAGCCGAGCAGGCTGACGAGGCCGCGAATGACGGCGGTGGGTCCGAGGAACCGGGGCTGGGTGGCGTCGATGTGCGCGCTGAGCGCTACCGGGTCGGTGGCGATCGGTCCGATGGGTCCGTCCAGCTCGCCGGGCTTGTAGGTGCTGTCGTCGGTGGGCTGCTGACCCCTGGGGTAGCGGCTGCGGATGACGCGTCCGGAGGCATCGTCGGCATGCCAGCGCTGCTCTTCGAACAGCACGATCCGCGTGGTGGCGTTGTTGCCCGCGACCGTGGTGTCCGAGGCCCATTGCAGCAGGTGGACGTAGGCGAACCGGCCCGGGATGGCATCGCAGCCGGACGGCCCAACCGTCACCGCTTCCAGAGCCTGCCGCGCCGAGGTCGACTCCGGCAGATGCGTCGGCGACGGGTCGAGTTTCTGCTGTGCGCGTGCCTTGAGCTGTGCCGCGCTCAGGGCGGCGGGTGAGAGACACGGCGGCACGGCCGGCCGGGACGCAGCAGTGGTGGAAGGCGAGGGTGGGGATTGGGCTGGCCCGGCGGCGCCCGTCCAGTTCGGGATAGCGGTGGCGGTGGCGAGGAGGCCGAGCGCGCAGGCGGCGGCAGTGACCTTTACGGCTCGCCGGCCCACAGGGTGGGGCGTCTCGGTCGCGGGTCGCACGTGGGGCAGGTTGTTCACGGTCAGCTTTCTCGAGGTGAGGTGGATTGGGGCTAGCGGTAGGCGGCGGTGGCGAGGTCCCCCACGGCGGCGTCTACGGCGGCGGTGATGTCGCGTACCGGCTGGTAGTGCTGCCCGGCGATGGCCTTCAAGCGAGTCGTCAGGGTGGTGATGTCGTCGTCGAGGTAGAGGTGCCTGGTGAGGCCGAGGTCTGCGACGAGGCCGCCGAGGGCAGCGGTGTGGTTGTCGGGTTCTTCGCGGCCGGCGGCGAGGTAGCGCAGGCGGGAGCGGGCGATGACCGCCCATTTGCTGTCGGTGGGCAGGTAGGTGTCGGCGCGCACGAGGCCGCCGAGGCGCCGTCGGGTGTGGTGACGCAGGATCCCGCCGGCGACGAGTCCGGCGCGGGTGCGGTCATACAGGTCGTCGGAGAACATCCGCAGCCACCCCCGCAGCGGTGGGTGGGCGTGGCGGATGGTCGCGGTCGCGGCGTCGGCGATCAGATCCCCGACTGGCCGGTCGATGTGCGGGTGTATCCGTGGGTGGCTGGCCGGGCGGATGTCGTCGTTCGGGTCGAGGGTCACCCGCCCGGCCAGGTACAGGTCGATCAGGACCGCGCCCGCGAGTCCCAGGGCGAGGGTCTGCCGGTGCACGTGGGGGTGTCCGGTGTCGTCGTCGTGGCCGAGGAGGAACAGGTCATCGCGCAGCGGCAGGCGCGGGATCGACGCGGTCATCGGCGGGGCTCCTACCGCAGCCCGGCGGTGAGCCGCCGCAGCCGCTCGTGCGCCCCGTCGTATGCGGGTCCGGGGGCGGGGAGCAGGGTTTTGTCGATGGCGGCGAGGACGGTGTAGTTGGGGTCGCACACGTTGCCGATCGGCGCCCGCCCCGCCTGGGACACGAGTTGGTAGGCGTCCAGGGTTTCCAGGCCGGTCAGGGCGCTGGCCCATCCGACGAGGTCGTGCTGGGCGATGCGGTAGGCGTCCTCCAAAGGGCGGGCGCACCCGATGGACAGGATGTCCCGGTCGGTCTCCAACCGCGGCCACCGTGTGGTCACGCCTTTGATGACGTCGATGGCGAGGGTGGTGGTCGTGGCGATCTCCACGCCGACGCCGCAGGCCTCTCCCTCGCCCTGGCGGGCGTGCCCGTCGCCGAGGGCCAGCATCGCCCCGTGGACATTCACCCCGAGGTAGAGGGTGGTTCCGGCGCGCAGGTGCGGGGTGTCGAGGTTCCCGCCGTGTGTGTCGGGCACGAGTGTGGAGCGGGCTTCGAACCCGCCGGGGGCGACACCGATCGTGCCGATCATCGGGTCCAGCGGCAAGTCAGCGCTGTGGTCGCTGCGCGCGGCCTCGAACCGTACGGTTCCGGCCTGCCGGTCGATGCCGTACACCCACACCCGCTCCTCCAGCGGAGGCTGCAGGGTGGCGGTGTGGGAGGTGGACGTCAGTGCCCCGAAGTGCGGGAACGTCGAGGACACACCCCAGTCCCGGGCCGGGATGATGGCGGCGAGGTGGACGGCGAGGGTGTCGCCGGGCTCGGCGTCCTCGACGAAGAACGGCCCGGACACCGGATTGAGGTACGGCATGCGGCACACCTGCGACGGCAGGTCCGCCGGCCCCCGAACGCGACCACCGAAGCAGTCCTCCGTCACGACAGTGAACACGTCACCGCCGCGCACATGCGCCACCGGCATCCGACCGCCGAAGGTGTAGGCCAGCTCGTCTCGGGCGGGCCGGTAGGTGAACGGGATCATGCCGGTCACACCCGCTCCACGTGACGCGCCTGCGGCTCCGCCGGTGCCAACCCCGAAAGGGCAGGTCGGCGGCCAGACAGGTACAAGCCAGCCAGAACGACCATCCCGATGGCGAGCCACGCCAGGCCGAGACGCTGGGCGGCGATGTTGGCGTTGACCACCACCCACACCAAGATGGCGAAGCCGACGGCGGGCATGACCAGGTGCGCCCACCAGTTCCCGCTGCGCTCCCGGATGAGGTGATGCACCACGACCGAGACGTGCAGGACCAGGAACGCCACCATCGCCCCAAAGTTGATCAGCGACGACAGCAGGGTGATCCCATCCGAACGGGTCGCCATGTACAGGCCCAGCGCCAGGGACACCGCGCCGGTGAGCAGCGTCGCGTTGATCGGCACGTTGCGCCGGATCGACACCTTCGCCAGGAACGCCGGCAACTGCCGGTCACGGGCCATCGCGTACAACAACCGAGACGTCGCGACCTGCGCGACCATCGAGTTCGGCAACCCCCACGCAATCGCCGTCGCCACCGCGCACACCGTCGCCAACCAACCCCCACCGGCCACCGCGGCGGCGTCGTAGAAGGCAGTGCCGTTTGGATCGCCCTCCGCAAGAAGGCTGCCGGGGGCGGGGACGAGCATCGCGGCCAGCCACGTCTGCGCGATGAACAGCACCCCGGCCAGGATCAAGACGGCCGCCATCGCGCGGCCGATCTGACGGGAACCACCCTTGGTCTCCTCGGCCAGCATGCTGATCCCGTCGAAGCCAAGAAAGGACAAGACCGCGAGCGACACCGCCCCCGCCACCAGAGACCAGGTGAACGTGTCGGAGTTGTAGAACGCCTCCCAACTGAACCGGCCCTTCCCGGTCGCGAGAGCCCAGCCCGCGACGGCCAGGAAGACCGCCAAGACGATCAACTCGCCGACCAGCATCACCCGGGTAACCAACGCGGTCATCCGGATCCCTACCGAGTTGACGACCGTGTTGACCGCGACGAACCCGAGCAGCCACAGCCACACCGGCACCGCCGGGACCGTGGCGTGCATCGCCACCGACGCCACCAGGTACAACAGCCCCGGCACGAGGACGTAGTCGAGGAGGATCACCCAGCCGGCGAGGAACCCGACCGGCGGGCTGATGCCGCGCCCTGCGTAGTTGTAGACGCTGCCCGACATCGGGAACGCCTTCACCATCTGCGCGTACGAGAACGCCGTGAACACCAACGCCACCACACCGACCGCGTACGCGAGGGCCACCATCCCGCCGGAGCCGGCGTAGACACTGCCGAAGATCGCCATCGGCGCGATCGGCACCATGTACACCAGCCCGTAGGCGATCAAGTCGCGGAAGCGCAGCCTCCGGGCCAACTCCTGCCGGTAGCCATAGCGCGCCAATTCATCTTGCCCGTACATCAACACCTCCGCAGGGTGCGAACGAGAGTTCTCCCGGATCGCGACATCGAATTGAAAGACTCGCCATATGCCACGCGGTGCCGCCAAGAGATTGGCGGTTCGGTTACGTCCTCTCCCTTAGCCGCCGAGAAGGGGCATGTAGCGGGGCACTCTTCCCTCGCACCGACGAGCTTGCACACGACTGATGCCGTGGAGGCCTCGTCGGGGCGAGCCGACCTATCTGGATGACGCCAGACGATGGGCGAATGCGTGTCGAGAGTCGCGCAGAGTTGTCCTCCAGCACAGCCCACCTTGGAGGGTCACCGTGAGAACCCACGGTGCGTTCTCGTAGACCTGCAGCTTGCCGGCAACTTAGAAGCAGGGCGCAAGACGCACTCCTGCCGCCCGCAACGGAGGGTCGACGCTGCCAACTAATAGGGACAGGCTGGGAGGTAGCGGCCCAAGGCTTCTACTTAACCAATGACGGATGCCCGTTGCAATGCGCAAACTGGCTAGACTTGATTCCACAGCGGCAAGAGCCGGTCAGAAGGGTGGCGCGCCTCCAGCGACGATCATCGGCGAGCGGTAGGAACGGAAGTATCCGCGGAACGGCTCGAATCATCGCCGAGCTCTTCGGTTAAATGATCTGCCAATGACCGAGCTCTTGAGGGCCCTTCCGGAGGCCAGCGACGCGGCGGTGCACCTCGGCTGCCGCTTCGGTGCCCGGCCGGGACTTTCGAGCGTTGGTGGCGATCATCTGCAGCTCCCGGAGCTGACACAACTGCTCGAAGCCCTGCCACGAGCTGACATCCCAGCCGTAGGCCGCCGTGAAGTCGACGAATGCCGCAGGGCCCGGTTGGGCAAACCGGCGACAGTGAACGGCAACGGTGGCCAGGTCCCACTCCCGGGGGCCGATGGCGGCGCCGTCCCAGTCCGCGAGCACCGGCGTGCCATCGAAGCGGCGCAGGGCGTTGCGAGTCTGGGGGTCGGACTGAATCAGGCTCATGCCGCGGGGGAAGTCCATCTCCGACCAGCGGGCCGCCAGTAACTCCAGGCGGTTCAGCAGTAGGTCGCGTTCCTCGACACTGATGATCGTCGACCGTTCCAGCGATCGGCGGATACTTTCGATCGGCTGGAGCTTGGGCAGGTTCACCGGCGGAGGAGGAAGGGCATGCAACTTGCTGAGCAGTTCACCGAGCTCAGCAGCGGTCACAGGTGAGTCGTGTGCCGGATTGAGCCGTTGCCAAATGGTCACGGCATGCTCGCCAACAAGCAAGGGCTGAGGCAGGCAGGGGCTCAAGCCAACAGTCGGGAAGCCGCGATCATCCAGCCACCGTACGACGGCCACCACGGTTCGGGTCCGTTCCAGGCCGATGTCCACGGGGGCGATCTTGACCACCACGTCACCAACCGCGTACACGGCGTTTGTGTGGTGTCGCAGGAGGCTGGCACCAGCGTCAGACATGTCCAGGCGACGACACACCTCGGCGAGCACCGGACGTGTTCGTGCTTCGACGAACATGTGGCTCCTACGGATCGAGCACGGGGGTTCCGCTAGCAAGCGTACGGCCGCGCTCGCGGCAAGCCCGCACGTAGTCAGTTAGCGCGGCAACCTCGCTGCCGCGGTGCCTTGCCGGGATGGCGGAGATCACGTCGGTAACCCTTGTAAGGACAATCTCGGCACGCTGCGCCTCGGGCAACGCCGCGACAGCGTCGAGTGCCGACACCGCTGCCTCTGCTGACCGGTGGTCTCGGACCAGGCACATCGACCGGTCCAGCGCGATGAGAGCGGGATCGATCGGCACCGAGGGCGAAGCCCCGTACAACCTCAGCGCCTCATCTTGGACTTGGATGGCTTGGCTGGTATCGCCGAGCCATGTACTCGCCCCAGAGAGATAGAACAACAGCCGCTTCCGCGGGAAGCGGAATGCCGTGTCACTGTCGTCATCACCGACGTGATCGAACAGCTTGCATGCCTCTGCGATCGCTGCTCGCGCCTCATCGGCCGCACCGAGACGGGCCAGCGCTCGCGCTCGTCCAGCCGCCGCGAGCGCACTGGAGGACGATGGCGCTGCGGATACGGCCAGTGCGGCCTCCGTCAGTGAGACCGTCTGCTGCGGGTCGCCGAAGTAGTAGGGCAACATGGCCGACTGGGCGCGGACCAGAACCCGTAACCGCGTCTCCGAGCTGTCGTCCGCCGCATGGATGGCTGTCCGGTACCACATGCGCGCTTCAACAACGTCCCCGAGTCGCATGAGCGCGTCGGCGCACATCGTGGCCAGCAGGGCTGCGATGCCGGAGAGCCGCGCCTGAACCGCGGCGGGTTGTCTGCGCCGGGAGAGGATTCGGATCTCGGTGCACTCGCCGACTAGCCGTGAAAGCATCACGGTAGGCGGCACGGATGGATAGACCCGCATGTGTTCGCTGGCCGACTCCTCGATGAGATCCAGCTGCAGCGGCGCCACGCTCGACGACGCGAGGGCATCATCCAACTCGATGCGAAGTCGGGTGAGCGCACTGATAGGTGCACTTGCCTCGTCGCCGGGTGACTCTCTGCGCCGGGGAGAGCTGGCTACCGTTCCGGTGCGTCGGTCGGCTAGTCGGCTTGCCCGCGCACTTGTCTCCCGGTCTTGACCCAGACCCATCACCGCGCGGGGGATCCGCAGTCCGACAGCGATCCGCTCGAGCACGTCGTACGCCGTCACCTGGCGCACGCCCTTGGCAATCTCGGCTGCACGGTTCGCGGATACGCCGACCAGACCCGCGATGGCACCGTAGGAAATCCCACGAGCATGAAGAAACCGAAAAGTGGCAGCGATGTCCCGGCGTTCCAGGAACTCGCGGATCGGACGCCCCTCCCAGACTCCCGACACCCACCATGACGGATCGACCTGCCCGCGCACGAGCGCCTCCAGCCATACGACAACGAGCTTGGACAATATGATACGGATCGACGCCGTCGGCGAATAGTGGATCGTGGGGTTTCGTCAACAAGAACTCATCGCCCGCCAGTGTCCTCACGGGAGGCGGCCGTTTCAACCCCACCATGACCCCCCACCCTGGTGTCGACGCCAAGCCAAGAGCTTGGCAACCTACGAAGCTCCAGTTGATAGGCAGCAAGGAGCGGCTTGACGAGAGGCGTGCGTTTTCTTGCTCAAGCGGCTTCCCGGGATACAGATTGAAGCTGCCCACGAAGCCCACCGCACTCTGCAAAGGGGATGGGGATGCTGCGAGATTTATCGCATCTTGAGGAGGTCGCATCGGCGTGGAAAGTTAATGCCGAAGACGTCCTGCTGATCGCACTGAACAGCAGTGGGGCGAGGTCGTCGTTGACAAGACCGCGAATGCGGTTCAAACTGCGCCTCGACTCACGGCCAAGCGACCCGCTTTTTCTGATCCTATCCCTCGGTCGCGATAATTCTCCGTTTGAGTTGGACGAGCACGAGTTGCGACTTGGTGGCCAACGGGTCGGCCAGGTAGAGGGCATCGAGGATGACGACGCGGTGCTCGGCTACTGGCGCAATGGGAGGAAGATGCTGACCCTCAACTCCAATGCTCGGTCGCAATGTACCGGCTGCGTATTCTGTCCCAACACACTAGAGGATGCGTCGGACCCAAGGCTGCGGACACCTGACCTGAACGCCTACTTCGCCGCACTCACTACAGATTTTGGGATGCAGGATCTCTCGGCCGTCGACACCGTCACGGTCTGCACCGGCTGCTTTCTGTATGAGCACCTTGCGGTTGAGCACCTAGCTGACGTTCGCGCCGCGATGACGGATTACGGCTGCACCGGAACGCTGCACTTCCTTTCTAGTGTGCTGACCACCGACGGCGGCCTCGACCAAGCTGCGGAACTCGGACCGTTCCACCTGACGATGACTGCGGAATGCTTCACCAACCGACCATCCGTGTTGAAGGAATCCAAGGCCCGACTTGCTCCGGACGCAATGGTTGCAATACTCGCCGCAGCTATGAATCGAGGAATCACAACCGACTTCACCTACATCGTCGGGTTGGACACCCCGGCCGAGGCCGCCGAGGAACTGGCGAAGTTCATTCCGGCAACCAGCACCTTCCCGCGCTTCCAGACGTTCCAGGCGCACAACCCATTTATGGATGTATACCGAGCCCCCGGCTCGGACACTATTGAATGGCATCTGGACATGCGGCGTCGCGTCGAGCGGCTCTTCGTGGACACGCCAATGCGGCCACAGTGGTGGCAAAATTACCGCAGCCCATGGTGCTTCACCTTTGCCGGGGAAGAGCTTGCCGGGCCGAGGATCTGACGTGAATACCGTCGTGCGGGAAATTCGCGCTCACCAACTTGCAGGCCAGGACACACGCAGGCTCCGCGAGTTGGCGGAGCCGCTGTCATCGGTCATGGTTGAGCCCAAGGGTACCGGCTGGCCAGAGCACCAGCGGCGCTATGCCTTGGAGTTGGTGGCCAATGGTGTTTCCGGTTGGTTCGGACCCGTCAGCGAAGTCGTGCTCACTCTCATCCGGGACAACCATGCCGCCGGACTAATTGGGCACGACGTCCTCGAACACAGAAATTTCCCGCGCAGGTCAATAGTCGGAAGGCATTGTTCCGGCGCCCACGCCCGGCAAGCCCAGTCGGTGCTGGAGCTTGCCTGCTGGGATCTCGCGTCACGGGCCACTGGCACTCCTGTCGGTGCACTTTTGGGTGGTGCCGCCCGGATGGCAGTGCCGGTCTACGCGTCGGCGCTCGGTCTGGACGTGCTCCATCCTGGGACGCCGGAAGCGGCCGAATGGATCGACGGTGCTGGTTTCTGGGGTCAGAAGTGGGCCTTGCCTGCGACCTTGATCGACCTTGGGCCGATGGCCGTCGATACCTGCCTGAGCCGCATCCGCGCCGCCGTGCCCGATGCAAGGATCATGGTGGACGGGCTCGGACAATGTCGCCTGGATCAGGCGTTGGCTGTACTCCCAGTACTGGTCGCCCTTCGGCTTACCTGGGCTGAGGAACTGGTCGAGGCGGGGAGCGCAGCATGGTTGTCGCTACGCAGCCGAGCTGCGGGCGGCGTCCCCATGGCAGCGGGAGAGCATGCCTATGACCCGGGCGAGCAAAGCCGCCTGCTGACGGATGGGCTCGTGGATATTTGGCAGCCCGATGTCGCTTGGTGCGGAGGGATAAGCAGGGCTCTCCACACCGCTCAGGTCGCGGCCGATCTCGGCGTGGCGACTTTCCCTCACGGAGGCAGTCTCGCGGCAGCGGTGGCGTTGGCAGGGGTCTGTACTGCACGAGCAGTGCCGGCGGTCGAGTACCACCTGACCATTGAGCCCTTGCGGCAGTGTGTCGTAGTAGACGCACTACGACCAATCAATGGAGAGTTGCTCGTCCGAAGCATCCCGGGTCTGGCCGAGTACGCAATGCCTGCCGGGGCACTCCCGATTTCCCTCGGAGCAGTGCAGTGACGGCCATCGGACCCTCGGTCCCTGACTCGCAGAGGACGCAGGTTATCGGGGACCTGCTCGTAGACGTGCGCGCGGTCTGCTTCGACCTAGGCGGAACGCTGGTTAAGATTCGATCGAACCCCACCACCGGTCTGATCGCCGCGAGGCTCGGCATCAGCCTTGACGAGGCGCGCTGCCGAGTCGAGCGCAAGGCCAAACGCCAGCGACACAATCCTGCCGACTTAGCTCGCACGCTAGTGGACGACTTCGGACGCCCCAAACTGTTCAGCGTCATCGAGCAGCTGCTCACTACCGCACAGCGAAGTAGCCAGCGGCCCCCCTTATACCCAGATGTCGTCACGACCCTTCACGCCCTGCGGCGACGCGGATACCAGGTATATGCCCTATCTAACGCCTTGGGGTCGTCAGCTCCGCCCGAGCCGCCGGTTTTCCACAGACTGTTCGACGCTGTCGTGACCTCCTACGACACGGGTTGGTGCAAACCCGAGCTGGAAGCTTTCAACAGTGTCAGATCCCGGACGAATCTGGAACCACACCAGTTTCTGCACGTCGGTGATTCACTCCGCGCGGACGTGAACGGCGCATTGGCCGCTGGCTGGCGTGCGGCTCTGCTGAGACGACCCGGTGCTCCTCGGAGTGCCTCCGAGCTTCCCCTCGGGGTGCCACAACTGCGCAGCCTCCCAATGCTGCTGCCCCTCCTGCCCGCTATCCCCTGACTCGCTGATAGGAGGCACAACCGGTGGACCAAATCGCTGCGGCCCACGAGGCGCTCCTCCCGTCAGTACCACTATTTGACCCCACGCAGCTGCCGCTGCGCGAGTGGTGCGCCGGCTCAAGGGAAGATCCGCTGACTGGCCTTATCGCATTCCCCGACTTCCATCACTATCTACCGCACCGCCTCGTGTCAACGCTGGCTCGCGGTGGCATCGTCGGCTTAGCAATTGGCGATGTGGACGGACTGAAGCAGCACGTTGAGGCCGCCAACACCAGCGACCCCGCGTCATTCGGGCATCTCGCTGGTAACCGTGTCATGGCGAGGCTTGGTCTTGAAGCCCGTACCTGGTTCCACCGCTTAAGCTGGAGCGAGGGTTGCGTGGCCACCTTCGGTGGCGACGAGGTCATCATCGCCGCAGCCATCGACGCACCACAGGACTTCGTTCTGGCGATTACTGAGCTTCGTGACCGGCTCGCCGCGACGCTGCCGGTACCCGTGTCGTTCGGCCTGATGATGGTTGGTGCCAGACACCTGCCGGCCGGACAGTCCGGAGAGACATGGCCACATCCGTTCACGGATACCCTTCTCGCCACCGTCGACCGCTGCTTGTTCGCGCACAAGGCGATGCGGCGAGCGAGATCCGCCGGCGGTGCCATCGTGGCCATCACTCAACCGCCCGAGCCAGATAACGCCCGCCGCCCGGCGGACCTGAGTACGCTGCCAGCGTTGCCCGCAGCCCAAGGCTCTCCCGCCTGTGCGGTCGCACGACTTACCGAGGTTTCCGGTCGTGCGGTGTTGCTCTTGCCGTACGCCGGTCCGCAGGGGCTGCGCGGAAGCCTCTACCGGGTTGCAATCAACGGCGGTAAGCCGACCACGCAGGTGGTCCTCTCTGTGCATGGTCAAGCAGCCCTCGCCGCAAGCCCCGACGACGACAGCAACGAAGTAGCCGTCACCCTTCAAGTGATCCACCCCTCGACTCCTGCCCAGGTACCGGATGATCTCGCCGCTGCGCTCACCGCCGCAGGCGGCACGTGGCATGCACTCCCCATGCATGAGCGGGGCCAGCTTCTGCACCTCATCCGTGAATCGGCCACTCCCGCGGTCCGGGCTCAACGGATCACCGCCGCCGTGGCCGCTGTCACCGTCCGCACTCGGACGTCGCCATGACCCGCCTAGCCGCACTGTCAAAGCTCTGGGGTGAGACGGCCGACAGGGCACAGGCTGCAGTGCCGGATAGTGCTGTCGAAGCACTGTGGCGGGCCCTGAACTATCTGTCAGCAGGCCAGCTGTACCTTGCTGCCAATGTACGACTGGACCATCCCCTGCAGCTCGCCCACGTCAAGCAACAGCCACGAGGCCATTGGGGCGTCTGCCCACCTGTCAACGCGATGCTCGCCCAGCTCGCACCCCTCGTGGCAAACCGGCTGCCCGGGACCGACCTGGTGGTCCTCCATGGAGCAGGGCATGCAGGCCCATCCGCGCTTGCTTACGCCTACCTCTCCGGCGCGCTCCGGATTGACGGATCAGCCAGGGCTTGGTCATGGCGGGCACTGACCAGACTTGTGACCGAGTTTCCTAACCCTGAAACGTTCGGCAGTGAAATCACTCCATTGATCCCGGGAGTCCGCTATACCGGTGGTCAGCTTGGGCCAGCGCTGGCCGTCGCCCAGGGCATGGCCCTCGACGCGCCCACCCGTCTCGTTGTTCCGCTGATAGGCGACGGCGAGTGTGAGACCGGTGCCACGGCAGCCGCGTGGCTCGCCCGGCGAGCCCTGGTAGGAACCGGCGAGCACGGCGCCGTCCTCCCAGTCGTCCTACTCAACGGGCTGCGGATGGGCGGTCCGTCTCTCCTCGCCGGAATGCACCCATCAGACCTAGAGGCATACCTCGTCGGTCTCGGCTATCAGCCGTTCATCAGCGACGGGTCAGACCCTGCCGCACTACGCCAGACAACCAGGGCAGCACTGCACTCTCTGCAACCGCTAGACGCCGATGGCACCCAGCCAATGATCGTTCTCACCATGCCTAAGGGCGCCACGGGTCCAACTTCCATCGGTGGACGCATGATCATGGGAACACCGCGGGTTCACAAGACTCCGCTCTCCGACCCGTACCGCGACTCGGAAGAATTCGCTGAACTGAAGAGCTGGCTCGGCAGCTACCGACCGCTCGAACTTTTCACGTCTGCGGGTGCACCAACCACTCTCGTCTGCCAGGCGTTGCCCACACATCCGGAACCCTCGGCCGCTGCGGCTAGCTCCCCATCAGTGCGACGGGCCACGCGAGCCACCGACGTAAGTGCGGCTATCCGAGGCCGGGCGGCAGCGGGCGGTTTCAGACTGTTCAGTCCAGACGAATTGACATCGAATCGCTTGATCCTCGCCCAAGACGGCTTCATTCCGCCATGGGTCGTGGAAATTCTCAACGAGGAACTGTGTCACGCCTGGTCGCAGGGCTACACAGAATCCGGGCGAGACGCCCTGCTCGCCACCTACGAGGCGTTTGCGCCAATCAACATCAGTCTGTTGGCCCAGCAGCTCAAGCATCGTCGCCTACAACGCGCGTTGAGAACACCCATGCCGAGCATCAACTACCTCGTCACATCGCTCGGCTGGCGCAACACCTACACCCACCAGTATCCCGGTCTCACCGGCGCACTCCTAGATATGTCCGACCCCACTGTGCACATCTACTGCCCGGCAGACCGGGTAAGAGCCGGCACCACACTAGCCGGGATGCTCAGGAGTAAAAACCAAACCAACGTTCTTGTTGCCGACAAGCATTCGGGCATTGAACACCCCACCTCTACCATCAACGCCGAACTGGCGAACGGCCTCGCCGTATGGCCACACCTATCACACGCCGGTCGCCCTCACATAATCCTCGCCTCTGCCGGAGACATCGCGGCCGAACAGCTCAGCGTGGCCGTGAAAAGTCTCCGCCGTACCCACCAGCAACTTCGGGTCAGGTATCTGCACGTTCACGACCTCACCGTGCTCGGATCGCCCGTCGTACGGAGTGCTGGCCTCGACCGCGCCACCTTCACCGGACTGTTCAGCCCCGGCGTGCCTGTACTCATCGCCACCACCGGCCTGGCAAGCAGCATTCACGCGCTGCTGGGCGAGCGCACCGACAACAACAACGACCGATTCAACGTGGTCGGTTACCGGGACCCGGGACGGCCGACGTCCCCCGCGGCCCTGCTTCGCCACACTGGCATGGCCGCCGAAGACCTCACCCGACATGCTCTCGCCCTGGTCAAGGGAGGCCACCCATGACTTCTAACCGAGCCGGCGCTCCGCCTGATCCCGACGCCATCCAGGCTTTCCACCGGAGCGGCTATGCGATCATCCGTGACGCATTTACCGAGGCCGAAAGGCTGCAGCTACTCGGCGCAGCGAAAGACCTGCTTGCCTCTCCGGTCACCACAGGCCGTGACCGTGGCGCCGACGGCAAGGACGGCTTTCGGGGCATCGTCAACCTAGCCCCAGTCTTCCTTCCCCTGGTCACCAACTCGGTTGTACTGCCAACAGTCGTAGCACTCCTGAGCCCGAACATCCGGCTGCTGTCCAGCCACCTCATCGCACTACCATCCATGCCGGCCAGCGGCCCACGAAGCATCCGCACGCCAGAGCGGCCGGGTTGGCACCGCGACATGTACGGTGTCACCGGCGACCTCGGTGACAACAACACACCATTGATGGCGATCAAGTGCGCCTATTTTCTGACCGACATCGCCAGCGACACCGGCACCACAATGTTCCTGCCCGGCAGCCACCTCGCCACGCAGCCCGTCACCATCCCAGCCGGCCACATCGATCCGCCCGGCGCGACGACGCCACGGATCTCTCAACACGACGTTGTTCTCTTCGAGAACCGCACCTGGCACGCGGCCGGCCTCAACACCTCCGGTAAGCCACGCCTAGCCGTCATGATGCAGTACGGATATCGCTGGCTCGCGTCAGTCGATGACCCTCCCGCCGACCTCTTGGAGCGCACCGATCTCACGGCCATCGAACGGCAACTCCTCGGCGAGCCCGACCGTGCTGCGGACGGGTCACTCGCCAAAGGCAGCGGCGCTGCCGCAGTTCGCGCCTGGTGGCAAGACCTAAGCAACAGACCCGCTATTCGCTGAACGTCCACACAACCTGCGGCCAAAAAGGAGAACGTGACCAATGCCGAAGCAGCCCGACCAACTGTTCATCTCCACTGCGCCTTACTACGCCAAATATCGGCCCGGCTACGACCCCGCGATGTACGAGCATCTTCGCCTGCGCTTCAGCCTTGACGGCACTCAGCGCGTCTTGGACCTGGGGACCGGCACGGGCACGATCGCGCTGCCGCTCGCGGCGCTTGTCGGCGAGGTCATTGCCGTCGACCCGGAAGCCGGCATGCTGGAGGAGGGCCGTGCACTCGCCGAAGCGCAGCGCATTGACAACGTCACCTGGCTGCTCGGCGACTCCACAACCCTGCCCGCGATGAACATCGGCCCAGTCCTGCTCTCCGTCATGGGCGCGTCATTTCACTGGACCGACCGGCACCAGACCCTGCGCGACCTCGAGAAGATCATCGAGCCCGCCGGCGCCGTCGTCCTCGCCTCCGGTGGCGCACCGGGCGACATCGAACCGGCCCCCTGGACCGATGTCATCACCGAGGTACGGACCCGCTACCTCGGTCCCGGCCGGCGTGCCGGTAGCGGTACTTACCAGCACCCCACAGAACGCCACCAAGATGTCCTCGCCCGGTCAACGTTCCGGCATCTCGAGATCCACACCTGGGATCGCACCGTTACGCGGACCCTCGACGAGGTCATTGGGCTTCAGTTCTCCTACTCCTACAGCAGCCCAGCCCAACTAGGACCAGATAAGGCGGCATTCGAAGCCGACCTTCGAGACGCCCTCATCAAGTACAGCCCCACCGGCTTGTTCGATGAACTCGTCCGCACCGAGGTCATCATCGGCACCAGGACCCAGGGGTAGCCCGAGGCTACGGAGCGAGGGTCGACCGCTTGTTGCGCGAGAGCCTCGAAACGAGATCCACTTTCACCGCCAGCTATGTCGAGGTTCCACCGCCGATCCACGTCATGACTGGGGCCGAGTTCTTCGACTGCCGATGTCTGGTGGGCCTCCCGGATACCCCGGTAGTTTCGGCTGCCGGGCATCATCACGGTCTTCGATTGGGGAGTCGGCTACGTGTCGCACGTTGAGAAGGTCACCGCTGAACTCCGGGCCCTGGCGGCAGGCGTCGAGCGCGCGCATGGGTTGGCAGCCGCGGCCGACGGCCAGGCACAGGAGGTGGCCCTGCGAGCCGCAGGCGCTGGCTTCGCCGCGGTGGCGGTGGGCGTAACGCGAGTGCGGAGTGCGATCACCGATATTCAAGGCGGCCTGGGCAGCCTCGGCGGTTCGATCGGCGAGGCAACGAAGGCAACCGCGGCCGTTCCCCACCGGGCAACCCCACAAGAAACGATCGCCGGACTGACACCCGTCCACGCGGGGGTAGACAGCACCCGAGACGCGACGGCAGCGACTATCGCTCAGGTTGGTGAGGCACAGCGGCTCGTCACCATGATCCTGCAGGGCGGGCAGCCCGGACCCCTGCTACAGGCGCTGGAAAGCATCAAGCAGGTCCTGGTACTCGTAGTCCAGCGCACCAGCACCACTCGGCAACTCATCGAAGCCGCGATCACCGAAGCACGGCAGATCGGGTCCTCGGGAAACTGATCAGGGCTGGCAGTCCCAGACCGGCCAGCCCGTCCCCTCTTGCCACCACCAATCCGAACCCGCCGCCTCCCGCCTCCGGCGGCGACGCCTCCGGTGACCGCAACCCCACGCCGTGGAGCCGGCACCCAACCGGCGTCCTCGGCGGATCGCCCACCGGGCCCCGAACCAAAATCCCGCCACGGGCGGATCACAGGGTGCAGCGTGCGTTGGAGTTGGAGAACGCGTGTGCCGACACGGTCGCTGGCAAGGGTTACCGCTTGCACCAGAACCCGACCAGGCAGGAGATCGCCGAGGCGCGGCGGAACACGGGCGACGGCGGGAAGCCGGACAAGGAACCGGACTACCTGATCGAAGGCCATGTCTTCGACTGCTACTCGCCAACTCCCGCGAAAGCCACGCGCGGCGTGTGGACGGAAGTGTCGGGGAAGGTGGCCAGCCAGCAGACCCAACGGATCATGCTCAACCTGCAGGACTGGCGTGGCGACCTCGGCGCCCTGCAGAAGCAGTTCGACGATTGGCCCATCCACCACCTCAAAGAACTCACGGCGCTGACCCGCAGCGGTGAGATCATTCAGATCGTCCGACGAGACTGAGAAGGCAGGCAGCACGTGGGTATCGAGTACCGACTGACGCTGGCGGGTGACATCCCGCTGGAACATGTGGCCGAGATCGCGGCTCCTGGGAACGTCGAGGAGTCAACTCTGCCCGGATACCCCCGACTACTCGGCGCTGACCTCGGTGAGGAGTCCGGCTACACCGTCAGCGTCTATGCGGGTAGGAACGGTTATTACGACGCCGAGGACGACGACGGCTCCCAATGGGAATGGGAACCCGACACGTACGTCAACATCGTCTTCCACATGCTCAAGGACGACACGTCCGGCAGGGCTGTCCCCGACATGGTCGCGGCCGTCGACCGGCTGCTCGCCAGCAGGCCGGAGGACGCGGCACTGACACTGAACGGTAACTGGCTGCTACTGACCCGAGTCGCAGGAGCCCTTCGAAGGCACCGACCGTCGTGGTGGAACAACTATGGCCTCGACCATCGTCCCGCCTGAGTAGAAGCCCCCGAGTTGGGATGCCCGCCCCAGGGCGTAGTGGGATGCCACGCACCGATGAACGTGCCTGCCCCGCAGGACCGCATAGCTCGTCTCCGCGACACGCTTGAATCCATCCAGGCAGCGCTCCGGAGGAACCCAGCCGTGATTCGTCGATACTCCTCCGCCGGCGCCGTCGTCACGACCAACGACCTGAGCGCTCCTTCGATCCTGCTTCTCGATCAGGTCCGGGGTAACGGCGAACGACAGACCGTAGCCCCGAAGGGTCGCCTTGAGCCGAACGAGGCACCGTTGCAGGCAGCCGTGCGGGAAGTAGCCGAGGAGACCGGCCTGACCCGTACTCAGTACGGCGCGTACCTCGGACAGGAGAAGTACGTCTTCACCGACAATGACGGCTCGCCTGCGGCGAAGACCGTTGACTGGTTCCTCTTCACCACCACGACCACCGCCGCAACGCCTGCCAGAGACGAGGGCTTCGTCGAAGCTCGTTGGCTCGACGCCCCCGCCGCCCGACGAGCGGCCACTCATGTTGAATTTCAGCGGATCCTGGACCGCGCCCTCGCCATCATCGCCTGGCGTTCGGCAGGGCCACTCCCATTCAGTCGCAGCCTCAGCCAACTCGTTACACAGGTGGCAACGGAGGCTCAGGCCGCCATCGCCGAGCATCCTGAAGCGGGCGTAGGCCTATGCGGATCGGCCGCCCGCGGCGATTTCATCGACGGCTGGAGCGACGTCGACTTCGTCGCCTGGAATCTCCCCGCGACCTCGCGAACAGCAACCAAGATTAACGATATCGTGGCCGAAGCCTCCAAGCCTCACGGCATACGAGCCTCGCTGCATCTCGCCGGCGTACACGCTGGCACCGTCCGCAGCCTCGGTGCTCTGCACGACATGACGATGCGGGTGGTGCGGGACCGCGTCGGCCTCGACACCGCCGTGATCGCAGGCGCGGGCCCGACGCACACCACAACTACAGCAGCAACCAATCTTGTTGAGGACATCGCTGCGCTTCACCACATCGCCGTGAGCGGCCTCAGCGGCAGACACGACAGCAGTACCCAGCGCGAGGACGCCGCCCGCCACGTTCTGTCCGTGCTCGCATGCGCAGCCCGGCTTCTAGTCGTTGAGCGGCAGCCGAAGGCACCCCTGCGGCTCCCCGAGGTGGCGGAAGCTCTACGTCACTGGCCGGGCAAGCAGCTCACGAATCTGCTGTGCGACTACGACGGATTCCGCCGGACCGGGACGCTCACCCTCAACCAGGCGGAACAACTCGCCGCACGTGTACCGGCAGCACTCATCGAAGCCGCCGGCAACCACCGCGAACCCCGCCTGGTCCGCGGAGCAGACGGGCGTCTGCCGGCGGACCGGCACAAGCGAGGGACCTGACGGCCACGTGGGGGCGTAGGTTCGCCAACATGTCCGAACTGCCGCTCGCGTCCGCGTTCACGGTCTTCAGCGAGCAAGACTCGGGATGCCTGTCCTACGGCGTCGAGAATGCCGGGCGCCGCTGGTTTGTCAAGAAGGCCACCACCGAGCCGGCCTGCCTCTCACTGATCCGAGCCACACGATTCCACGCCGCAGTCCAGCACCCAGCGATCGTCCGCCCCGAGCAGATCCTCAACAGCCCTGACGGGCCAGTGCTGGTCTACCCGTGGCACGACGGCGCAGTACTCAACCACGCCACCACGCACGGCTCGGACCGAGCCGCACTTACCCGGTTCCAACAGCTGCCTCTCCACGACGTCGAGGCGGCGATCACCACGATCCTCGACGCGCACGAGGCCGTGGCAGCGGCTGGCTACGTCGCGGTCGACCTGTACGACGGCTGTTTCCTCTACGACTTCGACGCTCGACAGATGTGGCTGATCGACTTGGACGAGTATCGGCCCGGCCCCTTCGTTCTCGACGCCGAGCGCCTGCCCGGATCGCGCCGCTACATGGCCCCGGAAGAGTTCGTCCGCGGTGCCGTCATCGACCAGCGGACCACTGTGTACACCCTCGGCCGCACCATTTGGCACCTGCTCGACTCCCCCCACGGCTGGCGAGGCACCCCGTCCCAGGCTCGGCTTGCGACCCACGCCACCCGCGCGGCACCCGGAGATCGACACCCCGAGGTAGCGCGCCTGGTCACCGCGTGGCGAGCCACCCTCGCGGACTGAGAAACGCTTCTGCCCGCCGACGCCCCGTTAGTTGTCTGTCCTCGTACGCACCGAGGTTTGGCTCTGCGGTGAGCATCGCCCGGCCGCCCGGGCCCCGACCCGGAATTCGACCTTCACCCGCCCACCGGTGAGCACGAAGTTCGCGGCCTGCCAGCCGAGCGACAGGCCGGCGAGCACCAAGCCGCAGATCGCGACGACAAGCGATGCGTACTGCATGGGTGCAGACCGTAGCCGGTCGTCTGCGCGCCAGCGTCCCGGCCGAGCTAGCGCCCTACGCCGTTTGCACCCGGCCGCCGCCGCGGTGACCCCGAGATAAGCTCGGTGCGGCCCACCCATGGCCGAAGGGATACACGTGAACGAAATGCCGGTTCCGGGGCAGCAGTGCCCGGAGGACGGATGCAAGCAGATCGTCACCGACGTCTCCGGACCAGAGCTCCAGTCGGTGAAGCCTCGTTACGGTGGACCGGTCCACCTCTACCGTGACGTTGACGAGCTGGTTTACACGGCCGAGCCGTGCAAGCACCAGAACCGCCAGCGGATCGGCTAATTCGGGCTTATCGGGCTGGCGCTTCGAGGGTACCGAACGGCCCGCCAGGATCGATCCTGGCGGGCCGTTCGGTACCCCGAGGCTTAGAACACTCCCCGCCCTGGCTGCCGATTCAGCACACCTCTCGGCGGGCTTCGGATGCCACCGCTTGTGCTTCACTGTGTTGTCGACCATCGCCCCGCACTCGGTCGGCGTGGGCATACACGGCAACTTCACCGGTGGAGCGCTCAAGGCCGTCGGTGGATCGCTGACGACCTTGAGCGCTCGCCGGGATCAGGCGTCTTCGCCACTATGTTTCGCGTTGCGCCTGCGGCTACGACGGCGAGCAACCATGGTTGCCGCCGCCAGCCCGGCCATGATCAGCGCTGTCGGCAGGTTCTCGACGATGCCGTCCAGCGCCGCAGCGAAAAGCTCGTTGATCATCGGCGTGTCCTCCTTCTACCCTTCCGGACCTGACGAAAATTCTCGCGGCCGGATCAGGCCCGCAGACACGCTGCGTTACGGGAGACGACAACATGGACTGTCCCGGACCGCACGGGTGCGTTCGGCCACCGGCGGGTTACGGCCCGGGGAGTCCCGGTACATTCCGGTACACCGAAAGCCTGAGGAAGCGTTCAATTCGACCACCACATCGAAGGTCACTACGCTTGATCGCGCCTGCCACCCGGCGGGTGAGCCTTGACCTTCAGGGGTGGCATGGCGGCGCTGAGTCGCGCTCCCGACGTGACCGGAGGATTGAAGCAGCTCAACCATGAGCTGCACCGCCTCCATGCCCGCGCCGGATATCCATCGGTCCGCGACATGGCACGCGCCTGCGACTGCGGTCCGAACCTCGTCAAGAAAGTCTTCTCGGCGCCCCAGATCCCCAACTTGCCGCGGCTGCTCAAAATCGTCGAGTTCCTTGCCAAGCTCGACCGCAAGGCCGATCCGGACGCGCAGTGCGACCATTTCGACTCGCTGTGGCAAGCTGCCATGGCGGAGCAGGTGCCGGACCTCTTCCCGCCATCGATCACTGACAGTGATGACGACGACGGCTTCGGACCCCCTGCGGCTGGTGCCCGGCCCAGCCCGCCCGGCCCAGTCGGGCCAACTGGCGGAGGAGTGAGCACACCTCCCACCGCCGGCGAGCCGGCAGCATCGTTCTCCGACGACGGTGCCGTGCACGACTCTATTCCGGACGCGCCTCAAGACGAGTGGCGAGCACTTTTTGTCGGCGTCGACAGCTATCTGACGACCGACGCAACACAAGTCGTCCATCGCGACTTGACACCAGCCAGGCAGCTCGCCGACATCTTCCACGATTCCGGGGACGGACCTTCCTCGGCAACCAACGAGCTTCTGTTGAATCCCACTCGGGCGCGCCTCTGGTCATCGTTCGTCGAGGCGGCGTCCCAGACGCGGGAGACACTGGTCATTTACTACACCGGTCACGGGATACGCGATGCCCGAACGTCCGAGGTGTACCTGACCGCCGCTGACACCACCACCACCGCTGACGGGTTCACGGTCGACGCCATCAGCGTGCGAGATTTCCGGTACCTACTGGCATTAAGTCCAGTTAAGCAACTTGTCTTGATCGTCGACGTGTGCTTCGACAACAGTTCGGAACGACGGACGACTGTGCTGCCGACTCGGCCATTCCCGGAGGAGCCCTACAACGTCCGCTCGGATTCTTCGCAGCGCAGGACTTTTGTCTTGGCGAACAGTGCCGAAGCGGGCCCGAATCTCTCCGCGTTCTCGTCGGGGCTGGTACAGGTTTTGGCGGCAACTGGCAGCGGCAAGACCATGGCATTCCTCCATGCCCAGCTGGCGGCACGAGCCGAGGCGCAGCATTGGCACGCGCTACGAAGGGCTCACCTCAACGACGGCGACCAGATTCGACTGGACGGTCTGCTGCGCGACCGAGGACCGGCCCGGCATTCAGTCTGGCATGTCGATGACCGGCTGAAGTTGACCCATACGGCTGCTCCACCGGTTGCTGCATCGGTTAACGATCTAGCTGTAGTCAATCGAACCGGCCAGGGGATTTTCGTAGCCAGCGAAGGTGCTTACCGAACCATCCGTTTGTGGAACCAGCGCGACGATAGCTCCACGTCTGACTCAGGCGCCGCCGCGGGAGTGCCGACCCGCCGTGTAGAAGCCCTAACGCTGGCTGCAGTCGCCGACGGTCGAATTGTGATGCTCACAACCGGCAGCGATGGCACACTCGAATGGTGGAGATGGGGTCCGGGCAACCGGATTGCCGCGATGCCTTCAGCCAACACCTCGCCGGTTACAGCGATCGCCGCAGCCGTGCTACCGGACAGACGCGCCGTCCTTTGCGCGATCAGCGACAGTAAGACCATTCTTAGCTGGGCAATGGATGAAGGAGCGAGCCAGCGTCCAGGCCGGCTGCAGTTAGACGACCACGTTAGCTCGATGGCAGTAGTGTTCACGCCAAAGGAGCGAGCATCGGTAATCATCGGCCACTCAACGGGCAGGCTCGTCGTGCGAGACCTTGAGAGCGGTCACCTTTTGGCGACTTTGGACACCGGACAGCGAGGAGCCGTCAAGGCGGTCGCCGCTGGCTTGACGCCTGACGGTCGAACCATGGTGGCGACGGCTGATGAAACCGGCACCGTGCGGTTCTGGGATCTCGAAAATCATGCAGCGATCGGCGAGCCGATCCGGCATGCCAGCGACAAGGTGATCCTTACCGGAATATCGGATGCGGGCGGCGTGCTATTCGCTGTCGACACGCGGTAGGCGAGTAAGTCGCGCGGCGCAACCCCGCTTGAAGCTTCGTCGCTCATTTTACTCTCGTTAGCTGGATGTCCTGAGAGCGCGTTTGGTTTGTGGGTCGGTCGGGTGTGTCGCACAGTGGGTCCGGTCGATGGGTGTAGCTCGGTCGGTAGACAGGCATGGATCGAGTGCGGCGGTACCCCTCTGACTTGACCGACGGCGAGTGGGAGATCATCGAGCCGATGCTGCCGTCTCCGCAGTGGATGGGCAGACCGGAGAAGCATCCCCGTAGGGCGATCATCGACGCCATCTTGTACGTGGTGCGCACCGGTTGCGCGTGGCGGTACCTGCCGGTCGATTTCCCGCCGTGGCAGACCGTGTACGCGCACTTCACCCGGCTGAACAGGCGGGGTGTGACCGAGCGGATCCTGACCGAGCTACGTGAGCAGATCCGGGTGGCTCACGGCCGTGACCCGGAGCCGACGGCGGGGATCATCGACTCGCAGAGCGTGAAAGGCGCTGACACGGCGCCGCGGGACTCGCGCCGGTCTGAGCACCGGCTGGCTGACCAGCCGCCGGCTGACCTACACCGCCCATTCCGCGTACGACGCTTTCGCCGCCGCGTCGGGCACCGCGCTTTTCCTTGATGAGCAACTACCGGTGCCACCCGGACATCATCGAGGTGCCCAACCAGGAGGTCTACCAGGGTCGGCTCACCGTACTGACCGATCCGGCCCAACTAGCCGCTGCGGTCGATCCTGCCGTGCGCTGGCGCGACGTGCCAGGAGCGTTCAGCCTCGGGGTCACCGGATCCGGGCTCAACCAGATCGAGATCGGCGCAGTCGTCGCCGAGGTGACGGACTTGCGAAGGCGTACCCCGATGTCTCGATCGGGGTGGTCACGCCGCTGGCGGCGCATCAACGTCGTCTGGCGTCAGCCCTTCGCGGCGCCGGCCTCATCGACAACCTGCTCTGCGCGACGATCCACAAGTTTCAGGGCAGCGAACGAGACATCATGGTCGTCTCGCCGGTGGGGGCGCATGGCATTCCGGACCGAACCCGCGGCTGGCTGGTGCACCAGACCAACCTGTGGAACGTCGCCATCACCAGGGCACGGTCCCAGCTCGTCGTGATCGGTGACCGCTCGTGGTGGTCGGGTCAACGCGGACTGCTGACCGCCCTGGCGTCGATCCGTGACGTCACCGACGCTCCGCTGAACTCCGCGACCGGGGCAGCGGACCGATTGCATTGTGCCCTTCGCGGTGCTGGCTGTACCGTGCGGCGCGACGTCGCCGTCGCCGGGCGCGCTGTCGATCTGGTGGTGCGACGCGACGATGTCGAGCTGGCTGTCGCCGTCGACGATCCAGCGGGTGACCCGGCCGGCCGGGAGCTGCGTAAGGTGCTCGCCCAACTCGACATCATCGGTGGTGCAACGCCTGTCCACCGGGTGCCCGCTTGGCGCTGCCTGGCTGAGTCGGAGCAGGTGGCGGCAGAGTTGTTCAGCGACCTGAGCAGGCAACAGCAGCCGCAAAACGGCGGGTAGGCCAGAGCCGCACCGCAGCTCGCAATGGCAGGTATCGCGGAATCCCCGGTTCGCGTTGCAATCGGCTCCAGCAGCAATTGGTGCAGCTGGGACGCCAGCTGGGTGTAGTCCTGGCCTGCGTGAGGCAGTCGAGCGGGAACGCCGGCAGCGGTCCAGTAGGGGTGGGGCGGTCGGTAAGGAAGGCAGGACGTGCGGCCCGTCCACCCTCGCGTGGACGGGCCGCAAAAACCGTTGATGCCGCTACCCGGACAATAGGCGGATGGCGGCGTCCGCTACCTGAGCCGCGGCATCGACCTGGTTCTCCGGCCGCTTTGTGAACCGGACGAGTTCCACTTGGTTAATCAACTCGTTGAACTCGCGTGGCAGCTGCCTGCCCTCGTACGGCGCTGCGTGTATGGCGATCTCGAAGGCCAGGTAGAACCCGTCGAGGTCCAACTCTCCGCCGCGGAGCGAGTCCCGCAGCTCAACCAGCCGGCGCACGGTCCGCTCGTCTTTCAATGCGTAATCACGGTCACCACTCGACCCTCCGGACTGACGATGACTTGCAGCGTACCGAGCACGTGGGACAGGTTCCCGTTGTCCTGGGGCACACCCGGCGAGTTACGGATGACGTACTCGACCCAGTTCGGCGAGACACCGCGGCCATAGTCGTAGCTTCCGCCTGTCTGCCGCAGCTGCGGCATACCTCCGACGCTTCCACCCTCGTCCGGACCCGGCCGGGCGTTGAACCGCAGCCAGCTCGGTTGCATCCGGTCCACCGCGTGCCGGCTGTACAGCCGACCACCGATCAGGGCGTACTCCTGCCCGTTGGCGGCCGTCATCTTGGTGTAGTTGTTCCAGCTAGTCCAGGGCAAGTTCGGCGTGCCGGCAGTCCCGCCCGGTGGCGGGCAGGGGAACGCCTGGGCGCCCGACCGCCCGGCGAGGGCGCTGGCGGTGCCGCCCGCCCCGGCGAAGGCCGCGCCCCACATGAAGTCCTGCGCGGCATCGCCGTACCCGTAGGGCTGACCGGTCCAGGCCGCCACGCCTGAGCCGTACAGTGCACTGCCGGTGCCGCCGACGAGGGCGGTGGTGCCGACCTCGCCGGCGGTCACACCGCCGTATAGGCCAGCACCTGCTCCGCCGGCCATACCCATGGTGGCGCCGGTGAGCGCGCCGGCGGCCGCGCCGACGACGACCTTCTTGATGCAGGTGTTTCGGTCGTCGCCGCTGAGCCAGCAGTCCACTCCGCCAGCCGCCCCGCCGACGACGGCGCCGATGATGGCGGTGCAGACGATGGCGCATTGCCCGGTTGGATCGGTCAGCACCGTCGGCCGGTTGTTGCCGTAGTGGTAGGTCTGGGCGAACGGCGACCCGTCCGCCGCTGGCACCGGATCCGGAGCGGTGAACCGGCCACTCGCGGCGTCGTAGTCGCGGGCCCGCACGTCGTACAGGCCGATCTTGTCATCCAGGTACTGCCCGTGGAACCGCAACGGGCTAGCCGCGTAGCCGCCGGTGCTGGTCACCATTTCACCGAATGGGTCGAAAGAGGCGCTGCCGGTGAGCGTGGTGGCGTTGGCGAGATCCGTCAGCGAACCCTGGTAGTCGTCCAGCAGCCAGCTCGGGTTGGCCCCCACGGTGTCAGCCAGCGCGGTGCCGAGTTGGCCCTGCGGCTCATCCCACCACCGGTGGGTCACCGTGCCGGCGCCGTTCTTCTCCTCCACCCGTGTGGGCAGGCCGAGGGTGTCCCATGTCCAGGTGGCGTCGGTGGCGGAGTTGACCGTGCGTCGGATGCGGTTGCCGTCCTCGTCGTATTCGTAATCGACAAGGGCCCCGCTGGGAAGCCGGGCCTGACGCAGGTTCGCGTCGAGTCCATAGGTGTAGCTGGTGGCGCCGGCTGGTCCGGTCTCGCTGCCTAGGGTGCCGTTGGCGGTGTACGCCACCGTGGTGGCGGCCCCGTTCACCGTCCGTCCGGTCGGCCGGTCGTCGGCGTCGTAGGTGTAAGTGCTGGTGCCGGCGCCGCCGGTGTTGGCGGTGACCTTGCTGGTCCGGTTGCCGTTCAGGTCGTACCCGTAGGTGATCTTCGGGTCGGTGGCGGCGCAGTTGGTCCCGCTCGCCGGGCGACACACCCCCGTCACCTGGTCGGCGGCGTCGTACGAATAGACGGCCCGGGTCGTGGTCGTGCCCCGCGTCGTGGTGACCGAGCCCGGGGCGCCGGTGGCGGTACGGATGACGTCCTGGGCGACCAGGGTGGTGCTGCCGCTGGTGTGCGCCACCCGTGTTAGCGATCCGGCCCGGTCGTACGTGTAGCTGCTGCTCGGGCCACCCTGTCGGGTGACGCTGGTGCGGTTGCCGGCGGCGTCGTAGCCGTAGCCGACCTGCCAGTTGCTGGAGCCGCTGGTCAGCGTGGTGCTAGCGAGCCGGGAGTCGGCCTGCCAAGCGAAATTCTGCACGCGCCCGTCGGGCAGAGTCCGCCCAGTGAGCTGCCCGTCCTTGTTCCAGGCATAGCCGAACGTCCGCCCGCCCCGGGTGACGGTCGTGACCCGACCAGCGGTGTCGTAGCCGTAGGAGGCGGTGCTGGTGCCGTTGCTCGCCGTCGTGGTCTGGCCGGCCTTGTCATACGTGTAGGCGAGGTCAGGTGTGCTGTCGCTGTAGTCCACCCCGGTGGTGCGACCCGCGTCGTCATACGCATAGCCGATGGATCCGGTGGGCAGCGTGACCGTGGCGACTCGGCTGTCAGGCCGATAGGTGTAGCCAGTGGCCCGGCCGGTCGGGGTGGTGGTGGTGGCGATCCGATCGGCCGCGTCGTAGCTGTAGCCGTAGATCTTGCCGAGCGGCGTGGTGACGGTCTTCAGGTTGCCGGCCGTGTCGTAGGCGAACTGGGTCGTGGCACCGGTGGGAGCCACGACCGAGGTGATCCGGCCGCTCGTGTCGTAGGCGTAGCTGGTGGCCCGGCCGTTCGGGTCGACGCTTTTGGTGAGCCGGTTGTTCGCGTCGTACTCGGAGGCCAACGACCGGCCTAGCGGGTCGGTGAGTTTGGTGCGATTGCCCGCCGCGTCGTACTCCATCTTCGTGGTGAAGTCGGCGGGCGTCGCGCCATTGGCGTTCCCTCTGGGCTCAACGGTTGAGGTAAGCCGGCCGTCGGCGTCGTACCCCCAGGTCGTCTTGTCGCTGAATGGGGTGGTCAGCTGGGTGCGCAGGCCGTCGGCGTCGTAGCCGTAGGTGGTGGTGTGGGTCAGCGGGTCAATGATGCCGGTCAGCCAGCCGCGGGCGTCGAACTGCCGGGTGGTGACAGCGCCGGTCGGGTCGGTGACCGTAGTCCGGTTACTGGCCTTGTCGTAGCTATACCGCGTGATGCGGCCCAACGGATCGGTTATCGTGGTCGGCCGGTTGATCGCGTCGAAGGCCGTCTTCGTCAGCGCTCCGGTCTGGTCGGTGACCGAGGTCTGGTTTCCGGCCGCGTCGTAGCCGTAGCTGATGGTGTCCGTCGCGGGATTACCACCGGAGGCGTTGCCCCGCGGGCCGACCGTCGAGGTCAGCCGACCTGCGGCGTCGTAGCCGTAGGTGGTCTTGCCGCCAACGGCGTTGGTGACCGAGGTGACGTTTCCAGCCGGGTCGTAGCCGGTGGTCCTGGTGTGCCCTGCGGGGTCGGTTACCGCGGTCAACCGGTTGGCCGCGTCATAGGTGTAACGGGTGACGGCGGTGGCCGGGTCGGTCACGCTGGTCCGGTTGCCGTTGGCGTCGTAGCCGTAGATGACCACCCGACCGGATGGGTCGGTGATGGTCGTCACGTTGCCGGCCGCGTCGTAGGTGTACCGGGTGGTGTACTTGGCGGGGTCCGCCCCCGGCACGTTGCCCCTCGGATCGGTGCGGGTGAGCATCCGACCAGTGGAGTCGTAGGTGTAGGTGGTCTTGCCGCTCCCGGGACTGGTCACGGACGTCTGGTTGCCTGCCGTGTCGTAGCCGTAGCGGGTGATCCGGCCGGCCGGACTGGTGACCGTGGCCACGTCGCCGGCCGCCGTGTAGGTGTAGCTGGTCTTACCGGCGAGCGGATCGGTTTCGGTGTCCAGTCGCTGCTGAGCGTCGTAGGTGAAGCTGCTCTGCTTGCCCCGGCCGTCGGTGTACGAGGTGACGTTGTTGGCGGAGTCGTAGGTCCACGTCTCGGTGATTCCGACAGACGCCGGTGCGGCTCGGGTCAACATGTTGCCCCGTGCGTCGTAGGTCATCGTGGTGACTTTGCCGTTGGGGTCGGTGATGGCCAGCGGCCGCAGGATCGGGCTGTCGAAGTCGTACCGGTAGCTGGTGACCTTGCCGTACGGATCGATCTGCTTGATCCGAACGCTGCCGGCATAGACGTCGGTCCAGATGCCTCCGTTGGCGTCCGGGAAGTGTGACTCCGAGGCGTCCCAAACCGGTTTGATGGCGGTGCCGCTGGCGTCGGTCTGCTCGATGACCCGGCCGGACGAGTCGTACTTGCTCTGCATCACCAACTTGCCCCTGGGATCGGTGATGCTGGTCATCCGGGAGGAGGAGTCGTAGGTGTATGCCGTGGTGCCGCCATTCACGTCGCGGACGCCGGTCAGCTTGCCCGCAGTGTAGGTGTAGCCGATCCACCGCCCGTCCGGCAGCGTGATCTTCGTGAGCAGGTTCGTGGTGGTGTCATGGGTGAAGGACGTGTTGCGACCGGCCCCGTCGGTGATGGTGACCAGCTTGCTGTTGACATACGTGAAGGTCAGCCCCTTACCGGACCGATCCTTCCAGGACGTGAGCCAGCCCGCTCCGTCGAAGGTCAGCTTCTGCTGGTCGGCAGTGGTCATCGTGTAGCCGGTCGTGGGCGTGCCGGACAGGGTGACGCGGGCGCCCATCGAGTAGGTCGACCACACTCCGTTCCCCTCGTCCTCGAAGTAGACGACCGAGCCATCCTCGGACTTGTAGGTCGCCCAGCCGGTGGAGAAGGACAACCAACCTGGATACGACAGAGTCCACCGTGGCCCGATGAGGTACTGGATGGTGTTGCTCGACGCGTACGTTCGGGTTATCCGAAGGTCGACCCCGGGCCCCGGTACCACCGCATCGGTGAAAACCTCGGTCAGGGCCCCGGTGGCCGTGTTGACCGGATCTCCGCGGAAATTCTGGAAGGCCGGTCGACCGCTGGTGCCGTCGCACCAACATCCCTTCGTCTCGGCACCGGCCAGCAGCGGGCCCTCGCCCCGAGCCGCCCAGGTGGGCGTCGTGGCCTCGGCGCTCCAGCCGGTGCCGCAGGTCCAGTCGTCGGTCCAGACGTTCTCTGGGCTCGTGCTCCGGGAGACTGCGATCTTCGCGTAGTAGCGCTCGCCGGCCTGAGGCGCCCAGTCGGGATCGGTGACGCCGGCTTCGCCGTCGAACCGCCAACTCCGATGGGCGTAGACGTCCGGCCCGCTCATGCAACTCTCGTGCATGACGAAGCCATCCGCAGCCCGATACAGAGTCAGGTGGACAGCGGCGATGTCGGGCTCGTTGTCCCACGCGACGCCCCACCAGACTCCGTAGGGGATTATTGGATAGGTGCCCTGCCAGGTGAAGTTGGCGGGTGCTGTGGGTGTCGCGGCCAGTGAGGCTGGCGGGGTGGAGCGCCGCTGCCCTGGTGGTGGCGCGTCGGCGGGCGGGGCGTCGAACGTGATGTAACCACCGCGCACCTTCTGCCGCTGTCCGGACACCTTGCGTAGATTGGCGGAGCGGCTCCCGGTGGAGGGGTTCCCTTGCGCCCTGTCAGCGTTGAGTTGGCGATCCTTTGCCCGCAGTTCGTTCACCTGCGCCCGCCGCTCGGCCAAGGTCATCGGACTGGGCGGCGGCGAGACCTGCCGAACCGACGCACTTGGTGTTGCTCGCTCCCGATGTGGCATCGCCTGGGCCGGTGGAACTGCGGCGATCTGTGCTGCGAGTAGGGTCGCGCTGATGAAAGCGGACAGGCGGAATCGCATTGAGTGCTGCATGTAGTGTCCCCCGTTTTGGACAGCCACGTCCCCGATGAATACGGCTGCCGGCGACGGTAGCATCGAGTGACTTCGATTAGAAGAATGGCGATCAAGGGTGGCCGTGTGCTAGGCGCTCGGGGAGGCTCAAAACTCCGGCCAGCCATCCGCTCTGCCGCAGGCAACTCCGTCGGGCGATCACCGCCGAATGACACAGCCTGCGGATACCTCCCGACTGCGCGGGCCCGCCACTAATGCTTGCAATGTGTCGAAGGTGTTACGAAATTGAGTACAGCCGAAGATCGCCGGCCTCAGCATCAACGCAGAACCACCTGATTCGAACATGCATCCACACCACAATCCAGCATCAAGGCGGAAATTGCGTAGCAGGGATAAGTAAGGGCACGACCTGACTTAGGTACGCGGTCGTGGATATTCGGTCAAACGGCCGGGATGAAAGGGTGTCAACCCGGCAGGGTGACCGCACAGGACGATGCGCGCTTCCCTCCCGTCCATGCGGGGTGCGGCGCTGACATCGCCGCGCCGAAGCCGACAACTGACTGTCATGTAACGCGCACCCGCCCGCGGCTGCGCGTCCAGGGCGTCGGGGTGCTGGGCATGATGAGCCAGACCAGGCAGACTAGGGAGCTGACACAGGCGCTTGCGGCCTGCCATCAGGGACCACCGATGCCGGACCCCATCGGCTCGTGGGTGCTCTACGGGCGCTCGGACGACGCCCCACCAGGCGGATTCACCGCGCCATCCACGGATACGAGCCCTCGTCAGACACCCCACCGCAACATCACGACACGCAGGTTGGGCGTGGACTAGCGCGAATACGGGCGGACGACACACGCGGAGTCCGGACCGTCGACACCGCGCGACGCTTAGCACTAATTTGTCCGATCCTGGGCACTTTTAATCCATAGGTTCAGGGTTCGAGTCCCTGGCGGCCCACTCCACCGCAGGTCAGCGACCCTCTGGGGGGTGGCTGTTGCCGCGATCGGGGCCGGTACAGCAGCGAAGTACAGCAGTAGGCCCCTACCGACCTGATGACGTAAACGAATCACGACTTACCGGTCGAGCGTGCTGCCGAGCCGCTTGAGGGCGTCGCGGGTCGCCGCCGAGGACACCACCGTGTAGATCTCCATGGTGATGGCGAACTGGGCGTGTCGAAGGATCTGCATCGCCACCCGGGGGTGGACGTCCAGGTCGGCCAGGAGCGAGGCGCAGGTCCGCCGGGCGTCCCGGACGGTGATGCGTCGAACCCCGGCAGCGTCGCAGCGCCGATCCCAGAACCGGTTGAAGTTGCGCGGCTCGACCGGCCGGCCGTAGCGGGTGGTGAAGATCAGGTCGGAGGGCTGCCAGGCGGGGCCGGCGGCGTCCCGACCGGCGGTCTGCGCGGCGCGGCGGCGGTCGAGCGCCACGGCACAGATGTCCGGCAGCGGCCGGGTGGCGTCCGAGGCCGCCGTCTTCGTCTCCCGGTGCAGCAACTCGGCACCGACCCGCTGGAGCTGCCGGTCGATGGTCAGTTCCGCCGCGTCGAGGTAGATGTCCGCCCAGGTGAGCCCCAACTCCGACAACCGCCGGATGAACGGTGCGTGCTTGTTCCCCTGGCCGGACGTCAACCGACGGTCCAGATCAACCCGATTCCCAAGCTGACAGTCGTCTTGCATGATGGCCGCGTGGACGCTTGGCAGTCGATCGACGACCTCATCGTGCAAGGGCGGCACATCCTGGCGATAAAGGCGATCCGCCAGGCCGAGGTATGCAGCCTTCAACGAGCGTTTGACGTCTTCGCCGAGCGGTGCGAGCTTCTACGGCGGACGAGGCCCGATGACTTCGAGGCCTCCGTGAAGAGTGCTGACGTGGATGAGTGACTAGCTGGGTGACGACCGGCACACACATGGGTGGACGAGCATGGACTCTGGGGGATCGTCATAGCAGCTCACGAGCCAGGGAGCGGCAGGTCACGGCTCTGTGTTGGTTGCCTGGGGGTCAAGGAGTCGTCGGGGCCGCACCGACACCGGCAGAGAATGGTGGCGTGAGGACCGAGCCCGTCACCGCAGGTCGGATGGAGTTGGTGGATGACCTGGAAGGGCTGCCCGGCAGTTCCGGCGGCCGTCTTCTTGCCTTGGCGTTGGAGGATCCAGTCTTCCTTCGTGGCGGCGACGTCTGGTGGGTTGAGGACGAGGTGCTGTACGTCCAGCGAGGGGATGTCCCGGCTGTGGCGCATCGAGGTCGCCTTGAATGGCGTCGGAAGTGGTAGCGCGGAGCGTCCTGTGGGGCACACAGGGGGCACAAGACACCGTGAAACGTCGTCAACCAGCGAACAAACATGAGAGCCCGAGACGTCGGGTGAGCAGATACCGGACGGTGTCGCCGCTGGTTGCGGGATCGCGGCTCTTAGTTCCGCTTCAACTCACCTGCGCCGAACCGCCGCCGGGCGTCTGTGCCTGCTGGGTTCGCCAGGTGGGGAGCGGTTGGCTTCTAGGTCGTGAATAGGACGGGTTGGCTGCGGGCGTTGCTGGATAGGGGTACTAGGGATCGTCCCGAGGAGTTTTCTGACGCCGAGCCCTTCGCACCGGAGTGCATGTCGCTGCTTGAGTTGGCCCGGTTGCTCGCTGGTCGGGGGTACAGCGAGCGAGTTGCCAGTGCGTATGTCGAGGTGGTGACCTTCGCATCGGCTGACGAGATCGTGGCGATGCTGGAGGTGATGCTGGAGGAGGACTGGCTAAGTCTTCCGGTCTGGGCGCGAAACCTCGCGTTCCGGCTGGCCTGCCTCCAGCGGCCAGAGGATGTCGAACTGTTGCGTGTGGCGGCCAGCGACCTACATGCCTTCGGTCCCGACTGGGATGCCATAGCTGCGGAGCTTCACAGTCGGGCAGACCGATTGGAGGCCGGGCAGGAAAAGAGCCTTCCCTGACTCCTCTGCTCCTGGGTGGTCGTCCTGGTGCTGTCGACAGCAACGGCGACAGCAACCAGCCCGGACGAGGACAGCCGGCAGCGACCGGGCGCGGGCAGTCGCCCGAGGTCACAGACGCAGACGGACACCACCGGACGAGATGAACAGAGCTTGTAAGCGAGTTCTCAGGTTCGGTGCTGTACCAGCGAGAGTCCCGGGCCCGCCGCGAGCGAGTAGAGCACGAACTATTGCCCCAAGGTGCAGCTACGCTGTTAGCCTCCGGTGATCTTCTTTTGCGCGGCCAGCAGCTCGCGGGCCTCGGCCAGCAGCTCGCGCAGCTCGTCGCGGTCGCGTCGAGTGCGCATGCGGCTGCGGTCCTGCGGGGAGGTGCGTACCAGGCCGAGAGCGTCGGCGGTCTCCTGGGGCAGACGCGCGCGCACTAGATTGCCGACGTGGTACCGGGTGGAGGTCTGGGTGAGCTTCCGCTCCTCGGGGCTGTAGCTGGCGTGGGCATACAGCTCGCGTACGGCGTACCGGTACATTCCGGTGCGGCCGGTCCAGTCAGGGTCGCCGGACGGGGTCGGGTAGTGCTCGCGCAGGTCCACCATCTGCTCGGCGAGGTCACGCAGCAGGATCGTGCGGCGCTCACCCGTGGTTTGTCGCGCAGCACGGAGGATACGCACGATTTCGCGCTCGATGTGCTGCTTAGGGGCGGCCATACCGCAAGGCTACGCGCGCGCTTGAGCGCAAAAGACAACGGACACCAGGCAAATAGCCCTCACACCGCCTGCCCATACCCGGGTCTCATCGATGCGGGGGCTGCTGCTGGACCTCGCTGGTACCGGCGAGCGGGCCGTCAGCGAGGGCCGCGCCGGCCGTAGGCAGCGATGAGGCAGCAAGCCGTTTGATCCAGGTAGGTGCGAGACAGCAGAGGACGGCCATTGTCAGCTGTTTGACCGCACTGCTCGACGAGGATCCGCACGAGCCGACGAGATGTGGCCGGCTCCCCCGACGGGGTTCGTCGACGGTTGCGACAGGGTCAGCGGCCGATGCGGATGCGGTCGGCGGCGTACACCTCGCGTGAGCCGTCAGCGCGGAAGATCACGATGACGGGGATGCCCTCACCCATCTCCAGCTCGCGCCGCTCGACGGGAGTGGGCATACGCGCGGTCGCGGTGTCGCCCTTGAGGAGGGTCACCGTTTCGGCCGGCTCGTCGGCGCGGACGAACGTGCCGCGCGGTGGTTCCACGATCACGAGCCCTTCCGACCGGAGTAGCGCTACCGCTTGTCGGACGCTCGTACGACTCAGCCCGTACTCCTGAGCCAGTCGCAACTCGCTCGGTAGCGATGCGCCGGGCGCGAGGTCGCCAGACGTGATCCGGTCTCGCAGGAGGTCTGCGAGCTGCCGGAACACGGCCCGATCCGCGCTGGGGTCGATCACAAATGTGACGCTACGTGTCCAACAGTTCTACATCTTATTGTATCTACAGTCCTACGTCGTTACGGTGACAGGAGCTGGGACAACAGCCGCGATCGGCTCCGGTCCGCCCGCGACATCGGCAAACATCCGAAGGGAGGCCCATGACTCGCGTGTCGTACGAGGAGTATTTGGTGGCCGTCGCGCTGACCCTGGCCAGGCGGCACCGGCCGGTCTGGTCATGGCAGCGATGGCGGAAGGTCTGCCGGTGCGGGGGCGAGTTGCCCTGCCATACGAGGCATCGAATCCCGATCAACCGAGGCCACTGGCCGTCAGAGGACGGCCGGCTATCCGCTCCGTCATCCGAACCGCCGGCCGAGCGGGGGACGCCGAAGTGACGACCCACCTCCCGATCACGCCGGCCTGGACCTGCGGCGGCTGCGGTGCCGACTGGCCATGCCAGACCCGCTGTCGGGAGCTGCGAGCCGAGTACGACCGCGCCCCCGTGTGGCTGGCCCTCTACCTGGCGGCGCAACTCGTCGACGCCGCCCAGGACCTGACCCACGTCCCCGCCGGCCACCTGCACTATCGGTTCCTCGGCTGGACCCGTTGAGCATCCTGCGCCCCGGGGACGAGAAGTTCCACTACAGCGACGGCTCCCACAAGTGGATCCCGCCGGATCCCGACTACGACCAGGAGGTTTGGGACGAGCAGGTCCGCCAGCACAAGCACGGCCACCTGAGAAACGAGCGTCCGAAGGTCCGCATCCAGCGCCTCGTTTGATGCCAGCAGTACAGCAGCGAAGTACAGCAACCGTGCCAGCCGAACCAGGCCGAGAAACGCGTCAGCAAGCCGGATGACCTCGCATCGCTCCCGATCCGGCCGGCTCGCCCGCAATCCATAGGTTCAGGGTTCGAGTCCCTGGCGGCCCACCGAAACGGATACCCAAACGGAGGGTTCGAGACCTGCGAAGTTGCAGGCCACGGCCGGCATGTCGGAGCTCGAACAACCGGCGTTGTTCGGAATGGCACCGGCCGGCCGGCGCGTGTGCGGTGTGGGGCTGGGCCTCTCGTCGGCATCAGGCGTTGATGGGCCCGTCCGATCACACCTTGAGGACGTCCACGTCGTACAGCGCGATCGACGCGTCGCGGGAGGCCAGGGTCAGACTCTCGGTGATCGCCTGGGCCACCAGCATGCGATCGAACGGATCGCGGTGATGCGGTGGCAGGCGGCCGGCGGCGATGGTGTGGGCGTGGGTCACCGGGAGTTCGCGGAAGCCCATGTCTCTTACCCGTTCGGCGAGGTCAGGGGGTCCGGCGAGTTTCCCCGCACTCTGTTTGATGGTGATCTCCCACAGGGTGACCGGGGAGAGGAAGATGTCCGGCTCGTGGCGTAGCCGGTCGAGGAACTCAGTGCCGAGGGTCGCGTCGCCAGTGATGGCCCAGAGCGCGACGTGGGTGTCCAGCAGTAGGGTCACGCGCCGATGCCGAAGTCGGCGGCGATCTCGGCGTTGGTCTTTGGTGAGTCCCACTCCCCGGAGAGGTCCAGTTGCCCGGCGAGGGAGCCGACCGCGGTGCGGTTGGCCCGCCGGACCAGCGGCACGACCTTCGCCACCGGCGTACCGGCCCGGTCGATAATGATCTCCTCGCCGTGTTCCACCCGTTCGATGATGCGCGACAGATGGGTCTTGGCATCGTGCATGTTGTAGTGCACGGCCTCAGCCGACATGGCGCAACCTCCTCGGTTAGCTAGGGGCTTAGTCTAGCCTGCTTGGCTCCCTGCGCCAGCGGTTCGGCTGCTCGGGTCGGAGTCACGAGACGCCGTTCGAACCCGTGATCTGGGCACCGCCTCGTTGCCTCGCGTGGGCGGCTCGATGGGAGGTCGAGCCCGGGTCCGCCAGCGGAAGACGTCGAGGGGGATGGCCGCCGCTGACTGGATCAGTTCTCCTCCGGCGGCTCCTGGTAGAGGCCGAACACGTTGCCCGCCGGGTCGCTGAACCGTGCGGTCAGTTCGCCCTCGTCTGCGCCGACCGGCTGCACGATCACTCCGCCGGCCGCTTCCACCTTCTGCACGGCCGCGTCCACGTCGTCGACCTGGAGGTAGACCAGCAGCCCCGGCTCGCGCGACGGTGGCCGGTCCAGCACCCACGCGCCGCTGACCTCGCCGAGCCCGTCGTCGAAGGACACCCGGGTTTCGTCACCGCTGCGCTTGCGGATGTTCCAGTCGAACACCTGCTGGTAGAAAGCGGCCGAGGCGGCGATGTCGGTCGCGGGGATCTCGAGGTAGCAGATCTTGCCGTACGCAGGGGTGGGTGGCATGGGCGAACTCCCTGTGCTCGCGGCCTCATGGCATCTGTCGTCTCCTGGTCACCCGTCATTCTGCCGCGTCCGCCACGGCCGAGGTGAGGAGAGGCATGTCAACCGAGCCGGAGCCGGGCCCCGCGCCTCAGGACACGAGACCCCGTTACACCAGGAGCGATCCGATCCTGCTGACCGTCGACGGGGAGCGCTTTCGCATCCGCCGGCGTGACGAACAGCCCGGGACGTACGACTTCGACTGGCTCAGTGGGCCGCACGACTACGGCTTCGGCATCAGCAGAGCCGACGGCCCCGCCACGACGTTGCCCGAGATGAGGGAGACCATTCGCACCTTCCTCGCCGAGATCGACCCCGTCACCGGCTACTCGAAGGAGTAGCCCGGTGCAACCACCTGCGGCGAAGGACTAATCGGTACGGGCGATGATGGCGCCGCTGACGGTGTCCACATACCACCGCTGGTACTGCTCGGGCGGCCATCCGCGTTGCTGGACGAGCCAGTCGAAGTTGCGGACGTCCTGGGCCAACCAGAGGATGTCGGCCACCTGTTCGACGTCCAGGTCAGGGCGCAGCGCTCCCGTCCCGACCAGTTCCGCGGCGAACATGGCCATGCCACGGCGACGGTCATCGATGTTCTTGCGCCAGATCTCGGCAGCGTCCGGGTCGGCTGTGGCCGCGCCGGCCAGCGCGAGCATCACCTGGGCCTGCCGGGCGTTGACCTCGAACAGATGGCGAGCGTAGCGGGCGAGCTTGGCGCGGGGGTCGGTGAGTGCGCGGATCTCGGCGACGAAGGGCCGGTCCGGCAGGGCCACCGGTTCGTCGTCGCCAGCCAGGGTGACGTCCACCAACTGGGAGAGCAGTTGCCGCTTGCTGCCGAACACCGCGTACAGGGTCTGGACGGCGACGCCGGCTTCAACGGCGACGGCGGTCAGCGGTGTGGCCGCGTAGCCAGGGTCGACGAACAGCCGGCCAGCCGCTTCGAGGATTGCTCGCCGGGTCTGTCGGGCCTGCTCCTGTCGGCGGGAAGAGTCATAACGTCTCTTGACAACCACCTGCCCAGTGTAGTGCTCTATTGGATAGAGGCTCACTCTATCGAGATCGAGAGGCGGTGGCTATGCCGTTCGGTGTGTTGCAAGAGATGCCCGGAGTCAGTGAGGCGGAATACCGGCAGGTGGAGCAACACCTTGGACCGGACCGGCCGCCGGGCCTCCTGGCGCATGTCGCCGGGCCGACCGAGGACGGCTGGCGGATCATCAACATCTGGCAGGACGAAGCGGCATTCCGTCGGTTCCAGTCCGAACGGCTGGTCCGGGCTGCGGGCCTGGCGGCGCAGGAGGACGGCTTCGACCCGACGAAGGCGGCTCACTTCCGGTCGATGAGCGTCGACGGCGCCGAGATGCCGTTCTGATGGCCGACACCGCCAGCTTGCGGGAACGCAACGCCACCTTCTGGGCGGGAGCAGCAGCTGGCTGGATTCGACACGCGGATCGGCAGGACGAGGTCGGTCGCCCGCTGGGCGCACCGGCCATGGAGCGATTGGCCGCGCGGCCGGCCGAACGGATCCTTGATGTGGGCTGCGGCTGCGGCGGCACCACGGCCGAACTCGCGGCCGCAGTTGGCGAGACCGGCGCGGCGGTCGGTGTCGACATCGCCGAGGCGATGGTGACCGCTGCTCGGCAACGGTTCCCCACGGACCGGTACCCGGGCATCCAGTTCCGCCTGGCCGACATCGAGACCCTCGATGTCGTGCCGGGGGCCCCATTCGACGCGGCATTCTCGCGAATGACCCTGATGCTGTTGGCGGATCCCGTTGCCGGCTGCACCACGATCCGGCGATCACTGCGTCCGGGAGGGCGCCTCGCCGCGACCGTCTTCCGCGACGGCAGCGTCAACCCGTGGCTGTCCGCGGCGATGCTCGGGGCAGCACCGCACCTCGGGCCGTTACCACCGCTACCGGTAGGTGACGAGCCCGGTCCGTTCTCCTTCGCCGACCCGGCGAGGCTCATGCGGGTCCTCACCGTCGCCGGCTTCACCGCCGTCACGATCACGCCGTGTGACGTCTCCCTGGACGCTTCAGAGGACGCCGACGCGGTGGCCGAATGGCTCATCGAGGTCGGCCCCGCCGGCGCCGCTTACCGGACGGCCCCTCTGGCTGCGCAGGCTTCGGCTCGGGCGGGGGCGGTCCGGCTACTCGACCGGTTTCGTGAACCTGGCGTCGGCTACCGACTGCCCGCCGGGCTCTGGCTCGTCACCGCGAACGCCGCCGGGGCTGACAACGCACCGGCCGCAGCCCCGACCCACCACCACCCACAACCACGTCAGGACGAGAACCGATGAGGAACATCCGACTGCTCGCGCCAGCCCTCTGCCTGGGCCTCGCCCTGACGGCCTGTGCCGACACCGACGCGCCCGAGGCAACCGGCGCCGCAGCGCCGGACACCCCGACAGCGACCAGCGCGGCCGGAACCGCTCCGGCCGGCGGCTCCGCGCCGGTATCCGCGAAGAAGGTGTGTGCCTACCTGGACGGCCAGTTGCCGACGCTCAAGGGGATCGGGTCCGAGACGGGCGTGATGGCCAACCTCACCGTGAACCTCTATTCCTGGTACGAGAAGCAGGGCCCCGTACCGACCGGCCGTCAGATCGACGACCAGACCCGGCAGGAATGCCCGGCGACCCGGACCGAGGTGCTGAAACTCGCCGGCATGGAGAGCTTCGAACGGCTGTAACCACGCCGCGAGCCGGTCCTGACCTCGGCGAACGAGCGTGGGGGCGGTGGCCGCCACTCACTGCCAGGACATGTTGATGGCGCGCTCGAAGTTGACGTAGCCGGCGCGGACGAAGGCGTTTGCCATGGGGGCGTTACCCAGGTCGGTGGCGGCGCGGATGCGTGGGACGTTCTCGGCGGCCAGGATTCGGGTGCCTTCGGCGAGGAAACCGTCGACATATCCGTGGCCCCGGTGTTCCGGCACGACGCCAAGATAGGCGATCACCGGGTGGTAGGCATTGCGCGCCGGTACGACGAAGCCGACCGGATCGCCGCCCTCGCCCAAGGTGCCGATACGCCACCACTGACGAGGGCTGGAGTACGTGGCGAGTTCCTGCTCGTAGTGCTTGAGTGCGGCCTCATGGGGGGACATCTGCGCCAGGTCGGCACGGCTGTGCGCGTCCAGGGTCCCGTCCAGTGCGCGCGTCATCAGCGTGATCAGTTCGTCGGTGTCGCGGGCCGGGCGGAAGGACAGTCGCTGGTCGGGCGCGGGCAGGCCGGCTGCGGGGCGCCATTCCAGGCGCAGCCGCTCGACCGTCAACTGCGCGCCGGTGTCCTCAAGGACACCCATCCTCAGTCGCACCGCCCGGTACGCGTCCGGGTCCTCGCGCCAGTTTGCCGGGAGGAAGCGACCGTACTCGGGAGGGACGGTGCCGTATGGCAGGACCTGTTTCGCGGCCGTCTCGTACAACGCCTGCGCCACCTCGGCCAGGTCCTCGGCGCTGTCGTCGACGTCGAGGATGTCCAGCAGGAGCGGGGTGCTGTCGCCGCCGCGGCCCCACCAGGCGACCCTGGCGAGCAGGCGGTCGCCGTGCAGGGCCACCCACATCCACTCCGGTCGGCGGCGTTGCGCGGCGAGGTCATCGGCGAGTTCGTGATTGATGGTGTACGGCAGGCGGTTGAACAGGGCGATCTCGTCCGGCCCGGTGATGGGACGGATCGTGACGTTGTCGAGGGAGGTGCTGCTGCTGGTCATGCGGACTCGTTTCCGGCCTGTGTGCGGGCGTAGGTCAGGAAGAGGGAGCCACTGCCCAGGACGGTGTGGTCGGTCAGGCGCCAGGTGCGCGGTGCGAAGACGGCGTCGCGGCCGAACAGCGGAATGCCGGTGCCGATGGTCAACGGCGCGAGCTTGACGATCAGCTGATCGATCTCGGCGTAGAGGGCCCCGGCCAGGGCACCGCCGCCGATCACCCAGACGTCCTTGCCGTCGTGCCGCTTGAGCTCACGCACCGTGGCAATCGGGTCCGCGGACATGACCTCGACGGCTGGGTCCGGACTCCGATCCAGCGTGCGCGAGAACACCAGGTGGCGCAGGTGCGGGTACGCGTCGGTCACGCCGGCCTTGAGCCCCACCTCGTAGGAGTGGCGCCCTTCCAGAACGGTGTCGAACCGGCTGCCCTGGTCGGTGATACCGAACGCCTGCCTGGCCGGCCCCGGCAGGGTTTCCGGGTACTCGGCGACGAGGTGGTGCAGGTAGTCCTCCGGAAGAGGCCAGAATCCGCCAGGGCCGGTGGGATCGGCGCCGTCGGGACCGGCGATGAAGCCGTCCAGGGTGGTGGCGATGTAATACACGAGCTTGCGCACGAACATCTCCTTGCTCGGATGCCGGATGCTGTTCCTCGCTCCGACGTTCATCAGCGTGCCCTGCGAGGTCCCGAGCTACAAGATCACGTCTGATAACGTGCCATAACCCTCCGCTAATGAACGCACTGGGACAGTGATGGAACTGAGAGACATCGAAATCTTCCTCACCCTGGCGGAGGAACTGCATTTCACCCGCACCGCTGAGCGGCTGCACGTGACCCAGGCCCGGGTCAGTCAGGCGATCAAGAAGCAGGAACGCAGGATCGGTGCGGCCCTGTTCGAGCGTGACAATCGGCACGTGGCGCTGACGCCGATCGGCCAACGACTCTTCGACGACATTCAGCCCATGTACCGAGGCCTGTCCGAGGGTATGGATCGGGCCAGGCTCGCCGCCCGCGGTAGGACCGGCGTGCTGAGGATCGGGTCCATTGCCGTCAACCTCGCCGACTTCCGCCAACTGTTCGACGCGTTCGCTCAAGGTCACCCCGAGTGCGAGGTGCAGCTGCGGCATGTCGACTTCGGCGACCCCTTCGGGCGGCTGCGCGCCGGGGACATCGACATCCAGATCGTCTGGCTCCCCGTCAGGGAGCCGGACCTCACCGTCGGCCCGGTCATCTACACCGAACCCATCGTGCTGGCCGTCGGGGCAACCCACCCGCTCGCCGGTCGTGAGTCGGTCTCCTACGAGGACCTGGCGGACGAGACCGTCATGGGCGGGGCCCGGCCCGATTACTGGCGCGAGATCCTGGTTCCCCTACGCACGCCCAGCGGACGTCTGATCCGCATCGGCCCGTCCGTCTCCAACTTCCAGGAGATGATCCCGATCCTCGCCACGGGCGAAGCCGTCTCGCCCGTGCACGCGCAAGCCGCCCGTTACTACGCCCGGCCAGACATCGCCTACGTGCCGATCCACGACGCGCCGCCGGCCCGGTGGGGCCTGATCTGGCGCACCGGCAACGAGACCGAACTCATCCGATCGTTCGCCGGCACCGCGCACCACCTCAACTCCGTCGAACAGCCTGCCGGCTGCCCTGAGATGCAAGCAGGGACCTGAGCGACAGGCCCACCACGGCCGTAGACCGGGTTGATCAGCGCTGCCGCGTGGTACGAATGCCTCAACGCGAGCAGAAAGCCACAGGACGGGCAAGCAGATGACGACGAGCAGGGCGGGCAAGCTGCTGCGGAAGCCCGAGGATCCGCAGCGCGCCACCTTCCTGGAGCTCTTCTTCGACCTGGCGTTCGTCTACGTGCTCATCCAGCTCTCGCAGGTGCTCAGCCTGGACCTCACGTGGCGTGGCACCTTCCACACGCTGGTGTTGCTGCTGGCGGTGTGGTGGGTCTGGTGCAGCACGGCAACGGTCCCGGACAGGTTCGACCCGCAGCGGCCGACGATTCAGCTGCTGGTCATCACGACCCTGGTCGGCAGTCTGGTGATGGCTGTCGCGCTACCGGCGGCGTTCGGCGCGCAGGGCCTCGTCTTCGCGGGCGCGTACGTCGCCGTCCAGGTCGGTCGCAGCATCGGCCTTCTCATCGCCCTGCGGGGCCACGAGTTGCAGCGCGGCGCCCTACGGGTGGTCATCTGGTTCTGCGTATCTGCTGTGCCGTGGATCGCGGGGGCACTGGTGCACGGCACCGCCCGGGAGGCACTGTGGGCGCTGGCGGTGGCCATCGACTATCTGGCGGGGAAACTCCGCTACCTGACACCGGGTCTGGGCCGCTCGCCGCCCTCGGAGTTGCCGAGCGCGGCCGAGCACCTGGCGGAGCGCCACCGGCAGTTCTTCATCATCGCGCTGGGCGAATTGATCCTGGTCTCCGCCTCGACGCTCGGTGGCAGCGGTTTCGCGACCGACCGGACCGCGGCGTTCGTGGTGTCGATCGCCACCACGGTGCTGCTCTGGCGTATCTACATCTATCGTGCTGGCGAGTTGTCGGCAGCAGCCATCGCGGGCTCCCCCGATCCGGCCCGCCTTGGCCTGTCGGCGTTCTACGCCCACCTGGTCATGGTGGCCGGCGTCGTCGTCAGCGCGGTCGGCGCGGAACTCGTCATCGCCCACCCGTCCGGGCACGCCCAAATCGCCTGGATCGCGGTCATCCTCGGCGGACCCGCGCTGTTCCTGGCCGGGCGTGCACGCTTCGAGTACGTGGTCTTCAGCCGGGTATCCCGGGATCGACCGATCGGGCTGCTCGCGCTGGCCGCCCTGACGCCGTTGATGCTCCTCGTACCGCCGCTCGTGGCCGCCCTCGCCGCCGCCGCGGTCCTCGCCGGGGTCGCCGCCTCGGACGCCGCCCGCACGAGAGGACGCTTACCTGAGTCGCCGGCACCACCCGGATAGCCGGAGGCACCCAGCTGGTCGCCGCCTGCGGTCAGCGGGGCAGGGTGGCGAGCAACTCGCGCTTCTCGAACCAGTGGTGGGCGTAGTGCTCGGTGTTGTACGGCTCGATCTCCCGGTAACCGGCCGCGCGGTACAGGGCGATCGCCTCGGTGAGGTTGCGGTTGGTGTCCAATCGGATGGCGGTCGCGCCCCGCTCGGCGGCGTACCGTTCCAGCTCGCCCAGCAGGCGTCGCCCGATGCCGAGCCCGCGTACGATGTCCGCCACCCACACGCGTTTGATCTCGGCGGGCGCGTCGGGGTGGAGTTTGACCGCCCCGCAACCGATCGGTTCGGTGTTGAGGGTGGCGAGCAGGAGCACGCCGGCGGGCGGGACGAGTGCCTCGTCGTGGACCGGGTTGCTCAGCGCGGGGTCGAACCCGTCGTCGAATCGTCGTGCGATGTCCCGGGCGTAGGCCCGCATGCACGCACGGGCTCGCGGGTCGCTCGGCGGGCACGGCTCGATGACCACCATCGACCCGATGAGGAGCCGTTCGACCTCGGCCATGGCGGCGACGAGTCGTTCGCGGCGGTGCTCGGTGAGCGGTTCGAGTATCGAGGTGGCGAGGTCGTCGGACCGTTCGTCGAGGTCGGCCCACTCCGTCCGACCAGCGTCGGTGAGCGTGGCGGTGCGTACCCGGCCGTCGCCGCCGGCCTGATCGGCCGGCCCCACGGTGACCAGGCCGTCGTTTTCCAGGGTGCGCAGGAGCCGGCTGAGGTGTCCGGAGTCCAGGCCGAGCCGGGCCCGTAGCGCGGCGACCTCGGCACCGGCGGGGCCGATCTCCCAGAGCAGTCGGGCCTGTCCCAGGGGGCGCCCCTGGGCCATGTACTCGTCGTCGAGCGCGCCCACCCGTTGGGTGACCGTTCGGTTGAACCGCCGCACGGCGGCAATGAGGGCCGAGTCCATATACCTGACTTTAGTCAGGCTTACCGGCTACGCGCCAGATCCGCGACGGTAGGAGAGGACGCCGGCGTGGTCCAGGACGACCACCAAGAGCACCACCCCGGTGGCGACCCCGGTGACCGCCAGCAGTGGCAGCCGCACGACGGCCGCGGCGCCCGCCAGCACGAGCAGGGCGACGACCCGCGCCCAGGAGAGCCGTCGGTGGATCGCCAGCGAGAAGAGGATCCGCCCGGCGAGGAACAGCATCGGACCGCCCAGGACGACGACGACCGCGGTCGTGTCGCCGGTCTTCGTGGGGTGGGCGATGCTCAGTTCGGCACCGACGGCGGTGACCACCAGCCCGGCGATCATCACCAGGTGCAGGTATCCGGTGATGACGCCGAGCCGGGTCGGGTCGGCGTGCTCGATGGCCGGGCCGAGGCGCTGGCCGGCGGGCGTGACGTAGAGCAGACCGATCAGCACGGCGGTGGCGAAGACCAGCAGGAACGCGGCGGTCTGCGGGGGGTCGAGCTGGGTGCCGGCGTACGAGAGGCCGGCGACCAGGACGAGTTCGCCGAGCGCAATGATCATGATTTGTTGGTACCGCTCAGCGAAGTGCTCGCCGGCGAGGTGCAGCTCCTGTCGCCCGGTCCGGCCCATCCGCGGAGTGGGCCAGCCGAGCCGTGGGCCGGTGAGGTCGATGGCGAGAGCGGCCAGCCAGAGCGGCACCCGCCACGCCGGCAGAAACCCGCCGGCCAGCCACGGTACGGCGGAGACGCTGAACCAGCAGAGGATCCGCAGCGCCCGCCTCTGCCGGGGGTGACCGCGCAGCGCAAAAACGGTGACCACGCCCCGGGCGATGTGGACCGCGACGTACGCGCCAGCGAAGAGCAGGCCCCGCCCATCCAGCGCGTGCGGGATCGCCACCCCGGCCAGCAGGCTGCCCAGCGCGGCGCCGATCAGCAGCCATCGGACCGACGGGCTCGCCGGGTCGTACCAGTCGGCGAACCAGGTGGTGGTCACCCAGATCCACCAGACCCCGGTCAACAGCAGGGCGGTACGCAGCGCGCCGACCAGCGTGAGGTCGTGGAGCAGGTGCCCGGCCAACTGGCTGAGGGCGAGGACGAACGCCAGGTCGAAGAAGAGCTCCAGGAACGAGGCGTTGAGCGACGAGTCGTCTCCCCGCAGCAGCCGTTGGGGCCTGCTCGCCATCAGCGCTCCTCCCGGTGGCACGCACGCCCTGCGTCCGTCGTACCACCCGGGGAGGCCGTCGGAGGCGAAAGCGGGTCAGCGGCGGACGCCGACCCGCGTAGCCGTGCGAATCCACAGCCTCCGGCTCGATGTCTAACACCCGGGGGCGACGACCCGCTGACCCCTCGTGTCGTTGATCCGGCTGCGCCCATGGTCATCGCTGACCACGGTGGGGGCACCGACTCAACGAGGAGGTACGCCGATGACCACTCAGCGGGAAACCGTGCAGGTCGATCACGACCTGTTCCGCGCCGTGTACGACTCGCCCGCATCACTGCCCGGTCGACACCGCTGGACGACCCCGGAGTCGGACGTCCGACGGCTGGAGAAGCTGCTCGGCATGCCGGCGCGCACCATCGGCGCTCCGCTCTGGGTCAGCGGCGACGAACCGGACTGCCCGAAGTGCGGCCGCCGGGTCACCTGGTACGACATCGTCTCGTCGGCGCTCTCCGGCCTGCATGACAAGGCCATGATCGCCACCGTCATCCTCGGCGAGCGCAAGTACGTCAACACCGAAATCCCGGACGCCATCGCCGGCGTGCGCTGCGCCGACTGCCACACCGCGATCGACGGCCTGCGCAGCTTCAAGTGCCACAACTGGGCGTACGCCTTCGAGGCGCTGGAGGCCGTCCGCGAACGAATGGCCGGAGGTCCCGCGCCGACCTGAGCTGGCCGGAGGTCCCGCGCCGACTGCGGTGGATCAGCCGGCCGCGCGGCGGGTGGGGCGGCGACCGGGCGGGGAGGGCGGCTCCGGTCCGGGGTCGGGCACCGGCGGCATCGGCCGGGTGACCGGCTCGGCACCGGTGACCCGCAGCGACTCGCCGTGATGCCACAGCTCGATCCCGGCGTCGGGGGCGGCGTCGGGCAGCTCGTAGCGGGCCTCGGCCGGAGTCAACGTGACCCGTAGCCGATGGTCGCGCCAGCGCAGGCTGAACGCCAGCCGGTCGATCCGTCGCGGCAGCCGGGGTTCGAAGGAGAGCACTCCTCGGTCGTCGCGCAGCCCGCCGAAGCCCTGCACCAGCGCCAGCCACGCTCCGGCCAGTGAGGCCAGGTGCAGCCCGTCGGCGGTCTTGTCCCCCAGGTCCGCCAGGTCCTGGAGGACCGACTCGGCGAACAGGTCGTACGCCAGATCCAGGTGCCCGACCTCGGCGGCCAGCACCGCCTGCGGGGCGGCCGACAGCGACGAGTCGCGGACGGTGCGGGCCTCGTAGTAGGCCAGGTTGCGGGCCTTCTCGTCGGCGGTGAACTCACCCGGGCACAGCTGCATGGCCAGCACCAGATCGGCCTGCTTGACGACCTGCTTGCGGTACAGCTCCAGGTACGGGAAGTGCAGCAGCAGCGGGTAGTCGTCCTCGCCGGTGTTCGCGAAGTCCCACTCGGGCTGCTCGGTGAACCCGGCGGCCTGCTGGTGCACCCCGCGATCGCGGTCGTACGGGATGAACACCGCGTCGGCGGCAGCTCGCCAACCGGCCACCTCGTCGCGGTCCACGCCGAGCCGGCCGGCCAGGTCGGGGTGACGCTCGGCGGCGTCCGCCGCGCCGCGCAGGTTGCGCCTGGCCATGAGGTTCGTGAAGACGTTGTCGTCGACAAGCGCCGCGTACTCGTCCGGGCCGGTGACGCCGTGCAGGTGGAAGTCGCCCCCGTCCGACCAGTGGCCGAAGCCGTGCCAGAGCCGGGCGGTCTCCACCAGCAACTCCAGCCCCACCTCGGCGAGGAACGGCTCGTCGTCGGTGGCCGCCACGTAGCGCAGCACCGCGTCGGCGATGTCGGCGTTGACGTGCAGCGCCGCGGTGCCGGCCGGCCAGTAGCCGGAGGACTCCCGGCCACCGATGGTGCGCCACGGGAAGGTCGCGCCGGTCAGCCGCAGCTCGGCGGCCCGCTCCCGGGCCTCGGGCAGGTGGGCGTGCCGCCAGCGCAGCGCCGAACGGGCCACCGCCGGGGCCAGGTAGGTGAGCACCGGCAGGACGTAGCTCTCGGTGTCCCAGAGGACGTGCCCGTCGTACCCGTTGCCGGTCAACCCCTTGGCCGAGATGGTCCGGTCGGAGTCGGGGCGGCCGGCCTGGATCAGGTGGAACATCGCGAACCGGACCGCCTGTTGGAGCTCCCGGTCGCCGTCGAGCTGCACGTCGGCGACCTGCCAGGCCGCGTCGAGGGCGGCACGCTGGTCGGTGAGGAGGGCGTCGAAGCCGTCCGCGCGGGCCGCGTCCGTCTCGGCCGTGACCAGGGCGGCCAACTCGTCGGCGGGTGTCTCGTCGACCGCCGACCACTCGTACGCGGCGAACTTCGTCAGCCGCAGCCGCTCCCCCGGGTACAGCCGGCCCGTCACGGTCAGCCGTACGCGATCCGGGGTGCAGTCGGCGGTGGTGGCGACCGTTTTCGGCCCGTCCACCAGGTGGCTCACCGCGACCGCGACGCGCTGGCCGCTGTGCTCGGTACGGTGCACCAGCACCCCGTCGAGGCCGGCCGCACTGTACGTCTCGGCGGTCAGCGGGTCGGTGGGCACCGAGGCGGCCCGCGGGTCGTCCGAGCGCTCCGGCACCTTCTCGTTGGCCAGCAGATCCGAACAGACCCGCAGCTCGACGGGGGCTCCCAGCGGCTCGACCTCGTACCGCACGGCGGCCACCGGGCGGCGCGGCAGGGACACCAACCGGGTGCTGCGGATGCGCACTCCCCGTCCGGCCGGTGAGATCCATTCGCTCTCCCGACGCAGCACCCCAGCGCGTAGGTCGAGCACCCGTTCGTGGCTGCGCAGCGTCCCCGTCCGGAGGTCCAGCGGCTCGTCGTCGACCCAGAGTCGGATCAGCGCGGCGTTCGGCGCGCTGATGACGGTGTCGCTGGCCTGCGGAAACGCGTACCCCTCCTCGGGGTAGCTCAGCTCGCGCCGCTCGTGGAGGCCGTTGACGTAACTGCCTGGCATCCCGCACGGCGCGCCTTCGTCGAGGACACCACGCCAGCCGACCCACCCGTTACCCAGCGCGAAGATCGACTCGGTCTCGCCGAGCCGGTCCAGGTCCGCCGCCGTACGCCGAATTTGCCAGGTTTCGTCCTGCACCGTCCCGGCAGCGGGCGGCGGTTGGTCGGTGGTCGAACTGGTGTGCACGAAGCCTCCTGTGGATGCCGACGTCCCCGACCAGCCAAGCAGAGTCGGCTGTACGGACCCTGGACGAAGGCTGCTCGACCTTCGACAGCTGCGGTGCCTCTGCCGCGTTCCTAGGGTGGCCACGAGGTGAACAGGGTATGAACGTGAGGTGAGGTGATGCATGGTCGACACCGGCAGCGTGGACGTTCCGGAGATCAGCGCTGAGTGGTACAGCGACGTCGTCGACGCCGCCGCCAGCAGCCCTGCGCCAGTGCAGTGGTTCGTCGGACACGCCACCGAGGGGGTGATCCTGCTGCTCGGCGCGCTGCTGCTGATGGCCGCGCTGAGCCGCCGGTCCGGCGGCCCGCACGACCGGGCACTCGCCCTGATCGCCCCGGTGCCGGCCCTCCTGGCGTACGCGGGCAGCGAGTGGTTCAAGACCGTGGTGGACGAGGATCGCCCCTGCCGGACAGTCGGCCGGGCGATCATCGCGGGCGCCTGCCCACCCCCGGGTGACTGGTCGTTCCCCAGCAACCACGCCACCGTGGCCGGCGCGCTGGCGGTCACCACGCTGCTGCTCTCCCGCCGACTCGGCCTGATCGCGCTGCCACTGGCCGCGCTCGCCGCCTTCTCCCGAGTCTTCGTAGGGTTGCACTACCCCCACGACGTGATCGCGGGTGTGCTGTTCGGCGCTCTGGTCGCCGTGGTGGCAACCCCCCTGCTGGCCCGCCCCGCGACGGAGGTGCTGCGCCGCCGGGCCGACCGCGCCAACAGCCCGGTCCCCAAACTGGCGAGCCGCTCCCGCCCCTGACCAGCGACGCACCTCCGCCCCCGCGCGCGCCTCCCCGCGCTGCTCGCCGCCAAGGTCACGCCGAACCCTGGACTGGGAGCGTGCGCCCCGCCGCGCCGATCTTGCACTTGTGGTCGTCGACATGAGTGGGATGCCCCTTGTGTCGGGACAGCAAGTGCAAGATCGCGGAGCAGGGGCAGGCCAGCCCCGTCGATCAAGGAGTTGAGGTGCCTGGTTTGGGGTTCGACAGGGCCTTTGTCACCCACCACAACTCCATGATCGGCGAGGCTGACGGGTTGACGAACAACGGCGTTGAATCCATGGTCGAGCGCGATCTTGAGGGGTGGCAGGCGGCGGGAGGGGTGTGGGGCGGGAGGTCAGAGTGTCCAGGGGAGCGCGCCCGCCGTGCCGAGCAGCAGGAACGGGCCGAACGGCAGGTGGGTGCTCCAGTTGGCTCGCCGCGCGGCCAGTAGGCCCAGGCTGACCAGGGCGGAGAGCCCGAAGGCGAGCAGGAGCCCGAACAGCAGCACCGACCAGCCGTACCAGCCGAGCAGCGCCCCGACGCTGAGCGCCAGCTTGGCGTCGCCCAGCCCGAAGCCGCGGCGGCCGAGCAACACCGCGGTGCTGGCGAAGAAGAGCGCCAGCCCCGTGCCGCCGATGACGGCCCGCAGCCAGTGCCCCGGGTCGGCATCGAGCGCGGCCACGCCGAGCAGCAGCCAGGTCCCGGCCGCCGCGGGCAGGGTGAGCCGATCCGGCAACCGGTGCGCGGCCAGGTCGACGAAGACCGCCGGGATCGTCCAGCCGAGCCACCAGGCCAGCGCCGGCAGCGCCCCGCCCGACGGACCGGCCAGCGCCAGCAGCACCACCGTCGCGAACACGGCCAGCTCGACCGTGCCCGGCGGTGGGCCGACCCGTGCCCGGCAGCGACCGCACCGGGCCGCCGGGCCCAGCGCCGGCCAGGGCCGGGTCAGGCCGACCGGCGCGCCGCAGGCGTCGCAGCCGGTCCGGCTCGGCATACCCGGGGGTACGGCGTAGCGCAGCGCAGCCACCCGCATCAGCGGGCTGACCGCGAGGATCGCGAACACGGTCGAGAGCCGGGTGCGAGCCACAGCCGAGAGGAGCGCCCCTCGGGCGGGACGCCCAGGAGGCGGGGCCTGGCGGGCGGGTTCCGCCGTGCCACCTGGCGGCAGGGGCGCCGGGCCCCGATCGGGTGGGTCTTCCCGACCCGGAACGGCTGCCGGGGGCCCGGTCAGCGCCATGTCGCCTCCATCGTGCCCCAGCGGTTCCCCACAAAGGTGAACACGGATCGTGACTGAACGATCGCTACGGTGTAGCGGATGGCGCAGAAAGCGACCTGCCCGCTCGGCCGCCGGAGGGCCTTCTCGGCCACATCCAGGCCCCGCACCCCGCCGGGGGAGGCACTTCGTCGATCGGTTGACAACTCCGCTCGGATGCCGGGATGAGGCCGCGATGTCCCACTCTCGGGACCGCCGACGAGGCCGGTGCGTCCCCCGCCGCCCCGGCGACGCCCAATCATTGACGACCCCTCGCTCGGCCATTGCCGGGGGCGTAGTGCGGACACCCGCCACCACCACCTGTCATCACGCAGAGTGTTCACTTGAATTGCCTCTGTTGCATCGGCGAACGTCAGCCTATGCTCGCCCCTTGGGTATGGCGCAAGCCTCACCTCAACAACGAGCGACACAGGACCTTGCATTTGTAAAAGATTCGTAACGGTGAATGCAGAAGCGTATGAAAGGGCTCCGGATGTGCTGATCCGGGCGCGCTTCCGCATGCCCGACGGCGGTGACCCGTCACCGCGTCGGGCGACCACGAGGAGGCTCGACGGTGCGCGGACGGCAGCTCAGACGAGCGGCAATCTGCCTGCTGGCGGTCGTGGCGGCAGTGCCGGTCACCGCCTGCGCCAGCGGACGGGAGGCGGTCGAACGGCCGACGGGAGCCCGTGACGACGGACAACGGACCGATCCCGACGCCGAACGACGAGCTGCCGAAAAGGCGGCGCTTGACGCGTACTCCGGCTATCTCGCGGCCTCGCGTACGGCGAGCGGGCGCAGTGATCCGCGCGCGCCGGAACTGTCCCGGTTTATCGCTGATCCACTTCTGACTCGGGTCCGATTGTCCATTCGCGACGCTAAGGAGCACGGCGCTATGCGTACCGGGACGTTGAAGTCCGACCCGACCGTGACCGCCGTCAGCCTGGACGCGACGCCGGCCACCGTGGACATCCAGGACTGCCTGGACACGACCGGCTACCGGCTGGTCTTCGCCAAGGACAAGCGCGTGGTCCCGGGCAGCGGCGGTGGCAGACACCTCTCCACCGCCACCGCGACCCGCTATCCCGACGGCCGCTGGCTGATCAACTTCGGCGCGACGCACCGGGACCAGCCGTGCTGACCTGGGGCGGCAGGGGCGCTCCCGCCCGTACCTCCCGGGCCGGAGCATCCCGGCGGGCGCTCGCCGGGATCGGCCTCACGCTCCTGCTGGTGGTCGGCGTGACCCTGCCGGCCGCCGCCGCTCGACGCGCCGACCCGGGAGCCGGCTGCCCGCCCGACCAGCCCGACTGCAGCGTCTGGGACGACGAACCCGGCAACCCAGGCGATCCCGGCGGCGGTGGCGACAACGGCGGCGGGGACAACGGCGGCGGTGGCGGTGGCGGCGTCTGCCAGTGGAACGGGCGGACCATCCCCTGCTACGACGACGTGCTGGGCTGGTTCAGCCGCAGCGACGGCTGCTACTACAAGTTGGCCGAGCCGCAGGGCGAGGCACCCGAGGGTCAGCAGTGGTACGTGAAGACCTGCAACGGCGGCGCCGACGTGGGCAATCAGGACGTGGTGCTGCTGGACGGGCCGCCGCCCGGTTACGGCGCGCCGCCCGACCCGGAGGAGTTGGCCCGTCGCGCCCTGGCGTCGATCAAGTTGCTGCCGGCACCGCTGAAGGTCGCACCCCGTAAGAGCGTCGGTCCCGGCCTGGTCGGCCTGCCCGTCTGGATGTGGGCAGCACCGAGCAAGAGCTACTTCGGCCCGCTGACCGCGTCCGCCTCCGACCGGGGCGTGACCGTCACCATCGAGGCGAAGGTCGACCGGATCGTCTGGGACATGGGCAACAAGGACCAGGTCACCTGCGACGGACCCGGCACCCCGTACGACTCGAAGAACAAGGACCTTGCCGGCCGCGCGTCGCCGGACTGTGGCTACGACAACGGCTACCCGAAGGCCGACACCTACCGGGTCAGCGCCACCACGCACTGGACGGTGAGCTGGCGCGGCGGCGGCGAGAGCGGAGTGATTCCGGTGACCCGGAACAGCGGCACGGTGCAGATCCAGATCAACGAACTCCAGGTGGTGACCCGATGAGCCTCGCTACGCGCAACGGGACCGGGTCGGTGGACGCGCCGGTCAGCCCGCCCAAGGTGGTCCGACAACGCCGGGTCCGCCCGGGGCTGCTCGGTCTCGCCGTACTCCTGATCGCCCTGGGTGGGCTGGGCGCGGCATTCGCGGTCACCTCGGTCCGGGCCACCGGCAGCTACCTCGCGGTGGCCCGGCCGGTCGAGGTGGGCCGGGAGATCAGCTCCGCCGACCTTGTCACCGTGCAGGTCGCCGGTGGCCAGGGGCTGCGCCCGGTGCCCGCCGGCCGGCTGGACGAGGTGATCGGCAAGCGGGCCGCCGTGGCGCTGGTCCCGGGCACCCTGCTCACCCTGGGGCAGGTCACCGACGATCCGCTGCTCGGCCCCGGTCAGCAGCAGATCGCGCTCGGCCTGAAGACCGCCCAGGTGCCGGCCCGCGAACTGCACCCCGGGGACAAGGTCCTGCTGGTCAGCACCCCGGACGACAACGCCCCCGACGCAGCGGCCGCAGCCGGCACCCGGTTCTCGGCCATCGTGATCGACATGGTCAGCCCGGCCAACGACGACAAGGTGCTGTACCTGGCGCTACCCACCCGGGACGTGCCCGCGGTGGTGGCGCTCGCCGCGCAGGAGCGGATCGCCGTCGTGCTGACCGAGGCGGCCTGAGTATGGCGATCATCGCGCTGGTGTCCGCGAAGGGTTCGCCCGGCGTCACGACCTCGGCGCTGGCCTGCGCGCTGGCCTGGCACCGACGGCTGGTGCTCGCCGAGTGCGACCCGGCCGGCGGCTCGATCCTCGCCGGCTACCTCGGCGGCCAACTCGACGGCCCGCGCGGCATCGGGGAACTGGCCGTCGGAGAGCTGCGCGACGGCAACCTGGAAACCGCGTTCTGGTCGCAGCTGGTCGACCTGGACGCACCCCACCGGGAACGACTGTTGCTGCCCGGGCTCGTCGACCCGACCCAGGGTGGCAGCGTCACCCCGCTCTGGCAGCGCTTCGCCGACTACTTCAACGCCCTGGACCGGGGCACCCCCGGTTACGACGTCCTGGTCGACTGTGGTCGGTTGCACGTGACCGGGCCACCGTGGCCGGTGCTGCGGGCCGCTTCGGTGGTGCTGCTGGTGACCCGGGCGCAGCTGCCAGACCTCTCCGGCACCCGTGCGGTGGTCACCGCGATCGAACGGGACTTCGCCGAGCACCGGGTGCCCCCGGGCACTCTGCGGCTGCTGCTGGTCGGCGACGGGCACGGACGAGCCGAGATCAGCCGGGCCCTGAAACTGCCGGTGATCGCGCGGCTGCCGCACGACCCGCGTACCGCCGGGGTGCTCGCCCTGGGCGGGACCGTGCGGGCTGGACGGCCGCTGATGCGCGCGGCGGCCTCGCTGGAGGTGCCGGTCGGCGCGCTCCTGGAGCGGCGGAAGGCCCGGCTGGCGTGGCCCGTGCAGCAGGGGGTGCCCGATGCGGTTTGAGCCGGTCTCCGCCGACCCGCGCCAACAGCCGCCGGGTGTCACCTCCACCGCGCCGCCACTGGCCGTGCCGAACGGCCGACACCACCAGTCGGTGCCGATGCCACAGTCGTTGCCCGCGGCCACACCGCCGCCGGAGTCGGCACCCCGGCCCCGGATGGACTTCCAGGTGGTCCGGGAGCTACGCCGGGAACTCACCGAGCGGCTCACCCTGTGGCAGCGCGGCCGGGAGTTCACCGTCGACGAGGAGGACACCGAGCGGGCCCGGCTCGCCGTCACGGTGGTCGCCGAGTACGCGGACGCGGTTCGCCGGGCCGGCACGCCGATGGCCGCCGGTGACGAACGCCTGCTGCTCGACCAGGTGACCGCCGAGCTGGTCGGGCTCGGCCGGCTACAAACCCTGCTGGTCGACGACACCATCGAGGAGGTGCACATCCTCGGCTGCGACCAGGTACGCATCACCCGGCACGGCGGTGGGGTGGACTGGGCCGAGCCGATCGCCGACAGCGACGCCGAGTTGGTGGAGATCCTCCAGGCGGCGGCCCGCCGGGCCGGGGCGACCGAGCGGTCCCTGTCCACCGTGAAGCCCACCCTCGACCTGCAACTGCCCGACGGCAGCCGGCTGGCCGCGGTGTTCCTGGTCAGCCACCGCCCGTACGCGGTGATCCGCAAGCACAACACCCTGGACGTGAGCCTCGACGACGTTGCGGGCAGCCGGGGCGACCTGGACGAGATGATCGACCCACTGCTGCGCGACTTCCTTCGCGCGGCGATGCGCGCCGGCCTGAACATCATGGTCGCCGGGCTGGCCGGTGCCGGAAAGACCACGATCATCCGCGCGCTGATGAACGAGATCCCGCCGGACGAGCCGTACGTGTTGCTGGAGGAGAGCCGGGAGCTGCTACCGGCCCGCCGCCGGGAGCGGCACCGGGCGGTGATGAGCTTCGAGGCACGGGAGGGGCACGGCGAGCGCGGCTTCGACGGCCGACCGGCGGGCGAGGTGACCATCGCCGACCTGATCCCGCTGTCGCTGCGGATGGGCGTACTGCGGATCATCGTGGGAGAGGTGCGGTCCCGGGAGATCGTGCCGATGCTCCAGGCGATGACCACCAGCCGAGGCTCGATGTGCACCATCCACGCCCGCACATCTGCCGGGGTGGGTGAACGGATCGTCGAGTTGGCGCTGGCACACGGCCGCGAGATGACCGTCGACCAGGCCCGCCGGATGGCCGGCAACGCCCTCGACCTGATCGTCTACGTCACCGTCGAGGACGAGACCGCGATCGGCGGGCGTAAACACCGTTTCGTCTCGCATGTGGAAGAGGTGATCGGGGCCGGCGAAGCTGGTCGGATCACCACCACCACGGTCTTCGGGCCCGGCCCGGACGGTCGTGCGGTTCCCCGGCACCTGCCGGAGCGGGTCCGCGACCAGCTGCTGCGGGTGGGTTACGACGCGCGGCTACTGACCCGCTGGATCGAGGCCGGTGCCGGTGCCTGGCGACGTCCCCGGCAAACCCGACTGGCTCGGCGGGTGACCTGATGCCGGGCAGCCTGGAGTTGATCGCGGTGGTCTCCGGGGCAGCCTGTGTGGCCGGGCTGCTGCTGGCCGTGGTCGCTCTGGTCGGCACCCGCCGGCCGCCCGGGCCACGCCCGGGTGGCGGGCCGGGCCTTGGTCGACTGTGGAGCGGATCCGGCACCCCTGCCGAGCAGCGGGCCCACCAGGTGCTGCTGGTCGCCGCGCTGGTCGCTGGCGCGTTGGCATTCCTGCTGACGGGGCTGCCGGTGGTGGGCCTGCTGGTGGCGGTGGCGGTGCCCGGCACCCCGTGGTTGTTCGGGGTGGGCAAGGCCGAGCAGCGGGCGATCGCCCGGATCGAGGCGGTCGGCGAGTGGACCCGTCGGCTCAAGGACGTCTCTGGCACCGGGCAGGGCCTCCAACAGTCGATCATTGGCACGCTCGGCAGCGTGCCACCCGGCATCGAGGACGAGGTGCGGCTGCTCGCCGCCCGTCTGCAGGCCGGCTGGATGGCCCGCTCGGCGCTGTTGGCCTTCGCCGACGAGATCGGTGACCCGGTCTGCGACCAGGTGGTCGCGGCGCTGATCCTGCACCTCTCGGACCGGGGTGAACGGCTGGGTGACGTGCTCGGCTCGATCGCCGGCGCGGCGTCCGCGGAGGTGGCCACCCGCCGGGAGATCGAGGCCAAGCGCACCCAACCCCGGTTCGCGGTCCGCTTCCTCACCGGGATGACCCTGGCGACCCTGGCGTACGGGCTGATCAACACCGAGTACATCAAGCCGTACGGCACGCCGGTGGGTCAGGCGGTGATGGCCGCCCTCGGCGCCGCCTTCATCGGCCTGTTGGCCTGGGTGCGGTCGATGAGCCAGCCGCAGAGGCCGGCCCGGTTCCTGCCGGCGCCCGACCCCAGCGAGGTGATCGCGTGAGCTTGATCGTGAACTGGCAGTTGGCCATCGCGGTCTGTGGTGGTGCCGGGATCGGGTTCGGCGTGTTCCTGGTGATCCGGGAGCTGGTGCCGGCGACTCCCGCGCTCGGGCCGGCGCTGCGCCGGCTGCACCAGCCGGCGGGCACCGGCCGGGTCGCCGCACCGACTTCCCGACGGCTGGACTGGCTGACCGGGATGTCCCGCTGGCTGCGTCCGCCGCACCGGCAGCTCGCCCTGATCGGCCAGACCCCCGAGCAGTACGCGCTGTCGGTGCTTCTCTCGGCGCTGATCGGGCTCGCCACTCCGACCATGCTCGGGGTGGCGCTGTTGGTGCTCGGCGTCTCGTTCCCGCTCGCCGTACCGGTGCTCGGCAGCCTCGGCCTGGCACTGCTGGGCGGGTTGCTGGCACACCGGGCCGTGCTGACCAAGGCCGCCTCCGCCCGGGACGAGTTCCGCCAGGCCGTCTGCACCTACCTCGACCTGGTGGCGTTGCAGCTCTCCGCCGCGCACGGGCCGGTGCAGTCGCTGGAGCGCGCCGCGGCGGTCTGCGACGGCTGGGTTTTCGACCGGCTCCAGGAGTCGCTGCGGATCGCCCAGATGCAGATGCACGCGCCCTGGGACGAGCTGCGCGACCTGGCGGACAAGATCGGCATTCCGGAGCTGGGCGACGTCGGCGCGATCATGCGTTCCTCCGGCAGCGAGGGGGCGCAGGTGCACGAGACCCTGCGCAGCCGGGCCGACTCGCTACGCGACCAGATCCGCACCGACAACCTCGCTCGCGCCGAGGGAGTGACCAGCAAACTCGACATTCCGGGCGCACTGCTCGTCTTCGTGCTGCTCGGCTTCGTCGTCTATCCGTTCATCGCCCGTGTCTGACCCCATCCCCTGAAGGAGAACGCCATGTCCATCCTCAGCTATCTGCACGTCGCGCTGACGACGCGCCTGGCCGAGCTGCGCCGCGACGGTGAGCGCGGTGACAGCCCGGTACCCACTGCGGTGATCATCTTCGGTCTGGTGTTCATTGCGACGGTCGTCACCGGCCTGGCCCTGGCCAAGGCCAACAACTGGATGAACGCCATCCCGAACAACAAGAACCCGCAGTAACCGGCATGCGCCGAGCCGCGTTCCCGAGGTGGCACCGGGCGGTCACCGCCGCCCGGCGCCACCTCGCGGCCGGCAACCGGGAGCGGGGTGCCAACCCGGTGGAGCTGGCCGTGATGATGCCGCTGATCCTGGTGCTGCTCTTCGCGTCGATCCAGGTCGCGGCCGTCTTCCTCGCCCGCTCCACGGCGTTGAACGCCGCGCAGAGCGGCGTCAACGCCCAGCGGCCGTACCAGGCCGGAGGCGGTGCCGGGGTGGACAGCGCCACCCGCTTCCTCCGGGCCGCCGGCGGCTGGCTGGTCGGCTGGGAGAAGACCGGCCCGACCTGCGTGACCACCGCAACCGACGTGACCTGCACGGTGAGCGGCCGGTCCCTGTCGGTGGTGCCGGGCGTGGACTTCGCGGTGCAACAAACCGCCCACGGGACGGTGGAAAGGGTGACCCAGCCATGACCCGCACCGCCGAGCGGGGCTCGGTCTCCATCGAGGTGGCGGTGCTCGCGCCCGCGTTCATCGCGCTGATGGTGCTGGCCGGCGTGGTCGGGCGCAGCGCGGTCGCGGCGGAGGCGATCGACGCGGCCGCGCACGACGCCGCCCGCGCCGCCTCGATTTCGCGGAACTCCGGCACCGCCCGCGCCGAGGCGTTGCAGGCCGCCCAGAAGCAACTGGACTGGCACGGCTTGGCCTGCACCAACGACCTGAGCCCGACGTTCACCGGCTCGGTGGCCGGCAAGCCCACCAGCTTCGACGCCGCCTTCAACAGCGCGGTCGGCGTGGATGCCACGGTGACCGTGGGGATCAGTTGCCTGGTGTCCTTCAAGGACATCTCGCTCGACGTCCTGCCCGGAATGCCGACCGACAAGCGGATCACGGCGGAGTTCACGTCGCCGCTGGACCGCTACCGGAGCAGAGCGCTCAGGTCCGGGACGGCGGGCACCGGTTCCGCGGCGGACACGAGCGCGGGTGGCGCGTGATGCGCGTACGGACCAGGCTCTCGTGCCGCACCAGGCGCGGTGATCACGGCGAAAACCCGGCCCTATCCGACGACGTGGTCAAGCTGTCCGCGCAGCGCCACCGCAATGTCGTCCCGCTGCTGCTCATCGACACGCTCGTCCTGCGGAACGCCCAGATAGGCGAAGACGCGAGGGCCGCGGCGGTCCTCGGGGAGCTCGGGCATTCGTGGCACCACGTGGAAGTGCACGTGGGCGAAGCCCTCCTTCTCGGCGAACTGCACCAGGTAGGTCTTCGAACATCCGGTCACGGCACCCAGCGCCCGGGAGAGCCGGACCTGCCAGGTGCCGAGGCTCGCCGCTTCGGCGTCGGTCAGGTCGGCGATCGCGGTCACATGCCGGCGCGGGACGAGGATCAGCCAACCGGGCAGGGCCGAGTCGAAGGCGTGGGCGATCCGCCAGTGGTCGTCGGCTGCGACGAGCTCACGTGGCGGCAGCGAGCCGATCCGCTCGTTGTTGCGGCAGGTGAAACAGTCCATTGTCGAACACTAATGCGTGGTCTCCGATGACCGGGCTTCTCGGCGGGTCAGGAAAGTGGGGCCGGGCGGACCCACACGGCGAGCACGGCCGGGTGAGCATCTTCCTGGCCGTGACGATGGTCGGCGTACTCGCCATCGTGGGCCTCTCCTTCGATGGCGCCGGGCAGCTACGCAGCCTGCAACGTGCCGAGAACCTGGCCGCCGAGGCAGCCCGTGCCGGCGGTCAGGCCATCGACCGGGCCACCGCGATCGAGGGCGGGCCGAAGCGGATCGACCAGCCGGAAGCCATCGTGGCGGTGGCCAACTACCTGACCGCGGCCGGCACCGCCGGCCACACCGTGAGCTTCCCGCAGGTCGGCGGGGAGGCCCTGATCCGGGTAACCGTCACGATCACCTACCGCCGCTCGATGCTCGGGCTGTTCGGCTTCAAGGACACGGTCACCGTCACCGGCGAGGCGACCGCGCGAGCCATCACCGCAGGACCGTAGGAAGGAAGGCAGCCATGCCCGCATCGGGTGGGTCCGTCGTACGGCGGACCGGACGGATCTTCACCGGCATTGGCGCGCTGGCCGTGCTGTGTGCGCTGCTGGCCGGCGCACCGATCGCGCTGCTCGCCTTCGCTGGCAACCCCCTGCCTGATCACCTGCCCACGATCAGCGAGGTGAGCACCGCGCTGACCAGCCGGGACGACGGTCAGCTCTTCCTGCGGGCACTGGCTGTCGCCGGCTGGTTCGGCTGGGCCACGTTCGCCTTCTCCGTCCTCGTCGAGTTGGGGGCACAGACCCTGCGCCGACCCGCGCCGAAGCTGCCCGGGATGGGCCGCCAGCAGAAGGCCGCCGCCGCGTTGGTCGGCTCGGTCGCGCTGATCCTCGCCGCCAGCCCGGCCGCCGCCAGCGCCGCGGCGGTCTACGGCGCCCCGGCGTACGCGAGTCCGGACGCACCGGCCGTCGCCACCCTGGCCGCGTCGACCCGCGCGGGCGCGACACCCGACACGGCGGCCCCGCTGACCCGGACCGGGTTACTCGGCCTGGCCGGGACCGGGCTCGCCGCTCCCGGCGGCTCCGCAGCGGACGGCGAAGCTGCGCCGGTATACCGGGTAGCACGGGGCGACTACCTCGGTGAGGTGGCCGAACGTTACCTGGACGAGTTCGGCGACTACCGAGAGCTCGCCAAGCTGAACAAGCTCGACGACCCGGACCGGATCCGCCCCGGCCAACTGCTCCGGCTGCCCACGGAGGCCGCCGACCAGGGTTCCCGGCAGCACGCCACCGGCCGGCTGGTCGACCGGCCCGCAGCGCCAAAACCGCCTGCGCCCCGGCCGGAGCCCGAGCGGATCGCACCGGAGCGGGTGGCTCCGGCACCAACCAGCGGTACGGAGTCAGCAGGCCAACCACCCGCGATGACCGTCGGCGCAGCCCGAGCCGGCACGACCGACCGGGTGAACCGACCGCTGGCGGTCTCCGCCGTACTGGCCGTGGCGAGCATCGTCGGCGCCCAGATCGGTGCAGTACTGGGGCTGCGCCGCCGTCCCGCCACCGCCGGGGCGGCTCCCCGGTTGGCCACGTCCTCCCGCGCGCCCCGGGGCGGCGCGGGCCGGAACACCGGCGGGAGTACGAGCCGGGGTGCTGACGGCACGGGCCGAACCAGCAGTGCCACACGGCGGACCAGTGGTGGGACGGCTGGAAGCGGTGCCGCGTGGGCCGCCAGCCGGGCGGCCGCCGCCATCGAAGCGCCAGCAACGCGCAACGACGGCGCGGCACCGAACGGCAGTGGGATGACACCCCGCGACGGCGGTACCGCACCGAACGGCAGTGGGATGACACCTCCCGGCGGCGGGCTGTTCGCCGGCGGGCACGGCCTGGACTCCGTACCGGACGGACCGCCGGTCGGCCGCCACCGACGCAGCTGATCTGAACGCCCGGCGCGAGCGGGGGTCAGGCGAGCGGGAAGCCGCCGTCGACGACGGCTCGGGGGCGCGGAGCATCGGCGTCGGGCAGACGCGCAGGGCAGGCGGTCAGGGCAGGCGGGTCTGGAGCACGCCGTTCTGGATCCGGGTCGGCAGGATCTGTTGGTCGTTGCCGGACGGCCCCTGCACGACCTCGCCGCCGTTGAGCCGGAACGCGCTGCCGTGCCAAGGGCAGACCACGCAGGCGTGGCCGTCGATCTCCTGCACTTCGCCCTCGCCGAGCGGCCCGCTCTGGTGTGGGCAGCGCTCCAACATCACGGTCACCTCGTCACCGTGCCGGTAGAGGATCACCGAGATGTCGTCGTCCACCTCTCGGGTGATCAGGGTGCGCTGCGGCAACGTCGCCATGTCGATGAGCGAGTGCCAGCCGTCGGTCATCCGATGCAACTCGGAGATGCTCTGGTTGACCTGCGCCCCCTGCTTGTACGCGAGGTGACCCCCGATGTACGCCCCGAGGCTCACGGTGGAGAGCCCGAGAAAGCCGAGGGCGCGACCGACGCCGTGTCGGCCGGACAGCCGCGCGGCCAACGAGCCGGCGTAGAGCGTCACGCCGACGGTGTTGGCCGCGGCGTGCACCAGGCCGACCCGGCGCTGGTCCCGGGCGAGTGCCGCCCAGTCGTTCAGCCCGGCGACCGCCGCCGGCAGCGCGCTGACGGTGCCCAGGCCGACCAGCATGGTGGCGGGCCGGCGTTGCCCGGGCATCAGGTCCAGCACCGCGGCGCTGATCCACGCGCCGACCGGCACCTGCACCATCGCCGGATGCAGAGGATGCCCGATGGTCACCCCGTGCAGCAGGTCTCGCAGCCGCCGCGGACGCAGCGTGCCAAGGACGACCCGCTGCAACCGGTCACCTGCCCGGTCCAGCCCGGATGCCTGCTCAATTTTCGTCAGAAGCGCTCGCACGAGTACCGACTTCCCGGTGATCGGGGTCGCAAACCGGTCGGGAGCGACAAACTCTCACCGACCGCGATCTTGCAGTTACTGCCCTGACGATTCGGGCAAGACCGGCGTAACGGCGACCAGAAGCGCAAGATCGACGGGGATTGTGGGTGTGGTGCGGGGCGGGCATGCTGAGTTGATGGGTGTGCGGGTGGAGCGTGCCGGGGCGGTTACCACCGTCGTGTTGGATCGGGGGGCGGCTCGGAACGCCGTTGACGGGCCGACGGCTCGGGCGCTGGCGGACGCCTTCCGAGCCTTCGAGGCCGACCGGGACGCGGCGGTAGCCGTGCTCTGGGGCGCCGGTGGCACGTTCTGTTCCGGCGCCGACCTCAAGGCGATCGGCACTCCGAGCGGCAACCGGGTCGAGCCGGAGGGGGACGGCCCGATGGGTCCGACCCGGATGGCGCTCAGCAAACCGGTGATCGCCGCGATCTCCGGGTACGCGGTGGCCGGCGGGCTCGAGTTGGCGCTCTGGTGCGACCTGCGGGTCGCCGAGTCCGACGCGACACTCGGAGTGTTCTGCCGCCGCTGGGGAGTGCCGCTGATCGACGGCGGCACGGTCCGGCTGCCCCGGTTGATCGGCGAGAGCCGGGCCATGGATCTGATCCTCACCGGTCGCCCGGTGCCGGCGGCTGAGGCGTACGCGATGGGGTTGGTCAATCGGTTGGTCCCACCCGGTCAGGCGCGGGCCGCGGCCGAGGAGCTGGCGGCGGCGATCGCCCGGCACCCGCAGACCTGCCTTCGCAACGACCGGGCGGCGATGCTGGCCGGCGGCGGGCGGCCCGAGCCGGAGGCGTTGGCGACCGAGTTGGCGTACGGGATGAACTCGTTGGCCACGGACGCGGTGGCCGGCGCGGCCCGGTTCGCGGCGGGCGAGGGCCGCCACGGCACGATGCCGCCGGGAGGGGGGACCCTCCCGGCGGCACCCGGTGCCAGCTAGATCAGTTGCGGTTGATGGTGAAGGTCGTCGTGGTGTTGCGGATGTCCTGGTAGTTGTTGGTCAGCTGCAGGTTGTTGAAAGTTACTGAGCCGACCGCCGGGCCCTGACCGGGTTCCGGCATCTCGTTGGCCCAGACCGCGTACCCGGACTTCGCGTCGAACGCGTCACCGCTCTTACGGACGCCGCTGATCGAGACGTTGGTGAAGACCGTGTCGGTGATCGGGTTCTCCGGCTGCGACCCGTTGTACTTGGTCTGGAACATGATTCCGGTGTACGTCGGGTCGACGATGTCCACGTCGGACACCCGGATGCCGCGGAACTCCTTCGAGGCGGAGAAGACCCAGATCGCGGGGAATGTCTGGGAGCCCCAGAAATGCCCACCCGCCCGGATCAGCGAGATGTTCTGGAACTGGGTCGGTGGGCTGGCGCCGAACCCGATGAACGGATAGCCGAAGTCCAGCGAGCTGATGGTGATACCCGAGTACGTCAACATGTCCGCGATGTACAGGTTGCGGAAGATGTTGTTGTAACCGCCGTAAACCGCCAGCCCTGCCGCCCGCCAGGTCAGCGTGGCCGAGAGGTTCTCGAACACGTTGCCGTTGTTGCCGGTCGACGCACCCTGGTCGGTGGCCGAGAAGAGGGCGAACGCGTCATCGCCGTTCGACCGCCCCTCGGTGTTGGTGACCAGGTTGTTGGTGCTGCCGTTGGTCAGGTTCACGCCATCAGCGAAGGTGTTCCGGAAGCGGCTGTTGCGGATGGTCAGCCCGCTGACGCTCACCCCCCAGTACGCGCAGACGGTGTGCTCGACCCAGACGCTGTCCAGGGTCATGTTGTCGACGTCCTTCAGCTCACCCCAGACCTTGCCCGGCCCGTCGATGCGGTTGGTGTAGTTGCCGAAGAAGGCGAGGTGCGAGAAGGTCGACCCGCTGGCCGAGGACTCCACCCGGAAGCCCGCGTCGGTGTTCTGCTGGTTGGTCGGCGTCTGGAAGCGGGTGTACCACATGCCCGCGCCGACGACCGTGATCGGCTTGCCGTACACCTGGAGCTTCTGCGCGGTCTCGTACGTGCCGGCCGGCAGGTAGACACCGATCAGGTTGCCGGTGGTGTCCATCCGAACCGCGTCCAGCGCGTTCTGGACGTCCTGGTGGCTGAAGCCGGTCGGCACCCGGTACCGGGCCGGGTCCGGGTTGGCCCGTGGTGCGACCAACTCCAGGTTGACGAAGTCGATCGCGTACGTGGTGGTGTTGGCCGGGTCCTTCTGCAGACGGATCGTGCTGCCCGCCGGGATGGTCGAGTTCAGCATCACGTTCGCCTCGTCGTACAGGTGGCGAGGCGGGCCGGCACTCGGCGAGTCACTCGGGCCGGCCTCGGCACCGTAGAGCCAGATGTGCTTGGAGGTCAGGTTGATCGGCTTGTGCAGGGTGCCGTTGACGTAGATGTTCAACGTCGAGTCGATGCCTCCGCCGCCCGGCGCGTCGGGGATGGAGAAGCGGGTGACCAGGGTGTTGGTCGCCGCCCGGGTGGTCCACTCGACGTACGAGCCGGTGCTGTTCAGGGTCACCGCCCGACGACCGGACGCCTCACCACCGAGGTTACCGATGTCCCGGTTCGGCCCGACCTGCCCCGCGCCACCGCCGGTGGTGCCGTCCTCGGCCTCGTACATGTCGTAGCCGAGGTTGGCGCCGCGCCCCACGAAGAGCGGACGGTCACTGGTGTTGTTGGCCTGCTTGACCGGCAACTCGTTGCCGTCGACGGCGAGCACCACCCGGACGGTGTACTTGCCGTTCGCGGCGGTCCAGGTGCCCAGGCTGATCGGGCCGACCGTCGCGCCGGCGTTGATCACGCCGGAGTACGAGCCGGTCAACGTACGGACCACGCTGCCGGACTCGTTGAGCACGGTCAGGGTGATGCCGTGCGAGCCGGACGCGGACGCCTGGTTGCCGGCGTTGCGGACCGACACCGAGAAGGTGACCGTGTTGCCGGCCGACGGATTGCCCGGTGACCAGGCGACCGCCGAGGCGACCAGGTCGGAGCTGGCGACCGCACTGACCACCAGCGGGCTGGGGTTGGTGTAGCTGTTGTTGGTGTCGTCCTGCTCGACGACGGTGTTCGACTCGTCGACCTTCGCGCTGAGCGGGTAGCTGCCCGAGTCACGCGTGCCGATGCTGGCGCTGACCGTGGTCGAGGCGCCGGCCGCGAGGCCGCCGACCGACGCGGTGCCGACCCGGGTGGAGCCCAGGTAGAAGTTGACGTTTGTGGCACCGGACGCCGCCGAGCCCGCGTTGCGCACGGTGGCCGAGAGCGTGATGGTGCTGGTCTCCACCGGCGCGGACGGGCTGAACGACATGCCGGTGACGGTCAGGTCCGGGTTCGGCGCCGGGGTGCCGATGACCTGGAACTCGGCCACCTGCCCAGCCGGAGCGCCGGTGTTCGAGGCGATCGAGAGCCGCACGTCGGCCGCCGCACCGGAGACCGGAATGGTCACCGTGTTGCCGCTGCCCGGGTTGAAGCTGTAGTTGGCGGCGCCAACCAGGGTCGTGAAGGTCGAGGAACCCTGGTCCCGGCCGAGCACTGTGATGTTCTGCGTACGCGCACCCCAGGCTGAGTCCGGGTTCAGCTTCACCACGATCTGGCTGAGGCTGGCGTTCGCACCGAGCTGAACGGTCAGCGTGCTCGGGTTCCCGTTGCCCTCCCAGTAGGTGGCCACGTTGTTGTCGTTGGCGTTGGTGGCCACGAACGTGTGCACGTACCCGGAGGCGGTGATCGGCTTGCCGATCGCCAGGTTGGTGCCCACCGGCGGGTTGCCGGTGCCGGTCCGGGTCACGGTGTTGCTGTTGGCCGACTGGTTGCCGGCCGCGTCCTTGGCCCGGACGTAGTAGGAGACCGTGGCGCTGTCGGGCTGGCTGTCGGTGTACGTGAGCGTCGAGCCGTTGACGCTGCCGCGCAACGCGCCGCCCGCGTAGACGTCGTACCCGGTCACCCCGACGTTGTCCGTGGACGCCGACCAGGTGAGCCGGATCTGCCCACTGGCCGGCTGGGTGTACGCCAGGTTGCCGGGGACGCTGGGAGCCTGGGTGTCGGGGCTGCCGGCGGCGCCGTAGACCTCGACCTCGGAGAACTGCGCGGCCGGCCAGCCGCTGTTGCCGGTGACCTGCACCCGTACGTAGCGGGTGCTCGCGGCGGTGAAGCTGACGGTCGCGGTGTTACCGGTGGCCGGGTTGAAGGTGTAGCCGGCGGACGCGCTCAGGGTGGTGAAGGACGAGCCGTTGGTCGAGCCGAGCACCGACAGAGTCTGGGTACGGGTCTGCCACGCCGATGCCGGCGGCAGTTTGAGCACCACCCGGTCGGCGTTGACCGTGGCGCCCAGGTCGGCCTGGATCCACTGCGGGAACGCGTTGTTGGCGCTCTCCCAGTAGGTGTCGGCGTTGCCGTCGTTGGCGTTGCTCGCCACGTAGTTCTGGTTGTAGCTGCTGGCGGTCATGGTGGCGGAGAGCCCGGCGAGCAGGGCCGCGCGGGCTGCGGCCTTGGACGCGTCGACCGCCGGTGCGGCGCTGGCCGTGGGGGTGACGACCGGGGCGGTGACGAGGAGCACCCCGGCGAGCACGCTGGCGAGCAGCCGTCGGTGGCCCGTGCGGGGGACGGAATTGGGCGCGCCGGTCGGCGGCGTGCCTCGTCTGGTGCCGTTTCTGGACATGGGGTCGCTACACCTCTTTCGGGGGTGGGTGTGGGTGCGTTGCCCGGCGACGGGTGCAGGGGTACGCCCGTCGTTCCGCGACAGGTGGGGGACGGTGCGGGTTGGGGACGGGTCGGACGACCGGGGCTGCGTTGCGCCGAACCGTCCGGAGGGTGCCCCCGCCCTGGGCGGGTGGGGGCACCCCGGCCTAGCTGGAATAGACCTCGAACTCGCTGAGCTGACCGGCTGGCCAGCCGCTGTTGCCGGTGATGGTCAGCCGCAGGTACCGCTCGCTGGTCTCCGTGAAGGTCACGGTGACCGTGTTGCCGCTGGCCGGGTTGAAGGTGTAGCCGGCGGACGCCTTCAGGGTGGCGAACGTCGAGCCGTTGGTGGAGCCGAGCACCGACAGCGTCTGCGTGCGTGTCTGCCAGGCCGATGACGGTGGGAGTTTCAGGACGACCCGGGACACCGACCGGTTGGCACCCAGGTCCACAGTCAGCGACTGCGGGAACGCGTTGTTGGCGCTCTCCCAGTAGGTGTTCGGGTTGCCGTCCACCGTGTTGGCGGCGGCGTACACGTCGGAGTGGCTGCTCTCGGTGACCGACCGACCGGCCGCCAGGTTGCCGCTGGGGGGCGGCGTGGTCGGCGGTGGGGTGGTCGGAGGTGGGGTGGTCGGAGGTGGCGTGGTGGGCGGTGGCGTGGTGGGCGTGCCGCCGTACACCTCGACCTCGGACAGTTGGGCGGCCGGCCACCCGGTGTTGCCGGACACGGTCACCCGGATGTAGCGGCGGTCACCGGAGGGCAGCCCGATCGACACGGCGTTGCCCGTGCCGGGGTCGAAGACCCGACCGGCGGACGCCGCCAACGTGGCGTACGACGATCCGTCGGTGGAGCCGAGCACCGACAGTGTCTGGGTACGGCTCCCCCAGCCGGCGGGCAGCTTGAGCACCACCCGGTCGACCGACCGGGCCGCGCCCAGGTCGATGGTGACCGACTGCGGGAAGGCGTTGTTGGCGCTCTCCCAGTAGCTGGCCGCGTTGCCGTCCACCGCGTTCGCCGCCGTGTAGCTCTGGTTGGTGCTGGTCGCCGTCGTCGACCGGTTCAATGCCAGGTTTCCGCTGGTGGGTGGCGGAGTGGTCGGGGGCGGGGTGGTGGGTGGTGGGGTGGTCGGAGGCGGCGAGGTGGGTGGCGGCGAGGTGGGTCCGCCGCCCCACTGCGGGTCCGGCCACGGGCCGCAGTACGGGGTCGGGGCGTACCAGCCGGAGTTGCCGGCGCCCTGGGTGATCTGGAAGCCACCGCCGACGCAGTTGTGGATCGGGTTGCTCTGCGCGATGTTGGTGGCCCGCACGTTGGTGAACGACACCTGGCTGGGTGCCTGCACCTGGAGCGCGTACGTGCCGGCGCCGTCGATCCGCACGTTGTTGAGGTTGATCCCGTTGGTCTGGCCCTCGATCCAGTGCAGCGCCGCGTACGAGCTGTCCAGGATGTCGGTGTCGGTGATGTTGATGGTGGGGTTCTGGAACGCCTCGTTGAGTGCGGAGAACCAGATCGCGCCAACGCCGAAGTTCCAGTTGTAGTCCGAGTTGCCGTTACGGATCAACGTGTTCCGGGCGATCGTCCAGGTGCCCTGGACTCCGGTGGCGCCCTGCACGCCCGGGTAGCGGTTCGCGACGTGGATGCCGCCGCCGTTGGTCAGCGAGTCGGCCGTCACGTTGTCGGTGATCTTGATGTCCCGACCGCCGTAGCTGACCAGGTGGTTCGCCAGCAGGGTCACGCCGATGGTGTTGTGGGTGAAGGAGTTGTTGACGTTCGGCACGCTCTGCGCCCACATCGCCAACGCGTCGTCGCCGGTGTTGCGGACGAACGTGTTGGTCACCGTCGAGTTGGTCACGCCGGTGTGGAAGTTCACCCCGTCCGCGGTCTGGTCCAGGATCCGGCTGTTGCGGATGGTGAAGTTGTCCATCGGGCCGTCCATCCACGCCCCGACCTTGGTGTTCTCCAGCCAGAGGTTGTCGACCACCGAGTTGGTCATCGCCCCGCCCAGGGCGTTGACCTGGTCGTCGTCGATCCGCTCGCGGATGTCACCGATGATGGCGAAGTCCCGCAGGGTGACGTTGCGGCTCGGCCCGTTCGCCTCGTGCGAGCGGACCGGGCCGGTGTAGCCGCCACCGGGGACGTACTTGCCGTAGATGCCGACGGACCTGTTCCGCTCGGTGGGGTGCCGGCCGCCGAGCACCGAATACCAGGGGCCGGCGCCGCGCAGGGTCACCCCGTCGACGACCACGTGATCCCAGAGGGTGAACGTGCCGGTCGGGATCCAGACCGCCCTGCCCTGGGCCTTTCCGGCGTCGACCGCCGCCTGGAACTTCGCGGTCGAGTCGGTCGCGCCGCTCGGGTCGGCCCCGAAGTCGGTGACCACGTCGAGCACACCGGTGGGCTTGGTGATCGCCGGGGCGACCAGCTCGAAGTCCGCCAGGTCGATGGTGAACGAGGGCGACTGGGCGGTCGAGGACACCTGGAACCGGATCTTCGTGCCGGCGGGCTGGGTGCCGCCGAACATCGCCCGGGTCTCGTCGTAGAAGTGGTGCGGGTTGGTGTCGCCGGGGTTGTTGTTGAACGGGTACCCGCCGTAGTACCAGCCGTACCTGGATGTCACCGGGACCGACTTCAGCAGTGTCCCGTTGGCCCGCAGGTCGATGGCAGCGTCCCGGCCGGTCCCGGACGGACTGTCCGGCAGGCTGTACCGGAAGGTGACCGCGTTGGCCGGGGCGGTAAGGGTGAATTCGACGTACTCACCGACGGCGTCGAGGGTGACCGCCTCCCGGCCGGACGCCTCGGACGGCAGCGTGCCGTAGCGCCGGTCCGGGCCGATCTTCGTGCCGTTGTGGGCGGTCTCCTCCGCCTCCTGCTCAACGAACGGGACGGTGGCACCCCGCCCCGGGATGTCGAAGGGGGACAGCCCGGCCGCCGAGGCCGGGGTGGCGCTGCCGGTGACCGCGAGGGCGGTCAACGAGGTGGCGGCGAGCAGGGTGGCGGCGATGGCGGCCAACCCTGCCCGGGTCGGGTGTCGAAGGTGGTGCGGGGTGCCGATGGTGTGGTTGGCCATGAGCTGCGCTCTCCCTTTCGTCAGGCAGGCCAGATCCCCCCGTGTCGGTGCGGTGTTGCGCGTCCCCCTCGTTTCTCCCTTCTTGGTGGCGTGGTGCCGGCGACCGGGACGGGCCGCCGGCACCACGGCGATCAGAGTCAGGTCAGGCCGGGTCCGTCCGCCGCGCGCGGCCCGTCCGCCAATTCGGCGGTACGCAGCCAGACCGCCGTGTCGGACGGCAGCAACCCCTCGTGGAGTGGCCCGCTGGCCAGCAGCAACTCCCCTGCGGCTGGCAGCGGAACAGGTGTGTCGGAGAGGTTGACCAGGCAGCTGAAGCCACCGCCGCGGCTGAACGCGAGCACCCCTTCCGGGGCGGGCAGCCAGGTCAGTTGGCCGTCACCGAGCGCCGGTTCGGCCCGTCGGGCTCGGATCGCCGCCCGGTACAGCTCCAGCATCGAGGCCGAGTCGCCGGTCTGCGCGTGGGCCGTCCGTTCCTTCCAGTCGGCCGGCTGAGGCAGCCAGGGCGCTGCGGCGCCGTCGGGGCTGAACTCGAACGGCGGCTCGTCACCTGCCCACGGCAGCGGTACGCGGCACCCGTCCCGACCCGGGTCGATGCGGCCGGAACGTTCCCACATCGGGTCCTGGCGCAGCGCGTACGGAATGTCCTCGACCTCGTAGAGGCCCAGTTCCTCGCCCTGATAGACGTAGGCGGCACCGGGCAGCGACAGCGAGAGCAGCGCGGCGGCCCGGGCCCGCCGGGTGCCCAGCTCCAGGTCGGTGGGGGTCCCCTCGCGTTTGGCGGCGAAACTGAACCGGGTGTCGGCACGACCGTAGCGGGTGACGTGCCGGGTGACGTCGTGGTTCGAGAGCACCCAGGTGGCCGGCGCGTTGACCGGCGCGTGCGCGCTCAGCGTCCCGTCGATGCTCTCCCGCAGCGCCGCGGCGTCCCAGGCGCAGCCGAGGAAGTCGAAGTTGAACGCGGCGTGCAGCTCGTCCGGACGCAGGTAGTTGGCGAACCGCTGCCGGTCCGGCAGCCACACCTCACCGATCAGCGCCCGGTCGGCGTACTCGTCGGCGACCCGACGCCAGCCCCGGTAGATGTCGTGCACGCCGTCGAGGTCGTGGAACGGGTGCGGTTGGCCCTCGCTGACCTCGGGCAGCGTCCCGTCCTTGACCAGGAGCCCGGCCGAGTCGATCCGGATGCCGTCCACGCCCCGGTCGAACCAGAACCGCAGGACGTCCTCGAACTCCTCCCGCACACGGGGGTGGTCCCAGTTGAAGTCCGGCTGCTGGGGGGCGAACAGGTGCAGGTACCAGTCGCCGGGGGTGCCGTCCGGGTTGGTGGTGCGGGTCCAGGTCTCGCCGCCGAACTCGCCGATCCAGTCGGTGGGTCGCTCGTCGCCGTTGGGACCCCGGCCGGGTCGGAACCAGAACAGGTCCCGTTCGGGCGCGCCGGGGCCGCCGGCGAGCGCGGCCTGGAACCAGGGGTGCGCGTCGGAGCAGTGGTTGGGCACCACATCGACGATGGCCCGGATGCCCAGCTCGTGCGCCTCCGCGATCAGCGCCTCGACTTCGGTCAGGGTGCCGAAGACCGGGTCGATGTCGCGGTAGTCGGAGACGTCGTAGCCCGCGTCGGCCATCGGGGACGGGTACCAGGGGCTGAACCAGATCGCGTCGACGCCGAGCGCGGACAGGTGGTTCAGCCGGGACCGGATGCCGGCGATGTCACCGATGCCGTCGCCGTTACCGTCGGCGAAGCTCCGGGGATACACCTGGTAGATCACGGCTCCACGCCACCACGGACTTCTGTCAGCTGTGGACACGAGCACCTGCTTTCTGCGTCAGTACGTCGGCGGGTTCGCCGGACCTAGATGTGTCGGGCGAACGGTCGTTGTTCGCCGCGGAAGGTGCGGTGGTGGTTATCCCTTGATGCTGCCCGTGGTCAGACCGGACATGATGTTCCGTTGGAAGATCAGGAAGACGATAACTGTCGGAATCGCGGCAATGACCGACGCGGCGATCACCACGTTCATGGGCGTCCCGCCCGCGAAGGAGTAGATGCCGACGCTGACCGTCCGGGTCTCCGGCGACGGCATGACCAGCTTCGGCCAGAGGAAGTCCTTCCAGACTGCCGTCATGGCCAGAATCGCGACGACGCCGAGGATCGGGCGGGACATCGGCAGGATGATCGACCAGAGCGTGCGCAGCGACGTCGCCCCATCAACCAGGGCGGCCGCCATCAACTCCTCCGGAATCGAGTCGAAGAACCGCTTCAACAGGAAGATGTTGAATGCGTTCGCCACCAGGGGCAACCAGATCGCGAACGGCGAGTCCAGCAGGTTGATGTGCACGATCGGCAGGTCGATCACGGTGACGTACTGCGGGACGATGAGGACCATCGCCGGAATCATCAATGTCCCCAGCATCATCGCGAGGATCACGTTGCCGAAGATCGGCCGAAGCTTGGACAAGGAGTACGCGGCAGCAGCGTCGAAGACGAGTTGGAACAGCACCGCGCCGACCGCGTAGTAGAACGTGTTGAACAGCAGCTTGGCGAGCTCCAGGTTGTTCCAGGCGTCGATGTAGTTCTGCGGCTGGGGGTCCTTCGGGAACAGCGTCGGTGGGGTCTGCGCGATCTCCTGGCCGGACTTGAGCGCGCCGGTCACCATCCAGTAGAGCGGTCCGAGGAAGACGAGCGTGAACCCCGCCACGACGACAACCAGCAGTGTCCAGTAGATGACCCTGCCACGCCCCCGACTGAGCTGGGCATGGGAGATGAGGGTCCGGGTTCCGGAATCCTGTGCCATTCCTCGCCGTCCTAGTCCTGTTTCGCACTCAGCCGCAGGTACACGGCGGAGAAGCCGGCCAGCACCACGAGCATGATCACGCCCAGGGCGGCGGCACCGTTGAGGTCGTTCTGGAAGAACCCGTGCTGATAGATGAGGTACGCCACAGTGGTCGCGGAGTCCTCCGCGCCGGCACCGTTGGCGAGGATCAGGGGCTCGATGAAGAGCTGCATCGTGGAGACGATCTGGATCATCGCCAGGAGCGCGAGGATCAGCCGGGTCTGCGGGATCGTCACGTGCCGGATGCGCTTCCAGATGCCGGCGCCGTCGAGTTCGGCTGCCTCGTAGAGCTCGCCGGGAATGCTCTGCAACGACGCCAGGTAGATGAGCACCGCGCCGCCCATGTTCATCCAGGTCGACGCGATGACCATGGCCGGCATCGTCATCTCGGGCGACTGCATCCACTGCGAGGTGGGTAGGTGCAACGCCTTCAGGATCGCGTTGAAGAGCCCGGCCTCGCTGGGGTCGTACGCGTAGAACTTGAAGAGGTACAGCGCCGAGGCCGGCGGCAGCATCACCGGCAGGTAGACCAGGATCCGCAGGTAACCCTTGGCGTGGCGGAACTCGTTGAGCAGCACCGCCACGAAGAACGGCACCACGTACCCGAGGAGGAGCGCGAGCACCGTGAAGTAGAAGGTGTTCTGCCAGGCCGTCCAGAAGCTGGGGTCGGCGATGATGCGGGAGTAGTTGTCCCAGCCCACCCAGGTGGTCTCGCCACGCCGGGTGCGCTGGAAGCTCATCACGATGCCGCGGATCATCGGGTACCAGGAGAAGACGACGAAGCAGAGCACCGCCCCGATCAGGAACGCGTGACCGGTGAGGTTGTCCCGTACCTTGCGGCCGAGGCTGGTTCGCTGCGGCCGCGCCGAGTACGGCGACGGCGGGTGGCCCGGTTTCCTGGAGGTCTCCGGGACGGTGGTGATCGCCAAGGCAACTCCTGGGTGAGTCAGTGACGTCGAGATGCGGTGCGAATGGCGTGGGGGTCGGGTCGGCGTCCCGACCCCCACACGATCGGTCAGCTCTCGGCGGCGAGGAGTTGGTTGACCTTCTCCTCGGCGGTCTTGAGCAGTGCGTCGATGTTCGAGTTCGGGTTGGTCAGCACGCCCGACATCGCGGCGTCGAGCACCGCGTAGACCGCCTGGGCGTTGCGCGGCTCACCCTTGATCGGAACCGGGGTCGCCTCGAAGAGCGCGAAGTTCGCCGTGTCGACGTTCGCGTTCGCCTTACGCAGCTCCAGCTCCTGCTTCTGCGCGTCACTGCCGTTGGCGAAGAGCAGCGGCTGGGGCAGACCCACCGGGTAGTTCTGCGGCTTGGCCCGGACGTAGTCGAACTGGCCCTTGCCCGGGGTGAGCTTCTGGTACGCGATCCACTTCAGACCGGCCTTGACCTGCTCGGGCGTGAGGTCCTTCTTGAAGAAGTAGCCCTCGCCACCACCGAGCGTCCCCTTGGCCGCGCCGTCCTGGCCGGGCAGCGGAGCCATCGCCCAGTCCTGGAACTTGCCCTGGAACTGGCTGACGATCGCCTGGGTGGCGTCCGGCGCGCCGATGAACATGCCGACCTTGCCCGCGCCGGCGTTCGTCAGCAGGTCGCCCCACTGGAGCAGCTGACGGGCGCCCATGCTGTTGTCGCCGTACCGCATGTCCTTGAGGTTCTGCAGGACCTGCTTGCCCTGGGCGTTGTTGAAGTCGGCCTTCTTGCCGTCCTCGGTCAGCACCCGGCCGCCCTGCGAGTAGAGCAGGGAGGTGAAGTGCCAGCCACCGGTGTTGCCGGCGCTGTACTCCGAGTAGCCAGCGATGCCGTTGCCGAGCGCGGAGATCTTCTTGGCGGCGGCACGGACCTCGGCCCAGGTCTTCGGCGGGTTGTTGACGTCGAGCCCAGCCTGCTGGAACAGGGCCTTGTTGTAGACCAGACCCATCGAGTAGTTCTTCACCGGAACGGCGTAGAGCTTGCCGCCGTCGGTGAAGACCTCCTTGAGCGCCGGGTCGACGCTGTCCCAGGTCGCGATCGCGTCCTTGTTGACCTGCTGACTGATGTCCATCGCCTGACCGGAGTCGAGCACCTGCTGGAGATCGGTCATGTACCCGTAGAAGACGTCGGTCACGGTGCCGCCGGCGAGGCGGGCGGTGAAGTCCGGCGGGTTGTTGCACTGCTCGCCGACGCTGACGCTCTTGATGGTGATGTCCGGGTTCTGCTTCTGGAACTCGGCGACGTCGTCGTTCCAGTTCTTCAACAGCTCTTTCTGGGCGCCGACCGGCTGGCAGTCGACAGTGATGGTGACCTTGCCGCCTGCGGTCGAGCCCTTGTCGTCGCTCTTCGTGGAGCATGCCGTGAGGCTGAGCCCCAGGCCGGCCACGAGCGCAACCGCCGCAGCCTTTCGGTATTGCGGTACGGACATCTGTCCATCCCTTCGGGAACGGGTGTCTCCAATGACCTTCGCTGATCTGCGGTGATACGACCTGACGCCCAGTAGCTGCGTCGGAGCCAGGTGTGAGTGGAGTCACTGTAGCGAGGCCGACTCATTTCGGCAAGGTATCGACCCTGTTCCGAAAGGACACGACGTGATGACGACAGATGTTGGCAAGCCGCTGAAAGCAGCCCGTCTTGTTAGCTATTGATGCCTTATGACCGGTCATTCGGCCCGGTCGATGCCGACCATGGCGAGCAACGACGAAAACGGCCGCCGACCGCGAGAGGCGGTCGACGGCCGAAGCGTCGTTCGGTGTGGTGCCTAGCGGCCGGGGGCGGGCGCTGTGGAACCCCGCACCACCAACTCCGGCTCGAACAGCAGCTCGTCCTGAAGGACGCCGGCACCCTCGATCTGGGTGACCAGCAGATCCACGGCGGCCTGCCCCATCGTCTCGATCGGCTGCCGCACAGTGGTCAACGGCGGATCGGTGCACGTCATGAAGGCGGAGTCGTCGTAACCCACCACCGACACGTCGGCCGGCACCGAACGGCCCAGTCGGCGGGCCGCCCGGATCGTGCCCAGCGCGAGCACGTCGCTGGCGCAGATGATGCCGGTCACGCCCCGCTCGACCAACTTCGTCGCGGCGACCCGCGCACCCTCCATCGAGAAGCTGGAACGCTCCACGCACTCGGCGTCGCCCTCGTCCCAGCCCGCGACCTTCATCATCGCGTCCAGCTTGCGCCGGGACGGCACATGCCCCTCCGGGCCGAGCACCATGCCGATCCGTTCGTGCCCGAGCGAACGTAGGTGCCCGTACGCCTGCTCCACCGCCACCGCGTCATCCGTGGAGACGCGGGGGAAGCCCAACTCGTCCACACCCGCGTTGACCAGCACCACCGGAAGGCCGCGATCGGTCAGCCGACGGTAGTGGTCGTGTTTGGCATCGGCGAGCGCGTACGAGCCACCGGCGAAGATCACCCCGGAGACCTGGTGGTCGAGGAGCATCTCCACGTAGTCCATCTCGGACACGCCGCCGATGGTCCGGGCGCAGAGAGCCGGGGTGTAGCCACGCTGGGCGAGAGTCCCGGTGACGACCTCGGCCAGCGCCGGGAAGATCGGGTTCTGCAACTCGGGCAACACCAGCCCGACCAGTCGGGCGCGTTCGCCGCGCAGCTTCGTCGGCCGCTCGTAGCCGAGCACGTCCAGCGCGGTCAGCACGGCGGTCCGGGTCGTCTCGGAGACTCCGTCGCGGCCGTTGAGCACCCGGCTGACGGTGGCCTCGCTGACGCCCGCCTTCTTGGCAACTTCAGTCAACCGCTTGGTCACGGTCGCAATCGTACGTCACCACAATGAAAGAAATGAACAGCAAACTGCCTAGCATTTGCGGGCTGACTGCCGCGTCTTGCCCGCGGCCTACCGTCAGGACAGGTTGTGCAGCGCCTCCTCGATGGCCCGGTGGAAGGTCGGGTACGCGTAGATCATGTGCCGGAGCTGACTCAACGGCACCGCCGCGTGCACGGCCACCACCAGCGCGGAGAGCACCTCGCCGCCGGCCGGGCCGACCGAGGTGGCGCCGATCAGCACGCCCTGGTCCGCATCCGCGATGAGCTTGATGAAACCCTCGTCGCCGACCTGGTGGATCCAGCCCCGCGTCGAGCTGCCGAGCTTGGTGAAACCAACCTGCACGTTGATGCCGCGCTCGCGGGCCTGCCGCTCGGTGAGCCCGACCGCGCCAACCTCGGGATCGGTGAAGGTCACCCGAGGCAACGCGCGGTAGTCGGCTCGCGGGACGGTGCCGGCCGACCCGCTCGACCCACTGGCGGCCAACGAGCTGGACGCGCCCATCGCGCCGCCGACCACGCTGGCGGTCCCGCTGGCATCCGCCCCCGCCTTCGCCTGCCGGGCACGGGCCAGCACGTCGGCGACGACGATCCCCGCCTGGTACATGGCGATGTGGGTGAAGGCGCCCTCGCCGGTCAGGTCACCGACCGCCCAGACGTGGTCGGTGACATGCAACCGGTCGTCGACCGGCAGGTAACGCTGACTGGCGTCCACGCCGATCGTGTCCAACCCCAACTCTTCCAGGTGGGCCTTACGCCCGGTCACCACCAGCAGCCGGTCGGCGCTGAACTCCGCCCCGCCGCCACCGCGCAGGGTGAACCGTGTCCCGTCGTGCTCGACCCGCTCGGCGCGTACCCCGGTGTGGATCTCCACGCCGTCGGCGCGCAGCGCCGCGGCAGCGACCTCGGACGCCTCCGGCTCCTCGACGGCCAGCACCCGGTCCAGTGCCTCCACCACGGTGACCCGGACCCCGAAGCGGGCGAAGACCTGCGCCAGCTCCAGACCGATCGCGCCGCCACCGAGGACCAGCAGCGACTCCGGCAACTGCTCGACCTCGATCGCCTGATGGTTGGTCCAGTACGGCGTGTCGGCCAGGCCGTCGATCGGCGGCACCGACGCACGGGTGCCGGTGCCCAGCACGACCCCGTGCCGGGCCTGGAACACCTGGTCGCCGACGCGGACCCGGCCCGGACCGTCGAGCCGGCCGCTACCCCGGACGAACCGGCCGCCCTTGCCGGTGAACCGCTCCACCGCGACGGTGTCGTCCCAGTTGTCGGTGGCCTCCTCGCGGATCCGCTTCGCCACCGGCGCCCAGTCCGGCTGGACCTGGGCCGTCCCGGCCAGTCCATCGACCCGGCGAGCCTCGGCGAGAGCGTTGGCCGCCCTGATCATCATCTTGCTCGGGATGCAGCCCCAGTACGGGCACTCCCCGCCGACCAGGTCCCGTTCGATGCCGACGACGCTCAGGCCGGCCTCGGCGAGCCTCTCGGCCACCTCCTCGCCGCCGACCCCGAGCCCCACCACGACCACATCCACCAGCTCCGGCTCCGCCACCCCGACAGCATCCCCCAACGACACCGCCCCGACCACCGGGGTCGGAGGAAAAGTCGACGCGCTCACCGGGCCGGGCCGCTTACCGTGGCCGCATGCACCCACCCTTCACCCCGGTCCGGGACTGCTTCCACGACCTGCTCGCCTCCGGCCGGGAGACCGGCGCAAGCCTCGCCATCTGGTACGACGGGCAGCCCGTCGTCGACCTGGTCGGCGGCTCCCGGACCAGTGCCGGGCGGGACGGCGAGCCGTGGCTGCCGGACACGCTGGTGAACGTCTACTCGGTCGGCAAGCCAGTCGCCGCGCTCTGCCTCCTGATGCTCGTCGACCGGGAGAAGGTCGATCTCGACGCGCCCGTCGACCGGTACTGGCCGGAGTTTCGCACCCCCGCCACCGTGCGCCAGGTGTTGTCGCACACCGCCGGGCTTCCGACCTTCCCGGTGCCCCGGCCAGCAACCGCGATCGCCGACTGGGCACTGCTCACCGGCGACCTGGCCGCCGCCGACCCCGAGTGGTCGCCGGGCTCGGTCGCCGGAGAGCACGCCTGGACGTACGGGCATCTGGTGGGCGAGCTGGTCCGCCGGGTCGACGGGCGTTCGGTGGGCCGCTTCCTGGCTGAGGAGATCGCCGGCCGGTGGCAGCTCGACCTCGGCTTCGGGCTGACCGATGCGGACCAGCGGCGCTGTGCCGATCTGCGCTACGGCGACCCGGGGTGGCCGACCCGGGCGCTCGGTGAGCCGGGCTCGCTGCGGGCGCGCGCGATGGGCAACCCGGCCGGTGGGCAGGACCTGGCCGTGCTGAACAGCCCGCTCTGGCGCGGCGCAGAGGTGCCGGCGGTCAACCTGCACGCCACCGCGTCCGGTCAGGCCCGGCTCTACACCGGTCTGCTGGCCGGCGGCCTCCTGGACGGCGTCCGGCTGTTCAGCCCCGACCTGGTTGCCGAGGCCACCCGAGTTCAGTACGACGGGCCGGACCTGGTGTTGGATCGCCAGGCCCGGTGGACGCTGGGCATGCAGTGGGAGCCGGACGGCAGCTGGGGCATGGGTGGCCTCGGCGGCAGCAGCGCGTGGGCCGACCCGGAGCGTGGCTACACCTTCGCGTACGCCACAGCCCACCTGGCCGAGCACGACCGGGTGGACGAGCTGGTCGAGGCGCTGCACTCCTGCCTCTGACCGCTTGTTTCAGCGCAGCCAGACGGGGTCGGTGCCCGGAACGGACAGCGGCGGTGGGTAGTCGAGGGCGCGGCGGAGCTGATCCGGAAGTCGCCACGGTTGGTGCACGGCCTTGCCCTGCACCCGCGCCAGCTCCGGCACCCACCGGCGCACATAGTCGCCGGCCGGGTCGTACCGCTCGGCCTGCCGGACGGGGTTGAACCCCCGGTACGGCTTGGTGTCGTTGCCGGTGCCGGCGACCCACTGCCAGTTGCCGGAGTTGTTCGCCACGTCCCCGTCCAGCAGCCACCGGAAGAACACCGCCACCCCGGCCCGCCAGTCCTGCCCGAGGTGCTTGGTCAGGTAGCCGGCGGTGATCAGCCGGGCCCGGTTGTGCATCCAGCCCTGCGTCCGCATCTGCCGCATCCCGGCGTCGACGATCGGCATCCCGGTGCGCCCCTCGGTCCAGGCCGCCAACGCGTCGTCGTCGTAGCGCCACTGCTCGGTGGCACCCCGCCGGTACGCCGAGGTCGAGATCTCCGGGAAGGCGGCGGTGACCTGGTAGTAGAAGTCCCGCCAGCAGATCTGCCGGACGAACGGCCCGGACCGGTCGTCGGCCCGATTGGTCACCGCCAGCGGGGACACGCAGCCGAAGCGCAGGTACGGGCTGAGCCGGGAGGTGTCGTCGCCGGCCATGTCGTCGTGCTGATCGTCGTACCGGTCCAGGTCGGGCAGCCAGTCGGTGAGCCGCTGCCGGGCGACCCGCTCGCCGCCGACCGCCGCGTCCGGCGAGTCCCCGGCCGGCAGCTTCGGCAGACTGCCCACGCTCACGCCATCGGGCAGCGCCACCCGGCGCGGCGCGGCCAACTCCTCGCGCCACTGGTTGGCCGCCCAGGACCGGTGGTACGGGCTGAACACCCGGTAGTGGTCACCGCCGCCACCGGGGCGCAACGCGCCCGGCTCGACCACGGTCAGCCCGGGAAACAGTCGCAGGTGCAGCCGGTGCCGCTCGCACTCGGCGCGCAGTCGCCGCTCCCGGCGACGGGCGTAGCGGCTGACATCGACGGAGAGCGCGACGGCGGTGGCGCCGACCTCGTCCGCCACCCGGATCGTCTCGGCCACCGGGTCGCCGTGTCGCACCACCAGGTCGCCACCGCGGTCGCGCAGCTCGACACGCAGGTCAGCGAGGGCCTGATGCAGGAACCGGGTGCGGTTGGCCGACAGACCGGCCAGCTCCGGGTCGAGCACGTACAACGGCACCACCCGATCGAAGGCCGCGCAGGTGGTGGCCAGCGCCGGGTGGTCGTGCACCCGCAGGTCGCGGGTCAGGAGCACGATCGCGGTGCTCGCGGTCACCGGGGCTGCGGGTGGACCGTCGGCCCGGGGATGGTGACCGGCGTACCTGTCGAGCTGAGCAGCGCCCGTGCGGCCACCGCCATCCGTCGCCGCTGCGGCACCAGGGCCCGCCGGACGAAGACGTCGTAGTCCTGCGCGGCCACCTCGTCGAGGATGCCGCCATAGAGCGCGTACGCGGTGCGCATGCAGGCCTGCGAGGCTGGCGCCAGCATGGTGATGCCCGGCGCCGCGGCGGCATAGTGCGCCTGCGCACGGGTCACCTCGTACTCGATCAGCTCGCGGATCCGGGGGGTGCCGCGGCCCCGGGTGCGGGCCTCGACCAGCTCGTCGCGGGTGATCCCGAACTTCGCCAGGTCCTCGTCCGGCAGGTAGGTGCGGCCCCGGTCGAGGTCCTCGGCGACGTCCCGGATGAAGTTGGTGAGCTGGAAGGCGAAGCCGAGCTGTCGCGCCGGCTCCCGTGCCGCCGCCGGGTCGGAGGTGCCCAGGATCGGCAGCATCATGGTGCCGATGACCGCCGCCGAACCCTCCATGTAGTCGAGCAGGTGGTCGTAGGTCGGGTACGCGGTGACGGTCAGGTCCATCGCCATGCTCTTCAGAAACGACGCAAAATCGTCCCGGTCGAGATCGAAGACGGCGATGGTGTGCAGCACGGCCGGCAGCAGCGGGTCGTCGACGGGAGCACCGTGCAGGCCGGCCACGAACTGGCTGGCCCAGTCGTCGAGGCGGGCGGCCCGCTCGGCCGGCGGCAGGTCCTCGGTGCGGTCGACGATCTCGTCGGCGTACCGGGTGAACCCGTAGAGCGCGTGCACATGCCGTCGTTTCCAAGCGGGAAGCAGTCGGGTGGCGAGATAGTAGGTGCGGCCATGACGTTTGTGCAGCTCACGGCACCGGTCATAGGCAGCGGTGAGATCTGTGTCCACCAGCCCTCCTCATTTATCGACGCACCAATCGACGCAACTCGTAGCCTAGGGTACGCTCAGCCGCATGGCCAACGACGCACTTGCGGGCAATGTGACCCGCCTGGCGGCGGTGCCGGGCGAAGGGGACGACCCGGTCCGCGCGGTCCTGGCCGCGTACACCCACGATCTGGTCACGGCGATCGACGAGACGCTGGCCACCTTCCTCACCGCCGAGGTCGACTCCCTCGCCGAGATCGACGCGTCGATGGGCAGCTTCGCCGCCACCGCGCGGGAGGCCGTCCTTGTCGGCGGCAAGCGGATCCGGTCCACGTTCGCCTACTGGGGCTGGCGCGGGGCGGTCGGCGGCGCCGAGGCACTGCCGCCCGTGCTGCCCGCGCTCGCCGCGCTGGAGTTGCTGCACACCTTCGCGCTGGTGCACGACGACGTGATGGACGCATCCACCACCCGCCGCGGCCGACCCACCGTGCACGTCGCGCTCGCCCAGCAGCACATCTCCGCAGGCCATCGGGGCGATCCCGGCCGGTTCGGCGAGGCCGTCGCCGTGCTCATCGGCGACCTCTGCATGGTCTGGGCCGATCGGTTGCTGGCCCACGCCACGGTGCCACCGGCCCGGCTGTTCGAGGTGCGCCGCTGTTACGACCAGATGCGGGTGGAGACGGTCGCCGGGCAGTATCTCGACGTGCTCGGCGAGAACGACCCGGACCACTGGTCGGTCGACCGGGCGCTGCGGGTGGCCCGCTACAAGACCGCCAGCTACACCGTCCAGCGACCACTGATCTTCGGGGCCCGCCTGGCCGGGCTGCCCGACGACGACCCGCTGGTCGCCGCGTACACCCGCTACGGCCTCGCCGTCGGCGAGGCGTTCCAGCTCCGCGACGACCTGCTCGGCGTCTACGGCGATCCGGCCGCCACCGGCAAGCCGGCCGGTGACGACCTCCGCACCGGCAAGCCGACCACACTGCTCATGCTGGCCCGGAGGCTGGCCACGCCGGCGCAGCTCAGGGCGTTGGAGCAGGCCGCCGCCGGACCGGTCGACCGGCTCGCCGACCTTGTCGCCGAGACCGGCGCGGTGGCCCGGGTGGAACGGATGATCGCCGAGCGTGTGAGCGACGCGCTGGCCGCGCTCGATACCGCGCCCGTGGACCGGACGGCGCGGACCGCGCTGACCGGTCTGGCCACTGCCGCTACCAACCGGCGGGCCTGATGAGCGACTTTCTTGAGGAGATGGTCACGTGCGGACGGTGACAGGACGGACGGACCGGGTGGTGGTCGTCGGGGCCGGGCTGGGCGGGCTCGCCTGCGCGCTGCACCTGGCGGGCAGCGGCCGACAGGTGACCGTGCTGGAGCGCGAGCCGGTGCCCGGCGGCCGAGCCGGCCGGCTCTCCGTGGACGGCTACGAGTTCGACACCGGCCCGACCGTGCTCACCATGCCCGACCTGATCGCCGAGGCGCTCGGCGCGGTCGGTGAGGAGTTGGACGACTGGCTCGACCTGACCCCACTCGACCCTGCCTACCGTGCGTACTACCCGGACGGCTCGACCCTCGACGTGCTCACCGACACCACTCGGATGGCGGCCGAGATCTCCCGGGTCTGTGGGCCGCGCGAGGCCGACGGCTACCTGCGCTTCGTCGAGTACGCGCGGGAGCTGTGGCGCCTGGAGCGGGCCGACTTCATCGAGCGCAACCTGGACGCGCCGACCGACCTGATCACCGGCAACCTGCTCAAGCTGCTCACCGGCGGGGCCTTCCGGCGTCTCCAAACGAAGATCAACCAATTCTTCCGGGACCCGCGTACCCAGCGGATCTTCTCGTTCCAGGCGATGTACGCCGGCCTCGCGCCGCACGACGCGCTGGCCATCTACGCGGTCATCGCGTACCTCGACTCGGTGGCCGGCGTCTACTTCCCACGCGGCGGCATCCACGCGGTCTCCAAGGCGATGGCCGGCGCAGCGGAGAAGCACGGCGTCCAGATCCGGTACGACACCACCGTGACCCGGGTGGAGACCGCGCACGGCCGCGCCACCGGTGTGCTCACCGCCGACGGTGAGCTGGTGCCGGCGGACGTGGTGGTCCTCAACCCCGACCTGCCGGTCGCCTACCGGGACCTGCTCCCCGCTGGCAGGGAGCGCAACCTCACCTACTCCCCGTCCTGCGTCGTCCTGCACGTCGGCTCGCGACAGGAATATGCGAAGATCGCCCACCACAACATCCATTTCGGACGCGCGTGGAAGGGCACCTTCGATGAGGTCATCCGTCGGGGCGAGCTGATGACCGACCCGTCGCTGCTGGTGACCAACCCGAGCCGGACCGACCCCTCGGTGGCCCCACCGGACCGGCACACCTATTACGTGCTCGCCCCCGTGCCCAACCTGCACCGGGCACCGTTCGAGTGGCGCGGCGACCTGACCCAGCGCTACAGCGACCAGCTGATCGGCACCCTGGAGGAGCGCGGCTACGTCGGTTTCGGTGCCGGGGTCGAGGTGCTGCGGGCGATCACCCCCGCCGAGTGGGAAGACCAGGGGATGGCCGCGGGCACCCCGTTCGCCGCCGCCCACACCCTCTTCCAGACCGGCCCGTTCCGCCCGTCGAACCTGCACCGTGACCTGTCGAACGTCGTCTTCGTCGGCTCCGGCACCCAGCCCGGGGTCGGCGTACCGATGGTGCTCATCTCCGGCAAGCTCGCCGCCGGGCGGATCACCGGAGAAGGCCGATGAGCAGCCGCGAGCAGCACCTCGTCGAGCTTGTCGACGAGACCGGCAAGGCCCACGGCGAGACGACCGTCGCGGCGGCACACCAGCCACCGGGGCAGCTGCACCGGGCCTTCTCGGTGCTGCTGGTGGACCCGGACGGCCAGGTCCTGCTCCAGCGCCGGGCCGCCGTCAAGACCCGGTTCCCGCTGCGCTGGGCCAACTCCTGCTGCGGTCATCCCCGGCCGGGCGAGTCGCTCGCCGAGGCGGCCAACCGGCGGCTGCGCGAGGAGTTGGGCGCGGGCCCGGTCGAGCTGACCGAGGTCGGCGTCTACGTCTACTACGCCGAGGACCCGGCGACCGGTCGCGTCGAATTCGAGTACGACCACGTGCTGCGCGGCGAGTTCCTGCCCGCGGCCCCGCTCCTGCCGGACCCGGATGAGGTGGCCGAGCTGCGGTGGGCCGATCCCACCGCGCTGGAGGCCGAGCTGGACCTCGACCCCCGGTCGTACGCGCCCTGGCTGGGCGGGGTGGTGAACCGGCTACTGCGCCCCTCGGAGGTCACGTCGGGCGCATCCGGCCTGGCTGTAACCCCGCCTGGTTCGTTGGCGGATGACACGGCGGAGCGGCCGGGTGGTCGATGAGGCGCTGAGCGCGGGCGCTGTCGCACGCCGGCTGGGGGTCGCGGTGACGACCCTGCGCACCTGGCACCAGCGCTACGGGCTCGGGCCCAGCGAGCACATCCCCGGTCACCACCGCCGGTACACGCCGACCGACCTGGCCCGCCTCGAGATCATGCGACGGCTCACCGCCGAGGGGGTCAGCCCCGCCGAGGCGGCCCGCTGGGCTCGCCAGGCACCGGATCCGACGCCCACCGGCGCCGTCGCCCCCAGGCGGATCCATCCACCTGGCCGCGACGGCGGTGGAACCATCCCGGTGGGTCGCGCCGGTCCGGCAGCCCGCGGGCTGGCCCGGGCCGCCATGCGGCTGGACGCGGCGGCGATCAGCGAGGCGATCGCGCACGCTCTGGCTACCGGCGGGGTCGTCGCCACCTGGGAGGGTCTGCTACGCCCGGTGCTCGCCGGAATCGGCGAACGCCACGCCGCCACCGCCGGCCTGATCGAGGTGGAACACCTGGTGTCCCGCTGCGTCTCGGAGGCTCTCGCGGCGGCCAGTCGGGCCAAGGTTCCCACCGGACCGGCCCGGATCCTGCTCTCCTGCGCCGACGAGGAGCAGCACACCCTGCCACTGGAGGCGTTGGCCGCGGCGCTCGCGGAGGCCGGGGTCAGCTACCGGATGCTCGGCGCCCGGGTGCCGGTGGGCGCACTCGTCGAGGCGGTCAACCGAACCGGACCGGCCGCCGTGGTGCTCTGGTCGCACACCCGCGCCACCGCCGACCCAGACCAGCTCAGCGCGCTGCTCGCCGCGCCCCGCCGCCCGTTGCTGGTGCTCGCCGCCGGCCCTGGCTGGCGAGCCGACACGCTGCCCGCCGGGGTGGTGCGACCGGTCGATCTGGCCGAGGCGGTCTCGCTCGCCGCCGCGGTCCGCGACTCCCTCGACCAGTCGAGGCGTGACTGATCGCACTGTCGCCCGCTGGCGTCGTGAACTACCGTCGGGCGGGTCCGCCTACCCCGACCCCTCCGGGAGCGAGCAGATGCAAGCCCGCGCCGTCCTGGCGTCCGTCCTCGCCGTGGCGCTGGTCTTGTCCGGCTGTGCCCAGCCGAACCGCACCATCGCACCCGCCGGCGCGCCACGGCCGGTGGAATCGACCACGCCGCCCACCCCGTCGCCGCGCCCCACCATCACCAAACCGGCGCTGCGGCCACTGCCGCCCAAGCTCCCGGCCGGCCTGCGGCGCAACACCGGCGTACGCCCGGTGGCCCTGACCTTCGACGACGGGCCCAGCCCGGCCTGGACGCCCAAGATGCTCGACCAACTGCGGGCCGCCAAGGTGACCGCCACCTTCTGCGTCGTCGGTCGCGAGGTGCAGCGCCACCCGGAGCTGGTCCGGCGGATCGTCCGTGAGGGACACCAACTCTGCAACCACAGCTGGCGGCACGACCTCGACCTGGCCCGGAGACCTGTCGCCGAGATCCAGGCCGACCTGGCCCGCACCAACAAGGCCATCCAGACGGCATCTCCCGGTGCGAAGGTGTCCTTCTACCGGCAGCCGGGCGGCCGTTGGACGCCGGAGGTGCTGGCGGTGGCGAAGAAACTCGGCATGCACCCGCTGCACTGGTCTGTCGACCCGCAGGACTGGGACAAGCCGAGCGCCGCCACGATCGGAAAGCGGGTGCACACAGCCGCCCGCCCCGGTGCTGTCGTGCTGCTGCACGACGGTGGCGGCAACCGTGCCGCGACGCTCGCCGCATGCCCCCACCTGATCGCCGACCTGAAGCAACGCTTCGGCATTACCCGACTCCACTAGACCGGCCTTGACCTGTGGTTTTACCGCCGTCCAAGCCTTTGCCGATACCGATTTTGTCGACCGCCCGAGCATCACGTATGCTTTCGAAGCCTCCGGCGGGGCCGGATGGGAGCAAGTCCGCTTGAAGTTGCGAGTGTGCAATGATGGCGGGGCCGCCCTCATCGTCTAGCGGCCCAGGACGCCGCCCTTTCAAGGCGGTAGCACGGGTTCGAATCCCGTTGGGGGCACGACCGGCGCAAGCCGGAGCAACACAAGCTAGGTCCTGTGGAGCAGTTGGAGTGCTCGCCGCCCTGTCAAGGCGGAGGTCGCGGGTTCAAGTCCCGTCAGGACCGCAGCGCCGACGCCGCGCCTCGCGCGGCGTTCTGCGTATCGGAGCATGTCTCCCTGCCGCCGGTTCGCCCGGTTGCCGGGTAGCATGAGCCGAGCGATACGGCCAGGTAGCTCAGTTGGTACGAGCGTCCGACTGAAAATCGGAAGGTCGGCGGTTCGACCCCGCCCCTGGCCACATAGCCTTTCGCCGGGCTACAGAGGTCCCCACCAGCGGAAACGCAGGTGGGGATCTTGCTTGTTCGGCACCTCTTCCGCACCGACGCCCCCGCAGGAATGTGATCCACTCCGCTTTCCGGATATCGGGGCATCCGAGCATGCAGGATGCCGCGATATCACCAAAACCGAGTCGATCATGCCCCGGCGGCGGCTGCGGTGGCCACGGCCGTCAGTCGTCCCGGCGCCCCTGTTGGCGGTGCTGCGACATGCCGCTCTGGATCGCCTCCCACACGCTGCGCCCGGCCTGTCGCAGCGTCTCACCCGCCTGCTCCGCGAGGTGCGCCGCGCTCTGAGCCGCCGCCTGCGCCCCTCCCGGTAGACCACCGCCGCCGTCACCATCTCCGGACGGGCTCGGACCGTGGGCAGGCGACTGATCGGGTCGGTCACTGGCCTGCCCGTTCGGCGACCCCGCCGGCCCCTCAGCGCCCCGGCCCGCCCCGGCCGGCCGTTGCCCCTCGCCCGGGCCCTCGGGGTGGCGCGGCCCCTCAGGGTGGCGCGGCCCCTCAGGGTGGCGCCGGCCCTCGTCCCCGTGGCTTTCCGGGTGACGGCCCTCCGGACCGCCGGGCCCCGGTCGCCTCTCGTCACCAGGCCCAGGGCCACCGGCTTGAGACCCGGGTCCTCCGGCGCTGGGGCCTGGACCCCCGGCATGAGGCCCAGGACCCCCGGCATGAGGCCCAGGACCACCGGCGCCAGGTCCCGAGCCACCGGGACCGGGCGCGGGCCGCCCAGGGCCCGGACTACCGGGCCCGGGGTGGGCACGGTCGGCGAAGGCACCGACCGCGCCCACCTGCTGGCCCAATTCGTCGAGTACGCCGTCGGAGCGCCGCGCCGACGCCCTGACCTCCGCGGCTCCCGTGGCCAACTGCTGCGCGCTGCGGTTCAGGTCGTCGATGACGGTGCCGGACGTCCGAGCGAGGGCCTCGATGATCTGCGGGTTGTTGTCGAGCGTGTCGAGCGCTCGCCCGAGGATCCTGGTCAACTGTTCCAACCGCACCCGCAGCTGCGCCTCGGCGTGCGCCCCGTTGATGTCCAGCTCGCCGCCGCTCAGGTGCACCCGTACGCCGGCGTCGACCTGGAGCAGGTTGGCCACCCGGGCCCGCAGCGAAAGGTCGGCGTCCAGGCCGTCGACCGCCAGCCGGATCGAGTCGACGGAGACCTTCGGAATGTCGAGCAGGACGTCGGGGTCCCCGTTGTCGACGTTCCGGTCCGGCTCTCGCTGCTGCGCGCTCTCGCTCATGCTCTCCCGCCCCGCCTGCACACCGGCCCGGTCGTCCGGACCGCTCGGCGCGGTTACCCGCTTTCCGGCGGGGCATCCCGTCCGTGACGGCTCGGCAACCCGCTGTCCGGAACCGGGCACCGCACGAAGCTGCACACGCAGGCATCAGCCGGTATGGTCCGGGCCTATGGGACAGGAGATGACCGATCCGGCCGACATCCGGCAGGACATCGACCGGTTCTCCTTACGGTGCAGCCTCTTCGTCCCGGGCTCGGCCGAGCACGCGTTCGGGGTCTTCACCGACGGGCTGACCGACTGGTGGGTCGCCGAATACACCTGGTCCGGTCCCGATGCTCTTGCCGAGCTGGGCATGGAGCCGCGCGCTGGCGGCATGCTCTACGAGCTGGGCCCGTACGGCTTCCGCGCCGACTGGGGTCGGGTGCTCACCTGGGATCCGCCGCGCCGGCTGGTCTTCGTCTGGCAGATCGGCCCGGACCGGATGCCGGTGCCGGACCCGGCCCGCGCGAGCGAGGTCGAGGTGCTGTTCCTTTCCGAGGGGCCGGAGCGTACCCGGGTGGAGCTGGAGCACCGGCACTTCGACCGGCACGGCGAGGCTGCCGAGGGGTACCGCAAGGCACTCACCGCCGGCTGGCACGACCTGCTCACCCGCTACGTCGCCACGGTGTCCCGCCACCGCCCGACCACGCCCGCCTGACCGTCGCCCGTCGCCCGTTGCGCGGTGGTCAGCGGCCGAGCTGCCGTTCCGGGGCGGAGTTGCCGCCGAGGTCCCGGCGACCCAGGTCCGCGTGACGACCGGCCTCCGCACCCGAGCCGAAGCCGGTGCCGCCCAGCCGGCGTGGCGGCGCGGTGCGCAGCCGCGGGTACTCGTCGGCGAGCCGTCGCTGCACCCGATCGGAGCGGTCGGCCAGCACCAGCGCCACCGACGGCGCGCCCGACTCGCTGGCTGCGGCTGTCTCGGCCGCCCAGAGCCGGCCCCCGATCACCTGCGCGAAACCGGCCAGCCAGGACCGGCGGAAGGCGGCCGGGTGGTCGTCCGCGGGCACCGCAGTGGCGGCCAGGCCGTGCGCCGCCTGCACGAGCAGTGAGGTGAAGAGCAGGTCGACCCGTTCCAGGTCGCTGGCGAACCCGAACAGGTGCAGCGCGAAGCCGTTGCCCTGCCGGCGGCGCACGCAGCGGCAGCGCAGTGGTTCGGCGACTGCGGCGAGCAGGCCGACCTTGTCGCGGGCGTACGGGGCGACGATGTCCAGCACCCGGTCGCCCACAGGATCGGTGGTCGGGTCACGGGCGGCGAGCAGCGCCCGGTCGACGCCGTAGCGGGCGATCAGCTCGGTCGCCTTGGCGGTGAACGCGGCCGCCTCGGCGGGCGTGCAGGCCGGGTCCTCGGCCTGGGCCAGCAGCTTGCGCACCTTGCTGAGCATGGCCTCGGACATGCCTACAGAGCTATCACACGGGTCGGACAGCACAGGGGCCGCGCCGCTATAGATCGATCCGTATCATCGTCACGGTCGGATGATCAGTCCAGTACGGACGGTCAATCAACTGTCTCCGGAGGCATGCATGTCATCCCCGACCGCTCGCCTGCTCGCCGTCGCCACGGCCACCGCACTGCTCTTCGCCGGCACGCCCGCGCAGGCCGCCCCGGTCACACCCGTCACCCCCGGGACGAACGCCTTCGCCCCGCTCGCCACCTGCTACGGCGGGGCAGTCCGGTCGTACTTCGAGACCGGCCGCTACGGCGGCCAGGCCGGCCAGTTCCGCACCACGACCCGCTGTCGCGACATCAACGTCCGCAACGCGAGCGTGTACGCCACCGAGGCGTGCGTGATCTTCGTCGACAAGACAGGTGCCTGCAACTACTGGACCTACCTACCGGCCAACTCGGGCTGGATCACGGTGGCGACAGATGTCCGGGACGGGGTCAACTTCCGGGTCCGCTTCGAGAACCTGCGGTACGAGTACGAGCCGCTGATCGCGTACCACGCGTTCTGAGTGGCCCGCGCGGTCGCGGCGTCCGCCCCCCGACGGACGCGGCGACCCGGCTGCACCGCACCCGGCGCGGCTGCTCACCCGGCGCGGCTGCGCAGGGTGGCGATCGTCGAGCCGGCGAGCGTGAGCAGGCAGTCGGGGAGCAGCCCATCGGCCGCCGCAGCACCGAACAGCGCCTCCCCGGTCGATTCGTCCCGGTTGGCGTACGCGCTGACGAAGCGGGCCACCCAGCGGGTGTCGTAACCGGCCTGATCGATCCCCGGGAAGTCCAGCGCTGCTCCGCTGGCCGCCGGCGCGTCACCGAGCATCGTCGCGGCCAGGCACCAGGCGACCCCGTACGCGCCGCTCAGGCCGGCACGGTCGACGACCGCGTCGAACGTTCCCACCACCGCGTCTCCATCCCCGTTGAGCGCCGAACTGAGCACGGCGGCCGCGTCGTCGAACGTCTGCTGTGGTAGGTCCGTCACGCAGCGCACAGTAGGAGGGGCGGTCAAGACCCCCCGGCGACCGTGACTGTCCGTGTTCAACGCGAGCTACCTGCGCATTACGCCACCTCCACGGTCCCGCCAGCGTCGTCGGCACGCTAATGTGCGCAGCGGACCTTCGCCGGAGGAAGGACGACCATGCTCGTATCACGCCGCTCGCGGGTGGCCTCACTGGCTGCCTGCGCGACGATCCTGCTCGCCACAAGCGCTTGCGGGGATGACAAGGCCGAAGAGGCAAGCACTCAACAGGTGCGCCTCTACGGCACGGACGGCAACATGCTCAACTCCTATCCTGCGGAGTTGAAGGAACGTGCAAGTCTCGTCGACGGGATGAAGGGCACCACGCCACTCGTCCCGCTGCCAGACGACTTCAAGAACCGGCTACGGGCCGTCAATCCGGCGCTGACGGACTATCTGTATGCGGCCGAGTCGTACGACGCGGTGGTGATCGCCGTGCTGGCCGCCCAGTTGGCCGGGAGCACCGATCCTGCTGCGATCGCGAAGCAGATAGTGGCCGTCACCAACGACGGGCAGCGCTGCGAGGACCCGGTCAGCTGTCTCACGCTGGCTCGCAACGGGCAGGACATCGAGTACCGCAGCGTGTCGCTGACCCGGGCGGGCTTCACTGACAAGGGTGAGCCGGCCACCGCGAGTTACGCCACGCTGACCTTCGACGGGCAGCAGATCAACGATGGCAAGACCGAGTTCGTCGGGGCTGGCATCGAGTCGGCGGCGAGCACCAAGACCCCGCCGAAGCCGAAGAAGCAGCGCGCGGGTGGGGATCCTGCCCAGGAGCCGCTGATCCTGGGCGGCCTGCTGCCGAAGACCGGTGACCTGTCGATCGCCTACCCGTCGATGGCGGCCGGTGCCGCGTTGGCGATCAAGGAGGTCAACGCCGCTGGCGGTGCGCTGGGCAAGCCGGTGACCTGGCTGGATGGCGACGACGGCACCAACCCGGCAGTGGCCAAGGCGACCGTGGCCAAGCACGTGACGGACGGCGTCAGCGTGATCATCGGTGCCGGTGGCTCGGGCATCTCGCGGGCGGTGCTGCCGGACGTGGTGCAGGCCGGAAAAATCCTCTTCTCGCCGTCCAACACCGACGCCGGTCTGACCGACGTGGAGGACGACGGCCTCTACTTCCGCACCGCACCGCCGGACAGCCTGCAGGGCCGGGCGCTGGCCGACGTAATCCTCCGCGACGGGTCGCAGAAGATCGTCATCGTCGCCCGCAAGGACTCCTACGGCGAGGGCCTTCAGGCCACCGTCCGCGAGGAGTTGGAGAAGGCCGGCATCGCCGGCGACCGCCTCAAGCTGATGACCTACGAGCCGCCGGCCGACGCCAAGGCGCCCCCGGTCGACTTCAGCGGCGGCGCGAAGGAGATCAAGGAGTTCGGTGCGGACGCTGTGCTGATCATCGGCTTCAGCGAGTCCGCACAGGTGATCCGTGGGTTGGCCGACTCCGGGGTGCAGTTCCGGAGCTGAGCACGACCGCAGACCTGCACGGCCGCACCGGCATTCCGCCGGTGCGGCCGTTTCGTTTCCGGGGATCACCGCGCCCGGCGGCGCTCCAGGAACTCGGTCATCCGCCGGTGCTTCTCCTCGTCCTCGAAGAGCACCGCCTGACTGACCAGATCGAGCTGTGGGTGCGCGGCGGCGGGTGCGTCCACCGCCAGCTTGGTCAGCCGCAGCGCCAACGGCGAACCCAGGGCGATCTCGTCCAGCAGCGCGTGCGCCACCGTCAGCAGCTCACCGGGCTCGTCCACCACCCGGTTCACCAGACCGATCCGTAGCGCCTCTGCGGCGTCCACCCGTCGGCCGGTGAAGAGCAGCTCCTTGGCCCGGCCCTCGCCGATCAACGCGGGCAGCCGGTGGGTGGCGCCTGCGCCGGCCAGGATGCCCAACCGCACCTCCGGCTGGCCGAAGACCGCCCGCGCCGTGCACACCCGCAGATCGCAGGAGTACGCCAGCTCCGCGCCACCGCCCAACGCCGGGCCGTCGACGGCGGCCACGCTCGGCATCGGCAGCGCCCGGATCCGGGCGAAGGCGGCAGAGTTGATCGCGGCGAGCGCGTCCGCGCGGCCCCGTTCGCGGAGCTGGCCGATGTCGGCGCCACCCGCGAAGATGCCCGCCGCGCCACCGGTGAGCAGCAACAGCCGGGGCCGCGCCTCCAACTCGGCGCACACCTGGTGCAGCTCGGCGATCAGGTCGGCGTCGATGGCGTTGCGCTTCTCCGGCCGGTCCAGCGTGACCACCAACCGGTCCGGCCGCTCCTCGATCCGCAGCCCGCTCACTGTTTGACACCGCCTTCCCACCGGTAGAAGCCGTGGCCCGACTTCTTACCCAGCCGCCCCGCGGCCACCATCTCCACGAGCAGCGGCGGCGGCGCGAAGCGGTCCCCGTACGCGGCCTGGAGGGTGCGGGCGATGTCCAGCCGCACGTCGAGGCCGACCAGGTCGGTCAGCTCCAGCGGCCCGATCGGGTGCCGGTAGCCGAGCACCATCGCCTTGTCGATGTCGGCCGGGCTGGCCACCTCGTCGGCCACCATCCGGATCGCCTCCAGCCCAAGCGTGACCCCGAGCCGGGAGGTGGCGAAGCCGGGCAGGTCGCGTACGACGACGGGGTCCTTGCCCAACCGGCCGGCGAGCGCGACGGCCGCGGCGGTGGTCTCCTCGGCGGTGGCCGGGCCGACCACGATCTCCAGAAGCGCCATCGCCCAGACCGGGTTGAAGAAGTGCAGGCCGAGGAAGCGCTCCGGCGCATCCAGCCCCACGGCCAGCTCACCGATGGCGATGCTGGAGGTGTTGCTGCCCAGCAGCGCCGGGCTCAGCGCGGCGGCGTCACGCAGCACCGCCCGCTTCAGGTCGAGCCGCTCCGGCACCGCCTCCACGATCACCTCGGGGGCGGGAGCGACCTCGGCGAGCGTCGGGCGCAGCGTCACCCGCTCCCGGTTCACGGCGGCCTCGTCGGCGCTCAGCTTCCCGCGCTGCACCGCCCGCTCCCACAGCTCGGCGAGTCGGTTCAGCGCGGTCGCTCCCCGCTCAGGGTCCACCTCGACCAACTCGACGGCGTGTCCGGACCCGGCCGCCACGTACGCGATGCCAAGCCCCATCGTGCCGGCACCGACGACCACGAAACGATCGCTCATCACGCCTCCCTGTCCCGTCCGCCGACGCGCGGGGTCCCCGCCACGCCGGCCCGGGTGTCCCGCCCGCTCCGCTCGCTCATGGTGCGACCCTAGACAGCGCGACGACCCGGTCCATGCGTGGGGGAGCGCCGGATCGGGTAATGACGGCCCGTCAACCGAGGGAAGGACCGCATCGACATGAGCCAGGCACCGGAGAGCGTCACCGACGGGGAGATCGTGGAGACCCGAGGCGACGAGCGGGTCGAACTGCTGCGCGCCGACACCAACAACGACGGCAAGACCGACGTGTGGGTGGTGGACACCGACGGCGACGGCAAGGCGGACCTGTTCCAGTTCGACACCGACGGTGACGGCAAGGTGGACATCACCATGGTCGACATCGACGAGGACGGCCAACCGGACGAGGTGGTCGACGGCGACGGCGGCCTCCCGCCCGAGCAGCTCCCCCCGACCGTCCAGGTCTGAGACCTACGACGGCCCCTGCCTCCGCCCGGCGGATCGCGGGGGCCGTCGCTCAGTCGACGAGGCGCAGGGTGGCCAGGTAGTAGGGGGCGTCCCGGTCGTCCACATCGGTGAGCCGCCAACCGGTGCCGTGCACCAGGCTGGCGAACTCGTCGGCCGAGCAGACCAGGTAGTCGAACCACTCGGTGCTCAACTCCCGGTAGCGCAGCCGGAGCCGGAGCTGACCGCCGAGCCGACCCCGACGGCGGTTGCGCTCGTGGTAACCGGTGTGCAGCGGGTCGCGGGTGCCGTACGGGTCGGTGCCATGCGCGATGATCTGCGCTCCCGGTCGGGCCAGCGCGGCGAGCGCGGCCAGGAACCCGGGGGCACGCTCCCGGCCCTCGAACAGTCCGAGGTTGTTACCGAGCAACAGGAACGTGTCGTACCGCTGACCGTCGGCGACGTGCGTGTCGACGGTGCCGTGCACCACCCGCTGGACACCGCGACGCCGGCTCACCGCCAGCGCACCCGCGGAGGTGTCCAGCCCGGTGACCGGTACGCCGCGCTCCTGGAGCAGCAGCGCGATCCGGCCGGCACCGGTGCCGATGTCCAGCGTCTCACCGCGGACCTGGTCCACCGCCCGGTGGTCGTACGGCTGCCACTCCTGCGGCCCGTCCAGGTAGTGCGCGGCGGGCGCCCCGTTGATCAGACCGTCGTCCCGTTCGATGATCTCGATGACCGGCCGCGGCAGTCGACCGCCGACCAGCGGTCGGGGGCCCACCCCGGTGGCCACGGCGAGCGTGTCCCGCAGCAGTTCACCGATCACGTCACCGATTTGAGGCTCCACCGTCACGACGTTCACGCTATCTGGCCACTCAGTGGCCCGTAGCGGCCGTATCCTGGCGGCGTGACCACGTTGGACCGGCTGTCGGCCGAGAAATACATCCTGCTCACGACCTTCCGTAAGGACGGTCGGGCGGTGCCGACCCCGGTCTGGGCGGTACGCGACGGCGAGGCGTTGGCGGTCTGGACCCGGGCCGACTCGGGCAAGGTGAAGCGGATCCGCCGCAACGGCGAGGTGACCGTGGCGCCGTGCGACGTGCGCGGCCGGCCACACGGGGCGGAGGTGTCAGCCCACGCGACGATCTACGGGGGCGGTGACATTGGTCGGGTCCGCGACCTGCTCAAGCACAAATACCGCCTGCTCGGTCGGCTGAGCCTGCTGGGCAGCCGGCTGCGCCGCGGCGAGGGCGGCACGGTCGGCATCCGGGTGACGCTGGCCGAGGCGCGACGCTGAGACGGGCTGACGTTGAGCCCGGCGGACATGGAAAGGGGCGGCGGATCGAGATCCACCGCCCCTGACCGGAAAAACTGGTGCCGGCTCAGTCGCCCTGCCGCTGCTGCGGGATCTGGCCCTGCAACAGCGCCCTGACCTCCGACTCGCGGTAGCGACGGTGGCCACCCAGGGTGCGGATGGCGCTGAGCTTGCCAGCCTTGGCCCACCGGGTCACCGTCTTCGGGTCGACACGGAACATCGACGCCACCTCGGCCGGCGTGAGTAGCGGCTCTGGTTCGTGCGTTCGCGATGCCATCGGTCACTCCTCCACGTGTATAGACATCGGCCGGGGTCCCGCCGGCCGACGCGTCTCCCATGGTCCGGCTAGTCCCCGATGTCCGACATGGGCCGAACGGATGAAGGTCCCTAGACGGACGGATGAACCATGCCCGATTTTTACGACTTTTACACGGAAGAAAGTACCTTATTCGGACTCATGATCACGGTTCGTGATGCGTCAACTACGAGCACAACTCACCTTGGGAGCGCTCCTAGGGCGATATGCCCTTAGTTGCACCGCTCCAACAACTGCACCGCGCGCCACCGGGCCACCAGCTTGTCGTACGCGGCGGACGCCTCCTCGGCCTCACCGCGCGACAGCCCCGCTAGGCCGCTGGCGACCAGCTCAGGCGAGTCGTCCGCAGTGAGGGTCTCGTCGGAGAGCAGGTCGACCAGGCCGCCGTAGTCCAGCTCCACCACCGACCGCGGATGGAACTCCTCCAGCCAGCGTGCCGCCTCCTCCACCGCCTCGGTGATCGGCGCCTCGCCCACCGACTTGCGCAGCACCGACAGTGCACGCGACGACCGGCGACGGGCCTTGGAGATCTCGGTGCGGTAGCGCAGTGCCCTCCGGCCCGGCTGGGTGACCAGGTCCCGCTCGGCCGGTTCGAAGAGCACGAACCACCGCAGCGGCACTCCCCAGGTGGCGATCTGCTCGTGCACCCGGGGCACCCCGTGCTCCAGCACCCGGGCGCCGCTGCGCCAGTCGTCGACCACCGCCCTGGCCTGCCCGGCGAGCACCGGCGGCACGAAGGCGTCGGCGAGGACCGAGGGCACCCCGTCCCGGGCGCTGAGCGCCGCCTCAGCGACCCGGATCCGCAGGTTCCATGGGCAGACCAGCAGGCTGTCGTCCGTCTCCAGGACGTACGCCTCATCCGGCAGGTCCGGCAGCCGGGTCCAGCCAGCGCCCAGCGCCTCGATGACCGCCGTCCGCTGCCGGCCGGGCCCCTCGACCGGGGCCACCGCCCGACCCTCGGAGACGTAGCGGCGCCAGTAGCTCTGCCGGTCTCGGTCAAAGGCGGTCAACGGTTCGTACACGCGCAGGTAAGAAGCGAAGAGCGACGGCACGGCGCGATCCTCCCACGAACCGCAGCCGTACGCGGTCAGCGGCCGGACCACGCGCGCCGCAACGTGGGACGGCCGCGGCGCGTCGAGCGCCCGCCCGGCGGCCGATACTAGGCTCGATCACACCGGCAGCATCCCCGCCGGGGTCCACCAGGTCCGCGTCCCACAAGGACGCACACCACTCCAGGAGCCAACCATGGGCGTATTCGCGAGCACCGACGACCCGGTATCGGCCGGTCACGAACAGGTCGTGTTCTGCCAGGACAAGCAGAGCGGCCTCAAGGCGATCATCGGGATCTACTCCACCGCGCTGGGGCCGGCGCTCGGCGGCACCCGCTTCTACCCGTACGCCCGCGAAGAGGACGCCCTCGCCGACGTGCTCGACCTGTCCCGTGGGATGGCGTACAAGAATGCGCTCGCCGGGCTGGACCTCGGCGGCGGCAAGGCCGTCATCTGGGGTGACCCGGAGCAGATCAAGAGCGAGGCGTTGCTGCGCGCGTACGGTCGCTTCGTGGAGTCGCTGGGCGGTCGCTACTACACCGCCTGTGACGTCGGCACCTACGTGGCGGACATGGACGTCGTTGCCCGGGAGACCCGCTACGTGACCGGCCGCAGCGTGGAGCACGGCGGCGCCGGTGACTCGTCGATCCTCACCGCCTGGGGTGTCTTCCAGGGCATGCGGGCTGCCGCCGAGCACGTGTGGGGCACCCCGAGCCTGCGTGGCCGGCGGGTCGGCGTGGCCGGCCTGGGCAAGGTCGGCAAATACCTCACCGGGCACCTGTTGGACGACGGCGCCGAGGTGGTCGCCACCGACGTCAACCCGAAGGCGCTGGCGTGGGTGCGCGCCAACCACCCGCAGGTCACCCTGGTGGACGACACCAGCGCGCTGGTCGCCGCGGACATCGACGTGTACGCGCCGTGCGCGCTGGGCGGCGCCCTGAACGACGACACCGTGCCGGCGCTGCGCGCCAAGGTGGTGACCGGGGCGGCCAACAACCAGCTCGCCCACCCGGGCATCGAGAAGCTGCTGGCCGACCGGGGCATCCTCTACACGCCGGACTACGTGGTCAACGCGGGCGGCGTCATCCAGGTGGCCGACGAGATCGAGGGCTTCAACTTCGACCGGGCCAAGCTGCGGGCTACCCGGATCTACGACACCACCCGCGAGATCCTGCAACTGGCTGACGCCGAGGGCGTGCCGCCGGCGGTGGCCGCGGACCGGCTGGCCGAGCGGCGGATGGCTGACGTCGGCCGGCTGCGCGCGATCCACCTGCGCTGAGCGTTCCCGGAGGCGGATCGACGGGATCCGCCTCCGGGACCCTTTTTGTCGGCGCAGGCCAGTAAGCTGAGGCCGGGTCAATTTTGATGCGGTTTGTCCGGTGTCACGGGTGCTAACCGTTCCGCTCCTTACCCAGTACACTGGGTGACGGCCGGATCGACGCGACGCGCAGAGCCGGTTGGCGGTAACCCGAGGTGCCGAACGGTGGCATCCCCATGTACCGTAAGAGCCACGAGAGATGCCTGACGTCATCGGGGCCCGCCTTCGGGCTGCCCCGCATTCTGTGCGAGGGGGTCGAGCCATGGGGCGCGGCCGTGCTAAGGCCAAGCAGACAAAGGTGGCCCGGGAGTTGAAGTACCACTCCCCGAACACCGACCTCACCGCCTTGCAGCGCGAACTGGCGGGTGCTGGTAAGTCTGAGCACCACTTCGTCGACGACTCGAAAGAGTCCGTCGACGACGATGATGAGGATCACGCGGACGACGATCCGGATCCCTGGGTCCGTCCGACCCGCTGACCTCTCGACGCAGCTGAGCACGCGGTGACCCCCGCGTGCTCACGCGCGTCCCGTGCAGGTGCAGCTGACCGACGATCAAGGGGCCTGGCCCGACCGGAGCCACTCCGGCCGCTCGACAGGCCCCTGATCGCGGGTCACCTCAACGCGGGCGGTTGTTCCAGTTGTAGAACGTCGGGATGTTCTCGAAGTGGTTCCAGGCGCAGACCGCGCTGGCGCCGTCCCCGCCCGACACCTCCGATCTCAGCCGCCGAGCGTCCTCGGCCTCCTGTAGGAGCGCGACGAGCGCAGGAGCGGCGTCCCGCACCCGTTCGGTGACTCCGTCATCCGCTTCGCGCTCAGGACGCCGGTGACTGGTGCTCTCGGGCATGCTCCAACACTCCCTCCAATAGGCGGATCTTGCTGTTGCGGCAGTGCTCGGTCTCCGTACCGTCGAAACGCCCCAGCTCGAAGTAACGGTTGGCGGCATGGCCACCGCCACAGAAGCCGAAGTACGGGCAGGACACCCGGCATGCCTCCACCCCAGCCAGGAACTCGCCCACCCACGGCGTCTCCGACGCGCCGCTGAGGATCTCCGCCAGCGGGGCCGTCAACACGTTGCCGCTGCTGAAGTCGCCGTAGCGGGGGTCGGTGAAGCCGGCCAGCTCCGGAGAGAGCACGGTCACCGAGCCGTCATGACCGATCGTCGGGATCGGGTCCAGTTGGCGGGGCAACACCCCGTCCGCCGAGTTGTCAAGCACCGCCGCGGCGTAGCGCAGCGACCACTCGATCTCGCGCAGGTGGATCCGGGGCTCACGGCGCCAGGCCGCGACCAACTCCGCCCAGAACGCGGTCACCGCCGACGAATCGTGGCGGTTGTCGCGGGTGTTGACTCCCTCGGTCTCCTCGATGTTGATGCCCAACACGTCGCAGCCCAGCTCGAGGAAGTAGTCGTACAGCTCGGTGGCGAGCCCCGGCTCCGGCCGGGACACCACGGCCAGCGCGGAGAAGGGCAGGCCACGGCGGCGCAGCACCGTGACGCCGCGCAGAATCCGGTCGTACGCCGGCTGGCCGCCCCGGTTGACCCGGTCTCCGTTGCGCGCCCGGGGACCGTCGACGCTCACGCTCACCCGCATCTCGTGCCGGGCGAAGAAGTCGCACCAATCGTCGTCGATCAGGGTGGCGTTGGTCTGCACGTGGTGCTCGACCTCGGGCCCGAATGGCGCGATCAGGTCGGCCAGGTGCTCCCGGCCGGCAGCCAACGGCTCGCCGCCGTGCCACACCACGGAGAACCGGCCGGCCGCCGCCCAGGGGTTGACCGCCGCTGCCACCGCCTCGGCCACCGCCACCGGCATCCGCCGGTCGGCCTGCCGGAACGGCAGGTAGCAGTACGCGCAGTCGAGGTTGCAGAGGGTGGTGGGCTGCATGACGACGTACGACGGAACCGCGGCCAGACCGCGCATCCCGCTGAACGACTGTCCCAGAGCAGCCATCGCCCTCCTCCGCCTAGCCTGAGCCCTTCAGGCTAGGCGGCATTGGCCACTCGGGTGAAGCCCTGATCAGGTGCCCGTACGATCACCAGAGCGTGATCATCCTCGGGTGTGCTGTCCAACCATCTGCACGTTGCCGGTGCCCTCGATGATCTCGCCGGCCTGCCAGGCCTCGACACCACGGCCAGTCAGGGTGGCCAGCGCCCGGTCGGCGTCCTCGGCCGACACGATCGCGAACATGCCGACGCCCATGTTGAAGGTCGACTCCATGTCCTGGTCGTCGATCCGACCCTTCGTCTGAATCAGGTCGAAGACCGGCTGCGGCTTCCAGGTGGACCGGTTGACCACCGCGTCGACGTTCTCGGGCAGCACTCGGACCAGGTTGCCGGGGATGCCGCCGCCGGTGACGTGGGCCAGCGCCCGCACCTCGGCCTCGGCGATCAGCTTGAGGCAGTCCTTGGCGTAGATCTTGGTCGGGGTGAGCAGCTCCTCACCCAGGGTCCGCTGCCGGCCGAAGTCGTCGATCACGATGTCCAGTCGCATCCGGGCCGCGCCGAGCAGCACGTGCCGGACCAGCGAGTAGCCGTTGGAGTGCAGACCGGAGGAGCGCATGGCGATGACCACGTCGCCCACCTCGACCCGGTCGGGGCTGAGGATGTCGGCCTCCTCGACCACGCCGACACCGGTCGCGGAGATGTCGTACTCGTCCGGGCGGAGCACACCGGGGTGCTCGGCGGTCTCCCCGCCCAGCAGCGCGCAGCCGGCGTAGCGGCAGCCGTCAGCGATGCCCGCACCGATCTCGGCGACCTTGTCCGGCACGACCTCGCCGGTGGCGATGTAGTCCAGCAGGAACAGCGGCTCAGCGCCACACGCCACCAGGTCGTCGACGACCATCGCGACCAGGTCGATGCCGACCGTGTCGTGGATGTCCATCTGCTGGGCGATCACCAGCTTGGTGCCCACCCCGTCGGTGGAGGACGCCAGGATTGGGTTCTTGTACTTCTTCGTGTCGAGCCGGAACAGACCGGCGAAGCCGCCGAGGTCGCCCAGCACCTCAGGACGGCGGGTCTCCCGCACCTTCGACTTGAGCAGCTCAACCGCGCGGTCGCCCGCGTCGATGGAGACCCCGGCGTCGGCGTACGAAACCGAGCGTTTGCGCGCCTGACGGCTAGCGCCGGCCGTCCAGGGCTGGCGGTCGCCGCCGGCGCCGGTCGGGCTGCTTCCTGCGCCGTTGCGCTCGGACACGTGCGTCACGGTTCTCCCCTTTGGTTCTCGGTGCGGCGCCGGCGGTGGCCGGGCCGCGCCGGTTGGTGCTACGGGCGGATTGCGGTAACGCCACCCGGAGTGGCGACGAACGAGCCGTTGGTGTGCGGAGCTTCTGGCGCCGAGTTGGCGACCCGTCGGCCCACCCCTTCGAGCACGTGCTTGCCGATCAGATTGTCGGCCGGCAGCTCGATCGGGTACTCCCCATCGAAACACGCCCGACACAGCCGGGTCTTCGGCTGCTCGGTCGCGGCGATCAGGCCAGGAAGCGATACGTAACCCAGCGTGTCGGCGCCGATGGAACGCCGGATGCCGTCGTTGTCCAACCCGTTGGCCAGCAGCTCCGCCCGGGTGGCGAAGTCGATGCCGTAAAAGCACGGCCAGCTGACCGGCGGGGAGGAGATCCGGACGTGCACCTCCAGCGCCCCCGCCTCACGCAGCATCCGCACGATGGCGCGCTGGGTGTTGCCGCGCACGATCGAGTCGTCCACGACCACCAAACGCTTGCCCCGGACATTTTCCCGCAGCGGGTTGAGCTTGAGCCGGATGCCGAGCTGACGCAGGGTCTGCGACGGCTGGATGAAGGTGCGGCCCACGTACGGGTTCTTCATGAGGCCAGCGCCGTAGGTGATGCCGGACGCCTCCGCGTAGCCGATCGCGGCCGGAATGCCGGACTCCGGCACACCGATGACGAGGTCCGCCTCGATCGGGTGCTCCTTGGCCAACTGTCGGCCGATCTGCACCCGCGTCGCGTGCACGTTGCGCCCGGCGATCGTGGCGTCCGGGCGTGCGATGTAGACGTACTCGAAGAGGCAGCCCTTCGGCTCCGGCGCGGCGAACCGGGTGGAACGCAGCCCGTTCTCGTCGATGGCGATCAGCTCGCCCGGCTCGACCTCGCGCACCACGCTGGCACCGACGATGTCCAGTGCGGCGGTCTCACTGGCCACCACCCAGCCGCGCTCCAGCCGGCCGAGCACCAGCGGACGGACGCCGTGCGGGTCGCGGGCCGCGTAGAGGGTCATCTCGTCCATGAAGACGAAGCTGAACGCGCCGCGCAGCTGCGGCAGCACCTCCAGTGCGGCCGCCTCGACCGACAGATCCGGTCGGCTGGCCAGCAGCATCGTCACCAGGGAGGTGTCGTTGGTCGAGCCGTCCGCGACGAGGCCGCGCTCGGCGACCTCCTTCTCCAACTCGGCCGTGTTGACCAGGTTGCCGTTGTGAGCGAGCGCGATGGTCGTGCCCGAGGTGGTCGAACGGATCGTCGGCTGGGCGTTTTCCCAGTTCGACGCGCCGGTCGTGGAGTAACGGGCGTGCCCGATCGCCAGGTGGCCGCGCAGGCTCGCCAGGGTGGGCTCGTCGAAGACCTGGGCCACCAGGCCAAGGTCCTTGTAGACCACCACACCGGAGCCATCGCTCACCGCGATGCCCGCCGCCTCCTGGCCGCGGTGCTGCAGGGCGTAGAGGCCGAAGTAGGTCAGATTGGCAACCTCTTCGCCGGGGGCCCAGACGCCGAAGACGCCGCAGGCATCTTGGGGGCCAGGTCGTTGGGGGTCAAGGTCGTGGCTCAGCCGGCCGTCGCCTCGGGGCACCTACCGCTCCCTCATGCTGGTCTGGACCGGCCGGGCGGGATCACGGGCGGATCCACATTTCCTCTGCCGGGACCACTCTTCGTCGCCTGACAGTGTACGCGAATCGCTGTCGATACAGAAAGTCACGGTTTCTGTGCCGAGAGTTACGGTGAGTAGGACATCGGGTCGACTAGAGGGGCAGGTATGCCGAGAGGTCCGCTCGGACACCGCTCATCTGAACGCGACCCTCGGTGACCGCCTCCGCCCACCCGATCCTCCCGGTTGCCAATTCCAACCAGGTGTCAGGAGCCATCTCGACCACATTTGGTGGGTTCCCCCTGGTGTGTCGAGGCCCCGGTACGCACTGGATCGCACCGTATGGTGGGACGCGCACCTCCACCGATCGGCCGGGGGCGCGCTCCGCGAGGACGGCCAACAACGACCGGACCGCCTCCCGGAACACCGGCCGTTCGGGCGTACGACCCTCGTCGAGCGCCGACAACGCGGCCGTAACGGCAGCGGACTTACTGTGCGGAGAGGACACGACGGGACGATACGACCTACCGGCCAAGCACCCGACGTTGGCCCTGGGTCGCGCCAAGGCAGTCGGACAAGGCATAGTTGCCGACGGCGTATTCGAACCGTGATGATCCCCGGCCCGGCGCCCCGCCGGTCAGAGGGAAGTCAGCCCGGAAGGCGGTGGACGTGTCAGCACACCGACGTGCCTGGAAGCAGCGGGCCGGTGTGGTCGTAGCGCTGGTTGCCGGCGCTCTGCTCGCCATCCCCGCCACACCAGCAATGGCCGCAAGCGTCGAGGTCTCACCAGGCTCGGTCACCGTGAACGCCGGCAGCGACGCCACAGTCACCGTGCGCGTCACTCCCGGTGACGGCGACCGCGAAGCGAAGATCAGCCTCTCCGGCCTGCCGTCGGGCGTCAGCTGCGCCAGCGGGTGCGGCACCGTCAACTTCCCCGCCCTGGGCAACCAACCAAGGGCGCAACTGGTCCGGATCACTGCGAATGACAGCGCAGGCGATGCCACAGCCACGGTCACCGTGGCTGTCGAGGCCGACTCAGGCCCGGACACCAAGACCTTCAACCTGACGATCAAGGGCAAGGCCGCGCCGCCATCACCGCCGCAGAACCAGACCGTGCGGTCGGTCTCCGGCAAGGTGATCTCGCAGGCCGACAGCAAGGCGGTCGCGAATGCGGTGGTCATGCTGCAGGACAGCACCGGCCGGCGCATCGACACCACCAGCAACGGCAGCGGCGACTTCCGCTTCACCGGCACCACCGAGAAGCCGATCGCACCAGGCCGGATCGACCTGGGCGCCAGCTTCGACAACATCACTGCCACCAAGTCCTTCAACGCCAGCGCCGGACAGGCCATCACCGGCCAGCGGATCAGCCTCGCGATCAAGGTCGAGGTGACGCCGAGCGCCACCCCGTCCGCCACCCCCGAGGCCACTCCCACCGAGGAGACGGCCGAGGAGGGCACCGAGGAGGAGCCCACCGACGCGGCCAGCCCGGGTGCTCCGGCGAACGCCGCGAACAACGAGGACAGCGGCGGCATTGGCTCGTACCTGATCATCCTGCTCGGCGGTCTTCTGGTGGCCGCCGGTGTCGGCACGATCGTGCTGCTCTGGATGAAGCGCAAGGAAAATGGCGACGACGACGATGCCCCGGCGGCGGCTGGTGGCGGCGGTGTGGTCCCGCCCTCGCGGGGTGGGTTCCGCGGTCCCGACGACCAGACCCGGGTGGTCGGCGGCCGGCCGGACCCGACGATGGCCGGCGGCTCGGCGCTGAGCGAGGCGCCGACGATGATGCACCGCCCGGTGGTCGACGACGTCCCGCCGGACCCATACGCTGCGCCTGCGCAGGCGTACGGCGGCGCGGGTCAGCAGGGCTGGGGCGGCGCCGGCTACGGCGACGAGCCAGCACCCGGCGGGTACGGTGCCGGCGGCTACGGCAACGCCCCCGCGTCGGGTGGCGGCTACGGCACTCCGGCAGGCTCCGAGGGCGCCTACGGCGCTGGCGCGGCCGGTGACGGCTACGGTGCCGCGCCTGGTTCCGGCGCTGGCTACGGCGGCGCTCCGGCCTCCGGTGGCGGCTACGGCAACGCCCCGGCCTCCGGTGGCGGCTACGGCAGCCGGGATTACACCGCCCCGGCCGGGACCGCCGCCTATCCGCCGGCTCCCGCTGGCGGAGCGGCCTACGGCGAGCGGTACGACGAGCCGACCGGCCGGTACACCGGCGACAGCACCCAGTACCCGGCCCCGGCCGACCCGTACGCCACCGGCGTCTACCAGCCGGAGCAGGGGCAGGGGTACGGCCAGCCGGACCCGGCCCCGTACGGCGGTCGGGCTGCCGAGCCGACCGCGGGGTACGCCGGCCAGGAGGCTGGCGGGTACGACCAGGGCGGCTACGGCCAACCGGCCGGCGGGTACGACCAGGCCAACAGCTACGGCCAGGAACCCCCGCAGCAGCGCGGCGGCTACGACGACCGGGGCTACGACCAGGGCGGATACGGCCAGCCAGCCGGCGGGTACGACCAGGGCAACAGCTACGGCCAGGAACCCCCGCAGCAGCGCGGCGGCTACGACGACCGGGGCTACGACCAGGGCGGATACGGCCAACCGGCCGGCCGGACCCGACCGGACACCCCGCCGCCGCCGCCCCCGACCGAGCGGGGTGGCCGTCGCCTCGACTGGTTGGACGACTGACCTCACCACAGCGCATGGAAACGGCCACCCGGTTCGCTGGGTGGCCGTTTCGCTGCTGCAAGACCCACTCGCGATTCGTGAAGTCGGGGCATCCCGCAGACCTGGATGCCCCGACTTCAGCGAAGCCGAGTTGATCACAGCGCAAGGCGCTGGTCAGGCGGCGGAGAACACGCCCTGGTGGAGCACCGGCACGACGTCCGACACGCCGATCTGGACGGCAATGTCGACGTCCTCGGCGAAGCCGCTTTCGGTCAGCTCCCGCCCGGAGACGCTCCCGCGCACCGCGGCGGGGACATCCGGAGTGCTCGCCAAGGCGGCGAGCGCCATGGCCGCCTCCACCGAGAGCCCGCCCGGCACACCGGAGAGAGCGTCGAGCACCGAGGCGGCACCCAACTGGTCCTCCACCGACGGGCGCAGCGACCCATCCGGCCACCGCTCACCCGATGCGATCACGCCGATCGGGGCGTCCGCTGTGCCGTACCCCTGGCGGCGCAGCCAACGCCCGACGGCGGGTGCGTTGCGCAGGCACGCCGCGACCACCGGAAGGCCGGTGGCGCTGGCGGCGGCGCTGATGGCGGAGCCGTTCGGCGAGGGCAGCACCAGGTCCGCCACCACCGGCGCGGTGCTCAGCGCGGCGGGCGAGAGCGACCACGGATGCTCTGCGGTCACCCGCCGCCGACCGATCGCCGCGACCGCGCCGACCCGCACCGCGTACTCGGCGGCCTGCTCACCCCAGGGGAACGGGTGCACCCGCATGCCACGGGCGACCGCCACCTCCACGGCGGTGGTGAACGACAGCACGTCCACCACCACCAGCGCCGCGCAGACCCGGCCGAGTTCGGCCGCCCCGGTCAGCCCCCAGTCGAACCGGGCGCCGGAGCCGGGTTGGCCGTAGACGGCAGCCGCCAACGCCTCAGCGCTCGTCAGGCGACGGCTCGGTGACACCGGTGTCAGACTCGGCGGCGGTGCCCGGCTGCTCCGACTCGATCGGCTCGACGGCACCGGTCTGCGGGACCGGCCCGAACGAGGCGATCGGTTCGGAGACCACCTCCGCGGGATCGATCGGCTCGGCCTGCGCGACCGGCAGCGGCACGGCCTCGACCGCACCCGCCACACCGGCGGCCGGCGCGGGCACCTCGACGGCGGTCGCGCCGCCGAAGAGGCGCGGCAGCGTCTCGGTGTGCGCGGTACGCAGCTCGTCCAGACCGATCCGGAACTGGCCGTGCACCTCGAGCGCGCCGCCGGACGGGTCGGTGACGCCGATCAGCTCGAACGGCACCCCCCGCTCGGCGCAGAGCGCCGCGAACGCCTTGTCGTGGCCGCGCGGCACCGACACGAGCGCCCGCGTGGCGGACTCGCTGAACAGGTAGACGAACGGCATCGAGCCCTCGGCGAACTGCTCCGGCACCGCGATCCGGGCGCCGACGCCGCGCCGCAGGCAGGACTCGACCAGGCTCTGGGCGAGGCCACCGTCGGAGAGGTCGTGCGCGGAAGCCAGGTGACCGACCCGGGCCGCCTCGGCCAGCAGCTCGGCGAGCGCCTTCTCCCGCGCGAGGTCGACCTGCGGAGGGATGCCACCGAGGTGCTCGTGCGTCACCCAGGCCCACTCCGAGCCGGACAGCTCCACGTTGGTCTCGCCGAGCAGGTAGAGCTGGTCGTGCTCACCGCCGGGACGCGCAACGAAGCCCATCGGCACCCGGTCGGCGACGTTGTCCAGCACGCCCAGCACACCGACCACCGGGGTCGGGTGGATGGCCGCCGCGCCGGTCTGGTTGTAGAAGCTGACGTTGCCGCCGGTCACCGGGATGCCCAGCTCCAGGCAGCCGTCCGCCAGGCCGCGCACGGCCTCGGCGAACTGCCACATCACGCCCGGGTCCTCCGGGGAGCCGAAGTTGAGGCAGTTGGTCACGGCGATCGGCGTCGCGCCGGTCACCGCCACGTTCCGGTACGCCTCAGCCAGGGCCAGCTTGGTGCCGTTGTACGGGTCCAGCCGGGCGTACCGGCCGTTGCCGTCCACCGAGAGCGCCACGCCGAGCCCGGTCCGCTCGTCGATCCGGATCACGCCGCCGTCCTCCGGCTGGGCGAGCACGGTGTTGCCCAGCACGTAGCGGTCGTACTGCTCGGTGACCCAGGTCTTGTCGGCCAGGTTGGGCGACGCGATCATGCGCAGCACGGTCTCCCGCAGCGCCTCCGGGTCGGCCGGGCGCGGCAGCGTCTCGGCGCGGTCGGCCTGGAGCAGGATCAGGTCGGCCGGCTCACGCATCGGACGGGCGTAGACCGGGCCGTCGTCGACCAACGAACCCGGCGGCACGTCGACGACCAGGTGGTCCTGCCAGGTGATCAGCAGTCGACCCGGGCGGCCGTCCGGCTCCGGTGCGGTGACCTCGCCGATCGCGGTGGCGAGCACGCCCCACTTGTCGGCGGTCTTGAGCACCGCGTCGAGCTTGTCCGGCTCGACGACCAGCAGCATCCGCTCCTGCGACTCGCTGGCCAGGATCTCGTGCGGGTCCATCGAGGGCTCACGCAGCGGCACCCGCTCCAGCCAGACCCGCATGCCGGTGCCGGCCGCGGCGGCGGTCTCGGTGAGCGCGCAGGTCAGACCGGCGCCGCCGAGGTCCTGGATGCCGACGACCAGCTGGCCGTCGTACAGCTCGAGGCACGCCTCGATCAGCAGCTTCTCGATGAACGGGTCGCCGACCTGCACGGCGGGGCGGCGCTGCTCGCTGCCCTCGTCGAAGGTGGCACTGGCCAGCACCGAGACGCCGCCGATGCCGTCGCGGCCGGTCTTGGCGCCCATCAGCACGACAACGTTGCCCGGGCCGGCGGCGGCCTTGTTCTGCAGCCGGTTGACCGGCAGCACGCCCAGGCACAGCGCGTTGAGCAGCGGGTTGCCCTGGTAGGAGGGGTCGAAGACCAGCTCACCACCGATGTTGGGCAGGCCGAGGCAGTTGCCGTAGCCGCCGACGCCGGCAACCACGCCGGTGAGCACCCGGGCGGTGTCCGGGTGGTCCGCGGCACCGAAGCGCAGCGGGTCCATCACGGCGACCGGGCGCGCGCCCATGGCGAGGATGTCCCGGACGATGCCGCCGACGCCGGTCGCCGCGCCCTGGTACGGCTCGACGAAGCTCGGGTGGTTGTGCGACTCGACCTTGAAGGTCACCGCCAGCTCGTCGGAGATCTGCACGACACCGGCGTTCTCACCGATGCCGGCGAGCAGCCGGTCGCTGTGCGGGGCCTTCTCACCGAACTGGCGCAGGTGCACCTTGCTCGACTTGTAGGAGCAGTGCTCGCTCCACATGATCGAGTACATCGCGAGCTCGGACTGCGTGGGCCGGCGGCCGAGAATCTGCAGGATCCGGTCGTACTCGTCGTCGCGCAGACCCAGCTCGGCGTACGGCTGGAGCTCGCCCGGCGTGCCACCGGCGCGCGGCACGGTGTCCACGCCCTCGCTCCAGTCGGCGGTGGCCGGCTGGACGGGAGCGGTCGCCGCCGCGACATGCTGCGCTGGGCTCGGCTCGCCCGGCTGCGCCGGGGCGGAGTACGCCTCCGGTGTGTCGCGTACCGGGTCCGGATGGGTGGTCATGACCTCTCCTCGCTGCGCTCGTGCCCGCCAGACCAGCGGTTGAGCTGACCGATGATCGTGTCGCCGGTCACCGCCCCCGTCTTTGTTCGCGACTGCGGGGCTCGCAGACCCGGCTCACTCCTCGCGCTCACGCCGGCGCCCCTACCAGGTGCTTGAGGACCGACGTGAAGAAGCCGAGGCCGTCCAGCGAAGGGCCGGTGAGCGCCTCCACCGCGTGCTCGGGGTGCGGCATGATGCCGACCACGTTGCCGGCGGCGTTGGTGATCGCGGCGATGTCGCGCTGCGACCCGTTGGGGTTGCCGCCGATGTAACGGGCGACCACCCGGCCCTCGGCTTCGAGCTGGTCCAGCGTCGCGGTGTCCGCGACGTAGCAACCCTCGCCGTTCTTGACCGGGATGAGCACCTCCTGGCCGGGCTGGAACACGTTGGTCCACGCGGTGCCGGCCGACTCGATGCGCAGGATCTGGTCCCGGTTGCGGAAGTGCAGGTGCTGGTTGCGGGTGAGCGCGCCGGGGAGCAGGTGCGCCTCGCACAGGATCTGGAAGCCGTTGCAGATGCCGAGCACCGGCAGACCACCCTGGGCGGCGTCCACGATCGTCTCCATCACCGGGGCGAACCGGGCGATGGCGCCGCAACGCAGGTAGTCACCGTAGGAGAAGCCGCCGGGCAGGACGACCGCATCCACCCCGTGCAGCTCCGGGTCGCCGTGCCAGAGCCGGACCGGCTCAGCGCCGGCGATCCGGACGGCCCGCGCCGCGTCCCCGTCATCGAGCGAGCCAGGGAAGGTGACCACACCGACCCGGGCGGTCACGAGCGGGCGTCCGCGGTCTCGTCGGCCTCGACCAGGCGGACGGTGAAGTCCTCGATGACCGGGTTGGCGAGCAGCTTGTCGGCAATCTCCCGAGCGCGGTCCAGGTCCGGTTCACCGGTGAACTCGATCTCGATCCGCCTGCCGATCCGAACCGAGGCGACGTCACCGACGCCGAGCCGGGGCAGCGCGTTTGCGACGGCCTGGCCCTGCGGATCGAGGATCTCGGGCTTGAGCATGACGTCGACGACGACGCGAGGCACTGGGCACTCCTGACTGTGTACGCAGTTGGGTGCCGACCCACAACGGGCGAGCGCAGCCAGCGTACCTGGCAGATACCGCCGCGGACGCACCGGCCGGGTGCAGTTCAGGCAGTGATCAACATTACCGGCGCCCAGGGCGGCCCGTCAGGCGGGACAGGTGCCCTCAGCAGGTCATACACGGCGCAGCGGGTGGCTGAATCGTTACATTGAGAAAGCTCGATCAGATCCTTGATAACGATCACCCGAGGCCCTAGCGTACATCGATGTAAGTCGATCCAGGCGTCGGCGGGGACCCCCACTGCCGCCCATCCCGCGCCCGGCGACCCCGGGCCCGCCCCCGTCCAAGGAGTTCACCTGATGCGCATCCGCCCCCTGCTCGCCGTACTCAGCACCGCATTGGTCGGCGTCCTCGGCGCCGCGTCCGGCGCGTCCGCCGCCCCGGCCGGCCCGCAACCCATCATCGGCGGCACCACCGTCTCGTCCGCCCCCTGGGCCGCCGCGGTGCTCAGCAACGGCTCGTTCACCTGCTCCGGAAGCGTCATCTCCCCGCAGTGGGTGCTCACCGCCCGGCACTGCATCAGCGGCACCATGTCGGTCCGGGTCGGCAGCGTCTACCGCGCCTCGGGCGGAGTCACCCGTACGGTCAGCGCCACCTACACCCGCAACGACCTCGCTCTCATGCGGCTCTCCAGCACCGTCAGCACCTCGGCGGTGACCCTGGCCAGCAGCAACCCGCCGATCAACTCGACGAACTCGATCTACGGCTGGGGCATGACCTGCTACAGCGGCTGCTCCGCGTCCAGCCAACTGAAGACCGCCACCGTGCGGGTGACCAGCAACAGCGTGACCGACGCGTACGGCGGGCAGGCGATTCGCAGCACCAGGATCAACGGCAACGCCTGGCGGGGTGACTCGGGTGGCCCGCAGTTCTACAACGGTCAGCAGGTCGGCGTGGCCTCCACGGCCGACGGGTCCAACATCCAGAACTACGGCAGTGTTGCGTACAACCGGGCCTGGATCACCTCGACGGCCGGTGTCTGACGGTTAGCGCCCCGCGCGGTGCGGATGGTCGGCCCCGCGCCGGCCGTCCGCGCCGCGTCGTTTTGCAGCATCCGATCAGGTGAACAATGCACCCGATCGGGTCGCGCCACTCCTGACAGCATCGGAACCGTGCTGGTCGTGACGACAGAGCAACTGCCCGGCTACGAGATCCGCCAGATTCTCGGTGAGGTGGTGTCATCGATGGCACGGACGCGCAACCCGTACCGCGAGGGTGTCAAGAACCTGCGTGGTGGCGCGTACGACCCGATGGCCCCGGACAACCTGACCCGGTGGCGCACCGACTCGGTGACCCGACTCGGCGAAGAGGCCCTGCGGCTCGGCGCGAACGCGGTGATCGGCATGCGCTTCGACAGCCGGGACTGCGGCGAGATGTGGATGGAGATCTGCGCGTACGGAACGGCGGTTGTCGCCGTACCAACGATGCCCGAGGTCATGCCGGCCGACCAGCCGGCGGTCGCCGCGGAGACGGCGCACGACGCGGGCTTCGCGGAGGCACCCGGTGGCATCGCCGAACCGGCCAGCGCCCCCAACCTGGGCACCGCCGCCGAAACCCCCTAACACCCCTACCCCCGCCCCCGCCCGACCCCGCTGTTGATCATGAAGTTATTGCCACGACACACCGCAGTGGATGGCAATAACTTCATGATCAACCGACGAGGCGGGGGCCGGGCCGGGTGGGCCGGGGCCGGGTGGGTGGGGTTAGAGGATGGGGGGCGGGCTGTAGGTGGCGGCTTCTGGGTGGGCCGTCACCACGGCGGTGATGCGACGGGTCACCGCTGCCACCTGGGCCTGGGCGGCGCCGACGAAGGCGCCGCGGTCGGCGACCAGAGTGTCGATGTCGGCGCGGGACAGGCCGAGTCGGCCGTCCGCTGCCAACCGGTCGAACAGGTCGTTCTCCGACGAGCCCTTCTCGCGCATCGCGAGGGCCACCGCGACCGCGTGCTCCTTGATCACCTCGTGTGCGACCTCCCGGCCGACGCCACGCCGGACCGCCGCCACCAGGATCTTCGTGGTCGCCAGGAACGGCAGGAACCGCTCCAGCTCCCGGTTGATCACCGCCGGGTACGCGCCGAACTCGTCGAGCACGGTGAGGAACGTCTGGAACAGCCCGTCGGCGGCGAAGAACGCGTCCGGCAGCGCCACCCGACGGACCACCGAGCAGGACACGTCTCCCTCGTTCCACTGGTCACCGGCCAGCTCGCCGACCATCGACAGGTAACCCCGGATGATCACCGCGAAGCCGTTCACCCGCTCCGACGAACGGGTGTTCATCTTGTGCGGCATCGCGCTGGAGCCGACCTGACCAGGCTTGAAGCCCTCAGTGGCCAACTCCTGGCCGACCATCAGCCGGATCGTGGTGGCCAGCGACGACGGCGCGGCGGCGGTCTGCGCCAGCGCGGCCAGCACGTCGAAGTCCAACGAGCGCGGATAGACCTGCCCGACGCTGTCCAGCACACGGGAGAAGCCCAGGTGCTCGGCGACCCGCCGCTCCAACTCGGCGACCTTGTCGGCGTCGCCGTCGAAGAGGTCCAGTTGGTCGGCGGCCGTCCCGACCGGCCCCTTGATCCCCCGCAACGGGTAGCGGGCGATCAACTCCTCCAGCCGCTCGTACGCGATCAGCAGCTCCTCCGCCGCCGACGCGAAGCGCTTGCCCAGCGTGGTGGCCTGCGCCGCCACGTTGTGCGACCGGCCGGTCATGACCAGCTCGGAGTGCTCGTGGGCCAGCCAGGCCAACCGGGCGAGGGTGGCCACCACCCGGTCCCGGATCAGCTCCAGCGAGGCGCGCACCTGGAGCTGCTCGACGTTCTCGGTGAGGTCCCGCGAGGTCATCCCCTTGTGCACGTGCTCGTGCCCGGCGAGCGCGCTGAACTCCTCGATCCGGGCCTTCACGTCATGCCGGGTGACCCGCTCCCGCTCCGCGATCGAGGCTAGGTCGACCTGGTCGAGCACCCGCTCGTACGCCTCGACCACACCGTCCGGCACCGACACGCCCAGGTCACGCTGAGCACGGAGCACGGCGAGCCAGAGCCGCCGCTCCATTCGGACCTTCTCCTCCGGAGACCAGAGGGCGACCAGTTCGGGCGAGGCGTACCGGTTGGCCAGCACGTTGGGGATCGTCGTCACGTACCTCATTGTCCCGCACACGCTGGCCAACACCTGGACCGGGCCAGGTCGCCGAGGCCGTCAGGGGCGGCTGAGCTCGTAGACGGTGGCGCGGTCAGCGCTCCAGGATGGCGGTCACACCCTGACCCCCGGCGGCGCAGATCGAGATCAGCCCGCGCCCGCCACCGCGCTCGGCCAGCAGCTTGGCCAGGGTCGCCACGATCCGCCCGCCGGTGGCGGCGAACGGGTGCCCGGCAGCCAGCGAGGAGCCGTTCACGTTGAGCCGGTCCCGGTCGATGGCGCCCAGCGGCGCGTCCAGGCCGAGTCGGTCCTTGCAGAACTCCGGCGATTCCCAGGCGGCGAGGGTGGCCAGCACCTGCGACGCGAACGCCTCATGGATCTCGTAGTAGTCGAAATCCTGCAGGGTCAGCCCGGCCCGGGCCAGCATCCGGGGCACCGCGTACGCGGGAGCCATCAACAGCCCCTCGTCGCCGTGCACGAAGTCCACCGCCGCCGTCTCCGACCAGCTGAACCAGGCGAGCACGGGCAGGTTGTGCGCGTTCGCCCACTCCTCGCTGGCCAGCAGCACCGTCGACGCGCCGTCGGTGAGCGGCGACGAGTTACCCGCGGTCATGGTGGCGTGCTCGGCGTCCGAGCCGCGGGTGCCGAAGACCGGCCTGAGCGAGCCGAGCTTCTCCAGGCTGCTGTCCGGGCGCAGATTCTGGTCGCGGGTCAGCCCCAGGTACGGCGTCATCAGGTCGTCGAAGAAGCCCCGGTCGTACGCGGCGGCGAGCCGCTGGTGCGAGCGCAGCGCCAGCTCGTCCTGGGATCGCCGGTCGATCTGCCAGTGCTGGGCGGTGCGGGCGGCGTGGTCACCCATGGACAGGCCGGTACGCGGCTCGGCGTTGCGGGGGATCTCCGGCTTGAACGGCTGGAGCGGGCGCAGCTTCGCCGCGACCTTGAGCCGTTCGCCCAGCGTGCGGGCCGAGTTGAGCTTGAGCAGCGTGCGCCGCATCTCCTCGTTGACCGCGAGCGGCGCGTCGGAGGTGGTGTCGACACCACCGGCGATGCCCACGTCGAGTTGACCGAGGGCGATCTTGTTGGCGACCAGGATCGCCGCCTCCAGGCCGGTGCCGCAGGCCTGCTGGATGTCGTACGCCGGGGTGTGCGGGTCGAGCCGGGAGCCGAGGACCACCTCGCGGGTGAGGTTGAAGTCGCGGGAGTGCTTGAGCACCGCGCCGGTCACCACCTCGCCGACCCGCTGTCCGGCCAGCCCGTATCGGGCGATCAGACCGTCGAGCGCGGCGCCGAGCAGGTCCGCGTTGGAGGCGTCCGCGTAGCGGGAGTTGGAACGGGCGAAGGGGATGCGGTTGCCCCCGATGACCGCGACCCGCCGAATGCTCTGCACGATCCGCCTCCTCGACATGTGTTGCTCGAACCCTACTCGCCAGTAGGCTACGCCCATGACCGACAGGTACGCGAGCTTCGTCCAATCGGCCGCCGGCCGCGCGCTGGTCAAGCGCCTCGGGCTGCCCGACCCGCCCCGACTGCGCCGGCACCACCCCGGCGACCCCCTGTTGACCGGGCCCGCCCTGCTCGGCGCGGCCACCGGCGGCCGGCTCGCAGAGCCGATCGCCAAGATCCTGACCGCCGCCGGGGTCGAGCTGGCCGACCCGGCCGCCGACACCGCCGCTGACAGTCCGCAGCGGTACGGCGCACTGCTCTTCGACGCCACCGGGATCACCGACTCGACCGACCTGCGCCAGCTCTACGACTTCTTCCATCCGCAGGCGCGGTCCGTGTTGCCCAGCGGCCGGGTGATCGTGCTCGGCACCCCACCGTCGGAGTGCGCGACGCCCCGCGAGGCGACCGCCCAGCGGGCCCTGGAAGGGCTGGTCCGCAGCATCGGCAAGGAGTTCGGCCGGGGCACCACCGCCCAGCTCGTCTACGTGACCCGTGCCGGCAGCGCCGAAGCAGACGGCGCGGACCACTCGGCCGGCACCCTCACAAGCCTCGAATCGACCCTCCGATTCCTTCTCTCCGGCCGGTCCGCGTACGTCTCGGGGCAGGTCATCCGGGTCGGCGCCGGCGAGGCGAGCGCCCCGGCCGACTGGGATCGCCCCCTGGACGGGCAGGTGGTGCTGGTCACCGGCGCAGCCCGGGGTATCGGTGCGGCGCTGGCCCGGGTGCTCGCCCGCGACGGCGCACGGGTGGTGGCACTGGACATCCCGGCCGCCGGAGACGCGCTCGCCGCGGTGGCGAACGACATCGGCGGCACCGCCGTCCAGCTCGACCTGACCGCGCCGGACGCGCCAACCCGGCTCGCCGATCACCTGGCCAGCCGGCACGGCCGGGTGGACGTGGTCGTGCACAACGCCGGCATCACCCGGGACAAGACGCTCGGCCGGATGGACGCCGACCGGTGGGACCAGGTGATCGACGTCAACCTCTCCAGCCAGGAGCGGATCAACGACGTGCTGCTGGAGCGGGAGCTGATCCCGACCGGCGGGCGGATCGTGTCGGTCTCCTCGATCGCCGGAATCGCCGGCAACCGGGGGCAGACCAACTACGCCACCAGCAAGGCCGGCGTGATCGGGCTGGTCGACTCACTCGCCCCGGCCCTGCGGGAGCGAGGGATCAGCGTCAACGCGGTGGCCCCCGGCTTCATCGAAACCCGTCTGACCGCGCGCATTCCGCTGGTGGTCCGCGAGGCGGGTCGACGGATGAACAGCCTGGCCCAGGGCGGATTGCCGGTGGACGTGGCCGAGACGATCGGCTGGTTGGCCTGGCCGGCCAGCGGCGCGGTCAGCGGAAACGTGATCCGGGTCTGCGGCCAGAGCCTGCTGGGCGCGTGATGGGCGCGCAACGGCAACCGACGGCCGGGGCGCTCTATCGGCGGGCGTTGCTCGGTGCACTGCCGGGCCTCGGCAGCCGGCGGCGCGGGGCCGGCCCGCCGGCGGCCGAGCTGGCCGTGGGCGGGGTGACCGTCGACCGGGCACATCTGGCCGACTACGACCGGGTCTGCGGGTTCCGGCTCACTGACCGGCTACCCCCGACGTTTCCGCACGTCATGGGCTTCCCGCTGGCCCTGCGACTGATGACCGCGCCGGAGTTTCCCATCCCGCTGACCGGCGTGGTGCACGTCGGCAACCAGATCACCGTGCGCCGACCGATCACCGCCGACGAGACCCTCGACTTCAGGACGTACGCGGAGAACCTGCGCCCGCACGACCGGGGGCGGCAGGTGGACGTGGTGCTGGTCGGCTCGGTCGACGGGGAGGAGGTCTGGCGCGGCGTCTCGACGTACCTCGGACGGGAGCGCAAGCCCGAGGGTGGTGGGCGGAGCGACCGGAGCGAACGCCCCGAGGCACCGGCCGCCACTGCCAGGTGGCGGGTGGAACCCCGCGTCGGCACGCAGTACGCGCGGGTCTCCGGGGACCACAACCCGATCCACACCTCCCTGCTCGGGGCGCGGCTGTTCGGGTTCCGCCGGCCGATCGCGCACGGCATGTGGAGCAAGGCCCGCTGCCTGGCCGCGTTGGAGAGCCGGTTGCCGGACGCCTACACCGTCGAGGTCGCCTTCAAGCTGCCCGTACCGCTGCCGAGCACGGTGAGCTTCGCCCTCCTGCCGGACGGCGGGTTCGCCCTGCACGACTCGCGCGGTCGGCCGCACCTCACTGGTCTCGTGCGCTGAGTCGAGTCGCCCTTGGCAGGGGCGCTCCCATGCGCTAAGTTGTTCTCACAGCGAGATGTTCTCAGATTGAGAGAGACATGGTTGACGAGCAGGAGTTCCTGGCCGCGTACGACCCCCGGGCCTACCCGTCGGTCGCCGTGACCGTCGACGTGGTGGCGCTGACCATCCGCGACGACGCACTGCACCTGCTGCTGATCCGGCGCGGCCAGGCACCCTTCGAGGGGCACTGGGCACTGCCCGGCGGCTTCGTCCACCCGGACGAGGACCTGACCGCCGGCGCCCGACGCGAGCTGGCCGAGGAGACCGGGCTCGGCGGCGAAGGGCTGCGCCGCGTACACCTGGAGCAGTTGGGCAGCTATGGCGCTCCCGACCGCGACCCGCGAATGCGCGTCGTCTCGATCGCCCACCTCGCGTTCGCCCCCGACCTGCCGGACCCGGCCGCCGGCAGCGACGCCGACGAGGCGATCTGGCTGCCGGTGACCGCGCTGACCAGCCGTCAGCTCGCCTTCGACCACGGCCGGATCATCGACGACGCGTTGGAGCGGGCCCGGTCCAAGTTGGAATACACCCCGCTCGCCACGCGCTTCCTCGCCGCCGAGTTCACGATCAGCGAGCTGCGCGCCGTCTACGAGACGGTCTGGGGTCACCCGCTGCACGCCGGCAACTTCCACCGCAAGGTGCTCTCCGTGCCGGGCTTCGTGGAGAGCACGGGTGCCAGCACCGAGCGCGGCGGCGCCCGGGGCGGTCCCCGCGCGCGGCTCTACCGGGCCGGCGACGCACGACTGCTGCACCCGGCGCTGCTGCGTCCCGCCCGCGAGGAGACGGTGCGATGAGGACCGCGGAGGCCGTCGGCCTGGTCACGGCGGCCCACACCGACGCCGAGCTGTTCGGCACGGACCAGCCAGCCCGGCGCTACCGCGAGCTGGTCGCGGCCCTGCACCCCGACCGCCTGCCGGCGGACCCGGCGGTACGCGCCGAGGCCACCGAGGCGTTCATCCACGTCACCACCCGGTGGAAGGCCCGGCAGGTCACCGTCCTCGGCGACTACCGCCTCGGCGTGCCGGCCCACTCGGGCGACCTGGCCGACCTCTACGACGTCGGCGCCGATCGGCTGCTCAAGCTCCCCCGACGGCCCACCGACAACGACCTGATGGCCCGCGAGGCGCACGCCCTGCGCACCATCGTCGAGCGCGGCGACCCGCGCTACCTGCCGTACGTGCCCCGGCTGGTCGACGACTTCCGGCACCGCGAGGCCGCGACCGGCGCCGAACGGCAGATCAACGTGCTCGCCACCGCGCCCGGCCTGCACGACCTCGACGAGGTGCGGCGCGCGTACCCCGACGGGCTGGACGCCCGGGACGTGGCCTGGATGTGGCGGCGACTGCTGGTGGTGCTCGGCCTGGCCCACCGGGCCGGCGTGGTGCACGGCGCGGTCCTGCCGCGACACGTGCTGATCGAGCCGGACGCCCACGGCGTGGTGCTGGCCGACTGGTGCTTCTCCGCGGCCACCGGGAGCACGATCCCGGCGCTGGTGCCCGGCCAGGAGGACTGGTATCCGCCCGAGGTCCTCAAGAAGCAGCCCTGCGGCCCGGGCACCGACATCGCGATGGCCAGCCGCTGCATGACCTCCCTGATGAACCGCCACGCGCCGCGCGAGCTGCTCACCTTCGCCCAGGGCTGCCGGCAGCGATTCCTCGACAAGCGGCCCGACGACGCCTGGCGCCTGCTCCGCGAACTCGACCAGGTGCTGGACCGGCTCTACGGACCACGCACCTTCCGCCCCTTCACCCTCACCCCCTAAGGAGCTGTCATGGGCAGTGGAATCTGGTCCACCGACGTGTACGACGCCGCCGACCGCTACCGGCGCTCCACCGGCCGCAGCGCGTTCTCCTACAGCGACAGTGGAGCGCGCACCGTGCACCCCGCGCTCGACCCCCGGGACGCGACACGCGAGTGCCGCGACTCCGACGAGCACCCGCGCTCGACGCCAGTCGCGGTGCTGTTCGACGTGACCGGCTCGATGGGCAAGGTGCCGCGCGTCCTGCAGAGCAAGCTGCCGCAGCTGCTCGGGCTGCTGCAACGGCAGGGCTACGCCAGCGACCCCCAGATCATGTTCGGCGCGATCGGTGACGCCACCTGCGACCGGGTGCCGTTGCAGGTCGGCCAGTTCGAGTCGGACAACCGGATGGACGACGACCTCGGCCGGATCGTGCTGGAGGGCGGTGGCGGCGGGCAGATGACCGAGTCGTACGAGCTGGCCATGTACTTCATGGCCCGGCACACCGTCACCGACAGCTGGGATAAGCGCGGCCGGCGCGGCTACCTGTTCATCATCGGCGACGAACTGGCGTACCCGCAGGTGAAGGCCCGGGAGGTGGCCGGCCTGATCGGGGACGACCTCTCCGAGGACCTGCCGCTGCGGCAGGTCGTCGACGAGGTGACCCGCCGCTGGGACACCTACTACCTGCTCCCCGCCGGCAGCCATTACGCCGGCAACGCCACGGTGCTCGACTTCTGGCGGGACCTGCTCGGGCAGAACGCCGTCGTGCTCGACGACCTCGACGCGGTCTGCGAGACCATCGCGCTCACCATCGGTCTCGGTGAGCAGGCCATCGACCTGGACGAGGGCCTGCGCGACCTGGACCGCGCCGGCTCCGGCGCCACCGGCACCGTGTCGAAGGCCCTGGCCCGCCTCGGCCGAGGACGGCGGGCCGAGGTGTCGACGCTGCCGGCCTTCCGCGACACCGCTGGTGGGGTGACCCGGCTGTGAGGCACGTGGCGGTGGTCGACCTCGGCTACGGCGACGCGGGCAAGGGCACAGTGGTGGACTGGCTCTGCGCCACCCGACCCGTGCACACGGTGGTCCGCTTCAACGGGGGCGCGCAGGCGGCGCACAACGTCGTGCTGCGCGATGGGCGGCACCACACGTTCGCACAGTTCGGCGCCGGCACGTTCCATCCCGGGGTGCGTACGCACCTGTCCCAGCACATGGTGGTGGACCCGCTGGCGCTGGCCGCCGAGGCCGACCACCTCGCCACGGTCGGGGTGCCCGACGCGCTCGACCGGCTGACCGTCGACGGGGACGCACTGCTCGCCACCCCGTACCACCGGGCCGCCAACCGGGCCCGCGAGATCGCCCGGGGAGCCGACCGGCACGGCTCCTGCGGGCTGGGGGTGGGCGAGACCGTCCAGTACGGCCTCGCCCACCCCGGCGACGCACCGCGAGTCGCCGACTGCCACCACCCAGCACTGCTGCGCCGCAGGCTGACCACAGTGCGGGACCGGCTGACCGCCGAGCTGGGCCCGCTGGAAGCGCCACCTGTCGAGGACTGCCTGCCCGCGTTCACCGGGTTCGCCGACCGGGTCGCCATCGTCGACGGCAGTTGGCTCGCCGGGGCGCTGCGCACCGGGACCTGCGTCTTCGAGGGCGCGCAGGGGGTGCTGCTCGACGAGTGGCACGGCTTCCACCCGTACACCACCTGGAGCACCACCACGTTCGCCAACGTCGACAGCCTGCTCGCCGAGGCGGGCCGGCCCGGCGACGTGACCCGGATCGGGGTGCTCCGCGTGGTCACCACCCGGCACGGGCACGGTCCGTTGGTGACCGAGGACCCCAGCCTGCCGTTCACCGACCGCCACAACGCCACGAACCCGTGGCAGGGCCGGTTCCGGTTCGGCCACTTCGATGCGGTCGCCCACCGGTACGCCCTCGCCGCAGCCGGCGGCGTCGACGGCCTGGCCCTGACCCACCTCGACCTGGCCGGCCCCGACCTGCGGATCTGCCGCCGCTACGACACCACCGACAGGCTCACCCCGGGGCCGCCCGGTGACCTGGACCGGCAGGCCGCGATCACCGCCCGCCTGCTGCGTTCCCGCCCGGTGTACGACGAACCGCCGGCGGACTGGGCCGAGGCGGTACGCGCGGAGCTGGGCACACCGGTGGTACTGACCTCGCACGGCCCCACCGCCGACGACAAGATCCCGCACGGTCCGCTGCTCGCCCCACCGGCCCTGGTCCGCTCGGCCTGACCCCTGCGGGTCCTACGGTGGTGGCGCGTCGACATCCGCCTGGTGCGGTTCGCTTCGCTGGTCGAGCACACTCACCGGACGTTCGAAGAACGTCTCCAGCACGACGATGGCCTGGGTGCCGGTCACCCCGTCGATGCCGAAGATGCGGCGCAGCGCCGCTTGCAGGTCTTCGGTGGTCGCGGTACGGATCTTCACCAACAGTGATGCCGCGCCAGCGATGATGTGCGCTTCCTGGATCTCGGGTATGGCCGCAAGCCCGTCACGGGTAGGGGCGTCCCCCATCCACGAGTTGGCGTTGACCATCACGAAGGCCGAGACGCCGCGGTCCACGGCCGCCGGATCGACGTCGACGGTGGTCCGGCGGATCACGCCGCGTTCGCGCAGCTTGCGCACCCGGTCATGGGCCGAGCCGGCGGACAGGCCCACCGCCTTGCCCAACGTCGCGTAGGACTGGGTGGCGTCGTGCTGCAGGTGTGCCAACAGCGCCCGGTCGATGTCGTCTACCACTCGCGCATCCTCGAACATGATTTAGCCATTAACGTGTTGACCATATCAGGTTCGGCCTACATATGCTTCTGGCGAACGACGATCCGAAACCGGGAGGCACGGATGGCCCACACTGTTCCCGCCGAGTTCCACCTGCTGGACGAGCGGTTCCGCGACTGCGACGGCGACTTCGTAGTCGAACGGCTGCACACCGGCGCACGTAAGACCGAAGGGCCGGCGTATTTCCCGGCTGGCCGCTACCTGGTGTGGAGCGACATCCCCAACGACCGGCTGCTGCGCTGGGACGAGACCACCGGCGCCGTCGGCGCCTACCGTCATGGCTCGGGCTACGCCAATGGCAACACGGTGGACCGCCAAGGCCGGCTTGTCACGTGCGAGCAGGGCAACCGGCGGGTCACCCGTACCGAGCACGACGGCACGATCACCGTGCTCGCCGACCGATTCGACGGCAAACGGCTCAACAGTCCCAACGACGTAGCCGTCCGCGCCGATGGGACGATCTGGTTCACCGACCCGACTTACGGCATCCAGGGTGACTACGAGGGCAACAAGGGCGACAGCGAGTTCGGCGGCGCCTGTTACGTGTTCCGCCTGGACCCCGCCACGGGCGAGATGCGCATCGTGGCGACCGACTTCCGCCGCCCCAACGGCCTGGCGTTCTCCGCCGACGAGCAGCAGCTCTACATCGTGGACACTCGGCAGGACCCCAGCCACATCCGCGTCTTCGACGTCATGGCCGACGGCACCCTCGACCACGGGAAGATCTTCGCTGAGTGTGACTTCGGCCGCTTCGACGGCATCCGTCTCGACGACGTCGGGCGCGTGTGGGCCGCGGCCTGGGACGGTGTGCACTGCTTCGACCCGGACGGCACCCTCATCGGCAAGCTGCTGCTGCCCGAACCGGTAGCCAACCTCACGTTCGGTGGCCCGAAACGCAACCACCTGTTCATCACCGCCGGTACCTCGGTGTACGCGCTGCGAGTCACCTTCAACGGCGCCCACTATCCCGAGGCTACCGGCGAGAAGCGATGAGGTGACGGAGGGAGCTGAGGCGGCGCGTGGCTGACCAGTCGGCGCAATGTCGGCGAAGCGCCACCGACCGTCGTCGAGCCGCCGAGCATGGGGGCATGGACGCCCTGCTCGACCTCCTCCGTGGGACGGTCACGTCGCCGTGGGTGTACCTGGTGATCTTCGGGCTCACCGCGGTCGACGCGTTCTTCCCTGCGGTGCCGGGCGAGGCAGCCGTGATCACCGCCGGGGTGCTGTCCGCCAGCGGCGGTCACCCCAGCCTGACCCTGGTGATCGTCAGCGCCGCCATCGGCGCGCTGGTCGGCGACCACATCTCCTACGCCATCGGTCGAGGCGGCGGCGCGCACCGGCTGGCCCGGCTGCCCGACGGCAGCCGGCGACGGGCCAGCTCCGAGTGGGCCCGCCGCGCGGTGGACCGGCGCGGCGGAATGATCCTGACCACCTCCCGGTACGTGCCGGGAGGCCGGACCGCCGTCACCCTCACCATGGGCGCGGTGGGCTATCCCCGCCGAGCCTTCCTGCTGTACGACAGCATCGCGACGATCACCTGGGCGCTGTACTGCGGGCTGCTCGGCTACTTCGGCGGGTTGGCCTTCGAACGCGACCCGGTACGCGGCGTGCTGGTCGGCGTGGGGCTCTCGGTGATCGTCACGTTCGGCCTGGAGGGGATCCGCTGGCTGCGCCGCCGTGCGCACCGCCGCGCCGCCTCCCGCCACTGACCGACGGCCCTTACTGCTGTGGGCGCCAGGTGACGCCTTGCAGGAGTTGGCCGGCACCGAGCCAGGCCACGTTCATCATCCGGGTGGCGGTCTTCTCCGGGTCGGCCTCCGGGTGGTCCGCGAGCCAGTCGGCCAGTGACTCGCTCGCGCCGACCAGGGCGTACGCGACGACGTCCAGGTCGATGGCGGCGATCTCGCGGCCCTCGGCGCGCAGCGCGTGGTCGAGCATCCCGGCGACCACCTCGACCAGCCGGGCCCGCATGGTGGCCAACTCACCGGCGAACGGCTGCTCGCCCCGGGCCTGCCGGTAGAGCACCGCCCAGCCGTCACGGTAGGCGCCCACGAATCCGAAGAACGCCCTCAGCCCTCGCCACAGCCGCTCGTCGGCCGGCAGGTCGGGGGCCGCGGCACCGGCGATGGCCTCCATCATCCGGGTGCCCTCCCGGTGCAGGCAGGCGACGAAGAGTTCCTCTTTGCTGCCGAGGTACGCGTACACCATGGGCTTGGAGATGCCGGCGTCCTCGGCTATCTCGTCCATGCTGGCGGCGTGGAAGCCGCGCCGGGAGAAGACCTTGACGGCCGCGTCGAGCATCTGCTGCTCACGGACGGCGCGTGGCAGGCGCTTGAAGGCGGGGCCGGTGGACACCTTGCGAGCATACCTACTCGTGCGTAAGGTTACGCACGAGTAGCCAATCTTTCGGAAGGCACCTGATGACTGACTTCGACCCGGCCACCTTCGCCAACGTCGGCCCCAAGGAGTTCGCCCAGCTGGTCAAGTCCACCCCGGACGACAAGATCGCTCAGGTGATGTCCGGTGACCTGCGCGCCAAGGTCCTGGGCGAGGTGTTCGGTCGGATGCCGTCGCTGTTCCGCGCGGACCGGGCCGGCGCCACCAACGCGGTCATCCACTGGGTCATCACCGGTCGCCCCGACGGCGGCAACGACACCTACGAGGTGGTCATCGCCGACGGCAAGTGTGACGTGAACGAGACCCCGCAGCACGACCCGAAGCTGAGCCTGACCATGGGCCCGGTCGAGTTCCTGAAGATCGTCTCCGGTGGCGCCAACCCGGTGATGATGTTCATGACCGGCAAGCTGAAGGCGAAGGGCGACCTCGGCCTCGCCGCCAACATCGCCAACCTGTTCGACATCCCCAAGGCCTGACATGGCTGAGTTCTCGCTCGACCTGAACGAGGAACAGCGGGATCTACGCGACTGGGTGCACGGCTTCGCCGCCGAGGTCGTGCGCCCGGCCGCCGCCGAGTGGGACGAGCGCGAGGACACCCCGTGGCCGGTGATCCAGGAAGCCGCCAAGGTCGGCCTCTACGGCTTCGAGTTCCTCGCCACCTGCTGGGCCGACCCGACCGGGCTCTCCCTGCCAATCGCCAGCGAGGAACTCTTCTGGGGTGACTCCGGCATCGGGCTGAGCATCTTCGGCACCTCCCTCGCCGTCGCCGCCATCTACGGCGCCGGCACCCCGGACCAACTGGTCGAGTGGGTGCCGCAATGCTTCGGCGACGTCGACTCGCCAGCCGTCGCCGCGTTCTGCACCAGCGAGCCGGAAGCCGGCTCGGACGTCGGCGCCATGCGCACCCGCGCCGTCTACGACGAGGCCACCGACGAGTGGGTGCTCACCGGGCAGAAGGCGTACGCCACCAACGGCGGAATCGCCGGAGTGCACGTGGTCACCGCCTCAGTCGAGCCCACGCTCGGCTCCCGGGGCCAGGCGGCGTTCGTCGTACCGCCGGGCACCCCCGGCCTAGCCGCCACCCGCAAGCTGCGCAAACTCGGCCTCCGCGCGTCACACACCGCCGACGTCTTCCTCGACGGGGTACGCGTGCCCGGCCGCTGCCTGCTCGGCGGGCGGGACGCCCTGCTGCAACGCCTCGACCGGGCACGCTCCGGTCAGCGGGTTACCGGGCAGGCCGCGATGCGCACCTTCGAGCTGTCCCGACCCACGGTCGGTGCGCAGGCACTCGGCGTGGCTCGGGCCGCCTACGAGTACGCCCTGGACTACGCGAAGGACCGGGTCCAGTTCGGGCGGCCGATCATCGAGAACCAGGCGGTCGCGTTCGCGCTGGCCGACATGCGGATGGAGATCGACGCGGCGCGGCTGCTGGTCTGGCGTGCCTCCTGGATGGGCCGCAACAATCGCCCGTTCACCGCGGGCGAGGGGTCGATGTCCAAGCTCAAGGCCGGCGAGGTGGCCGTGTCGGTCACCGAGAAGGCGGTGCAGTTGCTCGGCGGAGCCGGGTTCCTGCGCGACCATCCGGTCGAACGCTGGTACCGGGACGCCAAGATCTACACCATCTTCGAAGGCACCTCCGAGATCCAGCGCCTGGTCATCTCTCGCGCCATCTCCGGGATGCAGATCCGCTGACTCTTCGGCCCGACCCCGCCGCGACCGGGGTCGGGCCGACGGGCCGGCGGCACCCTCCTACCGCGCCGCTCCGGAATCCACGATCCGTGCCGTCTTCGTCACCCCGCGCCGACGCCAACTGGGCCTCCAGCCGCCCCCAGTGCATGATCAAGGAAAGACGCCCTGATGGACGGCATCCCGGTTGCCCGTCCGCGCACCATCCCTAGGAGGTCTGCGGCATGGACCTGCCGTTCATCATTGCCACGCTGACCCGTCGAGGGCTGCTCACCCCCGGCAACCCGCTCCGGATCGCCTCGCAGCTCAACGCGTTGCGTACGTGGGGGTGGAGCCTGGCCGGCGAACTACGCCAGGCAGCCGCCCGGGACCCCGGCCGGCCGGCGATCATCGACGAGGATGGCGTCGAGCTGACCTACCACGACCTGCTCGACCGGGCCGAACGGATGGCCCGATCAATGCGGGCAGGGCTCGGCGTGCAGGCCGGCGACCGGATCGGCGTGCTCTGCCGCAACCACCACGGGCTGATCGAGACGATCGTCGCGGCCACCCTGCTCGGCGTCGACGCGGTGCTGGTCAACACCGGGCTCTCCGCGGCCCAGCTGGGCACCGTCGCCGACGAGCAGCGACTGCGGCTACTGGTGCACGACGACGAGTTCGCCGACCGGGTCCTCGGCCTCCCCGCCGAGCTGCCCCGCCTCGACGAACGCGCCCGCGAAGAGCTGGTGGCCGGGGCACTGCCGGGTGACCTGCGCCCGCCGGAGCGCGACGGTCGAATCATCGTGCTCACCTCAGGCACCACCGGTGCGCCGAAGGGCGCCCGTCGACCCACGCCGAACGGCTTCGGCCCGCTGGTGTCCATCATCGACCGCATCCCGCTGCACACCCGGGACCGGGTGATGATCGCGGCACCGATCTTCCACACCTGGGGGTTCGCCGCCCTCCAGGTCTGCTTCGCGCTGCGGGCCACCATCGTGCTGCAGCGCCGCTTCGACCCGGCCGCCACTCTCGCCGCCCTCGTCGAGCACCGATGCAATGCCCTCTTCGCCGTACCGGTGATGCTGCAGCGGCTGATGGAGGCGCCCCCGCCGGACCCGCGCCCCCCGCTCAAGGTCGTCGCGGTCAGCGGTTCCGCCCTGCCCGGCGGGCTCGCCTCCGCGTTCATGGACGTCTACGGCGACGTGATCTACAACCTGTACGGCTCAACCGAGGTCTCCTGGGCGTCCATCGCCGCGCCGGCGGACCTGCGGCAGGCACCGACCACCGCGGGCCGACCGCCGCACGGCACCCGGTTGGAAATCCTCGACGACGACGGCCAACCTGTGCCCAACGGACGGGTCGGGCGGATCTTCGTCGGCAACGAGATGCTCTTCGAGGGATACACCTCCGGTGCCAGCCGGGAAATTCACGACGGCCTCCTCGACACCGGCGACCTCGGCCGACTCAACACCGACGGGCTGCTCTTCGTCGACGGCCGAGCCGACGACATGATCGTCTCCGGTGGCGAGAACGTCTTCCCGTCCGAGGTGGAGGATCTCGTCGCCCAACTGCCCCAGGTCCGCGAGGCGGCCGTGATCGGCGTGCCCGACGCCGAGTACGGCCAGCGCCTGTCCGCGTTCCTCGCCCTGCACCCGGGCGAGACGCTCGACCCCGAGGCGGTACGCGAGTACGTCCGGCACTACCTGGCCCGATTCTCCGTCCCCCGGGACGTGATCTTCGTGAAATACCTGCCCCGCAACGCCACCGGCAAGGTGCTGACCCGGGAACTGCGCCGCTACTACGGCTGACCGACCGCTCAGGGACACAGTGTCAGGCCCGGCACCCGGCCTCCTCGTCTGACCGATCAAACGGCGGCGAGGCGGGTGCCCGGTTGCCCGGTTCAGCTGGGAATGGTGATCCGGTCCTCGATCGCGGCGGAGGCGATGTCGGTGCGGTGCTGCGAGCCCGCCAACTCCACCCCGTCCACCAGCGCATACGCGGCGTGCCGCGCGGCGGTCAGGTCGGGGCCGGTGGCCGTACCGCAGAGAACCCGGCCGCCGGCGGAGAGCAACGCGCCGTCGCTGGCCCGGCGGGCGGTGCCCGCGTGGATGATGCCGGGCCGGTCCGCGCCGGTGATGACGTCGCCGGTGTGCGGCGCCGCCGGGTAACCCGGGGAGGCGAGCACCACGGTGACGGCGCTGCCGTCCCGCCAGCGCAGCGGTGGATGCTCGGCCAGTGTGCCGGTGGCCGACGCGTGCAGCAGCCCACCCAGCGGGGTCTCCAGCAACGCGAGCACCACCTGGGTCTCCGGGTCACCGAAGCGCGCGTTGAACTCGATGACCCGAGGGCCGTCGGCGGTGATCGCAAGCCCGACGTAGAGCAGGCCAGCGAACGGAACACCCCGGCGGCGCATCTCAGCCAACGTGGGGTGCACGACGTCGCGCATGACCTCGTCGACCAGACCGGACGGAGCCCAGGGCAGCGGTGCGTACGCTCCCATGCCGCCGGTGTTCGGCCCGGTGTCGCCGTCGCCGAGCCGCTTGAAGTCCTGTGCGGGCAGCAGCGGCAGCGCCGCCTCCCCATCGGTGACCACGAAGAGGCTGACCTCCGGGCCGTCGAGGAACTCCTCGACCACGACCCGGCCGCACTCTCGGGCGTGCGCCAACGCGGCGGACCGGTCGTCGGTCACCACCACACCCTTGCCGGCGGCGAGCCCGTCGTCCTTCACCACGTACGGCGCGCCGAACTCGTCCAACGCCCGAGCGGTGCTCTCGTCGTCCGTGCAGACGTACGCCCGGGCGGTCGGCACGCCGGCGGCGGTCATCACGTCCTTGGCGAACGCCTTGGAACCCTCCAGCCGAGCGGCCTCACCCGAGGGACCGAACACGGCGATGCCCTTGGCGCGGACGGCATCGGCGACCCCGGCGACCAGCGGCGCCTCCGGCCCGATCACCACCAGGTCAGCGGCGGTCTCCACGGCCAACGCCGCCACCGCGGCCGGATCGGAAGCGTTAACGGCTCGCAACTCAGCCAGCGAGGCGATCCCGGGGTTACCAGGCGCCGCAACCACCGCCGAAACAGCCGGATCGCCAGCCAACCCGAGCGCAAGCGCATGCTCCCGCCCACCACCACCCACCAAAAGAACCCGCACGATCCCAGATCCTACTGTCCCCCACCCCAGCCCCCGTCCACCGGCGGTGATCAAGAGGTTTGCGTCAGCGATCGGCCTGTTTCTGACGCAAACCTCTTGATCACCTTCGTTGCGCCGCCGCGATCGCCTGGCGGACCGTTTGCGGGATGTAGTTGGGGTGGAGGGTGTCCTGCCAGGTGAAGCGGAGGATGGTCCAGCCGGCGTTGACCAGGCGGTTCTGCCGCCGGCGGTCAGCGAACGCGGCCTCCGGCGTGCCGTGTGCGTCACGACCGTCCGCTTCGGCGATCACCCTCGGGCCTCGCCAGCCCAGGTCGCCGATGCCGAGCAGATATCCGTCGTCGTCGCGGACCTCCAACTGCAGCGTGTCCGGTGGCACCCGGCCGTCCACGCACCGCAATCGGCTACGCGTCTCCAGCGGCGACTGCGCCCGCCCGTCCGCCTCGGCCAGGCAGGCACGTGCCGCGACCGCGCCCCGCCGCCCCCGAATCAGGCTCGGGATCGCCGCCAATTGCTCCGCATTAATGCGGCCCTGGTTCAGCGCCGAGTCAAGGACTGAGACTGCTGGGTAACGAGCCACCCGGAGAACGACATCCGAAACGGTGCGAAGCGGAGCGGTCGCGCAAACGCCGGCGACCACGGCGATGTCGCCGGAGCCGACGGTCACCTGATGCACGGTCAGCCACGGTGCCAGGGCGCGCTGGGGCCGGGGTCGATCAACGGGCACCGAGACGTGGACCTGCGAAGTCCGGCGAAGACCCGCGATGCCGTGCAACTCCAGCGCGGTGTCCAGTACAGCGAAGGCCCCTGGGCCAAGGCTCACGACCGCAGCGCGGATCCGCGCCCGCCGCAGTGTCGAATCACTCAGCTCCGCGTCCGGTACGAAGCAGCCGCGCAGAAGCCGCTGCCACCTGCCGGACCGGTGCAACTGTCGGACCTGGTCCCTGGTCAGGCCGGCGCGCAAGGCCTGCTCCAGGGTGACCATTCCGTCCTGCCCGGCCGCGACGTTGCGAAGAAGCTGGTGTGGTCCCACACCCACACCCTGCCCACCCGCCCCACCTGACCGAAGCCCCTGTGGACAACCCCGGACTCCCTGTGGATAACCCGTCCGCCCACCCTCTGGTGATCAAGAGCTTTGCGTCAGGAATCCGCACGAAATTGACGCGAATCTCTTGATCACCGGGGGGTGCGGGCCGCAGGGCTGGGGGTGGGGTTAGGGGAGGAGGGGGTGGAGGTGGACGTTTTCGTCTCGGCCTGGGCCTACGCCTACGACGCTCACTCTGGTGTTGCAGAGTTCTTCGACCCTCGCGATGTAGCGGCGGGCGTTCTCCGGCAGGTCGTCGGCGGTGCGGGCCTTGGTGATGTCCTCCCACCAGCCGTCGAGCTCCTCGTAGACGGGCTTGGCGTGGTGGAAGTCCGTCTGGCTCATCGGCATGTCGTCGACCCGCACGCCGTTGATCTCGTAGCCGACGCAGATCGGCACCTTGGGCATCCCGGTGAGCACGTCCAGCTTGGTGATGACCAGGTCGGTGACACCGTTGAGGCGGCAGGCGTACCGGGCGACGACCGCGTCGAACCAACCGCACCGGCGCTCCCGCCCGGTGGTGGTGCCGTACTCCGCGCCGATCTTGCGCAGGTGGTCACCGTTGGCGTCGAACAGTTCGGTCGGGAACGGCCCGGAGCCGACCCGGGTGGTGTACGCCTTGCTCACCGCGATCACCTGCTTGATCGAAGTGGGCGGGATGCCGGCGCCCACGCAGGCACCACCGGCGGTCGGGTTGGACGACGTCACGAAGGGATACGTGCCGTGGTCCATGTCGAGCATGGTGGCCTGGGCACCCTCCAGCAGCACCGTCTCGCCCCGGTCCAGGGCGTCCCAGAGCATGGCCCGGGTCTCCGCGATGTACGGCTTGAGCCGCTCCGCGTATTCCAGGTACTCCTCGACGGTCGCCTCGAGGTCGATCGCCTTGCGGTTGTAGACCTTGAACAGGATCTGGTTCTTCTCGCGCAGCGCGAGTTCCAGCTTCTTGCGCAGGATGCCCGGGTCGAGCAGGTCCTGGAGGCGGATGCCGATCCGAGCGACCTTGTCGCCGTACGCCGGGCCGATGCCCCGGCCGGTGGTGCCGATCCGGGACGAGCCGAGGTACCGCTCGATGACCCGGTCCAGCGCCCGGTGGTGCGGCATGATCAGGTGCGCGTCACCGGAGATCCGCAGCCGGGACACGTCGACGCCGCGCTCGGCCAGGCCGTCGATCTCGGCGAGCAGCACCTTCGGATCGACCACCACACCGTTGCCGATTATGATCATCGCACTGGGCGAGAGCGCACCGGACGGCATCAGGTGCAGCGCGTACTTCTGGCCATCCGGGGTGATCACCGTGTGGCCGGCGTTGTTGCCGCCGGAGTAGCGCACGACGTAGTCGACCCGCTCACCAAGCAGGTCGGTAACCTTGCCCTTGCCCTCGTCGCCCCACTGAGCGCCGATGAGCACGATCGCTGGCATCTTTTCCGCCTCCAGAAGGCTCGGGTGCCAGGTGGCGACCGCTTGGCGAGCCCGGGGTGTCAGGTTAACAAGTAGTGACGGCGTGGCCGGCAGGGGTCGCGTCGAGAGGCAGGAGGCTCCTTCCGTGTACGACGTGGTGCTGCTCACCCTCGGTTCGGAGCGGGACGCTGCCGGGGGCTGTGGCAGCGGAGGGGCCTGCTGCGGCGGCGCGACCGAGGCCGACACCGGCCCGGCAAGCCAGGCCGACACCAGCCAGGCCGACACCGGCCGGACCGACGCTGGCCACGCTGATACCGGCCAGGCCGATACCGGCTCGGCGGCGCAGGCCAGCGATGACACCGAGCGGTGCGCAACCGAGCGGCCGCGGGTGCCGGTACTGGCCTGCGCCGATGCGCTGAACGCCCGGGGCGCCCGGGTGGAGACGGTCACCGCCCGCTCCGACGCGGAGATCGACGCGGTCTTGGCCCGGCTCGACGGCCCGGCCCGCCCGGACGGCCTCCCCTGGCCGGACCCGGACGGCAAGACCCGGCTGGTCATCGCCACGGCCAGCGACGGGCAGTTGCGCGCCGTGCTGCGCCGGCTGGTCCGGCGGTACGCGCCACCGCCGAGCCGCCGCCCAGCGGATCTGCCCGGTAACCGGACGCTTCCCGATCTGCCGCCGGTGGCCGTACTCCCGCTCGATCCTGCCCGTGCCGGCACCCACCGGGACCTGGCGGCGCAGCTCGGGCTGCCCCGTGACCCGGCGGCGGTGGCCGCCGCGGTGCTGGACGGCACGCCGCGCCGACTGGACCTGCTCCGCAACGACGGCGGCTCGGTGACCCTGGACGGCGCGCTACTCGGTGCCGCCGACGACGCCGGTCGGCCGCTGCACTGGCGGGCCCGGGTGGAGGTGGACGACACCATCCTCAGCAACGGTGACGAACCGCTGCTGGCCTGCGCGGTCGGCAACGCCGGCGGGTACGCGACGCTCAACGACGTGACACTGCTGACCGCGCCGGACCCGGCCGACGGCCAGGTCGAGGTCGCGGTGGCCGTGCCGGTGGTCGTCCGCTCGGCGTTGGGTCGCAAGCGTGTACGCCTCGAAGTTCGGCGGGCCCGCGGGCGGGCGGTGTCGGTGCTGCCCCGGGAGGGGAAGGTTCCGTACCTCGACGATGGTGTCGAGGGCGAGTTGACGCGGAAGCGGTCCTGGTGGATCGAGCCGGGCGCATGGGCGGTGTGGTCGATCTGACCTCAGCTGCGCCCAGCGACCTCGGCTGCGCCCACCGACCGACCCGAGTTGCGCCGACCGGCCCTCGTGGGCGGATGGGCCTATCCTCGCAGGAGGACTGGGGAGGGCCGTAATGGACGAGAACGCCGACCGGGCGCAGGTGCCCGGCCAGCAGCCGGTGCCGGAGCGGGACGTCGAACCACTCTGGCCACCGGATCCAACCGACCGGGGCGCGAGTGGAGCGGTACCGCCCTGGGCGGCGGTCGCCGAGCAACGGGGCGCGCCGCCGTCGGCCGCCCAGGCGCCGGTGACACCGCCGGTGGCCGCGCCGCCGATCGGCCGACCGCCGGTTCCGGGGCAGCCCGGCGCTGCGGCCCTGTCGCCGCCCTCTCCGTCTGACTACCCGTCGCTGACCGGCGCTGTCCCGGCACCCGGAGGCTGGGGGTCAGCGGCCCGTCCGGCGCCGTGTCGGGCTGGGCACCGCCGCAGCCGAGCTGGCCGCCAGCCGCGGCGCCGCCACCGCCAGCCCCGCCCGCGCAAGGCACCACGCCAGCCCCGCCAGCGCAAGGCACCCTGCCAGCACCGCCAGCGCACGGCACCCTGCCGGCACCGCCAGCGCACGGCACCCTGCCGGCACCGCCAGCGCACGGCACCCTGCCGGCACCGCCAGCGCACGGCACCCTGCCGGCACCGCCGGCGACCGGCGCTCCCGCGAGCAGCGCCGTGCCAGGCGGCACCGGAATTCCCGCCACCCCGGCAAACGCTGCGAACGCTGCGAACGCTGCGAACGCTGCGACACCGAACTCCGCCTCCGCGCCGACGGACAGCCGACCCGACGTGGCGAGCACCGCAGCCGGGGCGGTAAGCACCGCAGGCGGAACGGCGCAGGCTCAGGCCGGTGACCGGGGTCCGAACGTCGGCCCCACCTCGCCGATCACCACGGGAGGTGTCGACCTGGACCTGCCGTTCACCCTGGACCGCCCGTCCGCGGCTGCCACGCCCACCGACCGCCCCACCGCAGGCACCACGCCCACCGACCGCCCGGCCGCCGCAGCCCCCGCGTCGGCGGAATCCGCGACGGCAGCCCCCGCGTCGACAGGCCACGCGACGGCCAACCCCGTAGCAACCAGCCCCGCCGTGGCCGGGTCGGCGCCGGAGGCCGGCGAGACCGGGGAGGACGGATCCACCGGCGGGCCGGCGCGGCCGCCCACCGAGTCGCCGTGGGCGTACCCGCCGCAACGCCCGGCGGGGTCGTCCGCACCAGCCCAGGACGAGGCCGCCACCGCAACACCCCCGATCCCCGCCCCACCCGTGCCGCAGCCACCGCACGCCGGCCCCGGGCAGGCGCACTCGGCGCCGACGCACCCCGGGCAGGCGTACTCCGGTCAGTCGTTCACCCCGGCGATCCCTGGCCAGGCCGGCCCGGCGCAGATCCCGCCCCCGCCCGACCTGACGCAGTTCAACAAGCAGCCGCACGGCCGTCCCGCGCCGCAGCAAGCTCCCCAGCAGGCCGGGCCGGCGACCCCACCGCCCGGGCCGTTCCCGCCCTCGCCGGGTTGGTATCCACCGCCATGGCAGCAGGGCACGGCCGGTGTGCCGCCCGGGCAGCCGTACCCGGAGGCCGAAGGGGTGACCCGGGTGCCCACCCCCGGTTACCCGGATGCGACCGGATACCCGGACGCGAGCTGGACGCCGGAGGACACCGCAGCGCCGACCGCCGAGGACTTCGCCCGGCGCCGGCAGGTCCGGCCCGCCGACCCGGTCGCGACCATGGGTGTACGCGCGGTGGTCAACAAGATGGGGCTGCTCCGGCTCTCGCCGGGGCGGCATGAGCAGGAGCTCAAGCGGGACATCGAGATGGTGCGCCGCAACTTCGGCGGTCTGCGGCAGGTGACCGTGGTCAACCCGAAGGGCGGCGCCGGTAAGACGGTGGCCATCCTGCTGCTCGCGATGACGTTCGGCCAGAAGCGTGGCGGCTACGTGCTGGCCTGGGACAACAACGAGACCCAGGGCACCCTCGGGATGCGCGCCCAGCAGGATTTCCACTCCCGCACGGTGCGGGACATGCTGCGTGACCTCGGGCAGTTCCAGGGCGCGCACGGGCGGGTCGGCGACCTGTCGCAGTACGTCCGCTCGCAGGGCGAGGGGATGTTCGACGTACTGGCCTCGGACGAGTCGGCGACCGGTGGCGAGATGCTGACCGCAGCCGCGTTCGCCGAGATCCGCGAGGTGGTCAGCCGGTTCTATAAGTTGATCTTCGTGGACACCGGGAACAACGTCCGGGCGCAGAACTGGCAGGCATCGATGGACGCCACCGATCAACTGGTGGTCACCATGTCGGCCCGTAACGACTCGGCGGAGACCGCCGCCCGGATGCTCGACCACCTGGAGCAGAGCGGTCGGCAACGGCTGGTCCGGCAGGCCGTGACGGTGGTGTCGATGCCGCCGTCCCGCAAGGAGATCGACCTGCCAGCCATCCAGGAGCACTTCGCGGCCCGCACCCGGGCGGTGCTGCTGGCCCCGTACGAGCGGCTCATCGACAGTGGCGAGCCGATCCGGTACGGAGGGCTCTCCTCGGCCACCCGGGACGCCTGGCTGAAGATCGCCGCCGCGGTCGCCGAGGGGCTGTAACCCGCCGACGGCCGGCCCGGTGTCGGGCCGGCCGTCGGAGCGGGCTCAGTTGCTCGCCAGCGCGTCCGCCGCTTCCGGGTCGCAGTCGCGCAGGAACTGGGCGCAGCGGGCCGCCTCGTCGGCCTCGCCGATCTCGTCGGCGGCGCGGGTCAGCACGTACAGGCAGCGGAGGAAGCCCCGGTTGGGCTCGTGTGACCACGGCACCGGGCCGTGCCCCTTCCAACCACTGCGGCGCAGCTGGTCGAGGCCCCGGTGGTAGCCGGTGCGTGCGTAGGCGTACGCCGTGACGACCTGATCCTGCGCGAACGCCCGGGCCGCGAGCGCCGCCCAGGCCGCACTGTAGGTCGGGAAGCCGGCCGCCACACTGGCGAACGCCTCATCGGTGCCGGCCTCCTCGGCGGCAGCCAGGGCGGCGTCGGCCTCGTCGTTCGCGGGCAGGCGGGTGGCCGGTGGCTCTGGCAAAAGGTTCTGCATCGCCCCATTCAACCCGCTGGACAGGGCGACACGCGAGCGGGTCGGCCGACGCGTTCCGCTGAACGGCTGAGGAGTTGGTCACGCCTGCGGCCTATGCCGCTGCCAGGTGTTTTCCACTACAACTAATGGTCCGGAGCCTCCCCAGGAACCGGTAACGCAGGAGCCCGGTGGCCACGACCACCGGGCTCCTGTCGTACCCCCCCGGGCCCGAGGTTTGGCCGACCCCGGCGGACGGGCAGGATGGCCGGGTGCCGACCCCACCTCCCGCGGACGTCATCGAGCCGCACCTGCACGCCAACGAGATCCAGACCCGGGACGAGCTGGACCGACAGCTGGCCACCGGGCGACTGACCGGGCTGACCGTGCAGGGCCTGCGCCTCGACCTCGCGCCGGTGCCCGACCTGACCGGCATCGAGGTCGCCGGCACCCTCTTCGTGGGCTGCCGGTTCGCCTCCCGCGACGTGGGCGCCGACCTGGTCCGGCGCGGGGCGAACGTGGTGCCGCCGTTCTCGGGGCTTCCGTACCCGACCCAGCCGACGCACCTCTACGCCCCGGAGGAACTGGCCGCCGGGTTCGCCGAGGGCGGGTTCACCGGGATGTACGACACCCGGGTGTACGACCACTACCGGGCGCACGGTGGCGCGCTGCCGGACGTCAAGGAGGCGCTCGGTCAGCGCCTGCACGACCATGGCGTGGACAACGCGTTGGCCGACGCCACCCGGGTCTGGCTGGCCGGGCACGGGCCGCAGTCGGTGGTGGGCATCATGGGCGGGCACGCGGTGCGGCGCGGCAGTCCCGCGTACCGGATGGCGGCCGTGCTGGGTTGGGAGCTGGCGCGGGCCGACCGGCTGGTGGTGACCGGCGGCGGTCCCGGGGTGATGGAGGCGGCGAACCTCGGCGCCTACCTGGCGGACCAGCCGGCAACGGAGGTGACCGCGGCGATCGACCTGCTGGCCACCGCCCCCGACTTCACCGACCACCACCGGTACACGGAGACGGCGCTGACGGTCCGGCAGCGGTACGCGGGCGTGCCCCGGCAGCGTGGCGACGACCCGGGTTGGGCGCGTGCCGGCGGCCTGGCCATCCCGACCTGGCTGTACGGGCACGAGCCGGCGAACCTGTTCGCCGGGCGGATCGCCAAGTACTTCTCGAACGCGATCCGGGAGGACACCATCCTGCGGCTCGCCCGGGGCGGCATCGTCTTCGCCCCGGGGCGGGCGGGCACCGTGCAGGAGGTGTTCCAGGCGGCCACCAAGACCTACTACGGCACCGACGGCGCCAGCGGCGCGTACATCTTCCTGGACCGCGACTACTGGACCCGGGAGCTGCCGGTGGAGGCGTTGTTGCGTCCGCTACTGGCCGCGTCCCCGTTCGGTGACCTGTCGTCGACGATCCACCTCACCGACGACGTACGCGATGCCGTGCGCCTGCTCACCGCGCCGGCCTGACCACACGACGACGGCCGGCCTCCCGAGGGAGAGCCGGCCGTCGGTGGGACGTCGTTACTTGGACATCGTGGTTCCGGTCGAGCGCAGGTGCTCGCACGCCTCGACGACCCGGGCGGCCAGGCCAGCCTCGGCGGCCTTGCCCCAGGCGCGCGGGTCGTACTGCTTCTTGTTGCCGACCTCGCCGTCGATCTTCAGCACGCCGTCGTAGTTGCGGAGCATGTGGTCCGCGACGGGCCGGGTGAAGGCGTACTGGGTGTCGGTGTCGATGTTCATCTTCACCACGCCGTAGTCCAGAGCCTCGCGGATCTCGCTCAGCAGGGAGCCCGAGCCGCCGTGGAAGACCAGGCTGAGCGGCTTGTCCTTGCCGTACTTGGCGCCGACCGCGTCCTGGATCTGCTTGAGGATCTCCGGACGCAGCTTGACGTTGCCCGGCTTGTAGACGCCGTGCACGTTACCGAAGGTCAGCGCCGCCATGTAGCGGCCCTTCTCGCCGAGGCCGAGCGCCTCGACCATGGCCAGGCCGTCCTCGGTGGTGGTGTAGAGCTTGTCGTTGATGGCGTTCTCGACGCCGTCCTCCTCGCCACCGACGACGCCGACCTCGATTTCAAGGACGATCTTGCCCTTGGCGGCCTCGTCGAGGAGTTGGGAGGCGATCTGCAGGTTCTCCGCGACCGGCACGGCCGAGCCGTCCCACATGTGCGACTGGTACAGCGGCTCCTCGCCGCGCTTCACCCGCTCCTGCGAGATGGCCATCAGCGGACGGACGAACCCGTCCAGCTTGTCCTTCGGGCAGTGGTCGGTGTGCAGGGCGATGTTGACCGAGTACTTCTTGGCCACCTCGTGCGCGTACGCGGCGAACGCCACCGCGCCGGTGACCATGTCCTTGATCGAGGGGCCGGACAGGTATTCGGCACCACCGGTGGAGACCTGGACGATGCCGTCGCTCTCCGCGTCGGCGAAGCCCTTGAGCGCCGCGTTCAGCGTCTGGGAGGAGGTCACGTTGATAGCGGGGTACGCGTACCGGCCAGCCTTGGCCCGGTCCAGCATCTCCGCGTAGGCCTCGGGGGAAGCGATGGGCATGTCGAACGCTCCTTACTTACCACTCTCGGCCGTACTGGCCGCTGTTCTTCATGTGTGCGCCGGACCGCGCTGTCCTCCTCCGGAAGTATCCCGTAGGTGAGGTGCGCCGGAACAACCGACCCGGGCGCTAGCCGTTCACCGACGGTCCAGGTTGTCCGGCACGATGACGCTGATCAGCCAGGTGACCACGGTCATCACGATGGCTCCCCAGAACGCCGGCCAGAATCCGTCCACCTGGAACGGCAGGTCGAGCCCGCGGGCGATCCGGTCGGTGAGCAGGAACAGCAGCGCGTTGACCACCAGCGCGAACAGGCCCAGGGTCAGCAGGTAGAACACGCAGCCGACGACCCTGATCACCGGTTTGAGCACCGCGTTGATCACGCCGAAGATGAGCGCCACCACGATCAGGGTGAGCACGGTGTTGCCACCCGAGCGGCCGTGCACGTCGACCCCGGGCACGATCAGCGTGGTTATCCACAACGCGACCGCGGTGATCACCAGTCTGATGAGGAAGCCCACGGCACCATCCTGGCACCGGGTCGCGTTCCCGAGGGCTGATTCCGCCTACTCCGCTTCCGGGCGGTGCGCCGGCCCAGCCCGTACGGTGGGTGGGAACCGTGCCCCGAGACCCCCGGGAGGGACGATGGGTCAGCCCGATGAGGACTTCACCCCCGGCGACCACCTCGCCCCGGACGAACGCGACCCCGAGGCCGATCCTGCCGACGCGGTCGAGCAGGCCGCCGTCGTCGGTCCCGCCGACGTCGACAGCGAGCCGCACCGCGGCCTGGAGGTCGACGACTGGGACGCGATGGAGCAGGCCCGGGTGGTCACCGGGGACGAGGACGACTACCGCTGACCCCGTCGTGGGGTCGACTGCCCGTTGCGACAGAGGTGTTCAGCCGTTCGGGTCGTTAGACAAATATCGATCCCAAGGGGTTACCGAAGAGGCGGGGTCTCCCTAGGTTGGACGAGCGCCACCTGTACCCCCACGGGAGGACCCCCATGCTCAAGCATTCGATCCGCTGGCTGACGGGGCTCGGCGCCGCGGGCGCGTTGGTCGCCGCCTCCGCCAGCCCCGCCGTCGCCGCAGCCGCGATCGAGCCCTACTTCCAGGACGCCACCCTGGCCGTCGGCTCGGCGGCAACCACCCGCACCCTGTTCCTGTACGCCGACGAGCCGACGGTCCTCACCGACGTCTCCGTGCGGTACGACTACAGCTCCCTGGCCGACAAGATCACCATGACCGCCGGGGAAAACCAGGAGTGCGCCGCCCCCAAGCCGGGCGTTCTCGTCTGCAAGGAGCCCGGCGAGGTCGTCCTCCACGAGATGGTGCCGCCCGGCAGCGGGATCTACCGCAACGCGACCAAGCAGGTGCGCATCGCCCTCACCGAAGGCGCGCAGCTCGGCGACTCCGGCGACGTCGCCGTCAGCTTCCAGGCGGCCGGCGGGCGGCAGGGCAGCTACACCTCGCGTGTCCGTGTCGGCGAGGGGGTCGATCTTGCTGGCGGCCCGTACACCACCGTCTCCTCCAAGCCGGGCGGAAAGTTCACGGTGCCGCTGGCCGTGGCCAACGTCGGCGACGAGACCGTCACGGGATTCGTCGCGGTCTTCGACCTCGCCTACTCGATCCGGACCAGGGACCGGTTCAGCAACTGCCTCTATTCCGGCGACCACCTCGTCTCCTGCCAGTTCGACGAGGAGATTCCGGTGGGCACGGGGCTCGAAACCACGCTCAACCTTGAACTCGCCAAGGACACCTACGCCCCGACCAACCAGTCCGGCTATGCCCAGTTCATGACCAAGGCCGACTTCGAGGACCTGACCCGGGTGCGGGAAACCGCCGGCGCCCGGGCGGCCACCCGCGGCAACGGCCCGAAGCTGACTCTGGCCGAGGCACCCGGCAGGATTCGGCAGGCCGACCAGACCGACGTCGGCCCGGGCAACGACTACACCGGGTGGATCATCAAGGCCACCGGCACGAACGGCACCGACCTCGCGGCGATCGGCGCCACGCTCAAGGGCAGGGCCGGCGCCGTCGTCACGGCCACCGTCGGCTTCCGGAACAACGGGCCGGCGACACTCGACAGAACGAACGCAGACTACGAGGCCGCCACCCACACCGACGTGGAGCTGCCGCCGGGCACCACCGCCGTCGAGATCCCCGATAGCTGTCAGTTGCGGCAGGGCACCCGCACGTACCAGTGCGCCTCGGAGATGCTCCTGGTCGCCGGTCAGACGTACACCATGAAGTTCCGGCTGCGCATCGACAAGGTCATCCCCAACGCCCGGGGCGCGGTGCGGGTCAACGCGCCGTGCGAGTGCCCCGGCGGCGGCGGCTTCCCGGACGACATCAAACCGGCCAACGACAGGGCCACCATCGTGGTCAACGCGGCCCAGGGCGGCGGCGAAGGCGGCGGTGGCGGCGGTTCGCTGCCCATCACCGGCTCCCCCACCGGCCTGATCGCCGGCATCGGCGGCCTGCTGCTCGTCGCCGGCGTGGGCGGCTACCTGCTCGCTCGGCGCCGAACCACCCGCTTCGTCGCCTGACCCACCCCGCCTGACCTGCGCCCCGCCGTCCCGTACCTGGCCGGCGGGGCGCTGTCGCGGTCCGTATCACCGGGTGCGGTTGACCTCCTCCGGGTGCTGCGCCACCCACTGCGCCAACCGATCCTCGCGCAGCGCGGCGAGGAACGCCGAGCCATGCTTCGGGTCCAGCGGCAGCCGCGAAAAGTTGTCCACCGGCGGGCCGACCGGGAGGCTGAGCCCCACCGGATCGACGCTCTTGAGTTCGGGTAGTACCGCCACCAGCCTGGTCAGTGGCAGGCCGTCGTCGTCGACCGTCAGATCCTTACCGGCGGCCGACAGCAGCGCGTTGAGCCTGACCGGACTGGTCAGCACGTCCTGCGCAACCACCCGCCGGATCAGCCCGTCGACATAGCGCTGGGCGTTACGGTCCCGGTCGAGCGCACCGACGGGCAGGTACCGCCGTTGCCGCAGCAGGTCGACGGAGGCAGCGCCGTCGAGCCGCTGACAGCCAGCCGGGAAGATCCGGCGGGTGTGCCAGGACCGGACCTCATTCGGTAGGCAGACCTCCACACCGTCGACGGCCTCGGTGATCCGGCGCAGCCCCGCAAAGGTCAGCACCGCGCCAGCGTCGACGCGTACCCCGGTCAGGTCGTCGACCACCCGGCGGGTCAGGTCGTAGCCGGCGTCCAGGTCGGGCCGAGGCTCGCCGGCACCGTCGAAGAACGCGGTGTTGAGCTTGTCGACCCCCCGGCCGGGGACCGACACCTCCAGGTCGCGCGGCAACGAGATGAGGTACGGCCGGCTCCGGTCGGCCGGGATGTGCACCAGCAGGATGGAGTCCGCCAACCGGTACTGCGGTTCCTCGCCGAAGCCGTCCACGCCGAGCAGCAGGATGTTCAGCGACGCGGTCGGCGAGTCAGCTGGTTGGCCAGACACCAACGAGTCCGCTGCCGGCCGATCGGGGCGCAGCTGCGGCACGCCGACTCCGAGCGCGGCGAGCAGGGCGAGCGTGACGCCGGCGGCCTGGAACCGCTGCCTGCGGCGACGGCGGGTGGCGGCGAGCCGGTCGATCGCGGCCCGCAGTGGGCCGGTCGACGGGGTCAACGGCTCGTGCCGGGCGAACGCGGCACGCAGGTCGTCCTCAATCATGTTCACGCCTCCACGTACTCGGCCCGGAGCGTGGCCAGGGCCCGGGAGATGGACGAACGTACGGTCCCGACGGCGCAGCCGAGGATGTCGGCGATCTCGGCGTCGGCCATGTCTTCGTAGTAGCGCAGCACCAGGGCGGCCCGCTGCCGGCGCGGCAGCCGGGACAGCCAGGACCAGATCTGGTCCCGGTCCACCGCGGACTGGGCGTGGTCGGTCGGCACCGGCACCGTCGCGTCGGGCTCCCCGCGCAGCAGCACCCGGCGTACCCAGGACCCTCGCCGCCAGTCGACGTACTGGTTGGTGAGCATCCGGCGCACGTAGCGCTCGGGTGAGTCCGCCCGGACGACCCGACGCCAGTTGAGCTGGACCCGGACCATGGTTTCCTGGACCAGATCCTGTGCCTGGTGCGGATCGCCGGTGAGCATCACCGCGTACCGCAGTAGCGGGGCCAGCCGCGTGTCCGCGAACTCCTCGTACGTCACTGCACCTCCCGGGGCTCCTGCCTCAGATGACGGGAGTGGATGGACCGAACGTTGCGGTGCCCCTGATCAACCTTTCGGTTGAACCTGATCGATGGGCGGCGCTCGGGGCTGCAGTCAGCCTTAGCGATTCCTTAAGATCCGCACGCTCCACCTGACTTCCCTCACTGGAGGAACCCCCCTCATGCTCACCCACTCCACCCGGCGTTGGCTCGCCGGACTGGGCGTAGCAGGCGCGTTCGTCGCCGCCTCCGCCAGCCCGGCCGTCGCCGCCGAAGCCCCTTTCGAGATCGGGACGCACGATCTGCTCGTCGCGCCCGGCCACACTGACTACGGCTACTTCTACGCGCAGCAGACTGACACCGAGTCCGAGCTGAAGTTCGGTCAGACCTCCGTGGACGTCGACTTCTCCGCAGTCGCCGACTTCGCCACGGTGGAGTCGGCGTGGGGCTGGGCCTGCGACGTTTCGGCAACCAAGCTGCACTGCGAGACCGACGTCGAGGAGGGCCAGGCGCCCTGGTTCAACTACATGGTCACGGGTAAGGACGACGCGAAGCCAGGACAGAAGGGCGCCCTGGCGATCAGCATCACCTCCGGTGGCAAGACCGCCAAGGCGACGGCCGACATCACCATCGCCGAGGGCGTTGACCTCGTGAGCGACCCGACCGTGGAGGCCAGCGGCGCTCCGGGTGGCAAAGCTGGTCTACCGGCCGTCGTTCGCAACGCCGGTGAGACCGCCGTCGAAGGCGCTGTTCTCGTCGTGCAGGCCGAATACCTCGCCTCCTACGGCGGGGACTTCTCGAACTGCAAGTCCGACGAGTGGGGCATGACCGCCTTCTGCACGTTCGACACGAAGATCGAGCCGAACAAGTCGTACAAGCTCTCCTCAGACCTGCCCATCAAGGTGGCCCCGGAGGCGCGTACGGGCGCCAAGTTCCCGGTCGTACTGGACTGGTGGACCACGGACGACTGGGATCTGGCGTTCAAGGACTGGTTCCTCGACGACATCAAGCCCGGCACGGGCAAGGAACTTCGTCTGGTCGCGCAGTCGGTGCAGGGGGCGAGGGTGCCTCAGACCGACCTGGACAAGATGAACAACATGACCATCGGGACCGTCCAGGTGACCGGTGACAACCACGCGGACCTGGCCACCAAGGGCGTGACCGCGAGTGGCAAGAAGGGTGACGTGGTCACCGTCGAGCCGAGCTTCACCAACCTCGGGCCGGCGGTGCTCGAGTACCTGGGCCAGGGCACGCCGGGCATCCGGCTTGAGGACCTGCCAGTCCGGGTGTCTGTCCCGGCCGACACGACGGTGGTCGAAGCCCCCTTCGACTGCGTGCCATTCGCGCCGGAGAAGGAGTGGGACCCGTGGACCGCGGGTTGGGGTGAGCCGGGCGCGAAGGAGTACGCCTGCCAGGTCCTTGAGAGCTGGAAGGACTACGAGACCTCGTACTCGTTCGCGCTCCGGATCGACAAGGTCGTCCCGGACGCCACGGGTGCCATCACGACCGCGCTGGTCGGTGACCCGAACAAGGGCAACGACACCGCGAAGATCGTGATCAACCCGACCAAGACGGACGACGGCGGCGACGGCGGTGACGGCGGTGACGGTGACGGCGGTGACGGCGGCACGGGCGGCGGTGACGGCGGCGGTCTGCCGGTCACCGGTCAGTCCACCGGCCTGATCGCCGGCCTCGGCGCACTGCTGCTCGCCGCGGGCGTCGGCGGCTACCTGGTGGCCAAGCGCCGCCGGACCCGCTTCGTAGCCTGATCCACCCCGCACCACCGGTGCCCCGCCCACCATCACGGTCGGCGGGGCACCGTCGTTGGACCCCACCGCCCGGGATGCGCCCAGCGGGTGGTGGGAGTCGGTCATGGCGTGAGCGGACCGACCGAACATTGCGGTGCCGCTGATCAACCTTTCGGTTCGTCTTGCCGGACGGGCAACTCTCGGGGCTGCAGCCAGGCTTAGCGATTCCTTAAGATCCGCACGCTCCACCTGAACCTTCAACTGGAGGAACCCCCTCATGCTCACCCACTCCACCCGGCGCTGGCTCGCCGGATTGGGCGTAGCAGGCGCGTTCGTCGCTGCCTCCGCCAGCCCGGCCGTCGCCGCTGAGGAAGCGCCCGTCGAATTGGGCGTCTACTTCGGCGACACGACCATCGCGACCAAGTCCGCCGGCAAGGTGGAATCCACGACCGTCTACAGCAGCGCCCCGGTCGTGCTCCGCGACGTCACCGTCCGCTACGACTACCGCGACCTGGCCGACAAGGTCACCCTCGCGCCGGAGACGGCAACGGATTACTGCACGACCCCCGAGAAGGGCGTCCTGCTCTGCGCCGACCCCTTTGAGATCGGTGTGGAGGAGTGGGGCCTCGGCGGCATCGCCCCCGTCGTCATCGCGCCCGCCGAGGGTGCGAAGGACGGAGATGCGGGCACCGTCAAGGTGACGCTCAGCGCCGCAGGTTTCGACTCCGTCAGCCATGACGCCAAGATCCGTGTGGGTGAGGGTGTCGACCTCGCCGCCGGGCCCGAGATCGAGGTGTCGGCGGCACCCGGCGGAAAGTTCACCGCCGCCCTCAAGGTCAGCAACAGCGGTAAGACTGCCGCCAACGGGGCGAGCGTCATCTTCTACAACGACTACGGCATCCGCGCGGACAAGCACTACAGCAACTGCACCTACGTGGACGACGAGCTGCGCAGCTGTCACTTCGACGAGGACCTCGCACCGGGTGCCACCTACGGTGCCAACCTCGCCTACCGAGTCGGGGAAGACTCGTACGCTCCGGGTTCCGAGTACGGCGAGATCATCTGGATGACGCCCGCAGAGTTTGAGGACTTCGACGCGTATCTCGACAGCGTGGGTGTCTCGGTAGGCAAGCCGGGGACCGACGGGAAGCTCGCCCTCGCCAAGCTCTCCACGATGGCCGGGACCCGCGGCTCCCAGGCCGACACCGAGCCGGACAACAACGGGTCCTCCCTCAACGTCAAGGTGACCGGCAAGAACGGCACCGACCTTGAGGCGATCGGCGACAGCGCCTCGGGCAAGAAGGGCGACGAGGTCGAGGTCACCATCGGCTTCCGCAACAACGGACCGGCAACGCTGGACCGCAGCCGCGGCGGCTCGGCGGTCACCCACATGAACGTGGAGATCCCGAAGAACACCACCGTCGTGGCGGCTCCGGAGTTCTGCGCCCCGATCACCGGTGAGGAGTGGGGCGAGCCGGGTCAGCCGGGCGGCCGGGTCTACGGCTGCTACCCGACGCCGTTCATCAAGGCCGGCGACCAGGAAACCGCCGACTTCACGCTTCGGATCGACAAGGTTGTTCCGAACGACACCGGCGCCGTCAAGATCAACCTGCCCTGCGAGTGCGATGGCGGCTTCTACGCGGACCTGAAGCCGGCCAACGACACCGCCAAGATTCTGATCAACGCGACCGGCGGCAGCGGCGGCGGCGACAACGGTGACGGTGACGGTAGCTCGCTGCCGATCACCGGCCAGTCCACCGGCCTGATCGCCGGCCTCGGCGCACTGCTGCTCGCCGCGGGCGTCGGCGGCTACCTGGTGGCCAAGCGCCGCCGGACCCGCTTCGTAGCCTGATCCACCCCGCACCACCGGTGCCCCGCCGACCATCACGGTCGGCGGGGCACCGTCGTTGGGCCCCCACTACGCGGGCGGGTGGTGAGGGGCCGGTCCGGCGCGGCAGGGGCCTTGGGCTTCGGTACCCTTTGTGGCCGTGGACACAGCTGAGAACATCCGCGCTCTCGCGGAGAGCGTCGCCCTGAACCCGCTCGATCCCAAGGATCTGTTGCAGACCTTCGGGCTGATCGGCGTGTGGGTGATCCTCTTCGCCGAGACCGGCCTGCTGGTGGGCTTCTTCTTCCCTGGCGACTCGCTGCTGTTCCTCGCCGGGGTGGCCGCGTCGCCGGTCGCGGACGCGATCTTCGGCGACGGCACCCGCCTCTCCCTGGCAGGCCTGCTGATCGGCGGGCCGATCTGCGCGATCGCCGGCGCCCAGCTGGGGCACTGGCTCGGTGCGCGGTACGGCCGGCCGATGTTCGAACGGCCGAACTCCCGGCTCTTCAAGAAGGAGTACGTGGAGAAGGCCGAGTACTACTTCGACAAGTTCGGCCCGGCGAAGGCCGTGGTGCTGGCGCGCTTCATCCCGATCGTTCGAACGTTCCTCAACCCGGTCGCCGGCGCGCTCGGCATGCCGGCCCGGAAGTTCCTACTGTGGAACATCGTCGGTGCGGTGCTCTGGGTGGACGGCATCCTGCTGATCGGCTACCTGCTGGCCGAGCAGATCTACCAGGCCATCGGCGACAAGATCGACCATTACATCCTGCCGGTGGTGGCCCTGATCGTCGTGATCTCGGTCCTGCCGATCTTCTTCGAGTTCCTCCGCGATCGGCGGGCTCGTAAGCGCGGCGAGGCGGTCGCGGTGATCGCGGCGGCCAGCGCCGCTGGCGCGGTGGAAGCGGCCCGTGAGGCGTTCGACCACGACGGGCACCAGCACGGCCGCCAGCGCCCGGAGCACGGCCAGGACCGCTGACCCCAGGTACGACGACGGCCGGCCCCCTGGTGAGGGGGTCGGCCGTCGGCATGTCGCACCCGGCCTCCGGCGGTGCGGCCGGGGACGAGCAGGTGTCACCCACCGGTGGCGCCACCCCTGGCTCGCCACCGGACGCCGCCCCGGCGCGGGACGGCGTGTATTGCCTACGTCAGCGGGCCTTCTTGGTGGCCCGCTTACGCGGCGGGGTCAGCAGGTCGGCGATCGTCGCGATCGCACTCGGGACCAGGCTGTAGTACGCCCAGACACCGCGCTTCTCCCGCTGCAGCAAGCCAGCCTCGGTGAGGATACGCAGGTGATGACTGACCGTCGGCTGAGAGAGGCCGAGCGGCGCCGTCAGGTCACAGACGCACGCCTCGCCCTCGGGGGCCGACTGGATCAGGCTGAGCAGCCGCAACCGAGCAGGATCAGCAAGGGCCTTGAGGACCCCGGCGAGACGCTCGGCATCGGCACGTTCGATCGGCTCGCCGTTAAGCGGCGAGATCTGAGGCATAGTCATTTCGGCCAACGCAGTTCCCACGTATTCCATCCTTCCACCAGCAGCATCGATCCGCCTGCATATCAGCAGATCCGAATCGGCAAACTTTTACGCCACAAGGCCGAGGTCAGCCAACGTATAGGCCGCCCGGTACGGCAATCCGGCGGCTCGCACCGCGTCGCCGGCGCCTCGATCAACAATAACCGCCACGCCCACGACTTCCGCCCCGGCCTCACGAAGCGCCTCGACAGCGGTCAAAACACTTCCGCCCGTCGTGGACGTATCCTCCACCGCCAACACCCGACGGCCGGCCACCTCCGGTCCCTCGATCCGCCGCTGTAGACCGTGCGCCTTGCCCGCCTTGCGCACCACAAAGGCGTCCAGGGCACGGCCGGTCGGAACGGCGGCATGCAGCATCGAGAGCGCGACAGGATCCGCGCCCAGGGTGAGGCCGCCGACAGCGTCGTACTCCCAGTCGGCGGTGAGGTCGAGCAACACCCGGCCGACCAGAGGTGCGGCCTGGTGATGGAGCGTGACGCGCCGCAGATCCACGTACCAGTCTGCCTCACGCCCCGAGGAGAGCACGACCCGTCCGTGGACCACAGCCAGGTCGGTAATGAATTTACGCAGGTCGTCGTGGTCCCCCATGGCGATAGAGGTTACTGCGCAAGTCTGAACGCCGCGTGTCGGGTCCACCCTGATCAGCCCCGCGAGGGACCGATGGCTGGCAATGTTCGACTACGCTCAGCGACCGGCTCGATAGCGGCGCGCCAACGCCGCGCCAACGACCCCCGGGGACCGGCGGGCCTGTCGAAGCTCAGCGCTCGTCGCGACCGATCCGGCCGCGGGCGTCCCGTGCAACGGCATGGAGCAGCCAGCGCGGCGCGTGCCGCATGCCGGCGACGGCCACCTTGTACTTCCATGCCGGGACACTGACCATCTTGCCTTTACGCAGGTCACGCAGGCCTTCGTCAACCACATCCTCGGCCCGCAGCCACAGCCACTCCGGCGTCTTGGACATGTTGATGCCGGCCCGCTGGTGGAACTCGGTGCGGGTGTAGCCGGGGCAGAGTGCCATCACCCGGACGCCGAACGGCCGCGCCGACTGACCGACGGACTCGCTGAAGTTGGTGACCCATGCCTTGCTGGCCGAGTAGGTCGACCCGGGCATCGCCGTACCGAACCCGGCAACCGAAGAGACATTAATCACTGCCCCATTTCGCCGTTCGGTCATCGATCGCAGCGCCACCAGGGTCAGTCGCATGACCGCGTGCACATTGAGCCGCAACAGGCGCGCCTCATCCTCCGCCGTGGAGCGCAGGAACGGTTTGTTCAGGCTGATCCCGGCGTTGTTGACCAGGAGGTGAACTGGACTGCCGTCGGCGAGCCGCTGCTCCACGATGGCGCAGCCGTCGTCGGTGGACAGATCCGCCGGAATCGTCTCTACCTCACGGCCGTGCGTGGAACCCAACTCGGTGGCCATCTCGGTCAGCCGGGCCGCGTCGCGGGCGACCAGCACCAGATGCCAGCCGTCGGCGGCCAGCCGCCGGGTGAACGCCGCGCCGATGCCGGCGGTGGCCCCGGTGACGAGGGCTCGGCGCTCGGCAGTCGTGGGGTCGAGCGTCACGGGGGCGGTCCTCACCTGGGCGGGTACGGGGGCGCGGGAGGCGCCGACGGTGGCTGGTGCGGGGCGGGCATGAACGCGGGCGGTGCGGATGGCATGGTCGGCGCAGTCGAGCGGTGGCGACGGAACCAGGCGTTCGCCGCCGGCAGGGCCAGCAGCAAAGCTACTACAAGGTAACCGAGCCCCTGCCCGACGGAAAGCCCGGCGTTGAGCGGAATCCACCACGACGGGTACGCGTCGCCGATCAGACCCAGCAACTCGGCGAGAGCCTGCTCGCCAGCGCCCAGTTGCAGTGGCGCGGCCCGTTCGCCGACGAGCACCGCCACGCTGCAGCAGCCCGCGAGCAGGCCGAGCCCGCTGATCACCCAGGTGGCCACCCGAGCGCCGGCGCGACGAGCCAGCAGCCCGAGGGCCAGGCCGGCGAGCACCGGCGCGGAGAGCGCAGCCACCACCGCCGACAGCGCTGCGGAGGCGCGGAGCAGCGTCACCACATCGTCGATCTGCTCCGGACTCGCCGAGGTGTCCCGGGCCGCGGAGCGGAACGCGTCGACCGTCCCGCCCAGCACCACCAGGTCGACCACGGTGTACGCGAGCGCGGCGACCGCCATCACCAACAGCACGGTCGCGGCCGACAGGACGACGGCGGGCCGGCGGGCCGGTGCCGATTCTGGGTACGACACGACGAATCCCTCCGGTAGGCGTCGGGTTGCAACCTACTCGGAGGGATCGTCGGCGTCGTGGTTATCGAGCGGTCAACTCGTCGACGGCGGGGTTGACGACCCGGGCGGCGTGTCGTCCGGCCGGTTCGGGGCCGGCGGCGGGGGGTAGCTCGGCTCCCCACTCGACGGATAACCCGGCTGACCGGCCGACTGCGGGTAGCCAGGCTGACCCGGAGCCTGCGGGTAACCCGGGTAGCTGGCGCCCGGGATCGGCGGCTCCCACCCTGCGGTGGGCTTGCGGAAGAACTCGTTGGCCTTCGGCAGCGCCAACAGGATGAGCGCCGTGAGCAGCGCGATCAGGCTGATCACGCCGAGCAGGAGGCTGACCGGGGCTGACCAGGAGGGCAGGGCCTCCTCCAGCCGGCGCTGAATCTCCGCACTGCTCGGCCCGTCGCCGGCGGTCTCCCCGCTGGCGGCGAAACCGCCGGCCGCATTGCTGAGCAGGCCGCCACCCACGCAGCAGACCATGATGCCGCCGACGATCCAGGTGGTGATCCGGGAGCCGTTACGGCCCTGGTTGTTGAACAGTGCCAGGACGCCCAGCACGATCGCGAGCAACAGCAGCAGGATGCTGCTGCCGAGGGCGATGGCGAGGAAGACGTCCGCGACCTGGTCGGCATTGGCGGCGGTGCTGCCCGCGTACGCGTCGCGGAGCGCGTCACGCGTCTTACCGATGGTGCTGAGCGTGATGATCAGACTGATCACCTGGCACGCCAGGAACAGGAAGAGCAGGTAGCTGGAAATCGACACAATGGATGGCCGCTGACGGGCCGGCGTGCTCTGGGAATCGACCACGATTCTCCTTCCCTAAGATCGCGCCCACACCGTATCGACAACGAGCCACTTCGGCATGCCGTGGTGAGCCTGGCGCGCCCACCGGATCCAGCTCAGTGGCCCTCGGACGTGGGGCGGATCGTCAGGTCGGCGGGGTCCAGCAGGTCGCCGCGGGCCACTCTCCAGCCCTCTTCCCCGTACGCCTCGAAGGAGAGCCGCGCGGCGCCACCGGACTGGTAGTCGTGGTAGCGCATGGTCCCGGCCGACGTCAGCCCGGTCTCGCCGGTGGCGGTGTAACGCGCCTGCCCGGTCTCGGCCCAGGTGTAGCGCAGCCCGCCGAGGTCGATGGTCGGGGCGCCCGGGGTGACGGTCGCGCCGGGCTCGGCCGTCCAGAGCACCAACTCCAGTTCGGGGCCGTCCTCCACGGAGAGCCGGTGCCGGGTGCCGGAGTCGTCGTCGAGCAGGTGCTGCACCCAGCTCCAGTCGCCCTCGACAAGGCGGATGGTGCCGCTCACCGCGTACTCCTGCTCGCGGATCCGCACGCGGTCGCCCAGGGCCAGGCGGAGCGGGCTGTCGCGCAGCGACTCTGCCGGACGGTCGCGCGCCGGCCGTCCGGGCGGCAGCGCACCGTCGGGTCGGGCCGCCGACCGCCGCCGGGCCCGCACGACGACCACGACCATGACCACGACAAGTACGGCAAGCGCCGCCACCAGGTACGTCACTGACCCGCCCACCCGACCATCCCCCCAGGTACTTCGGCGCAGACGGTAACAACCTTCGGCATCAGCGGGACCCGTACCGTGACCGACAGCTCAGCTACCGACGGCACCCGTGGGGTCGCCCGGAGTGCGTGGTTGCACCGGGGCGGCCGGGCGGGCGTTGGCTCTCCCGGTGCCTGCGAATGGTTCAAGCCGCGGCGAGCCGCTGGCTGGCGTACTTTCCAAGGGTTTCGCGGTCCATGACGCAGCCGACGAAGGTGGTGAACTCGCTGGGGTCGTCCCGCAGCGACGTCCAGGCCGCTCGGGCCGCCGCCGGGTCGATCCGTTCCAGCAGCGTGGCCGCGTACGCCCGGCCGGCGGGTGTGCCGTCGGCCAGCACCCGGTCGAGCTGGCGACGCGCCTCCTCGGGGTGGTCGCCGAGGGCGGCCTCGACCCGGTGGTACGCCTCGGTCACCGGCAGCAGCGTGCCGGCGATCCCCACTCCGCCAAAGGCGAGCGTGTCAGCCGCCACCAACTCGTCGACGGCCGCGTCCAGTTCCCGCTCCCAAGCCTTCCGCATCCCAAACATGCCTCCACCCTTTCCCCGCCAGCCCCCACTCCACCCTGTTGATCAAGAGGTTTGCGTCATGAGAAAACGCCGCCATGACGCAAACCTCTTGATCACCGCGTTCAGGCGGGGGTGACCGTCAGGGTGTTGGCTTCGGTGGCTCGGTCTACCTTCACCGTTTCGCCGTCGCGGATCTGGCCGGACAGGAGGGCTTTTGCCAACTGGTCGCCGATTGCCGTCTGGACCAGGCGGCGTAGCGGGCGGGCACCGTAGATCGGGTCGTAGCCGTGCTCCGCGAGCCAACCCCGAGCGGCGTCGGTGATCTCCATGCCGAGCCTGCGGTCAGCCAGCCGCCGCCGCAGCCGGTCCAGCTGGATGTCGACGATGGAGCGCAGGTCGTCGCCGCGCAGCGAGGCGAAGACCACGATGTCGTCCAGCCGGTTGAGGAACTCCGGCTTGAAGTGCGACCGGACCACGGCCAGGACACCCTCCCGACGCTGCTCATCGGCCAGCGTCAGGTCGCTGATCACCGACGACCCCAGGTTGGACGTGAGGATCAGGATCGCGTTCCGGAAATCCACCGTGCGGCCCTGGCCGTCGGTGAGCCGGCCGTCGTCGAGCACCTGGAGCAGCACGTCGAAGACGTCCGGGTGGGCCTTCTCCACCTCGTCCAACAGGACCACGGAGTACGGCCGACGGCGCACCGCCTCGGTGAGCTGCCCACCCTCGGTGTAACCGACGTAACCGGGCGGGGCACCCAACAGCCGAGCGACCGAGTGCTTCTCGCCGTACTCGCTCATGTCGATGCGGACCATCGCCCGCTCGTCGTCGAAGAGGAACTCGGCGAGGGCCTTGGCCAGCTCCGTCTTGCCGACCCCGGTGGGGCCGAGGAAGAGGAAGCTGCCCGTCGGGCGGTCCGGATCGGCGATACCGGCTCGGGCACGGCGTACCGCGTCGGAGACCGCGCCCACCGCCTCGGCCTGGCCGACCACCCGGCCGCCCAGGGACTCCTCCATCCGCAGCAGCTTGGCCGTCTCGCCCTCCAGAAGGCGACCGGCGGGGATGCCGGTCCAGGAGGCGACCACTGCGGCGATGTCGTCGGCGCCGACCTCCTCCTTGAGCATCGCGCCATCGGCCTGGAGCTGGGCCAGCTCCTCCTCGGCCTGCTTCAGCTCGACCTTGAGCGCGGGGATCCGGCCGTAGCGCAGCTCGGCGGCCCTCTCCAACTCCCCGTCCCGCTCGGCCCGCTCGGCCTCGCCGCCGAGGCGCTCCAGCTCCTCCTTGGCGGTGGAGAGCTTGGTGATGTGGCTCTTCTCGGTCTGCCAGCGCTCGGAGAGCACGGTGAGCTGCTCACGCTTGTCGGCCAACTCCTTACGAAGTCGCTCCAACCGCTCGGCCGAGGCGGCGTCCAGCTCCTTGGCCAGCGCCATCTCCTCGATCTCCAGCCGGCGGACCGCCCGCTCGATCTCGTCAACCTCGACCGGCCGGGAGTCGATCTCCATCCGGAGCCGGGACGCGGACTCGTCGACCAGGTCGATCGCCTTGTCCGGCAGGAACCGCTCGGTGATGTAGCGGTCCGACAGCGTCGCGGCGGCGACCAGCGCGGCGTCGGTGATCCGTACGCCGTGGTGCACCTCGTAGCGCTCCTTGAGCCCACGCAGGATGCCGATGGTGTCCTCGATCGTCGGCTCGCCGACCAGCACCGGCTGGAAACGACGCTCCAACGCCGGGTCCTTCTCGATGTGCTCCCGGTACTCGTCCAGCGTGGTGGCCCCCACCATCCGCAGCTCACCACGGGCCAGCATCGGCTTGAGCATGTTGCCGGCGTCCATCGAGCCTTCGCCCTTGCCTGCGCCGACGACGGTGTGCAGCTCGTCGAGGAACGTGATGACCTGCCCGTTGGAGTTCTTGATCTCCTCCAGTACGGATTTCAACCGCTCCTCGAACTGGCCGCGGTACTGCGCACCGGCGACCATCGCGCCGAGATCCAGCGAGATCAACTTCTTGTCGCGCAGCGACTCGGGCACGTCGCCGGTGACGATCCGCTGGGCCAGACCCTCGACGATCGCGGTCTTGCCCACGCCGGGCTCACCGATCAGCACCGGATTGTTCTTGGTACGCCGGGAGAGCACCTGGATGACCCGGCGGATCTCCGAGTCGCGGCCGATGACCGGGTCGATCTTGCCGTCCCGGGCGCTGGCGGTGAGGTCGACGCCGTACTTGGTCAGGGCCTGATAGGTCTGCTCCGGGTCGGCGGTGGTGACCCGTCGATCCCCACCCCGAACGGTCGGGAAGGCGGCGACCAGGGCCTCCTCGGTGGCACCGGCCGTCTTCAGCGCACCGGACACCGCGCCGCCCACCCGGGCCAGGCCAGCGAGCAGGTGCTCGGTGGAGGTGTATTCGTCGCCCAACGGCCGGGCGATCTGCTCGGCGGCTCCGATGGCGTTGACGAACTCCCGAGCCAACGTCGGCTCGGCGATGCTCGAGCCGCGCGCGGCCGGAAGGGCGTCGACCGCGCGCTGGGCGGCCCGGCGCAGCTCGGCGGGGTCGGCCCCGACGGCGCGCAGCAGACCGGTGGCGGTCGAGCCATCGGTGTCCAGGAGTGACAGCAGCAGGTGCCAGGACTCCACGGTGGCGTGACCACGCTGGTTGGCCAGCGCGACGGCGCCCGTGATGGTTTCGCGGCTCTTGGTGGTGAGTCTTTCGGTGTTCATGGGCTCCCCCGGATCGGCGTTGTCCATCTGGGTTGGACACAACCAGAGTTGAGCGTATTCCGCTCAACCCTACCGCTGTGACACCCATCACCCTCGACGGCGCCACCGCCAGTCGAACTCACCGGCCACCGGGGGCGGGCCGGGCAGCGGGTCCGTGGCCGGGGCCGCCGAGAGACCTGCCAGCAGCACCGCGAGCTGGCGTCGGCGCAGCTCCCCGGTCCGGTCCGGATCGGGTACGCGCACCGCGGCGCACGCCTCCAGCACCAGCCCCAGGTCCTGCACGACCACGTCCGGTCGCAGCCGCCCGCTGGCGTGGGCCCGCTGGAACAGCGCCGTGGCCAGTTCGTTGGCGCGCATCGCGTCCCGGCCCATCTCCTCGGTCGGGGTGAAGGTGCCGGCCAGGTGGACGGTGAGCGAGTGCACGTCGGCCTCGACCACCCGAGCCAGGAACCCGGCGAACGCAGCCCAGTCGTCCGGCTCGGCGAGGGCCACCTCGGCCTCGGCGACGTACCGGCGCAACCCGTCGTGGCAGAGCTGGCGCAGCAGGTCCTCCTTGCCCGCGTACCGCCGGTAGAGGGCGCTGATGCCGACGCCGGCGCGTTCGGCGACGGCGGCGATCGGGGCCTTCGGGTCGTCGAGGAAGACCGCACGGGCGGCTTCCAGGATGACCTCGTCGTTGCGGGCGGCCTGGGCACGGCGGCCAGCCATCGTCTTCGCGGGGGGAGTCGGCATGGCCTCAGACTAACAGTGGAACGGATCGTTCCGGTCTGCTACTCTCATTGCAGAACGAAACATTCCGTTCCAAAGGAGTTCCGAGATGACCGGCACCACCATCCGCCCGTTCCGCGTCGAGATCCCGCAGACCGCCCTCGACGACCTGGCCGACCGACTGGGCCGCACCATCTGGCCCGCCGACCTGCCCGGCGCGGGCGACGCCTACGGAATGAGCACCGACCGGGTGCGCGCCCTCGCCGACCGGTGGCGCGACGGGTTCGACTGGCGGGCCGTCGAAGCCCAACTGAACGCGCACCCCCAATTCGTCACCGAGATCGACGGCGAGCAGATCCACTTCCTGCACGTCCGGTCATCCCGGCCGGACGCCACCCCGCTGGTGCTCACCCACGGCTGGCCCGGCTCGGTGCTGGAATACCTCGACGTGATCGCCCCGCTCACCGAGCCGACCAACCCGGACGCGCCGGCCTTCCACGTGGTCATCCCGTCGCTGCCCGGTTTCGGGTTCTCCGGCCCGACCCGCAGCGCGGGCTGGAACCGGCACCGCACCGCCCGCGCCTGGGCCGAGCTGATGAACCGCCTGGGGTACGACAGCTACGGCGCGATCGGCAACGACGCCGGCTCGATGGTCGCGCCGGAACTGGGCCGGGTCGACCCGGAGCACGTGCTCGGCGTACACGTCACCCAGCTCTTCTCGTTCCCCTCGGGCGACCCGACCGAGTTCGCCGGGCTCTCCGAGGCGGACCAGGCGGCGCTGGCGCACCTGCAGTGGTTCTACGAGAACAAGTTCTCCTTCAACCAGGTGCACAGCCAGCAGCCGCAGACCCTGGCGTTCGCGCTGGCCGACTCCCCGGTCGGGCTGCTCGCCTGGAACGCCCAGCTCTTCGACGAGAGCCTGGACGTCGACTTCGTCCTGGCCAACGTGGCGCTCTACTGGTTCACCGGCACGGCCGCCTCGGCGATCCGGTTCTACTGGGAGGACGCGCACGCCGAGCAGCCACCGACCGCGCCGACCACCGCGCCGACCGCGCTGGCCATGTTCCCCGGCGACTTCCAGTCCATACGCCGCTTCGCCGAGCGGGACCACTCGAACATCGTCCGCTGGACGGCGTACGAGACGGACGTCGAGGGCCGCGGCGACGTCGGCGGTCACTACGCCGCCCACCAGGCCACCGAGGTGCTGGTCACCGACATCCGCGAGTTCTTCGCCAGCCTCCGCTGACCACGGCGCACTCCGGCGCGTCCCAGGCTCCGGCGCTTGATCCACTCGGCTTCCCGGAAGTCGGGGCATCCGGACTGCCGGGACACCGCGACATCACCAAAACCGAGTTGATCAACCTTCCGTCGCGGCCCTACCGGCCGAATCGTCGGGGCAGGCGGGCAGTGCAGGGGGTCTCATGGTCGGCACGCAGTACGCAGCGACGGCCGCCGTCCAACCGCTGATCGCAGAAGACCCAGTGCCGCACCCCCTGGTCGTCCTCGGTGGAGACGGTGATCCCGCCGAGGTCGATCCGGGCGAGGAAGGCCAACGACCGACCGGCGGTGCGGCCCAACATCTTGGCCCGAGCCAGGTCGGGCGCCGAGACCGGCAGGTGAATGACAAACCGCCCGGTCATCGCCACTGCACCAGGTGAGGCATGGCTCGTGATCCTCTCTCGCTGCGGATCGCTGGCACGGCCGGTCGCCCGAGGGAGCGCCCGGCCGTGCCAGCGCGATGCGGACGACCAGGCCGAGAGGCCGGCTGCCTACCAGGCTTTTCGCTCCAAGCGCCCGCACCGACAACATACAATGCAAAGCATTGCAGGACAACCAGTGACCATGCTTAGCACGCACAGTGTTGGCCGAACGACCATCCGCATGGGAAGATCTTGGGGCCTACCAGGAGTCGCCCCATGCCCCGAGTTTCGGACCGCCAACGCATCGCGCAGGACATCCGCGACAAGATCAGCTCCGGCGAGTACGCGCCGGGTGACAAGCTGCCCTCGCTCCGCGAGATGACCGGGCACTATGGCGTGTCAGCCGAGCCGGTCCGCTCGGCTCTGCTGATCCTGCAAGCCGAAGGGCTGATCGAAGGCCATCAGGGCAAGGGCACCTACGTCACGGACCCGAATAGAGGCTCGTGATCGACACGACATTGCGGATGTCGGGGTAACCCACCGCCCTGGATACCCCGAGGTCGCTGATACCGAGTGGATCTTGGCGGGAGACGCGCCTCCGGGGGCACAGGTCCACCAGAATCTGCGCTCTGTTCACGAAGCGGTAGCCTTGGCCGGTGCGAGTACGCGTTGAACAGACTGCCTTGCCGGGCATCGGGGTTCGTCACGATCTGGTGACGGAGTCCGGACGCCGCCTGGGCGTGGTTTCCCACCGCAATGGCCGCCGTGATCTCGTTCTCTACGACCCAGACGATCCCGACGCCTGTCAGGCGGACATTCCGCTGACCGACGACGAGGCTGAGGCTCTGGCCGACATCCTCGGCGCGTCGCTGATGCTCGGGCAGCTCTCCGGGCTCCGCGAACAGGCCGCCGGGCTGCTCACCGAGCAGATCGCCATCACGGCGGGGTCGCCGTACGTCAACCGCAAGCTCGGCGACACCAAGGCGCGTACCCGCACCAGCGCCTCCATCGTGGCGGTGTTGCGCGAAGGCGAAGTGATCGTCTCGCCACTCCCCTCCTTCCGCTTCGCGGCCGGTGACGTGGTGGTCGTTGTCGGGACCCGCAGGGGTCTCGACGGCGTGTCCGCCATCCTCGCCGACAGTGACCCGGACGGCTGAGGCGGATGCACGATTCCACCACTCTGCTCGTCGAAGTCGGCGCGCTGCTGCTGCTGCTTGGTGTCCTCGGCCGGCTCAGCCGCCGGGTAGGCCTCTCACCGATCCCTCTCTACCTGTTCGCCGGGCTGGCGTTCGGGCACGGCGGGTTGCTTCCGCTCGCCGCCAGCGAGGAGTTCTTCGCGGTCGGCGCCGAGATCGGCGTCATCCTGCTGCTGGTCATGCTCGGCTTGGAATACTCGGCCAACGAGTTGGTCGGCAACCTGCGGTCGGCGGCCCCGGCAGGGCTGATCGACGGCGTGCTCAACGCGCTGCCCGGCGCGGGGTTCGCCCTGCTCCTCGGCTGGGACTGGGTGGCCGCCCTGGTGCTCGGCGGCATCACCTGGGTCTCCTCCTCCGGGGTGATCGCCAAGGTCCTCGCCGACCTGGGACGACTCGGTAACCGGGAAACCCCGGTGATCCTCTCGGTCCTGGTGATCGAGGACCTGGCGATGGCGCTCTACCTGCCGCTGGTCACCGCCGTGTTGGCCGGCACCGGTCTGCTCGGCGGTGGCATCGCGCTCGCCGTCGCGGTGGGCACGGTGCTGCTCGTGCTGGTGGTCGCCATCCGGTACGGCCATTTCATCTCGTCCGCCCTGTCGGCGAAGGATCCGGAGGCGCTGCTGCTCGGCGTACTCGGTCTGACCTTGCTGATCGCCGGCCTAGCGGCGAAGCTGCAGGTATCGGCGGCGGTCGGTGCGTTCCTGGTCGGCATCGCGCTCTCCGGTCCGGTGGCGCACCACGCGACCGAGTTGCTCTCCCCGCTGCGGGACCTGTTCGCCGCGGTGTTCTTCGTCTTCTTCGGCCTGGTCACCGACCCACGGGACATCCCGCCGGTGCTGCTGCCGGCGCTCGCGCTGGCCGTGATCACCATGGCGACGAAGACGCTCACCGGCTACCTCGCGGCCCGCCGCGTCGGCATCGCGGAACCCGGTCGATGGCGGACCGGCCTGGCACTCGTACCCCGAGGTGAGTTCTCCATCGTCATCGCCGGGCTCGCGGTGGCAGCCGGGAGCGTCGAGCCGCGGTTGGCAGCGCTGGCCGCGACGTACGTCCTGATCACCGTGGTGACCGGGCCGATACTGGCCCGGCTGCCGGACTTCCCGTGGTTCAAGCGGTGGTTGCGCAACCGTGCGGCGGCTCAGCGGCCGGCGCCGGTGCCGATCCACGACTGACGACCAAGCCCGACCAACGGTTGCTGAATTGCTCCCCAGGGGGACTACCGCAGCAACCGGCGGCGGGTTACCGTTTCGCCCCAGCAGCCAGGGTCCGCAGGCAGCCAGTGTCAACGCGGGCGAGAGCGGAAGGTTGGCCGGTGAGCGTGCAGGAGTCGACGTTCCACGGCTTCGCCAACCCCGTCGATCCGACTCCGGCGGAGTTGCGAGCTTGGGCGTACCAGCCCGATTCGGTGCCGTTGGCCTCGATGCCACCCGACTGGGACCTGCTGGTCTCCGGTGACCGACTGGTCTTGACACTCTTTGAGTTGGCGATGGATCCGACCTGCCCGGCCCGGCGTTTCGCGCTGCACTGCCTCTACATCTACGCGGCCGACGGCATTCGGACGAACTTCCGCGCCCACCCGAAGCGCCGCTTCCGCAAGATCGTCGAGCAGGCCGAGCGTGACGGCGACGAGCTGATGAAGATCTGGGCGCACAACGGCAGGGTGCTGCTGGCCCGACCGGATCTCTTCGCCTACCGGGACTGGTGCGAAGGCGGCCTGGTCCGGGAAAACCGCCGCCTCGGCTGAGGCTGAGTCGTAGACGGCTCAGCTTCCGGCCCACACTTTCGAACGGCGAACGGGCCGGGACCCCCCGTGGGTCCCGGCCCGCACGTCGGTCACCGGGTCAGTCCTGCTGCCGTTCGGTCTTGGCCTGGCCCTTGTCGCCGCCTTTGTCGCCGCCGTGGTCGCCCTGATCGGCGAACCGGCCCTTGACGACCCGGTCCCGGTAGGTTCCCTCGGTCACCTTGTCGAACTTCTCGCGGACGGTTTCGGCCAGGCTTTCCAACCGGTCCTCCGTCTGCTGGGCCACCTTCTTTGCCGGCTCCGCCATCGCTCCCCCTCGCCATGCCGGTAGGTCCGCATTAAGCCGATTGGACCCGTATCGACAGGCTAACCGAAGCGGCCCGGACCGCGCCGGGGATTCCGGTGCGGTCCGGGCCGAGGAACAGATCCGGGTGAGCGGCAGGTCAGCGATCGGGCGTCCGGCGGGGTCGCCAGACCACCAGCGCGGTGGACGTGCGGTTGGTCGGCACCAGATCACGGCCCGGGAAGCGGGCCAGCGACTCCAGTTCGGCAACCCGGCGGTACGCGGCGTCCAGCTCGGCCTCCAGCCGCGCCACCCGCTGCTGCGCCTGCTCCAGCAACCGCTCCAGCCCAATGATCCGCTTGACGCCGGCCAGGTTGATCCCGTCGTCCTGGCTGAGCCGCTGCACCTCGCGCAGCAGCACCACGTCGCGGACGCTGTACCGACGCCCGCCGCCAGCGGCCCGGCCGGGCTGCACCAGCCCCAGCCGGTCGTACTGGCGAAGGGTCTGTGGGTGCATTCCCGCCATCCGGGCCGCAACCGAGATCATCAGCACCTTGGCCTCGTAGGCAGGGTCGCCCGAACCGAGGAACTCGCCCGACATCCCGCTCACCTCCGCGTCCATTCCACCGGACTAACTGACTCGACGCACCCGCGCGTCGAGATGTTCCCGGGCGGCCGGCGGGCTCTGTTCGGCGAACGCCTCCAGCGCCGTGCGCGCCTCGTCGGACAACCGGGCCGGGACCACCACGTCCAACGTGACCAGCAGGTCACCGGCCTGCCCGTCGCGGCGGACCACACCCTTGCCCCGGGCCCGCAGCACCCGCCCGCTCGGCGTCCCCGGCGGAACCCGCAGGGTCATCGCGCCGTCGAGCGTGGGCACCCGCAGGTCCGTGCCGAGCACGGCCTCCGCGAAGGTGACCGGCACGGTCAGCGTCAGGTCGTCACCGGTACGCCCAAACAGGTCGTCCGGCCGAACCTTGACCTGCACGAACAGGTCACCAGCCGGGCCGCCGCGCTCGCCTGGCTCACCGCGCCCGGCCAGCCGGATGCGCTGACCGTCGGACACCCCGGCCGGGAAGCGCACGTTCATGGTGCGGGTCTTGGTGACGCCGCCGGTGCCCTGGCACTCCGGGCACTTCTCCTCGACCACGGTGCCGACGCCCTGGCAGTTGCGGCACGGCTCGGAGAAGCTGAACGACCCCTGGTTGCGGGTGGTCACGCCGGCACCGTGGCAGACCTGGCAGGTACGCGGCTGGGTGCCCGGCTTGGCCCCGTTGCCGTGGCAGGTCTCGCAGACTCCCGGCGCGCGCAGCGTCAGGGGCACTGTCACCCCGCGTACCGCGTCACCGAAGTCCAGCGCCACTTCGGTCTCGACGTCGCGGCCACGGGCCGGACCGCGCGGCGCGGCCTGCCCGCCGGCCTGACCGCCGGTGAAGATCGAGCTGAACAGGTCCTGGAAGCCGGTGCCTCCGAAACGACGGTCGCCGCCCCCGCCGCCGCCGAACATGTCGGACACGTCGAACGGCGTGCCACCCCGCTGGCCCCCGGCGTTGCGCCGGAAGGCGCCCGAGCCGAACAGCGAGCGCATCTCGTCGTACTCGCGGCGGCGTCCGGCGTCCGACAGCACGTTGTACGCCTCGGACGCGGCCTTGAACCGCTCCTCGGCCTTCGGGTCGCCCGGGTTGTGGTCCGGGTGCGACTCACGTGCCAGCTTGCGGTACGCCTTCTTGATGTCATCCGCGGAGGCGGCCTTTTCCACGCCGAGCACGGCGTAGAAGTCCTTTTCGATCCAGTCCTTCGAACTCACCGGTCCACCCCCTTCCGACCGTCATGGCCCGGCCGTCCCGCCCACCGCTGCGCGGTGGGCGGGACGGCCCGGTCACTGTCTCGCACTATTCCGGGTCCGCGACCGCGACCAGCGCGGGGCGCAGCAGCCGCTCACCGAGCTGGTAGCCACGCCGCATGACCGTTACGCAGGTCGGCTCGCTGACCTCGGCCGAGGTCTGGTGCGCGACCGCCTCGTGCCGGGTCGGGTCGAACGGGTCGCCCTGCTCGCCGAAGGCGTTCAGGCCGAACTTGCCGAGCGCGGTGGTGAGCTGTTCCGCCACCGTGCCGAACGGCCCGACCAGGTCGCCATGTTCCCGGGCCCGGTCCAGGTCGTCCAGGATCGGCAGCAGCGCGGCCAGCACCGAGCCGGTCGCCTGCTCCTGCACCAGGTTGCGGTCCCGGTCGACCCGCTTGCGGTAGTTGGCGTACTCCGCCGACACCCGCTGCAGATCCCTGGTCCGTTCGTCCAGGTCGGCCCGGAGCCCCTCCAACTCGGCGCCGAGCGAGGTGCCCGTGCCGCCGCCGTCCACCGGCTGCGCCGGGGCGTCCACCACCGGCGGACCGGACGGCTCCGGACCGTCGGTGGAGTTGACCTCGACCTCGATCTCGTCGACCACGACCTCGGCGTCCTCGACCAGGCCCTCGGCTGGCACGCCGATCTCCGCGTCGGCGGCGGCGCCCTCCGGCTCAGAGGTGTCGACGAGCTTGCGGTTGTTGCGGATGACGACCCGCTCCCCGTCGCCGGTGGTCGGCTCCGTGGGCGCGGAGCCACCCGGCGCCGACCCGGTGTCGCCCGGGTCGGCGGCTCGTGGCTTCTGCGTCATGCGGCTACCTCATCCCTTCGCCGTGGATACGTGTCGGAGGCCGATGGTCACTTCTTGCCGTCCTCGTCCACGATCTCCGCGTCGACCACGTCGTCGGCGCCGCCAGCCTGCGCACCACCGGCCTGCGTGCCGGTCGCGCCGGTCGCACCCGGGCCGGGCTCGCCGTCCGGCTGCTGACCCTGCTCGGCCTGAGACGAGTAGAGCAGCGAACCGGCCTGCTGGGAGACCTGCGCCAGCCGCTCGTGCGCGGACTTGATCTTTTCGATGTCCTGACCGCCGAGGGCGCCGCGCAGCTCACCGAGCGCCTCGTTGAGCTGCTCCCGGTTCTCAGTGGGCAGCTTGTCGCCGCTCTCGGCGAGGAACTTCTCGGTCTGCCACTGGAGCGCCTCGGCCACGTTGCGGGTCTCGGCGTCGTCGCGGCGGCGCTTGTCCTCCTCCGCGTGCTCCTCGGCGTCCCGGCGCATCCGCTCGATGTCGTCCTTCGGCAGCGAGGAGCCGCCGGTGATCGTCATCTTCTGTTCCTTGCCGGTGCCCAGGTCCTTGGCGTGCACGTTGACGATGCCGTTGGCGTCGATGTCGAAGGCGACCTCGATCTGCGGCACACCGCGCGGCGCCGGCGGGAGGCCGGTCAGCTCGAACGTGCCGAGCTTCTTGTTGTAGGCCGCGATCTCCCGCTCACCCTGGAAGACCTGGATCAGCACCGACGGCTGGTTGTCGTCCGCCGTGGTGAAGACCTCGGAGCGCTTGGTCGGGATGGTGGTGTTGCGCTCGATCAGCTTGGTGAAGATGCCGCCCTTGGTCTCGATGCCCAGGCTCAGCGGGGTCACGTCGAGCAGCAGGACGTCCTTGACCTCACCCTTGAGCACACCGGCCTGGAGAGCGGCGCCGACGGCGACGACCTCGTCCGGGTTGACGCCCTTGTTGGGGTCGCGACCGGTGAGCTGCTTGACCAGGTCGGTCACGGCGGGCATCCGGGTCGAACCGCCGACCAGGATGACGTGCTCGACGTCGGAGATCTTGATCCCGGCGTCCTTCACGGCCTGCTCGAACGGGCCCTTGCAACGGTCCAGCAGGTCCTGCGTCATCCGCTGGAACTCGGCGCGGCTGAGCGTCACGTCGAGGTGCAGCGGGCCGGCCGCGCCGGCGGTGATGTACGGCAGGTTGATGTTGGTCGTGGTGGCTGCGGACAGCTCGATCTTGGCCTTCTCGGCGGCCTCACGGAGCCGCTGGAGGGCCATCTTGTCCTGGCCGAGGTCGATGCCGTGCTCACCACGGAACGTCTTCACCAGGTGGTCGATGATCCGCTGGTCCCAGTCGTCGCCACCGAGCTGGTTGTCACCGCTGGTCGACTTGACCTCCACGACACCCTCGGCCAGCTCCAGCAGCGACACGTCGAAGGTGCCGCCGCCGAGGTCGAAGACCAGGACGGTCTGCTCCTTGGAGCCCTTGTCCAGCCCGTACGCCAGGGCGGCCGCGGTCGGCTCGTTGACGATCCGCAGCACGTTGAAGCCGGCGATCTCACCGGCCTCCTTGGTGGCCTGGCGCTGGCTGTCGTTGAAGTAGGCCGGGACGGTGATCACCGCGTCGGTGATCTGCTCGCCCAGGTACGCCTCGGCGTCCCGCTTGAGCTTCATCAGCGTCCGAGCCGAGATCTCCTGCGGGGTGTACTTCTTGCCGTCGATGTCGACGGACCAGTTCGTGCCGACCTCGCGCTTGACCGACCGGATCGTCCGATCCGGGTTCGTCACCGCTTGGCGCTTGGCGACCTCACCGACGAGCACCTCGCCGTTGCGGGCGAACGCGACGATCGACGGAGTCGTCCGCGACCCCTCAGCGTTGGCGATGACGGTGGGTTCACCGCCCTCGAGAACGCTGACGCAGGAGTTCGTCGTGCCGAGGTCGATACCGACCGCACGTGCCATCTTCGCTTCCTCGCTTCATAAGGTTGTGCAGGTGACGGGCACTGCCCGCGGGCTGCTTGGCGAGCACCGCCCGCAGCGGGCCCCACCACAAGTTGAGTGAACTTGACTCAATAGTGCCACGCGCTGGCGAATCGTCAAGTTGAGTTGAGTCACCCCGACGCAACCCACCCGTTATTACCGTCCAGTTGTCTTCCCTTGCATCGGTCGGGCACGCTTTAGCGGTGACGACGTCCGGCGATTCCGCCACCCGTTCCGGCGCGCCCGCCGTCGCAGCCCGCACCGGCCCGCCGGACGCCGCGGAGGAGCCGCCCGCCACCACCGGGGACGGCAGTCTCCCCGGCGCGCTGTCGGGCCTCCGGGAGGCGATCGGCGCGACCCGGTATCCCCTCGCACTGCCCACCGCCGGCTCCGCCCGGCACACCGCCACCGCCCTCACCTATCAGCTCGACGACTACCTGCTGCCCCGGCTCGCACGGCTGGACGCCCCACTGCTCGTGGTGGTCGGCGGCTCGACCGGCGCGGGCAAGTCGACCCTGGTCAACAGCCTGGTCAAGGCCCGGGTCAGCGCGGCCGGTGTGCTCCGGCCGACCACCCGCTCCCCGGTGCTGGTCTGCAACCCGTCCGACGCGGCCTGGTTTCGGCAGGGTGACCTGCTGCCCGGGCTGACCCGCACCACCGAGCCGAGCGACGATCCGCGCGCCCTGCACCTCGTAACCGCCCCGGCCCTGCCCGCCGGGCTGGCCTTCCTCGACGCGCCCGACATCGATTCGGTGGTCGACGCCAACCGGGCGCTCGCCACCCAACTACTGGCCGCCGCCGACCTCTGGCTGTTCGTCACCACCGCCGCCCGGTACGCCGACGCGGTGCCCTGGGAGCTGCTGCGCAGCGCCCGGGCGCGAGGCGCGGTGATCGCCATGGTGCTGGACCGGGTGCCCGCGGAGGCCACCCACGAGATCGCCGCGCACCTGGCCGAGATGCTCGCCGAACAGGACCTCGGCCGGGCGCCGCTGTTCGTGCTGCCCGAGACCTGGGTCGACGGTCAGGGGCTGCTGCCCGAGGGTGTGACCGCATCGTTGGCCGACTGGTTCGCCCGGCTGGCCGCCGATTCGGACGCGCGGGCCGCGGTGGTCCGGCAGACGCTGGACGGGGCGCTGGCCGCGCTTCACCCCGCCGTCGAGGAGCTGGCCGACGCCGCCGACGAGCAGGTCGTCGCCGCCGACGGGCTGGACGAACGGGTCCGGGCCGCGTACCGGGGTGCCGAGCGCACCGTCGAGCAGGGGCTTCGGGACGGCCGCCTGCTCCGGGGTGAGGTGCTCGCCCGCTGGCAGGAGTTCGTCGGCACCGGGGAGTTCTTCCGCACCCTGGAGGCACGGATCGGCCGCCTCCGGGACCGGCTCGTAGCCGCTGTCAGCGGCCGACCGGCCCCCGCCGTCGAGCTGCGCAACGCCATCGAGTCGCAGCTGGTGACGCTGCTGCGCGGGGTGGCCTCGGAGGCCGCCGAATCCGCGTACACCGGGTGGAAGGCACACCCGGCGGGCGCTGGGCTGCTCGACCCGGCGCTCGCCCACCCGAGCGACGACCTACCTGAACGCGCCGAACGAATGGTCCGGGACTGGCAGCGCGGGGTGCTGGAACTGGTCCGGGTCGAGGGCGCCGACAAGCGGTTCGTGGCCCGCACCGCCGCGTACGCGGTCAACGCCACTGGGCTGGCCGTGATGATCGCCGTCTTCGCCTCCACCGCATTCATCCCGACCGGGCTGGAGTTGGCCACCGGAGCCGGCACCACGGTTGCCGCGCAGGCCGTACTTCAGGCGATCTTCGGCGACCAGGCGGTGCGTACCCTCGCCGACAAGGCCCGCGCCGACCTGCTGGACCGGGTGCGGACGCTGCTCGGCGCGGAGGCCGACCGCTTCTTGAGCCGCACCGCCGACGCCCGCCCCGCCGCGGACGCCGGCGACGGGCTGCGCCGGGCCGCCGGCCGGGTCGAGCTGGCCCGGCACCGCAGCGGCCTGTCCGCCGGCGGCGACACCCGGCCGACCGCAGACGAGGAGGGCCACCGGTGACCAACATCACCGGCCGGGTACGCGAGGCGTTCCGCGGGGACCAGCGGGTCGACGCCGACGCGCTGATCGCCCGACTGGACGCGGTACGCCGGTTCCTGACCGCGGTGGACGGCCTGCTGCCGGACGCCGAACTGGTGCCCGCGCACACTCTGGTCGAGCGGGCCGGCACCCGGCTCGCGCTGTCCCGGGACCACACCGTGGTCGCCCTGGCCGGGGCCACCGGCAGTGGCAAGTCCAGCCTCTTCAACGCGTTGGCCCAGCTGGAGCTCTCGCCGGTCGGAGTCCGCCGGCCGACCACCGGCGTCACCCACGCCTGCGTGTGGGGGGCGCTGGAGGGCGCCAACCGTCTGCTCGACTGGACCGGCGTGCTGCCCCGACACCGCTTCGTCCGGGAGAGCGCCCTCGACGCGGACGACGAGACGGCGCTGCACGGGCTGATCCTGCTCGACCTGCCCGACTTCGACTCGGTGCAGCGGTCCCACCGACTCGAGGTGGACCGTCTTCTCGGCCTCGTCGACCAGGTGGTCTGGGTGGTCGACCCGCAGAAGTACGCCGATCGGGTCATCCACGACAGCTACCTGCGCGAGTTCCACCGGCACCGCGACGTCACCCTTGTCGTGCTCAACCAGTCCGACCGGCTGCCCCCGGCCGAGTTGCCCCGGGTCCTGGACGACTTGCGCCGACTGCTCGACACGGACGGGCTGACCGGTGTGCCCCTGCTGTCCACCACCGCCATCGACCCGGCCGGGATGGTCGGGCTGCGCAGCGCGCTGGAGCGTACGGTCGCCGAGCGGCAGGCCGCGCTGCGCCGGCTCGCCGGTGACGTCGACACGGTTGTCGCCGGACTGGACGAGTTGGTCGGCTCGGCCCGGCCGGCGGGTGGGCCCGACGACTCAGCCGTCAACGGACTGAACCGGGCGTTGGCCGGGGCGGCCGGAGTGCCCACGGTCACCGCGGCCGTGGAGCAGGCGTACCGGCACCGGGCCGGCGCTTCCACCGGCTGGCCCGTGGTCCGGGGCTGGCGGCGGTTGCGACCCGACCCGCTGCGTCGCCTGCACCTGCCCGGCCCGACCGGCGACCAGGCCGACCCGGCGGAGAGCCTGGTCGCGGCCACCTCGGTACCGGACCCGACGGCTGCCCAGCGCTCGGCGCTCGGCCTCGCGATCCGCGCGGTGGCCGACCGGGCCGCCGCCGATCTGCCCGCCGCCTGGCCCGGCGCGGTGACCTCTGCCGCCCGGTCCCGCCTCGGCGACCTGCCGGACGCTCTGGACCGCACGATCGCCGGCACCGACCTCGGCCTCGGCCGTCGACCGGTGTGGTGGCGGGTCGTCGGCGGTGTGCAGTGGTTGGTCACCCTGGCCGCCGTGGTCGGGTTGGGTTGGCTGGTGCTCGGCTATGCGCTGCGGGCACTCGGCCTGCCCGCGCTGGACAACCCGATGGTCGGTCAGGTGCCACTGCCCACCGTGCTGCTGCTCGGCGGCCTGCTTGCCGGGCTGCTGGTGGCGGCGCTGACCCGGCCGGTGGTGCGCTGGGCCGCTCGCCGCGCCCGTTACCGCGCCGAGCAGCGGCTGACGGCGAAGGTCGCCCGGGTGGGCGAGGAGTACGTGTTGACGCCGGTGCGGATCGTGCTCGGCTCGTACGCGCAGGCACGCGACGCGCTGCGGGACGCCGCCCGCCGCTGACGGCCCGCCCGGCTCGCTACCGCTCTCCGTACCCCCGTTGCGGCGTAGGGTCGGAGCATGGCCACGCCTCAGACCCCCTACGACGCGGTGCTGCACGCCGCACGCGACGTGACCAAGCTGGAGTCCGCCCTCGACGCCGAGATGCTCGGCAGCGCGCTGCTGGGCAGTGTCTACGCGATCGCGGAGACCGACCGCGACACCGCCGTACGGGAGTTCGTCACCGGGTTCCTCGCCGCCACCGCCCGCCGCCGGATCGCGGCGGCGACCACGATCCGGCAGGTCTTCGCCGCGCTCGTCCCGGACGCCGAAGGCACCGAGCGGGTGCGTCCAGGCAGCCAGGCGCCCGCCTGGTCCGGTCAGCTCGGTCGGGTGCACCTCACCGGCACCTGGGCGTACGGCGATGTGTACGGCGACCAGACCTCCTACCTCGCCACCTTCGCCTACGACGACGCGTCCGGCGGCTCTGAGCACGCGCTGGTGGCCCTGGTGGACCACAACATCGGGATCACCAAGGACATCTTCGTGGGCGGGCCGGCGGAACGGATCCTGGACCAGGTCCGACAGATGTGCGCCGACGACGAGCTGACCTGGTTCCGTTCCGAGAACCCGGCCCGGCTCCGCGGTGAGGTGGCCCGCCACCTCGCGGTGACTGACGACCTCAGTGAGTTGCCCGGCGAGGGCTCGCTCGCCACCGATCGGGCGCTGGTCGGCGCCCGACTGGCGATGCTGCCCACCGCGGCCGACCCGACCGGCCCGGCGGAGGTCGAGCCGCTCTCCGCTGCCGAGCGCACCGACCTGGTCCGACGGTTCCTGGCCTCGCCGGAGGCCGCCCGCTTCGGGTTGGACGCCGTCGACGGCCCGGAGTTGGCGTCGCTGCACTTCTGCCTGAGCCTGCTGCTGGACCACTCGGCGACCTTCCCGGACGCCGACTCGATGCGCTGGAGCCCCGCGGTGTCCGGGCTCTTCCTGCTCGACTGGGTGCACCGCCGCGCGGTGCTGGACATGGACGACGCGGCGATGCTGCCCCGGGTGCTGCGCGCCTGGGCGCGGTACGCGTCGCGCCAGCGCGGGCTGCCCGAGGCAGCGGCGACGCGCACCGACGAGGCGATCGAGGAGATGGTGCCGGAGTTCGCCCGCCTCTACTCGACTGGTGAGCGGCGCAGCGCGGCCACCGCCGCGGTGGCGCAGCTGATGGCCGACGGGGTGGACCCGGACGACCCGGCGGCGCTGGACGCGTGGATCGAGGCGAACCGGCACCGCCTCGCCGACGACGGGGCCTGACGACATCCGGGCCGGGCGGCACCACGCCGCCCGCCCCGGGCCGGCTAGCGCAGCGGGCCGAAGACCACCGCGGCGATCAGCGCGCCGAGCACACCACCGGCCAGCACCTGCGGCACCGTGTGGTCCCTCAGCCGCACCCTGGACCAGCCGACCAACGCCAGCAACGGTGCGGCGACGACCAGCCGGGTCCCGAAGGTCAGCATCAGGATGACCAGAGCGCCGGCGGCCACCGCCGAGTGGATCGAGATTTTCCACCAGTGGCTCACCGACACGGCGACCACGAGGCCGACCAGCCCGGCCACCGCCAGCGCCAGCACCGGGCGGGGCGCGCCGAGCACGGCGAGCAGGGCGAGCCCCGCCGCGACCGAACCGAGGCCGACCAGCAGCGGCGCCCGGCGCTGGTCCCGACGGCCGACATGGTGGTCGGTGAGCCGACCACGGCGTACCCCGCCGACGATGTAGGCGAACGGGATGCCGGTGACGAAGAGCGTGGCGAGCAGACCCCAGACAAGGCCCTGACCTGGGCGGCGTGCGCTGTGCCAGCTCACGGTGATGATCAGCAGCGACACGAGCACGGCCGGTGCGGTCACCTCGGTGACCAGCCGGGCGACCCGCAACCCTGGGCCGGGTCGGGTGGTGACCGGGCGGAGTTCCGCACCGCCGCCCACGCCACCCCCTCCGGTACGCGTCTACCGCCGAACACCGCCGGCACCGGATGGACCGCGCCTGATCGTCACCGTACCGCCGGGGACACCGTGGGGTGCGTCGGTCCGGCCAGCGACGCCAGGCTGACCGTGGGCGTCGGAACTACGGGCGGAGACGACGGGACTGCTGGGCTGGGCCCGCTGGTCGGCGCAGCGGGGGTGGCGGGCGGCGCGGGCGTGGTGGCCGGCGCGGAGAGGGTGCTGGTCGGCACGGCGGTCGCGGTCGCGGTCGAGGCGTCCGTCGGCGTGGGCGTCGGGTCCAGCGTCGGGTCCAGCGTGGGCGTCGGGTCCAGCGTCAGGGTCGGGGTCGGGGTCGGGTCGGGGTCCGTCGGATCCGGGTCCGGCGGGTCGGTCGGGTCCGGCGGGTCGGTCGGGTCCGGCGGGTCGGTCGGGTCCGGCGGGTCCGGCGGGTCGGTCGGGTCGGTCGGGTCGGTCGGGTCGGGGTCAGGGTCGGTCGGCGACGGCGGGGGAACGGGCGGGGGACGGCCGGCGAGGTGCTCCGGGTGGGCTTCGGCGCCAGCGGCGGATAGGTCACCCGCTGGGCGGGCCTCGGGTCGACCGCGGCGGGCCCTTCCGGCGTACGCCGGGGAGCGGCGGGCAGCCAGCCGCTGGTCGGGCCGACGCTGGGTGTGCCCGGCGGCGGGAGCGCCAGCTGGCTGGTCACCGGCAGCGGAATAACCACCGGCCCGACCGACGGAGTGGGGATGAACGGGGTGCTGCTGTCCGGCAGTGCGGTGCTGCCCGGGGTGGCCGAGCCCACGCTGATCGCGGCGAGGATGGGCATCGACGCGGTGCCCGCCAGCAGTGCGACGGTGAGCAGATAACCCCGGGAGGGGCCGCCTGCACCAGGGGCCCGGTGGACGCCGACCACCCGTTGGTAGCCGCCGACCGACCGGTGCCGGCCGAGCGCTGGCGTGCCGGGACCGTCACCTGGCTCGTGCACCGCACACCCCTTGTCGTTGACCGTCGGCGGACAGGGATGGACGCCGCCAGCCAGGAAGCCGGCAAATAACCCGATAGGCGCGATCCTGCGGGAATTAGCCTTACGCAGTCACCCAGCGTCAGCCAACCTCCACCGCGTGTCGACACGCGGTGCTGACCGAACGGTGACAAATCATCGCCGGAACGCCCTGGAAACGCAGGCCGGCATGATGGCGACAAACGATGTCAAAGCGTGGGCGGTCAGAATGCGGGGCAGGCGTACTGTGGGCGCGCTCACCTGCTCTGCGAATATGGAGCACGACGGCAACGCAGCCGTGACCTCCGCGCACCCTCGCGGCAGGCGCGGTTGAACGCCGGCGCTCCCCGATCCGGGTTCGGCCAGAACCCGGCTCACGCCGTGCGGCAACCCCCACCGGGGCTAGGCGCGGCCGCCAGGAACCGGTCCGGCAGCAGCCGGACAGGCGCACGAGTTGCGCGGCCGGGTGACCCCCCGGGTGCCGACGCAGACATGACAGGGAGAGACCGATGGCAAAGGGCGACCCCGGGGGCACCACCCGCAGCAAGCGGGCGGCACCCCGCTCCAGGAAGGGCGCGACCGGCGACCCTCAGCTGGTGCAGCTACTCACCCCCGAAGGCGAACGGATCGACAGCGTCATCGGGCCGGACGGCAACGAGTACCGCGTCGACTTCACCGACGAGGAATACCGCGGGCTCTACCGCGACCTGGTGCTCGTCCGAAAGCTGGACGCCGAGGCGACCGCTCTCCAGCGCCAGGGCGAGCTGGGCCTCTGGGCCAGCCTGCTCGGCCAAGAGGCCGCGCAGGTCGGCTCCGGGCGGGCGCTGCGTACCCAGGACATGGCCTTCCCGACCTACCGGGAGCACGGTGTCCTCTACTGCCGGGGAATCGACCCGATCATGCCGCTAGGCCTGTTCCGTGGTGTCGACCAGGGCGGCTGGGACCCGAACGAGTTCAAGTTCAACATGTACACGATCGTCATCGGTGCGCAGACCCTGCACGCAACCGGCTACGCCATGGGCATCACCATGGACGGCAAGACCGGCACCGACGACGGCGAGGCGGCGATCGCCTACTTCGGCGACGGGGCCACCAGCCAGGGCGACGTGAACGAGGCGTTCGTCTGGGCAAGCGTGTTCAACGCGCCGCTGGTCTTCTTCTGCCAGAACAACCAGTACGCGATCTCCGAGCCGCTGGAGCGGCAGACCCGTGTCCCGCTCTACCAGCGGGCCGCCGGGTTCGGCTTCCCCGGCATCCGGGTGGACGGCAACGACGTGCTGGCCTCGTACGCGGTCACCCGCACGGCGCTGGACAACGCCCGCCTCGGGCAGGGCCCGAGCCTCATCGAGGCGTACACCTATCGGATGGGCGCGCACACCACCTCCGACGACCCGACGCGCTACCGGATCGCCAGCGAAGTCGAGGCGTGGCAGGCCAAGGACCCGATCGCCCGGATGAAGGCCTTCCTGGAGAAGCAGCAGATCGCCGACGCGGGCTTCTTCGCCGAGGTCGACGAGCAGGCCCGCCGCGAGTCGGTGCACCTGCGCGAGCGGGTGCTCGACATGCCCGACCCGGAGCCGGTGACGATGTTCGACCACGTCTACCCGAACGGGTCTCCGCTGCTCGACGAGCAGCGCGCGAAGTTCAGCCGCTACATGGAGTCCTTCGAAGGGAGCGCCCACTGATGGCCACGGAGACGCTCACCCTCGGCAAGGCCCTCAACACCGGCCTGCGCCGCGCCCTGGAGAACGACCCCAAGGTCATCATCATGGGCGAGGACGTCGGCAAACTCGGCGGCGTCTTCCGGATCACCGACGGGCTCCAGAAGGACTTCGGCGACCAGCGGGTGATCGACACCCCGCTGGCCGAGTCCGGCATCATCGGCACCGCGGTCGGTCTGGCCATCCGCGGTTACCGGCCGATCTGCGAGATCCAGTTCGATGGCTTCGTCTACCCCGCGTACGACCAGATCGTGTCGCAGGTGGCGAAGATGCACTACCGGTCGGGCGGCAGGCTCAGCATCCCCATGGTCATCCGGATTCCGTTCGGCGGCGGCATCGGCGCGGTCGAGCACCACTCCGAGTCGCCGGAGGCGTACTTCGCGCACACCGCCGGCCTGAAGGTGGTGACCTGCTCCAACCCGCAGGACGCGTACGTGATGATCCAGCAGGCCATCGCCTCGGACGACCCGATCGTCTTCCTGGAGCCCAAGCGTCGCTACTGGGAGAAGGGCCAGGTCGACCTGGACGCGCCGCTGTCCGACGCGTACCCCCTGCACTCGGCCCGGGTGGTGCGGCCCGGCAACGCCGTCACCGTGCTGGCGTACGGGCCGATGGTCCGGACCTGCCTGGAGGCGGCGACCGCTGCCGCCGAGGACGGCCGGGAGCTGGAGGTCATCGACCTGCGTTCGCTCTCCCCGCTGGACCTGACCGCGGCATACGAGTCGGTGAAGCGCACGGGCCGTGCGGTGGTGGTGCACGAGGCGCCGTCCAACATCGGCCTTGGCGCCGAGCTGGCCGCCCGGATCACCGAGGAGTGCTTCTACTCCCTGGAGTCGCCCGTGTTGCGGGTGACCGGCTTCGACACTCCCTACCCGGCCTCCCGGGTGGAGGAGGAGTACCTGCCCGACCTGGACCGGGTGCTCGACGCCGTCGACCGCACCTTCGGCTGGTGAGCGACATGTCCCGGATCAAGACGTTCAACCTGCCCGACCTGGGTGAGGGGCTGACCGAGGGCGAGATCCTGGCCTGGCTCGTCAAGGTCGGCGACACCATCGAGCTGAACCAGCCGATCGTCGAGGTCGAGACGGCCAAGGCGGCGGTGGAGATCCCGGCGAAGTGGGCCGGCCAGGTGCAGGCGATCCACCACCCGCAGGGCACCACGGTCGAGGTCGGTACGCCGATCATCGCGATCGACACCGACCCGGGCGCCGGCCCGCTGGAGGCGCCGTCGACCACGGCCACGCCCGGCAGCGACCTGCCCACCCCGTCGGCGGCTTCGCTGGCGGCGGTAGAGGTGGCGCCGGCCGAGGGCATGGTGGAGCCAGGTCTGATCGGCGGCGTCGCCCCGGGTGGGCGGACCGCGGTGCTGGTCGGCTACGGCCCCCGCACCACCGCGGCAAAGCGCCGCCCCCGAAAGGCGGCTTCGCCCTCGGTCCCCGCCCCCGCTCGGGCCGATCATGGAGTTGTGGTGGCAGACAAACCGGCTGCTACCCCGACGACTCCGGCACCACAGGTCCATGATCGACGCAACGGGTCGAGCGGCGGCGGGCTGGTGCTCGCCAAGCCGCCGGTGCGCAAGCTCGCCAAGGACCTCGGGGTCGACCTCGGCACGCTGACCGGGTCGGGGCCACTGGGTTCGATCACCCGGGAGGACGTGCAGCAGGCGGCGAGCGGTGCCGTCGCGGCGGAGCCGATCGCGGCGACGTCGGTGGCGGCGACCGCCCCCAGCTTCGGTACGGACCGGGAGCAGCGCATCCCGGTCAAGGGGGTCCGCAAGCTCACCGCCGAGAACATGTCCCGCTCGGCGTTCACCGCCCCGCACGTGACGGAGTTCCTGACCGTCGACGTGACGCGGGCGATGAAGGCACTGGACCGACTGCGCGGTCGGCGGGAGTGGCGCGACGTACGGGTCTCGCCCCTGCTGCTGGTGGCGAAGGCGGTGCTGCTCGCGGTGCAGCGTCACCCGATGGTCAACTCGACCTGGGCGGGCGACGAGATCGTGGTCAAGGAGTACGTGAACCTCGGCATCGCGGCGGCCACCGAGCGCGGCCTGATCGTGCCGAACATCAAGGACGCCGGGCGGCTCACGTTGCGCGAGCTGGCCGACGCCATGAACGGCCTGGTGCAGACGGCGAAGTCCGGCCGTACCTCGCCGGCGGACATGTCCGGCGGCACCCTGACCATCACCAACGTCGGCGTGTTCGGGGTGGACACCGGCACGCCGATCCTGCCGCCGGGCGAGTCGGCGATCCTGGCCTTCGGTGCGGTACGGGAGATGCCCTGGGTGTACAAGGGCAAGGTCAAGGTACGTCAGGTCACCACGCTGGGGCTGAGCTTCGACCACCGGATCATCGACGGTGAGCTTGGCTCGAAGTTCCTGCGCGACATCGGCGACTTCCTCGCGGACCCGGAGGCGGCGCTGCTCGCTTGGACCTGATCGTTCGAAACGCCAGCCACGGCCGGTGTGTCACGGGTTAACGCCCGGCACACCGGCCGTGTCTGTTGGACGACGGAACCGTCGGCCAGATGGCTTGTTGACCTTTGATTGTTAGGCAAGTGGCCCAACTCACCTACTAATCGATGGAAGTTGGCCGGGTTCTGCGGTTGAATAGATGCATCAGGGGCTGACAACCGAATAGCTAGGGGGAACCACCAATGAGCATGATCGAGCGAATCCGCAACCACCGCGATGCCACCCGCCGCGCCCGTGCCATCGAGCACGCGCTGCGCTCGGCGAACTCGCCGGCAGTTCGCGAGGAACTCCTCGTCATCGCCCAGCGTCACATGAGCTGACGCTCCACGACATTCGCACCTCCTCCAGATCGATGGCCCACCCGGCCCACCGGGTGGGCCATCGGCGTTTCCCGGCCACCCGCCACCGGGATTCCGCCCTGCCGCAGCGCCCGGTACGGTGGGCTTCGGTCGCCGCCCGCCGACCCGGCAGAGGCCGAGCCGCCCGAAGCTGCTCGACACCGACCGGCCACGGGGAGTGACGGCCGGTGCTCCTTGGACGTGTCGTGCCACCACCCGATACCGTGCGGGGAGCCGGCACAGCGGTACGCCGGTGACGCCGGCAGCCACGCCGAGGAGACCGATCGGCACCGGCGAGCCGACATGTGATGGAGGAGGCGCACCCATGACGTCCGAGGGCCCGCACCGCCCCGGCCAAGAGCCGGACGAGGTGTCACCGGGCGCCGGCGGACCGGCGCCGTACGGCGACCGCCCGGCGCAGCCGGACAACGGCCACAACGCCGCCGGCCCCGACCTGGGCTGGGCGCCCCCGCCCCCGACGCGGCCTGACCCGTCGACGCCGGCATGGGCGACCCAGTCCGAGCAGCCGCCCGCCCCTGCCTGGGGTGCCGCCGCTGCGCCGCAGCCCAGTGACCCGGCGCAGCCCGCCTGGGCCACCGGCGGCGGCGTGAGCGAGCCGCCGCAGCAACAGCCCGGCACCTGGCCCGCCAACGACGGCGCGCCAGCCCCGGCGCAGCCCGACCCCTGGGCCGCACAGCAGCAGGGCTGGACGCCGGCCGAGCAGAGTGCACCCGCACCCGCCTGGACCCAGAGCGCCACCGACCAGCCCGACTGGGGGCAGGCCCAGCCGGCCGCGCGGGGCGCCGCACAGGTGCCCCCGGCCACCGCCGCCTGGCCCGCCCAGGAAGACCCGGCCCACGCTGGCGGCTGGGGCGGAGCGGCGCAGGCCAACCCGCCCGCCGCCGACTGGCGCGGGGCGGAGTCACAGCAGTCCGAGCCGCAGCAGGCCGCCGGCTGGTCCGGCGGCGCTCAGCAGGACGACGCGCCCGGCAGCGGCGCCTGGCCCGCCGGCACCGCCGCACGCGACGACCAGCCGGTGTGGACGCCGGCAGAGCAGTCGCCGCCGACCTGGGGCCAGCCCGCCGAACCGACCGAGCAGCCCGCCCCCGGGTGGGGCAGGCCGCCCAGCCGAACGCGGCCGCGGCGCGGCCCAGGTGCCGGCACCGGCGACCAACTGGTCCGGGCAGGACGACCCGTCCCGCTCCGGCGGGTGGGCCGCACAGCAGCAGCAGGCGCAGCCCGGCGGGTGGAGCGACGGCGGCGACGTGCGGCAGGACCAGGCCGCGCAGCCGGCCGCCTGGGGCGCTGCCGAGAGCCGTCCGCAGCAGCCCGACTGGGTGCTCTCGCCGCAGGACCAGCCGTCCGCACCGGCGGAGCCGGCGGGGTGGACCCCGCGGGGCAGAGCGGCCTTCCCGCCCGTGCCAGCGCCAGCGTGCCCGGCAACGACGGTGCCCCCGGCTGGGCCGCCAGCCCGGACAACGCGGCGCAGGGCAACTCCGGCGTCCCGGCGGTTGAGCCGTGGGCACCCGGTGAGGTGTGGGGTCGCGCCGAAGCGGAAGCCTCCGCCCAGTCCCGCAGTGGCTGGGAGGCGGACCGGGGCGACGAGGCACCGGCCTACCAGCCCGGTCCGGCGCCGGGCATCTCGCCGGCAAACGCGGTGCCGCTGCCTCCGCAGGAGCAGCGCGTGCCGGGCGCCAGCCTGGCTGCCGCCCCGCCTTCCGACTTCTCCCCCCAGGCCCAGTTCGCACCGATCCCGGAGCAGCCCGCTTACGCCGAACGGGAGACCCCGGAAGCCGCCGCGCAGTACGAGGCCGAGCCAGCCTGGGGCCGCGCCGAGGACGCTCCCGCGAGTGGCGCGGTGGTGCCTGCCCCGCGTACCTCTCCGGAGTCCGGAGCGGGCCGGGCGATCGTGCCGGTGTCGGAGGCCGAGTCGGCAGCCGGCGCGGCGGCACGGGCCACGGCGAGCGCTTCGGTGCCGTTGGCCAGCCGGGTGATGCCCCCGACCGACCAGGCCATCCGTCCGACTGGCACGGCCACACCACAACCCCGGGTGTACGGCCGCCCAGCTCGACCCGAACCGGAGAACGAGCCGGAGCCGGAGGCGTTCCAGGTCGACCCGGGTGCGGAGCGTCAGGGCGCACCGGAGTGGCAGAGCGACCAGCAGCGTCAAGGCGCACCCGACTGGCAGAACGACCCGCAGCGCCAGATTGGCTCGGGTTGGGGCGGCGAGCCCGCAGCCGAGCAGCGCTTCGACGACCGACAGCCCGCACCGAACACGTTCTATGACGCCCCGCCGGCATTCCCGCCCGGTGTGCCGTCCTTCGTCGACACGCCGGGCAACGACAGGCCCGTGAACGGCACTCGGCCGCACGCAGGTGCCGCGCCGCCGGTCGACCAGTTCGGCGGCCCCGCGTCGCCTGCCACCGGTGCCGCCTCCGTGAACGGAACGTCGGCCTTCGGCGCCCCCGGTTCCGGCGGCCAGGGCTTCGGCGGCGGCGGTTCGGGCGGCCAGGGCTTCGGAGGCCAGGGCTTCGGTGCCGAGTCGGCGCCGGGCGCCAGCTTCCCGCCGGCCTTCCCGCCACCGCAGCAGCCTGCGCCGTCCTGGGGCCAGGGGGCCAGCCAGTCGGACGAGGGCCGCTTCGACGCGTTCAAGCCGGACGCCGACGAGCCGAAGGCGGAGCCGCCGACGCCGAAGGTACGCAACGGCCGGGTGCTGGCCGCGGTGCTGATCGCCGCGGTGCTCATCCTGGCGGTGCCGCTCGGCCTGCTGCTGCTGCTCGGCAAGGTCGGTGGGAACGAAGCACCGGCCTTCGACCCGGCGGTCGGCACCTGCGTCAAGCAGTCCGGCCAGGATGGCGCCTCGGCAGCCGACTGCGGCGAGGCAGGCGCTTTCACCATCGTCTCGAAGGTGGACGCGAAGGAGAAGTGCACCGACGTGACGCAGCCCCACGTGGTGCTGCCGGGTGACGGCACCAACCGAGTGCTCTGCCTCAAGCAAGCCACGAAGTAGCTCCACCAAAGGCGGGGTCACGGACAACCGTGACCCCGCCGCCCCCGCCCGCTCGCCCCGCCGATCTTGCAGTTTCGGTCGCCGTTTTGCGCGAAATGCCCCTTAGGTCGGGACAGAAAGTGCAAGATCGCGCGGGACGGGGGCGAGACGACCTCCGGACCGGCGTCTTGGTTCGGGTCGCGGCGGCTGGGCCTGCGGGGCGTGGCAGGCTGACAGGCATGGGAACGACAGCGCGTGTACGTGCGCCCGAGCTACGGGGCCGGCAGTGGCTCAACACCGGCGGACAGAATCTGACCTTGCAGGACCTGCGCGGCAAGATCGTCTTGGCGGATTTTTGGACGTTCTGCTGTATCAACTGCCTGCACGTGCTCGATGAGCTGCGCCCGCTGGAGGAGAAGTACGGCGACGTGCTCGTCGTGATCGGTGTGCACTCGCCGAAGTTCGAGCACGAGAAGGACCCCGACGCGCTCGCCGCCGCCGTGGAGCGGTACGGGGTGCACCATCCCGTACTCGACGATGCCGACATGGACATGTGGCAGCAGTACGCGGCCCGGGCCTGGCCGACCCTGTCGGTGATCGACCCCGAGGGTTACGTGGTGGCCACCATGGCCGGCGAGGGGCACGCCGAAGGGCTGGCCCGACTGATCGACGAGTTAATCGCCACCCACGAGGCCAAGGGCACCCTGCACCGGGGTGACGGCCCGTACGTCCCGCCGCCGGCACCGGAGACCGCGCTGCGCTTCCCGGGTAAGGCGGCGCTGCTGCCGAACGGCAACCTGCTGGTCTCGGACTCGGCCCGGCACTCCCTGGTCGAGGTGGCCCCGGACGGCGAGACGCCGGTGCGCCGGATCGGTTCCGGCGAGCGGGGCCGGGCCGACGGGCCGGAAGCCGCGGCGACGTTCTCCGAGCCGCAGGGGGTGTGCCTGCTGCCCACGCATGTCGCCGAGGTCGCCGGCTACGACCTGGTGGTCGCCGACACGGTCAACCACCTGCTGCGGGGCGTACGGCTCGAGTCCGGCGAGGTCGTCACCGTGGCCGGCAGTGGGCGGCAGTGGCGTGCCACGGTCGACGACCACGCCCACGACGCGCTCGCCGTCGACCTCTCCTCCCCGTGGGACCTGGCCTGGTACGACGACAAGCTGATCATTGCGATGGCCGGCATCCACCAGCTCTGGTGGTTCGACCCGATCAAGCGGACCGCCGGCATGTACGCCGGCACCACCGTGGAGGCGCTGCGCGACGGCCCGCTGGCCGAGGCGTGGATGGCGCAGCCGTCGGGGCTCTCCGTCTCCGCCGACGGCACCCGGCTCTGGGTCGCCGACAGCGAGACCAGCTCCGTTCGGTACGTCGAGAACGGTGAGCTGGGCACCGCCGTCGGGCAGGGCCTGTTCGACTTCGGGCACGTGGACGGTCCGGCAGAGTCGGCGTTGCTCCAGCACCCGTTGGGCGTGTGTGCGCTGCCGGACGGCTCGGTGCTGATCGCGGACACATACAACGGCGCTGTACGCCGCTTCGACCCGGCCAGCAACCAGGTCTCCACCGTCGCCGACGGGTTGGCGGAGCCGAGCGACCTGGTGCTCACCCCGGCCGGTGAGGTGCTGGTGGTGGAATCCGCCGCGCACCGGTTGACCCGGCTCGCGCCGGGTGCCCTGTCGGCGGCAGGTGCCAGCACGGTGGACGGCCCCCGGCATCGCACCGAGCGCAAGCCGACGGACGTCGCGGCCGGTGAGGTCACCCTGGACATCGTCTTCACCCCGGCGCCGGGGCAGAAGCTGGACGAGACGTACGGGCCGTCGACCCGCTTGGTGGTCTCCGCGTCTCCGCCGGAGCTGCTGGTGGATGGTGCCGGCACGGGCACCGAACTGTCCCGCCGGCTGGTGCTCAACAGCGAGATCACCGCTGGGGTGCTGCAGGTGACCGCCCAGGCGGCGACCTGTGACGCGGACGTCGAGCACGCGGCGTGCCACCTGACCCGGCAGGACTGGGGCGTACCGGTCCGGGTGGTCGACGGCGCCGTGACCCGGCTCCCGCTGGTGCTGCGCGGCCTGGACGCCTGACTTGTCCGGAGCGGCCCGGTGGGGCCCCTCCGGTCACGCGAACGGGGCCAGCTGGATGTCGGCGTCGATCAGGGTGGCGCGGACGAGTTCGGCGGCGGAGACCGCGCCCGGGGTGTCACCGTGCACGCAGATCGAGTCGACCGAACAGGGGATGACGGTGCCGTCCACCGCCACCACGCTGCGTTCGGTGGCCATCCGCACCGCCCGTTCGGCCACCTGCTCCGGGTCGGTGATCACCGCGCCGGGGGTGCCGCGCGGCACCAGCGCCCCGTTGGGCAGGTAGGCGCGGTCGGCGAAGGCCTCGGCGACGACCGGCAGGCCCGCGCCGACGGCCAGTTGGGCGAGCGTCGAGCCGGGCAGACAGAGTATGGGCAGGTCAGGGTCGTAGCCGGTGACCGCGGCGACCACCGCCGCCGCTTGGGATTCGTCGGTGCTGGCCGCGTGGTAGAGCGCGCCGTGCGGCTTGAGGTAGCGGACCCGGGTGCCGAACAGCCGGCAGAACGCGTTCAGCGCCCCCAACTGGTAGGTCACCTCGTCGCGTAGCTCGGCGAAGTCGTACGCGATGCGCCGCCGGCCGAAGCCGGCCAGGTCCCGGTAGCCGACCTGCGCGCCCACCGCGACCCCGCGCCGTGCGGCGCCCTCGCAGACCCGTCGCATCGTGGACGGGTCGCCGCCGTGAAAGCCGCAGGCGACGTTGGCGGAGGTGACGAGGCCCAGCAGCGCCTCGTCGTCGCCGAGTCGCCAGATGCCGAATCCCTCGCCGAGGTCAGCGTTGAGGTCCATGGAATCTGACGGTAGTCCCTGGCCGGGCCTGCGCGAGCGGGGTCACGTCGGTGACCACCCCGATGACGGGGTATCCGCCGGTGGTCGGGTGGTCCGCCAGGAAGATCAGGGGTTGTCCGTCGGCCGGCACCTGTACCGCGCCGAGCACGATGCCCTCGCTGGGAAGTTCGCCGGCGACCGCGCGGGGCAGCGCCGCGCCGGCGAGCCGCGCGCCGACCCGGTTGCTCACCGGGCTGACGGTGTACGCGGTGCCGAACAGCCGGTCGAGCGCGGCGGGAGTGAACCAGTCGTCGCGGGGGCCGAGGCGCAGCGTCAGGAGCACCTCCGGCGGGGGTGCGGAGCAGACGGTCAGGTCCACCGGCGCTGGTACGCCCAACGGCTCGCCGAGCGGCAGCAGGTCGCCGTCGCGCAGCGGAGGCGGGCCGAGCCCGGAGAGGGTGTCGGTGGCCCGGCTGCCGAGCACCGGCGGCACGTCGATGCCGCCAGCCACCGCCAGCCAACTCCGTACGCCCCGTCGGGCGGGGCCGACCCGCAGCACCGTCCCGGCCGGCATGGTGAGCGGGCGCCCGGTGTCACCAGGCCGCTCACCGGCGTGGACCGTCACCTCGGCGCCGGTCACCGCGACCGTGGTGGCACGCGTCAGCCGCAGTGTGCAGCCGGTCAGTGTGATCTCCAGGCCGGCGGCGTGCTCCGGATTGCCGACCAGCCGGTTGGCCAGCCGCAGGGCCGCCGGGTCGAGGGCACCGGACCGGGGTACGCCCAGGTGCGCCCAGCCGGCCCGGCCCAGGTCCTGCACGGTGGTGAGCGCGCCGGCGCGGAGCACCTCGACAGCGGCCGGGTGGGTCACGCCGCCACCATCCGGACCGGGGTTCCCGGGCTGAGTCGGGCCGGCGGGTCGGCGTGCACGTCGAAGAGGACCAGGTCGGTCCGACCGACCAGCAGCCAGCCGCCGGGGGACGTGCCCGGGTAGATGCCGGCGTACGGGCCGGCCAAGGCGACCGAGCCGGCCGGCACCCGGGGACGGGGCGTGGCCAGCCGGGGCAGCGCCAGCTCGGCGGGCAGCCCGGTCAGGTAGGGAAACCCGGGGGCGAAGCCGCAGAACGCGACCCGGAACCGGGTGCTGGTCAGCCGGTGCAGCACGGCTGGCACGTCCACACCCCAGTGCTCGGCCACCGCCGGCAGGTCCGGCCCGTCGAAGTCGACCGGGACGACCACCTCGGCGCCATCGCCGGCGATGGTGCCGCCCGCGCTGTCACTGCGTGCGCTGCCGTCGTCGCGGTTGTTGGTTGCGCCGTGGGAGATGGTGGCGACCGCGGACGCCCATCGGGTCAGCTGCGCTGCCGTGGCGGCCGGGTCGGGCAGGCCGTCGAGCAGGACGGTGCTGGCCGCCGGCACGATCTCGACGGCGATCAGGTCGCCCTGCTCTCGACGCCGCCACAGCTCGGCTCGCCACGCTTCGACGAGCGCGGCTTCGGGGACATCGGGCGGAGTGGTGCAGTCGAGCAGCAGGGCGTGCGCGCCGACGGGCCGGATCCGCATCCGCTCATCCTCGCCGATGTCGTGCCGATGTGGTGTTCACGATGAGGGTGTGGTGTTCACGATGGCGGTGCCCGGTGTCACCATCGCCACTACTTGCAAGTAACCTACGGTGCCGTAACCTTATTGTGTGACCACCTCCGCCCCGCTTCGCCTGAAGCCGGTCGACATCGGTAAGCCCCGGATGCGCGGCTGGCTGCACACGTACGCCTTCTTCGTCGCCGTGGTCTGCGGGATCGTGCTCTGCTCGATCGCCGCCACCCGGCCGGGGTGGGCGCCCCTGGTCAGTTGCCTCCTCTACAGCCTGACGGTTTGTGGGCTCTTCGGTACGAGCGCGCTGTACCACCGTCGGGTGTGGTCAGAGCGCGGCTACCAGGTGATGCGCCGGCTGGACCACGCGATGATCTTCGTGTTCATCGCCGGCACGTACACACCGCTCTGCGTACTGCTGCTCGCACCCCGGCCGGCCACCGTGATGCTGTCCCTGGTGTGGGGTGGCGCACTGGCCGGCGTGGCGCTCAAGGTGGTCTGGCCACACGTGCCGCGCTGGGTGTCCGCGCCGCTCTACCTGGCGCTGGGCTGGGTGGCGGTGGCCATGCTGCCGGAGATCCTGCACGGCGGCGGTGTCGCGGCACTGGTGCTGCTGATCATCGGTGGCGCGATCTACAGCGTCGGCGCGGTCTTCTACGCGTTGCGCCGACCCAATCCGTGGCCAACCGTCTTCGGTCACCACGAGTTCTTCCACGCCTGCACGCTGCTGGCGGCGCTCTGCCATCACATCGCGATCTACTTCGCGCTGTTCGCCTGAGTAAGCGGGCAAAGCGCAAGCGCAACCCACCCGGGCCTCCGACGCCGCACCACGCGCGGCGGGGCCTGGCCCGGGGTTGGCGGGTTTCGTCCGTACATGCGAGCCGGGGCCCCGCGACGCTGCGGTGACCCCGGAGTGTGTGAGCGAGGATCAGACCGGTCGGCCCGGCCGACGCACCTCGCGGTACTCCCGCACGACCTGGTCGTCCTGGACCGGCACCACCCGGTCAGCCACGACGTGCTCCTCGCGTACCGGTGCGGCGACCACCGTGCGGCGGCGGCTGCTCCAGAAGTAGAGGGTGGCGACGAGGCCGGCGACACCGGCCAGCATCAGCACCCAGCCGACCACGGCCAGGTTCAGCCAGCCCAGGTCGGCCTCCACGGCGAATGCGAGGATCGCGCCCAGCGCGATCAAGAAGATGCTGCCACCAATGCCCATGTCTCGCTCCTCGGCTCAAACCTGGCGTACGACGCGCCGCGGCCGTCGGTAGGGGTGCGGCATCCATCGACTTACCCCGGCACGGAGATCGCCAATCGGGCAAGCTGAGGGCATGACGGACGTCGACCCCGAGACGCGGACACTGGTGTTGCTGCGGCACGCGAAGGCCGATCAGGGCAGCGACGCGGCGGACGATGCCGAGCGGCCGCTCAGCGCACGCGGAGACGCCGACGCGGCAGCGGCTGGGGCCTGGCTGGCGCACCACGGGCTGCTGCCCGACGTGGTGATCTGCTCGACGGCCAGGCGTACCCGGCAGACCTGGCACGGGGTGGCGATGGGGATGACCGGTTCGCCGCCGGAGGGTGGCCCGACCGGTCCTCGCCCGACTGTCCGTTATGAGCCCGGCGCGTACGACGCCCATCCCGAGGAGTTGTTGGCGCTGGTGCGCACGGTCGACTCGGCGGCCCGCACCGCGCTGCTCATTGCTCACAACCCAGGCATCTCGCTGCTCTCCGCGCTCCTCGATCCGGAGGGGGCGGACGAGGAGGGTTTACGCACCGCCGAACTGGCGGTGCACCGTGTTCCGCTGGGCTGGGCGGAGCTGAGTCGGGCGGGAGCACCGATCACGGCACGGCACACCGCCCGCGACTGAGCCACCCGCCGATCATCGACGGGTGGCTCAGAGGTCGCGTCCTGGTGCGCAGGCTCAGGACGGCGGCGCGGTTGGTGGCGGCGGGTCTGGCGGCGGCGGCATCATCGCCGTCGGATGAGACAGCCGGTTCTCCTCCACGATGAGGGTCCGGGCCCGCTTGCGCCGGTCCTGCCAGAACCAGACCGTGGTCAGCAGTACGGCCAGCCCGGCCAGGATGAACACCCAGCCGACCGCCCGCACGTCGATCCACCAGACGTTGGCTCTCAGCGCGAAGGTCAGGATCGCGCCGATCGCGATGAGAAAAATGCCGCTTCCTACACCCATGTGCGCTGCACTCCCCCGTGCGGTGGCTCTGGGCGTTCCCTTTCCAGGTCACGCGACGGTTACCCGCCACGCCACCGGCATACCCGGCCGGGCTCACCCAATACGTGCGCGCCCTCCCCGGGCGAGCTGCCGGGGGCCTCGGTGGCACCCAGAGACGGCGACGGCCGGCGGGGCACGTAGCCCCGCCGGCCGTCGGTGTTGGTGCCGGGTGGTGCGACCCGGAACCGTCAGGCGTGCCGTGGCACGGTCAGAAGGCCTCCTCCGGGAGGTCCATGATGTCGAGGTCGGCACCCTCGATGATCCGCCGGTCGGCGCCGATGCGGGGCAGCACCTCGCGGGCGAAGAAACGGGCAGCAGCCACCTTGCCGGTGTAGAACGCCTTGTCGGCGGCGGAGACCTCACCGGCCAGCGCCTTGAGCGCGACGTCGGCCTGCTTCTGCAGCAGCCAGCCGACCACCAGGTCGCCGATCGCCAGCAGGAACCGGCGGCTGCTCAGCCCGACCTTGTAGAGAGCGCGGGTGTCGCCACCCTGCGCCTCGCCCAGCCAGCCGGTCATGACGCCGAGGATGTTCTGGACCTCGACGAGCGCCTTGCCGAGCGCCTGCCGCTCCTCCTTGAGCTGGCCGTTGCCCGCCTCGGAGGAGATGAACTCCTGGATCTCGCTGGCGACCGCCATGAGCGCCTTGCCGTTGTCCCGGACGATCTTGCGGAAGATCAGGTCCAGGCTCTGGATGGCGGTGGTGCCCTCGTACAGGGTGTCGATCTTGGCGTCGCGGACGTACTGCTCCAGCGGGTAGTCCTGGAGGAACCCGGAGCCGCCGAAGGTCTGCAGAGCCTCGTGCCCGAGCATCTCGTACGCCCGCTCCGAGCCGACGCCCTTGACCAGCGGCAGCAGCAGGTCGTTGACCCGCTTGGCCAGCTTGGTGGCCTTCTCGTCGCCGGCCGCCTCGGCGATGGCGACCTTGTCCTGCCAGGTGGCGGTGTAGAGAACCAGGGCACGCAGACCCTCGGCGTACGACTTCTGCAGCAGCAGCGAACGGCGCACGTCCGGGTGGTGGGTGATGGTGACCCGCGGCGCGGTCTTGTCCGTCTGCTGGACCAGGTCGGCGCCCTGCACCCGGTTCTTCGCGTATTCCAGGGCGTTGAGGTAGCCGGTGGAGAGGGTGGCGATGGCCTTGGTGCCGACCAGCATCCGGGCGTACTCGATGATCATGAACATCTGCCGGATGCCGTCGTGCTTCTCGCCCAGCAGCCAACCCGTGGCCGGTACGCCGTGCTCGCCGAAGGTCAGCTCGCAGGTGTTGGAGACCTTCAGGCCCATCTTGTGCTCGACGTTGGTGGTGTAGACGCCGTTGCGCTCACCCAGCTCGCCGGTGGTCTCGTCGAAGTGGAACTTCGGCACCACGAAGAGCGACAGGCCCTTGGTGCCGGGGCCACCGACGCCCTCCACGCCCACCGGGCGGGCCAGCACGTAGTGCACGATGTTGTCGCTCAGGTCGTGCTCACCCGAGGTGATGAAGCGCTTGACGCCCTCGATGTGCCACGAGCCGTCCGGCTGCTGGATGGCGCGGGCGCGGCCGGCGCCGACGTCCGAGCCGGCGTCCGGCTCGGTGAGCACCATGGTGGAGCCCCACTGCTTGTCGATGAAGAGCTTGGCCCACCGCTTCTGCCGCTCGGTGCCCTCGACCTCCAGCACGTGCGCGAAGGACGGGCCGGAGGCGTACATCCAGATGGGGGCGTTCGAGCCGAGCACCAGCTCGGCGAGGGCCCACCAGAGGGCGCGCGGCGCGGTGGTGCCGCCCAGGTGCGGCGGCAGGTCCAGGCGCCAGAACTCGGAGTCCATGAATGCCTTGTAGGACTTCTTGAACGACGCCGGCAGCGGAGCGGTGTGCGTGACCGGGTCGAACACCGGCGGGTTACGGTCACTGTCCGTGTAGCTGGAGGCCAGGTCCTCGCGAGCGAGACGGTCGAGTTCGGCGAGGAAGCTGCGGGCGGTGTCGACGTCGAGTTCCGAGTACGGTTCCTGGCCGAACGCCTGGTCCGCCCCGAAGACCTCGAACAGGTTGAACTCAAGGTCCCGCAGGTTGCTCTTGTAGTGGGTCATGCTCGCTGGCCCCGCTTCCGGACAGGTGTTACCGATCAGTAACCCCGACTGTATTACTCGCGGGTAGGCAGCGACAAGTGGATCGCCCAAGTGACAGCGATTACACACTCCGTGCCGCACCGGCCGGATCAGCTCTCGGCGGCGCCGACCTCCCAGCTCGGGACGGCTGCCGCCGCGCCGTTACGGGCGCCGACGTACTCCATGAGGACCAGGGCGATGTCATCGTCGAGCCGACCATGGACCCACTCGACCAGGGCGATCTCCAGCGAGGCCAGCCCGTCGGCGACCGTGCCGTGGCCGAGCAGTCGCCAGGCCCGGTCGGCCGTGGGGAAGAACTCGCCGTCGCGCCGGGCCTCGCCCAGGCCGTCAGTGAACAGCAGCAGCCGATCCCCGGGCTCCAGGCGTTCGACCCGGGGTCGGACCACCGGCATGAACCCGAGCGGAGGCGCCGGCGCCGGCGGATCCAGCGAAATCACCGCGCCCCGGCGCAGCAGCAGCGGTGGCGGATGCCCGCAGTTGACGATCGTGAGCGTGCCGCCGCGCTCCTCGACCAGGGCCGCAGTCACGAAGTCCTCGTCGCCGACGTTGCGGGCCACCGCGCGGTCCAGGTCGGCGACGACGGCGCGCAGGTCGGCCCGCTCGTACGCCACGTGCCGGTAGGAGCCGAGGACGATGCTCGCCAGCCGGACCGCGTCCAGGCCCTTGCCGCGCACATCACCGATGATCATCCGTACGCCGTAGGGCGTGTCGATCGCCTCGTACAGGTCACCGCCGATCTCGGCCGTCGCGGTGGAGGAGATGTAGCGACCCGCGACCGAAAGCGTGCCGACCTGCGGGCCGAGCGGACGCAGCACCGCCTGTTGGGCCACCGAGGCGAGCTTGGTCAGCTCGACGAGCTTCTCCGCCTGCCGCTGTCGAAGCGACGCCACCACCACCGCCAACCCGGTGGCGACCGCGACCGCGACCACGTTGACCGAGGTGACCAGCGACATCTTCGGCTCGACCAGGGCGAAGCCGGCCCCGGTCAGGGTCGCCGCGGCGCCCACCGCCAGCACCACCGGCCAAGATGCCAGGGCGGCGGCCAGGAACGGTACGGCCGCCAACAGCGCTACGTAGTGCGCCGACCGGCCGTCTGCCGCCTCCACCGCCGACACGATCGCGAGCAGAACGAGGGCCGCGCCGAGGCCGGCGCGGGATCCGGGGCTCAGCGGGCGACGGCCCGACTGGAGGAGTCGCGTGGATACGAGGGACAGTTTGCCTGATCCTCGTGAAACGGTGAATGAACCTGACCCGTCGTCTGAGGAGGTTCTGTCCAGCCGGCCCGGTTGGTCGGCCGAATCTCCGTCACCCGCCCCGGTCAGCCGAGGACCTCGTAGCGGACAGTGAGCGCGCCCACGTCGACCGACGCGATGGTGGCGAACGCGGCCCGGGAGAGGTCCAGGCAGCGGCCGTCGATGAACGGGCCACGGTCGTTGATGCGCACCACGACCGACTTGCCGTTGGCCGGGTTGGTCACCCGGACCTTGGTGTTGAACGGCAGCGTCTTGTGCGCGGCGGTCAGCTCGTTCGGGTTGAACGACTCACCGTTGGCGGTGAGCTGCCCGTCGGAGTAGAACGAGGCGCCGCACGAGCCACTCTCCAGCACACTCGGTGCCTTCGTGGTCTTCTTGGCGGTCGGGCTCGGCTTCGGCGGCGCGGTGCGGGCCTTGGCTCGCGAGGCGGCCTGCTGCGACCGGGTGGCCGACGGGCTGGCGGAAACGCTCGGCGAGGCACTGGGACTCGGGGAGGCTGCCGGGGAGCTGGGGGTGGGGCTGCTGGCGGCGGTGGTCGGGGTGAAGTCGAAAGCCGCCTGCTCTGACTGACCGGAGCCGGAGGTCAGCTGCACGGCACCGAACGTGCCCCCGACGGCGAGGGCGACGCCGACCGCCGCGGTGGCCACGATGCCCGCCGGGGAGGAGAAGATGCGGGTACGGGAGTGCTTACCTACCACCAGCCCGGTCCTTTCGTCGACTGAACAAACCGGGTCGGACCGTAACGAGAGAAGCACTTCCGAAGTCAACGTGATCATGGTGGTATGCCCGCATTTACACTGGTACGTGTAGCCGATCATCCGACCCCAGGTGGGCCGGGTGGCCCGGGTGCCGACACGCCGACCGCTCGTGCCGCAGGATGGGCGAATGTCCGCTGAGCTGACCGACCGACTGGCCGCCCTGTTCCAGTGGATCGACCCCGGCCCCGGCACCAGTCACCTGGTCAGCGACATCTCCGGTTGGTGGCGGGACCCGGACGTGCTGGCCGGGCTGGGACCGGCCCTGGTGGCGCCGTACCGGGCCGCCCGGCCGACCGTGGTGCTCGCCCCGGCGGTCACCGGGCTGCTGCTCGGGCCGCTGGCCGCCACCGCCCTCGGGGTCGGCTTCGTGGCCGCTCACAAGCCCGGCGACGGTCGGCTGCCGGCTGGGTCGCTCACCTGGGCACAGAGCCCACCGGACTACCGAGGTCGGCAGGTCGACCTGGCCGTACGGGACCGGCACCTCGGCCCCGACGACCGGGTGCTGGTGGTGGACGACTGGGTGCGTACCGGCGCGCAACTTCGCGCCCTCTACGACATCTGCGCCGCGCGCGGTGCCGAGGTGCTGGGCACCGCCGTCGTGGCCGTCGACTGCCCGCCCGAGATCGCGGCCGATCTACGGATCACCGGCCTGATCAACGCCGCGGATCTGCCGGCTTGACCTGAACCGAGGTTCACCTCCGACGATCGACGCATGAGTGACGAAATCCTCGACGAGGCGTACGAACGACTGCACCGCACCGGCCCCGAATACGAGGGCTGGCTCTCCAACCACGGGCCGATGGCCGTCGAGGCGCTGGCCCGACACGGGCACCAGCAGCGGGTGCACCGCTGGCTCGACGACTACGTCGGCCGGCTCGACGAGCTGCCCCGAGGGCTGCACCCGATCGACGACTGGCGGGGAGCGCTCGGCGATCCGAAGCGGGCCGGTGACTGGCTGGCGTACTTCGACCGGCAACTGCGCGAACGCCCGTGGCGCGACGTGCTCGGCACCTGGTGGCCCCGACTGCTGCCCGGCATCGCCGCCGGCGCCACCCACGGTGTGATCCGGGTCGGGCACGCCGTACGCGCGCTCGGCTCGGACGAGGTGAACCCACAGCGGCTCACCGAGTTGGGCCAGGCCCTCGGCTACTGGGCGGCCCGCTGGCAGCCGGTCCCCGGCGCCGCCCGGCTGCTCGACGGCGTCACCGTCGGCGAGTCGGACGGGCCGAACAACGACGGGATCGACGTGGACGCCGCGCTGGCCGGGCTGCCCCGGATCGACGACCAGACCGGGGGCGTTCGGGATCGGCTGGGCCAACTGCCGGGCGTACCCCGATGGGAGCCGGCGCTCGCGGCGCTGCGCCCCGCGCGCAGCCCGGCCGAGGCGAAGCGCGGGCTCACCACGTTGGTGCACCGGGCCGGGCTGGACTACCTGCGCTTCGGGCACGCGGCGCCGGTCATGCTGGTGCACGCGGTGACCGCGCCGACCGCGGTGCTGCGTACCCTGCCGGCACTGGACCGGGGTCTGTGGGCACCGAGCCTCGCCGCGGCCTGGTCCGCGACGGCGGCCATGACCACGGTGTACGCCCCAGCCGACGGCATCGCGCCGCCGACCGTGACCGCCGCGACCCCGGCGGAGGCCTTCGCCCGCGCGGCCCGGCACGGCGACGAGCACGTGGTCAAACTCGCCGACGCGGTGCTCGACGCGCACGCCGCCAGTGGCGACGACCGACTGCTCGCCGCCGCCGGCTATGCCGGCCAGTTGATCTGAGCAGAGCCCGGCGAATTGCGGCAGCGGTGCGGGCCGCGCTGGCCTAGCCTCGGCAGGATGTGGCCTCGGATCGGTGACCTGCGCGCCCTCGCCCTCGGGACCCCCGGCGAGCTACGGGCAACCCTCAACACCCTGGTGCTGGCCGGCGTGAAGACCGCGACGGCCGGCCGGCTCGCCGAGTACGCGGAGGAGGGCGAGGAGTTGGAGCACGTCGGCGAACGGCTCGCCCTGGTCGACGACGACGATGCGCTGGCCGGCGTCGTGGAGATCACCGGAGTCGAGGTGGTCCGCTTCGCCGACGTGCCATGGGACTTCGCCCGCGCCGAAGGTGAGGGTGACCGCTCGATCGAGGAGTGGCGGGCCGGGCACTCGGCCTACTGGGCGCGGCTCGGCACCCCGGTCGACGGCGACACCCCGATCGTCTGCCTCCGCCTGCGGCTGGTCTCCGGCGGCGAGGGCGGTGTGGCCAGCGGCGACCTCGGCACCTGATCCGGTTGCCATCCGCGGGACGATCGGATCAGCCGCGAAGCTCCGGCAGCAGTCGGGTCGCCACGTCCACCAGGATGGCCTCGTCACCGGCGTACCAACTGTTGGCGCGCGGCCAGTGCGTCACCACGTCGGTGAAGCCGAGGTCGGCGGCCCGACCGACCTGATCGGCGAAGAACTGCGCGCTGCTGAGCGAGAAGACCGGCGCCGAGTCCAGTAGGAGATAACGGTCCAGGGTGGCCGGATCGCGGCCGGCCTCGTCGAGCGTCCGGTCCATCCGCACGGACAGCGCGGACACGCTGTCCCACCAACTCTGCAGGTCGTTGTCGTCGCCAGTGCCGGTGGTCACCCACCCCTGCCCGAAGCGGGCCACCAGTCGCATCGACCGTGGCCCGTTGGCGGCCACCACGAACGGCACCCGGGGCTGCTGCACGCAGCCAGGGTTGTTGCGGGCGTCCACCGCGGCGAACCAGTCACCACGCCAGGTGGTGCCGTCCTCCCGCAGGATCAGATCCAGCAGCTCGGTGAACTCGGCGAACCGGTCGACCCGCTGACGCGGCGGCAGCGTCTCACCGCCCAGCACGGCCGAGTCGAAGCCGATGCCGCCCGCACCCAGGCCGAGCAGCAACCGGCCGTCGGAGACGTCATCCACCGTGGTGATCTGCCGGGCGAACGCGGCCGGGTGCCGGAAGTTCGGCGACGCGACGAGGGTGCCCAGCCGGACCCGGGAGGTCACCGTGGCGGCGGCGGTCAACGTGGCCATCGAGTCGAACCACGGGCCGTCGACCAGGTCCCGCCATCCCAGGTGGTCGTACGTCCAGGCGTGGTCGAAGCCCCACTCGTCGACCTGCCGCCAGCGATGCTGCGCCTCGGCCCAACGCTGGTCCGGCAGGATCACGATGCCAATCCGCATGATCGCCAGCCTAGCCGGGGACGACGGCGGGGCCGGGTTCTCGCTACCGTTCCGCTGTGGACCTCATGGCGGCCTGCCGGAGGGCGACCTGCGGCTTGCCCGCCGGCCACCCCCCGACCCGAGCGACTACGGCTTACGGCACCTGCAGGCAGGGCACGCCACCATTTGAACGCTGGTGATAGATCGCCGAACGGGTATACGGGCCATACACTCCGTCGGCGGGAATGGATTCCGCGGCCTGAACGGCTCGTAGTGCCTTTTCGGTAGTTGGACCAAAGTTGCTGTCGGCGGTGAGCGGATAGACGCCCTTGCTACGGAGAGTCCATTCGTAGCAGACGTTCATTGTGACCTGCAGCTGAAAGACGGCAGAGTTCACATTTCCCCGGCGCAGCGAGCAATTGACGTTGCTTCCGTACGCAGGGACGTCGGCCCCGTTGTAGGAAATCCACTTGTTGCAGGTCGAGGTTGCCATGGTTCCTACTTCACCCACCGGAGCAGCCATTACAGGCGTCGTGGTGGCTGCGGCAGCGATGGTCGCCAGCGCAAAAATTGTCAGGATGCGACGCAGCAACATATTTCCTCCTGTGCCGCGGCATTCGGCTAGCCCCGTGCAACGCCTGAATGCCCTCGGCTTGCACCGACGATACTGCACCCAGCCAGACAGATCAATGTCTTTGGTTTAGGAAAACTGCCCGGCCCGCCCATAAATCGCGCCCTTGCGGAGCGAAGGGTCGATCGCCGAGACGGCAGGCTAAATCCCTCAAATCGCCAATCATGCCCGCGACTCCACCCACCGCTGGGCCGTCAGGATCACGGTCCTTCGCCCCAAGCCCTCGGCGCAGATCCACACGGTGGTGCGCGGCGAGGCATCCACCACTGCAACGCCAACGCGGTGCACCTCACCGCCGCCACGGCTACGCACCGTCCGGCACCTCGTGGGCCAGGCGTCCCGCCGATGAGGTCAGCGTCCGGACAGCTTCGCCACCTGACCTTGCTACCGTTCCGCTGTGGACATACGGGCACGGCGGGTCGACACGGTGCGAGCGTTCGGCACCGTGTCGCTGGTGGCTGGCTTCATGACCACACTGCTCACCATGGCGTCCGGTTACAGCGGGCTCAAGCCGCACATCCTTGCCGCCTTCCTCATCCTGACCGGCATCGGTCTGCGGATCGAGGCGGCAATCGTCGACCGTAAGTCGTAGATCCACCCCGCCTGCCGGCCCGTACCCTCCGGGAATGTCCGCCGAACCAACCCCTGCCCGCATACCCCTGGATCGTCGGATGCGCGCGGTCCTCACGGCGGCGATGGTGCTCGCGGTGGTCGTCCCGTCCTTCGTCCTTCGCGAGTTGATCGAGTCCCGGTTCGGTCCCGGGCCGATGGCCGACGTCAGCGCGGTCGCGGTGCCCATGGCGGCAACCGCCTGGCTCGCGCCGTACGCCTCCTACCGGCGACGCGATGCCCTGTTCTGGCTGATCGGCCCGGGCATCTACATCCTGGCGGTGATCGCCTGGCGGATGGCCATCGCGCCCTACCGCGACTGGAGGCCCCGCCCGGATGAGGTGCCCCGCATGCGCTGGTCACGCGATCCCGAGCACGCCGGAACGTGGGGCCTGACCGAGACAACCGGTGATACACGTCACACACCCCTCGGGTAGGGAGATCCCCGCTGGCTCCGACCCCTCGGTGAGCGGCACCCATACGGGGCGTCGCCCGGTGAGAGGAACCAGACGAGATGACGAAGGTGACCGCGCAGCTGTCGGTGTCGGTGGACGGCTTCTACGCCGGCCCCCAATTTGCTGGCGACGGCAACTGGATGGACTCGGCCGAGAGCGCGGCTTTCTTCCGGGTCACCCGCTGGGCGACCGAGGCGATGGCCTGGCGCGAGCGGCAGGGTTTCGCCGGCGGCGAGCCGGACACCAACTCGGACGTGATCGCCGAGACGTTCGAGGCAGCCGGCGCTTACGTGATGGGGCGCCGGATGGCCGACGGGGGTGAGGTGCCCTGGGGTGCGGAGCCACCGTTCCGCGCGCCGGTCTTCGTCGTCACGCACCGGCCCCGCCAGACCCTGCCGCGCGAAGGTGGCACCAGCTTCACCTACGTCACCGATGGCGTGGCCAGCGCCGTCGAGCAGGCACGGGCCGTGGCCGGCGGCAAGAACGTCGCCGTGGCGGGAGGCGGCAGCCTGGTACGGCAAGTCCTCAAGGCGGGCCTGCTCGACGAGCTGGAGCTGCACGTCGTACCGGTGGTCGTCGGCACCGGTCTGCGTCTGTTCGACGCGGACCTCGACCTCGCCGACAAGGAGGCGATCGAGCTGACGCCGACCCGCGTCATCCACACCCCACAGGTAACCCACATCCGGTACGCGGTGCGTGGTCACGCCCCGCTCGTGCTCGACGACCGGGGCAGCGGCGGAGGCCCGACGGTGACCAGGAACTGAATCACCCGACGGGAAACGGCCATGCGAGCGCTTGTGGGACAGCCACACCGATCTCCTCGACCGCTTCCACCTCGAGTCGGTGCCCAGCGCCAGCGGAGTCACCCATCTCCTCTTCTGGAGACGATGACGTCCGCCGACGGCCGACGCATCCGGAGATCTTGGACAGTTTCCGTTACGCCTGAACGAAAACTGTCCAAGATCTCTGACTTTTGACGGCATCCGCCGGTCCGAAGTCCGTGTTGCCCGCCCTCACGGTCAGGCCGAGCCTTCGACTCATCCGCAGGCATGTCATCAGCCCGCCAAAGTCACGAGCAGCGTCGTTACGGCTGCCACCAGTCCAGCGAGAGCGGCAACGAGTCCAGTGATGTCGCCGATCCACTCTCGCGGTGACCGCCGCCGGCCCGCACCATCAGCGTTGTCCTGCCGTTCCGACACTGCCGTCTCCCATCGCCCTGCATCAGTGGGAAACGCAGCATGCCGCTCTGTTCTCGGGCTCGCACAGCCCTGTGGAAGACCTGCCGGTTGTCCACAGACACGCAGAGTATCGACCCAGCTCAGGAGCATCGCGCTGGGAGTTCGATGGTTCCGAGGCCGGCCGGGGCGAGCATCTCGATCGGCCGTGAATGTCGCACTACGGGAACGCCTAGGGCAGGCGTGACAGCACCAGCAGGTGGTTGCCATCAGGGTCCGTGACCCGGGCAGACCGCTCGCCCCATGGCTGGTCGATTGGCTCCTCGGTGACCGTCGCACCACCCGAACGCAGGGCGTTCACGGCGGTGTCGCAGTCATCGGCGTAGACACACAGCTCCCAGCGATGCGCATGCGCCGGCGTGCCGGCCTCCGGGTCGGCGGCCAAGCCCAGCTCGCTGTTGCCCAAGCGGAGCGCGACGAACTCCGGCTCGCCGTCGTCCGGAAACCGGTAGATCAACTCGAAGCCGACGACATCCCGATAGAACGCGATCAGCCGCGGCAGGTCGGGTGTCGTCACGATGGGGAACGCCTCGGTGAACATGGCACCACCTTTAGACCGGACACCAACGGGAGTGACCGCTGGCCGCGGGAATTCCGTTGAGCTTGGCACCCCCTCCAGGTAGAGACAATGAAATGCGACCGGAGCCTGGGCAGGTGCTGCACTTCTCGGAGGATCCAACGATCACCCGGTTCGTCCCACATGTCGCCGCAACCGCTCAACAACCGGACGCCTACGTGTGGGCCGTCGACTACGACCGGGCTCCCGATTACTGGTTCCCGCGCCAGTGCCCGCGGGCGATGGCCTGGGTGCTACCGACCACCTCTCAGCTCGATCGTGATCGAGTCGTCGGAGCGGGCTGCGGCGAGCGAGTCCATGCGATCGAGTACGGCTGGCTGGAAGCGATGCAGAGGGCCCGATTGTTCGCGTACCGGCTACCAGCCGATCGTTTTCAACCCTTCGGCGCGCCCGAAGCACACGCGTTCGTGGCGGTCGAGCCCGTCAAACCCCTCGGCCCTGCCGAGCCAGTGGGTGATCTGCTGCGGTGCCACGCCGAGGCGGGTATCCAGCTTCGCGTGCTGGACAACCTCTGGCCCTTCTGGGACGTCGTGATCAACAGCTCGGTCGGCTTCAGCGGCATCCGGCTGGGCAATGCGAGGCCTCGCCCGTAATCTGCCCAGGAAAACGAAGGCCCTGGCTGGACTGTCGTCCTGGCCAGGGCCTTTCGCGTGGAGCGGGTGACGGGAATCGAACCCGCACTGTCAGCTTGGGAAGCTGATGTTCTGCCATTGAACTACACCCGCAAGCGGCACCACTGTACCCGAGTCGCCGAGCCCGTGCACCCAGGCACCCCGCCCGTAGCTTGTCCGCGTGCCGCTCCGCCCGGGTGGACACGGGTTGATCCACTCGGGTTCCTGGAAGTCGGGGCATCCGAGCTGCCGGGACCCCGCGATATCACCGAAACCGAGTTGATCATCTAGGCAGCGGCGTCGTTGGGCCGCGGTCAGGCGGCCGTGTACTGGATGTCACGGCTGAGAATGGTCGGGCGCGCCTGCGGTACGGCGAGCGGCGCGGCCGCCGCCGACGGGGCGTGCGGGTCGAGCCAGACCCGCACGGCCGGCCGGCCCGGCGTGAGACCCGGAATGCCTGCGATGGGCTGCTCGCGGCGGGTCAGCATCGCCACGTCGACGGTGAACTCGAACAGCCGCCAGTCGGCCTGCGGCTCCGCACGGGCGCCCTCGGCCAACCGGGCGACCCGCGCCGGATCGGTCACCGGACGGGCGCGTCCCGCCACGTACGCCTCGTCGTCGCTCTCCTCGGGAGGGAACGAGTGCAGCGCGTAACGGCCGTCCCGTTCGAGGTCACGGCGCTTCGGGGAGTCGATGATGAAGCAGAACAGACCCTCGTCGGTGATGACCGGGGAGACCGGATGGACCCGGGGCCCGCCATCGGCGCGGACCGTGGCCAGGTAGCCGAAGCCCGGCCCGTACTGCTGGAGGAGAACGCGGATCCCGTCGGCGAGTCGGGGCTCGTCGGCGGCGAATTCGGACCAGGAAGCCATGCGGGCATTCTATCGAACAAATGTACGAGCGGCGACCTCGACGCGCTGGTCACCGGCCACCGAATCCTACGGCTTTGGGTGCCGCCGCTATGGTGGTCCGATGCTGCTCTCCGACCGCGACCTGGTCTCCGAGATCAAGGCCGGCACGCTGGGCCTGGAGCCGTTCGAGCCCACCCTGGTCCAACCGTCCAGCATCGACGTGCGACTCGACCGGCTGTTCCGGGTGTTCAACAACCACCTCTACACACACATCGACCCGGCCATGCAGCAGGACGACCTGACCTCGGTGGTCGAGGTGCCCGACGGTGAGCCGTTCGTGCTGCACCCGGGGGAGTTCGTGCTCGCCTCGACGCTGGAGGTCATCTCGCTGGGCGACCAGCTCGCCGGCCGGCTCGAAGGGAAGAGCTCACTGGGCCGGCTCGGTCTGCTCACGCACTCCACCGCCGGCTTCATCGACCCGGGCTTCTCCGGTCACGTCACGCTGGAGCTCTCGAACGTGGCGAACCTGCCGATCACCCTCTGGCCCGGCATGAAGATCGGGCAGCTCTGCATCTTCCGGCTCTCCTCGCCGGCCGAGCACCCGTACGGCTCGGTGGTCTACGGATCGCGCTACCAGGGCCAGCGAGGGCCGACGCCGAGCCGCGCCTGGCAGCACTGGCGCACCTGGCCCACCCGCTGAGCGGTACGACAGACAGACGACGAGGGCCCGCCGCGAGGAATCGCGACGGGCCCTTCGGTCACCCTTGATCAGCCTGGGCGGCCGTAGCTGTGGATCGGGCCGTCGTCGACCTTCTTCATCTTGACCGGTTGACCGGCCTGCGAGGCGTGCACCACCCAGCCATTGCCGACGTACATGCCGACGTGGTGGATGTCGCTGTAGTAGAAGACCAGGTCGCCGGGGCGCAGGTCGGCCTTGCTGACGTTCTTGGTGACGCGGCTCTGCGCGGCGGCGTTGTGCGGCAGAGACACACCGGCCTTCGCCCAGGCGGCCAGCATCAGCCCGGAGCAGTCGTACGAGTTCGGGCCCTCGGCACCCCAGACGTAGGGCTTGCCGATCTGCGCGCAGGCGAACTTGACCGCCGTGCCCGCAGCGCCACCGGGATAGCTGCCGGGGCAGGGAGCCGGGCGCAGCGAACCGCCGCCACCGTTGCCGTACACCTTGATGCGCAGCTTCTGCAGCCGGTCGATTTCCTCGTTGATCTGCTTCTTCTTTGCCGCCAACTGGGCCTCGGTGAGGGTCAGCTGGGCCACCATCTCGTCCAGCGGCGCCTTCTGCTTGGCCAGCTCATCGCGGAGGTCGGCCACCTGCCGTACGTCCTGCTGCTGGTTGTGCGCGAACCGGTCGAGCATCTCGAGCTGGCTAACCGCCTCGCTGGGTGACCGGCTGCCCAGCACCGCGTTGACGGTCAAAACGTTCTCGCCCTTGTACGCGCGCACGGCCAGCGCGCTGACCTTGTTCATCGCGGCGTCGACCTGACGCTCCAGCGGGCCGATGCGTGCGGCCAGCGCGTCCGCCTGCTTGCGCTTGGCGGCGAGGTCGGCGCGGGTGGCGTTGTGCCGTTCGATGACTGGTTCGAGCTTGTTCCAGTCGGCGTCGATCTGGCGCTCGATCTCGGCGACGGACGGGTCGGCGTGGGCCGCCGTGGCGCTGCCCGTCAGGACGACGGCGACGCCGGCCAGCGCGGCGACAGCGGTGGTGAAGCGGGACCAGCGTGAGCGCGGCGTGATCGACGTCGGGCCGGCTGCTGCCGGCCGCTCGTACGACGGCCGCGGGGCATGGAGTGCCACCGGGTTCCGTACTCCTTCTTCCTGACCGCCTACCGGGTTAGCTGACGGGTTCGGGCGGGAAGTCGGCGCCCTACCGCAGTGGCTGCGGATTCACCCCGAGGGACCTGGGTCCCCGGTTCGCTCGGAAACGACTCGGCGGTGTCGGTCCGTTACCGCCCGGGCTGGGCGGAACTGATATCGGGCCGACGAATGACCAGAGTAGAGACGCCTGTTACCGATCCGCAACCCGTGCGGCCGTGACACTCCGTACCGATCAGGGAGCGTCACAGGCTGTACGCGAAGATTTCTTTCGTAACGCGTCGAGACATGGAAAGCTATTGACGCAGACTCCCGGGCGGCGCGAAGGTGACCTCACCTTCATCCGTGAAATTTAGGGGGTTCGATGCACCGTCCAACCCTGTCCCTCCGGCGGCGTGCACTGCTCACCGCCGCCGTGGTCGCCGCAGCGACCGCGGTACCGCTACCCGCCGGCGCTGCCGCCGCCGCACCCACCGCCGACCGCCAGCAGCAGTACGCCGCGGCGGCAGCGGAGTACGGCGTGCCGACCGGTGTGCTGCTCGGCGTCTCCTACCTGGAGTCCCGCTGGGACAGCAACGCCGGCACACCGAGCACCAGCGGCGGCTACGGCCCGATGCACCTGACCGACGCCCGCCACGTGGTCGCCCTGCCTGAGCGCGGCCACCACGACACCGCCGCCGAGGACCCGCGTGGCGACGACTCCCGACCCGCCCTGGCGCCCGCGCCTCGGCAGGCCGAAGACCCCGCGCCGCCCACCGCCGCGTTGCAAACCGTGGACGCCGCCGCCGCGCTGACCGGCGCGGCACCCGAGGCGCTGCGCACCGACGCGTACGTCAACATCCGGGGCGGGGCGGCGCTGCTCGCCGCGTACCAGCGGGAGTTGGGCGCTCCGGTTGGCGCCGGCACCGACCCGGCCGCCTGGTATGGCGCGGTGGCCCACTACGCCGGCGCGGACAGCGCCGATGCCGCAGCGGCCTTCGCCGACGAGGTCTTCACCACGATCAGCGCCGGCGAGTCCCGGGTGACCGACGACGGCCAGCGGATCACGCTGCCGGCCCGCGCGGTACAGCCGGAGCGTTCCTGGCTGGACCGGCTGGGCCTGCGCCGTCTGGCCCGCCCGGACGGACTGGAGTGCCCTCGCACCATCTCCTGTGAGTGGATCCCCGCCCCCTACGAGGCGTTCGGCGACGGGGACTACGGCAACCACGACCTCTCCGACCGGCCCGCGCGGCAGAAGATCGAGTACATCGTCATCCACGACACCGAGGCGAGTTGGGCGACCACCCTGAAACTCGTCCAGGACCCGACCTACGTGAGCTGGCACTACTCGCTGCGCTCGGTGGACGGGCACATCGCCCAGCACGTGAAGACCAAGGACGTCGGCTGGCACGCCGGAAACTGGTACGTCAACGCCAAGTCGATCGGGCTGGAACACGAGGGCTTCGCCGCGCAGGGCACCTGGTACACCGAGGCGATGTACCGGACCTCGGCGAAGCTGGTCCGGCACCTCGCGCTGCGGCTGGGCATCCCGCTGGACCGCCAACACATCATCGGCCACGACAACGTGCCCGGCACCGTCGCATCGACCGTACGGGGAATGCACTGGGACCCGGGACCGTACTGGGACTGGACGCACTACTTCGACCTGCTGCACGCGCCGCGACTGGACACCGGCACCCCGGCCACCGGGCTGGTCCGGATCGACCCGGACTACGCCACCAACCAGCCGGCGTTCATCGGATGCGTCACCCCTGCCGTGCCGTGCACGCCGCGCGGATCCTCGTCGGTGGTGCTGCACTCCGCACCGTCCGCGGACGCGCCACTGGTGAACGACATCGCGCTCCGCCCCGACGGCACCCCGAACACCATGGAGGTGTCGGATCACGGCGCCCGGGCCTCCGCCGGCCAGACGTACGCGCTGGCCGGCCGGCAGGGTGACTGGACGTCCATCTGGTACCTGGGGCAACAGGCGTGGTTCCACAACCCGGCGTCCGCGCCGACCGCCAGTTGGACCGTCGGCGTGGTGGCCACCCCGAAGCCCGGACGGGCCACGATCCCGGTGTACGGGCGGGCGTACCCGGAGCAGGCGGCCTACCCGGCCGGGGTGCCCTACCAGGCGATCTCGCCCCTGCAGTACACCCTGGCCGCCGGGCAGCGGTACAGCGTCGGCGCGGTGCTGGCCGGTGAGTACTACCGGGCCAGCACGTTCGACGGCTCCTCACCCGGCGACTGGACGGTGATCCGCGGCAAGAACCGGTACGCGCAGATCCAGTTCGGCCACCGCATCATGTACGTCGACCTGGCCGACGTGCAGTTACTGCCGTCCCCGGTGGGCGCGCCCCGCTGAGAGACCACGAAGGCCCCCGGTCGGATGACCGGGGGCCTTCGTCGTGCCTGTGGGGATCAGCCAGGTCTGCGGAAACCGGCGATCGGCATGGTGTTGATGCTGGACACCTGCACCGGTTTGCCAGCCCGGGGGGCGTGCACCATCTGGTTGTTGCCCAGATACAGCCCGACATGACTCAGGCCGGAGAAGAAGAAGACCAGGTCACCGGGGCGGGCGTCGGCTCGTGAGACGGCCTTGCCCTCGTTCCACTGGTCACCGGTGTGGTGGGTGAGGCTGATGCCGGCCGCCTTGTAGGCGTACTGGGTCAACCCCGAGCAGTCGAACGAGTTCGGGCCGGTGGCACCCCAGACGTACGGCTTTCCGACCTTCCCGCAGGCGGTCCTGATCGCGGTACGGGCGGCCGCGCTCACCACCCCGTTGATGGTCGGGCAGGCCGCGGTCACGACCGTGGTCTTGGGCATCGACGCCTCGAGCTGCTTGATCTCGACGTCGATCTGCTTCTTCTTGGCCGCCAGCTCGTTCTGCTGCTTGGTCTGGGTGACGATCAGCGCGTCCAGCTTCTGCTTCTCGCCGTCGTACTTGTCCCGTACGGCCAGGACGCCCGCGACCTCCTTGCGCTCCTGCGCGGCCAGGCGGTCGAGGAGGGTGAGCTGCTCGGTGAGCGTGTCCGGCTTGGCGCTGACGAGCAGTGCGCCGATGTCGTGCGACGGACCCGAGATGTAGTAGCGGGAGGCGAGGTCGCCGACCCGGTTGAGCGCCAGCTCGCTCTGCAGCGCCAGCGGCTCGATCTTCTTCTGCAGGTCCGTCGACTTCTTCCGGTTGACCTTCAACTGCGCCCGGACCTTGTTGTACTGCTCGATGGTGGGCTCCAACTGCTCCCACTTCTTGTCGATCTGCGCCTCGATCTCGTCGACCGTGGGTTCGGCGTGTGCCGGCGCGGCCAGCAGACCGGCACCGACCGTCGCGGCGGCGACCAGGACGAGTAGACGATGGGCGACGCGGCGCAGCCCACCCGACCGAGCAGACGAGTTCAGGTCGTGACGATGAGGGGGCATGATTGCCACCGGCACCGACTCCTTTGCAACCGACCGCCGGGCGCCTCGCGTGAGGGAAGGGCCGAGGCAGACGACCCACAGCGGTCGGTGCCTCACATTAGGGAAGGTCGGGGCGGTAATCAAGGTGAGCAGAACAACCATCACTGTCGTGCAACTGCTTGCACACCAAGGGTATTGGTCCATCACCCAACGATTGCGGTCAATACGTCATCGAGTGTGACCACACCGAGAGGGCGCCGGCCGTCGCTGACCAGCACCATGTGCCGCCGTTCGCGGCGCATGGCCAGCAGCAGATCGGCGAGCGTACGCTCCGGCGGCACCACCGCCAGCGGCCGGTAGACCCGGGCCGGCACCGGCGCGCGGCGACCCTGTCCGGCGTACCCGAGAACGTCCTTGACGTGCACGAACCCGAGCACCCGACGAGTCGACCGCTGCACCACCGGAAACCGGGACCGGCCGGTGCGGGTCGCCAACACCTCCAGCGACGCCGGCGAGACGTCCTCGGCCACCGTCACCACCGTCGACCACGGTTGCAGCGCGTCCGCCGCCGTGCGGGTGTGCAGGGCCAGGGCACCGGTGATCCGAACGTGCTGCTCCTCGTCGAGCAGACCCTCGGTACGCGCCTGGGAGACAAGCCCGGCCAACTCCTCGGCGGTGAACACCGTCTTCACCGACTCGGACGCCTCGATCCGCCACAACGCGAGCACCCGGCGGGCTGCCCACTTCATCGCGATGAGCAGTGGCTTGGTGGCCACACAGAACGCCAGCATCGCCGGGCCGAGCCAGAGTGCGGAGACCTCCGGACCGGCCAGCGTGATGTTCTTCGGCACCATCTCGCCGACGACCGTGTGCAGAAAGACCACCACGCCCAGTGCCAGCACGAACGCCACCGGGTGCACCGCCCGCTCGGGCAGGCCGGCCGCGTGGAACGGCGGCTCCAGCAGATGGGCCAGCGCCGGCTCGGCAATCGCGCCTAGACCCAGCGAACAGACCGTGATGCCGAGCTGCGCGCCAGCGATCATCAACGGGATCTGGTTCATCGCCGACAACGCCCACCGGGCACGCTTCGATCCGGCGGCCAGCGGCTCGATCACCGTCCGGCGCGACGCGATGAGCGCGAACTCGCTGCCCACGAAGAACCCGTTGCCGAGCAGCAGCAGCACGGTCACCAGCAGCTCAGTCATCGTGGTCCGGCTCCGCCGGGCGCAACACCCGGACCTGCTCGATCCGGTGCCGCTCCACCTCCACCACGGTGAACTCCCAGCCGCCCGCCTCGACTGTCTCGCCGGCCAGCGGGATGTGCCCGAGCCGGGCCATCAGGAACCCGGCCAACGTCTCGTACGGCCCCTCAGGCAGCCGGAAACCGGTCTGCTCGGCCAACTCGTCGGAGCGCAGCACCCCGTCGACCAGCACGGTGCGCTCGCCGCCGGGCACGGTCAGCTCGGCCGGACCGGCGTCGTCCACGCTCGCCGGGTCGAACTCGTCGGCGATCTCCCCGACCAACTCCTCGACGAGGTCCTCGATCGTCACGACCCCGTCCGTGCCGCCGTACTCGTCGACCACGATGGCCAGGTCCGCGCCAGCCGCCTTCAACGCGGCCAGCACGCCGTCCAGGTTCAAGCTCTCCGGCACGTACACCGGTTCGCGGGCCACCGAGCCGACCATTGTGGACGCCCGGTCGGCCAGCGGCACGCCCAGCGCGTCGGGCACACCGGCCACGCCGGTCACCAGGTCCAGGGTCTCCTCGTACACCGGAAAGCGGGTCCGCCCGGTCTGCCGGGACGCCTCGAGCAGCTCGGCCACGGTGGCCGTGACGCGCAGCGCGACCACGTCCACCCGGGGGGTCATCGCCTCAGCGGCTCGCTTGTCGCCGAACCGGATGGTGCGGCGCAGCAGCATCGCGGTGTCCGTCGGCAACGCGCCGGCCCGGGCCGAGATGGCCGCCAGTAGGCCCAGCTCCTCCGGGGAGCGGGCACTGGCCAGTTCCTCCTGCGGCTCCACGCCGAGCGCCCGGACCAGCCGGTTCGCCGAGCCGTTCAAGCCCCGGATCACCCAGCCGAACGTCCGGGAGAAGGTGTGCATCGGGCCGGCCGTGGCGAGCGCCGCCGGCATGGGCCGGGCCAACGCCGCGTTCTTCGGCACCAACTCACCGAAGAGCATGGAGATCAGTGTGGCCAGGGCCAACGCGAGGAACGGGGTGAACCGCTCGGTGCTGTCCCCGACCATCGGGCGCAGCAGCGGGGCGAAGATCCGGGCCAGGGCCGGCTCGGCCAGGTAGCCGGTGAGCAGCGCGGTGATGGTGATGCCGAGCTGCGCCCCGGAGAGCTGGAAGGAGAGTTCGCGCAGCGCTGTGCGTACCGTCAGGGCGGCCTGGTCGCCCGCGGCGGCCCGCCGGTCGATCTCCGCGCGGTCGACCGTGACCAGGGCGAACTCGGCCGCGACGAAGAACGCGTTGCCCGCGGTCAGCGCAACGAAGCCGACCAGGGGCAACAACGTCGTCAAGAGTAGGCCGTCGATGTCGCCTCACCTCGGCGAGATTCTTGCACGACGGCGGCGGCCCTTGGGGGCCGCCGCCGTCGATGTTCAGATCCCAGGTGTACGCGGCTCAGCCGCCGATCGGCGCGGTCTCCTTGCCGGCCTGCGGCTGCTCCGGCTTGACCGAGCGGAGCAGCACCGTGGCCACGTCGATGACCTCGACCTGCTCCCCGGCCCCCTTGCCGTTGACCCCGTCGCTGAGCATCGTCGAGCAGAACGGGCAACCGACGGCGACCGTCTTCGCCCCGGTGGCCATGGCCTCCTCGACCCGGTCCACGTTGATCCGCTTGCCGATCTTCTCTTCCATCCACATCCGGGCACCGCCGGCGCCACAGCAGAAGGAGCGCTCGCTGTTACGTGGCATCTCGGTGAGCTCGCCCTCGATGGCGTCACCAAGGACCTCACGGGGAGCCGCGAAGACCCGGTTGTGCCGACCCAGGTAGCAGGGGTCGTGGTAGGTGACGCCACCGTCGACCGGCTGCACCGGGGTGAGCTTGCCGGTGGCGACCAGGTGGGCCAGCAGCTGGGTGTGGTGGACGACCTCGAAATCGCCGCCGAGTTCGCCGTACTCGTTGCCCAGGGTGTTGAAGCAGTGCGGGCAGGTCGCGACGATCTTGCGCTTGGCCTTGTCCCGGCCCTCGAACGCCTCGTTCAGCGTCTCCACGTTCTGCTGGGCGAGCATCTGGAAGACGAACTCGTTGCCGATCCGCCGCGCCGGGTCGCCGGAGCAGGTCTCGCCCTCGCCCAGGATCGCGAACTTCACGCCCGCCTCGTTGAGCAGCGTGGCCACCGCGCGGGTGGTCTTCTTGGCCCGGTCCTCGAACGCACCGGCGCAGCCGACCCAGAACAGGTACTCGAAGTCGTCCACCTCGCCGACCCGGGGCACCTCGAAGTCCAGGCCCTTGGTCCAGTCTTCGCGGGTGTTCGGCGGGGCACCCCACGGGTTGCCCTTGTTCTCCAGGTTGCGCAGCATCACGCCGGCCTCGGAGGGGAAGCTCGACTCGATCAGCACCTGGTAGCGGCGCATGTCGACGATGTGGTCCACGTGCTCGATGTCCACCGGGCACTGCTCGACACAGGCGCCGCAGGTGGTGCAGGACCAGAGCACGTCGGGGTCGATGACACCGCCCTCCTCGGCGGTGCCGATCAACGGCTTGTCGGCCTCGGCCAGGGCCAGGACGTCCAGGTGGGCGAGCTGAGCCTGGGTGGCCTTCTCCTCGCCGGTCAGGTCCTTGCCGCCGCCGGCCAGCAGGTAGGGCGCCTTGGCGTACGCGTGGTCCCGCAGGCTCAGCACGAGCAGCTTGGGCGACAACGGCTTGCCGGTGTTCCAGGCGGGGCACTGCGACTGGCAGCGACCGCACTCGGTGCAGGTGCTGAAATCCAGGAGGCCCTTCCAGCTGAACTGCTCGACGTGGGCGACGCCGAACTGGTCCTTCTCCGGGTCGGCCTCCTCGAAGTCGAGCGGCTTGCCCTGACTCGTCATCGGGCGCAGCGCGCCGAGGCCGGAGCCGGCGGGCCGGGCCGGCTCGCGCTTGAAGAAGATGTTGGGGAACGCCAGGAAGCGGTGCCAGGCGACGCCCATGGTGACGTTCAGGGAGATGACGATCAGCCAGGTCATCGAGATGACGATCTTGATGGCCGCGGCGACGCTGACCCCGTCCTCCCAGGCCGGCAGCACCGCACCGACGGCGTGACTGACCGGAGTGGCCCAGAACGGGAACTCGAAGTGGTCGGTGGCGACCTTGAAGCCCCGGATCACGAACCCGAAGATCAGGACCAGCAGCACGATCCACTCGACGAAGTAGCCCTGCCACATGGTCGAGCCGGTGAACCGGGACCGCCCACCCGGCCGGGACGGCCGGTTGCGGAGCCGGATCGCCATCAGCACCAGGATTCCCACCAGACCCAGCACCCCGATGATCTCGGTAACCAGGCCGAAGATCGTCCAGTGCCCGATGATCGGCAGGCCACCGCCCGTGGTGACCACCTCGAAGTACGCCTCGAGCACCAGCAGCGACAGCACGACGAAGCCGACCATCACGAACCAGTGCGCGGCACCCACCACGCCCCACTTGAGCATCCGGGTGTGGCCGGCAGTCTCCACCAGCATGGTCCTGGCGCGAGTGACCTTGTCGGCGAACCGCTCCGGCGCGGGCTGCCCGAGCCGGATGACTGCCACCATCTTCAGGACCGCACGCACCGCAAGCCACACCGCCACAGCGGTGATGGCGGCCGCGAGGATCGTGGTGACGATCTGGACGCTGCCCATCGAGTTGGCCTCCCCGGTCTGCTGCCTGATGACCTCGCCCTGCTCGGTCATGCAGTGCAGCCTACGCGAAGGTTACCCAGCAGTAACGTGAGTCATCTCGCAGTAGGCCACGCTGCCTGCGGACACCATAGGGTGCCCCGCCCGATCCTGCCGGGCAGGGGCTCGGTGAGGTGACGCGGAACCGCCGATGCGACGGCCGAGCAGGCTCAGCGCCAGCGGGAGAGCAACGCCAGCGAAGCGACCATCGCTCCGAAGCCGACCGCGAGGTTCCAGTAACCCCACGCCATGACCGGGTACTGCTGCTCGGACAGGTAGTAGAGCACCAGCCAGCCGATCCCAGCGACGATCAAGGCGACCGCGGTGATCGGCAACCACACCGGGCTAGGCTTGCGCGTCGACGACGCCGTCGTCGGACGGACATCCGTCGGCGGGGTGTACACCTTCTTCTTACGAACCTGAGACTTGGGCACGACGCTCTCCAGAGGGGTGACGACCTCGTCCGGCCTGACAACCGGGCGCGGAGACGACGGTCCATGGCCAATAATGCTCGACAGCTAGCGTAGTCCCGATTGCCCGCCCGGACCACGAATGGGGTCAGGCCGGTGCACGGAGTGACCGAAATAGGTGGGACTGTTCGCATCACCGGCCCGGCCGGGGCGGAACGATCCCCGATACGCGGAAGGAACGCTCGGTGGAGTACACATCCGGCGCAACCTCCTGGCAGAAGGTCCTCCGACGGGCCGCCGCCGGGCTGCTGCCCCGGCGACCGCGTCAACGCCGACCGGGCTGGTCGATCGGGGTGCCCCTGATCGCCGCCGCGGCGGGACTGCTCTTCACCACCACCGCGACCACCGCCGACGGCACCGCTCTGCGCGAGGACCGGCGGCCCCAGCTCAACCAGCTCATCGAGGACCGTCGCGAGCAGGTGGCGGCGAGCGAACGACGTGCCGCCACACTGCGCGGTGAGGTCGAGGACCGGACCAACACGCTGGCCGACTCGGACGCCCCGATCAAGGATCAGCAGAATCGCGCCCAGGGCAGCCTCCAGACCGCCGGGTTCACTGCGCTCACCGGCCCCGGGGTCACGGTCGAGCTGAACGACGCGCCACAACTCGACCAGACCCAGTCGGACGCCAGCAACGACGACCTGGTGGTGCATCAGGGTGACGTGCAGGCCGTGGTCAATGCCCTCTGGGCCGGCGGAGCGGAGGCCATGTCAATCATGAACGTCCGTGTGCTCGCGACCAGCGCGGTACGCTGCGTCGGTAACACCCTGCTGCTCCATGGCCGGGTGTACTCCCCACCGTTCAAGATCGTAGCGATCGGCGATCCCGCTGCCCTCCAGCAGGCCCTCGCCAGCTCTGAGGGAGTCCAGTGGTTCAAGGACGCGGTCGACGACTACCAGCTCGGCTACAAGGAGACGACCTCTACGGTGCGAGTCCCAGCATTCGAGGACTCGACCGCCCTGCGCTCGGCTACGGTGCCTGAATGAGCGGGCCGGACGAGCATCGCGACGGGCGACACCGGGATCAGACCGACGAGCCCACCGCCTTCCTGCCCAAGGTCGACCGCCCCGAGCCGACACCCGCGCGACCGACCCAAGCCGGCAACTGGCCCGAGCCGGTGCTGCCCGCCCGGCCTGGTGTGTCGCGCCCGCCGGCGGCGACCCCGGGCCCTCCCCGCGCGGCCGAGCCTCCGCACACCGCTGGTCCTCTCCGCGGCCCTGGTCCTCTCCGCACCCCTGAGCCGCTTCAGAACGACCGGGCGACCGTGCCGCCGCCGGGCCGCACCGAGCACCCTGCGCGGCCCGAACACCCGGCGCGGCCGAGCGCCGGCCGACCCGACCCGACCCACACCTCGGGCCCTCCGAGTGTCGAAGCCCCGCCGCCCTGGCCCGGCACTGCCGCTCCCGGCCAGGGCCCGGCCGGAAGGTCCGGCCCTCCCCTGCGGCCGCCCACGGCCGGCCGACCGCGAACAACCAGGGTCCGGTTCGGCCCGCTGCCCCCGGCAACGCCCCGACCCGGCCCCCGCGCCCAGTGCGTCGTCCACCCGACCGGCCGCGCCTGGGGCCGCGCCCACCCCACCGCCGGCACCCGGCGCGCCGGGTGCCACCCCAACCCGCCCGGGCACGCCCGGTGGGGCACCGACCGGCCTGGGCACGCCCGGCGGGATGCCGAGCCGCCCCGCCGCGCCAGGTGAGATGCCGACCCGGCCGGGCATGCCAGGTGAGATGCCGACCCGGCCCACGACCTCCGGGACGCCCAGTCGGCCGGTCCCGTCCGGGCCCTCGACTCCGCCGGTGGTCGACTCGCCGACCGCGTTCATACCCCAGCTCGCCGCCAGGCCTCCGCGCCCGGCCGGATCCCCAGCCGCCCCGGTCTCACCGGCCGCCCCCGACCGCGCCGCGCCGGCCGGGCAGGACCGTTCCTCTCTGGCCGGGCCGGGCCGTGTCTCTCCCGCTGGAGCGGATCGCTCCGCCGACCCTGCGGCGACCGCGTTGATTCCCGCCGTGCCCGCGACACCCGCCAGCAGGCCGCCAACTGCGGACATGACAGCGCTGATGGGTGCCGTCCCCCGCACGGCGGTCCCCGACGAGCCGACCGGTGGCGGCGACAACCCCACCGAACCTCCCCAACCTCGCCGGGGCGAGCGGGTGGTCCAACTCCGGCCGCACCAGACCGGCGAGGGCTACAAGAGCGTCTACTCCGAGCTCACCCGCCCGTCGCTCGGCTCGCGACTGCGCACCGGCGTTCGCATCACCGGCGAGGTTCTGATCACTTTCGGCCTGGTGGTCTTGCTCTTCGCCGGCTACGAGGTCTGGGGCAAGTCGGCCATCGTCGACGCCCACCAGAACGACCTCACCAACGAGTTGGCTCGGGAGTGGGGTCCGGCCGACGACCCGACGGTCGCCCCATCGGCCGGGCCGAGCGTCAAGCCGTCCCCACCGGTACACGGCAAGCCGCTCGCGGGCCTCTACATCCCCAAGCTCGACAAGAACTGGGTCGTGGTCGAGGGCGTCACCCAGGCCGACATCCGCTACGCCCCGGGCCACTACCCGACCAGCGCGCTGCCCGGCCAGGTGGGCAACTTCTCCGTCGCCGGCCACCGCAACCGGGCCACCTTCTGGCGGCTGGACGAGCTCAGCGAGGGCGACGCGATCGTGGTCGAAAGCAAGACCGACTGGTACGTCTACCTGGTGTCGCAGTCACGGATCGTCAAGCCGACCCAGGTCGAAGTGGTGGCGCCGGTGCCCGGCGAGCCGGACAAGAAGCCGTCCAAGCGGATGCTCACCCTGACCACGTGCAACCCGAAGTTCGACAACTACCAGCGCCTGATCATTCACGCCGAACTGGACCGCACCCAACCCAAGTCGGCAGGCCGTCCAGCGGAGCTGGGAGGCTGACCTGATGTACGCGTTCATCTGGCGCAAGCTGCCGTTCGGCCTGGCCGGAAAGCTGGCCGGCTCGATGCTGCTCGTGGTCGCCACGGTGGCCCTGCTCTGGTATGTCGCCTTTCCGTGGGCGGAACCTCTTCTGCCCTTCGACGACGTGCAGGTCGAGTCCGGCGTCCCCGCAGAATCGGGCAACGGCGGCCCGGTGACCGAGGAAACCCCGGCCGGCGAAGAGCACGAACTGCCGTACGACACCGACCAGAACAACCCCGCGCCGCCCTCCCCGAGCAGGTGACCATGCGCGTCCTGGTGATCGACAACTACGACTCGTTCGTCTTCAACCTCGTGCAATATCTCGGCCAGCTCGGCGTCGACTGCGAAGTCCGCCGCAACGACGAGATCGACGTCGCCGAGGTGGGCAAGGTGGGCGCCGCCGGCATCCTGCTCTCACCCGGGCCGGGCAGTCCCGACCGTGCCGGCATCTGCCTGGACGTCATCCGAAAGTACGCGGGCGAGCTGCCAATCTTCGGTGTCTGCCTCGGCCACCAGGCGATCGGCGAGGCGTTCGGGGCGACCGTGACGCGCGCCCCCGAGCTGCTGCACGGCAAGACCTCCGAGGTACGGCACCACTCGGTCGGCGTACTCGCCGGCCTGCCCGACCCGTTCACCGCCACCCGCTACCACTCACTCGCCGTGCTGCCCGAGACGCTCCCCGACGAGCTGGAGGTCACCGGCTGGACCGGCTCCGGCGTGGTGATGGCGATGCGGCACCGGACGCTGCCCATCGAGGGTGTTCAGTTCCACCCGGAGTCGGTGCTCACCGAGGGCGGCCACCTGATGTTGGCCAACTGGCTGGCCAGTTGCGGTCACCAGGAGGCGCTGGAACGCGCACCCGCGCTTGCCGCCGAGGTCGACGCCCGCCGCCGGGCCGCCTTCGCCACCACCTGAGGCCCCGCAACTCGGTCACCGGGTCCGGGAATCCGTGCCGACTGGGTCAGCCCCGCAGTGCGTTCTGGATCGCCGGATCCGCGGGCGAGCGGACCGCTGACGCGCGGTTCCGGACCGCGTCCCACGCCGCCTTGCCACTGGCGAAGTAGTCCCGGACCGACTTCTCGGCGAGCAGGACGGGTCCGCAACCGTCGCAGCGGGCGGTCACCCCGTCGACGTCGAGGCCGAGATGCCGGCAGAGCGTCACCGCCCGGGACAGGTGATAGGACTGGGTCACGATCAGGGCTCGCTCGACGCCGTACACCTCGCGTGCTCGCGCGCAGCTGTCGTAGGTGTCCAGGCCGAACGGGTCGGCCACCACGCGACGCGGATCGACACCGAGCTCGGAAAGGTACGACGTCATCACCGCCGGCTCGTCACCCGACGTGCCACCACCGTCGCCCGACACGAGGACGACCCTGGCCCGCCCGCTGGTCACCAACTCGGCGGCGGTCTCCAAGCGGCCGGCCAGCCGGTTTCCTGGCCGCTGCCGATCGGCCTGCACGGCGGTGCCGAGGACGATCACCACGTCGGCGGTCGGCGCATCGGCCTCGGAGTACACGTGGCCGCGTGCGGTGAGCGTCGTCCACAGCCACGGAAGACTGACGAGCAGCAGCACGACGATGCCCAGGGCGGCCACGCGTCGGAGGCGTCGAGACCATCGCCGCCCCGGCCCGGCAGGAGGCACCTGCATGTCGGTCATACCGTTGCCTGCGGTGCGGGCCTAATCCTGGGGCAGCCGGGTCGGCGGGGGCGGGAACGGCAGACCGACGCCGCCCCCGCTGCCGGGGGTGGTTGGCGTGGTCGTCGGCGTGACCGTCGGCGTCACCGTGGGCGTCGGGTCGGTCTCCGGCTCGGGCTGACTCACCTTGATGATCACCTTCGTGCCGCTCGGCTTCTTCTCCTTGCCGTTCGGGCTCTGATCGGTGACCTTCCCCGCCTCGGCGGCAGGCACCTCCGGCCCGTTCTGCACGGCAACCGTGAAGTCGGCGTTCCGGAGGACGCGGGTGGCCTCTTCCTGGCTCAGCCCGACGACGTCCGGCACCTCGCGGACCTTGCCGTTTGAGACCGTGAGCGTCACCTTCGTGCCCTCGGGGACGCGCTGCCCCTCCGGCGGGTTGACGCTGAGGACCTCGTCCTGGCTCGCCTCGCCATCCACCGTCTTGATGTCGTAGGTGAGCTTCGCCTCGGTGAGCCGGGCGATGGCGCTCTCCCGCTTGCTGCCCTTGAGCCCGGCGGGGACAGCAATCTCGGGCTTCCCGCCACAGACCTGAATGGTGACCGTGCTGTTCTGCTTCAGCTGGGTGGTCGGCGCCGGACTCTGGTTGACGACGTTGCCCGGCGTGCAGTCGCTTGCCAGCACCGGATCACCCACCTGCGGCGCGAGACCGGCGTTGCGGATCTCGGCGACCGCAACGTCCCTGCTCTTGCCGGTGAGGTTGGGCACCGTCTTCTGGGCCTTGCCCTGCTGCTGGCTCCAGAGCAGGGCGGCGACCAGGGCGATCACCGCCAGCACACCGACCGCGCTGAACATCGCGATCAGCAAGGAGGACGCCTTGCGTTGGCGCGGGTCGCCCACCCGGGCCGGGATCTGCCGGGTCTGCTGTCCACCGGCAGAAGCTGGGTAGCCGCCCCCGCCACCGGCCGGGGCCATCGCCACCGTCTCCGCCTCGCGCAGCACCGGAGTGGCCAACACGGGTCGGCCGGCGGCGGCGCGGAGCAGGTCGGCACGCATTTCGCCGGCGCTCTGGTAGCGGTTGAGCGGGTTCTTCGACAGTGCCTTCAACACGATCGCGTCGATAGCCGGGGTGACATCCGGGTTGATGTCGCTCGGCGTCGGCGGCGTCTCCCGTACGTGCTGGTAGGCGACGCTGACGGGGCTGTCTCCGACGAACGGCGGGTGCCCGCAGACCAGTTCGAAGAGCACGCAGCCGCCGGCGTACACATCGGAGCGCGCGTCGACGGCCTCGCCGCGCGCCTGCTCCGGGGACAGGTACTGTGCCGTGCCGATCACCGCGCTGGTCTGCGTCATGGTGGTCGCGCCGCTGGCCAGCGCGCGGGCGATGCCGAAGTCCATCACCTTGACCTGGCCGGTCTGGGTGAGCATCACGTTGCCGGGCTTGATGTCCCGGTGGATGATGCCGTGCCGGTGGCTGAACTCCAGTGCCGCGCACATGTCGGCGCAGATCTCCAGTGCCCGGCGCGGCTGCAGCCGACCCTCCGCGCCGAGGACCTCCTTCAAGGTCCGCCCGTTGACGAACTCCATCACGATGAACGGCAGCGTCTCGCCGGTCGGCGCGGTTTCCTCGCCGGTGTCGTAGACCGCAACGATCGCCGGGTGGTTGAGCGAGGCGGCGTTCTGCGCCTCCCGACGGAATCGCATCTGGAACGTCGCGTCTCGGGCCAGGTCGGTGCGGAGCATCTTGATCGCGACGTCCCGACCGAGCCGGAGATCGCGACCGCGGTGCACCTCGGCCATGCCGCCGTAGCCGAGCAGCTCGCCGACCTGGTACCTGCCACCGAGCAGGCGGGCCTGCGCTGTCATCGCGTCTGTCGTCCTTCGCTCGTCGTCGTCCCGCCGTCGCCCGGCTGGAGTCGTACCTCTCGACGGTACGACGTCCGGGTCGGATCGTCGCGCTCGTCGAGCCGTAGCGCGCCGGACGTCACGGTGCGCGCAGCAAGCCCGGTGGGTTCACCGGCCTGCGACTGCTTCCGCAGGTTGTAGGAAATCACGCCGGAGCAGAGCAGGACCAGCATGGCCAGCAGGATGGCGAGAAGCACCATTCCGGGTCGGGACCGGCGAGGCTCGGGTGACGGCGACGCCGGGCCGGCCTGCCGGGCGTACGCCGGCGGGTGTTCCTGCCTGGGCTGCGGCGCCGACGGCACCGCTGCGGCACCGCGCGGGTAGCCGGTCGGTGCGACCGGCTGCCGGCCGGGCTGGACGGCCGGCGCGACAGCGGTGGGGCGTGGCTGCTGGGCCGGTGCGATCGCGGTCGGCCTGGCGACCGGCGGGCGGGCGGGCTGCTGGCGCAGTTGGTGGGCCTGCGGCACCTGTGCCCGGCCGGGCGCGGCGGGCGAAGCTGGCGCCGCGGAGATAGGGCTGGAGTTGCCACCGGCCCTGGCCTGCTGGGAGAGCACGGCCTTGAGCTGACGGGCGACCCCGGCGAGGGCGGCCGCGCTGGGCCAGCGGGCGGCCGGGTCCTTGGCCAACGCACGCTCCACCAGCGCGCGCACCTGCGGGGGAATGTCGGCGGGCAGTGGCCGGGGTGTCTCCCGGACGTGTCGCATCGCGATGTCGAGGGGATTGTCGCCCTCGAACGGCCGCCGACCGGCCAGGCACTGGTAGGCGACCACACCGAGCGCATAGACGTCCGACGCCGGGGTGGCCACGCCGCCGGTGGCCTGCTCCGGCGAGATGTACGAGGCGGTGCCGAGCACCGAACCTGCGGCGGTGAGCTGGCCGACCATGTCGGAGCGGGCGATGCCGAAGTCGGTCAGCACCAGCGTGCCGTTCGGCCGGACCAGCAGGTTGCCCGGCTTCACGTCGCGGTGCACGATGCCCTTCTCGTGCGCGGCGTGCAACGCGTCCGCAGCCTGCGCGACAAGTGCCATCGTCCGGGCGGGGGTCAGCCGGCCGACCCGGCTCAGCGTGGACGACAGGGCGTCGCCCTCGACGTACTCCATGACCAGGAACGCGATCTGCTGGTCGTTGCCGAAGTCGTAGACGTCCACCACGCCAGGGTGGTTGATGGTGGCCATGGTGCGGGCCTCGCCGCGGAACCGCTCGCCGAAGTCCGGGTCGTCCAGCAGCGCGGGGAGCAGGCTCTTCACCGCGACCGTCCGGCCGAGCACCTGGTCGGTGCCGCGCCAGACGTCGCCCATGCCGCCGCTGGCGATCCGCTCGTCGAGGCGGTAGCGGTTGCCGAGCTGGACGCCGGGGCTGAGCATGTCAGCGACCCCCGGGGTCGGCGATGGCGGCCCGCATGATCTGGCCGCCGATCCGGGCCGCCTCGGCGCTGCCACCGGAGCCGGCCTGCTCGAGCATCACGCAGACCGCGGAGACCGGCTTGCCGTTCTTGTCCAGCGCGAAGCCGACGAACCAGCCGTGGTCGGGCCGGTCCGGGGCGGACTGGGCGGTGCCGGTCTTGCCGCCGACCGTGTAACCGCTGATCGCGGCCTTCCGCCCGGTGCCCTTCTGGACCACGCCGACCATCATCTCGCGCAGGTCGGCCGCGACCTGCGGGCTGACCGGTTGGCGCAGCTCCCGCGACTTGGCGGTGTAGTAGCTGGTGGTGCGGTCCGGAGCGAGCAGCTGCCGCACCAGGTACGGCCGCTGCTGCTTGCCGTCGTTGGCGACTGCGGCGGCGATCAGAGCGCCTTGGAGCGGGGTCATCCGGACGTTGTTCTGGCCGATCGAGGACTGGGCCAGTGCGGCCGGGTCGGTGCTGCCGTCCGGGTTCTGCATGTCCCCGGTCCGGCTGGCCGCCGTCGGCAGACCGTCCTCGCCGAGCTGACCGACGGTGAGGTCGTCCTGCTCGAAACCGAACTGCCGGGCCTTCTCCTTGAGGGTGTCGGCGCCAAGCTGCACGCCGAGCTGAGCGAAGCCGGTGTTACACGAGTAGGTCACCGCGTCCAGCAGGCTGACCTGCGGATTCGGGCAGATCGACGGGTCGGCGTTGCGGATCGGGCTGCCCGAGGTGGGCGGGGTCCAGCTGGGACCGGCCGGGATCTGGGTGGTCTTGCCGATGCCGTTCTCCAGCGCCGCCGCGGCAACCACGATCTTGAAGGTGGAGCCCGGCGGCAGCGTCTCGGAGAGCGCGCGGTTCTTCAGCGGACCGTCCGGGTCCTGTTCGAGCTTGTTGAACGCCGCAGCCGCCTCGTTGCCGTTGTGGCTGGCCAGCGGGCTCGGGTCGAAGCTGGGCATGGAGACCAGCGCCTGTACCGCACCGGTACTCGGGTCGATGGCGATCGCGGCGCCCCGCTTCGCCCCCACCTGGTTGTTGCGCAGCTGGTCGTACGCCACGTCCTGCGCCCGCTTGGAGAGCGTCAGCAGCACGTTGCCACCGCCGGTGTCGTCGCCGGTGAACATGTCCTTCAACCGGTCGCCGATCAACGTGTCGCTGGTGCCGGCCAGGAAGTCGTTCTCCACCCGCTCGATGCCCTGGTCCGCGAGGTTGACCGGCTTGTAGCCGAGCACATGGGCGTACTTGGCGCCGCCCGGGTAGGTGCGCAGGAACTTCAGCGTGCCGTTGGTCGCCTTGCTGGTGGCCAGTGCCGTGCCGCCAGCCTCGATGTTGCCGCGCTTGTGGTCGTACTCGGCAACCTGGACCCGGCCGTTGTAGTCGCTGGTGCGGTATTCGTCGGCCTTGTAGGCCTGGATCCAGTTGAGGTTGGCGAAGAGCAGACCGAACAGGACCATGACGACGACGCCAACGCGGCGCAGTGGTGCGTTCACGGCTTGATCACCTCCGTGGGAGCACCGTGCAACTGCTCGGGCGGGCCACCGCTGGGCCGGGCGGCCTTGCCGCCGCTCCCGGTCACCGGCCGGCGTGCTCCGTCGGAGACCCGCAGCAGCACCGCGATGAGCAACCAGTTGGCCATCAGCGACGAGCCACCGGCGGACAGGAACGGGGTGGTCTGACCGGTCAGCGGGATGAGCCCGCTGATCCCGCCGACGATCACGAAGACCTGGAGGCCGAGGGTGAACGCGAGACCACCGGCGAGCAACTTGCCGAACGAGTCGCGTACCGCGAGGGCGGCGCGCAGCCCTCGCTCCACGATGAGCAGGTAGACGACGAGCAGTGCAGAGAGCCCGAAGAGACCGATCTCCTCACCGATGCCGGCGAAGATGAAGTCGTTCTCGACCTCGGGGAGGATCTCCGGCTGACCGCCGCCCGGCCCGGCCCCGAAGAGCCCGCCCGTGCCCAGGGCGAGCAGCCCCTGCACGAGTTGGTAGCCCTTGTCGGTCGGATCGGCGAACGGATCCAGCCAGATCTCCGCCCGCACGTAGAAGTTGGCGAACGGCCCACCGATGGTCGAGCCGAGGAAGTAGGCGAGGTACGCACCGCCGAAGAAGAGAACCAGGCCGATCAGCAGCCAGCTGACCCGTTCGGTGGCGATGTAGAGCGTCACCACGAACATGCCGAAGTAGAGCAGCGAGGTGCCCAGGTCCTTCTCGAACACGAGCACCAGGAGGCTGATCAGCCAGACCACGACCACCGGGCCGAGGTCACGCCCGCGCGGGAAGTCGACGCCGAGGAAGCGTCGGCTCGCCAGCGAAAGCACCTCACGCTTGCGCACCAGGTAGTAGGCGAAGAAGACCAGCAGCGCCAGCTTGGCGAACTCACCCGGCTGGATGGAGATGCTGCCGACCTGGATCCACAGCTTGGCGCCGTTGCGCTCGGAGATGCTCGCCGGCAGCACCGCCGGGAGCATCACCAGCACGATGCCACCCAACCCCAGGGTGTACGCGTACCGGGAGACCGAGCGGTGGTCACGCATGATGGCGAGCAGGGCGGCGGCGAGGATCACCGCGCCGAGCGTCCAGGCCAACTGCCTGCCGCCGACACCGGCGAAGATGGCCAGACTCTCCCGGTCGTCCACGGGTGCCTCGCCCAGGTCGAACCGGCGCAGGAAGCCCACCCCGAGCCCGTTGAGCAGGGCCACCGCCGGCAGCAGGGCCGGGTCGGCGAACGGGGCGAGGAACCTGATGACCAGGTGCAGCCCGAGGAACACCGCACCGAGCGCGGCGGCGGGCATCCAGAAGTCCGGGGTGACCGTGTCCAGCAGGTTCGCCTCGACGGTCGCCCCGTACGCGGCCACCAGCACCATCGCGAGCAGCAGCAGGGACAGCTCGGCGTTGCGGCGCGACCGCGCCAGGCGTACGCCGGACTGCTCGCCCGCGATGGCGGGCGAGGGTGCCGGTGTGGCCGCTACGGTCACGGGTGGAATCCTCGGGATCTCAGCCGACGCTCACTCAGGAGACCGGCAGCCGGCCGGGTCGAGCGCCGGCGTGGCCGAGTCGGAGGGCGTGACGTCGGGTGTGTTGGTCGGGCTGCTCGTACCGACAGCGGTGGTGGCACCGATGGTCGGGCTCGCGCTGACAACCCCGTTGGGGGTCGTCGACACGTTGGCGCTCGGGCTGCCGTTCGGGGTCGGCGTCGTACCGACCGCGGTCGGCGTGGGCGACGGCGTGCCGCCCACCGTGGCGTTCGGGTCGAGCGGGCAGAGCGGCTTCAGGTTGGGGTTGCTCGGGGTGTCGCTGGTCAGCTCGGCGAGCTGGCGCTCGGCGTCCGGCTCACTCTTGGCCCGGATGCCGACCTTCACGGTGTCCTGAGCGGCGACCGTGAGGTCGTCCAGTCGGGTGCCGCTGCGGCGGTGCACGGCGGAGAGGTCCATCCCGGCGATCTGACCTTGGACGCCGCGGAAGACGGCGACCTGCCCCTCGTCGGTGGCTCCCACGTAGTACTGCCGCTGGGTGTACGTCCAGCCGGCGAAGGCCCCTCCGCCGATGATGATCAGCAGGGCCAGCGCCATGGCGACGGTACGCATCGGGCGGCGTTTCGGCCGGTCCGACTCGTCGTCGGAGGCCGCCGGCTCCTCCGGCACGGCCGGGCGCGGCGCGGAGAGCGCCGAGGCACGGGCGGCCGGGGTCGAGTCGTCGGCCGAGGTCGCCATTCCCCGGTCCCGGGCGGCAGCGCCGCCCACGATCGGGGTCGCCTCGACGATGTCCTGATCAGTGGCATCGGCGATGATCACCGTGATGTTGTCCGGCCCACCGCCGCGCAGCGCGAGCTGCACCAGCCGCTCGACGCACTGCTGCGGGTCGGCGTACTCCCGCAGGGTCTCGCCGATGGTTTCGGCGCTGACCACACCCGAGAGGCCGTCGCTGCAGATCAGGTACCGGTCGCCGGGCAGAACCTGGCGCACCGAGTACTCCGGGTCGATGTCCCGGCCGTCCAGTGCCCGGGTGAGCAGCGACCGCTGCGGGTGGCTGCTCGCCTCCTCGGCGCTGATCCGGCCTTCGTCGACGAGCATCTGGACGTACGTGTCGTCCTTGGTGATCTGCGCGAAGTCGCCGTTGCGCAGTAGATAGGCCCGCGAGTCGCCGATGTGGACCATTCCCAGCTTGCTGCCGGTGAAGAGGGTCGCCGTCAGCGTGGTGCCCATCCCCTCCAGCTGTGGGTTGGCGTCCACCGTGTCGCGGAGTTGTTGGTTGGCGGTGCCCACGGCCGAACGCAACGCGTCGACGAGGGCGTCCCCTGGGACGTCCTCATCGAGCGGCGCCATGGCACCGATGACGATGTTGCTGGCGACGTCACCGGCGGCCATGCCGCCCATGCCGTCGGCAACGGCGAGTAGCCGCGGCCCGGCGTAGACGGAGTCTTGATTGCCGTCTCGGATCAGACCGCGGTCGCTGTGGGCCGCATAGCGCAGGGTCAGAGTCATGGCCGTAATTCGAGGGAAGTGCGGCCGATCCGGATCGGCACGCCGAGGGGGACGGGGGTTGGTCCGGTGACCTTAGCGCGATCTAGGTACGTGCCGTTAGTCGAGCCGAGGTCCTCGACGAACCACTGCCCGTCGCGCGGCATGAGCCGGGCGTGTCGCGCGGAGGCATAGTCGTCGGTGATGACCAGGGTGGAGTCCTCGGCTCGACCGATGGTGATCTGCGCTTCACCGAGAGTGATTCTCGTGCCGGCCAGCTGACCGGCTGTCACCACCAGCTGGTGCGCTGCCCTGCCCCGCTTCACCTTCGCCGGCTTCGCCGCCTGCCCCGTCGAGGCGCCCACCGCGCGTGGCGCGGCCACCAGGCGACCGGACCGGGCGCCCGCGAAGAGGTCTCGGCGAATGACACCGACCACCGTGAACACGAAGATCCACAGCAGGATCAGGAATCCGAACCGGGCAACGGTGATGACCAGTTCCGGCAAGGCGGGTCAGCCGTCCACGCGGAAGGTCAGCGTCGTCGTCCCGAGCTGGACCATGTCACCTGGATTGAGTGCGACGGCGGAGACCCGCTGCCCGTTGACCATGGTGCCGTTGGTCGACCCCAGATCAGTCAGCACGACCTGGCCGCCATCGAAATCCAACCGGGCGTGTCGCCGGGAGATGCCGACGTCGGGCAGACGCAGGTTGGCCTGGTCGCCGCGACCGATCACCGTCGACCCCATCTGAAGGGGGTAGGTGCGACCGTCGCCGGAGACCAGCCGCACGTTGCGACCGCCGCCGTGCCCGGGCGGCGGGCCGTAGCCACCGCCCTGGTCGTACGCGGGGTAGGCGGGCGGACCGGCGTCGTAGCCGGGTGCCGACACCGGGGCGACCTCGCCACCGGTGTAGACCTCGGCCGTGACGCGGAACATGCCCGTGTCCAGGCCCTCGCCTCGCTCGATCTCGACGATCACGTCGCCGTAGACCGTCCAGGCCTGCTCGCCGATGAACTCCGCCTGCGACTGGGCCAACTCCTGGGCCAGCGCAGCGGCGTACGGCGCCAGCCGACTGTGGTCGAACGGCGAGAGATCGATCACGTAGCGGTTGGGCACCAACGTGCGCCCACCGGCCAGGATCGCCTTGTGCGCCTCGGCCTCCCGCTGCATGGCGTTGAGGATCTCCACGGGGTGGACCACCCCTTTGAAGACCTTGGCGAAGGCCCCTTCGACCAGGCCTTCCAGACGCTTCTCGAAGCGTTGCAGCACGCTCACCGGCTCCTCCTCGGGTCCCGAGGACATGATGGTATCCGGCCGGCGCGCGCGCAGCTCACACGCCGCTCGGCCGCCTGGTCTCGACCCGTTCGGAAGGGTCGGGATTGCCGTGCTAATCTTTCGACCGCCACGAACGGTAATCGTTCGAGGCGAGCGACTGGGACAGCGTAGTATTCCCGAGGCCCACTGGAGACAGCGGGACGGGGCGGCTAGAGTGTTCCGGGTTGTGCCACGGGGATGTGGCGGAATGGCAGACGCGCACGGTTCAGGTCCGTGTGCCCGAAAGGGCGTGGGGGTTCAACTCCCCCCATCCCCACCACCGACGAGGGCTCCGCTTGATGCGGGGCCCTTCCGTCATATCAGGGCGTGCCGGGCGTCACGCTATGCTCCGATGGATTCTGCCTCCGATGGACCAGGAGTGGCGTGTGAGTGTCGCGTTGGTGACAGGGTCGGGTGGCCTGATCGGCTCCGAGGCGGTCCGGCACTTCGCCGGCCTCGGTCTGGACGTCGTCGGCATCGACAACGACATGCGCCGGTACTTCTTCGGCGAGGACGGCTCCACCTCGTGGAGCCTTGAGCGGCTCGGCCGTGACCTGGGTAACGCGTACACCCATTTCGCGGTGGACATCCGGGACCGGGACGGCCTGGAGCAGGTGTTCAAGAAGTACGGCTCGGACATCGCCGTGGTGATCCACAGCGCTGCGCAGCCGAGCCACGACTGGGCAGCCAAGGAGCCGTACACGGACTTCGACGTGAACGCCGGCGGCACGCTCAACATCCTGGAAAACACCCGCCGGCACGCGATCGACGCCCCGTTCATCCACTGCTCGACCAACAAGGTCTATGGCGACCGGCCCAACAGCCTGCCGCTGATCGAGTTGGAGACACGGTACGAGCTGCCCGAGGACCACCGCTGGTACCAGGGCATCACCGAAGAGATGTCGATCGACCACTCACTGCACTCGGTCTTCGGGGCCTCCAAGGTCGCGGCGGACGTGATGGTTCAGGAGTACGGGCGCTACTTCGACATGAAGACCGCCTGCTTCCGGGGCGGCACGCTGACCGGGCCGGCGCACTCCGCCGCCGAGCTGCACGGGTTCCTGGCCTACCTGATGCGCTGCGTCATGGAAGGTCGGACATACAACCTGTTCGGCTACAAGGGCAAGATGGTGCGGGACGCGATCCACTCGCGCGACGTGCTGACCGCGTTCGAGGCGTTCTTCCGGGCCCCGCGATCCGGGGAGGTCTACAACCTCGGCGGCGGCCGGCACTCCAACACCTCCCACATCGAGGCGTTCCGGATCGCGGAAGAGATCACCGGCCGTGAGGCGCAGATCAACTACGTCGAGCAGAACCGCACCGGCGACCACCAGTGGTACGTCAGCAGCATGGCCCGGTTCGAGGCGCAGTACCCGGACTGGAAGATCACTTATGACGTCCCGATGATCCTGCGGGAAATCTACGAGGCCAACGTGGACAAGTGGGTGCCCGAAGCATGACCACGCGGACCAAGCGCAACGTGCTCGGCGTCCTGGTCGACGCCACCGACTACGCCACGGCGACCGACGCGGTGGTGACCGCGGCGCACGAGCGGCGCCCGCTCGCGCTCACCGCGTTGGCCGTGCACGGTGTGATGACCGGGGTGCTGGACCCGGCGCACAACGCGCGGCTCAACTCCTTCGACCTGGTCACGCCGGACGGGCAGCCGGTGCGCTGGGCACTCAACCTGCTGCACCACGCCGGGCTCACCGACCGGGTCTACGGGCCCACGCTGACTCTGCACGTGCTGTCGCGCTTCGCCGACGAAGGGCTGCCGGTCTACCTGTACGGGTCGACCGAGGAGACCCTCGCCAGGTTGATCCCGGCGCTGGAGCGGATGTTCCCCGCGCTGAAGATCGCCGGGGTGGAGCCGTCCAAGTTCCGTGCCGTCCAGCCGGGCGAGGATGCCGAGATCGCGGACCGGATCCGGTCCAGTGGTGCCCGGCTGGTTCTGGTCGGGCTCGGCTGCCCGCGCCAGGAGGTCTTCACGTACGCCATGCGACCGCTGCTCGACATGCCGCTGATGGCGGTCGGCGCGGCCTTCGACTACCACGCCGGGCTGCTGCGCCAGCCCCCGCCGTGGATGCAGCGCGCCGGCCTGGAGTGGTTCTGGCGTCTCGGCCTGGAGCCGAAGAGGCTGTGGCGCCGCTACGTGATCCTCAACCCGGCCTACCTGACCCGGCTCGCCGCACAGAAGACCGGCCTGTGGAAGGCCCGCCCGCCGGCACCGGCCACCGAGCGGCCGGCAACCTTCTCGGTCTGATCCCGATCCGTACGACACGAGGCCCCACCCGGCGTGCCCAGGGTGGGGCCTCGGTCGTGGGAGACGGTCAGACGGTCAGGGTCCAGGTGTTGATGTAGCCGGTGTCGGCCGAGTAGGTGTCCCGCACCTGGAGCCGCCAGGTGCCGTCGGCGGCCTCACCGGACACGTTGGCCGTGTAGGTGGTGTTCACGTTGTCGGCGCTGTCCGAGGTGCTGCTGTTCTTCAGACGGTATGCGCTGCCGTCCGGGGCGAGCAGGTCGATGACCAGGTCACCGCGGTAGGTGTGCACGATGTTCACCGCCACCGTGGAGGCCGACGAGGCGTTGCGACCGCAGCCGGAGATGGTGATCGGGCTGGTCACCGCCGCGCCGGCGTCCGGGATCGACACGTCCGTGCCGTTGGTGCCGGTGCAGCCGGTGGGCGGCGGCGGGGTGGTGCCGGTGCCCACGTAGAGCAACAGGTTCGGCGAGCCCGAGCCGGGGTTGGTCACCACGTTGGGGGTCGCGTTGGCCACCAGCTGGTTGCGAACCTGCTGCGGGGTCCAGCTCGGGTTGGCGCTGGCCACCAGGGCAGCCGCTCCGACCACGTGGGGCGTGGCCATCGAGGTGCCGCTGATCGTGTTGGTCGCGGTGTTGCTGCTGTACCAGGCCGACGTGATCGACGACCCGGGGGCGAAGATGTCCAGGCAGGTGCCGATGTTGGAGAACGACGAACGGGCGTCGGTGTTGGTCGTCGAGCCGACCGTGATGGCCTCCGTGGTGCGCGCCGGCGAGGTGTTGCAGGCGTTCGCGCCACTGTCGTTTCCGGCCGCGAGGCCGTACGTCACACCGGACGCGACCGAGTTGCGGACCGCGGTGTCCAGGGAGCTGTTCGCGCCGCCGCCGAGGCTCATGTTCGCCACAGCCGGCTTGATCGCGTTCTGGGTCACCCAGTCGACGCCGCCGATCACGCCGGCGTTGGTGCCACTGCCGGAGCAGTTCAGCACCCGTACGCCGACCAGCTGGACGCCCTTGGCCACCCCGTACGCGGACCCGCCGACGGTGCCGGCCACGTGTGTACCGTGCCCGTTGCAGTCGTCGGCCGACCCGCCGTCCACCGCGTCGTAGCCGGAGGTGGCCCGGCCACCGAAGTCGTTGTGGGAGAACCGGATGCCGGTGTCGATGATGTAGGCGTGCACGTTGCTCGCCGTGTTCGGGTAGGTGTAGGAGCTGTCCAGCGGCAGGTTGCGCTGGTCGATCCGGTCCAGGCCCCAGGAGGGCGGGTTGGCCTGCGTCCCGGAGATCGACACGGTGTGGTTCTGCTCGACGTACGCCACCGCCGGGTCGGCCGCGATCCGCGCCGCGGCGTTGGCGCTCACCGTGACCTCGAAGCCGCGCAGCGCCGCGCCGTAGGTGCGGGCCACCGTGCCGCCGTGACGGCCGGAGAGCCGCTTCGCGGTGTCGCCGACCCGGTCCCGGGCCACCGCGCTGTCCTTGAGAACGACGATGTAGCTGTCCGGCACGGCGGTGGCTCCGCCGGCGGCCTGAACCACGCCAACGGGTTCGGCGGCCAGGGCTGGGGTGCCGACGGCCAGCACGGTCGCCGTGGCCACCCCGACCAGTACGGACCTGCGTGGAAGACCCATTTCCTACCTCCCTCCGACCGGTGGCGGAACGCGACCACCGGTCCCAACATCAATCGACAATCGCCGATCTAGCTGAGGGTAGGTCAGTGACCGGACAGTTGGACATGTCGAAACGTCCATAACTTCCGGAGGATGCCCCCTACGGGCCTGGCGTCCGGGATGAACGGGGGACCGGCCCGGATTCGGCCCGCCTCGATCCGGGAAAGACTCTCGTGCATGGAGAGTCAGCTCACCATCCTGCTCCCGGTCGCCGCCGTCTGGCTGGCCGCCGGCGTCGTTGCCGACGGGCTTCCCCGGCTGCGCAACACCCACATGCTGCACCGGCGTACCGGATGGTTGCTGGTGCTGGCCCTCACCGGCGTGGCGCTCACCACGGCCGTGCTCGGCGCCGGCCTGCTCAGTGCCGGCACCGCACCGGTCGACCAGGCCGCCGCCGGGCTCACCCTGGTCGCCGGCCCGGCGCTCGTGGCGACGGTCTGCTCCGTACGGCGGATCCGCCGGCTGCGGGCCGGGGCCGGCGCATTCGCCAGTGCCCCTGCCACGCCTGCGCCACACGGGCTGCGCGCCGCCGCGGCCCACCCGCTCGTCGGGCTGCCACTACAGGCGACCGCTCTGGCCACGGTGCCGGCGGTGATAGCGGCGGTCGGCACCGACCTCGGAGCCGACCCCAGTGTCACCGGGCCGGCGATCACCGTGGGCGCGCTCGCGGTGGTGGCCATCGGGGTCCGGCACGCGCTACGGCACAGCCGGTTCGCCGAGCAGGTCCAACCGCACACACCTCGGTCAGCGCGAGCGACCGACCCCCTGCACATATAGCAACTCCAGGATCGAGCGTGTCGCCTCGAACCAGCGGTCGAGCCAGTCCTGCGACGGCACGCTGCCCTTGGGTGGCAACTCCATGAGCAGGCCACGCAGCAACGGGTGCTCAGCCAGGGACTCGCTGGGCTCCATCGGCCATCCGGCCGGCGGGAACGACGGCTCGACCAGCGGGTTCGGGTCCAGCGAGGGCAGCGAGAACGGAGGATCCGTCGCCTCGGAGGACCCCTCCCGCCCGCTCAACTCCTGGTCGGTCGAGACCACCTCGGTCAGAACGGTGTCCCGACGGGCCCCGCGGTACTTGCCACCGAATCGTTCCGGCTTGGCCGGACCGTTGGTGAGGTTGTCTGAACCGATCGTTGTCATCCGTCTCGCCTACCTCGCTCGGTTGCGGGTCGGTGCGGCGGGTCGTCGACCAGCGCCGTACCGACCGGTTCAACGAGACGGACCCGCTGTGGCGACGGGATTCCCGGCGGAACCTCGCCGAGCCTGACGGCAACGCGGCGACCTGCGCCGCCGGTCCCCGGATACGGGAAGGTCCCGTCCGGTCGAAACCGGACGGAACCTCACGTGACCACTTTCAGGCCGAAACGAACGCGCCGCCTCTGGTGCCGGCGACGAAGGCGTGCCAGTCATGTTGAGCGAAGACCAAGGCCGGGCCGGCCTTGTCCTTCGAGTCCCGCACTCCGACCGCCCCCGTCACGTACGCCACCTCCACGCAGTTGTCACAGTTCGGCCCGCTCTTCGAGCTCTTGAACCATGCTGCCTGCGTCAGGTCCACGGGGAACCCCTTGGTCGCCATTTCCACAACGGCTCCTCTGCCAGTTTTGCGATGTGTGCGACGGACTCCTCCGGACGTATGGCCGCAGCGCGGATGTGATCGAAGATGAAGCTGTACTTCTGTAGTTCGTCGCTCTTCTCGAGGAAGAGCCCACCCGTGGCGTTCTCCGCGTACACAACATCCGGATCACCGGGCTCAGGGAAGCTGAGGATCGTGAAAGTGCCGTCCATGCCGGCGTGCGCACCCACCTCGAAGGGCAGGATCTGCAGCGTCACGTTCGGCAACTCGGCCACCTCGACCAACCGCTTGAGTTGGCCGCGCATCACCTCGTCCCCGCCCACCGGCCGACTTACCACCGCCTCATCGAGCACCACCCACAGATCGACCGGATCGTCCTGGGTCAATAACGACTGACGGCCCAGACGGACACGCACCCTTTGGTGAACCTGATCCGCGGTGAAGTCCGGCCGGGCGGCACGGATCATCGCCCCGGCGTACTCCTCGGTCTCCAGAAGGCCCGGCACGACCTGCTGTTCGTACGCCCGGATCGAACTCGCGGCCGCCTCCAGCCCGACGTATGCGCCGACGAGCACCGTGCTGTACGGGTGCCACCAGCCCTTCTGTCGGGCCTCCCGCGCGATCTGCACGAGCTCGTCGCTCTCGGCACCGACCACGCCGTAGATCCGCAGCATGTCCCGCACGTCGCGAGGGGTGGCCGTGGTGTGCCCGGTTTCGATGCGGGAGACCTTCGACGCCGAGCACTCCAACTGCTCGGCGACCACCTCGATCGTGATTCCGGCGGACTCCCGCTGGCGGCGCAGCTCGGCACCGAGCCGCCGCCGTCTGATGGTGGGACTGCGCCGCTCACTCATCGCGCAACCCGTGAGTCACTGGTCCCCGCCGCTGGCTGCTCGACCCCACTCGGGCTACCTCCGTCGACGCGCCACTGGGTGACACCCGCCGGGGGCGCGACCGTCGACCGGCGAGCGTTCGCGACGAAGGGGGTGGTGCCGGTCCTCGGCCGGCCGCGACGGGCGAAACCGCTCTCAGTGTGCCGTCCGGACGCGGACGGCTTCAATAGGCCTTTCGCGCGACTCGCTCACGTATCGGCAAAAGTCGACGTGCAACTTGCATGAAGCACGTCCCTGATGCACTCTGTCCGTATGGCTCGGATCACTCAGCGTCTCCGTCTGCTCCCTCGGAGTGGTGACCCCACCGATCCGGGGAAGCTGGGCACGACGCGGGCCCGGCCGACGACACCGAGACCTGCTCCGGGGTGAAGACCCCGCCGCTGCAAGCCGGCAAGCTGCGGCGGCGGGCGCGGTTCCCGGAAGCAGCCGGGTGATGGTCGGGTGGCGGCACGCCACCAGCGGGGTACGGCCCGACCACCACCATCCGCACCACCGGTTCACGAGGCACGACCCCGTCGCCGGCCGAGACGTCCCCAGTTCAGGCACCGCCGGCACGACCGCCGGCCGATCCTCCCCAGGAGCCCATGTGCTTCCCCGCACCGGTGACGTACTGCACGTGACTCGCGCGGCGAGTGTCCAGTTCCTCAGGCCCATCAAGTTCCGGGTGATCCGGGTGCTCGACTGGCCTACCTATGACGGCTGGCTCTGGCTCGACGGCTACGAGTTGAACGCCGCGGGCGACGCGGTGAACCGACGTTCGATCTTCGTCCAGCGGGAAGGGCTGCAGCAGCTGCAGGCCGCCCCCGAGCCCCGCCCGCACACCGTACGGGCCCGGCGGCCGGTCGCCCGTACCCCGCTTCGGGTGGGCTGACCGACCCGATCCGCCGCCGGTGGGCGTGCCGTCGCCATAGAATTGGTACGCCCACCCCGGCACCGTTCCACCCGCGCGTCCAGGACCCTGACCCTGGGATGGTCATGGTCAATCAGCCCGCCCTGCGGCGGCACCACCGCTCCCGTATCGCCTATGCATTTGGACTGCTCGCCCTCCTGGGGGCGATGGCCACACTCCTGGTCCTCGTCCGCGACCCGGCGATGTCGTCCACCCGGCTGACCGCACCGGTGCCCGCACCGGAGATCACCGTGGTCGACGCCGACCCGCCGACGGACGACGGTCCGTCGGTGCGCGAGGAACCCGGCTGGATCGGCGCCGGCGCCCCGGGCAACCACGCCGGAGCTGCCGACCCGACCGGGCCGGTGTCCGGCCTTGGCGCCGGCGGCCAGTCCGACGGCCGTCAGGACGACCTCACCGAAGCAGCTCCGGCCGGGCACACCGCGACGGACATCCGCCGCTCGCTGTTCTGGTCCGGGATCTTCGGCCTCACCATCTCGCTGGCCGGCCTGGGCCTGGTCGGCGCTCGCCGTCGGATGTGGTGACCGCCGGTCAGGGCGTGCTCGTCACCGTGGGGCTCGGTGTGGTCGGGCTCGGTGTGGTGGAGGGCTGGGTCTGGGAGATGACCAACAACACCTGGTCGTCTGTCGACACCCGCGTGCCCGCCCCCGGCTCGGTGCCCACCACAGTGCCGGGCGGCAGCTCCGACGGGCGGAACACCACCCGGTAGGACAGGCCGAGCCGGTCCAGCAACCCCTCGGCGGTGGCCTGCGGCAGGCCGGTGAGCGGTGGCACCGGCACCTGGGCCGACTCGGTGGTGGTCGCCGGGCTGCTCGGCGTCTCGCTGGTCGGCGCCGCCGAGGTGGGAGATGCGCTGGTCGGTGCGGCGCTGGTGGCACTGGCGGGCGGGAGTGACGGGGTGGACCCCGGATCATCCCGGTCGTCATCCTGCTGGGAGAGCACCAGCCAGAGCCCTCCACCCAGCAGGCCGGCGAGCAGCAGCGCGAGCACACCCCAGAGGATCGGCAGCCACCATCGCCGGCCACCCTGTTCCTCGACGTACCACTCCCCGGAGGGGTCAGCCGGCTGGGGCGACCGAACCTCCGCCCGCCCGGACCACGACGGCGAGGTCGGGCGCTCCGCGGGTATCCGCGCCGTCCGGTCGGCCGGCGGGCCCGGCTGCGTGCCAGCGGAACGATCGATCGGCATGGTCTGGTCGGGGGACGCGGCGGGACCAGCCGGGACAGCCCGGTCGATCGGAGCCGTCTCGTCTGGCGATGCGGGCCGCTTGATCGGAGCCGTCTGATCCGGCTCGGCGGCGGGTCGTGCCGGTTGCGGTTGCTCCGGCCGGTCGCCGGCGGCTGGCAGAGGGCGGGTCCGGTCGTCGTCGTGCTCGCCGGCGGGCGGCTCCTGGCGGTCGTCGCTCATCGCACGTCCTTTCCCGAACCGGACGGGCGTCATGGCCCTCGACCGTCAACCTAGTCGCCGACACCGTCGTCGGTGGGGATCAGGGAGCGGGTTTCGTGGTCGGCGGTTGGAGGGGGCCCGCCCCACACCAGATGCTGACCTCGTCGTTCCAACGCGCCGGGCCGTCCTCGGCCGGCTCCTGCCGGACGACCTTTCCGCTGCGGCCGCTGACGTAACGCGGGTAGAGGCCCTCGTCGACCAACTCGTCGACGGCCTTGGCGCAGTCCTTTCCGACCACGTCCGGCACCTCAGCGGCTGGCGCTGGCCCAGCCACCTGCAGTTGCACCGTCGTACCCCGGGCAACCTCGGTGCCCACGTCCGGTGAGGTGCTCTCGACCGTACGACCGGTGCCACCGCCGAAGACCAGCCGCCAGCCCAGCCGCTGCTTGCGCAGCATGTCCCGGGCCTCCACGAAGTCGGTGCCGATCACCGGTGGCACGGTCAGGCCCGCCCCCTTGGTCGGGGTGGCGGAGGTCCGGACGGCCGACGGCGTGGTGCGATCGACGCTCGGGCGGGGCGCGGTGGCCCGGCCGGTCGGCGGACCGGTCGTGGTCGCGACGGCCAGCGGATCCCCCGAAGGTGTGTCGTCCTCGCCGGCCAGCAGCCAGCCGCCGGTCGCGCCGACCACGGCGAGCAGCACAGCAGCCAACCCACCACCCAGCATTACGCTGGCCCGCCCCGCCCCGCCGCCGTCCCGGCCACCGGCGGCATCCTGCCGACCTGTGTTCGTGTCCGTCATACCGCCCACCGCCTCATTACCGGCGACCGTACCGTCCGCCGCCCAATCCGCCGCATCGGCGGTCCATGCCGGCGGGTCGTTGCGACTCGCCGCGTTGACGACGGGACGTTACGCTGCCCGGCATGGCCAGACAGGGCTGGGGAATGTCGATCGCCACGGCGATCGGGGTCGCTGCCGGAGCGGGTGCCGCGCAACTGGGCTTCGGATACGGGCTGGGCGTCATCACCTGGACGCCCAGCGATGCCGGGGCCACCGACACAGCCTGGGCGGATGGCCTCGCCTGGGCCACCTGGCTCGCCGCCAGCTCGACGGTCCTCGGTGCGGTCTGCGCGCAGCGGCTACACCACCGCAACGCACCGACGACGGCCGAGCCGCAGGTGACCGGCTCGAAGGCGACGGACGCTTCGGACGCCACGACCACGCCGGAGGAGGCGACCCTTGGCACCGAGCGTCCACCTGCCGCCGAAGCCGTCGCCCCGGAGGCGACAGGCGGGCAGGTCTCCGAGACCCCGCCCAACGACCGTGACGGCCTGCTGCGGCGGGTGACCGTTGCGCTCGGCGCCGGCCTCGGCGGGCTGGTCACGGTGCTGCTGATCGCCGTACCGGCGCGGGTCGCGACCGGCGCCGACACCGGCGCACCACAACGGACGGCCGCCGTACAGGCGGTGCTGGGCATCCTGATCGGCGTGCTCGTCGCGATCTGGGCGCTTCGCTCCCGGGCCGCCGCGGTCAACGTGACCGTGACTGCCGCCTGGCTCTGGCTGCTCGCGGTGGTCTCGGTGATCGACGGGGTACGCGTCGGACGAGGGCTGACCGGCGCTCAGCTCGGCACCTGGCAGCTCGACCCGGACCACTCGCGGTACTGGATCGGGGACCAGCTCTACTGGCCCGGTGCGCTGCTGGCACTCGTGCCCGCACTGCTGATCGGCGTGCTGGCCGCCCGACGGGCCGCCAGGTCGATCGGGCACCGCGTCGGCGCGGCGGCTTCCGGCGCGGCCGGCCCGATGCTCGTCGCGCTCGCCTACCTCACCACCCTGCCGCACTGGTCGACGCTGGGCCCCGCGCAGTTGTCCACCCAACTGATCGCCCCGTACGCGGTGATCGCCGGTGTCGGCGGCTCGGTGCTGGCCGCCGTCCTCGCCGAGCGGGCCGACCGGAGTCGGGCAGTCGAACGGAGTCGGGCCGGACACCGGCGTCGGGCGGACGAGCAGAGTGCGGCTGACCCGGACACGAAAGCCGACCCGACGCCGGCCACCGTCAGCGGATCGATCCCGAACGCTCTGGCCAACCCACCGTCGGGCGCCAAGGCCGATTCGGTGCCGTCGACGGCCAGAATCCCCGCTCGGCGCAGCAGGTCCGACGCCCGACCGCAGGCGCCCAGGACGGGCTCCCTGCCAGGCGAGGCCACAGCCGCGCCCCGGGTGCCCGCGCCACGTACCGGCCCGGACCTCTCCGGTCCGGCCCATCCTGCCGACGCGGAAACGGCGGAGGCTCCAACGCCAACCAGCCGAAGCGCCCGCCCCACTCGCCGCTCCAACCGCCCCACCACCGACTAACCCGGCCCTCCGGGCCTGACCCACCCACTCCGTTGATCATGAAGTTGTTGCCAGCCCGCGCGGCGTGTCGTGGCAACAACTTCATGATCGACGCGGCCGTCCGGGGGGGCGCGGCCTGGGGCGGGGTCAGTCGACTGGCCAGGTGTGGACGGGCTCGTTGGTGCGCTGGAGTTCCGCGTAGCGCTGGACCATGTGGTGCAGCGCGGCCGCACGGTCCATGCCGTGACGTCGTTCGGCAGCCCAGACCGCCTCGGTCTGCCAGACGGCACCGTTGCGGCCGGTTCGGCAGCGCTGCTCGATGATGCCGAGCAGTCGATCCCGCTCCGCCGGGGCGACACCGAACCCGTCCAGGCCGGCCGCGGCGGTGGGCAGCAACTGCTCCAGCACCAGCCTGGTGACCGGCACGTCGCCGAGCCCGGGCCAGTGCAGCACGGCGTTGAGGCCACGTCGGGCGGCGGCGTGGAAGTTCTCCTCAGCGGAGCTGAAGGTGAGCCGACTCCAGATCGGACGATCCGCCTCGGCCAGCCCGCGGGCCAGCCCGAAGTAGAAGGCCGCGTTGGCCAGCATGTCCACCACCGTGGGGCCGGCCGGCAGCACCCGGTTCTCCACCCGCAGGTGCGGGCGGCCGTTCATGATGTCGTAGACCGGGCGGTTCCACCGGTAGACCGTGCCGTTGTGCAGTCGCAGTTCCCCGAGCTGCGGCACACCGCCGGCGTGCAGCACCTCCACCGGGTCCTCGTCCTCGCAGATCGGCAGCAGCGGTGGGAAGTACCGGACGTTCTCCTCGAACAAGTCGAAGATCGACGTGATCCACCGCTCGCCGAACCACACCCGGGGCCGTACGCCCTGTGCCTTGAGCTCGTCCGGACGGGTGTCGGTGGCCTGCTGGAAGAGGGCGATCCGCGTCTCGGCCCACAGTTGGCGGCCGTACAGGAAGGGGCTGTTGGCCCCGATTGCGACCTGCACACCGGCGATGGCCTGGGACGCGTTCCAGTAGTCGGCGAAGCTGTCCGGTGCCACCTGGAGGTGGAACTGGAGGCTGGTGCAAGCGGCCTCGGGGGCGATCGAGTCGGTATGCGTCCGCAACTGCTCGACGCCGCGGATGTCCAGCTCGATGTCCTCACCCCGGGCGCCGACGATCTGGTCGTTGAGCACCCGGTAGCGCTCGTTGGTGGAGAGATTGTCCTCGACCAGGTGCCCCTCGGTGAGGGTGGGCAGGATGCCGACCAAGACGATCTTCGCGTCGGACTTGGCCGCGCGCTCGTCGGCCCGGGCGAGGCTGCCGCGCAGGTCATTTTCGTAGTCGGCGAAGCCGGTGCCCTCGATCAGTCGGGGCTCGGCGTTGAGTTCCAGGTTGAACTGCCCCAGTTCGGTCTGGAAGAGCGGGTCGGCGATGTCGGCGAGGATCTCCTCGTTGCGCATCGCCGGCTCGGCCGCCGAGTCGACCAGGTTGAGCTCGATCTCCAGCCCGGTCATCGGCCGGTCGGCGTCGAACCCGAAGTCGTCCAGCATCAGGGCGAAGACGTCCAGGCACCGCCGCACCTTCTGCCGATAACGGACGCGATCATCCCGGGTGAAGGCGCCTTCCGAGACGTCCCTGCCCATGTGTCCTCCCGACGGCCGGCGCGATCGGGATCCTGCCGTCCCGGAAGCGCATTGTGAACCATCCACGTTAGGAGCGCCCACCTGACCGGGGCCAGAGGCCAACGGCGGTGATCCGACGTCGACCCGGGCGGGTGCGCTCGTGGCGGCATCTGTACCCCGTCGGCGTCCGACCGGACCCGGTGGCGGTGCGAACATCTCGTGACAATTTCCACGACGTCCGCGTCGGGCGGGGAGACGGCGCAGGGCCCGCGCCGACGTGCGGCGCGGGCCCTGCGTACCGATGATCCGGGCGGATCAGGCCTGGCGGACGGCCTCGCCCTCGATCTCGATCTTGATCTTGCGGCTGACCAGCACGCCCCCGGTCTCCAGGGCGACGTTCCAGGTCAGGCCGAACTCCTCGCGGTCGATCTCGGTGCTCGCGGAGAAGCCGAAGATGTCCTGGCCGAACGGGCTACGACCGACACCCTCGAACTCCACCTCCAGCTCGACCGGCCGGGTGACGTCCTTGATGCTCAGCTCACCGGTGAGCACGAACTCGTTGCCACGACGGGACTTGACCCCGGTGCTGCGGAACTCGAGCGTCGGGAACTTCTCCGAGTCCAGGAACTCGGGGCTGCGCAGGTGCGCGTCCCGGTCGGCCTGGGTGGTGTCGATGCTGGCCGCCTGGATGGTCGCGGCGACCGACGACTGCAGCGGGTCCTCGGCGACGGTGATGGTGGCGGTCGCCTCGTTGAACTCGCCGCGGACCTTGCTCACCATCATGTGCCGGGCCACGAAGCCCACCCGCTTGTGCGCCACGTCGAGCGCGTAGGTGCCGGCCGTCGGGATGGTGAGGCCGTCCCAGTCGCGGGTAACCGCATCGATGCTGCTGGTCATGCTGCTGTCCTCCAGGAGAATTGTTTAGTAGCCCAACGACTGCTTGAGCAAATATAACCGCAACAACATTCCCCGTGTCAAGTACTGCTAGTATGAACGCGTGACCAACGTCTTCGACGATCCCCGGATCACCGCCGTCGGCCTGCTCTTCGAGGCACACGCCGGGCTGTCAACCCGGTTCAACGCCCAACTCGAGGAGCACGGCCTCTCCGCGGTCGAGTTCGAGGTCATCACCCGCCTGGCCCGCTCACCGGGCAATCAACTGCGCATGACCGACCTCGCTGCGCAGACCTCCCTGTCGACCAGCGGCGTGACGCGCGTGGTGGACCGGATGGAACGTGACGGGTTACTCACCCGGCGGGCATGTCCGAGCGACCGGCGCAGCTCGTACGCGGTGGTCACCGCCGCCGGGATGGACCGACTGAACGAGACGCTACCCGGGCACCTGCAGATGATCGAGCAATGGTTCACCGGCCAACTCGACTCCGAGGCACTGGCGGCTCTTCTCGACGGGCTGCGCCGGGTCCGCGACGCCGCACATCCCTGCGCCACCGCCGGCAGCGACGGCGTCAGCACGGAGCAGCAGATCGCCGGCAACAACAGCGTCACCCAGCCCTGAGCACCGCGCGCTGACGGGCTGGCAGCACCGGCAGAAAGACCGGCAGAACTGACCCAGCCAAGCCGGATGACTCGGTCTAAACCGACTTTCTACCCCCGTAGCGGTGGCAGGCTTCGTGCACCGGGGATCACCGGGGGGTGACGGCGCGGGCGGACAGCGAGGGGCAGCACCAAGGGGGCTTTCCGTCCGCGCCACTCTCCCGCCCGGGCCGCCCCAGCCCCGCCCAGGGCCTCTGGTCCGTCGCGACTACTGAGCTGCCGGCCCGCCCCGAGCGGCGGTCAGTGCGTAGAGCAGTCCCGACTCCTGCGGCAATAGCCGAATGCCGCTCTCCTGGCACACGCGGTCCAGCCGATCGAGGACCGCCGGGTCCGCAGTGCTCGCGGCCAGCCCCACCAGCGCCTCCACCGCGTCTCTGCGATCCTGACCCGCGTCGTCGGCGGCGGCAGCGAACCACTCGGCGGCCAACTCCCGATCACCGAGGTGCAGCGCCAGATTCCCCTCGATCAACGCACAGAGCCCCGCCTCCGGCGCACCCCAGGACAGCGCCGCGTCATCCGAGCGCGGACGCGGCGGCACAGGCCGGCGGGCCGGCGTACGCACCGATCCGGCCCCGGCAGCCTCCGCGGCCCCCGCGCGCAGCTCGGTGAGCACCTCGGTCGCCTCCGCGCCACGCCCATCCTGGGCGAGCGCCAACCCGACCGTCCCGAGCACCCGGCGTCGGCGCCCCGGATCACCCAGCTCGGACAACGCCGTGATCGTCCGCCGGCCCTGGTCGACGGCGTCCGCGTACCAGCCCTCCAGGCGGGCGACCTCGGCTCGATTGGCCCAGGCCAGCACCCGCAGTTGCTGCTCCCCACTCTCGGCGGCGAGTCGGTCCGCCGCAGCGAGCCGGCGGCGAGCCGCTGCCAGGTCGCCAGCCCGGATCTCGTGCCAGGCGAGGCTGTTCTGGGCCACCGCCAGGTCTCGGGTCCGTCCGTTCCGGGCGGCCAACCGCAGCAACGCCTCGGCCTGCTCGCGAGCCTCGTCCTGTCGGCCGACGGAGATCAGCAGGGTGCCGAGCACGTTTCGCGCCTCCAACTCCCCGGTGACATCGCCGGCCTGCTGGAAGGTGTCCAACGCCGCTTGCGCCGTCGGTAGTTCCTCGGCGCCCGCGCCGTGCTCGGCCGCGAGCCGGGCGACCCCGAGGGCGGCCCAGCCACGCAGGACCGGGTCGGCCTCGGCGGTACGCGGGTCCGCCAGCAGCCGCCGCAGCCACTGCCGTCCGGCGACGTCGCGCCCACGAAACCGCCACCAGCGGGCCAGGCAGGCCGCCAGCCGCAGCGCGGTCAACGGGTCGTCGGTGGCCGCGTGGGCCAGCGACGAGCTGATGTCACTGCTCATGTCGTCCAGCCGGTGCACCGCCTCGGGCAACCGTGCGCCGACCAGGTCGGTCGCGGTCCGCGCCACCAGCCGCGTGATCACCTCCGCGTGCCGGCGCCGGATGCAGGTCAGCTCACCCCCGCCGGCCGCCTGCTCGACGGCATAGTCGCGGACCGCGTCGAGCAGCCGGAACCGGAACGAACCGGTGCCCCGTACGCTCAGCAGCCCGAGCTCGACGAACCGGTCCAACATCGGAACCGGGTCGATCGCCACCGTGCCGTCCCGGTCGGCCTCGTCGGCGAGCATCTCCTCAGCCAACTCCACCGACCAACGGTTGCCGAACACGGCGAGTTTCCGCAGCGCTGCCCGCTCGTCCGGTGCCAGCAATCGGTAGCTGGTCGCCACCGCGTCCCGCAGGGTGACCGTGGCCGCCACCGCCGCACGGCTGGTGTCGGGGCCGCTCGACCGACGGGTGAGCGCATCCGGTGCGTCCCAGCCGGGGTGCGCCGCCGGATCGGCGGGAGTGGCGAGGTCGAGCACCCGGTCGCCGTACCGGTCAAGCAGTTCGGTGAGATCGAGGAGTCGGCCCCGGGCGGCCATCAGCTCGATGGCCAACGGCAGCCCTCCCAGCCGGCGAACCAGCGCGGCGAGCGCTGGCAGCTCCTCCGGGGTGGGCGGCTCCCGGCGGACCTGGGCGAGCCGGGCGGTGAACAACGCGACCGCCGGCCACGATCCGAGCGTGGCAGGTCCTGCGCGTTCGGCGTCCGGTGGCGGCACGTCGAGCGGCGCGACCGGCCAGACCCGCTCGCCGGGTAGCCCGACCGGGTGCCGTCCGGTGACCAACACCCGCAGCGAGGGCAGGGCACCAATCAGCCGATGCAGGGTCGCGGCTACCGGGCTCGGGGCGCGTTCCACCGCGTCCATCACCAGCAGCGCCGGCCGCCCGGCGAGCCGGGCCACGAGGTCCGGCAGCCGCGCCGCGCCGAGCACGGCCGTCGAGGCGGCGAGCACGTCCGGCCCGTCCGAGCCCTCGCCGACCAGCACCCCGGCCACGCCGCCCGGGTGGGCGACGGCCACCACGTGCGCCACCGACGTCGCCAGCGCGGTCTTACCGACCCCGGCCAACCCGACCAGGCTCACCAACCGGGGCCCTCGCTCCGCCGTCAGCATCCCGGCCAACTCGGTGAGGTCGCGGTCCCGGCCGATCAGCGTGACCGGTGGCGGGAGGGCGACCGGCGGGTCGGCGGGTGCGGATGCCGACGTGGTTCCGCCGACCGCGAGCGCCGTCGAGGTGGCGTCCGGCTGGGTTGACTCGGCGCCGGAGGGCCCACGGGCCGCGGCCAGGAACGCCAACCGGTTGGCGCCGGTCAGCGCCAGCGCCGCGGCGAGCAGCTCGACAGTGGTGCGTTGTGGCCGGACCGACCGCCCACGCTCCAGGTCACGCACCGTCCGCACACCCACCCCGGACCGGGACGCCAGCTCGGCCTGGGTCAGGCCGGCGGCGCGTCGATGCCCGCGGAGCAGCTCCGGCAGAGGGGTACGGCCAGCCGGGCTCCGCGACCGATCATGAGGCGGAGTCATGGGCACGAAGAGTACGGATCGACTCCGACCATCGGCAGTCGATCGTCGGGCTATTGACGCCCACCCGCCGAAACCCGACAGCCGTACGGACAGCCCGCCAGGACGAGCCGGTGGACCCGCTCGGTCGGACCGCTCAGAGACCCAGGTCGCGAGCGATGATCATGCGCTGCACCTCGCTGGTGCCCTCGCCGATTTCCAGGATCTTGGAGTCCCGCCAGAACCGGGCCACCGGGTATTCGTTCATGAAGCCGTACCCGCCGTGGATCTGGGTGGCCTCCCGGGCGTTGTCCACCGCGATCGTGCTGGCGTGCAGTTTGGCGATGGCGGCCTGCCGCTTGAACGGCTCGCCGGCCAGCATCCGGGCGGCGGCGTCGTAGTAGGCCAACCGAGCGGTGTGCGCCTTCAGCTCCATGTCCGCGATCTTGAACTGGATGGCCTGGTTGGCGCCGATCGGCCGGCCGAAGGCGTGCCGTTCCTTCGCGTACTTGATCGACTCGTCGACACAGCCCTGAGCGAGACCGACGGCCAGCGCGGCGATGGCGATCCGGCCCTCGTCGAGGATCCGCAGGAACTGGGCGAAACCCCGGCCCCGCTCACCGAGCAGGTTGACCGCCGGCACCCGGCAGTCGTCGAAGGTCAACTCGTGGGTGTCCGAGGCGGTCCACCCCACCTTGGAGTAGCCCGGCGCCACGGTGAACCCGGGCGTGCCGGTCGGCACGATGATGGTCGACAACTCCTTGGAGCCGTCCGGGTTCGTGCCGGTCACCGCGGTGACGGTGACCATGGCCGTGATGTCGGTCCCCGAGTTGGTGATGAACGCCTTCGACCCGTTGATCACCCACTCGTCACCGTCGAGCACCGCCCGCGTCTGGGTGCCGGCGGCGTCCGAGCCGGTGCCCGGCTCGGTGAGACCGAAACCGGCCAGCGCCTCGCCACTGAGCAGCTTGGGCAGCCAGGTCGCCTTCTGCTCGTCGGTGCCGAAGCGGTAGATCGGCATCGCGCCCAGCGAGACCGCCGCCTCCAGCGTGATGGCCACGCTGGAGTCGACCCGGGCCAACTCCTCCAGGACCAGGCAGAGCGCGAAGTAGTCGCCGCCCATGCCACCGTGCTCCTCGGCGAAGGGCAGGCCGAACAGGCCCATCTTGCCCATCTGCCGGATCACCTCGTACGGGAACGTGTGCTGCTCGTAGTGCTCGGCGATGACCGGAGCGACCACCTCGCGTGCGAAGTCCCGCACGCTTTCCCGCAGCGCCGCTTGTTCGTCGGTGAGTCGGAAGTCCATCTCATCCTCCTGTAGGGACGGTCCGCCAGGCGCTCGTGACGCCGGGACGGGTCGCTGTGGGGCCTGGGTCGAGGATCAGACCGGGGTGACGCCGTGCCGACGGCGGGAGAAGTGCCGATCCTTCGTACGCGCCGCCGCGAACCGACGGACCAACTCGGTACGCAGGTCGTGCGGCTCGACGATGGCGTCCACCACCAGCTCGCTGGCGAGCCGGATGACGTCGATGTCCTGCTCGTACTCGGCTCGCTTGGCGGCGACGAAAGCGGCCCGCTCGTCCGCGTCCGGGATGGCGGCGATCTTGTTGGCGTAGACCGCGTTCACGGCGGCCTCGGCCCCCATCACCGCGATCTTCGCGGTCGGCAGCGCGATCGTGGCGTCCGGCTCGAACCCGGGGCCGGCCATCGCGTAGAGGCCGGCGCCGTACGCCTTGCGGACCACCACGCAGATCTTCGGCACTGTCGCCTCGGAGATCGCGGTGATCATCTTGGCGCCGTGCCGGATGATGCCCTGCTTCTCCACCACGCTGCCGACCATGAAGCCGGGTACGTCGCTGAGGAACAGCAGCGGCACGTTGAACGCGTCGCACAGCTGCACGAACCGGGTCGCCTTGTCGGCCGAGTCGACGAAGAGCACGCCGCCCTTGAACATCGAGTTGTTGCCGACCACCCCGACGACCTGACCGTCGAGGCGGCCGAAGCCGATGGTCAGCTCCTTGGCCCAGAGTGCCTGGATCTCGAAGAACGAACCCTCGTCGAGCAGGCCCTTGACGTACCGCCGCATGTCGAACGCCTGCCGCTCACTGGCCGGCACCAACGCGGCCAGGTCGGCCTTCGCGGGCGCGGCGACCGCCGGCGCGGTCGGCGGCTGCTGCGTCCAGTTCGCCGGCAGGTATGACAGGTAGGTCTTCACCACGTCGAGCGCGTCGGCCTCGGTCTTGCAGAGGAAGTGCCCGACGCCGGATTCGGTGGTGTGCACCTTGGCCCCGCCCATCGCCTCCAGGGTGGTCTTCTCGCCGGTGACCATCTCGACCATGCGGTCGGAGCCGAGATACATGCTCGCGTTGCCGTCGACCAGGGCGACCACGTCGCAGAACGCCGGGATGTACGCCCCTCCGGCGGCGCTCGGGCCGAACAGCGCGCACACCTGCGGGATGGAACCCGAGGCGCGCACCTGGTTCCAGAAGATCTTGCCGGCGCCACGGCGGCCGGGGAAGAGGTCGACCTGGTCGGTGATCCGAGCGCCAGCCGAGTCGACCAGGTAGACCATCGGCACACCGGCGCCGTACGCCCGCTCGATGATCCGGATGATCTTCTCGACGGTGCGGGCGCCCCAGCTGCCGGCCTTGACGGTGGAGTCGTTGGCCATCAGGCAGACCTGCCGGCCGTCGATCGTGGCGGTCCCGGTGACCACGCCGTCGGCGGGCAGCCCCTCGGCCATCGTGTTGGCGTAGAGGCCGTCCTCGACGAACGAGCCCTCGTCGACCAGGAGCGCGACCCGCTCCCGGGCGAAGAGCTTGCCCTTGGCCGCGTTGGCCGCGTGGTATTTGTCCGCGCCGCCGGACCGGGCCCGCTTGCGCAGCTGCTCCAGTGCCTCACCGTCGAGCGTCACGCCGACTCCCTCGCCATACTCAACTGAACGATCGTTAGGTTAGCGCATTGGCGCGACCGTCGGCGACCCACGAGCGAATCAGACAGCGAAGCTTGACGCAAGACATTGAAAAACATTGATGCCTGTCGCTAGGCTCCTGACACCCCCCTCCCAGATCGGAGTCAGCGATGACCTCACGACTCAACCGGCTCGCGGTCGCGTTCCTCGCGACGGCACTCGCCACCCTCGGCGTCACGGTCGCCAACCCGTCGCCCGCGTCCGCCGCCATGACCATCTGCTACAACACCAGCCAGGCGGGAAGCTACGCCAGCGTCGCCAACCAGGCCGCCTCGATCTGGAACAACGCCACCGTGAACCTGACGCTCTCGGCGAACTGCGGCTCCAACCTCCGGATCTACCGGATCACCGGCGGCGGCTCGTACGCCCAGCGGACCAGCCTCGGCAACGGCCGGGTCTACATCGACACCCAGCAGGCCGCCCAGTACAGCGTGCTGCGGATCATGACCCACGAGATCGGGCACATCCTCGGCCTGCCGGACAACTACAACGGCAACTGCTCGCTGCTGATGTCCGGCGGCAGCGCCGGCACCAGCTGCACCAACGCCTACCCGAGCACCGCCGAGGCCAACCGGGTGAGCAACCTCTTCGCCGGCACGTTCAGCGCCACCGACCGCAGCGCGGACATCTTCCGCGACAGCTGGCCGAGCGCGCTCACCCCGGTGAGCTGATCGACCTGGCACGTGGAAGGGGCCGGCGCACGCGCCGGCCCCTTCGTCGCGTTCGAACCGGTCAGCTCGGCATCGGCGTCAGGCGGGTACGCGGGCCGGCCCGCAGCACACCGGACGGGAGCTTCTTGCCGAGCAACTCCTCGGCCAGCTCAGCCGCCTCGATCAGGGCTGCCAGGTCGATGCCGGTGTCGATGCCCATGTCGTGCAGCATGTGCACCGCTTCCTCGGTGGCCAGGTTGCCGCTCGCGCCCGGCGCGTACGGGCAGCCACCCAGGCCACCGACGCTGGCGTCGAACTCGGTCACCCCCAGCTCCAGCGCGGTCAGCAGGTTGGCCAGCGCCGTACCCCGGGTGTTGTGGAAGTGCAGCAGCACCGGCACGTGCGCGTTGCGGTCGCGTACCGCGGTCAGCAGCTCGCGGACCCGACGCGGAGTGCCCATGCCGGTGGTGTCGCCGAACGCGACCCGGTCCGCGCCGTCGCGGACCACCCGGTCCACGATTCCGGCCACCCGCTCCGGGTCGATGTCCCCCTCGTACGGGCAGCCGAAGCTGGTCGCCACGATCACCTCGACCCGCGCCGAAGCGCCGTGCAGCAGGTCGATCAGCTCGGCGATGTCGTCCAGCGACTCGTCGGTGGATCGGTTGACGTTGCGCCGGTTGTGCGTGTCACTGGCCGAGACCACCACCTCGATCTCGGTGAACCCGGCGGCGAGAGCTCGCTGGGCACCCCGGGTGTTCGGCACCAACGCCGAGTACCGCACCCCGTCGGCCTTCACCGCCCGCTGCCACACCTCGTCGGCGTCGGCCATCTGCGGGATCGCCTTCGGGTGCACGAACGACACCGCCTCGATCCGGCGTACGCCGGTGCCGGAGAGCGCGTCGAGCAGCCGCACCTTGGCGTCGGTCGGGATCGGGTCCTCGTTCTGCAACCCGTCCCGCGGCCCAACCTCACGAATGGAGACGAAGTCCGGCAGGTCCGTCATAAGGGGTCACCTCACTGTGACGTAGCGCTGTGGCGGTCCCCCCAGCATGCCACTCCGCCGACCTCCGGGTTGATCAAGAGGTTTGCGTCACCCACGGTCGAAATCTTGACGCAAACCTCTTGATCAACAGGGGGAGACCCGGGGGGGTCAGCGCATGCGGGAGACGATGGCCGTGTCGTAGGCGCCGGAGAGGAACTCCTCGTTCTCCAGCAGCTCTTGGAAGAAGGGGACGTTGTTCTTCGGACCCTCGATCTGGAAGGCGGCGACCGCGGCCTTCGCGCGTTCCAGCACCTCGTCGCGGGTGGCGCCGCTGATGATCAGCTTGGCCAGCAGGCTGTCGTAGAACGGGGTGACCGTGTTGCCCTCGGTGTAGCCGGAGTCCACCCGGACGCCCTCGCCCGTCGGCTCCACCCAGATCCTGATCACGCCGGGACCGGGCAGGAAACGCTTCGGGTCCTCGGCGTTGATCCGCAGCTCGATGGCATGCCCACGCGGGGTCAACGCGTCCGGGTCGAAGGTCGGCGCCAACCCGGACGCCACCCGCAGTTGCTCCTCGACCAGATCGACGCCGTAGACGTACTCGGTCACCGGGTGCTCCACCTGGAGCCGCGTGTTCATCTCCAGGAAGAAGAACTCGTTCGTCGCCGGATCGAGCAGGCACTCCACGGTGCCCGCATTGCGGTAGCTGACCGCCTCACCCGCGCGCACCGCCGCCGCCAGGAGGCGGGACCGCAGCTCCGGCGAGACCGCCGGCGACGGGGACTCCTCGACCAGCTTCTGGTTGCGCCGCTGCACCGAGCACTCCCGCTCGCCGAGCGCCACCACCCGGCCGTCGGCCAGGCCGAGGATCTGCACCTCGACGTGACGCACCCGGGGGAAGTACCGCTCGATCAACACCGAGCCGTCACCGAACATCCGCTCGGCGAACGCGCGTACCTTGTCGTACTCGGTGCGCAGCGCGGCCTCGTCGACGGCCACGCCCATGCCCATGCCGCCGCCACCGGCCGCGGCCTTGACCATCACCGGGTAACCGATCTCGGCGGCTGCCGTCACCGCCGCGTCCAGGTCGGCGGCCGGGTCGGTGGTGCCGGGCGCGACCGGAACGCCGGCCGCCGCCATCAGGTTCCGGGCGTTGATCTTGTCGCCCATCGCGGTGATCGCGTCCGCGCCGGGCCCGACCCAGATCAGGCCGCTCGACTCGACGGTACGGGCGAACTCGGCGTTCTCCGACAGGAAGCCGTACCCGGGGTGGATGGCCTGCGCACCGGTCGCCTTCGCGGCGGCGAGGATCGCCTCGGCGTTGCGGTAGCTCTGCGCCGGGTTCGGCGGGCCGATGAGGACCGCCTCGTCCGCCTCGGCGACGAACGGCAGGTCGGCATCGGCCTCCGAGTACACCGCGATCGCGCGGATGCCGAGCCGCTTGGCGGTCCGAATGATCCGGCGGGCGATTTCGCCCCGGTTGGCGACCAGCAGTGACTCGATCATGTTTCCTCCCGGCGTCCGGATGGTGGGACGATGGTTAGGGAATCATGACCGGCAGGCTTCTGACGAGTCGGGCTCAGGCGAGCAGCGCGGCCAGGGTGGCGTCGCGCAGCAGTTCGGCGCGGCGTCGCCGATCCACCTCACCGCCGAGGAACGGGGTCGAGTTCATCAGGCCGAACGCGGCGTGCGCGAGCACCCGCGCCTCGCCGTCAGGCATGCCCGGGTGCAGCGCGGTGAGCACGGTGACCCATTCCTCGACGTAGAGCCGTTGCAGGCGACGGATCCGCCGTCGCGGCTCCTCCGGCAGGCGGTCCAGCTCGTGCAGGTGCAACGCGATCACCGCCGGGTTGGCCAGCGCAAACTCCACGTGGAAGTCGATCAGCGACTCCAGCACACCGCGCGGATCGTCCGGGTGCCCGGCGGCGCGTTCCCGCCCGCCGGCCAACAACCCCTCACTTACCGGGATCAGCGCGGCGGCCAGCATCGCCTCCTTGCCGGCGAAGTGGTGGTAGAGCGCCGGACCGGTGACCCCGGCCGCCGCGCCGATGTCGTCCATCGACACACCGTGGTAGCCACGGGCGGCGAACAGACCGACCGCGATTTCCAGGATCTCGTCCTTGCGGGACCTGCGCCGGCCCGCGCCCGCCGCACCCCGTGCCTGCTGCTCCACCGTCACCGGGCAAGCGTAGACCGCGAGCCGTCCGCGATGGTTACCGGTCAGTTTCGCCCGCCCCCCGGGTCGGGCCGCCCCTGACCTGGCCGGGGGCGGCCCGACGAGGGTCAGTCGTCCTCGTCCAGGTCGTGCTCCGCGCGCAGCGCGGCGGCCTCCGTGGGCCGATCGAGCAGATCCAGCGCACGAGCCAGCAGCCAGGCCGTCTGGCGGACCGGCCGCGAGGCGGCCGGCAGCCCACCGAGCACCCGGCGCAGGAGCGGCTCCGCCTCGGCCGGCCGGTCCAGGCGCAGCAGCAGCTCACCGGCGAGGATCTCCACCTGGGCGGCCTCACCGAACGCCTCGATCGACCGCAGCCGGTCGGGCACCCCGGCGAGCCGGCCCAACGCCTCGTCCAGTCGGTCCTCGCCGGTGAGCACCCGCGCTCCTGCCTCGGCCGCCATCGCCAGCTCGTACATCACCGGCGGCTCCGTCTGCCCGGCCAGCTTCGCCGCCAACCCGTCCACCACCTCGACGGCGCGCAACGCGGCGGCCCGGTTGTCGGCCCAGAACCAGGCGTACGTCTCCCGTCGGCGGGCGCGCAGTTCGTCCAGCGGCAGGTCACCGAGCCGGTACGCCTCAGCCGCGGCGGCGAACCGCTCGCCCGCCACCGAGTCTCGGTCGGCGTCGTAGAGGATCCCGCCGGCCTCCTCAAGCACCTGCGCCCGGTGCGGAAGGTTGTCCGGTCCGTCCAGGTTGCCGGCCAACTGCTCCAGCAGGGCCAACGCCGGGTCGATCTCACCGAGCCCGGCGTAGATGCCGGCCAACAGGTGCCGGCAACGGTCGGCCTCCGCCTGGGCGCCCATCCGGTCCAGACCGAGCACGGCCTCCTCGGCGACCTCGGCGGCCTCGGCGAGCCGGCCCACCATCCGGTACGCGTTCGCCAACTCCCACCGCAGAAATGCATCCCCCTCGTCGCCCCGCTCCACGCACAGCGTCACCGCCTCGACGAAGTCGTCCACCGCGTCGACGGCCCGGCCGGCCGACAGCAACGCCCGGGCGCGGGCGAGTCGGATTGGCAGCTCCGCGTCCGCCGGTGCCGCCTCCAACGCCTCGTCGCAGGCGGCCACGGCGTCCGCCGGATCGTCGACCATCCGCGCGTAGGCCAGGCCGGCACCCGCGACCACCTCGCCGATGCCCAGCTCACGGCCGATTTGGCGAGCCTCGTCGACGGCGGCGCGGGCCTCGTCGACGCGGTCCAACTGCTCCAGCAGGTGCGCCCGGTGCAGCGCGATCCGAGCCGCCAGGTGCCGGTCGCCGCCCGCGTCCGCCGGTGCCCGGTCGAGCGCGGCGAGCGCGTCCGCCCAACGCTCGCGGTACAGCAGCGCCAACGCGACCCGGTCGTGTCCGGCCGCCCGCTGCTGAGCGTCGCCCAACCGGTCCAGGACCTCGGCCGCCTCGCGGACCAGCGTCAGCCCCTCCTCGGCGTCCTCGTCGGAGCGGGTCAACAGCACACCGAGCCGCCCGGCGACCACCTGGGCGGGCACCTCCTCGCCCGCCTCCCGGTACAGCTCCAGAGCCGCCCGGTTCAGCTTGGCCGCACCCTCGATGTCGTCCTCGTCGCCGCGCTCGGACGCCCGCAGCGCCAGCCGGTGCGCGGATGTGCGTGCGGGCAGCTCGGCCGAGCCGAACCGGTCGTCGAAGGCGACCAGCGCCGCCCGGAAGGTGGTCCGGTCGTGTCGGCCCCAGCTCTTCTCCGCGAGGTCCAGCAGGTCCTCCGGGCCGGCGTCGGCGGGCACGGTCACGGCGGGTCGTTCACCCTTGCGGGGTCGCCCTCGCTGGGTGGACGACGCTGGTGTGCCCTGCCCGACGCTCGGCTCGTCCCCGACCGGGGCGGCCGGACGGGTCGGGTTGCGGCGGACGCTCGCCGACAGCGGCAGATGTTCCCCGCTCGCCCGCACGGCCAGCCGGCGGACGATCCACTCCGACTGGTGGGCGGTGCCGTTACGGGCGTCGAAGCGGGCGGCCAGACCGGTCGCGGTCTCGGCCAGCTCGTCAGCCAGCGCCGCCGCCGACACCTCGGTGGCCGGCCGGCCCTCGGCGGCCCGGCGGTACACAGTCGACCCGCCGGCCTGGCGCAGCGCGGCGGCGGCGGTCGCCGCGAAATGCATGGCGGCGGCCGGCGACGGCGGCCGGTCCAGCCAGTCCAGGTGCCGCTCGACCAACTCGACCGCCCGCGCCTCGTTGCCGGTCAGCGTGCAGAACTCGATGTGGTCACCGATGTCCCACAGGTCGGCGAGGTTGCCGCGCAGCCGGCGGTACGCCTCCCGGTGCGCGTCCCGCGCCTCCTCGCCCCGTCCGGTGCGGAGGTACGGCACGAGCAGCGCGGTGAGAATCGCCTGCGGCTGCTCGGTGCAGGTGAGCCGGCCAGCGAGCACCGGCTCGGCAAGCGCCACCGCCTCGGCGTCCCGCCCGGTGTCGGCGAGGTAGCCCACCTGGCTCGTCGGATCACAGCCAGCGCAGTCGGAGAGTTCGTCGCGCGGGGTGGTCTGCCAAAGCCGGTACCAGTGTGCCGCGGCCTCGGCGTCGCCCACGTGGTCAGCAACCCGGAACCGATGCTTGTGCACGGCCTGCAGGCTGTGCCCGCCGGCCCGGTAGCGCCGCTCCATGTCGTCCAGCACCGCATACGTGCGGTCCAGCGGCACCTCGGGGAACTTCAGCAGGCCCGACACCATGTACTTGAAGTGCCACAGCAACTGGTGCAGGTGACGCTGGTGGTAGGGCTGCGGGTCCCGGTCGAACTCGGACAGGCACCAGGAGAAGGTCACGAAGGACTTCGCCGGCTCACCACCGTAGATGTACCCGGTGGTGGCCTGCATCCGGGTGACGAACGCGAGGTGCCGGTCGTCGGCGGCATCCACCCGGCGCAGCAGTTGCTCCAGCGCGGCGATCTGCCCCGCCCCGTACGGCATGTCGGCGATGCCGCGAAGCGCCCGCCACAGATCCTCGTCGCTCATGCTCACTCCCGTCCCGGAACAGCCCGGCCGAGCAGGCCGAGGAAGGAATCGTTCAGCAGCGCGGCGTCGGCCGCGCGGATCGGATGGTGGCCGAGCAGCAGCGCCTGCCCGTACAGCGCCTCGACGGCGAGGCCGACCAGCTCCGGATCGATCAGCGTGGTCACCCGTCGCACCAGCGGGTTGCGGTGGTTGAGCACCAACTGCGGGCGGTCCGGCGGGGCGGTGGCGGCGAGCGCGTCGAGCACCCCACCCCACAGCTCGTCGGCCCGGTCCCGGCTGGCCGCGAGCTGGTCGTTGAACGCAGCCGACCGGCTGACCAGGTAGAGCGCGGGCAGCGAGACGGGGTCGTACGCCCGGATGACCACCTCGCAGCCGGAACGCTCGACGGCCCGCTGCGCGGCGGTGAGGAACGGTCGCAACGCCAACTCCACCTGCGGGTCGAGCGCGTCGAAGCGGGTGGTGAGGTCGCTCGGCTCCAACCGCTCGATCAGCACCGAGCGGTCCACCACCGGCAGCCGCTCGATCAGCTCGGTGTCGTACGTGTAGCCGGCGTTGACCACCGCCAGGTCCTGCGCCGCGGCCACCGCGGCGAGCTGCCGGAACTCGTCGAGGCTCGCCGCGTAGCGGACCACGCCGTAGCGCTCGCGGAACTCGGCGAGGGTGAGTGTGCCGACGTTGGTGTCCATGGGCCACCACCGGTCGACCAGCCGGAGCATCTCGTCGTCGTGCAACGCCAGGGCCTTCACACCGAGGTGGTGCACCTGCAGGAACTCGGCCAGCCGGTGCGGGTCGTGCCGTGCCAGCCGGACCAGCCAGCCGCGCACCTGGTCGCCGAGCGCCTCCCGGGTCGCCGTCAGCAGAGTGTCCTCGTAGAGGGCTTCCCGGCTGGCGGTCGGGCGCAGCTCGGTCGCGTCCACCACGCAGTGCGCGAAGAACGCCCACTCCGGCAGCAGCCCGTCGGCGTTCTCGGTGAGCAGCATCCGCTTGAGGTAGACGCGGTGCCCGGCCCGGGCCGCCGGGTTCACCGGGGTGGGCAGGATGACGGCGACGCCGGTCAGCCCGGCCTCCGGTACGGCCAACGGCAGCACGTCGAACGGGTCCACGCCGAGCGTCTCCCGGGCGTACCGGATCAACGCCGCGCGGTCCAGCGGCGCACCCGGCGTGGTCGGCCACGGCGGTTCCCCGGTGGTGGTGACGACGTCGCCGACGCGGACGGTGACCGGCAGCAGCGCGCCGAAGAGCCGGGCCAGGTCGGTGACGGTCGGGGTGGTGAACCACTGGTCCGCGTCGCGGCGGGGCACCAGCGTGACCGTGCTGCCCGGCTCGGCACGGGCGGCCTCCGGCGGGGCCACCGCCACCGCGTAGCGGCCGTCGGCGTACCCGGTCCAGCGAACCGTGGGGTTGTCGCCGTGCCGGGTGAGCACCTGGATCTCGTCGGCCACGAGGAAGCAGGAGAGCAGGCCGATGCCGAACTGGCCGAGGAACTCGTGCCGGGAGAAGCCCAGCTCGTCGCGCTTTGAGCTGCGGCCGATGGTGGCCAACAGCTCGTGCACCTGCGCCTCGGTCAGGCCGATGCCGGTGTCGTGCACCCGCAGCGTGCCGTCGCCGGTGCTGTCCGGGGGTTCGATGCGGACCAGCGCCGGCGCGTCCGGCTCGGCCGCACGCCGGGCGGTGATCGCGTCCACCGCGTTCTGGAGCAACTCCCGCACGTAGACCCGCGGGCTGCCGTAGAGGTGATGACTGAGCAGGTCGACCACGCCACGTAGGTCGACCTGGAAAGTGTGATCCACGCCTGATTTCTCCCCCGGTCCGATGCCGGCGCCCACCGTACCGATGATCACCGGCAGGCGCGGCCCCTTGTCGCCCGGCGGCTTGACCCTCGACCCGGTCGAGCCGGCACGGTCACCGGATGACCTCCTCCGCTCTCGGCCGGGACTTCCGGCTGCTCTGGTCCGCCGCCGTCTCGTCGCGGTTCGGGGACGCGCTGCGTACCCCGGCTCTGGCCCTGTTGGCCGCGACGTTGACGCGCGACCCCCGGGTCATCGCGGCGGTCACCGTGGCCGGGCAGTTGCCGCCGCTACTCTTCGGCCTGCTCGGCGGCGTGTACGCGGACCGCTGGGACCGTCGTCGAACGATGGCCCTGGTCGACGGGGCGCGCGCCGCCGTGGTCGCGGCGTTGGCCGTGGCGGTTGCCCTCGACCGCGCACCCGTCGTGGCGCTCCTGGTCGCGGCGTTCCTCCTCGCCGCGCTGGGCACCCTCTTCGACTCGGCCTCGTTCGCGCTGCTTCCCGCGCTGGTGCCGCCGAACGCGCTGCCTCGGGCGAACGGTCGACTTCAGGCGGGGTCCGCGGTGGCCGGCGGTTTCCTCGGCGCGCCCGCCGCCGGTGTCCTGTTCGCTGCCGCCCCCACGCTCCCGTTCGCCCTCGACGCCGTCACCTTCGCCGTGGCTGCCCTGCTCGTGCTGTCCCTCAGTTCGCCTCCCGCCATCGACCCAGGGACGGCACGGCATCGTGGATCGGTGTGGGGCGAGATCATCGAGGGGGTGCGGTGGCTGCGCGGGCACCGGACTCTGTGGCGGGTCACCCTGCTCGCGGCCGCGTGCAACCTGGCGATCAGCGGGATCCTGGCGGTGCAGGTGCTCTACGCGCTGGACGTGCTGCGGGTGCCGCCAGCCGGGTACGGGCTGTTCGCCGCCGCTGCCATCGTCGGCGGTCTGGCCGGGGCGCTCGGGGCGGGTCGGCTCGCCGCCCGGCTCGGCACGGTGCCCGCGCTGGGCGTGGTGCTCGCCGCGCAGACCGTGGCGCTGACCGGGTTCGCGCTGGCCCGGCACCCGGTGCCGGGCGGGCTGGCGCTGGCCGTCTTCGCCGCCGGAACCGTGATCTGGAACAGCCTGTGCGCGTCGTACGGGCAGCGGCACGTGCCGGCCCGGCTGCTCGGCCGGGTGGGTGCGGCCCAACGGATGATCGGTCTGCTCACCGCACCGGTCGGGGCCGTGCTCGCCGGGCTGGTCGCCGCCGCGTACGGGACGGTGCCGGTGGCGGGTGCGGCGGCTGGGACGTTCGCGCTGGTCACCCTGGTCGCGTGGCGGACACTGCGGCCGGTCCCGTCACGCGAACTGAGCCCCACCGGGGTCTAGCCCGGTGTCCGTTCCCGGTGGGACAGCCCGGACAGGCGCAGCGCGATCCGCCGGCGGGCCGGCGGCACGGCACCGAGCAACCGGAGCAGCACGTTACGGACCGGCCGGCGGGCCGGGGAGACGGTGGCCAGCCGGGTGAGCCCGGCGGCGAAGCTCAGCACGTCCTCGGCCATCGGCCGTTGCCGAGCGGTGTAGTCGTCGAGCAGCGTGTCCGGGCCACCGTCGAGCACGTCCGCCACCGCGGTGCCGAGGGCAACGGCGTCGCAGATGCCGAGGTTCATGCCCTGCCCGCCGGCCGGGCTGTGCACGTGCCCGGCGTCCCCGGCCAGCAGCATTGGCCCAGCTCGGAAGGTGTCGGCTATCCGGTGGTGCACCCGGAACCGGGAACCCCAGAGCACCTCGGTCACCCGGTCGGGTCGCCGCGCCGGGCCGCGCTCGTCGAGCAACGCCTGAAGGTACGCCGCATCCGGATCGGCCGGGGCCGTCGCCACGGCGGCGACCAACCGGACCACCCCGTCCGGGAGCGGCGCCCAGATCAGTGGCCCGGAGCGGGCGAGGAAGAGGGACACCTCGTCGCGGGGCAGCACGCTGCTCACCCGTACGTCGGCGAGCACGAAGGACTCCTCGTTGCTGGGGCCGGCGAAGCCGATGCCGGCCAGTTGTCGGACCGTGCTGTGCAGGCCGTCCGCGCCGACCACGAACCGGGCGCGCAGCGTCCCCCCGTCGATCTGCGCGAGCACCCCGTCGTCGGTGCGGCTCAGCCCGGTGAGCCGGCACGGCCGGCGCACCTGGACGCCGAGGTCGGCGAGTTGCCTGGCGAGCACCGCCTCGGTGACCGACTGGGAGACCAGCAGCGCGTAGGGGAAGCGGGACGGCAGCTCGTGGAACGGCACCGACAGCAGCACCCGATCCCGGTCGCGCACGGTGAAGCGCGGCGTCCGCACCGCCTGGGCGACCAGCGGCGCCGCGGCGCCGATCCGATCCAGCACCTCCAGGGTGTACGCGTGCACGACCGCCGCCCGGGAGGTCGTCGGCGGCTCGGCCAACTGGTCCAGCACGGTCACCTCGATTCCGCGCCGGGCGAGCGTCAGCGCGGTGGCGAGACCGGTGGGGCCGGCGCCCACCACCAGGACGTCAGTGCTCGTGGGCGGCATGGCTACCTCCAGACGATCGTTGCCAACGCCCGTTGGCAAACATTTGTTGGCGACGCTAGAGCCCTGCCGATTGCGTGTCAACAGTTGTTGGCATACGGTCGTTGACATGACAGCGTCCGCCCAGCCAACCCCTCCCCGCCGCTCGGACGCCACCCGCGCGGCGATCCTGCAAGCGGCCCGGGAACGGTTCGCGGCGGACGGATACGAGCGCGCCACGATCAGAGCCATCGCCGCCGACGCCCGGATCGACCCCTCGATGGTCATGCGTTACTACGGCAGCAAGGAGGGGCTCTTCGCGGCGGCGGCCGAGTTCGACCTCCGCCTACCCGACCTGGCCCCGGTGCCGCCCGCACGTCTCGGCGAGGTGCTGGTCCGACACTTCCTCGCCCGGTGGGAAGGCGACGAGACGCTCGTGGCGCTGCTCCGGGCCGCCAGCACCAACCCGGGCGCGGCCGAACGGATGCGTGGCATCTTCGCCGACCAACTCACCGCTGCCGTGGCCGCGTTCGGCACCGACCCGGCGCTGACCGCCCGACGTGCCGGCCTGGTGGCCAGTCAGGTCCTCGGCCTCGCCTACACCCGATACGTCGTCCGTCTGCCGCCCATGGTGGACACGACACCGGAGGAACTGGTCTCCTGGATCGCACCGACCCTCCAGCGCTACCTGACCGGAATGCCGGAGAGCTGACCCAACCTTTCACCCCTCCCCGTGCGTCTGGCAGGTGACGCGCAACGCGACGGCCGGGAGGAGGGCGGATGGCACCAGCGGGGAACGACGGACGCGACGGCTACCTCGCCTTCGTGGAGAGCCACCAACACCGGCTGCTCCGCGCTGCCTACCTGATCTGCGGCAACCGGCACCAGGCCGAAGACCTCCTCCAGGACGCCCTGCTGAAGCTGGCACTGCGCTGGGCCTCGGTCCGTGACGGCGACCCCTCCGCGTACGTGCGGGCCATCCTCTACCGGGACGCGGTCTCGTGGTGGCGGCGCCGGCGGCGGGAATGGCTCAGCGCCGCACCGCCGGAGCAGATCGCCCACGACCGTGACGGCGCGTTACGGCTGACGCTGCACGACGCGCTGGGCCTGCTGCCGCCACGGCAACGGGCCGTGCTCGTGCTGCGCTACTACGAGGACCTGACCGAGGTGGCCACCGCCGAGGCACTCGGAGTGACCGTCGGCACCGTGAAGAGCCAGTGTCATGCGGCGCTGCGCCGACTCCGCGAGGTCGCCCCGGATCTCGCCCGGGACGCTCGACCGGGCCAGGGCCCGGCCGACCTGGCCACCGGCCTGGAGGTGAACCCGTGAACGAGCAGGACCTACGCCAACTACTGACCGTCAGCGTCGAGGACGTTCTACCCAGCCAACCGGCCACGGCCGGATGGGAGCGGGCTCGGCGTACCCGGCGCACCCGACGGGCTGTCGGCGCGGTCGCTCTGGCCGTGGCACTGGTCGGCGGTGGCACGGTTGCCGCCCTGCGGCCGCCCGGCGATTCGCCGCCGGACCACTCGGTGGCACCGACCGTCGAGCCCACCCACGCCGGTCCCGTGCAGGAGCCCCCCGCTGAGTTGACCTTCCCACCCGATCCGCTGTCCCGGCTCGGCGGCCCGGCGACCGTGCCGCTCTCCGAGCGACCGGTGAAGCGGGCGCTGGCGCTGTTCCAGCCGATGGACGAGGAGTTCCACGCGGACGGCCCGGTCCGCGTGCTCGGTGATGACGGCGTGGTGCGCAGTCTCGACGTGGTGACGCTGGCGCCCACCCGGGATGCGGGCGGCAACGAGGCGTCCGCCGTGAAGCCGGGCGTGCTGTCGCCGGACGGCCGGTCGGCCGCGTTCGCCCAGACCGGCGAGCTGATCATGGTTGACCTCACCACCGGGGCTGTGCGCAGGATCCCGCTCGACGGTTACCTGGAGCTGGTGGTCTGGTCCGGCGACCGGGTCCTGGTCGGCGGCGACAACCGGACGTACGCGGTGGATCGGGTCACCGGCGCGTCGAGCACGATCGACGTGTCGGCCTGGGACGTGGTCGCACCCGATCCGGCAGCCGGACGCGAGGCGGCGCTGATCGAGATGGTCGGCGAGCGGAGCGGCCTGAAGCTGCGTAGTCGGACCGCCCGCGACGGCGCAGTGCGTTCCGAACAGCCGGTCACCGGCTCGGCGCTGCCGTCGCCGTACCAGGTCAACGAGTTCTACGGTCGGGGCTGGCTGCACGGCGAGCGGGCGGCCAGCGCGGCGTGGATCACCAACGGCGAGATCGACGGTGCCGAGGGGGTGGCCGTTCTGGACGCCCGCACCGGCGCGGTGGCGCATGTGCTCGACCTCGGCCGGGATCGCGCCAAGGGCTGCTGCGAGGTGCTGGGCTGGGACAACGAGGGCGCGGTGCTACTCCGACTGGAACCGGCGGCCCTGGCGCGGTGGAACCCGGAGACCGGCGAGATCACCGGCGTGATCCGTAACCTGACCGGCGTGCTGTCGCTGGCCGGTTGAGCGCTGTCCCCGCGCGACCGTTACTGCCGCGCGGGGACGGTCGCGCTGCTCAGGCGGCGAGGCCACCGGGCTGGTCGCCCTGCACGACGGGTGCCCGGACCAGGTTGCCCCACTCGGTCCACGAGCCGTCGTAGTTACGCACCTGCGGGTAGCCCAGCAGGTGCCGCAGCACGAACCAGGTGTGGCTGGACCGCTCGCCGATCCGGCAGTACGCGATCACGTCGTCGTCGGGGCTGAGCCCAAGCTGGTCGGCGTAGATCGCCTTCAGCTCGTCGGCGGACTTGAAGGTGCCATCGTCGTTGGCGGCCGACTTCCACGGCTTGCTGACCGCGCCCGGGATGTGCCCGCCACGCAGCGCGCCCTCCTGCGGGTAGTCCGGCATGTGCAGCGTCTCGCCGGTGTACTCACTCGGCGACCGGACGTCGACCAGCGGGCGGGCGGCGGCGATGTGCGCCATGACCTGTTCGCGGTAGGCCCGCAGCGGAGCATCGTCACGCAGTGGCACCGGGTAGTCGGCGCGGGGACGAGCTGGCTTGTCGCGGGTCACCTCGCGCCCCTCGGCGATCCACTTCTGCCGGCCGCCGTCGAGCAGCCGCACGTCGGCGTGGCCGAAGAGCGAGAACACCCAGAGGGCGTACGCGGCCCACCAGTTGAAGTTGTCGCCGTAGAAGACGACCGTGTCGCCCCGGCCGATGCCCTTCGCGGCACACAGCTCGGCGAAGCTCTTGGCATCCAGGTAGTCCCGGGTCACCTGGTCGTTCAGCTCCAGGTGCCAGTCGACCTTGACGGCGCCGGGGATGTGACCGGATTCGTAGAGCAGCACGTCCTCGTCGGACTCGACAACGACGAGGCCCTGGTCGCCCAGGTGCTCGGCCAGCCACTCGGTGGTGACCAGCCGCTGCGGGTCCGCGTACGACTGAAGGCGGGGATCAGGATCGTTCGGCACAGACATGATCCCCAAGGTACGCCGGATGGCCGCCCTCGACCGCTGTAACGGGACCGGCCCACCACCCGCATGGGATGGTGGGCCGATCGGCGCGCTGGGTGTTAGTCGTTCACCAGGAAGGTGTACGCACGTTCCAGGGACACCGTCCCGTCCGCGAGGACGGTCCGGACCGTCAGGGTGTGCGTACCGCCCTGCTCCGGGGTCCAGGTGACGACCGCGCTGCCGTTGGCTTCGGCGACGATCCCCTGCTCCGGGCCGTCATCGAAGCGGTACCGGAACGCGGTCGTGCCGGGCACCTTCGAGCTGATCAGGAACTCGCCGGCCTGGCCCGGGCCACCCGCCGGGTTGCTCGGGCCGTAGAGGAGCCCCTGGATGCTCGGCAGCAGGTCACGGACGAAGAAGCTGAAGCTCGCCGAGGCCGACTGGGTGCCGTCCCGGTTGACGCTCCACACGGTGAGCGGGGTGAAGCCGGCCTTCGTCGGCGCCCAGGTCACCGACGCGGTGCCGTCGGCCGCCGCGGCCACGGTGCTGGTCACCGTGCCGAAGCGGTAGCGGTAGCTGACCACGTCGGACTGGCGCGGGGTGAAGGTGAAGACCCCGGGAACACCCTGGCCCCCGCTGGTGACGCCCTGCTGGTAGACCGTCGCGGAGATCTTCGGCGCGGTGGTCAACTGGAAGTTGCGCACCGCAGTGGCGGTCACGCCATCGGCGGTCACGCTGGTCACGGAGAGCGTCCGGTTACTTGCCCGGGTCGCGGTGACGGTCAGGGTGGCGGTGCCGTCGGCCGCTGCCTCAACCGTCTGCTCCGGGTCGCCGTCCAGGTGGAAGCGGTAGCGGACCACCCCATCCATCTGCGGTTGAACTGCGAACGTGCTTGGCACGCCGACCTCGTTCAATGTGCCGGTGATGATCGGCGCGACGTCACTGGCCCGGAATTCGTACCGCGCCTCGGGCGACCGGTTGCCGGCCGCGTCGAGGCTCCACACCGTGAGGGTGTTGGGTCCCGCATCCGGGGTGAGCGTGACCGTGGCCGAGCCACCGGGCCGGTCCGCCGACACCGTCTGGACGCCGTCGCTGCCGAGCAGCTCATACCGGAAGCCGACAGCGTCCGGCGTCGCCGCCGCGTCGAAGGTGAACTGGCCGGGCAGCGCCGGGTGCCAGCCCTCGACGGGGAAGTCGGTGGAGGTGACGACCGGCGCGACCGACGGGCCCTGGAAGTCGGTACGGAAGTAGCAGAGGCTGCTCCACTCGCCGGTGGCCTGGCTGTCCGCGGCCCGCACCTGCCAGGCGTACACCCGGTCGTGGGTGAGGATTTCGCGTTCGAAGAGGCCGCTCTCCCGATCACCTTCCCGACCGTTGTCCCCGAACCGCTCGATTCGGGCCGTCGGCTCGTCGACCGGCCAGAGCGCGAAGGTGGCGGTCAACCGGTCGGTGCCACCGCTCTCGTCAGTGTCCGGGTCGTGCAGGATCGCGGAGAGCACCAGGTCATCGTTCTGCTGGAACTGGTACGGCTCGGTCGCCGTGCACGGTTTGCCGGAGGTCTGCAGCTCGGTCGGCACACCCGGCGGGTAGTTGGAGTCGACGACGAGGCCGTTGTCCTGCTCGTAGTGCACGCCGTACGCCGCAGCCGGCGTCGTCGTGAACGTGAGCATCCCGGCGGCGACCGTCATGGACAGCGCCGTGGCCAGTAATGCTCGGACCGGTCGTGCGGATGTTGTCGTGCCAGGCATGAGGGCCATCCCTCATCCACCTTTCCCCGATGTCCCCGCCTTCCGATTAACGGGGGCAGCGGATGTTATCGAGGACGGCGGACATCGGGCGATCCCAATTCGATCGAGTCACTCCACAGTAGAGTTGACCGGGCCGGCGGGCAGCCCGCTCAGGCGCGACGGTGGGCGATCCGGCCGGCGACCACCGTCACCAGACAGGCACCGTCGACGCCGTGCACCGCGAGGTCAGCCCGCCCACCCGAATGCAGTACCGGCACCACGACGGAGGGCAGCACCAGCAGGTCGCTCCTGTCGACGGCGGCCCGCAGCGCCAGGTCGGTGAGGTGCTGCGCCAGCACCGACGTCACTCCATTCCGCAGCAGCGCGTGCACCCGCTCACGCGGGGTGGGCGCCGCCGGCAGCGGGCCGTCGTGCAGCAGACCCGGCCCCAGCGTGCCGGGCCAACGGCGGACCCGAACACCCGCGTACGCCTCGCTCAACTCGGCCAGCGGGCCGACGGCTCCGACCCGGTCGCCGCTGACCAGCACGGCGTGCGCCGCCACCGGCTCGCCGTCCCAGTTGCGCCGTAGCAGCGGCGCGGTGTGCAGGGTGAGCACTCTCAGTCGACGATCGGCCCGAGCAGCGGACGCTTCGCCGTCACCGTGTCACCGGACGACCGGCCGGTGAGCCGCCGCTTCACCCAGGGTGCGAGGTACTGACCGGCCCAGCGCACATCGGCGGCTCGGGCGGCCAGCCACGGCGACGGCGCCGGGTGCGGCGGGACCATCAACCAGTCCTCGTCGCACCCAACCCCGAGCGCGTTCAACACCTGACCCGCGACCCGTCGGTGGCCTGCCGGGGAGAGGTGCAGACGGTCGGTGCTCCAGAGCATCGGATTGAGGAACGTGTCGTCGGCGTACAGGTCGACCAACATGGCACCGTGGCGCTCAGCGGTCTCGCCGACCGCCTGGTTGAGCAACTGCACCCGGGGAGCGACGAGGCGCTGGCCGGGCAGTCGGGCCATCACGTCGGCGAACCGGAACAGCAGCACGTCCGCGCCGCCCGAGCGCAGCTGCCGGACCACCTCGTCGAAGCGGGCGACAAGCGTGTCCGGGTTGAAGGTGCGGCGCAGCACGTCGTTGCCGCCGGCCGCGAAGCTGATCAGGTCGGGCTTCATCGCCACCGCCGCGGGCACCTGCTCGGCGACCACCCCGGGGAAGAGCCGGCCTCGGATGGCCAGGTTCGCGTACCGGAAGTCGGGGCCCGCCTCGACGGCGAGCCGGGTCGCCACCAGGTCCGCCCAGCCCCGGTAGCTGCCGTCCGGGTACGCGTCGTCCATGCCCTCGGTGAAGCTGTCCCCGACCGCGACAAAACTGCGCCAGCCCACCCGCGCCCCCCTTACGCCATCGTTGCCTGCGGCGACCAGTCTGTCACCGTAGCCACGGTCGGTGGTGCCCCGATCGGACGACGTGGCGGAGGTCATGGGCCAGCCGCGCGACAACCCCCGACGTCGTCGCGACGGTCGGTGCGGGAGACCGCAGAAGGGCGGGCCACCTCGAGGGTGACCCGCCCTTTGCCTTACCAGTCGTCAGGCCACGACGGCCAGGATCTGCATGTCCTTCAGGGCCGCCGGCTCGGCGCTTTCGGAGATCTTCCGGCCGTCCTCGTTCACCAACAGCACGGCGTACCCGCTGCCGGCCTGGACCCGCACGACCATCACGCCGTCGGTCTGGAAGTAGACCTGCCGCAGCTCGCGTCCGCCGAGTGGCAACGCGATCGTCTTCCCGGTCCGGGTGTCCAACACAACGTTGACCCGCAGGTCGCGAGCGACGTCGCCATCGTCCCCACCCGGCTTTTCCCGCAGCAGGGCGATCCGGGAGCCGTCCGGGGAGAGGCTGGCGACGTCGTTGCTGCGCCAACCGTCCCGGGAGAAGCCGGGAACGACTCGCCTCGTCGTGCCGTCCGTGCCGTAGAGCGTGACCCCGAGGTTGGTGTTCATGGCGATGGTCTGACCGTCGGCCGACCAGAGGGCGTGGCAGGCGTCAGGTTCAGTGGTCCACCAGCGCACGGTCTTTGCCGTCGAGCGCACGTCCAGCACGCCATATCGGCCGGGTCCACCCGCGTCGTTCGCCTTCGTCTCCCGGAACAGCAGTTGCCGCCCGTCCGGCGACCAGACCGCGGTGACGCAGTACGGATCGACACCCGAGCGCACCTTTTGCTTGTCGGAGCCGTCGGCGTTGGCGACGAAGAGGTTGTTGCTCTTGCCGTCGCTGTCCACCCAGGCCACCCGGCGGCCGTCTGGCGAGATGCTCGCGTTGCCCTTCCACGCGAGCTCGGGCAGTGCCAGCAGTCGTACCGGGTTGTCGCCGGGGCGCCAGGATCGCAGGTTCGCGTTCTCCGCGCCGGTCACCTCGGCGGGCCCGTAGAAGAGCTTGCCGATCTTCACCGTGGGCGTGTTCGTGTCGGACCCGCTACTGGGCGGTGAGCCCGGTGCGTCGCTGGTGCTGGTGGACGGCGTCGGGTTGGCTGACGGCGTCGGCGTCGGCGTGACCGACGGAGTGTCGGCGGGCAGTGGGGTTGGAGACTGGTTCGGGCGAATGGCGAAGGCAGTGCCGGCCGCCGCCGCGATCAGCACCAGTGCGGCGGCGGAGGTGGCCACCGCCCGCTGGATACCGAGCCGACGGGACGCACGCAGGGTCCGGTCCCGCAGGTCGACCACGGTGACCTCTTCGGCCAGCTCGGTCAGGTCGAGCCGGAGGCGCTGGTCGTTCATCGGTCGCTTCCTTCCAGGACGTACAGCTCGGCGAGCTCGGGCGCGACCACTCGCAGCTTGGCCAGCGACCTGGCTGTCTGGCTCTTCACCGTGCCGACGGTGACGCCGAGCAGGTCGGCGGTCTCCGCCTCGGTGCGGTCCTCGAAGAACCGCAGCACCAGCACGGCCCGTTGCTTCGGGGAGAGCTTCGTCAGCGCCGACCGGAGGGTGAGCCGCAGGCTGGTCTGTTGCGCGTGGTCCGGGGCCGAGTCGCCTCCGCGTGGCTCGGGCAGGTCGCCCGGCATCGACTCGGGTACCCGGCGCCGCCGCCACCAGGACACCTGCACGTGGTACATGGTCTTGCGCGTGTACGCCTCGGCGTTGCCGCTGTGGTGCAGCCGGTTCCAGGACCGGTGCGTTCGGGCCAGGGCCGACTGGACGAGATCCTCGGCCAGGTGCTGGTCACCGGTGAGCAGGTAGGCCGAGCGCAGCAACGCCGGCGTGCGGGTACGGACGAACGAGTCGAACTCACTCAGCAGAGGGTCCACACGGGCCGATCCTTTGGGTCGTGGTGCGTGAGGGAGGTGATGCCTCTCCAGACGCCGCCCTGGGCAACCGTGGTTGCCGGCACGGACAGGCCATTTTCGAGCGCTCCCGAGCAACGGCCTGCGACGCACCGGACGAATTGGGTCGCTCGGCCGCTCGGCACGGCTCTACGCTGCGCGCATGCTGCTACGCATGTCGACCCTGTTGCTGCGGACCCTGCGCGAGGATCCGGCCGACGCGGAGGTGCCGAGCCACCGGCTGCTGCTGCGCGCCGGTTACATCCGTCGTGCCGCACCGGGCGGCTACACGTGGCTGCCGCTGGGCAAGCTGGTGCTGGATCGGATCACCGAGGTGGTGCGCGCCGAACTGATCGCGATCGGCGACCAGGAGGTGCACTTCCCCGCGCTGCTGCCTGCTGAGCCCTACCGGACGAGCGGCCGGTGGACGGAGTACGGCGACGACATCTTCACCCTCGCCGACCGGCGCGGTGCCGAGCACCTGTTGGCGCCCACCCACGAGGAGATGGCGGCACTGCTGGTCAAGGACCTGGTCACCTCGTACCGGGACTTCCCCGTGACGTTGTTCCAGGTGCAGACGAAGTTCCGCGACGAGGCGCGTCCGCGGGCGGGGCTGCTGCGCGGCCGGGAGTTCCTGATGAAGGACGCGTACTCCTTCGACCTGGACGAGGCGGGGCTGCGGGACGCGTACGCGCGGCATCGAGCGGCGTACCAGCGGATTTTCGACCGGTTGGGCCTGGACTACACGGTGGTGCAGGCGATGTCCGGCGCCATGGGCGGGTCCGCGTCGGAGGAGTTCCTGGCGGCGACACCGGTCGGCGAGGACACCTTCGTGGGCTGTACCGCCTGCGACTACGCGGCCAACACCGAGGCGGTGATCACCCGGGCGCCGGCTGCCGGTGACCCGACCACGCAGCCGGCTGTCGAGGTCCACGACACACCGGAGACTCCGACGATCGCCAGCCTGGTGGAGTTGGCCAACGCCCGTCGGTTGGGCGGTCGGGACGGCTGGACCGCCGCCGACACCCTGAAGAACGTCGTGCTGTCCGTTCGCCAGCCGGGCGCGGATCGGGCCGAGCCTCTGGTCGTCGGGCTTCCCGGTGACCGGGAGGTCGACCTGAAGCGGGTCGGCGCCGCCCTGCACCCGGCGGAGGTGACCGTCTTCGAGGAGTGGGCCGAACATCCGGAGTTGGTACGCGGGTACATCGGGCCGCAACTGCTCGACAAGCTGGGCATTCGTTACCTGGTCGATCCGCGGGTAGGGGCCGGCTCGGCCTGGTTGACCGGGGCGAACGAGCCGGGCCGACACGCGACCGACGTCGTCTGCGGGCGGGACTTCACACCCGAGGGCACCATCGAGGCGGCCGACGTACGCGCCGGCGACCCCTGCCCCGACTGCGAGGCCGGTGAGCTGACGATCCGGCGGGGCATCGAGATCGGGCACATCTTCCAGCTCGGCCGCCGGTTCACCGACGCCTTCGCGGTCGACGTGCTCGGGCCGGCTGGCAAGCCGGTCCGGCCGACCATGGGCTCCTACGGCATCGGGGTGTCCCGGGCGGTGGCGGCCATCGCCGAGCAGCATCACGACGACCGGGGGCTGATCTGGCCGGCGGCGATCGCGCCGTGCGACGTACACTTGGTGGTTGCGGGCAAGGGCCCGCAGCTCGACGCGGCGCAGGAGCTCGGCGGGCGCCTGGCCGCCGCTGGTCTGCGGGTGCTGGTCGACGACCGCACGCACGTCTCGGCCGGGGTCAAGTTCACCGACGCCGAGCTGATCGGCATCCCCCGGGCCGTCGTGGTCGGCCGCCGACTCGCCGACGGGTACGTCGAGCTGCGTGAACGGGCCGGCGACGCGCGCGCCGAGCTACCGCTGGACGGTCTGGTGGACAGGCTTGTCCATGAGGTACGCCGAGAACGTGGGAACCTGGTGTAGCTGTCGCTTCACGGGGTAGTGCAGTGGGATCGGGTGAAAACGTCTTCGGAGGCTCTCATGACCGGTTACCGGGTCAGTGACGTGATGACCAAGCAGGTCGTGTACCTGCCGGTGGAGACCACTCTGGACGAGGCGGCCAGGGTGATGAAGGAGGCGGACATCGGCGACGTGGTGGTCACCGACGGCGCCAGCCTCGCCGGCATGCTCACCGATCGGGACATCGTGGTGCGGGCCGTGGCGGAGAACAGCTCCCCCGCGGCCACCACCATCGGCTCGATCGTCACCCGTGAGGTGGTCATGATCGAGCAGCACTGCACGGCGGGTGAGGCGGCGACGCTCATGCGGGACCGGGGCATCCGGCGGGTGCTGGTCTGCGACAGCGACCGCAAGCTGGTCGGGATCGTCTCGCTCGGCGACCTGGCCATGCAACTCGACCCGACCAGCGCCCTCAGTGAGATCAGCGAGCAGTCACCCACCGTCTGAGGCGTCCCGCACGACGGCGGTAGCCTCGACACATGGCTGACATGCCGGCCCGACTGGCCGAGATCGTCGACGAGTTCGCCGCCGCGCCGCGCGACCTGGTGCTGGAAATGCTCCTGGAGTATGCCGACGTCATCCCGGCCCTGCCGGACGGCGCCGAGCGCGAGGGCATGGAGCAGGTGCCGGAGTGTCAGACGGCGTTCTTCCTGCGCGCCCGGGTGACTCCGGAGGGCACCGTGGAGACGCTCTTCGACTGCCCACCGGAGGCGCCCACCACCCGGGCGTTCGCCGGGATCCTCGCTGAAGGGCTGGCGGGCGCGAGCGCCGAGCAGGTGCTGGCCGTTCCGGACGATCTCTATCAGCGGATGGGTCTGACGCAGGCGATCAGCCCGCTGCGGGTACGCGGCGGCACGGCGATCCTGGGCCGTCTCAAGCGGCAGGTCCGGGAACAACTGGGCTGACCGCGAGGTTGCCACCGATCATGGAGATCGAGATCTACGCGGACGTCATCTGCCCGTGGTGCTACATCGGCAAGCGCCGCCTGGATGAGGCCCTCGCCAGTTACGAGGGCGAGGTGACGGTCCGCTACCGGCCGTTCCAGCTCGACCCGTCACCGGTGCCCGAGCCCCGCCCGCTGGTGGAAGCGCTGGCCGCCAAGTTCGGCGGCCCGGAGCGCGCCCAGCAGATGGTTGCCCACGTGACCCAGGTCGCGGCGGGTGACGGTCTACGGCTGGACTACGGCCGCGCGGTGATCGCCAACACCTTCGACGCGCACCGGCTGGTCTCCTACGCCACCGACCACGGTCGGGCGGCCGAGATGGTGGAGGCGCTCTACCAGGCGCACTTCAACCAGGGTGTCGACGTTGGTTCCCGGGAGGCCCTGGCCACCGTGGCCGGCGGGATCGGCCTGGACGCGGCCGACGCCCGTCGATTCCTCGATTCCGACGAGCGCGCCGACCACGTGGCCGCCGAGCTGGCCGCCGCCCGGGACCTGGGCATCACCAGTGTGCCGACCTTCGTCCTGGCCGGGAAGTACGCGGTCTCCGGCGCACAGGAGGTGCAGACGCTGCTCGCCGCGCTCACCGAGGTCGAGCAGCGCGAATCCGGAGCCCACTCACACTGAGTCACCGGCCAAACGGCACCCGGCATCGACAACCGCGATGTTTCACGTGCAACGGTATCGATGCCGGTGTCTGGTCAGGCTGGCCTGGCCAGGCCTTCCACCACCTGCGCCCCGGGCAGCGCACCCAGAGCCGGCCCCGGCAGCGCGATCTTGCTGTGCCGTACGCCGGACCCAATGATCACGTGTGGTGTGGCGATCACCCGCGCGTCCACCAGGATCGGCCACTGCGCCGGCAGCCCGATCGGGGTGATGCCGCCGTACTCCATGCCGGTCAACTCGACGGCGTCGGTCATCGGGGCGAAGCTCGCCTTGCGGACGTCCAGCGTTCGGCGGGCCACCCCGTTCACGTCGGCCCGGGTGGTGGCCAGGACGATGCAGGCCGCGTAGCGGACCACACCCTCACGCTTACCGGCCACCACGACACAGTTGGCCGACACTTCCAACCCCACCTCGTACGCCGCGCAGAACGCCGCGGTGTCGGCGAGATCGGCGTCGATCGGCGCGACCAGCACGTCATTGACGTCGACCGGCGCGTCGGCGGGCCACTGCGCGATGGCCTCCGCCACCGGCGGAGCGAGCAGGTCGAGGCGGGCGCGGGCCGGTTCGGTCTTCAGCGTTCCCATCACGGGTGCGATCTTCGCATCCGCGACGCTGAACCGCCCGGCGGCTCCCGGGTTGCCCCGCGACGCCACCGGCCCGGGCCGGACGGAGCCGGTGCTCAACTGCCGGCGAGGAAAGCGTTGTCGCGCATGAAGGAGCGGTCCCGGGCGGCCGCCAGCTCCGCTTCGCGCTGGACCTTGGCCCGTTGCAGCTCCAGATCCTCCATGGCGTGCCGGACACCCAGCCGGATCACGCCGTAGAGGAAGACGAAGCCGAAGACGTAGAGGATCACCGTGGTGACGACAGCGAACATGGCGTCACCGTAAGACGAACGTGAACTGTTGTTGCTCTCATTTCCGCCCGGGTCCCCCGTACGTGTCCGGCTCACCCCGAACGCATCAGGTCCAACACGGTCAACAGTGCGAAGAACGCGATCACGATCTCGTTGACGATCCAGGCGTGCCCCTCGGCCCACTCCCGCATCCGGGTCAGCGCCCGCGCCGCCTTGTCCCCGAGGAGCAGTAACGCCAGTAGGGGCAGGGCGAGCAGGAGCACGGTGAGCAGCACGAACGGCACCAGGTGCCACCACGGCAGGTTGTGTCGGGCCACGCTCGCACCGACGGCGGCCATGGTCAGGTCATCGGTGGGCGTCACCACGAAGAGCAGCGCACCCAGTCGGAGTGCCTGGCGTGGCTCGGCGTGCTCGACACTCCCCAACCATCTCGGCGGCCCAGCCCGGCCCCGCCGGACCCAGACCACCACGGCCAGGCTGACCAGCAGGGCGAGCACCACCAGGTCGATGACGGGACCGCGATCGACCTTGCCCGCGACGGCGCTGGCATCGGCGACCAGACCGCCCACCAACCGGGTCAGCAGCCAGCCCACCGTGACCCCGATGCTGACCACCAGCCCGGCGCCTGCGAGGAAGCCCAGCGACGCTGCCCGGGGCCGGTCCGACGAGGCGAGGAAGACCGCCACGACCAACTGGGTCCCGGCGACCATCACCACGGCGAGCGGCAGGATGGTCAGGAAGTTCATCGCCCGCCATCCTCCCGGCCCGACCAGGTCGGACGCGGCCGAATCCCTGGATCACCCGACCGGCCGCGCACTCCCGCCCACCACGACACGGCCGGCCAGCAGCGCCCCGAGCAGTGCCAGGCCAGCGGCCACCGCCAGAGTCGCCGTGTAACTGGCCGGGCCAGGTGCGCTTCCCGCCGCCAGCACGGTCCCGGTCAACGCGAGCACGGTCGCCGCGAAGAGGGAGTCGCCCAGTTGCAACGACGAGCTGTTGCGGCCCTGCTCACCAGGGGCGGACAACTCCAGGGTGAGCACCGACAACGACGGGTAGAGCAGCCCCATGCCGAGGCCGGCGACCGCCCAGCCGACCACGGCGACGGTCACCGGCAGTTCGGGCCGGACGGCCAGCGCCACCGTGGCGGTGCCAACCGTGATGCAGCTCAGCCCGACGCGCGGCAAACTGGCCCGGGAGGCCGGCACCGGGATCCGGCCCTGCAACCAGGAGCCCACCGACCACGCCAGCGCCCCGACCGTGAGGACCAGCCCGGCTGCGGTCGGCGAGAGGCCCCGCTCCCGGGACAGCATCAAGGGGATGACCACCTCGGCACCGACGAAGGCACCCGACGCCAGACCGCGCAGTCCGACGACGGTGGGCAGCCCTCGGGCTGCCCGGAGGAAGCCGGCCGGCAGCACGCGTGGGGCGCAGACCAGCAGACCGACCACGGCGAGCGCGATCAGCACGAGGGCCGTGGCACCGCGCTGCTGTCCCCCGATGTGCAGCAGTGCGGCACTCACCGCGGCCCCGCACGCCCAACCGATCCGCGCCGCCGCTCCGGCCGGCAGACTCGTCGCCACAGTCCGGCCCAGCGACCGCAGGCCGGGATGGATCAGCAGCACCGCCGGCACAGCCACCGCCGGTACCGCCAGGAACACCCACCGCCAGCCCAGGTACTCCACGATCAGGCCGGCCACCGCCGGTCCGACCAGCGACGGTACGACCCACGCCGCCGCGAACGCCGCGAAGATCCGCCGGTGCAACTCCTGCGGGTACGCGTGCCCGACGATCACGTAGAGCGCCACCGAGAGCAGCCCGGAGCCGAACCCCTGCACCACCCGCCCGACGACCAGCGCACTCATCACGGGGGCGGTCCCGGCGATCAGCAACCCGACCACGAACCAGGCGACCCCGTGCCACATCGGCCCTCGAGGACCTCGGGCGTCGCACCAGATGCCGGAGACCACCATGGCGAGCACACCGGTGGCGAATGGGCCACCGAACGCGATCCCGTACAGCGCCAGCCCATCCAGGCTGCGGGCGACGGTCGGCATCGCCGTACCGACCGCCAGTGCCTCGAACGCCAGCAACGAGATCAACGCGACGCTGCCCACCGTCATCGCTCTCAGCCGGGGGGCGAACAGTCCCGGTGCGGCGGGTACGACGGTGGCGGCTGTGCTCGGCATGGACCGAGCATGCGACCTCAACCCGGATTCATGTCAATCGCCCCGACGACTCGGCTCCGTCAGGCGTCCTGCAGCACCTCCCCGACACCGCGCGCCAGTCCCGACAGGTGCTGGTCTGCCAGCAGGTGACCGGCGGTGATCACCAGGGCGAGCGGCCACTCGATGACCTGGAGTGCGGCGAGCACCCCGAGCCCGGCGTAATAGGCGACCCTGTCCGGTGGCGGCACCGCCACCTCACCCAGCATCGGCAGCTCAACCCGCCGGTTGTACATCCGGATGTTCTCGTGCAAACCGTTGAGGTGTCGCGTCAGCGTGCTCATTCCGGCCTCCCCATGTCCGGTGATGGTCGTCGGGTTCCACAGCCCAACCCGTCCATGCGCCGGCATCGGCGGAAAGTTCCACCACCCAGGGGGCATAACGGACGGCAGGTCGGGAAGCCAGGCCGCCGGACGTGCGGCGGTGGGAGGACGAGATGGCCGAGGTCAGGACCAGCAGCAACAGGGAGCCGGGCCGGCGTCCGTCCAGCCGTACGCCTCGATGACGGCGGCGGGTCGCGCTGCCGGCCGCATCCTGCCGTCCTTCGGTGTGCCACACCTCGTCGGCGAAGCGTCCCGGACCGTCGGCTCGGCCGCGACCCGGCTGGCCCGGACGGTCGGGCTGACCCGGCGTCGGGTCTGGTCACGGCCCGGTCGGCACCACATCGAGGTGCACGGCGTGTGCCAGGATGGCGGCGACCAGCTCGCCCGGCAGGTGGAGGGCGCGCTGGAGCGGATGCCCGGGGTCGCCTGGGCCAGGGTGAACGCCCCATCCGGTCGGGTGGTGGTGGCCGTGCAGGCCCCCGAGCCGAGTCTGCGCGACCTCATCGCCACGATCAGCCGGGTCGAGCGAACCTGCGACCACGAGCCTGACCCGGAGATCCCGCCGCCGCACCCGCCGGAGGAGGGGCCGAACACCCCACGCACCCTTGGTGCGCTCGCCTCGGACGCGCTGGGCCTGAGTCTCTGGGCGGCCACCCGGATCCTGCCGTTCGCACCTCTGCCCGGTGAGGTGGCCGGCCTGCTGGCGGCGGTGGACCTGCAACCGAAGCTGCACGCGTTGCTCGGCAAACCGTTGCGTTCCGACCCGCGCGCGGACGTGCTCTTTCCCCTGGCCGAGGCGGTGGTCCAGGGCCTGTCCGGCCGCTGGCCCGGCATCGTTCTCGACGGCGCCCAACGGCTCGTGCAGTGGGGCGAGGATCGGGCCCAGCTCTCCGCCTGGGAGAAGGCCGAACCGCGGTTGACCGGCGACCCGGAGCGCGCCGTCGCCCGGTGGCCGGTGGCCGACCGTCCCCGACCGAAGCCACACGGCCCGGTCGAGCGGTACATCGACCGGGCCCTGGCCGCCGGCACAGCGGCCGGCGCAGCGGCGATACCGTTCGCCGGGCCCAAGCGAGCCGCCGCGCTGGGCCTGTCCGCGTTGCCCAAGGCCCCGGGCAGCGGACGCGAGGGGTACGCCGCCCAACTCGGCCGGATGCTGGCCCGGCGCGGAGTGATCGCGATGGACCGCAGCGTGCTGCGGGAGCTGGACCGGATCGACACGCTCGTACTGGACGCCGCGGTGCTCGGCTCGGACCGAGGTGTGCTGGCCGACCTGGCACCGGCGCCCGGAGCCGACGTCGACCAGGTGGCGGAGCGGGCCTTCGCGTTGTTCGATCCGGACGATCCGGCTGCGACCCACACGGCGGACGGCTGGCAGATCGGACCGCTGGATCAGATGCCCACGAACGACCCGGGCGACATCCCGGACGGCGACCGGCTGCGGACCGCCGGCGGCCAGTTGCTCGGCCTCGCCCACGGCGATCGACTCGCCGCACTGCTGCGGGTCGAGCCGGAACCCGCGCCCGGCGTCGACGGCCTGCCGACCGCAGCCCGACACGCCGGCCTGCGGCTGGTCGTGGCCGGCGGGGACGAGCAGCGGTACGGCTTCGCCGATGCGATGCTGCCCGGCGGGGACCAGCTGGTCGAGTCGGTACGTGCGTTGCAGCGCGACGGCGCGGTGGTGATGCTGGTTTCGGCGGACCGGAAAGCGCTCGGCGCGTCCGACTGCGGTCTCGGGTTTGCCGCACCGGAGGAGCTGCCGCCATGGGGTGCGCACCTGCTGGTCGGTGCCGACCTGCGGGTGGTGGCCCTGGTGATCGAGGCGACCGGGGTGGCCCGGCGGACGGCCCAGCAGAACATCCGACTGGCCATGGCCGGCACCGGTCTCGGGGCGCTGGGCGCGTTCACCGCACCACCGACCCAGCTGCCCCAACGGTCGCTCGTCGCGGTCAGCGGAGCGGCCGGGTTGGCGTTCGCGAACGGGGTCTGGCAGGCCCACCGGCTGCACGACCAGTCGGACACTCCGGCGCCCGTGACGACCGCCTGGCACCTGATGCCCGTCAGCACAGTGCTCGACCACCTGCGCACCACGCCGGACGGTCTGTCCAGCGCCGAAGCGCAGCGCCGGCACCACGGCTCCGGTGGGAACGGCGATGCCACACCCGGAAGTGGTGGTCTGCTGCGCGCCTTCGTGGATGAGTTGTCCAACCCGCTCACCCCGGTGCTGGCCGCCGGGGCGGTGCTCTCCGCGTCGTTCGGCTCGCTGGTCGACGCCGCGCTGGTGGGCAGCGTGGTCGGTGGGTCCGCCCTGATCGGAGCGGTACACGAACGCAACACGGAAAGGTCCCTGGCGGAGCTGCTGTCCCGTTCGGCGGTGACCGCGCGGGTCCGTCGGGACGGCGGCGAGCAGGTGGTCGCCGCCGAAGACCTGGTCCTCGGGGACGTCATCGCCCTCGAGCCGGGTGACTCGGTGCCCGCCGACTGTCGGGTGCTCGAGTCGGTGGGCCTGGAGGCGGACGAGTCGTCGCTGACCGGCGAGTCGCTACCGGTTGCCAAGTCCAACCGCCCGGTGGTGGCCGCCGCCATCGCCGACCGACACTCGATGCTGTACGACGGCACGACCATCGCCGCCGGGCACGGCACCGCCGTGGTGGTGGCGAGCGGCGCCGACACCGAGGCCGGGCGCAGCCTGGCGCTGGTTCGGCAGGACCCACCCGCCAGTGGGGTGGAAGCCCGACTCAGCTCGTTGACCAGCGCAGCCATCCCGTTGGCCGCCGGCTCTGCGGTGGCGGTGGCCGGCGCGGGACTGCTTCGGGGCGTACCGCTGGCCGAAACGGCGGCGACCGCCGCGAACCTCGCCGTGGCGTCGGTGCCGGAGGGGCTGCCGTTTCTGGTCAGCGCGGCGCAGCTGGCCGCCGCCCGGCGCCTGGCCGAGCACGGCGCGTTGGTCCGCAACCCGCGCACCATCGAGGCGCTGGGCCGGGTGGACGTGCTCTGTTTCGACAAGACCGGCACCCTCACCGAGGGCAAGCTGCTGCTCGCCGGGGTCGGCGACGGCGTCGGCGACCGGTACGCACCGGTGGACCGGCTGGACGACCGACTCCGGTTGACGCTGGCCGCGGCGCTGCGGGCCACCCCCGCCGCCGCCAGTCCCGAGGAGTTGGCGTTGCAGACCGACCGGGCGGTCCGGCGGGGTGCCGGGGAGGCGGGGGTGGTCGAGCAGACCGGTGCCGCCGGTTGGCGCGCTGCCGGCGGTCTGCCGTTCGAGCCGACCCGCGGCTACCACGCGAGCATCGGCGAGACCGACGGTCACCTGATGTTGAGCGTCAAGGGCGCTCCGGAAACAGTGCTGCCGCGCTGTTCGTTCCGGCGCACCGACGGCACTCAGGAACCGCTGGACGACGCTGGCCGCGCGGAGCTGGGGCGGATGCTCGCCGACCGGGCCGGGGCGGGAAACCGGATCCTGGCCGTCGCCGAATGCCAGGTGGACGACCCGAAGGTGACCGACGGGGACGTTCGCGGGCTGACCTTCGTGGGTTTCCTGGCCCTCGCGGACGGAGTCCGGGAGAGCGCCGCCCCTGCGGTACGCCGGATCCGGCAGGCCGGCGTGCACACCATCATGATCACCGGCGATCACCCGGCCACCGCCGAGGCGATCGCCGCCACCATCAGCGAGCACGACGAACAGCGGGTGGTCACCGCCGGCGAGCTCGACCAACTGGACGACGACGCACTCGCCGAGCGGTTGGCCAACACCGACGTGGTGGCCCGCTGCACCCCGGCGCACAAGGTGCGGATCATCCAGGCGTTGCAGAAGTGCGGGCGCACCGTGGCGATGACCGGCGACGGCGCCAACGACGCCCCGGCGATCCGGCTGGCCGATGTCGGCATCGCCCTCGGCCAACGGGGCACCCCGGCCGCTCGCGCCGCGGCCGACCTGGTGGTCACCGACGACCGGTTGGAGACCATCATCGCCACCCTGGTCGAGGGGCGGGCGATGTGGTCGTCGGTACGGCACGCTCTCAGCATCCTGGTCGGCGGCAACCTCGGTGAGATCGCGTTCAGTGTGCTCACCGCAGCGGCGACCGGCCGCTCCGCGCTCACCGGGCGACAACTGCTGCTGGTCAACCTGCTCACCGACCTGGCGCCGGCACTGGCCATCGCGGTCCGGCCGCCCGCGTCCGACCGCGCCGACGGGCTGCTCCGGGAGGGCCCGGACATTGCGCTCGGAGAAACCCTCACCAGGGAGATCGGGCTGCGGGCGGCAGCCACCACGCTGGGCGCGACCGCAGGCTGGACGTTGGCCCGATATACCGGACGCCGTCAGCGGGCCGGGACGGTCGCCCTGGTCTCCCTGGTCGGCACCCAACTCGGCCAGACCGTCCTGGCCGGTGGCACCAGCCCGGCAGTGCTGGCGTCCACGGCAGTGTCGCTGGGGGTGCTCGTCGTGGTGGTGCAGACGCCGGGGGTGAGCCAGTTCTTCGGCTGCACCCCACTCGGGCCGGTCGGCTGGACCATCGGGGCCGGGTCGGCGCTCGGCGCCACCTTCGCCAACGGCGCGCTCACCAAACTGATGGAACATGTGCCGCACGCCCGACCTGACACCACGGCGGCGGACGGCGACGGCGCGAGCGGTTCCAAGGGCTGAACGTTGGACCCGTCGCATGCCGCCGGCTCGCGCGGGTACCGGAGCCGGAGGAGGTGGACACGATGGCAGAGCAACCGCAGGTGACGTTCATCGGCACCGCGACGACAGTGCTGCGAATTGGCGGGTTCACCCTGCTGACCGACCCGAACTTTCTGCACCGGGGCCAACGGGCGTACCTGGGCAAGGGTTTGTGGTCGCGCCGGCGCACGGACCCCGCGCTGCGCATCGCCCAGCTTCCGCAGCTGGATGCGGTGGTCCTCTCCCATCTGCATGGCGACCACTTCGACCGGGTGGCCCGCCGGGAACTGGACCGCAGCCTGCCCATCGTCACCACCCCGGCGGCGGAACGAAAGCTGCGTCGCTGGGGATTCCAGGCCGCCCAGGGCCTGCCGACCTGGTCGTCCCGGGAGCTGCACCGCGACGGTACGACACTGCGCCTGACCTCGATGCCCGGCAGGCACGGCCCGGGTGCCGTGGACCGGCTGATGCCCGACGTGATGGGCACGATGATCGACGTGGAGCGCTCCGGGAGGCGCGAATTCCGGCTCTACGTCACCGGGGACACGCTCAACCGACCGCTACTCACCACCATCCCCGAGCGGTACCCGGACATCGACGCGATGCTGATCCACCTTGGCGGCACAAAGGTCGCCGGGATCCTGCTCACCATGGATGCCCGGCAAGGTGCCGACCTGGTGGAACTGATCCGACCGAAGCTGACCGTGCCGATCCACTACGACGACTACCCGGTGTTCCGCTCTCCGCTGGCACACTTCGTCGACGAGGCCCGCCGCCGAGGCTGGGTGAAGCAGGTACGCACCATCGCCCGCGGTGAGACCGCCCCTCTCACCGCGCCCTTCTGACCGCCAACCGCCGCGTGCCGTGTGCCGGTCCACCCTTCCGCACGCAGACGGTCCGACGATCAGTTGTCCGAGGCCAGACCTGCTTGCGGATCACGTGGTTTGATCAGTACGTCGGTCTGAAGGAGGCATGGTGGGGCGCAGAGCGATCGTCTTCCACGGGACCGGCGGCAACCCGGACGTCTGCTGGTATCCCTGGCTGGCAGGGCGGCTCGCAGCCCGGGGATACGCCGTCGAGGTGCCGCATCACCCCGGCATCAACGTCGAGCCGATCGCCACGTTCCTGCCGAAGGTGCTGAACGGGCACACCTTCGACAAGGACACGGTCCTCGTGGGCCATTCCGGCGGCGCGGCCCTCCTGCTCGCGCTCCTGGAGCATGTGGACGTGACCGTCGCCCAGGCAATCCTCGTTGCTGGCTACTGCACCCGACCCAACAGCGAAGAGGAGCCGGTCCTCCAGCAGAGCTACGACTGGGCCGCGATCCGGTCGCACGTGCGGGACATCTACTTCATCAACTCCCGCAAGGATCCGTACGGCTGCGACGACCGACAGGGACGCGCCATGTTCGAGCGGCTCGGCGGCACCCAGATCGTGCGCGACGACGGGCACTTCGGCGACTACAACCAGCCGTACGAGCAGTTCGAACTGCTCGACCGCCTCATCCCCTGACGCCTCCAGCGCGACGGCACCGACCCGTGCTGAATCTGGGCTTGGTCTTCACCAGCACAGCCGGCACCGCGATGGAACCCGGCTGCCGCTGACCTGCTCGCCGTGTCCGTCCTTTTGCTGCTGCGGCCATCATCTGATCCGTGGTCTCGGCCGGACTGTTCGGCTCGGTGCAGGAGGACGATCGGGTACGAGCTGACCTGCGCTAACATTCCCCGGCCAGCCTGATGATCATGGCCTGAGAGAGAACCGCGCAGAGGAGTTTCCGTGAGTAAGACGAAGGCCTGGGTGGGCGGTATCGCGGCACTTGGTCTTGTTCTCTGTTGCGGCCGAGCGCTCTCGCAGTCTGAGCATGCTGCTGCACCTGCGCCGACGCCCACACCAGTGCTTACGTCGTCGGCACCAGCCGCGCCGACCCTGACCAAACCCTCGCCGCCACCGACGGCGTTGGTTCTGCCGGCCGGACACAAGGTGACGCCAGCCAAGTGGTGCACCAGCTACGCACAGGTCTTCCTTCAGCTTGAGGCAAAGAGCGACAAGATCAGCGACCTCCGCGGGAACCAATACAAGAACGGCGTTGCGCTCGACAACACCAAGCGGGAGGCGCAGGCTGACGCGCTGTGGGCTGAGGTTGAGGCGTTCGATCCTGGGCCGGCGATCGCCGATGCGCTCGTGTCACTTCCGCACTCCAGCTACGAAGAGGCGGCGCTGGCTGCGCCGGATGGCGCGGACGCCAACCGCGTGAACGTCGATATGTGGCACGCCTACGACAAGGTTGGGCGGGCGCGAGATTACTACGTGGAGGAGTGGGACAGCTCGCTGTTGGGGCCGGATGATGCCGACGGTGCCCGCAGCTACGCATCGAACACGCTCACCGACGCTATCGGGGAGCCGCCGAACGGAAAGCCCGGATCGGGCAAGACAGGCCTCTGCTACGTCCAGCAGCCGTACAAGGACGAGCCGGTCGGCAAAGGCACAGGCAGCGCAGGCGGTAGCAGCGCTGGCTGCGAATATCACGGTCGGCCGAAGGCCACGTGGAAGGTCTGGCGCTGGGGCGACTGGAGCTGCTGATCCTCGCAGCGCCACGATCGCCGGGAATAGCCCTGACACCGAGTTTGCCCAGCGCATAAGGTCGGCCCGACACGGCGACCTTCGCGAGACTAGGGCGGGGCAGGACATGGACCAAGGCACCCGCGACGAGATGCTCGGCCGCCTGGCTGAGGCAGTCCGGTCCGTCACAGTCGCTCACCCGATGCGGGTTGCCGTCGACGGACCGCCCGCCGCCGGCAAGACCACGCTCGCCGACGAGCTGGCCGTCGTCTTACGCGAACAGGGGCGCGACGTCATCCGCGCGACGATCGACGATTTCCTCTTCCCCCGGGCACAGCGCTATCCGCGCGGCGAGTACTCCGCCGAAGGGTGCTACTACGACACCCACGACTACGACGCGCTGAACCGGGTTCTGCTCGATCCGCTCGGCCCCGGCGGAGATCGGCGCTTCCAACACGCGGTCTACGACCGCACCGCGGATACTGCGCTGTCCCCGCCGGTCACGACTGCCCCCGCCGGCGCCGTGCTGGTCTTCGACGGCGTCTTCCTCATGCGCCCGGAACTGATCGACCGGTGGGACCTGCGCATCTTCGTGTCGACCGCGCTCGAAAAGACCGTGGATCGTGCCGTGATCCGAGAGCGCCGGGTGCTATCTCGGGCCGACGTCGAACGGCGCTGGCGCGAGCGTTACATCCCCTCCCAACAGCTCTACTTCGCTACGGTCCGCCCGACCCACTACGCCAACATCATCGTGCACAACGACGAGCCCCAACTGCCGGTCTGGGAGACCCGAACACACTGACCGCACTCAATTCGGAGGATCCGTGCGCTCACGCTCCGCCGACCTGCCGCCAGCCCCTAACCCCCTGTCGCACGTCACCTGGCGGAGATGTGTAGCGGATCAGCTGGCCGATCATGAGGGCGAGAACTTCCGGCCAGTCGGCGAGTGCGAAGCGGTCCGCGATGCGGCTTGCACCGTCACTGAGCAGGACGGAGAGCCCGGTTGCGTCTCGTGCCCGCTCGTGACCGCTGAGCCCCGTGGCTACTGGCCCGTGGACGGCCCATGACGGTCCGATGATCTGCTGTCCGGACCTTGCCCCGCCACCAGATCGCGAACGTGTTGTCCAATGCCCCGGTACCGGGCCACTGCCTGCGGCAGATCGTTGTCCTGGATTGCTTGGTTCACCTCGTAATCGAGGCCGCGCATCCCTGTCTCGGCCTCCACGATGCGGGCGAGCGCGTACGCGGTAGCGAGGGCAGCATGCGCGCTGGCTGCGGTCGCTGTGTATCGGTAGGGGATTTCGATGGACGCGGAGTTGCCGGCGTAGCAGAGCTGCATGGCGGGGTTTTGGAGCCACAACTCAAGGTGCGTCGGGTACCGATCTTCGTCGGCTGCACCGATCTCCTGCTGTGCCCGCGCGACGATCCGCCGCCAGGCAGCCTCCTGTTCGTTCGTGAGTTGGAGCAGCGGCAGATCGTCGCTCAAGCGGTCATCGTCTTGGCTTGGCATGAGGAAGCCGATGTCGTATCCCATGCTGGGACAGTAGGAGGCAAGCCTCAAGCGTCGCCGCTCTGCTGCCACCCCCCGACCGGTGGCAAGACCGCACCGACTACGACACAGGCTCTAGGCTTCCGCCATGCTGATCATCGAAGGCGCGGGCCGATGGACCGCACCCGCCGGGGCCGCCAACGACTGGGTCGAACACCTGAGAGTGCCGGACCTGTCGGTGGGGACGTACTGCATCCCGGCGGGCGGTCTCGACGATCAGAGCCCGCACACCGAGGATGAGATCTACGTGGTCACCGCAGGGCGGGCCCGGATCGTGACGCCGGACGGCGCGGTCGAGGTGGGCCCGGGTTCGGTGATCTTCGTGCCGGCTGGCGAGGAGCACCGGTTCGACGAGGTGACCGAGGACCTGGCGCTGCTGGTGGTGTTCGGCCCGGCGTACGGCTCGCGCGCTCCGGGTCGACGAGCCGAGTAGGGCGGCGGAGAACTCGCTACATATCGACCTCTGACACGCGGAGGTCTTTAAGTCAGCTCATACCCCGGCGCCGACTTCGACACAGGCTCTAGTTGTTCTGTCCATGGACGTTGGTGACAGGGCGTAGATCTTGAAATGGGTGAGGACCTCCGGGTGAGGTGGAGCTTGTCGAAGGTTCCGCATCACCCGGGAGGTCCTCGTGACCCACGCTAATGCACCCCTGACCGAACGCGGCAGACTGCGCCTGGCCACCTGCGTCGTCGACGACGAGTGGCCCCTGTGCCGGGCCGCGGAACGGTTCCAGGTCAGCCCGACTACAGCGAAACGCTGGGCCGAGCGTGCTGGACTTGTCGGCTACCGTCGCTCGTGACCTATGCCTATCGGCCGGCTTGGCTGTACGGATGGCTGTACAGCGGAGCTACGGATGATCCGCTCGGTAGCTCGGCTCGACGGGCCGGAGACGTATCTGAGGCCGCTCACTCATATGAATGATTTCGAACTCGGTTACGGTGCCGAGCGTCGGCCACTGTGCCGCGTCATACGGCAACATCAGGACATCCACGAAGCCCTTCACGGCAAAACCGAGGTCGACACCGACCCCGATCACACCAGGATCTGGAACCCAGAACACGCGACCGGTCCGGCGTTGGCCCACGTGCAGCTGCGCGCGTAGTGCGGGCCAGCCCTCGCTGCCGCCATAGCCACCACCCACAACGTGATCATCGCAGCCCGAACCGTCAGTTTGAAAGAGTCTGCGTAGGCCGTCGCGATGCCCGAAACGCCTGCGGGCGGCGGCCGGTCCGGTTGCCTCTCATGCCCGCTCGTGCCCGCTGCGCGCCACGGTTACTGGCCCACGGATGGCCCATGCTGGCCTTCCGGTTAGAAGAACATCAGGGGTGGCTGGTCCGGCTTTGCACGCCTGGTCAGCCTGTCCGTCGTTGTCGGGCTTGATCGGCGTCTGCGGATGGCCTTGGCTGTACGGGCGGCGCTACGGCCGGGCGACCTGCTGGTGTGAAGAGACCCTAGGCTGACGCCCATGTTGCGGAGCGTGCAGTGATCGACCTGGACGAGCACAATGACCAGTCGGCGAAGTCGGGTACCCCCGCCCATGACCGCCTCGTGGTCAGACAGAAGGTGCCCCTGCTGCTCGTCGCCGCCTTCGTGGTCGGCGTTGTGCTTGGCGGTTTCGGTGTCAGCCAACTGCGAGACTCGCGTGATCAGCGGGAGCGGAGCGCCGTGGTCGCACTCGTGGCCTTCCCTCAATCGGCCGACTCTGGAAGCGCAGCCTCCGAGGGATCCGTCCGACTGTCTGGGTATTTGGCGTTGGCCAACGCCGGCCCCGGGCCGATCACCGTTCGTGGGGTTCATACAGAGAGGCCGGGCGTCGTAATACACAGCATCGGATCGCCCCGGCTGTTACCCCCTGGCAGCACCGGTCAGCTCGCGGTCGAGCTGTGGTTCGAGTGCTCGGTCGCACGCCTCCAGCGAGAGCCGCTGCCGCTAGGGTTATCAGTCGAGACCGATGACAAGCAGGGCAGAAAGGTCAGCTACCCCGTCGCTCTCGTAGGAAGCGACTGGGAGCGCGATGCTCTGAGCAAGTGTTCACGCATATTCACGGTGGGCTGACGCGTAACAGACCAAGGCCAAGCGCTGCGGCGGCATCTCTGAGGAGCGTCGGGGTTCGGGCTAAGCCCCGAGGTCTATCAAGGGCTTGGTCGTCCGAAGCGTGACCGGCCGGCCCGGCCCGCTTGCGGGCCGCATTGGCTGTACTCGGACCGAGATCAACCGGGGAAAGTGCTGGTGGAGCCCAGGGGACTCGAACCCCTAACCCCTGCCTTGCAAAGGCAGTGCTCTGCCAGTTGAGCTAGGGCCCCGTGAGCAGCGTCGAACGCCCGTCGCCGGGCCGGACGTCAGCGCAGGTCGGGCGCGGTGGTCGCCTCGTGCCACAGGGCACGCTCGTCGTTCGAGGCCTTGATCTTGTTGAACACGACGGCGGCCACGCCGACAACGCTAGCCAGAATCAGCAGCTTCTTGAACATGGGGCGACCCCTCGCGCTCGACTACCGTCGGACGACGTGCGGTGGGGCTAGATGGAATCGAACCATCGACCTCAGAGTTATCAGCTCTGCGCTCTAACCGACTGAGCTATAGCCCCGCGTAGCGACGAGCAAGATTAACCCATCCGCACTGCCGGCCCCAAATCGGGGTCCGCGCCTGCGAGCCGAGCCCGTCGCCGCCTGCAAAACCTACCTGAGTACGGGACACCGGGGCGACCGCTTTCCACGGTGCCCCGGCGTCCCGGTCGACTCAGTCCCGCTCAGCGAGGGTCAGCTCGATCCCGCCGACCAGGTCGGCGCAGACGTTGTAGACGAATGCTCCCAGCGTGGCCAGCGCGGTGAACAGCACCACGTTGACCAGGCCGATCAGCGCCGAGCTGAGGATTACGCCCTTGGCGGTGATCTGGAAGCCGCTGGTGCTCTGCCCACCGCCTGCGTTGACCAGGTCACTCAGGCTCTCGTTGACGCTCTGGAACACGCCCATGGCGTCCAGCGCCAGGTAGAGCACCGAGGTGGCGACCACCACGACGATGAAGAGCACCACCGAGACGGCGAACGCGAACTTCATCACCGACCACGGGTCGATGCGCTTCAGGTTCAGCCTGGCCCGGCGCGGTCCGCGGGACGCGGCCGAGCTGACCGACGTACGCGCCGCACGTACCGCGTCGCCGACGCGGGCAGCCCCGACGGCGGACGCGTTGCCGATGCCCGGAGGCAGGCCACCGCCGCTGGCCGGGCGACCGGCAGCGGCGGTACGCGTCGCGTCCGGCTGCGGCTGGGTCATGCCGGGTGTGATCCGCGGCTGGGTGCCGGTGGTCCCGGTCGACGCCGCCTGGCCGGGCCGGACGTTGATCGGCTGGGTGGTCGCCGGACGGGCCGAGGGTGCCGCCGCCGAACCCGGAGGTGTGGCGGCGGCGGACGTCGGCGCCTCAGCGCTGGACGCCTCGGTCTTGTTGTCGCCCGACCCAGCGTCATCGCCGGTCTGCTCCGGCGGGGGTGTCATGCCCGGGGCCCTCGTGAATTTCGGGGCAGGCGCATCGGCGGGGACCGTTGCCCGGCCTACGGCCGCGCGGCCGGTCGCTGGTGTGCCGCCCTTGGCGGCCTCCTCGTCGACCGGGTTGGCCGAGGTCCCCGTGTTCCCCGACTTCGCCTGTGTCTCCGTCATTCAACTAGTCCTGTTCGTCAGGCTCGTCGGCATTGCGAGCAATCGCCACGATAGTCACGCCGTCCGGGAGGTCCATCAGCTTGACCCCCATTGTGTTCCGGTCACGCGTACGGCGTACAGGCTTCACCGGAGTCCGAATGACACCACCGTTGCTGGTGATCGCGAACAGCTCGTCGTCCGGATCGATCACCACCGCGCCGACCAGACCACCGCGCCGTTCGGTGATCTTCGCAGTCAACACGCCCTTACCTCCCCGGCCCTGCACCGGGTATTCCTCGATCGGGGTGCGCTTCGCGTATCCCCCGTTCGTGGCCACCAGAACGTCCAAACCTTCCCGGACGACCTCCATGGCGAGCAGGACGTCATCGTCCGTGAAGCGCATGCCGATCACACCCGAGGTGGCCCGGCCCATCGGCCGCAGCGCCTCGTCAGAGGCGTTGAAGCGGATCGCCTGTGCCTTCTTGGAGACCAGCAGCAGGTCGTTCTCCGGCGCAACCAACGCAGCACCGACCAGCTCGTCCTCATCGCGCAGGTTGATCGCGATGATGCCGCCGGAACGGTTGGAGTCGAACTCCTCAAGCCGCGTCTTCTTCACCAGGCCGTTCTTCGTGGCCAGTACCAGATAGGGAGCTACCTGGTAGTTCGGGATCTGAATGATCTGCGCTATCTGCTCGTCGGGTAGGAAGGCGAGCAAGTTGGCCACGTGTTGGCCCTTGGCTACCCTACTGGCCTCAGGCAACTCGTACGCCTTGGCCCGGTAGACACGGCCCTTATTCGTCAGGAACAGGATCCAGTCGTGGGTCGAGCAGACGAAGAAGTGGCTGACGATGTCGTCCTGCCGCAGGGTGGCGCCACTGACGCCCTTGCCGCCGCGCCGCTGTGAGCGGTAGAGATCGACCTTGGTCCGCTTGGCGTACCCGGTCCGGGTGATCGTGACGACCACGTCCTCGCGGGCGATGAGGTCCTCCATCGAGACCTCGCCGTCGAACGGGATGATCTGCGTCCGCCGGTCGTCGCCCCACTTGGCGACGATCTCACCGAGCTCCTCCGAGATGATCCTCCGCTGCCGCTCCGGCTTGGCGAGGATGTCCTTGAGATCGGCGATCTCGATCTCAAGCTTGGCCAGGTCGTCCACGATCCGCTGCCGCTCCAACGCGGCGAGCCGGCGCAGCTGCATGTCCAGAATTGCGGTCGCCTGGATCTCGTCGATCTCCAGCAGCCGGATCAGGCCCTGCCGGGCGTCGTCTACGGTCGGCGAGCGCCGGATCAGGGCGATCACCTCGTCCAACGCGTCCAGCGCCTTGCCCAGACCGCGCAGGATGTGCGCCCGCTCCTCGGCCTTGCGTAGCCGGAACGCGGTCCGCCGGCGGATCACGTCGATCTGGTGCTCGACGTAGTAGCGGAGGAACTGGGCCAGGTTGAGCGTGCGCGGCACCCCGTCGACCAGGGCCAGCATGTTGGCCCCGAAGGTCTCCTGGAGCTGGGTGTGCTTGTAGAGGTTGTTCAGCACGACCTTCGCGACCGCGTCGCGCTTGAGCACCAGGACGATCCGCATGCCGGTACGACCGGAGGACTCGTCGCGGATGTCGGCGATCCCGGCGAGCTTGCCCTCCTTGATCAGCTCGGCGATCCGCTCCGCGAGATTGTCCGGGTTGACCTGGTAGGGCAGCTCGCTGACGACCAGGCAGGGGCGGCCCCGCTTGTCCTCCTCGACCTCCACCACGGCGCGCATCCGGATCGAGCCACGACCCGTGCGGTACGCGTCCTGAATCGCGGTCGTACCGACGATCAGGCCGTGGGTCGGGAAGTCCGGACCCTTGACGATGCCGAGCAACGCCTCAAGAGTGGTCTCCTCGTCCTCCTCGGGGTGCTCCAGGCACCACTGCACCGCCGCGCCGATCTCACGCAGGTTGTGCGGCGGGATCTTGGTGGCCATGCCGACCGCGATGCCCTCGGAGCCGTTCAGCAGCAGGTTGGGGATCCGCGACGGCAGGATCGTGGGCTCCTTGGCCCGACCGTCGTAGTTGTTCTGCAGTTCGACGGTGTCCTCGTCGATGTCCCGCAGCATCTCCATGGCCAGCGGGTCCAGCTTGCACTCGGTGTATCGCATCGCGGCAGCCGGATCGTTACCGGGCGAGCCGAAGTTGCCGTTGCCGTCGACCAGCGGGTATCGCAGCGACCAGGGCTGCGCCATCCGGACCAGCGCGTCGTAGATCGACGAGTCACCGTGTGGGTGGAACTGACCCATCACGTCACCGACGACACGGGAGCACTTCACGTAGCCGCGGTCCGGGCGGTAGCCGGAGTCGAACATGGCGTAGAGGATCTTGCGGTGGACCGGCTTGAGCCCGTCCCGGACGTCCGGCAGCGCCCGCCCGACGATGACGCTCATCGCGTAGTCGAGGTAGGAGCGCTGCATCTCCACCTCGAGCCCGACCGGTTCGATCCGGTCGTGTGCGACCACGGCGGCGATGGCCTCGGTGGGGACCTCGGGCTCGTTCGGTGTGGACTCGGGAGAATCGGTCACTGTATACCCTTATCAGACTCAGAGTCGTTTTCGTGCTGTGGATAACCGCTGTGGATACCGGCCAAGCTGTGGATAACTCTGTGGACCAGTGGATCGACCGGGCAGCGCCCGGCCGACCCACCGTGGTCCGTCAGATGTCCAGGAACCGCACGTCCTTGGCGTTGCGCTGGATGAACGACCGGCGCGCCTCCACGTCCTCACCCATCAGCACACTGAACAACTCGTCGGCGGTCGCCGCGTCGTCGAGAGTGACCTGACGCAGGGTACGCGTCGCCGGGTTCATCGTGGTTTCCCACAGCTCGGGATAGTTCATCTCGCCGAGGCCCTTGAAGCGCTGGATGTCGTCCGGCTTGGCATTCGGCTTCTTCTGCTGGCGCAGTGCGATCAGCCCGTCCCGCTCACGGTCGGAGTACGCGTACTGCGCGTCGTCGCCCTTCTTGTTCCACTTGATCTTGTAGAGAGGCGGGGCTGCCAGGTAGACGTTGCCCATCTCGACCAGCGGACGCATGAAGCGGAACAGCAGGGTGAGCAGGAGTGTCTGGATGTGCTGGCCGTCGACGTCCGCGTCGGCCATCAGCACCACCTTGTGGTAGCGCAGCTTCTCCATGTCGAAGTCGTCGTGGATGCCGGTGCCCAGCGCGGTGATCAGCGCCTGGACCTCGTTGTTCTTCAGCACCCGGTCGATCCGGGCCTTCTCCACGTTGAGGATCTTTCCGCGAATCGGCAGGATCGCCTGGGTCCGCGGGTCGCGGCCCTGCTTGGCCGAGCCACCGGCCGAGTCACCCTCGACGATGAACACCTCGGACTCGCGCGGGTCGGTGGACTGGCAGTCGGCCAGCTTGCCCGGCATCGAGCCGGACTCCAGCAGCGACTTGCGCCGGGCCAGCTTGCGCGCCTGCTGCGCGGCGATCCGGGCCCGAGCCGCCTGGGATGCCTTCGTGATGATCATCTTGGCCTCGGCCGGATTGCGGTCGAACCAGTCGACCAGCCGGTCGTTGCAGACCCGCTGCACGAAGCTCTTCACCGGGGTGTTGCCGAGCTTGGTCTTGGTCTGGCCCTCGAACTGCGGGTTGGCCAGCTTGACCGAGATGATCGCCGCGAGCCCTTCGCGGATGTCCTCGCCGGAGAGCTTCTCGTCGCCCTTGAGCAGCTTCTTGTCGGTGCCGTACCGGTTGACCACGCTGGTCAGCGCGGACCGGAAGCCCTCCTCGTGGGTGCCGCCCTCGTGCGTGTTGATCGTGTTGGCGAAGGTGTAGACCGATTCGCCGTACGACTCGTTCCACTGCATGGCGATTTCGAGCGACATCCCCTCCTCCTCGGCGCCGAACTCGACCACGGTCTTGTGGATCGGGCTCTTCGAGGCGTTGAGGTGCCGGACGAAGTCGGCGATGCCGCCCTCGTAGTAGAAGGTCACCTCGCGCTGCCGGCCGTCCTCCTCCTCGGCCACCCGCTCGTCGAGCAGGTGGATGCGGAGGGCACGGTTGAGGAAGGCCATCTCCTGCAGGCGCCGGTAGATGGTCTGGAAGTCGAAGTCGACAGTCTCGAAAATGTTCGGGTCGGGCCAGAAGGAGACGGCCGAGCCGGTGCGGTCGGTGGTCTCGCCCTTCTCCAACGGGTCGGGCTTGGAGTCGTGGTACTGCTGCCGCCACACGAAACCGGACTTGTGGATCTCCACGGCCATCCGGGTGGAGAGCGCGTTCACCACGGACACGCCGACGCCGTGCAGACCACCGGAGACCGCGTACGCCTTGCCGTCGAACTTGCCACCCGCGTGCAGCACGGTCAGCGCGACCTCGACACCCGGCTTCTTGAGCTTGGGGTGGAGGTCGACCGGGAAGCCACGGCCGTTGTCGGTGACCTGGACGCCACCGTCGGCGAGCAGCACGACATCGATGGTGTCGCAGTAACCGGCCAGCGCCTCGTCCACCGCGTTGTCGACGACCTCCCAGACGAGGTGGTGCAGACCACGCTCGCCGGTGGACCCGATGTACATACCGGGCCGCTTGCGGACCGCCTCCAGCCCCTCAAGAACGGTGATCGACTCTGCGTCGTACTGCTTGTCCTGCGCTGCCACGCTCGGCCACTTTCTCGCGTCAGCCACGCCGGTAGGGCGCGTCGGGCGCGGGTTCGGCGGACAGGACGCGACGTCGGCGCGCGGACCGGTGCCGGAGACCTCCGGACAACGGGTCGAACGCGCCGGTCGCCGCGGTTGCCCGCGGATCGCGATCGGCTCGACCCGACGTGGAGAATGAACCTGGGGCCGCTGGCCCCGTCCCTCTCCCGCACCGGGTCTTCGTCTCGCTGTCAATCCTACTGTGCGTGGAGGACAGAACCACCACTCGGCACCCTCAGAGAGGCGGCTGAGAAGTCCATAGCCGGCAGAACCCCGCTGCCCACGACTCCCCCCACACGCCAGGCTCCGATCGCACGCGCCGCCCCTGGATGCGTTGACCCGCGGTCGGGCGGGTCGGGGGTCGCGGACAAAGCGTCCGTGCCGTACGTTTGCGGCGCCCCGGAACCAGCCTTGATCTTTACCGGCCGGAACCGGACGATCGACTCGATCGACTCGACACGTGCTCTCGAAGAGGTGACAGATGGGGCTGGACAACGTCGCGGTGCACTGGCCGCGGACCGGCCGCTTCTACGACCCGGTCGCGCCGGCCGAGTTCGTCGACTTCGGCGAAATCGTCGATCTGCCGCGGATCTCCGCGCCGACGGCGGCCCTGGCTGAGCTCATCGCGAAGACCGGCACCATCCGGGCGACCGCGTACACCGAGTTGGTGGATCTACTCCTCGGCCTCGAAGGTGTGTTGTACGCCACAGACGCCGCCGCCGAGGACGAGGACCCGGTGATCGACCCGGACGGCTGCTCCTGGATCGCCAGCGGCATCGAGAGGTTCGTGGCCGGGCACCGCCCGCATGGCGAGCCGGTGACCTTCGAGTCTGTGAGCACCGTGCTGCGCTCGCTGCTCGGCGACGGCAGGTTGGCCGAGCAGCAACTGCGGTGGCTGGAGAGCCGGCTCGACGCACTGCGCGACGAGCGCGGCGACCCGCCGCAGTGGAACTTCACCTGCGCCGAGCTGGGCGTGCTGGCCGCGTTCTACCGGCGCTGCGCCGAGCGCGGTTTCGCCGTCTACGCCGACGCCTGAGCCGCCGCGCCGGTCGCCGGGTCGGTTTCTCGGGCGGTCTCGTCGCCGCCCGGTCGGTTGGCCGCCGCGATCACCTGCGTGAGCACCGCGTGTAGGTGTTGCAGGTCCTCGACGGGCAGCCCGAGTCGCTGCACGATCGCGGCCGGGATCAACTCTGCCTGGCTCCGGAGTGCGGCACCGCTGGCGGTGAGTGTGACCGCCAGGCTGCGCTCGTCGCCGGGGTCACGTTCCCGCCGCAGGTAGCCAGTCGATTCGAGCCGCTTGAGCAGGGGCGACAGTGTGCCCGGGTCGAGCTGCAACAGGCGGCTGAGGTCGCGACCGGACAACGGCGCGTGCTGCCAGAGCGCCAACATGACCAGGTACTGCGGATGGGTCAGCCCCATCGGTTCCAGGAGCGGGCGGTAGACCGCCACCACGCTGCGGGCGGCCACCGAGAGTGCGAAGCACACCTGCTGCTCCAGCGCCAACGGGTCGACGCCGTCCGGATGTTCGCTCATCGGTTGCCCTCCCCAAGCACGGTGGCTATCGTACCGATCATTGGTGTACCAACCATTGGTGCCCCAATGATCTGCTCGTTCGACGGGCGGGACGACGCAACGCGGGAGAGGGCGGCAGATGAGCGAGGACAGCGCGGTCACCAGGGCCCCTGGCGAGGGCGGCCGACTCCTGAGCTGGGCCTTCCGGCACCTCGCCGGCCCCGCCGAGGGCGTGCAGGGCGCGGTGCAGGGCGGCTCCGCCGAGGCCCGCGAGGCGTGGAAACGCGACCTGGCTGAGCGCAAGCGCTACACCCGGGAGCAGCGCGAACGGAAGCGGGCAGCCCGCGAGGCCGACCGGCGGAGCTGAGGAGCCGGCTCAGCCGTACGTGTCGCGTGGGCCCCGGCCGCGTACCCGACGCGGCCCCTTCGCCCAGGAGGGCGCGGCCGGGCCGTGGATGTGCAGCTTGCGCACGACGTTGTGGCCGACCTCGCTGGCGATCTGCTTGAGCAGCGACCCAGCGAGCAACCGCAGCTGAGTCGCCCAGGCGGTCGATCGCGCCTCCACGGTCAGCTCGCCGTTCTCCAGCTTGACCGGGCGACTGTTCTGGGCGACCTCTGCGCCGACGACCCGCTCCCAGGCACCGAACACGGTGGCCTCGGCCGCCGGCTGCTGCCAGCCACGCGCCTTCACCAGCCGGTTCAGCACCGCGCTGAGCGGCTGCGGATCACGCGGGTCCGGGCCCGGGCCGGAGTAACCACGCAACCGCCGCCCCGAACCGCCGGCAGCGTCGCCGCTTCCGCCGCCAGGGGCACGCCGGGCGCGTGCCGCCGCCTGCCGCCGGGACAGCGCCGCGTCGAGCACCGCCCGAGCCAACTCCGGCCCACTGGCGGCCGCCGCCGGCTCACCGCCCTTCGCCTCCGCCTTAGGAGTACGCGAGGCCGCGGCGTCGCCTCCGCCGGCCGCGGGGCGGTTGGTACGTGGCTCATCCGACACGGCGTACCGTCCCTTCGCCTACCTGGTAGCGGGTGCCGCGCATGGCGGCCGGCACGTCGTCGTCGACCGCGCAGGTGACCAGCAGCTGGCTCGCCCCGCCGACCAACTCCGCCAGGCGCTCCCGGCGGCCAGTGTCCAACTCCGCGAAGACGTCGTCGAGCACCAGCACCGGCTCGATGCCATCGGCGCGTAACAGGTCGTACCCGGCCAGCCGCAGCGCGAGCGCGAACGACCACGACTCGCCGTGGCTGGCGTACCCCTTGGCGGGCAGTGGGCCGAGGGTCAGCGCCAGTTCGTCACGGTGTGGGCCGACCAGGGTGGTGCCCCGTTCGATCTCGGCGGAGCGGGACGCGGCCAGGGCGGCGATCAGTGCGTCGGACAGCGCGGCCCGGTCGGTGGTCGGCTCGGCCAGCTCGATCGAGGGCCGGTAGGCGATGCTAGCCGCACCCCGATCGGCGGCCACCGCGTCGTACGCCTTGGCGACGTGCGGGGTGAGCGCGGCGACGAGCTCCAGTCGCCCGGCAAGCAACTCCGCGCCGTGCTGGGCCAGGTGGGTGTCCCAGACGGCGAGGGTGCCAAGGTCGCCGCCGCGTGACCCCCCGGTCTTGCGAGCCAGGTACGCCGTGCGCAGCAGGGCGTTGCGCTGCTTGACCACCCGCTCGTAGTCGGCCCGCACACCCGCGTACCGGGGCTGCCGGTTGACCAGCAGGTCGTCCAGGTAGCGGCGGCGCTCGGACGGGTCGCCGCGGACCAACTCAAGGTCTTCCGGGGCGAAGAGCACGAGCCGCAGGGCACCGAGTACGTCCCGAGCCCGCCGCGCCGGTGATCGGCCCAGCCGGGCCCGGTTGGCCTTGCCGGGCACGATCTCCAGCTCGACCAGCAGCTCGCGCCCCTCGTGGACCACCGCACAGCGGATCACCGCGGACGTGGCGCCCATCCGGACCAGAGGTGCGTCCGTGGCGACCCGGTGTGAATCCAGGGTCGCCACGTAGCCCAGCGCCTCGACGAGATTGGTCTTGCCGACGCCGTTGGCGCCGATCAGGACGTTCGCCCCCGGCTGGAGGTCGACGGCCACCCGCTCGTACGAGCGGAAGTCGACCAGTTCCAGCCGGTGAACGTACACAGGTTGTGGATACCGCTCAGCGCTTGTGGACGGCGTGGCCGCCGAACTGCTGGCGCAGCGCGGCGACGGCCTTCATGGCGGGCGAGTCGTCCTGCCGCGAGGCGAACCTGGCGAACAGCGAAGCGGTGATGACATTCAGCGGCACGGCCAGCCGGACCGCCTCGTCGACGGTCCACCGGCCCTCGCCGGTGTCCTCGGTGTAGCCGCTCAGGTCGGCCAGCTCCGGGTCCTCGTCGAGTGCCCGGTCCAGCAGGTCGAGCAGCCAGGAACGCACGACGGTGCCCTCTCGCCAGGACTTGATGACCCCCGGCACGTTGGTCACCAGCTCGGAGGCGGCCATCAGCTCGTAGCCCTCGGCGTAGGCGTGCATCAGGCCGTACTCGATGCCGTTGTGCACCATCTTCGAGTAGTGCCCGGCGCCGACCGGCCCGGCGTGCACGAAGCCGAACTCGCCCTCCGGCTTGAGAGCGTCGAAGATCGGCATCAGCCGGTCGACGTGCTCCTGGGCGCCGCCGACCATCAGCCCATAGCCGTTCTGCCGGCCCCAGACGCCGCCGGAGACACCGACGTCGAGGTAGCCGATGCCCAGCTCGTTGAGCCGCTCGGCCCGGGGGGCGTCGTCACTGAAGCGCGAGTTGCCGCCGTCGATGATGATGTCGCCCTCGCCGAGGACCGCAGCCAACTCGTCGATGGTGGCGTCGGTGACGCCGGCGGGCACCATGACCCAGACCGCACGCGGTGACTCAAGCTTCTCTGCCAGGCCCGCGATGGTCGCGACGTCGCTCAGCTGCGCGTTGTTGTCGAAGCCGACAACCTCGTGACCAGCAGCACGCAGCCGCTCCCGCATGTTGCCGCCCATACGGCCGAGTCCTACAAGGCCGAGCTGCATGTGTTTCTACCTCCGTGGATCTGGTGTTGCTGGGCGCGATCAGCGGGAAACGCGGATCGGCATGATGAGGTAGCGGTACCCCGGAATGACCTCGCCATCCTCGCCGGCGGGGGAGATCACCGCGGGCTTGAAGGCGTCGACGAACGAGAGCACGGCGGTCTGAGAGCCCAGGTTGGCCAGGCCGTCGATGAGGTACTGCGGGTTGAACCCGATCGTCAGCGCGTCGCCGGTGAAGGTGGCCTCCATCGCCTCGCTGGCCCGCGCCTCCTCGGAACCGCCGGCTTCGACCACCAGGCCGTCGGCGCTGAAGCTGAGCAGCACCGGGGTGGTCCGCTCGGCCACCAGCGCGACCCGCTTGACCACCTCGATCAGGGCGCTGACCGGCACCCGGGCCGCAGCGTTGTGGGTGGCCGGGAAGAGTGAGCGCACCGGCGGGTAGTTGGCGCCGTCGAGCAGGCGGCTGGTGGTACGTCGGGTGCCGCCGGCCAGGCCGACCATGCCCTCGCCCGCAGCGCCCTGGGCGAGGGCGAGCGTGACCTCGCCGCCCAGCGGGCCGAGGGCCTTGGCAGTGTCGTTCAGGGTGCGGGCGGGCACCAGGGCGTTGATGCTCACCTCGGGGTCGTCCGGCTGCCACTGGATCTCGCGCAGGGCGAGCCGGTAACGGTCGGTGGCGAGCATCGACAGTGTGTTGCCGGAGAGCTCGACGCGGACGCCGGTCATCATCGGGAGCGTCTCGTCACGGCCGGCCGCGATGGCCACCTGGGAGACCGCGGTGGCGAACGCGGCGGCGTCGACCGTGCCGGCGCTCTGCGGCATCTCGGGCAGCGCGGGGTAATCCTCCACCGGCATGGTGGGCAGGGTGAACCGGGCACTGCCGCAGACCAACTCGAGGTGGGCGCCGACCGCGGCGATGTCGACCGGCTTGGCCGGCAGCGCCTTGGTGATCTCGGCGAGCAGGCGGCCGGAGACGAGCGCGGCGCCGTCGGCGTCACCCTGCACCTCGACGGTCACCTGGCTGGAGACCTCGTAGTCAAAGCCGGAAACCCGCAGGTTGCCGTCGGTGACGCGGAGCATCACCCCGGCAAGCACCGGTACGGATGGCCGGTTGGGCAGGCTCTTCGCGGTCCACGCCACGGCCTCGGCGAGCGCGTCGCGCTCCACTCGGAACTTCATCAATGCCTCCGCGTCGACGTCAGCGACAACTCTCTCATGCCGACCGCTGCCTACCATCCCGCCAACCGTGCGGGTACCCATCGAACCTTAGGGCGCGGGGGCATCGGCTGTGCGCCCGACCCCATGGTTCGTGTCGGTGCTGACCGGCTGATCCGGCAGCGTTCGGCCCGATCCACAGAAAGCCCAACGGTGATGATTGGTTTTTGTTCTCTTAGAAGAGATAACTCATAGTCTTCATCGCACCTGTGCAAACTGTGGAAAACCCGGGTCTGCGCAGCTCAGACACGTTATCCACCGGTGATTTAGCTGTGGAGAACCGGGGGTACAACCGGCTTGCGTGTCCACAGCCCGGCCTCGGCGGCCGGTTGTCCACCGTTGTCCACCGGTTGTCCACCGGTAATCCACCGACTTTCTCCCCAAGCCTGTGGATCACGGTGAAGATCACCATTGCCTTCATCCCCAGAACCTTCAACAGCTCGTACACAGGGCAGCGGTCATCGGTGGAAAACGTGACGGTTGTCCCCAGGCGTCCACAGGGTCGTACACAGGGTTTTTCCACAGCCTGTGGGTAACCAGGGAAAGACGGACCGTAGTTATCCACCGACGGTGGATAACGAGTTGTGGACAACGAGTGGGAGTTGAGGCGGTCACGGCCTCAATGCTGTGGCCTACACCATGTCGAGAGTCCAGCTGCTGACGGAAAAAAAGAACGCCCGGCCGGAGATCCGGCCGGGCGTGTCCCGGGCTGCGTGCCGTCGCGACGGCTGGCGTACGCCTCAGGTGTTCTGCTTGATCCGGTTGGTCAGCTCGGCGATCTGGTTGTAGAGCGAGCGGCGTTCCGCCATCTGCTGACGGATCTTCCGGTCGGCGTGCATCACCGTGGTGTGGTCCCGGCCGCCGAAGGCCTGCCCGATGCGGGGCAGCGACAGCTCGGTCAACTCCCGACACAGGTACATGGCCACCTGCCGGGCGTTGACGAGCACCCGGGACCTGGACTGACCGCGCAGGTCCTCCAGGCTCACTCCGAAGTAGTCGGCGGTCGAGGCCATGATCTGGTCGGCGTTGATCTCCGGCCCGCCGCCGTCCGGCATGAAGTCCCGGAGCACCTCCTCGGCCAGTGACAGCTCGACGGTCGACCGGGTCAGGCTGGCGAACGCCGTCACCCGGATCAGCGCCCCCTCCAACTCCCGGATCGAGTTCGACACCCGGGAGGCGATGAACTCCAACACGTCCGGCGGGGCGTACATCCGCTCCTGCGCCGCCTTCTTCTGCAGGATCGCGATCCGGGTCTCCAGGTCCGGCGGCTGGATGTCAGCCAGCAGCCCCCACTCGAATCGGGTTCGCATCCGGTCCTCGAGGGTGGCGAGCTGGCGCGGCGACCGGTCGGAGGTGATCACGATCTGCTTGTTGGCGTTGTGCAGGGTGTTGAAGGTGTGGAAGAACTCCTCCTGGGTGCGCTCGCGGTTCTCCAGGAACTGGATGTCGTCGATCAGCAGGATGTCGACGTCGCGGTAGCGCCGCTGGAACGCGCTGGTCTTGTCGTCCCGGAGCGAGTTGATGAAGTCGTTGGTGAATTCCTCGGTCGAGACGTACCGGACCGAACGGGCGTTGCCGAGTGTCGTGGCGTAGTGCCCGATGGCATGCAGAAGGTGGGTCTTGCCCAACCCCGAGTGACCGTAGATGAACAGCGGGTTGTACGCCTTCGCCGGTGACTCCGCCACCGCCACGCTCGCGGCGTGCGCGAACCGGTTGGACGAGCCGATGACGAACGTCTCGAACATGTACTTCGGGTTGAGCCGGTTGCCGCCGGTGTCGGCACCGGGCAGCCGGCGGTCGTCGCGGCCACCCGCCCGATGATCCACGCCACTGCGGCCCGGGCCGCTGTCCGTTCCGCTGTCCCGGGGCAACGCGCGGATCACGTGCTGGTCGCGAGGCGACGCCGAGTCTTCCCGGTAGCGGGGCTCGTAGGGCCGGGTGTCCGGGCCGGGCGAGTCCAGGCGAGCCTGCTCGTCGTAGCCGCGCCGGTCCGGCGCCGGTCGGGACGGCCGCATCGGCTCCGCGAACGCGGCGCTGAACAGCGCCTCCTGCCCGTCCCTGCTGGCCGGGATCAGCCCTGAACGATGCCCGTCAGCGGTCGGCGCGAGCGGCGGGCCCGCCGGCGCGGGTGGCGCGACCGGCTCGGGCGCACGCGGCGCGTGTGGCTGCTCAGGAATCAACGCGTCGGCAACCGGCCGAACGCCCTGGTCGTCGTCGAACGGTGTGGCGGCCGGGCCCTCGACGTCGAGCGGCCCCGTCTCCGGGGCGCTGCGATAGACGGTGCCAGCCGGTCGGCCCGTGGCGTCCTCCGCCACCCGAACGGTGACCGCGACCTGGATCGGCCGGCCGAGTCGGCGGGTCAGTGCCTCGGTGATCGCCGGGCGCAGCCGCGACTCGATCACGTCGCGGGTGAACGCGTCCGGGACAGAGAGCAGCGCGGTGTCCTCGACGATCGCCCGCAGCCGGGTCAGTCGGAGATAGGCACGCTGCTGGGCGGAGATGATCTCGTCGGCTAGCTCGTCGGTCGCCGCTAACCACACTGCGGCAAGGTCGGTCGTACCGGCCACCGTCGTGCCACCCCCTCGCCTCTGCTCCCGGCCGCCGCTGTCTGCCAGCCGGCCGTCCCGGGCCCGCCGCGTTCGCGGGTGGAACAACACCCACCCGGACGGTCGACCGGTGGTCATCCACAAGTTATCCACAGCCTGTGTACCGACCGATTGTGGCCGCCGCCGGACGCGGGTGCGACCTGCCCCTGCCTGAACGGGCGCTGAAGCGGGTTCACCG